>NZ_QTLL01000001.1:948653-1124790 GCF_003434675.1 Coprococcus sp. AM14-16
CTAAAGTCGAGTTTGTTTTCCCCTTTCCTAATATTTTCAATAAATTACTGGTTATCATCAACCAGCAATTTCTCAAGTTCATCCATTTCCTGACTTATCTTTCTCTCCAGATCTCTTATATTTGCCATTATCTCAGATGTAGGCGGATACTCTACTGGTGTATACTCTACTTCCTTGTACTTATTGATGCTGAGGTCGTAAGCATTGTCCACTATCTCTTCCTTTGACACAAAGAATGACTTGTCCGTTCGCTTTCTGTCATTTTCTTTGTCAAGATGTGCAAATCTCTCTATTATGTCAGGTATATCGTTATCATTTACCGGTGTTCTCTTATCGTCAAGACTGTATCCGTCTGCCGTCATATCATAGAACCATACTTTGTCCGTTCCACCGTGATCTGTCTTTGTAAATATCAGTATCGCAGTTGAAACTCCCGCATATGGCTTAAACACTCCTGATGGCATGGAGATGACTGCCTGAAGTTTCTGATTTTCCACTATTTCTTTACGGATTGCCTTATGTGCTACAGACGAACCAAACAACACTCCATCCGGAACTATACATGCACATCTACCGCCTACCTGCAATATCCTTATGAACAATGTAAGGAACAGCAATTCTGTCTTCTTTGTCTTGCACATCTTGAGAAGATCTGCTGAAACTGATTCAGCATCCAGACTTCCCTTGAACGGTGGATTTGCAAGAACAAGTGTATATTTATTCTTATCACTATTCTGATCTGATAAGCTGTCTCTATATTCAATACATGGATTATCTATACCATGTGTCATCATATTCATAGCACCTATACGAAGCATCGTTCTATCCATATCATATCCATAGAACATATGATTCATATAGTGATCTCTATTTGCTTTGTTATAAAAGATGTCTTCTTTCTTCTTTTCCCTGAGGTACTCCCCTGACGCAACAAGGAAACCGGATGTTCCACATGCAGGATCACATATCATCTCGTCTGCTGCCGGATCCATCATCTCAACCATCATTCGGATTATATGTCTCGGTGTCCTGAACTGACCGTTTCTTCCAGACTGTGCTATCTTTGAAAGCAAATATTCATACACATCGCCTCTCACGTCAACTGACTGGATTTCATTCATCAATTTATATATCTCATCCAGCGAGTCAACAACCTTCGAAAGAAGAATCGGTGTCGGAAGCTTGAATATAGCATCATCCATATATTTTGAATATGCGCTGTTCTTGTCACTATGAAGATTTTTTATAAATGGGAAAACCCATTCTTGCATGACACTGTACATTTTCTCAGCAGGAAAATCCCTGAATACAGACCATTTGAGCTGCTTTCCGTCAATGTTTCTGTCTCCTATCTTCACCTCATCAGCAAATATACTGCTAAACGGAAGCCCTAGCATCTCACATTCCTTAGCCTTTTTGTTGTCCACATCGTCTAAATCATGGATAAACATAAGATATGTTATCTGCTCTATAACCTCAAGTGGATTGACGAGTCCACCCGCGGCAAATATATCCCATAAACTGTCTATTTTATTCTTCAAATCCCCTGTTATCATTTGCATTCTCCTTTACACGTACAACAAACCAAAATTTGTATGCTATAAATTATACACCACGTAATATCAAAAGCAAACAAATAAAACTCCCCATGCCAGCCATTTATGAAGGGGAAATAACAGATATGGAACATCATATAAATGCAAATGAGCCATATGACAGTCAGGCATACATAGACGAACTCTCACGGATACCCGATGATTTCGACGACTTCAAATACAGTGCAGGCAGATTGCAGTTCTAATTGGAAATTTTGATTACCATTATAAAATAGTTTATACGATACAATTTTATCCAAAAGTCCTAATGCAATTGCTCCATTCTCTCCCTGAGCACTTCCTCCTCAGTGTATGTGTGCTTTCCAAGAAGTTTATCTCGTTTTCCGCCAAATGCCTTATTTAACTTGCCAAGATTGAATCCAACAAGGAATGCGGCAATAACCGTACCGGCGCCCACGCTTCCAAGACTATGTATACAGATCAGGCATGTTACGACCGACACAGCCACCATAGAACAATCAAATCCGATCTTTACCTTTGAAAATTCAATGTGTGTGACCTCTGAAACAGCCTGCATAACACCCTCCCCGGCAAGTGGGATAAGATCCGCCGGCAGATAAAAGAATATTCCGCCTGCTATGAATACGGTACTCACAAGCATCAAGGCAACTCTGACAACTATGATATCTGTTGACGGCAGAAATGTCGCAAGATAATTACAGAACGTCGTAAAGTATCCAAATACTACTCCAACCACTATCTGAAGGAGATTTATCGGTTTGAAATTCTTTCGAAGTATAATGATCTGTATAAGCACCAATGCCGCATGGAATATGATCGTTGCCTTTCCCATCTCGATTCCCCATACACATGTCATCGTATATGGTATAGAGCTAACCGGCGACACTCCCAGATTGGATTTGACTGAAAGTGCTATTCCTATAGTCATAATAAACAGTCCAACAAAATACATTGGGATTCTTACCTTCATGTTCTTCATTACTCTGCTCCTCTTTTTCCAAAAACGGATCATCGTTCTATATATTTTGCAATGACAGATATTAAAATACTCATGTCAACCGGCTTCGCCACATGGTCATTCATTCCTGCTTCTTTAGCTTTCAGCCTGTCCTCCGTAAATGCATTTGCTGTCATTGCAATGATCGGTACCTTCTTTGCATCCACTCTGTCCAAAGACCTGATCATCTTTGTGGCTTCATAACCATTCATGACCGGCATCATAATGTCCATAAGAATAGCATCAAAATCACCAGATTCACTTTTTCTGAACAGCTCAACAGCTTCCTTACCATTCCATGCTTTTGTCACGTCCGCACCTTCATTATGAAGCACAAATTCTGCAATTTCCATATTCAGCTCATTATCTTCTGCCAGAAGAATATGCAGTCCCTTTATAGATTTTTCTGATACACACTTCTGCTCTTCACGTTTATTCGCATCTAGATCTATTTTAAACGGAACCCTGATCACAAAGGTAGTTCCTTCGCCTTCTTTGCTTTCAAAGGTAATTGTTCCACCCATTTTCTCGACCAGATTTTTTACAATCGGCATTCCCAGGCCTGTTCCTGCAAATTTTGTGCGGCTTCCTGTGTGTTCCTGCGTGAATGGTTCAAACACACATTTCTGGAACTCCTCAGTCATTCCGATTCCTGTATCCCGGCAGACAAATTCCATTGTCGTCATTTCTGGCTGTTCGGATGGAATTTCCATGCAGCTGATATATATACGTCCGTTTTCTATATTATATTTCACCGCATTCGACAGGATATTCATCATCACACGTTTCACATACCCTGGACTTCCAATAAAATTCTGGTGTGTGATTTCTTTTTTCTCCCACACGATCCGGATATTCTGTTCTGCAGCCATCGGCTCGATCACAACGAATACTTCCCTTGAAATACTGCTCAGATTAAATGGAATCTCTTCCAGAACGATTTCACCAGACTCAAGCTTACTCATATCCAGAATATCATTTACCAGTTCCAGCAACAGATTGGATGCCTCTTTAACCTTTGTCCTGTATTCCGCCTGCTTCTCCATATCATCTGCATAATAGTCTGCCATATTGACCAAACCGCAGATTCCATTGATCGGAGTCCGGATATCATGGCTCATTCGCTGAAGGAACTCCGTTTTTGCCTCATTGGCGGCTTCTGCCTTTTTTGCAGCTATCAGAAGTTCTGCTTTATATTTTTCGTCTTTTTCCTGTTCCAGTTTCTGATGTGTAAGATTGGTTCTGTATGCCCAGAACCAAAATGTACTGAACATCAGCAAATAAAGAAAAATAACACCTGCTACACTCAATGGAAGGTTATGAAACACTTCTGTGTCCGGAAGATATGCATAAATATAATAATCTCGCTGCTTCAGCATGATACCGTAACATCCAGTTCCCTCATTCTTCAAATGATAAATATGCTGACTGTCTGTATGCTTTTTCATTTCCTGAACAACCTCGTTACCAGTTGTATTCTGCCCCAGAAGGCTCTCATCGTTACTGGCAACAACTATTCCATCATCTGCAATAATTATTGTTCCATCTTTATGGACACTATAGCCGTTTAAAAGCCTCTGTATCGTAAGGGTATAATTTCTAGCAAATTCAGGTGATGTGTAATAGTAGATTGCCACAATACCCGGTGCATCTTTTCTGGCGCAGGCTGCAATATCAATATATGATCCATCTTCCCTGGTAAACCGTTCTGAATAAGATCTTTCTTCATATCCGGCAAAATCCATGATAATTTCTTTTTGCAGATACTCCGTAATCTCGTTGTACAGAAATTCATCCGTGCTGTATTCACAGTCCGTCTTTCCTTCTTTATCCAGTACAATGATACCATCCACCCAGAGCGTCTGCAGATTTTCTTTCAGAAATTCCTGACTCAGCTGACCACCGTTTTCTGTTTCCATGTCGATATTCGTACTCATCTGTCTGGCACTTTCAATCGCACGGAGGAGACTTTTGGATTCCGAAGATTCATTATAATGGGTGTAGCTTGAACACTGCACTTTGACATAGTTTACAATCTCCAACATTCTTTTCTCTGCTTCTGTTTTTTCTGCGTTGAAGAAATAGAACAGAAAGGCTATTGCCACACAGATTCCAATCAGACCACCGAGCAGCCGGATTCGTTTTTCTTTCTTCTTTCTCTTAATATCCAAGATCATCTACCTCCAGATACTTCTCAGGATTATCCAGGTATTTTTCAATGATTTTCAGGGATGTGCCATCCTGACGCATTTCTTCCAGCGTCTGGTCCATCTGCTCACAGATTCCTCTGTCATCATCTTTTGCGAAAGCAACACCTATCCCCGTAATCATCAGCGGTTCTTCTAGAATACGGAAGCTTGTGTTATAATCCTTCATATACTGGAAAATCGATTCCTCATGTGCGGCAACTGCATCTACATATCCTTTCCCCAGAAACGTATAAATCAACTCCCGGTGTGCAAGACTGATCAGATTTCCCAGCTTGGGGATTCTTTCATCTGTCCGGTTCAGAAAGATGCCTTCCGGTTTGGTTGTGGACTGGACAGCCAGGTTCTTTCCCTCCAGGTCACTCAGTTTATAGATATTGCTGTTCTCATTTACAGCAACCACCTGACGGCTTGCTATATATGGTCCCGCCCAGCGATAATCGTCAAGGCGTCCTTCCATGGAAAAACAACCCATGATACAGTCAATCTCTCCGCTCTCCACCAGTTCTTTTTTCTTCTCCCAGTTGATCTGTACAACCTCCACCTGATATCCCATTCTTTCGAAAGCTTCTGTAGCCAGTTCTACATCGATTCCTGTCGGGATTCCATCCTCATTCAGATAATTGTATGGTGGATAACTGTCACTCCCGAGCGTGATGATGGGTTTTTCCATTTCTTTTCTACTGTCACCTGTGTTTGTGCACCCTGCCAGGGTGACTGTTAAGATTCCCGCAAGCAGAATGCCTGCAATCACTCTTTTTCCTATCATTTTCCGTCTATCCTTTACTATTTTTTCGTTTTTTCATATCTGATTTCCTAATAAAATTATTATGGTTACATCTATGAAATAGCATCATAAAAAAACACTGTCCTACAGACAGTGCAACTAATTTCATGCAACTGGCTGCCATTTTAAAGGCCCTGTAGCTTTGCGTCCCAGACTTTCATCTGGTTTGCCGATTATCCTTTTTTAACTTTTAAACTTATACCCAAAAAAAGAACAGCCGATATATACATTCGAACTGTTCTTCTACTTCCGAAGTCCACACAACATTGACATCACTGTTTCCTGCTCATTTGTACTAAGATCGTTCCATATCTTTAAAACGTCTTTCTGCAAAAGTCATTTTCGCTTATATCTTTTTTATAATATCATAGGATGTTACGTTTGTCACATAAAACTTTGAAGCGCAAATCATTTTGTAAACCATTCAAAGCAAAATATTAGGCAATACCATTCAGCAAACTCTTTGCCTGTTTTATGTTAAGCACCTCCGTCCCCCATCTCTACCTATAGAAAAAAGATCCAGGCACAACTTATACGTCATGTCTGGATCTTTCTGAAATGTCTATAAAGAAATTATTTTATTGAATATATCTTACTTTTTGATAACCGCTTTCTTAGACACACCCCTTGCTACCAGAAGTTTCTTATAGTAAGCAAGCTTTGATGCCGGTACTTTTACGGTCATCTTTGCGTATGTTCCTGTAAAGGCAGCAGCTCCTACCGTCTTTGTGGTCATGGCTGTGTTTCTCACCACAAGTGCCTTGAGGTTCTTACATCCGTAAAATGCCTTTGAACCTATGGTCTTTACATTCTTGCTTATAACAACCTTTGCAAGCTTTGTATTGCCCTTGAATGCTCCGCCTCCTATGGCAGTGACCTTGAATGTCTTTCCGCCAAGCTTTATCGCATCCGGCACTGTAACAGAAGTTGTCTTCTTGACAGCTGACACAAGAGTTACTGTTCCTCTTCCGCTTGTGGATGCATTTGTTATCTTGTATCTATAGTTTCCGTATGTGTATACCTTTCCAGCCTTTGTAACTATATTGAAGTATCTCACCACACTTCCACCATAGTTGCCAATTCCGGTTATGACGACCTTTGCCTTGCCGAAGTTCTTATTGGAATAGCATGTTATCTTGTAGTTCTTATTCAATGTGAGCTTGGTCTTGCCATACACCACCTTGGTATTTGGCTTTACAGCCTTGCCTGTATACAGAACCTTTGCTGACACAGCCACCTTTGCCTTTTTGATATCTCTCTTTGCAATGGCAAATGTCAATGTAACCGTGCCTTTGTATTTTCCTTTGCCCTTTACGACCGCTTTGGCTGTTCCGGCATTTATATTCGATGAATATGTAACTGTGTAATCTGTGCCAGATACAAGTGTGGTATTTCCGACACTAACCACTACTGCAGGAGTTATCTTCGCTCCCGTATATTTAGCCTTGTAGGATGCCTTCTGTGTCGCCTTATAAATTACCTTTGCGCTCTTAGATATGTCAACCGTTATCCATGTCCACACAGCCTTCAGTGTAATATCTCCATCCACGGCTCCATACAACGCATCGGCCACATATGTCTTACCTGCATTGTCGGTCCATGTCAGGCTGTACCCAGGCTTTGATGCTGAGTAAGCTACACCATCTTTTGTAGTTATATCGAGCTTTGAGATATCAAGTATTGAACCCTTGTTGAATGACGATACACAGATCTGATCATCATTCTCATCGACAAATGTCACCTTGACCATAACAATGCTCTCACCCGTGCTGTCTACAGGATCCTTTGAATACGTCGGATCTCCGCCTATAACGGCATCTCCGTCAACTATGATCTTTCCATCGTCTGATCTGACACCAAATGATCCACCTGTACTTGAACCTGATGCATCTGCTGTGATCTTTCCGCCTACAAGCTTTATAGAATTATCCGCTGATATAACCGACTCATCCTCGCCAAGAGCTGTGGATGTGGCATCAAGCAAGCCACCTGTCATCTCGACATCCTTCGCTGCAACGGCCTCCGACACTGCCTCTATCTTGTTGCTGCCACCGGATATCTTCACTGTGCCAGCTGATTCAACGCCCTTGCCCTCAGACTTTATCTTTATGCCTGATATCTCAACATCTCCGTCAGCCTTCACCGCCGGAGCATCCGGTGTTGATGAGACTATCACTGATGAATCGCCATTTCCATTTATCTTCACAACACCTGATCCCGCAGAATTCTCCATACATTTGATTCCATCTGAGACGATATTGTTTCCAAGCACACTGATCACGAATGTTCCAGAATTGCCTGGATCTACTGTGAGTTTCTTTAACACAGCACTGTCTATCGTGATACTGCCTGCTTTTCCGGTATCAACCGCCACATCTGCGCCATCGCCCGTCACAGTATAATCACCGCTCTGTGTAAATGAAACCAGTATATTTTTACCGGACTCAGACACTCTTACAGTTGGATTGCCATTGCCATCTACCAAAGCTCCAACATATTCACTGTCGCCAAGTCGTCCAACATCTATTGTGTATGGATCTGACACAAGTGTCACAATCTCAAGTGCCTTACTCATTGCACCGGCATTCAGATTTGAAGTTGCCTTCATTCGTCCATATACATAATACTTTGTAAATGCCTTGCGTCCTGCAAAATATGCGCCGTCCTGCCATGTGAGACTATCCGCATCATCGACAGGAACTGTAGATATTGCATATTCAACTCCTGTATTTGTACCTGATACATAGCTCTCAACTGTTACAGATAATGATGAAACTGCCTTTTTGGCAAGTGACACACTAGCTGTGTTCTCAGACTTTGCGACTTTCGCTTTAAGAAGTATATTCGCTGTTCCATTTGCTGTTGTGATCACAAGTGTATCGCTATAGCTTCCTGCAGCAAGGCCTGTCACAGGTCTCACCTCAACAGAGGTCTCCTGTCCGGCTGCTATCTGACCTGCAGGATATACTGTGATCTGGAAATTACTTCCGGTCTTGAGACTCGCCTTCACATCGCTCAGCTCAGTCTCGCCACAATTACTTAAGCCTATGCGTTCTGAAGAAACATCCCCGTATCCATAGACAAGAGCATTCCATGCCTTTCCAGAAGTTTCGCATGACAGTTTTCCCGGCTCAAGAACCTTGACTTTGCACACAGCCTTAACTCCTGAACCATCCTTTGCCTTTGCGGTGATGGTGGCCGTTCCAGCTGTAAGTGCCGTTATCTTGCCATTCTGAACTGATACCTTTGTCCTGTCAGAGCTTGTCCACACGAGTGAGCTGTCTGTCGCATCCGCTGGTGTGACTGTGGCTTTTATCTGTCCACTCTCACCTACCTTCATAGTAAGTGCCGTTTGGTCAAATGTGATTCCTTTGACTGGTATAACCTGAGTTTCCGTAGAAGACTCTGTAGTCTTTTCTGTTGATGAACCTGTTGTTGATCCTGTCGAACCCGTGCTGGATCCAGATGAAGGATTCTTTGTTGCCTTCTCTGTGGTAGTTGTCTTTGTTGTAGTCTCAGTGGTGACATTTCCACCTGATTCACCGCTTATCGTCCTAAGCTCTGACGACACCTCGCTCTTTGGAACTACCTTCTGTGCTGCCTTCTCCTCATCTGTTCCGCTGTTCTTTACATACAGATAAAGTCCAGCTGCTGCACCCACAAGGCTTGCATTATAGTCCAGTGCAACCTCGTTCTGGTTATAATCTTCTGAGCTATCTACATAGGATGTACTCGAACCCGCCGGACCGCCAACCAAAGCGCCGACTAGTACATGTGCCTGCTTTGTATATGCATTTCCAGTTACAGAACCCTGATATCCGCTTGAGGCTCTGTGATGAGGGTACTTTGATGAATACTTGTTGTAACCGACAACAAAACACTTTGAACCTGCATTGTTGCCAAGTATGTACTTCATCTGACCATTTGCCCATGATGAATAATCATTCTTTCCATATATAGTATCATACAGAAGACCTGTCATCTGATGAGCAGTGTTATATCTCGCCGATCCCCAGCTGTCTATCAGGCAGAAATTGTTATCTCCTGACTGTGTCTTGCTTGCTATAAGTCCTGACTGGTTCTCCACGAACACGCTCTTCTTGGATGAATTAGGACTGTAGAGCAGAGCCGCCTGAGCCACGTTATTCCAGCAAAGAGCCCAGTTAGGATTTGTTCTGCCACCATATACATTATTGTATTTTGTTGCATATGCTGATTTTCCTGTAGCCTTGTACAGAAGAGCCGCCGCAAGGGCATAGTCATCTTCCCATGAATCTGAGTTATAGAAACCTGATGCCGGACCCGAGCTGTTCTTCTTAGCCTTAGTATCCGCATATGTGAAAAGCTTCTCCGCATAGGAAAGCGCTTTCTTATCCTTGTAATTTATATAATATGCCGCAAGTGCCGCCGCTGTCTCTGAAACGATATCTGTACACGTATCCGAATCAGATGTGAATGTTGCCTGTCCACTTCTTGATGACTGCTTTTCCGGAGCTCCCCAGTAGCCATGATCGACATTTCCATCACCGACCTGATAACAGAAAGCCTTAACCGAGCCATCACTTCCAAGGACTGTGCATCTCTCGAAATAATCAACGAATCTGTCCATGATCCTCTTATAGTGTGCCTCTGTAGCAGTATCCGCAAATGCCTCGGCAAACTCCATGTGCGCAAGCCCTAGAACTGTAGCCGAATATGCCTGTGGCAGACCAAACTTGGCATGATCTCCCGCATCATGGTATCCACCGCTGACATCCACAGTCTTTCCATTATATGTTGTTTTTGCATCCTCAGTATGGCAGTTTGATCTCCAAGAAAACTCACTCTTTGCAGATACATCACTTCCGCACATATTCGCATCATAAAGATACAGTGACTCCTGAAGAAGCTTTGCATAGTTGTACTCAACATCCGTATTGATCTCACCTGTGTTGTCCCCGGCTCCGCCAGATGATGATGAAAGTGAACCGATAAATGAGTCAAATGCACCTGACTGTGAGCTGTAGTACACCTTGACACCTGTTATAGACACACCATTTGCCGTGCCTGTGTAGCCAAGCTTTGAATAACTCACGCTCGATCCGGCATTTACTGCACCTGACTTCTTGGATGTGTTTGGATATATGTACAGCTTTCCATCACTGAATACACCCTTGAGGGCTGACCAGCTACTGTAATCCTTTACTGCAGTTACTGAACCATTCACATCAGCCACCGCTATCCAGTCTGCTATGTATGAATTGCTCTTGTTATTTATCGTTATCTCTGTCTCGTAGTAGCCGTCTCCCTTGGCTGTTCCATCTCCATCGGCAAGGCTTGCAGTTACGCTTGAGCTTGTGTTTCCTATAGAATCAAGATCCGCACTTCCTTGTCCGCTGCCTCCCGAACCGCCAGACTCCCCTGATGAACCACCAGATGTGCTCTTTGTTCCCGAGAGCACCGCTGACACGATCCTGAATTTGATCGTGCTGTTCTCCTGGAGATTTGCAATCTGTATACCAAATGCCACGCTCTCTGTGCTGGTAGTATTGATCGATGCCAGATCAAGTGTAGCCTCAAACTGTCCGGCTTTTTCCAGATTAATCCATACATCATTATTGGACCACGATGGCCCATATGATACAAATGGCATAACTCCTGAACTTTCCCCACTTAGTTCAGTGAAATCCTCCACCGCATATGTGATCTTGAGTGTCTTATACCCGGCATCAGCAATCGCTTTCATAGAGCCGAGTTCACTCGGTGGAGAAAACCTCATCTCTGCCTTAGGCTTCTTACTATAAGTATCCGACTTTGCAGTCACCGTCTTCCAACCGGTGTCCGGTTTCAGATCCAGCGTTATGGTCTCCGCCTTAGCTGTGATCTCCGGCCAGGTTATACTGCCGATGATCATGCATAAGGTGAGAACATATGCCAGGATCCTGCTCGCTGCTTTCTTTCTCATTTCCCTTTTCCTCCTTGTACTTCCTTTTCTACCAGAAAAAAATACCCTATTATTAAAAATATAGCACAGAAAACATCTTCATGCGACCCAATAATCCGTCATTATTTATCCGCATAATTACCAATGTTTTCTGTGCTATTTTACCAACACCTTGTTTCCAAGTATTCTCTTTGAATTCTCTATGTCATTTGTCATCTGGGCCTTGAGCTCATCCAGGCTTCCAAATTTCTTCTCGCCCCGGATCTTCTCTATAAGCTCCACCTTGATGACCTGTCCATATATGTTCCTGTCAAAGTCGAAGATATTCGTCTCTATGGTGATATTTCCCTTGTCGTTGACTGTAGGATTGTCTCCTATGTTGGTGATTCCCATATAGACTCTGAAGGGATCCTCATGTCCCGTATGCTTCCCCCGGATTATCCTGATCCTTGAAGCATACACACCAGCCGGCGGGTACAGCTTGCGCTCCTCCGGCAGCATATTCGCAGTCGGTATTCCTATTGTCCTTCCAAGCTGTTTACCGGACACCACTTCACCTGTCATACTGTACGGTCTGCCGAGCATCGGAATGACCGACCTCACATCTCCCTCAGAAATATTCTTCCTGATGACAGTTGAGCTGACCACCTCGTCATCCTGTTCCAGCTTGTCTATGACTATGACCTTATATCCATACTCGTCCGCATAGCTTCTGAGGGTATCCACATCGCCCTTTCTGTCTCTGCCGAATCTGTAATCGCTTCCAACCACGACATATCCGGCCCTCATCATATCTACCAGTACATCCCTGATAAAAGCCTCCGGCTCTGTTGCAGCAAATACATCATCAAACGGATATTCGACCAGAACGTCAACTCCGGTATCCGATACCACCTGTGCTTTCTCTTCAGATGTATATATGGTCTTCATATTACTCACATCAAACACATGATTTTCCCTCATGTCAAATGTGAACACAACGCCCATATATCCCTGTCTCTGAAGCTTCAACACCTGCTCTATCAACAGCATGTGTCCCTGATGGATTCCGTCAAACTTTCCAAGGGCAACCGCCGTGCGCTCTGTGCTATTCAGTTTTACCTTCTTCGTGTCCTTTATATGAATCATAACTGTCTGTCCTTAATTGCTCACCGGAAACATCTTGAACGGCACATACTGCCTCTTCTCATCGCTGTATTCATACAGTGCCGCAAATCTTCCATTCTCATTGAACACCTTGACATAGGTATCCCTGTGTATCTTATCCTCGGCAAATGCATCCGCACTGAGCTTATTTCCATTTGCCAGAGGCTTAACACCCTTCTCAGCTATATGAAGCTCCGGTATATTCGGCATGAGCTTATCCGTTGTTAATATATGCTGCATGAGTGTCCCGTCATCCCTTGCCTTCTCCACCTCATCAAGTGTCAGACTTTCCTCTATAGTAAAGCCCTTCACCTCGGTTCTGACAAGCTTCTCCATCACCGCACCGCAGCCAAGCTTCTCTCCTATATCCCTGCATAGGCTTCTGATATATGTTCCCTTGGAACAGCTCACATCGAATGTCACCCTCGGAAGTTCTACCGACTGTACGGTGATACCATGTATCGTGACCGGTCTCGGCTCTCTCTCTATAACCTGTCCGGCCCTCGCCAGCTCATAGAGCTTCTTACCATTTACCTTGATGGCTGAATACATAGGCGGGATCTGCATGTAATCGCCTACAAAACTCATCACCGCAGCCCTGACTGTCTTCTCATCAGGATATACATCTGTCACGTCTGTCATGACTCCTGTCACGTCTTCGGTGTCGCTGGTCTTTCCGAGAAGCATGGTACATGTGTATGTCTTGTTCTTCTCAGTGAGCAGATCGCACATCTTCGTAGCACTTCCCAGACACACAAGAAGAACTCCCTCCGCCATGGGATCGAGAGTTCCGGTATGACCTATCTTTTTCTGTTTTAATATACCACGGAGCTTTGCCACCACATCAAATGACGTGAACCCCTGCTCCTTATATATATTGATAAATCCATCTATCATAACTATTTCAAATCCAATCCAAAGTCTTTTACATCAGTCCGCTGTATCAGTACCTGTTCCAGATCGCATCTTTTCTGCAATTTATCAGCCAAGCTGTTTCTCTATATCCGCAACTATCTCCGCAACTATCTTTTCCGGATCACCTGACATATTGCATCCCGCAGCCTTCACATGGCCGCCACCGCCGTGACTGCACGCGATCTCACTCACGTTCACGATATCATTTGCCCTGAGGGATATCTTGTAATTATCCTCACCAGCCTGATACATAAAGAAAGCAACCTCAGTACCTGATGTCAGTCTGAGCTGATCCACTATTCCATCCGTATCCATCTTGCTGGCACCAAATCTGTCAAAGTCCTCCTTTGTCAGAAGTGTATGGGTTATCTTTCCATTCGCAAACTGCTTCATATTGAGAAGAGCATAGCCCAGAAGCTTGTTCTGTATGAGCGTCTTCTTGTAGAAGGTTTCATCTATGACAAAGCTTGGTCTTGCCCCCTTCTCTATAAGAATTCCCGCTATAGTCATGGCTGCCCTTGTTGTATTGCTGTGCTTAAACACTCCCGTATCGTGGACTATTCCGGTATACAGGCACTCTGCACACTTCTGATTGATCTTATCAGCGTCAAGGAGCTTGAATATGGCTTCCGCAGCAGAACACGCACCACTTTCCACATAACATACATCTCCAAAACCCTTATTGGACACATGGTGGTCTATACACAAGGTTCTCTTCGCAGTCTCATAATATCTGACAAATGGTGTGAATCTGTCCATATCTCCGCAGTCAAGCGACATAAACAGATCATAGGTCTCGTCATCTGCCTCATGCTTTACAGTAGATGCACCATTCAGGAACATGAACACATCCGGGAATTCCTGAAGATATACCTGAACCCTCTTGTCAGGGTAATTGCTTGTAATATAGTTATACATTCCAAGTGTTGAACCTATACAGTCACCATCAGGATTGATATGTCCTGTTATGGCTATGCTGTCTGCGTTCTCTATCTCCCTTATAAGATCGTTCATGATATACCTCCTTTTAAATTCTCATATTATATCCTACTCTTCAAACTCATCTTCACTCTCTGAGTTTTCATCTGTACTCTCGTCAGCATCGCCATGCTTTCCGAGAGCCTCATCTATCTTGTGGGACATACTGACACCATACTCTATGGACTGGTCCATGATAAATGTTATCTCCGGTGTATTGCGCAGATTTACAGAATGAGCAAGCTCTCTTCTGATATATCCCATTGCGCTGTTCAACCCTGCAAATGTGGAATCAACAGCATCCTGGTCACCCAGGACACTGATATATGCCTTACAGAACTTGAGATCAGGTGTGACAACCACATCAACGACCGAAGTCATAGGTGATATTCTTGGATCCTTGATCTCACGGCTGATGATCCTGCTGAGTTCTCTCTGGACCTCACCGTTGATCCTGTTATTCTTTACACTGTTTTTTCTCATATCTATTACTACTTTCTAGGCACCTCTACCATCTCGTATGCCTCTATCTGATCTTCCTCTGCAACGTCCTGGAAGTTCTCGAATACCATACCACACTCAAAGCCGGACTTAACTTCCTTGACATCATCCTTGAATCTCTTGAGTGAAGCAAGCTTTCCTTCAAATATAAGATTGCCCTCTCTGGTAATCCTTACGCTGCAGTTTCTGTTGATTGTTCCGTCGAGAACATATGAACCGGCAATGACACCGATACCAGAAGCCTTGTATGTCTGTCTGATCTCTGCGTGTCCGATGACCTTCTCCTCATATATAGGATCAAGCATACCCTTCATTGCTGAATCAATATCCTCTATTGCATTGTAGATGACTCTGTACAGACGAACATCTACGCCCTCGCTGTCAGCCATATCCTTTGCTCTCGCATCCGGTCTGATGTTGAAACCGATTACGATGGCATTTGATGCTGATGCAAGGATTATATCTGACTCGTTGATAGCACCTACACCTGCATGTATGCACTTGATAACGACCTCGTCATTTGAGAGCTTTAAAAGGCTCTGCTTAACGGCCTCAACCGAACCCTGTACATCTGCCTTGATGATGATCTTGAGCTCCTTGAGGTTGCCGGCCTGGATCTGGCTGTACAGATCGTCAAGCGACATTCTCTGCTTTGTATCTGCAAGAAGCTTCTCCTTACCCTGTGAGATGTATGTCTCTGATATGGTTCTGGCTTCCTTCTCATTGTCAACTGCCATGAATATCTCACCTGCGTCAGGAACTGTGTTGAGACCCTGGATCTGTACAGGTGTTGATGGAAGAGCCTCTGTAACTCTCTCACCTCTTGAGTTGGTCATGGCACGCACCTTACCATGTGACGCTCCGACAGCGATGTAATCTCCAACATGGAGTGTTCCCTTCTGTACAAGCATTGTTGCAACAGGTCCACGTCCCTTGTCAAGCTCAGCCTCGATGACGATACCTCTTGCCTTTCTGTTAGGATTTGCCTTAAGTTCAAGCACATCCGCTGTGAGGAGGATCATCTCAAGGAGATTGTCAATACCTTCCTTAGTATGTGCAGATACAGGACAGAATATTGTTGAACCACCCCAATCCTCTGGGATAAGCTCATACTCTGTAAGCTCCTGCTTAACTCTCTCTATATTGGCACTTTCCTTATCGATCTTGTTGATCGCTACTATGATCTCAATCCCAGCAGCCTTTGCATGGTTGATAGCCTCGATAGTCTGTGGCATTACACCATCATCGGCAGCTACAACAAGGATAGCTATGTCTGTACTCTGCGCACCACGCATACGCATTGCTGTGAACGCCTCATGTCCAGGAGTATCAAGGAATGTGATGGTCTGGCCATTTACATCTACAACTGATGCACCGATCGCCTGTGTGATTCCACCAGCCTCGCCCGATGTAACCTTTGTCTGTCTGATCGCATCAAGGAGTGATGTCTTACCGTGATCAACGTGTCCCATAACGCAGACTACTGGAGGTCTTGGAACCATGTCCTTCTCGTCCTCTTCGTCCTCCTTCAGGAGTTCCTCGATCACATCTACCTTCTCCTCTTCCTCAGCTATACAGTTGTACTCAAGTGCGATCTCTGAAGCCTCGTCAAATGGAAGCTCTGAGTTCACATTGACCATCTTACCTGCGAGGAACAGCTTCTTGATAAGTGCTGTTACAGGAGTCTTTACCGCATCAGCCAGCTCCTTGAGTGTTACAACCTCAGGAAGTGTGATGGTTCTGATTGCATCCGGATCCTCCTGCACAGTCTGCTGCTTCTTCTGTGGCTTGTTCTTCACATTCTTCGCAAGTCTGCTGATATCAGCCTCGACCTCCTCAGGTGATCTTCTGTTGCCCTTACGTGGCTTGTTCTTATCTCTGTTGTAGTTATCTCTGTTCTGGCTCTTTAAATCCTTACCCGGCATCTCCTTCGCATCGAAGTCCTTGCGTTCTCTCTTGAATGGTGCTCTCTTCTGAGCTGGGCTGTCATCCTCGTCATCCTTGCCAAATGGCATATTGATACGGTTGCTGAAACGGTTGCCACCATCTCTGTTAAAGCCTCTTCCGCCCTGGTTTCTATCCCCATTGCCGAAGCGTCCGCCACCCTGGTTTCTGTCTCCGTCTCTGTTAAACCTTGGTCTGTCACCCTGACCGTCCCTGCCTCCTCTTGGTCTGTCACCCTGGTTTCTATCACCATCTCTGTTAAACCTTGGTCTGTCATTCTGGCCGTCTCTGCCTCCTCTTGGTCTGTCACCCTGGTTTCTGTCGCCATCTCTGTTAAACCTTGGTCTGTCGCCCTGACCGTCTCTGCCTACTCTTGGTCTGTCACTCTGATTTCTGTCGCCCTGGCCATCTCTGCCGAATCTTGGTCTGTCACCCTGATTTCTGTCGCCCTGGTTCCTGTCGTTGCTGAATCTGGCTCTGTCTGAACCGCCCTGTCTGTCGTTGTTAAATCTGACTCTGTTACCGTTGTTATTCATCTTGCCGCCGTTTCTGTCCTCCCTGGCAAATCTTACATGATTGCCAGAACCCTGTCTGGCTGCTGAATTGTCATCCCTTGAAGGATTCTGCTTCTGCGCGTCCGCCTTTGGCGCTGCAGCAGGCTTTGCTGTCTCAGGCTTTGGCTGCTCTGTCTTAGGCGCTGCCTTTGGAGCCTCCTGCTTTGGTGCTGCAGGCTTTGGGGTCTCAGCCTTTGGAGCCTCGGCCTTTGGCGCAGTCTTTGCTCCAAACTTAGCCTTAATTATTCCAACCATCGAATCGTCCAGATTGGACATATGACTCTTGATCTCTATTCCCTTTGCGCCAAGGGTATCTATGATATCTTTATTTGAAATGTTTAACTGTTTTGATAATTCGTGTACTCTGATTTTAGCCAAATGTTACACCTCCATGTTTTCATTTACATTCATGTACTTTATGATCTGATTCCCGAATCCCTCGTCAAGTATCGCAATGGATGTTCTCATCTCATTGCCACTGTACTTGCCAAGCTCATCCTTTGTCCCGTACTCATAATAAGGAATCCCATAATAATTACATTTCTGGTCGAAAAGTTTCTTCGTATTGTCAGAAGCGTCCTTCGCCACAATGACCACGTACGCGCTCTGATTCTTAACTGCTTTCTCTACTGAGAAATTGCCACTGCACAGCCTTCTGGCTCTGGCACACAGAGAAATTAACGAGTAGATCTTGTTATTCTTCAATGTCACGCAGCTCCTTGTCTAATTGTTCATACACCTCAGCAGGTATGCTGACCTTGAAAGCCTTCTCAAGTGCTTTGCTTCCAACCGCCTTCTTAAGGCACTCGGATCTCTTGCATATATAAGCGCCTCTTCCGTTGAGCTTGCCGGTTGCATCAACTGCGAACTGCCCGTCATTGCTTCGGACTATCCTTATCAGCTCACTCTTCGGCATCATCTCACGGCATCCAAGGCATTGCCTCAGAGGTACCTTCTTTGCCATCTCATCACTCCCTATTCTCTATCATGTGCCACTACATCAATGCAAATGATTACTCTTCGTCGTTTGTGTCTACTGTTTCATCTATGTCAAATGAAGCAGCATCGGCATCTTTATCTTCGCTTACTTCATCATAATATTCATCGTCGTTATAAGAATCAAAGTTCTCATCGTACTCATCCTCTGGCTGCTCATCAAAGTAACCCATCTCCTCAGCCTTTGAATGGCTCTTGATATCGATCTTGTATCCTGTCAGCTTTGCTGCAAGGCGGGCATTCTGACCCTTCTTACCGATTGCAAGTGAAAGCTGTGTATCAGGTACTACGACAAATGCTGTCTTCTCATCAAGATCAACGGATACGTCCTCAACATCTGAAGGACTGAGCGCATTGTAAATAAACTCAGCAGGGTTCTCACTCCAAGGAATGATGTCGATCTTTTCACCGTTCAGATCTGCAACGACAGCATTTACTCTGTCACCATTGATTCCTACGCATGCTCCAACTGCATCGACGTTCTCATCGTTTGACCATACTGCGATCTTAGATCTTGATCCTGCCTCTCTGCAGAAGCTCTTGATCTCAACTGTTCCGTCTGCGATCTCTGTTACTTCCTTCTCAAAAAGTCTCTTGACGAGCTCTGGATGAGTTCTTGATACAGTGATCCTTGGTCCTCTGTTTGTCTTCTTGACCTCTGTGATATAAAGCTTTATTCTGTCGCCTCTCTCGTAGCTCTCTCCCTCGATCATCTCTGATGGCTTTAAGAGTGCCTCTGTCTTGTCATCAAGGCTCACATTCACGCTGTCTCCAACCTGTCTCTGAACGATTCCTGTTACGATATCCTTCTCCTTCATATGGAAGTGATCGTATATAGCTGCTCTCTCGTTCTCGTTGATCGCCTGAACGATGACATTTCTCGCACGCTGGGCTGCGATTCTTCCAAAGTTCTTAGTTGTGATCTCTATATTTACTGTATCACCTATCTCGTACTTGCTGCTTATCATCTTGGCCTGCTCCAGTGTTATCTGGCATGCAGGATTCTCAACTTCCTCAACAACCTCTTTGGCTGCATATACATGGCACTCACCAGTCTCTCTGTCCAGTGAAACTGTAATGTTCTCGTCTGTATTGAAATCCTTCTTGCAGGCTGTCTTGAGTGATCTCTCTATAGCCTCAAGCAGAACATCCTTGCTAATGTTTCTCTCCTTCTCCAGCTGGTTCAATGCTTCAATGATCTCTGACACCTTTTTATCCTCCTAATATATAAATGCTAATCGTATCATGGAAATATCTTTTCTCGTTATCGTTATCTCTGTCTCATCCTCAAGCTCAATGGTAACTGTATTCTCATCATATGCCTTGAGCACACCCTCGAATTCCTTTGCACCATTTACCTTGGCAAATGTCTTGATCTCCACGACCTTACCTATGCTTCTCTTGAAATCCTTCTCTTTCTTCAGTGGTCTCGTAAGCCCCGGTGAGCTGACCTCCAGTATATAGGCATCTCCTATATAATCATCCTGGTCAAGCAGGTCTCCAAGTGCTCTGTTCACTATCTCGCAATCACCGATCGTGATGCCACCTTCCTTGTCTGCATACACTCTGAGGTAATAATCACTGCCTTCCTTGACGTACTCCACATCAACAAGCTCCAGATTGTTCGCCTCAATGATCGGCATCACAAGTGCCTCCGTCTTTGCTTCAATATCCGCTCTCTTCGTAAATACGACCACCTTTCTGTAAAATATTATCCCCACAACAATTGAGAGTGGGCCAAGGCCCACTCTCATGCTGCAATCTATAACAATCTCACTTATTGTATCATAATTATCAAATAATTCAAGTACAAATATTAACAAATATTTATGCGTTTCTTCTGGCTGCGTCCTCACGGTAATATTTGTCAAGCACCTTGTTCGCCTTCTTGTCGTCAAGAACGCATTTGTTGGACAGTGCAACCTTGACGAGTTCATCCAGTGCTTCCTCCCTAAGTGCCGTGCTCTTGATGTTGACATTTGCAAGCTCTGTGTACGCTCCCATCTTTCTTGTGAGCGCCTCGTACTCCTCTGGAAGCATCCTGTCTATCATATTCCTGATCTGCTTGGATACCGCCTGGCTGTTGCCGCCTGTTGTGACTCCCACCACAAGATCTCCGCGGACGATAACGCCTGGAAACAGGAAGCTGCTGAGCTCCTTGTTATCAGCCACATTTACCATGATGCCCCTGTCATTACAATATGTACCTATCTTGGCATTGATCTCCGGTCGCCTGGTTGCCGCCACAACAATGTCTGCATTCTGCAGTATGTCAAGTGCCACGTTGCTCTCATGTACATTTATTCCCTTTATCGCTTTTATATCATCGCACACCTTCGGCGCAATGACAGCTATCTTCGCTCCAAAATACAGCAGCGAATTGATCTTTCTAAGTGCTGCCTTGCCTCCACCTACAACTATTACTTTCTTGCCCTCAAGATCGATGTACATTGGAAAGTATGCCATATCTTATCTCCTCCGAATATTCTATAAATCTAGTCATATACTTACTGTGAAAGCTGCTTAAAAAACTTTCACAGCAAATTATAAATGAGGAATTAAGAAATGGCAATTACAAATAACGTTGGTTCACTAAAAATTCAGATAACGAACAACAATTTCTTTCCCATCGAGGGTGCTTCCGTATACATAAGCCCTACGGGAATTCCCGATTCCACCTCAGAGGAATTTGTCACCGATAAAAATGGTATCGTCATCGATGAAGAGCTTCCCGCCCCCGATGTCGCCTACAGTCTGGAGCCTGGCGACAACCAGCCATACGCGGAATACAACGTCCTTGTGAACGCGCCAGGGTACAATGAACGCTTCATCTCCGGGGTCCAGATATTCTCCGGTGAGAACGGGATCCAGAACATAGAGCTGACACCATCCGATGGAAGCGATACGAACCCTACCGTTCTCGACGCCCACACCCTCTGGAAGCAGTATCCACCCAAGATCGCCGAGGACATGATAAAGCCGGTGAATCCATCAGGCGGCATAGTGTTGAGCCGCGTCGTTGTACCTGAGACCATAGTTGTCCATGACGGCGCCCCGGCGGACTCCACCGCCAGGGACTACTATGTTCCATATAAGGATTACATAAAGAATGTTGCCTGCAACGAGATATATTCCACCTGGCCTGATGCAGCCATCCGTGCAAATGTACTGGCGATACAGTCATTTACCCTTAATAGGGTCTATACCGAGTGGTACAGGGGAAAAGGATACGACTTTACTATCACGAGCAATACCGCGTTCGACCAAAAGTGGGTCTACAATGCAACCATATTTGAAAATGTCTCCCAGATCGTCGATGAGATGTTCGCCAACTATCTCTCAAAGCCCAACGTTACACAGCCACTATTCACCCAATACTGCGATGGCAAACGTGTATCCTGTCCGGGCTGGATGACCCAGTGGGGGTCAAAATCCCTGGCAGACGACGGTCTCACCGCCATCCAGATTCTCAGATACTATTACGGAGATACAATATACATCAACACCTCGGAGACCATATCCGGTATACCTTCATCATATCCGGGCTACGAGCTGACCATCGGCTCAAGCGGCGACAAGGTCTCCCAGCTCCAGAGGCAGCTCGCCAGGATCGCACTCAACTATCCCGCCATCGGTACCGTAACCGTCGACGGCATATATGGTCAGGAAACCGCTGATGCTGTGAGAAAGTTCCAGCAGATATTCAATCTTCCGGTTACCGGAGTCACCGACTATAAAACGTGGTATAAAATTTCACAGATATATGTGGGAGTTACGAAGATTGCGGAGAATGTGTAGCACCGCTTCACACACTATGGCATGAAAACACAAAAAAACTGAAATCATAATGATTTCAGCTTTTAGCAGTTCGTAGGGGAATCGAACCCCTGTTTTCGCCGTGAGAGGGCGACGTCTTAGCCGCTTGACCAACGAACCATAGGTCTTGTTATCTAATTATTGAATCTTTCGATTCTTAGCAGTTCGTAGGGGAATCGAACCCCTGTTTTCGCCGTGAGAGGGCGACGTCTTAGCCGCTTGACCAACGAACCATAAGTGCTTGTATCCTGCCGCTTCGCTTGCGACCTGTTTAATATAACAGAAACGAAAGCAGAATGCAAGCACTTTTTTTATAAAATTGCAAACTTTTTTCAGATTATTGACTTAATTTGTTCCGCCAGCCTACATAAAGTCAAACAGCGAAAGCTGATTTGTCTCCGGCATTCCGTCCAGGATGCCCAGCTCACTCATCTTCTCGATGGTTCCCTTGCCGATCTTTGCACGCTCATTGATCTCCTCCTTGGAGAGGAACGGCCCCTTCTGGGCGGCATCGTAGAGCTGCTGTGCAGCCTTCTCTCCCATTCCTTCTATGGATGCGAAGGATGGCATGATCTTGCCGTCTATTATCTGGAACCTGTCAGCCTTTGCCTTGTATATATCTATTGGAACAAAGTCGTAGCCTCTTGCGTACATCTCGAGAACTATCTTCAGATCCTTGAGCTTGCCCTCGTCCTTGGCTGATCTCTTGTTCTTGTCCACCTTGCTTATCTCATTGATATGGAAGAGAACTCTCTCCTTGCCAAAGCACATCATCTCATAGCTGAAGTCATCAGCTCTGATACTGAAGAATGCTGTATAGTATTCAAGCGGATAATTGACCTTGAACCAGGCAATTCTCCACGCCATCATGACATAGGCCGCCGCATGGGCCTTCGGGAACATGTACTTGATCTTCTGACATGACCATACGTACCAGTCCGGTACTCCGTGGGCAGCCATCTCCGCCTTCCAGTCATCCCATTTGTCACATTTGCCCTTGGCCACTATTCCCTTACGAACCTTCTCCATGATGTTGAATGCAAGTCCGGCATCAAGTCCCATGTGTATCAGATAAACCATAATATCGTCACGACAACAAATGGCTGTCGATATGGTACACTTGCCCGACTTGATGAGCTCCTGCGCGTTGCCCAGCCATACATCGGTTCCATGCGCCAGACCCGCTATTCGCACAAGATCTGAGAAACATGTCGGCTTGGCATCTATAAGCATCTGCATAGCAAAGTCCGTTCCGAACTCCGGCACCCCCAGGCTTCCAAGAGGTATCCCATTGATATCCTCCGGTGTGATCCCCAGCGACTTTGTGCTGTGAAACAATTCCATGACATCCTTGTCGTCAAGTCTTATCTTCGTGGCATCAAGTCCCGTCAGATCCTCAAGTCGCCTGATCATGGTCGGATCATCGTGTCCAAGAATATCGAGCTTCAGCAGGTTATGATCGATTGAATGGTACTCAAAATGTGACGTTATGATATCCGATGTCACATCATTTGCCGGGTGCTGTATAGGTGTAAATGAATATATCTCCTCATGTCTCGGAAGAACTATCATACCACCCGGATGCTGACCCGTGGTTCTTCTGACACCGGTACATCCCAGAGCCAGACGCTCCATCTCGCATCTTCTCTTTGTGACCGTTGCATTCTCCTCAGCGTACTTCTTCGCGGCCTTCTCATCCATTCCGGACGCCTTGGCCTCCGCCATGAGATCCTCCTTGGAGTGATCCTTGAAGTAATTATACACATATCCAAATGCTGTCTTTTCCGCAACACCACCTACGGTTCCCGCCTTGAATGCCTTGCCCTTGCCGAAGAGTACCTCGGTGTATGCATGTGCCTTCGACTGATACTCACCCGAGAAGTTCAAATCGATATCAGGCTCCTTGTCTCCGTTGAATCCAAGGAATGTCTCGAATGGTATATCGTGTCCTTCCTTTATAAGCGGTGTTCCACAATTCGGACAGTCTCTGTCCGGCATATCACATCCGCTCATTCCCGAATACGACTTTACAAGCTCTGAATCAAAATCCACAAAGTGGCATTTCGGACAGATATAGTGAGCCGACAGCGGATTTACCTCCGTGATACCGGCCATTGTTGCGACAAATGAAGATCCAACCGAACCTCGGGAACCAACCAGATATCCGTGGTCATTGGAATCCCACACAAGCTTCTGTGCGATGATGTACATAACCGCAAATCCATTTGAAATGATGGAGTGCAGCTCCCTGTCCAGTCTCTCCTGAACCTGAGGTGGCAGGTCTGGGCCATATATCTCATGTGCCTTGGTATAACATATATCCGTAAGTGTCTGATCCGAATTCTCGATGATAGGAGGCGCCTTGTCCGGTCTGACCGGCTCTATCCTCTCTATCATGTCCGCTATCATATTCGTGTTTGTGATGACGACCTCCTTGGCCTTGTCACTTCCAAGATACTGGAACTCTGCCAGCATCTCCTCCGTGGTACGGAAATACAGCGGTGGCTGCATATCAGCATCGTCAAAACCCTTGCTCTTCATGATGATCGCCCTGTATATATAATCCTCAGGATCAAGGAAATGCACATCACAGGTTGCGACCACTGGCTTGTTAAACATCTCTCCGAGCTCCACGATCCTCTTGTTGTATCCGATCAGATCGTCCATGGTCTTTGGATTCCTTGTATCCCTCGTCATGAATTCATTGTTGCCAAGCGGCTGTATCTCAAGGTAGTCAAACCAGTTGACCAGTCTCACTATCTCCTCATCCGACGCATCATCAACTATGGCACGGAACAGCTCTCCCGCCTCACAGGCAGAGCCTATTATCAGACCCTCTCTGTATTTGTTGATGAGACTCATCGGCATACGCGGCCTTCGCGCAAAATATGTCAGATGAGACTCAGATATGAGCCTGTACAGATTAACTCTTCCTATCTCGTTCTTTGCCAGGATAATTCCGTGATATGTCTTATCCTTTTTGATCGCATCAGGTGAGGTGCTTCCAAGGACATTTAGATCATCCATGGTCTTAACATCTCTCTCCTTCAGCATGTCGAGCAGCTTGAAGAATACTTTCGCCGTGGCCTCCGCATCGTCTATGGCTCTGTGGTGATGCGCATTCACGACCTTGAGTTCCTTACACACTCTGTCCAGAGTGAATTTTCCAAGCTCCGGCAGCAGTATATGGCTGAGCGTCATGGTATCCAGAACCGTGTTGTCGAACTTAAGTCCAAGCTCCTCCGCATTCATTCTCACAAATCCCGTATCAAATGACGCATTGTGGGCAACCACGATATCGTCACCGCAGAACTCCACAAATCTCGGAACGATCACATCGAACATCGGCGCATCCTTTACCATATCATCATTGATGGATGTGAGCTGTTCTATCTGGTATGGGATAGGCACACCCGGATTTATAAACTCCGAGAATGTATCTACGACCTCTCCGTCCTTCACCTTGACCGCACCGATCTCTATGATCTTGTTGTGCTTCTTGGAAAGTCCCGTTGTCTCTATATCAAATACCACGTATTCCGAATCAAGGCTCTGATTCCTTGAGTTCTTGACCAGATCCTTCAGGTCATCGACAAAGTAACCCTCGACACCATATATGATCTTGAAATCTTTTCTGAGTCCCTTTGTATGGTTTGCTATAGGGAAAGCCTGAACAACACCGTGATCCGTGATCGCTATGGCAGGGTGTCCCCAGTCGCTGGCACGCTTCACGATGGTCTCTATATCGACCACACTGTCCATCTCGCTCATCTTGGTATGCATGTGAAGCTCGACACGCTTCTCAGGATATGTATCCATACGAGGTACACGGAAGTCCTGAATGTGCTTCATACCGAGCACTCGGCATATCATAACCTCCTTGGCATACGAGTCGAACTCGGCAAGGCCCTTCATCCTATAGAACTTACCCTTCTGTATCTCCTCGCGGTAGACCTCCATATCCTCAGGACTGCAGAACATCTTGAAGCCTATGGTGTCTGTGAAATCTGTTATATATCCCGTCAGTATGATCTTGCCATTTCGGAGCTCTCTCTCCTCAGTGCTCATGATCTGTCCGTGGATGACGACCTCTCCGATACCATCGTTGATGCTGGATATCTCAAGCAGCTTGCCCTCCACATCTCTTCCTATGAACACCTCTGGATCATCTGAATATCTTCGCCTTCTTCCGAACTTCTCCTTTTCACCGCCATTTTTCTGGCCTGAATCGCCGCCGGAGGATGCAGGAGCAGCCTTATTCTCATCAGGCTTGTGTCCCTCGCTCTTCTTATTCTTATCTTCCTTCTTCGACACTCCGAGCTTATCCTTGTCCACGGCCTTTCCGTCCACGATGATGTCGCCATGATCCCTGAGGTTGTTCAATATGGCATCTATCTTCTGCTGCTCAACAAGTGCACTGGCTCTCCTCAACTTCTCCTTGTCCGCCTCACTGTACTCAAATGCAACATTGACATTCAGGTCAAATCTCTCCTGGAACATCTCCTCCATATACGCCTTTATTTTCTCAGCGTGTATATGCGCTATCTTACTGTCCTCTATAGCTATGGTTATCGCGTCTCCGTCACAGTACAGTTCTCCTATCGATCTGGATATAAGCCTGTAGCCCACATTGCTGAATGATCTTATATCGTAGAGTATGCTGTCCTGATATGCTTTGACTATTGCTTCGAGATTGTACTGTGTAGAAAGTGTATAGTGCTCCCGTATCTGGACCGTATACCTTTTATTGCCAAATACAAACTTACGGATACACTCCTCCGCCTTTTCTATATTCGGTCTGCTTATTATATGTCTCGATCTTATGTCAACCTGCAGGATATTTTTACTGTCATATATCGTGACTTTTGTCACATACACCTCGGTGAACAGACCTGCAAGCTCCTTAGTCATCTCCACTCCGGGGAACACCGTCATGAAGAGCTCCGCCTGCTCATTTCCGGCATCTGAAACCGCCGTTGCAGAGCCATCATTACTCTCATTTCCACTCACTGAGCCTTCCGGTGTATCAGCATCAGCCTCGCACCCCTCGACCATATCGCCACCAGTGCCATCACTGACCACGTCTTCGTCCTCGGCATCTTCCTCCATATCATCTGCGATATGCCAGCCCGAGTCGTGAACATCCGCCTGGGTGTACGATGCGCTCTCCTGCTGCATATCAGCATACATCTGGCTCTCATACATCTCCTGTTCAGCCATCTGGGCTTCATAATCCATCTGAGTCTGCATCTCATCGGCATACATCTGATCTATATTCTCTTGTTCCAAAATACGATCTTCGTTGTTCAATCCTATTCACTCCAATTATCTAACTCGCGCTTCAACGCTGGTATAAATTCATCCTCACTGAGTCTGCCAACTATCTCACCCTTCTTGATGAGCAGTCCGCAGCCCTTGCCTCCTGCAATTCCAAGGTCGGCTTCCTTAGCCTCTCCCGGGCCGTTCACCACACAACCCATAACTGCGACTTTAATATTGAGATGGTCATAGTCTGACACAAGCTTTTCCACCTTGTTTGCAAGTCCGATAAGGTCGATCTCAGTACGTCCACAGGTCGGACATGACACAAGCTCTACTCCGCCCTTTCTGAGTCCAAGAGCCTTGAGAATAAGCTTTGCTGACAGGATCTCATCCACCGGATCTCCTGTCAGGGACACTCTTATCGTATCGCCTATTCCCTCATGGAGTATGATTCCAAGTCCCACCGATGATTTGATATTTCCTCTTGTGACGGTTCCTGACTCCGTGATTCCCACATGCAGAGGGTAATCTGTCTTGTCCGCGATGAGCTCATGGGCTCTCACGCACATCATAACATCAGACGACTTGATGCTTATGACTATGTTGTGATAGTCAAGCTCCTCGATCATGCGCACCTTGTCAAGAGCGCTCTCAACTATTCCCTCTGCGGTCACTCCGCCGTACTTCTCCACGAGATTCTTCTCCAGAGAACCACTGTTTACACCGACCCTTATAGGAATATTTCTCTTTCTGGCAGCCTCGACTACCTTTGCCAGCTTCTCCTGTCCTCCGATATTTCCCGGATTTATCCTGATTTTGTCCACACCATTTTCTATGGCCTTTATGGCAAGCCTATAGTCAAAATGTATGTCGCCCACAAGCGGAATGTGGATCTGTTTCTTTATAGCCGGGATTGCATCTGCTGCAGCCTCATCGTTTATCGTACATCTGATTATGTCACATCCGGCCTTCTCAAGCTGGAGTATCTGTGCAACCGTAGCCTCCACATCGCTCGTCTTTGTGTTGGTCATGGACTGTATAAGTATCGGATTGCCTCCGCCTATAACCCTGTCACCTATGTGGATCTCTCTTGTCTTCATATATACTCACAGCGCCAGTACATAAGCACTGGCGCCTTTCCTCCTTCTTTAATTGTCTTTAACTGAAAAATACATTCTTTATATCATTGAACAATATTACGACCATGAGGATCATGACCAGCACAAATCCCACAAATGTGACTATGTTTTCCTTGTCCTTCGGAACCTTCCGCCTGGTTATAAGCTCGATCAGCAGGAACAGGAAACGTCCTCCGTCAAGTCCCGGTATCGGAAGCATATTCATGATTCCAAGGTTGGCCGAGAGAAGCACTATATAGTTCATCCAGTTGAGGAGAACCGTAAGGACATCGACCTTTGCAGCCTCATTGAACGTATCGTTCATGGACTTTGCCACACCCACAGGGCCGGACACCTCATCTGAGCTGACCTGTCTGGTGACTATGAGCTTAAGGCTCAGGAACGTGGCCTTGACCCAGTATCTGACCTCATAGGCAGAATACTTCATCAGCTCGCCAAAATTCTGTGGCAAGACATAACCGCAGCTTACGATTCCCACCTTATAACCTGCACTTGTCTCCACCGGATATACAGTCGTATCGTACACCGTGCCATCCTTCTTCTGCATCTTGAGGTCTATAGGAGAACCGTCCCCGTATATCTCAAGATATATCTGAAGCTCCCTGAAGTTCTTGATCTTGCTTCCGCCGATCTCAAGGACGGTATCTCCATCCTCTATCCCGGCCTGCTCCGCAGGATAAACTCCATTGAACTCCTTGACAACATCCGCATACTCGCTTTCCTTCGCCATCCCGCTGTCGTACACCCTGCCGATAGTCGCAGGATCTGTACCACAGAAGTGGATTATGACCGCTGAAAAGATAAATGCTATAACTATGTTCATGAACGGACCGGCAAGGACCTCCGCCATACGCACCCATATGGACTTCTTCTCAAATGCGTTCTCGTCATCCTCATGACCTTCCTCGCCTTCGCTTAGCAACATACAATAACCGCCCAGAGGTATGAGTCTCAGTGAATACTGTGTATCCTTCTTGGTAAACGAGAAGAGCTTTGGGCCAAGTCCCATGGAAAACTCAATTACCGATATATGATTGATCTTTGCGACAATAAAATGTCCAAGCTCATGAAAAAATATTATCACACCAAATACTAGAATTATGAGAATTATGTTCAATCTACCACCTGCTTTCTACAAAATCATATACCCAGCGCTCAGTGTCAAGTATCTGTGACACGTCAGGGTTTTCTATAACTGTATGACTCGCCATACACTCCTCTATTATCCTGTATATATCGAGGAAGCGTATCTTCCTGTCAAGGAATTTTGCCACTGCGCACTCATTTGCCGCATTGAATACAGTCGGCATTGAACCGCCATCTGCTATGGCAGAATACGCATACTTTAATCCCTTAAATGTATCCATGTCCGGCTTCTCAAGAAGAATCGAGTTCATAGTCCAGAAGTCCAGTCTGTCACCGGCCATGTATCTTCTCTCCGGATAACACAAAGCGTACTGTATCGGAAGCTTCATGTCCGGAGTTCCAAGCTGTGCTATGACTGCGCCATCCCTGTACTCAACCATCGAGTGGATTATGCTCTGTGGCTGGACTACCACCTGGATATTCTCCGGCTTCACATCAAAGAGCCACTTTGCCTCTATAACCTCAAGTCCCTTGTTGACCATGGTTGCTGAATCTATTGTTATCTTTCTTCCCATACTCCAGTTTGGATGCTTGAGCGCATCCTCCACCTGAACATTCTCAAGAAATGCGGTATCCTTTCCCCTGAAAGGCCCACCTGACGCTGTGAGCAATATCTTCTCCACATCGCCGTGCACATTTCCCTGAAGGGACTGGAATATAGCGGAATGTTCGCTGTCAACAGGCAGTATCGCTACATTCTTCTCCGCCGCCAGCGGCATGATGATATGTCCCGCTGTCACCAGAGTCTCTTTATTGGCAAGTGCTATGTCCTTTCCCGCATTTATGGCTGCTATAGTCGGTCTTATTCCGATCATGCCAACTATTGCCGTGACAAGGATGTCTGATGATGAAAGCTCTGCTATCTCTATCAATCCGTCCATGCCCGCAACAACTCTTATGTCAGTGTCCGCAAGGCACTCTCTGAGTCTCGCAGCATTCTCTTCGCTCCATATTCCCACAACCTCAGGCGAAAACTCCCTCGCCTGTTTTTCCAGGAGCTCTATATTACTTCCGGCGGCAAGCGCCACTATATTCAGATCTTCCTGAACCCTAACTATCTCAAGGGTCTGTGTTCCAATTGAACCTGTAGAGCCAATTATCGCTACATTCTTCATGTTATCCTCCTGTATCCGGATTTACCGGATCATCTATCCGAATATAATAGGCAGTATCCAGTGAACCCACTGGGCACTGCCCATCATGTATCCTACAGCAGATATACAAGCAGATAATAAATTATCGGTGCTGTAAATATTATGCTGTCAAATCTGTCCAATATTCCTCCGTGACCCGGAATCAGCTTTCCGTAGTCCTTGATGTCGTTATTTCTCTTTATCGCAGATGCTGCCAGATCTCCAATAACCGCCGGAAGTGCACCGACAGCGCCGACAACTGCAAAAAGTAATGGCGCATAGTTCATGGTGTCTACATACTTATCAAACAGTATGCCAAACACTGCTCCGAATACACCTGCTCCAACGATACCGCCGATAAGACCCTCTATGCTCTTCTTAGGGCTGAGCACAGGTGCCATCTTGTGCTTTCCGAAGGCTCTTCCCACGAAGTAAGCACATGTATCATTTATCCATGAGCTGACAAATATCAACAGGACAAGTACCAGTCCATGCTCCATGTTTCTTATGAGATATACAAATGACAGCATGACACTTACATAGAAGAAATCCATAAATGCCGCCATGATCTGTTTATCGCTGTATGTTGGGAATGTCAGCACATACACAGCAAGCATAACCAATAAATATACGACCATCATAGGAACAATAATGTCCATACGATCCAGGTATATGGCTATATAATACAGAACTGTCGCCAGGTAACACACGATTCCCGGAGTCTTCTTGTTCACTCCGTATACTCTGAGCAGCTCCATATTGCCCACAAGGGATACCAGAGCCATAAGGCCGCATGTTACTATCCCTCCAAAATATAATGTGATGGCCAGTATCACTACCAGAACCGCACCACTTATCACTCTCTGTTTCATTAACTAATATCCTCCGGATAACTATTTTGCATCTCCGAATCTTCTCTCTCTCTTATTGTAGTACCTCACGGCTTCTATCAGAGAATCCATGTCAAAATCAGGCCACAGTGTATCTGTGAAATAAAACTCAGAATATGCAAGCTGCCATGGGAGGAAGTTGGATGTTCTCTCCTCACCGCTTGTCCTTATTAGCAGATCAGGATCAGGCACACCCTTTGTGTCGAGATATTCCGCAAACAGGCTCTCGTCAATGTCATCCGCACTGATCTTTCCCGCATCGGCATCCTTCATGATCTTCTTCACCGCCCTGACAATCTCATCACGTCCACCGTAGTTTATCGCTATATGGAACTGAAGTCCTGTATTCCCCGCAGTCTCCCTCTCCAGATCATCCATCTTCTGAACTATATCCTCCGGGAGGCCCTCGCGCTTACCTATGAGGTTAACCTTCATGTTGGCGTTGTTAGATCTCTCTATACTGTCAACCAGGTACTTTCTGAAAAGATTCATGATACCTGTGACTTCCTCAACAGACCTCTTCCAGTTCTCCGTGGAAAAAGCATACACTGTGAGATACTTTATTCCAAGCCTATCGCAATTTTCACATATAGCCTCAAGAGCCTTCGCACCCTCTGCGTGTCCATAGTTCCTGGGAAGAAATCTCTTCTTTGCCCATCTGCCATTTCCATCCATGATCACAGCCACGTGCTCCGGCACATTAAGTAATTCTCCGTTAATCTCTCTCTTCATATTCTCTCCGCATTCCATTTTAGGGATACATCATATCCATGATTATTATACTGTCATGATCTCCTTGGATTTTGACTCAACAGCCTTGTCGATCTGACCAACGTACTTATCTGTGAGCTTCTGGATCTTGTCCTCGTTGTCCTTGAGCTCATCCTCGCTTATGTCTCCGTTCTTCTCCATCTTCTTGATGGCATCGTTGGCATCACGTCTGATGTTTCTTATAGCGACCTTTGCGCCCTCACCCTTCTTCTTGATATCCTTGACGAGCTCTTTTCTTCTGTCCTCTGTGAGCTCTGGGAAGTTGAGGATGATGTTTCTTCCATCGTTGTTAGGTGTGATTCCAAGATCAGAATTCATGATAGCCTTCTCTATCTCCTTGACAAGTGATGGCTCCCATGGTGCGATGACCAGTGTTCTGGCCTCTGGAACAGTTATATTTGCAAGCTGCTGCATAGGTGTTGGAACTCCATAATACTCAACCTTGATCTTGTTGAGGATGTTAGGGTTCGCTCTTCCTGCTCTGATGGTAGCATACTCAGCCTCAAGATTCTCAACTGACTTCTGCATCTTCTCTTCGTACTGTGTTAACATGATTCATTCCTCCTGGATTATATATTTTTCTTATTATTTTCCCTTTTATTCCGCATTCACATATGTTCCGGTGAAACCGCCTGTAACGGCTTTCACTATGCTGTTCTCATCATTCAGGCCAAACAGCATCATAGGCATCTTGTTCTCCATAGCAAGAACTGCTGAGGCAAGATCTATTACTCCGAGCTTGTTATCTACTATATCGCTCATCTTCATGCTGTCATACTTCTTAGCGTTCGGATTGGTCTTTGGATCACTGTCATATACTCCATCGATGGCCTTACCTGAAAGAATGACATCTGCCTGAACCTCTATTGCCATAAGCACTGTCGCCATATCTGTTGAGAAATATGGATGGCCGATTCCACCTGCAAAAAATACGACATCTCCCTGCTCCATATATGCGATTGCCTTGTCCTTGTCAAAAAGCTCAGTCATATTACCACATACAAATGGTGTCATGATGTGTGTCTTTATTCCGCAGCTTCTGAAGCTGTCCGCTGTGTAGATACAGTTCATGACAGTTGCCAACATTCCTATGGAATCCGCCTTAACTCTGTCCATGTTGTCTGAAGTTCTTCCTCTCCAGAAGTTTCCTCCTCCTATTACTACACATACCTGTATTCCCTTGTCTACTATCTGCTTTACCTGATTGGACACATCTCTGACTGTCTCCTCGTCAAAACCATGTTTCTTATCACCGGCAAGAGCTTCACCGCTCATCTTGAGCAGAATTCTGTCCATCTTCATATCGCGATCCATCCTTTGTGTTCATATTTTATTATTCATATTATATATCGTCATATCCTAGCATGATAACCCATGCAGACATCTGCCTGACGACCTGATTCATTATAGCACATACCCTTTACATTTCAAAGTAAAAAAGAAAGGCACATATCACTGTGTACACGTGCATATGATATGTGCCTTGCTGTTATGCTTATTTCTGTTATATGTCACCCGACATCCTGCTTTCAGATCCCAGATATCATCAATAGCCATCAGAATAATCTGACTCCGTCGATACAATGGAATCCACATCATCCTGAACTGTAAATGTATCAAGATCAAGCTGATTCTCACAGCCTGAATCATTGATGATGTTGTAGCTTATATTCTGTACGGTAGCTGACGGTGTATAATTCATGTCGTCGAACAGGAATCTGTGAAGTGCTGTGACATTCGTTGCGAGATCACAGGCAACGACATAGCTCACCTCATCCATGGTAGGACTGGCGATGGTAAACGGGAATCCTGTTGTAGTAGACAGCTTGTAGTTGAAGCAGGATTTTGCCATATCAATGATCTCTTCCTCTGTAAGGCTTGATGCAACATCATCCACAACCACGTTGATACAATCAAGCAGCTTGGAGATTCCTGCTGTCTTTGCCGCCTCTATCATCTTGGAGATAACTGTTCTCTGTCTCCATGTTCTTGTTATATCACCCTCATCTGTACTTCTGATTCTTGAGTAGGCTGTAGCCTGCACACCGTTCAGATGAACGACACCTGTGTCATATACATAATCTGAATAAATACCATTTACACCCATCTGCTCGTCAATACACTGGTTGAGCTTATAAAGCTCCTCCTCCTTCAGCTCTATATCAATTCCACCCAGGGCATCGATGGCTTCTGTGAGGGCTGTGAAATTGACCGCAACGTAATCTGTTATATTCAGGTCAAGGTTCTTATTTATCATATTGACAGCGCCCTGTGCTCCGCCGTATGCGTATGCATGAGCTGCCTTCTCGTATGACTGGCTGTCATTACAGAGCTCAAGGTAAGTATCTCTGTACAGTGAGAGAAGCTTGACCTCCTGTGTATCATTGTTGATGCTACAGATGATTATACTGTCTGAACGCACTCCTTCGTCAACCATGCCTGCATCTCTGGTATCTATACCAAACAATGCGATGTTGGTGTATCCTGTCATCTTCTTGACTGTTTCTTCATCCAGATCCTCATTTATATGAGTGTCCTTCAGCTCTTTGTACTGCATCTTGTTATATGTGTTGTTGATGTACGACTTCACAAACAGAACGCCTATGACTATGGCTGCAACAACCTCGATTGCAAGTATGATTCCCCATACTCTGTTCTTTTTCTTTCTCTTCTGATCCTTCATATCCTGCTCTTCTTCCGCATATTCATCTTCATAATATTCATCATCCGATGTATAAGCTTCCTCTTCTGATGCCGCATCCTCTTCATCGTCTGCGCCCGGTCCAAATGCGCTGTCGGAATAATCATCCTTTGCAATACCGGTTCTGCCATGATCATCTGAATAATCATCGGCATCGTCATCGTAATCATCTTCATCGTCAAAAAGCATCTCTCCGGCATATCTGCCCTTAACACGCTTCATATCATCGTCATCATGACCACTCATTTTATTTCCCATATTTTTCTCCTAAATATCGAATGTATCTGTCAAAATTTAACTCATATAGCAATACATTTTACTACAAATATCTCATCAATTCAACGGGATACACATAATTCACACATTTTTATACTTGATCAGTCAGCCAGGATAAACTTGTCCACCACCGGCACAAGTCCGTCCTCGTCATTTGACAATGTTATATAATCGGCATGTTCCTTCACTATGTCCTGTGCATTTGCCATGGCGACTCCCACCCCGGCATACTCTATCATCGTGAGGTCATTATATCCGTCACCGCACGCCACAAGATCCTTTCTGTCCATATCAAGGACCTCAAGAAGCTTCTCAAGGGATGTTGCCTTGTGAACATTTGGCGGCATGATCTCCACAAAATATGGCTCCGAGCGGAATATGTTAAGCTGATCACCGAACTTTTCTGCTAGCTCCTGCTCTATCTTCTCCGCCTTGTCAGGATCTGCGGTAAGAAGACATTTGTTGAGAGGGAAATCGATATATTCCCTGAAGTTATCTATCCTCATGATCTCCATATGATTGATACTTGCCTCAAATGTCATGTATCCGTCTATATCAGTTCCGGTTATAACTCGGTCTCCATCATATGTCACCATTCCGCAGCCCGCTTTCAGACAGTAATCATATATATCCCTCACCACATCATTGTCAAGCACAGCCTGATATACCACCTCACCGGTACTGTAATCGACGATCCTTCCGCCGTTGAAAGCAAGCACATATCCGCCAAATCTGTCAAGCTCTATGGTGTCTGCTATCTTCCTTATTCCAGGCAGTGGACGTCCCGATGCTATCGCAACGATATGCCCCTTCTCCTGTGCCTCTATTATTTTCTCCAGCGTTGCCGGAGTAATATCCTTCTGAGTATTTGTCAGCGTTCCGTCAATATCAAGTGCCAGTAATTTTTTACTCATTTTATCCTCCATAATGTTATAACATAATTTGCTATATATTTTCTCCTTGATGCTATATAATGTCATAGTTAGGATGCCGTTACGTCATCCTGCCGCCCATTTCTGACTTTAGGAGAAATCACATGGATATAAACATATACGTTAATCAGAAAAAAATCAACCCTTTGTATCAGAAAGCCATCGCCGAGTACGTCAAGAGACTTTCTCCATACTGTACTCTGTCTATAGTATGTGTTGCAGGGAAAATTAAATGCACATCAGGGAAAAACACCACAAACTACTGCATATCCGGCTCCGATACCATCTCATCTGAGGACTACGCAGCCCGCATCAACAGTCTGACTTCAAGCGGTACCTCAAAGATAAACTTCTACATAGGGTACGATGAATCACTCACAGCTGATATGGAAAATTTCTCTCTCTGTTCAGTACAGCCGTCCGCCGAGATGACTGCCCTCCTGCTGTCCGAGCAGACCTACAGGGCATACACTATCCTGAACAACATAACCTACCACAAATAATCCCTGTCAGCTCCGGCTTATGATCGCAAGCTGCTCCGCCAGCGTCACCCTTATGAGCTGATGCGGAAATGTCATATCCGACACGCTCATCCTGTAATCAGCCCTCCTCACTATATCTGCAGCAAGTCCAAGAGATCCCCCTATCACAAATGTAACCGTGTCATGTCCGCGCTCCGATGCCCTGCGGACCTGATCGGCAAGTCCTTCCGTGGTCGTCTTCTTTCCTTCTATACACAGTGCCATAACATAGTCGTCTCTCCCGATCACATGTCTCAGCCTGTCCGCCTCGGCCTCAATGATCATGGCATTTACCTTGTCGCCAGCCTTCTGAGGTATCCTCTCGTCAGGAACCTCGCATATCTCCAGACGTCCTCTCTTGTCGATCTCCTTCTTATATTCATTTAACATCTGCGTAAAATGCTGTTCCTTTATCCTGCCGACGCAGGCAATCCTGTATATCATATGAACTCCTTCAGATCAGGCCTGATCAGCCCTCATCCTGTCAAATATCTTCAGTTCTTCCTCTGTATTTTTCTGCGTGCACACACTTACTCCAATGGTGAACAGCAGACTCACTGCAAATCCAACCACGTCACCGCTGATACCCGAGTATGCCGCCAGGCTGCCTCCGTTCACAAACGGGAGATATTTCCACATAACAAATGTGAGTATTCCTGCTATTATTCCAGCATACATGCCTTTTCCGGTCGCATGCCTGTACGTCAGTGTACAGAAAAGAGGAGCCGCAAGTGCCGCCGCACACAATCCCCAGTTTTCGGCGATCATATGCTCTCTGTTGAATTCAACAAACTCTGCCACCAGGAAAACGCAGCATCCGGTCAGCACAACAACACCTATATCTATAAGAAGCTTTGCGATTCCACCGGCTCTTGAGATTGCAGGAACAAGCCCTCTTATATGTTCGCATATATTTCTCATGAACGATTCCAGCATTACGACAACCGCCGCTATAAACACCATAAGCGCGGCAAATCTGAACACATACGCATAGGTTCCCGTTCCAAGCAGCTTCTTGAGCATCAGGTTGTACACCTGGAATGAGTTCATATTTGCCCATGCCTTCTCAGGATAGAGCACCGGTACGACCAGAAGTGCCAGTATACAGCTTGAAAGTATTGTGAACCCTTCAAAGATTACAGCCCATATTCTTCCGACATCGAGCTCCTTGATATCCCGGATATTTAAGACACCCTTGTACATCAGCGGCATGGCTATACATCCAAGTCCTACTCCCGTCATGGATATCGCACTTCCTATATCCACTGTTTTGCCATCGTAATACAGTATATTCAGATAAATGCTGGTTCCCCCTGCAAGCCTTGATCTCCTGTAATTGTCAAGTATCTCCCTCGCATCCATCCTGTAAAATACCAGTCCGATCATCGTCAGACATACGATTATAACCATTATGAACACTATTGTCTTGATTATTCCCATCAGCTTATTGTCAACCAGTATGGTGGCAAGGATGAGAAATGACACTATGATGGCAAGGCTTATGCTCTCCGGCATGTCCATAAAATAGGCGACAACCGATACGATAACCTTGAGAACAGACACCAGTATCAGGCAAAGCGTCACTATCCATATGACGGACACCAGATCTTTCAACTTCCATGACCCATATCTTGCTGCGAACAGCTCCGGAGCATTGTGTATCTTTTTAGGGGATATCTCAGCATACGAATTCATACGCTTTGACAGAAATATCCATCCGACAACATTGCCCACGAACAATCCCATGGCCACAAGGCACTGTCCTGCACCATGTATTACTATATTAATAGGTAGCAGAAATATGACCCACAATATTACATCATTGGCGCATACCTGCCCTGCGGTGGACACACCGCCACAGTTCTGCCTTTTGATTCCAAATACTCTCTTATCACTAAAAACAGACATGTATCAGCCACTCCATTCTTTTATCTGAATCTTCGTTATCATTTTTATATAATATACCCTGCTCATTCTACCACAGTTGAAGTTTTGCCGCCACCATCATATTTATTGTGACATTTGCCGAAATGTTACCATCAATTGCATTATTTTTTCAATAGTACAAAAACTAGTGATGTGTTATAATTTGAACCGTATGGGCTTTTACATATTTATTACATATTTTTTACCTGTCAGAAACACAGGTAAAATTCATTTTACTCAGGAGGGCTATAATTTTGGATTTATTTTCTATTTTAACATTGCTCGGAGGCGTAGGTTTATTTCTGTTCGGAATGAATCTCATGGGTGCCTCGCTGAAGAATCTCGCCGGTGGCAGTCTGGAAAAGGTTCTTGAGAAACTTACAACCGGAAAAAATCAGTTCACGGGAACTATCAAGGGTTTTACACTCGGTACAGCCGTAACAGCCATCATTCAGAGTTCGGCAGCAACGACCATCATGCTCATCGGCTTTGTAAATGCCGGAATCATGAAGCTTGGGCAGGCCATACCTGTCGTGTTTGGTGCCAACATCGGTAGTACCGCGACCGCACAGATCCTTCGTCTCGGAGATCTTGCGGAGACTAATATTCTTCTTAAACTTTTAAAACCGTCATCATTTGCTCCTATCCTTATATGTATAGGTGCATTTATCATACTATTTACAAATAACAACAAGAAACGTGATATTGCAAGTATTCTTGTTGGTCTTGGAATCCTCTTTCTCGGCATGAATACCATGGAGGGTGTATTTGCGCCACTCAAGGAATCAGAGAGCTTCCAGAATCTGTTCACATCGTTTAATAACCCATTACTTGGTATTTTAATAGGACTTGTGCTCACAGCCATCATACAGAGTTCATCTGCATCAGTAGGTATACTCCAGGCCATTTCGTCCACAGGCGTCGTTACATACGGAACAGCCATTCCTATCATTATCGGTCAGAACATCGGTAAGTGTATGACCATTATCCTCGGGGGAATCGGTGCGAACAAGAAGGCAAAGAGAGTTTCTCTCTCATATCTTCTCTTTAACATATTCGGAGCTGTGTTCTTTGTTATTGTCATATACGGACTTCAGCTTTTCATAGACATGCCTTTCATGGACAAGGTCGTAAACCGTGGTAACATTGCAAACGTCCACTTCCTGTTCAACTTTATCATAAGCCTGATACTTCTGCCATTCTCCAATCAGGTGGCAAAACTTACAGGAAAGATCATCAGGGACGACGAGGAGTCCAAGATCGACAAAGAGCTCGCCACACTGGATCCGAGACTTATCGCTACCCCTTCCATCGCTATTTCACAGGCAAGAAATGTCATGTTTGCCATGGCTGACTGCATAAGAGAGAACTTTGCAATAGCATGCAGACTCATCAGTGATTTCAATGAAGAAGATGCCGCCAAACTCGAGGAGAATGAGGATTTCATAGACAAATGTGAGAGCTCACTCAACAACTTCCTCCTCAAGGTAACATCACAGAACAACATGTCCAGATCCGAACGACTTGATGTGTCTGAGCTTCTGAACAGTCTGAGTGATATGGAAAGGATTGGTGACCACTGTGAGAATCTTCTCGTTGTATCGAGAAATATAATAGATCAGAAGATAAACTTCTCAGATCAGGGAATGAAGGAGATCCATACAGCGCTCAAGGCGACTAACAATATTATTGATATGACTCTGAACGCCTTCAAGGAGGACGATCTTCAGGCAATATCAAGAATAGAGCCACTTGCACAGACCATCAGCGAGATAACAGAGCTTATAAAGGATCACCACGTTGTGAGACTTCAGATGGGCGAATGTGGTATCCCTGGAGGATTTGCACTGGTTGACATTCTCACAAGTCTTGACAGGATCGGAAGCCACTGTAAGAACATCGGCCTTCACATTGCCAAGAAGATCAGGGGTATCCATATGGACGAGATGCACGGACACATCTACATCACCGGATACAAGACATCTGAGGAATACAAGGCTCTGTATGCATATTATTCATCCATGTATGCCGATCCGATAACAGAAGGCTTTGATGCAAGCATCCGCGAACTCCGTGAGTTAACAACACCTGATGAACCTGATAACAAAGCTAAGGTTTCCGGCGACGAGCAAAAGAATGAGTCAAGGAACAACCAGAAGTCCGACCTGAAGAAAAAGTCATCAGCAAAAAACAAAGTAGCCGACAGGCACGAAAAGATAAAAGAAAAGATAAATGAGAAATATCCTGAAAAGGGTAAAAAGAACTCCAAGAAAAAGTAAAGGAATATAACAAACTGCTATGTGAAAAAGCTCTGCACAGATAATACACTGTGCAGAGCTTTTTCGTTATATTTATATTGTAGTTTATATGCCTGGTCTTTTAAACCATATCAGTCACGGCTGTAATTGACGATCATATAGCCATCTTCTATCTCTATCCTTGCATCCTCCGATACAACCCGGTTGCTCACTCCAAGGCTGTCTCCTATCTCAAATGTACGATTCTCCACGTTGTATTCAAACCCTGTAAGTGTTACCCCCGTGACGCATCCACCGTACGGTATAAAAGATATATAATCGTATCCCTCCAGCCGGCTTATTCCGGCACTGGAATTTATCATGGTTATTACATTATGGTCATCCTCTATATACGCATTTACGCCTTTATCCGCACATTCCTTGAGTAGCCCTATGTTTGCCATTGTGTGATCAAGTCTTGTTCCTGTGGCCCCCGATATATAAATATCCGTAGCACCTTCCTCCATGGCATGCATGATGGCTACATGAGTATCCGTGAAGTCCTTGTGTGTGTCCAGATCAACAAACTGTATGGAGTGCATCTTTTTAGCCATCTTCCTGTACACGCCCACAGTCACCTTGCTGGCTGAATCGAAGTCACCCACGATCACATCTGGTACTATTCCTATCTTATTGCAGGTCTCTATACCCTTGTCCACAGCTATCACTCTGCTGCTTTCAAGGTGTCTGTCCATGATTTCCTGAAGTGAATACAGATCAACTCTGCCTCCGGATATTATAATATAACTCTTCATATCACTATTTGCCCTTTATTATCTATGCCTCATATTTCTCAAATACTTTGAGAAAGCTGCAGCTGTTCTCATAAGCATCTCCGCCAAATACCGCAGAACCGGCAACTATGACATTTGCACCGGCTTCTATGACGTCACCCACATTCTTCAGATTGACTCCACCATCCACCTCTATATTGAGCTCAAGGCCTCTGTCATCTGCCATTTTTCTGACCTCAGCCACCTTTCTGAGTGCTGAAGGAATAAATGACTGTCCGCCGAATCCCGGATTGACACTCATAACAAGTACCATATCCAGATCGTCTATCACATAGTCAAGCACTGATACAGGAGTTGCCGGATTGAGTGCCACTCCGGCCTTCATTCCAAGCTCATGTATCCTGGCAACGGTTCTGTGCAGATGCTTACAGCTCTCTGCATGTACGGTTACCCAGTCAGCACCTGCCTTCTTGAAATCCTCAAGATATCTGTCCGGCTCCTCTATCATGAGATGCACGTCAAATATCATGTTCGTCTCTTTTCTGAGACACTTTATGACAGGCGCACCAAATGATATGTTCGGAACAAACGCACCGTCCATAACGTCAAGGTGCAGCGCAGGAACTTTCGCTCTGTCAAGCTCCGCAATGCCGTCCGCAATATGTGCAAAATCAACTGACAATAATGAAGGTGAAAGAATTATCATTACCATTTCCTCTTTTCTTTTAAGTCGTTATATATCATTACATAATCTTCGTATCTTATACGGCTTATCTCTCCGTCCGCAACCGCCTGCTTTACCAGACAATCCGGCTCACTGACATGATTGCACATGTTGAATCTGCACTCTCCCGTATATGCCGCAATATCCGGGAAATACTCCTTGAGATCCTCCGCCTCTATGGAATCAACATAGAGCGATGAAAAGCCCGGGGTGTCCATAATATATGTCCTGCCGCCAATGTGCATGAGCTCAGAATGTCTCGTGGTGTGCTTGCCACGCTTTATCTTGTCACTTATAGCGCCTGTCTGGGCCTCCGCCTCTGGCTTGATCGCATTGAGAGTAGACGACTTGCCGACTCCCGATGGCCCCGCAAACACCGTTGTGCGGTCTTTTATGATCTCCCTGAGCCTGTCTATGCCCTCGCCTTCCCTGGCGCTTATAAAGATTGTCTCATACCCGCTCTTGCTGTATGATCTGCAAGCCTCCATATTGTCCGGCGAAAGATCCGTCTTGTTAAAACAAATGATAGTCTCAACACCGCTTTTCTCCATGCTGACAAGGAATCTGTCAAGCAGGTTAAAGTTCGGCTCAGGCTCGCTCACGGCAAATATTATGATCGTCTGATCCACATTTGCCACAGCAGGTCTTATTAAAGAGTTAAATCTAGGCAATATCTCAACGATATTACCTAGATTGTTCTCAGGATCAAGTATCTCTATATTCACATTATCTCCGACAAGGGGCTTGATCTTTTTGTTTCTGAAGATGCCCTTCGCCTTACATTCGTACAAATGTCCATCCTCGGCGTCTATATAATAGAATCCACCGATTCCTTTGATTATCTTTCCTGATATGATCTCTGCCACTACTAATTACTCTCCTGTGTAAATGTAGCGGACAAACCGCCCGTGTTAAAGCTTGATGTGACATCTATTCCCTCTGAATCCGTGATGGTCACAGAGAATGATCCCTGGTTGCTCTCAAGTCCTGTAGGACCCTCAACTCCATCTATATTGATAGGGAAGTCTCCTGCACCAGCCTTGCCGCTGTATACAGAGAATGTCTGTCTGCCTATTGTGTATGAGATGTCAACTGTCACACTTCCAAATGTATCAAAATCAAACTCTATATTCGATATTGAACCGCTGAAAGATACAGAGTATGTAACCTTCTGAGGTCCCTTACTGACAACATATGACACGGTAGTTCCCTCGTCAACCTCAGTGTTGACCTCAGGATCCTGTGATATTACCTGGCCTTCCTTCACATCATCGCTGTACTCATAGCTTGGATTGCCTACCATGTTGACCTCCTGAAGCTTATCTGCTGCATCTGCCTCAGACATACCCTTGAGGTTAGGAACTGCGATCTTCTTCGTCTCCTTACCGTTACTGATGATTATCTTGACTGTTGAGCCCTCCTCAACCTCTGTTCCGGCAACAGGATCTGAGGATATTACATGATCCTTCTCAACATTATCATCGTACGCATAGCCATGTGTTACCTTAAGTCCTGCCTCCTCGAGCAATGTTGTGGCCTGACTGTCCTCATATCCGAAAACATCCGGCACCTTGGTCTTTTCCTTGCCCGATGACACGTAAATAGTTATCTGTGTGTCCTTTGTTATGGATGTTCCATCATCTATACTCTGTGATATTACATAGCCCTTCTCAACTGTGGCATCTGTCTTCTCCACAAATGTATAGTTGGTGAAGCCATTCTTCTTCATCTGCTCCTCAGCCGCAGTCTTATACAGACCTACTACATTGACCATAGGTACTGTCTCCTGTGCAGTTGTGTCGTTCGCTCCCTCTGTGGTTATGACATCGGTGCTTTCCTCCGTCTTACCCTTACCGCCCAGAATATTCCAGCCGGCTATCTTGCCTATGAGAAGTATGGCAAGTATGGCAAGAACCACCGCGATGGCAATACTTGATACCATGATTATCTTCTTAAGTCTTGGATCAAGCTCCTCTTCTCCATCGTATTCCTGCTCCTGTTCTCCATCATCTGCCACTGACTCGTCCGTATCATCCTCTTCATCGTCGTCATCTGGGAACAGATCGTCGAACTGTGACGGCGGCATAACTGGCACGTTAGCCTTGATCTCTGACGTTCTCGGACTTACAGGTGGAATCTCCGTAGTATCTGCCTTATCGACCTGTCTTCCGGTCTTGATCATCTCCATCTCCTGCTTTGTCATCTCAATGGTAGGGGATGTAGGAACGCTGGTCTTAGGCACCACTATACAATCTATATTAGGATTCTCTTTTACTCTGTTGAGATCAGCTATAAGCGCATTTGCTGTGAGATATCGTCTCTCCGGCTTCTTCTGTGTACACTTTCTTATGATCTTCTCAAGGCTTGTAGGTATATCCGGGTAATACTCCCTAGGTGATACCATCTCGCCCTGAATGTGCATCAGCGCTATAGCCACATTGTTCTCGCCTTCAAATGGAACATGTCCTGTGAGCATCTCATACATGGTGATACCGAGTGAATAAATATCACTTCTCTCATCTGAGAATCCGCCCCTTGCCTGCTCCGGTGATATGTAGTGAACACTACCCATCGCATTTGTCGTGGTCGTGCTTGACGATGCGGCTCTTGCGATTCCGAAATCAGTAACCTTCAGCGTGCCGTTGTTCGACATGATGATGTTCTGAGGCTTTATATCTCTGTGTATCGTGTGATGCTCATGGGCTGCCTGAAGTCCCTGGGCTATCTGTATGGCAAAATCGATCGCCTGCATAGGCTCTATTCTGCCGTGGGCCTGTATATATTCCTTGAGGGTGGTTCCCTCCACAAGCTCCATTACTATATAATATATTCCGTTGTCCTCACCGACATCGTATACATTCACAATATTAGGATGTGACAGCCCCGCCGCAGACTGGGCCTCTATCCTGAACTTTGTAACAAAATTAACGTCTGAGCTGAACTCAGGCTTAAGCACCTTTATGGCAACATATCTGTTTAACACATGACATTTTGCCTTATATACCTCTGACATACCGCCAGATCCAACCAATTCTATGATCTCATAACGACCGCTGAGCATCGTTCCCGGATTTAACATACCAATTTATTCCTCCCAATCTATCGCAGCTACAACGGCAGATATATTGTCCTTGCCGCCGTAGTAATTCGCTCTCTCCACCAGCTTCTCACCGACTGTCTTAAGATCATCCGACTCTGATACAATGTCCCGAATCTCGTCGTCCTCTATCATGTTCGACAAACCATCAGAACATAGAAGGATCTTATCATCCGCTGAAAGTTCTACTTCAAAGAAATCCGGAACCACATCATCACCTATTCCAAGTGCTCGGGTTATAATGTTCTTCTCTGGATGATTCCGTCCCTTATTCCTGTCGAGCTGACCATTCCTTATCAGCTCCTCAACCAATGAGTGATCAAGTGTGACCTGTCTTATCTCATTGTTAACTATATATAATCTGCTGTCACCTATATTCGCGACATACATGATTCCATCATCGATCACTGCAGCTACAAATGTCGTTCCCATACCTGCGTAATCCTCCGGATTGCTGAGCGCAAGCTTATACACCTTGTCATTGGCATATATTATCGCCCTCTTGAGCAGCGATACAGGATTGCTTATCTCGCTTTCACTTATATATTCAACTGCGGCTTCAATCGCCGTTCTGGATGCAACGTCCCCGGCCTTATGACCGCCCATGCCATCCGCAACTATGTACAGATTGCTGATAGCCCCTATTGGCTCATCTGTATAAAATATGCTGTCCTGATTCATGGAACGCTTTTTTCCAACATCTGTTATTCCAAATGATTTCATATATTCTCTCCATCAGCCTAAAATATTATCTGATACGCCACCTTGCCTATTTTAGCACAACACATAAAAAAGAACAAGACGAACTATTTATCCGTCTTGTTCTCCTCCTCATATTTACGGCGGAGCTGTCCGCACGCTGCGTCTATGTCACGCCCCATGCTTCTTCGCACCGTAGCTGTTATCTGGTTTCTCTCCAGAATATTTTTGAAATTCTCAATGGCGCTGTTATCCGCCCTCTCGTAATCCCTCTCCTTGATCGGATTTACGGGGATGAGGTTCACATGGCAGTTTCTTCCCCTTATGAGACGCGCCAACTCGCATGCCTTCTCAGGGCTGTCATTCTGCCCTTTTACAAGAGAATACTCAAATGTTATCCTCCTGCCCGTCCTATCAAAGTAATAATCACAGGCGTCCAGAACCTCTGCAATGCTGTATCTGTTGGCTATCGGCATGAGTGCCCTTCTGTCCTCGTCATTTGGCGCGTGAAGCGACAATGCAAATGTAATGGAAAGCCCCATATCCGCAAGCCTCTTTATCTCAGGCACTAAACCGCAGCTCGACACTGTGACATTTCTCTGGCTTATGTTCAGTCCATTCTCGTCCGTCAGCATCTCTATGAACCTGACAAGATTGTCAAAGTTATCCAGCGGCTCTCCTGTTCCCATCACGACCACATTTGACACACGCTCACCTGTTATCTTCTGGATGCTGTATATCTGTGACAGCATCTCGGACGCTGTGAGATTCCTCACCAGCCCGCCTATGGTCGATGCACAGAACCTGCAGCCCATACGGCAGCCCACCTGGGATGATATGCACACGGAATTGCCATGCTTGTACTTCATGAGCACGCTCTCTATTACATTCCCATCATGGAGTCTGAACAGGAATTTATTTGTGCCGTCATCCTCTGAAATGAGTCTGGTGACAACGCTCACACCATATATTCCATATTCATCCATCTTCTCTCTGAGGCTTTTCGGCAGATTGGTCATCTCCTCCGTTCCGTCCGCAAGCTTCACATGAAACCACTGATATATCTGCTTCGCCCTGAATGCCGGCTGACCGGCACCGGTGACCCAGTTCCTGAGTTCTTCCATATTCATTGATTTCAGATCCGGCTGTCTAATATCCTTATCTTCTCTATCCTTTACTTCCATACTCTGTCCAATCTTTTATACATGTTCTATCTATTTTGTACGCACGAACTTCGATATGAAAAATCCATCACACTCATCGACTCCCTGTAACAGAGTTACATATCCTTTATCGCCGCCGTGCCCCGGTACAATCTCATCTATACTCACAGTCTCAAAATCATGATTTTCCGCAAACCACTTAACATTGTTCTGATTCTCCCTGCTGTCTATAGTACATGTCGAATACACCAGTGTTCCACCCGTTTTCACATATCTGGATACAGTGTCAAGAATATCCCTTTGAAGCTGTGCCAGCTCGTCTATGCTGTCACCTGTCACATTGTACTTGATATCGTTCTTCCTGCCCATTATGCCAAGTCCCGAACACGGAAGGTCTGCTATTACCACATCAGCCTTTCCGACAAGGTTCTCATCAAGGTCTCTCGCATCCCATGCCTCGACAGTGACATTTGTCAGTCCAAGTCTGTCCACGTTCTCCTCTATGAGCTCCGTCTTGTTCTCGGTGAGATCCCTTGAGATAACCCTTCCTGTCTGTCCCGCAAGACTTGCGGCATACATGGTTTTGCCGCCCGGTGCTGCACACACATCCACCACCAGATCTCCATTCTGTATACCTGCTGCCCTTACAGCCAGACACGAACTCTGATCCTGTACAACAAATTCTCCATCCATGAATCCTGGGATCCTTCTGACATAATCATATCCCTTTATAAGAAGTGATGTGTCATTCAGGTTTCCTCGCACTGTCTCTATTCCAGCGGCCTCCAGCTTCCTCTCGACTTCATCAACGCTTATCCTGTCTGTATTCACCCTTATGGATGTCGGACGCATTTCGTAGCTGCTTCCGAGTATCCTGTCCACCGTTTCTCTGTCATAGTCCTGCAGCAGTATCTCCACAAGCTCCACAGGAACTGAATATTCAACCGAATAGTATTCCAAAGATGATGTGTTCTTATCAGGGTATTTTATACCATCCCTGTTTCTTGCGATATTTCTGAGCACTCCGTTGACAAAGCCTCTGAGGCTTCCAAATCCATGATCCACCGCCAGCTTCACCGACAAGTTGCAGGCAGCCGAATCCGGAACAGAGTCCATAAAGAACAGCTCGTAAGTTCCCATCCTGAGGACGCATCTTATGAGCGGCTTGCACTTGTTCACCTTTGTTTTGGAGAACTGGTTTATTATGTAGTCCAGCTTTATCCTCTGCTCTGTGACTCCCTCGACCATTCTCGTGATGTACGCCCTGTCCTGTTTGCTCATGAACTGGTTGGCGCGGAGTGCCGTTCCAAGTGCTATATTTGAAAATGTATGATTTTTCTCAATGTCCAGTAATGTGGTCAGAACCACCTCTCGAGTCTTTGTATCCATTCTACCTCTTGTCCATTCTTCATCAGATATATTTGATCAGATGTGCTCTCCGGCTGTGAGTTTATTGCCCGCAAGGAACGCCGCCGCATCCATAGGCTTCTTGCCCTCAGGCTGCAATCTTGTTATCTGGAGTGCATCCTGTCCACACGCTATGGCAAATGTCTTCTTGGTCACCATGGTTATCTCACCCGGTGCAATGCCATCCTCACGGCTCACTACCTTTGCCCCATATATCTTGACATTCTTGCCGCCTATCCTTGTGTATGCACAAGGCCATGGCTGAAGGCCTCTCACAAGTCTCTCTATCTTCTCTGCCGGCTCACTGAAATCTATATCTCCCATACCCTTGTTCAACATGGAAGCGTAACAGCTCAGGCTGTCATCCTGAGGTGTCCGGACCGCAGTTCCATTCTCAAGCTTTTCAAGGGTTGACAGTATAAGCTGCGCACCGCTTGCCGCAAGCTTGTCCGTCAATTTCTCTCCAGTGTCATCGTCACCGATAGACACAATCGAATGTTCTATCATATCTCCGGTATCAAGTCCCTTTGCCATGTACATGGTGGTGACTCCGGTCTCCTTCTCGCCGTCAATGATCGCCCACTCGATAGGCGCCGCACCGCGGTACTTCGGGAGCAGCGATGCATGGATATTGACACATCCGTACTTCGGAATATTGAGTATGCTCTCAGGAAGTATCTGGCCATATGCTGCCACAACTATCACATCAGGTGCATACTCTCTGATGATGTCCACGTTCTCCTGCTCACGGAGCTTCACCGGCTGATATACCGGAATATCATATTCCATTGCCTGTACCTTCACCGGTGTCGGTTGAAGCTTTTTGCTCCTTCCCTTTGCCTTGTCCGGCTGCGTAAAGCATGCCACAACGTCATGTCCCGCTTCCACTATTGATACAAGTGCGTGCACGGCAAAATCAGGGGTTCCCATATATATAACTCTCATCTGCATGTCCTCCTTGTTATAGGTTAAGTATCTCTTAATTCTGCTCTACCTCGTGAAGGCCATCCTCGACAAGATCCTTGTAAAGCTTTCCGTCAAGATGATCAAGCTCGTGGCAGATAGCTCTCGCCAGAAGTCCCTCTCCCTCGACTGTAAACTCCTCCATATTATCGTCAAATGCCTTGCATATTACATGCATAGGTCTTGTGACTGTTCCAAATTTTCCAGGAAGGCTGAGACATCCCTCCTCACCAGTCTGCTCTCCATCTGATTCTGTTATCACAGGATTTATAAGACAGAGTGGATTGTCATCGCCGACATCGATAACAACTATCCTCTTGAGGATTCCAACCTGAGGTGCGGCAAGTCCAACTCCATTTGCCTCATACATGGTATCAAACATATCATCTATGAGTGTAAGTGTTCTGTCATCCATCTTCTCAACCGGTCTGCACACCTTTCTGAGTATGTCATCTCCGTCATATCTTATATTTCTTATCGCCATGTCCACAAATCTCCTTTTCACTAATACATATTTACCGGATTCAGGTCAAAGAATACGCTCACATCGTTCTCTCCGTTCTCCTTAAGCCATTCCTCGACATAATCCTTGACATCCACCAGCATCCTGTAATCCCGGTGTTTTATATACAACACCCGCCTGTACACATCCTTTATCTTTGATATGGCCGGTTCCGAAGGACCGATCACAGACAGATGTCCTGCATTTATATATTTTCCCCTTATAAGAGAATACATCCTATCCATTATATTGGCAAGCTGTTCTTCGTCCATGCCCGTGCCCATTATGACCATCATATTCCACTCCGGCGGATACCTCATGAGTGATCTGTACGCCTCCTCGATATCGTAGAATGCCCTGTAATTCTGGGACGCTGCCGCAGTTATGGCGTAGTTGTCCGGCTTGTAGGTCTGTATCACAACCTTTCCGGGCACATCACCCCTTCCGGCTCTTCCCGCAGCCTGGGTCAGCAGGTCAAATGTCCTCTCACCGGCTCTGTAGTCTCCGCTGAACAGTGTGAGATCCGCCAGCAGCACACCCACAAGTGTCACTCTGGAAAAGTCATGTCCCTTGACTATCATCTGGGTTCCAATGAGTATGTCCGCATCGCCTCTTCCGAAGCTCTCAAGTATCTGCTCATGAGAATTCTTCTTCGAGGTCGTATCCCTGTCCATCCTTAAAGTCCTGGCCTCCGGGAACAACCTGTGTACCTCCTGCTCGACCTTCTCGGTTCCGACTCCATAGCCTCCTATGAGCTTTGAACCGCACGCCGGACATTTGTCCGGCTCCGGCATTCTGAATCCGCAGTAGTGGCACACAAGCATGCCCTTCTGTGTATTATTTCCAGAGTGCAGTGCCATGGACACGTCACAGTGCGGACATTTCACTGCCTCTCCGCAGCTCCTGCAGGATACAAAGCTGTTATATCCCCGCTTGTTGATGAACAGTATGATCTGTTCCCGCTTGCTGAGCCTGTCCGCTATATCATTTGCAAGCTCGTCGCTTATTATGGATCTGTTGCCCCGGTGGAGTTCATCCCTGAGATCTACTATGCTTGTCTCTGCCATGACTCTGCCCTCAACACGGCTGTCCATGGTCCACAGCCTGTACTCACCCGCCAGTGCACGCTTGTAGCTCTCCACGGAAGGAGTTGCGGAACCGAGTATGACACTCGCCCCCTCAAGCCTTGCACGTTCTATGGCAGTCTCCCTTGCGTGATATTTTGGCGGGCTGTCACTCTTATAGCTGCTCTCATGCTCCTCATCTATTATTATAAGTCCCAGCTTCTCAAATGGGGTAAACAGCGCAGACCTCGGGCCTATCACCACATCCACATCGCCCTTCCTTGCGCGCTCAAACTGATCATACTTCTCCCCGCTGCTGAGCTTTGAGTTGACCATGGTCACACGGTCACCAAAGTATCTGGAGAAATATGTCAGTGTCTGATACGTGAGTGCTATCTCAGGTATCAGCACGATCGCCTGTCTGCCCGCGCGGACGACTTCACGGATACACCTCACATACACCTCAGTCTTGCCGCTTCCCGTCACGCCATGAAGAAGATATGTCCTGTGTATACCCTGATCTGCATCACTTACGAAATCATCGACTATCCTCTGCTGGTCACTGTTAAGCTCTATATCAGGAGCCTCAAATGCCTGCTGCCTCACCGCGTCAGACACCACATCCCGGTATCTGCTGTCCTCAACGATACGAACGACACCTTCGTCCTCCATGGCCTTAACCGCCTGATGTGACACATTCAAAGTCCCGGTGGCCTCCGTCATTGGGAGCTCATGTCTCACCATAAGCTCGCGGAGGAGCCTGAGCTTTGCCCTGGCATTCTTCTTCATATATCTGTATTCCCATGTGTCCACATCCTCGCATGAAAGGACAACATATCTGACCACCACGGACTTAACCGTTTTTTTCACCGGCATCACCGTCTGGATGGCATTTATCATGGTGGAGCCGTAGTTCTCCTTTATCCACGCCGCAAGGGCAAGGAGCCTTCCCGGAGCTGCCACGCCGTCCTCGCACAGAGAATCTATAGACTTTATCCTGCTCTCATCATATTCCGTGGAATCCGATATCCCTATGACATAGCCTTTTCTCAGATTATTTCCCTTGCCAAATGGAATGTTGACCTGACTTCCTATCTGTATCCTGCCGGCAATATCGTCAGGAATAGCATATTGAAATGTTCTGTCTATCGCCTCATGGGATATATCAATTATCACATCTGCGTACAATCCCCGCATTTTTCTCCTCCAATATCTGCCGTATCATTTCTCTCTCGTCCATTTGTGTCCTGCGTCCCTCTATATCCTGATATGTCTCATGGCCTTTGCCGGCCAGAAGGACTATATCATCCCTGTCCGAAATCTCCAGAGCGTATCTTATAGCATCCAGACGGCTGCATATCTTTACATATTCTCCTCCGCCCTCGAGAACCCCGGTCTCAATATCCGTCATTATCGCCTCCGGGGATTCAAACCTCGGGTTATCACTTGTTATGACCGTCATATCCGCCAGCCTGCCCGACACAAATCCCATGCCTTTTCTGCGCCCGGCTGATCTGTTGCCGCCGCATCCGAACAGACATATAAGCCTCTTCGGCCTGTACTGTCTGAGGGTGGTCAGTACATTTTCCAGGCTCACGGCATTGTGGGCATAATCGATGAATATCCTTGCGTATCCCGGAATCTCCACCGGCTCGAGTCTGCCCCTCACCTTCATATCCGACTGCGAATCCTGCATTACCTCCATCGGTATCCCGATGATCCCGCAAGTGGTTACCGCAGCAAGAGAATTGTACACATTGAACTCTCCCGGTATGCCAACAGTCATGTAAGTGCTCTCCCCGTCCGTTCTCTCACACTCATAGCCTATCCCCATAACTCTATGGAGAATGAGCCTGTGTATCGCTCCCGCCATACACACATTGCCATCCCCGGCTGCAGTGTGATTCCTCACACCATAATATACCACTTCAGCCCCTGCATTCACAGCCTCGGCAGCAATACACCCAGAATACATGTCATCTGCATTTATCACCGCAGTCTTACACTTTGAGAACAGGCTTCTCTTCCATCTCCCATACTCGGCAAATGTGCGGTGTTCATTCCGCCCAATGTGATCCGGAGCAAGATTTGTATATACGCATATATCAAATTCTACCCCTGACACACGGCCGTGCATAAGCCCCTGTGACGATACCTCCATGACGCAGTATTCCGCACCATTTGCCACCATGTCTGCAAGCTTGCGATGGAGATATATCGTTCCCGGAGTGGTGTTCACAGATGGTATCTTCCGGATACAGTCATCGATCTCTATGGTTCCCACAAGACCGGTTCTACGCCCCCATCTGTCCAGCATAGACTTTATCATACATGCGACCGTGGTCTTTCCCTTTGTCCCGGTCACACCTATAACCTTCATACTTCGTGACGGAAAATTCCAGAAATTATTACATATCATTCCTATACCGTGGCGATAGTCATACAGTCTCACGATCAGTACACAATCGGTATCCCCCCAGCGTCCGGCTGACCGCTCCGCAGGTATGCCGATATCATCTGTCATGACTATACACGCTGCGCCCCTTGCCACGGCATCATCTATATAGCGATGTCCATCTGTTCTCGCACCTCTCCGGCACACAAAAAGAGTTCCCTGTGTGACATCTCTGGAATCATCTGCCAGATCCGTAATCTGACAGTCAATGTCCCCTGCCAGGATCTCATAGACCGTGCCTTTTAGAACATCTGACGCCCTCATGATACACCTCCCGTCGACATATTCCTGTTTATTTAGAATATGCCACATCCGGCACAGTTGTGTATCAGAAAAATAGGAGGCTGTGCTAAAAGCTCCAACCTCCATTCTTCTCACTTACCGCTATATATTCCGGTCTGTTAATCCTCGTCTGCTCCGACGATCTTTACCTTTCCATGGTAAACTTCATCTACAGCGATGGATAATGGCTTCTTCTTTGGGTCTGCTGCCACCATAGGCTCCTGGCCATCAATGATCTCTCTTGCTCTCTTTGCTGTTGCAAGAACGATTGAATATCTGCTGTTTACTACAGGCTGCTCACCTGGCTCAACCTCTGCATTTACTACTGACATTAAGTCTGTGTATGATGGATGTAACATGATATTATATCCCCTTTCTTATATGATTATTGAAATATTCTTCTAAACTGCTGTCCACTGTTATCCAGTCTAATTTATCAGAGTTTCTTTATCTCTGCAAGCTCTTCTTTTATTCCGGCTATATATCCAAGCTGATTATCTCTTCTGCAGCCATAGCTTCTGATGACTGAATCCACGGTGTGTATACACTCGTCCAGATCATCGTTGACTATGATGTAGTCGTACTTGTCCATGTCCTCAGCTTCCTCTGTGGCCTTTCGGAGTCTCTTGATTATGGTCTCCTCCGACTCTGTTCCTCTTCCTGCCAGTCTGCTCTTAAGCTCGCTTATGCTTGGAGCTGATATAAATATGAGAAGCGCATCAGGGAACTGCTTCTTGACATTGAGTGCACCCATGACCTCTATCTCGAGTATGACGTCCTTGCCATCAGCAAGCTTCTCCTCAACATACTTCTTTGGAGTTCCATAATAATTCTCTACATACTGTGTCCACTCGATAAATCCGCCGTAGTCAATGAGATTCTCAAAATCCTTGCGATCCATGAAATAATACTCTCTTCCATCGACCTCACCCTCTCTCGGTGATCTTGTCGTCGCCGACACTGAAAGGTTATATCCAAAATCCGACACAAGTCTCTTGACAACTGTGCCCTTTCCAACTCCTGAAAAACCGGATATGACTATGAGCGATCCACGCTTTGTACTCTTATCTGCCATCATCATTACCTCTAAAAATTATGTATTCTATTCCAGATTCTGTATCTGCTCTCTGACCTTCTCTATGTCAGTCTTGAGCTGTATCGCCTTGTCTGACACATCAAGTGAATTGGCCTTTGAAAGTATCGTGTTCGCCTCTCTGTTCATCTCCTGTGCGATGAAATCCAGCTTCCTGCCGACGCTTCCGCCATCCTCCAGAATCTTCTTCGTGCTGCTGATATGGCTCTTAAGCCTTACAGTCTCCTCGTCCACACATATCTTGTCCGCATATATAACGACCTCTGTGGCGATCCTGTTCTCATCTATAACAGGATTGTCAAGAACCTCTGTGATCTTGTCCGTGAGCTTGCGTCTGTACTCCTCCACAAGTTCAGGTGATATCTCCTCTATATAATCAACGGCAGCTCTCATTCCGTCAAGCTTGTCGATCATGTCCTTCTTAAGGTTCTCTCCCTCTGTTATCCTCGACTGCACGAACACCTTCGCAGCCTCGTCAAGGGATGTCTCTATTATCTTCCACAGCTCATCCTGGTCAACCGCCTGCTCCTCAACCGTGAACACGTCAGGGAAGCCTCCAAGCTGTGCAGGTGTTATGCTGTTCTCAATTCCAAAATCCTTGGACATCTCCTCGAAATATCCCATGTACTTCTCGGCAACGTCCTTGTTGTACTTCAGCTTGACATTGTCATCCGAGAAATCCTCGTATGTGATGAACACGTCAACCTTTCCTCTCTCAATATATTTTTTGAGATATGTTCTTATGTTTGTCTCAAAGAAGCTTATCTTCTTTGGGAGCTTTATATTGATGTCGCAGAATCTGTGATTGACTGACTTCATCTCTACAACTATCTTGTATGCATCAGTCACCCTCTCGCTGCGGCCAAATCCTGTCATGCTTTTTACCATATCTGTCTCCTAATATTCCCAGGTTATATGTTGTTTTCAATTACCTGATAACAGATAATATATTATACTTCACACCTGTTTAAAAATCAAATTATTTATTGTACTTCCTCTATTCCCGCAATCCTCGGCTCTGCGATCATCGAGTAATTCGTATGATATATTACAAATCCAGGCTTTGCCCCCGCAGGCTTTTTGATATTTCTGCGCTCGGTATAGTCTATCTCCACCTTCGGTGCCGTCCTTCCAGACGAATAATACGCTGCAAGTCTTGCCGCCTCCTCATATGTAGAATCAGGAAGTTCTCCCGCACCCTCAAGTCTCACGATGACATGGGAACCCGGCATCTTCTTAGCATGGAACCACATATCCCCACCATTTGCGAATTTAAATGTGAGCTCATCGTTCTGGATATTATTCTTGCCCACATACATATGGAATCCATCGCTGGATATGTAGTGCAGCGGTTTCGACTTTGCCTTTTTCCTGTCGCCCTTGCGTCCGTAATGTCCCTTTACATATCCGCAGGCTACGAGCTCCTCCTTGACCTGTGCCAGTGAATTCTCATCTATCGCCATATCAAGGAACGTCTGTACCGACTGAAGATGCTCCAGCTCACTCTTCGTCTCGACAGTGAGCTGTGTAAGTGCCTCATAAGTCCTCTTGAGCTTGTTGTATCTCGCAAAATATCTCTTGGAGTTATCCATAACAGATATGGTCTTGTCAAGCGGGATCTTTATCATCTCGTTAGTATAGTAGTTGAGAGCCTCAAAACTGTCCGCTCCCTGTTCTATATTGTAACCATATGTGTTGATCAGTTCTCCGTACACACGGTACTTTTCCCTGGATTCAGTGTCCTTTAACTGAGCGAGCTGCAGGTCGTATTTCTTGCTCGTTCTCTCAATGGCATTCGAGACGATCTTTCTGAGATCCGATGACTTCTGTCTTATCCTTGTGACCGCACTCTTTCTGTAGAAATACTCATCAAGCACCTTTGAAATGTCATCCCTTGATTCTATGGTCTTGTCGCTGTACATCGACAGATGCACCGACGAGAACTCCACTGGAGTGTAACCGTCCAGTATGATTTCAGGAGTATAGTTCCCGTTCCTTATATCAGATACTATCCCGGCAAATTCATCATAAAGCCTTGCGACATCCGCCTCGCTCATGCTGTCCACAGGCATGTTGCCGTCAAGTCCTGCCCTGTAGGTTATCTCACTCGCCACAACCGGTGAAAATCCGGTTATGTTCTGGTATATCGCCTTTATGATATTCGTAGGGCTCGAGCTCACACGCTCTATGAAGTCCCCGCGCTCTATCTCAAGCGGGGATACCTTTCCTCCCGCCGGAGGATACTCATAAGTCCTGCCCGGAAGAACCTCCCTCACTGAGCTCACCATATGGGATATATGCTTTATGCTGTCGATGATGACATTCTCATCCGTGGCAAATATGATATTGCTGTGCTTACCCATGATCTCTATGATGAGTTTCTTTCTCTTTAGATCTCCAAGCTCGTCCAGATGCTCGATGACCATGACAACTATTCTCTCAAAGCCCGGCTGATACACATCAACTATCCTTCCGTTGTTGATATGCTTCCTGAGGAGCATACAGAAATTCGGCGCTGTCATAGGATTCTCCTTGGCGGACTGCTGAAAGTATATAAGCGGGAGGCTTGCATCCGCAGACATGAGCAGCCTGTAATTCTCCCTGTTATTCTTTATTACTATGTTGAGCTCGTCCTTCTCCGGCTGATATATCTTATATATCCTTCCGTCGATGAGCTTCTCCTTCATGTCTCTTACCACATTGGATATCACTATTCCGTCAAACGCCATATCTGTCTCTCCTATATCCCTGAAAAAAGGCAGAAAATGCAAATTCATTCTCTGCCTCTTCCATATCTACTACCACATTACTGCTATCCTGATCCTACAGTGAATTGTAGAGATCCTTATATATATTCGCTGAGTTGTACCATGAGTAATCCTGTCTCATGCCACGCTCCTGGATTCCATACCATGCCTCTTTGTTGTTATAGTACACTTCCTTTGCATAGTTTATGGCATTGAGGAGCTCATATGCATCATAATTAGCAAATGAGAATCCTGTTCCTGTACCCTCGAACTGATTATAAGCCTCAACAGTATCTGCAAGACCACCTGTCTCTCTTACTACTGGAACTGTGCCATATCTGAGTGCCATGAGCTGTGTGAGTCCACATGGCTCAAATCTTGAAGGCACGAGCATCACATCGCAGCCTGCATACATCTTATGAGATCTCTCATCTGAATAATAGATGTTCGCTGATACCTTTGCAGGATGTATTCCCTGATAATACTTGAACATGTTCTCGTACTTGCCGTCACCGGTTCCGAGGACGATGAACTGTACTCCGTCACAGCATATATCGTTCATGATCCTGTCAACCAGATCAAGACCCTTCTGGTCTGTGAGTCTGGATATGATTCCTATTACAAACTGATTCTCATCCTGAGGAAGTCCACATTCCTTCTGCAGTTCGATCTTGTTGATCTTCTTGAGCTGTCTGAAGTTATCCACGCTGTAGTTCTTATATACCTGTGGATCTGTTGCAGGATTCCATACCTCGTAATCTATACCGTTGACAATGCCCCAGAGTGACTGCCATCTGGCACTTAAGAGCCCGTCAAGTCCCTCTCCATAATATGGAGTCTGTATCTCCTTGGCATATGTGTTACTTACCGTTGTTATCTTATCTGCATATACAAGTCCGCCCTTGAGCATGGCAGCATCCTTCTGGATCTCCAGCTTGTCCGGTGTAAATACATAATCAGGGAGCCCTGAATACTCCTGAATGGTCTTTATATCCCACTTGCCCTGGAACTGGAGATTATGAATAGTCATAACAGACTTCATGCTTGTATAGAACATATCTCCTGCAAACAGAGTCTTGAGATATACAGGCACAAGTCCTGCCTGCCAGTCATGACAGTGAAGTATATCCGGCTGGAAACCGATCGATGGAAGGATCGAAAGCGCTGCCTTTGAGAAATAACAGAACTTCTCGATATCCCACTTTACATCACCATAAGGTGTAAATCCGTTAAAGTAATACTCGTTATCTATGAAATATACCTTGACACCCTCATACTCCAGATACATAACGCCAACATAATCATTCTTGTAACCGATGTCCATATAAAAATGCGTTATATACTGCATCTTCTCCCTGTACTTGTTCGGAATACAGAGATAATTCGGCATGATGACTCTCACATCATACTCGTTCTTATCAAATATCTTTGGCAGTGTTCCAACTACATCCGCAAGACCACCCGTCTTTATAAATGGCACACACTCTGATGCTATATATGCAACCTTCTTCATCAAATAAACCCTCCATGACATTTAGACATTAAATCCTTGTATATTATATCACACGGGTATCCATAATTCAATAAATCAGTGTATCTATATTGTTGCATTTGCCACATTCCGCTGATATACTTTTAGCATGCAGCCGCACGCAGATACGGCTGCGATCACAATCCAGAAAACAGGAGATTTTCAATGTTAGACATCACCATCACCGAGACCAGGGACTTCGTGAAGAAGCTTCTGATGGACAATACATTTGACCGTTTTCTCGCCATGGAGGCATTTGTAAAAAGCGGGATAACATACAGCTTTGACGGAAGGGTAAACAAGGATTTCTATGACAAGGAGGAGCTGGAGCTCATGGCTTCCACATCCTACGCCTCATGGGAGTCCATAAAACCACATGTATATAATGTTATAAGAGGAAAGAAGCTGCCACTGAGCTTCAAGATAGTGCTCGTGCTCTCCCAGCCGGACATCATGGATATGCTTGAGAAGAACCATCTCACCATACCGGTATCCGGTGTGGCAAATCTCACCTTGAACGTCTACTATGACGGCATGAGCATACAACTCACATCCATGGCGACCCAGAACATATTCACCATGGATAAGACCCTTGAGCATGTGTGGGATGCGGAGATCAGGGATTTCCTTAAGACTGCCGGAATATATTTCACCGAAAGCTGATTTTTTGAAGAAATTTAATATGATTTTTGAAGATCCGGCACCTCATCTGATGCCGGATTTTTTTACGCGCCGCCCCCTGTTAGCACTCATTTTGTCTGAGTGCTAATTTTTTCTTGACTTTAGTTCCCAGCTGATTTATCATACCTTTTAGCCTGATGTGTCAGTGTACATTTCTATTAAGATTGAACACAGATCGAGGATGACACATCTTTCATTGAAAACCATTATATTTTAAGGAGATGTATACAATTATGAAGAACGGAAATTTATCGATCAACAGTGAAAACATTTTCCCTGTCATCAAGAAGTGGCTGTATTCAGACCACGATATATTTGTCAGGGAGCTTATATCAAACGGCTGTGATGCCGTGACAAAGCTTAAGAAGCTGTCTCTCATGGGCGAATTTGACGAGCCGGATGAGCCATATCGTATAGATGTGACCACAAGTGCCAATGACAAGACCATCACATTTACCGATAACGGTATCGGTATGACTGAGGAGGAGGTTGAGAAATATATCAACCAGATCGCTTTCTCAGGAGCCGAGGCATTCCTTGAGCAGTACAAGGACAAGGCAACAGAGGAACAGATCATCGGCCACTTCGGACTGGGCTTCTACTCCGCATTCATGGTTGCCGACAAGGTCACCATCGAGACAAAGTCATACAAGGACGGCGAGGACGCTGTATACTGGGAGTGCGAGGACGGCCTTGAGTACTCCATGAAGAAGTGCATTAAGGCTGACCGAGGTACTACCATCACCCTTTATCTGAACGAGGACAGCTATGAATTTGCAAATGAATACAGGATCAAGGAGGTCATCGACAAGTATTGTTCGTTCATGCCTGTTGAGATCTACTACACCAACGCAGACGAGCCACAGGAAGATCCTAAGGATGCTACTGTAGACGTGGATGCAAAGGAAGTCAGCGACACAGCAGATAATGCTGAGGGCAGCACTGACAGCAAAGGCCCAGACGCAGACGATATAAAGACCGAGGAGAAGAAGCCTGAAGCTCCTAAGCCACTCAACACCACTACCCCACTGTGGGCAAAGCATCCAAACGACTGCACCGACGAGGAATACAAGGAGTTCTACAGAAAGGTATTCCACGACTACAAGGAGCCTCTGTTCTGGATACACCTGAACATGGACTACCCATTCAACCTGAAAGGTATCCTGTACTTCCCTAAGATCAATACACAGTATGACAACCTTGAGGGAACGATCAAGCTGTACAACAACCAGGTATTCGTCGCCGACAATATCAAGGAAGTAATTCCTGAGTTCCTCATGCTCTTAAAGGGATGTATCGACTGTCCTGATCTCCCACTGAACGTATCACGTAGTGCGCTTCAGAATGACGGATTTGTCAAAAAGATCTCAGACTACATCACCAAGAAGGTTGCAGACAAGCTGTCCGGCATGTACAAGACACACAGAGAGGACTACGAGAAGTACTGGGATGACATCAACCCATTTATCAAGTTTGGTTGTCTGAAGGATCTCAAGTTCCTCGACAAGATGAAGGACTTCTGCATCTACAAGAACCTCGAGGGCAAATATATAACTCTCCCTGAGTATCTTGAGGCAGGAAAAGAAAAGTACGAGAACAAGGTATTCTATGTAACCGACGAGCAGGCTCAGTCACAGTACATCAACATGTTCAAGGCTGAGGGCATGGACGCTCTGATCATGACACAGACCATAGACAGCCCATTCATCACTCTGCTTGAGCAGAAGAACGAGAATGTTCACTTCTACAGAATAGACGCTGAGCTCTCTGACAACTTTGTCGGCGAGGAGCTCTCAGAGGAGACTGCAAAGGAATACAAGGATAAGCTCACAGCTACATTTGAGAAGGCTCTCGACATGAAGAACCTGAATGTAAAGGTTGAATCCCTGAAGGACGAGAACACATCTTCTATCCTCACCCAGCCTGAGGAGACAAGACGTATGCAGGAAATGATGAAGATGTACGGCATGGCCGGTATGGATCCATCAATGTTCGGTCAGGGCGAGGGCGAGACACTCATCCTGAACAGCAACAACAAGCTTGTTAAATACGTTCTGGACAACCCTGACAGCGACAACACAGCTACGATCTGCTGCCAGTTATATGATCTGGCCGTACTTGCCAACCGTCCACTGTCAGCAGAGGCAATGACCAAGTTCATCGCAAGAAGCAACGAGATCCTTGGAATACTTACAAAGTAATATAATCTGTCTGCCGGTTTACGGCAGCAGATCCTAATGGATAACTAACACAACAAAAAGCAGCAGCCCGATATGTCTTTGATAGCATATCAGGCTGCTGCTCTTTTATTCTATTACACTCCCTAGTGGGCAAGTATCTCCACTCCATGTTCTGTCATAACCAGTGTGTACTCCCACTGTGCCGATGGTGAGCCATCCTCCGTGTAGATAGTCCAGCCGTCATCTGCATCCTGATATACATCAGGGCCGCCCATGTTGATCATAGGCTCAATGGTGAACACCATTCCCGGAGCAAGCACATAATCCTTGCCAGGCTGTCCTATATGACTTACATAAGGCTCCTCATGAATTGCAAGACCTACTCCATGGCCGCCTATCTCACGGACAACCGAATAGCCCTGCTCCTGTGCAAATTTGTTGATGGCATATCCTATATCTCCTATGGTCACATATGGCTTGCTGCACACCTCAACACCTATATCAAGAGCCTTCTTTGTATCCTCTACAAGCTTCTTCCATGCGGGATCAACATTTCCCAGCATGAACATTCTTGATGAGTCTCCGAAATATCCCTTGTACTCTGTTGTACAGTCGATATTAACTATATCTCCATCCTGGAGAATAATGTCATCACTTGGAATGCCGTGGCATACCACATCATTTACCGATATACACACACTCTTAGGATATCCCTCATATCCAAGACATGCAGGAATAGCATCTATGGACTTTGTATAGTTATAGATAAGGTCATCCAGCTCTCTGGTAGACACTCCTATCTTGACAAATGGAGTTATGTAGTCGAGCACAGATGTGTTGACCTTTGAAGCCTCCCTGATTCCCTCGATCTGCTCTGCGTTCTTGATCATCGCATGTGTAGGGATCTTGAATCCTCTGTTCTTCATATCCTCAAGCTTATCGTCAAGAGCCAGGTGACAGGTCTTGTATTTCTTACCACTTCCGCACCAGCACATATCATTTCTACCAAGTTTCATAATTAACCTCTTTCTTTATTGCATATATTTTCATTACATACCTATGGTATTAGCCACAAATACTATAATACGTTTTTGAGAATAATTCCACATTTTAATATGATAAATATTGTCAATTATCCTCGTCTATCCCCAGATACCTGGCAACATATGTATAATACCCCGACTCTGTTATGTTGTCAGCTGCTGTAAATTTATCCGCGACATATAGCTGCATCGCAATGAAACTGTCATCCGATACCTCCGCACCCGTGTGGGATGTCAGCGTGTCCGTGACTGCGTTATATTCAAATGCATCCGTTATAAAGCTTCTGTCCGGGAACAGCACCAGTCCTGTACTGTCTGACAGGATATCCCTTCCTATGATGAGCCTCGAATCATAATCCACTCCCATGAGATTGAGCATGGTCGGCAGGATATCTATACTGCTGCACACCTTGTCAACTCTCACCGGCTTCTCCATCGACGCCGACCATATGACAAGTCTGCTCCTGTACGCCTCAAGACTGTTTCCAAAGTTCTCCCCTGCCAGTTCGTCCACAACGTCCATATTGTCATACGGTACATGATCCCCCGCCAGGACGATAACAGTATTGTCCAGCAGCCCCTTCTTCTCAAGTTTCTTCATCATATATTCAAGCATCTTTTCCATTTCGTACTGGGATGCCAGATATGCCTTTGTCGTATCCAGGACATAGTTAAGGTCACTGACCACAGTCTTGTTCTTCTCCGCCATGGCATTTGCCGCACCGTATCCATATGGCACATGACCGCTGACCGTCAGGTAGTACAGGTGGAACGGCTGCGTCTCTGTATACTTGTCAAATGTCTCCTCCATCATGACAAGATCCGACTGAGGCCACATGTCCTGTCCGTTCTCGTCAGTCTGGTACTCAAGCCCATTACCGCTGGCTATCCACTCGTATCCCAGCGCCGGATGGGTGATATTCCTGTCATAATATGTATAGTCGTTGTCATGGAATCCGTAACAGCTATAGCCGAGTCTCTTGAGCGTATTCGCCATGGAAAACAGCATGCCATTCTCATTGTCGGCAGCCCTGCACATACTGAGGTATGAACCGTTCTTAGTCGGGCTTCCCATCAGGTTTGCATACTCTCCGCCTAATGTTGAACCATACCATAGCGGCTGATAGTAATTTTCAAAGACAAAGCCCTCGTCCGCAAGTTTTGACAGTGTAGGGAACAGACCGGAATCAAGCGCATAGCCTGAGAACCCCTCCGCAGTTATCCATATGACATTATAGCCCTCGAACATACCTGTATATTCATTCTTATTTGTCGGGGGTATATTTGCAAAATATTCGCTGAGCGATGAAACCGCATCATTTCCCGCAAGGTCATTTATGGCATCAAAATCCAGATCCAGGACATTCGGGGATGTGTCGATCACAACCTCCTCTGTGGTCGCTTCCGCGACATCCACCGTCTCGGTGGTAATCTTCTGCATCGTTGTGCTCTCTGTGGAGGCAAGTGAGTCGATATCGACCTCACCACCCGAAGCAAAGTTTATCCTGCTCTGTGCTGAGCTCTTGCCTGCGATACCCTCTCTGACATCCACCACAAAACTCTCCATGACGCCGAGCTTTTCAACAGAGAGATCAACCGATGTATATTCCTTGTATAAATTGTACGGACTGTACACATCCGAGGCCACAGCCCACATCACAAACAGTGTTGTGGCATACACCAGAGCTGTTCCGGCGGCACCTATGAGGTTCACCCACCACCTTCTCCTGTCAAATGCCATAAATGTCCATATGCACACGATCATTATGAGCACCGGGACAGCCAGAAGAATAACGTCCACTATCTGTGCCTTTATATTGGATATGACCGTGTCCGCATTGTCCACAGCCTGATTTCCGAATTTTATGGTTCCAATAACAGACAGATAGTTGTTGAAGACCGAATGATATACGTACTGGGCGATGAAGATCACACCCGTAAACAACGTGAACAGCGTTGCAAGTATCTTATTGATGACCGGCGGAAAAAATCCTGTCAGCACGCTGAACACGCCTCCAACCACCACCGCAAATGCTATTATAGCGGCTATGTTCCCATCATCCAGGCTGAAATTCATGCCGTGAAACAGCAATTCATAATACAAGATCAACACAGTGAACAGTATCCACCCCGACCATTTTCTGAAATATTCTCTTACATCCCCAAACATCGCCTTAAAAAACTTTATCATACGTTGGAATCTCCCATATAAACAAAAAAAATAAAGATATGGCCCTTAACTCCATATCTTTATTTTATATAATATTTTAAGACTTTTTACAATATTTTAAGATATATTATATCTACTTTACACCGTACTGATCATAGTAAGCGTCGATAGCGGCCTTAAGGGTGTCATCTATGATAACTCTTCCCTTATACTCTCTGTTGTAAAGATGCTCCACTACCTCTGCCATTGTTACGATAGCTGTTGTCTTGATTCCGTAGTTCTCCTCGATCTCTGTCAGCGCACTCTTCTCGCCCTGGCCTCTCTCCATTCTGTCTACTGAAACCACAAGACCCATGACATCCACGTCGCCCTGTGCCTTGATGATAGGAAGTGTCTCCTGAATAGATGTTCCGGCTGTTGTGACATCCTCGATGATGACAACCTTATCGCCATCCTCTATAGGACTTCCAAGGAGTATTCCCTTGTCGCCGTGATCCTTTACCTCTTTTCTGTTTGAGCAATACTTGATGTCCTCATCGTACATCTCTGCTATGGACATAGTTGTCGCAACTGTGAGAGGTATTCCCTTGTATGCAGGACCAAATAACACATCAAAGTCCAGACCAAACTCTGCATTTATAGCCTCAGCATAATACTCGCCAAGTCTCTTGAGCTGGGCACCTGTTCTGTAAAAGCCTGTATTGACAAAAAATGGTGTCTTTCTTCCACTCTTTGTAACGAAATCTCCAAACTTGAGTACGTTACAGTCAATCATAAATTCGATAAATTCCTGCTTATATGCTTCCATTTTAATAAAACCTCCTGTATTTACAGGGGTTCCGGGGAACCCCTTATTCTCAAAATAGCCTTACTACACACTTACTACACACTTTTGAGCTTACACAGCCTTTTCCATCTTCATCATCTCTGTAAACAGTGTATCCTCTGTCACATGACAATACAAATCCATTGTCATCTGCAAGGAGCCATGTCCGAGAATCTTCTGTAATGTCTTTGGCTGCATTCCGTTCTCAATTGCTCTGGTTGCAAAAGTATGTCTTAAGCAATGTGGTGAAAACATCTCATAGTCAGGATGCTCTTTTCGAATCCGGTTTACAATGGCACCGATTGCCTCCTGCACTATGAACTGTTGTGTAGGTCTGTTGTTTTTCGTAACAAACACCAAGTCCCTGTACTGTTCCTCTGTTTCGATTCCCTTAAAGAGAATCTTCTGTTTTTGAATGCGCTGTCGTTTCAATGCCTCCAACGCCCTCGTGGTTAATGGAATCGTTCGTCTTCCATTCTTGGTCTTTGCATCATGCATCTCAAAAATGTACTTACCATCTTTTTGAAAATAGCACAATGTGTGACGCACATACAGTACCTTCTTGTCAAAATCAATGTCCTTCCACTGAACACCACAAAGCTCTCCAATACGCATTCCGGTTTCTATGGCAAGCACAAACAGATTATAGTAGAAACTACTCTGTGCCTCACCTAAAAACAACTCTGCTTCACTTACTGTCAGTACACGTCTTTCCTTCTTATCTTCCTTGGAAATCACCGTGTTTAATTGCTTTGCAACATTTTTTGTAAGTAAATCAGAGTCGATTGCTTTTTCCAGCATATCCACCAGAATCTTTTTCGTGTTCTTTCTGGCATTATCAGAAACAAGCTCATTGAGTGCATTCTGCATGATAATCAGGTTCAATGATGTCAGCTTACGCCACCCAAGCTCCTTCTGTATCCGCTTATAATGTGTGGCATAGGATTCCCTAGTGGAATTCCTGCAATTCTTCTTACAGGTATTCATCCAAATCTCATACCACTCATCAAGGGTTACATCCTTGGTGACAACATTCAGTGCCTTCTCATCCTCATACTGTTCCTCACGCATCCTTTTACGAAGTTCATTCAGATTGCTTGCGTATATGGTCTGCGTCTTGCCGAAACGATTCACAAATCGTCCCTGATAAAGTCCATCACTCTTTCTCTGTGTAATGCCTTTACCAAGTTCTTTACCTTTTATGGATTTACCCATATCTGCCTCCTTCCAGCGTGTATATACGTTGAAAGGAACCATCAGTCCACCCAATTGTAGCATATACACACTTAATTTTCAATTAGTTTCATGGTTATTTAATAAATTCATTGTCTTTTTATGAATCAAATTTCCTAGCATCCAATCTGATTCAAAAGCCATTCATCCAGCTTGCCCTTGTGAGCATACAGTCTGTTTCCGATGCGAACCGCGAATACATCAGCATTTTCAGCCAACAACTCACGTGCCTTTGTCTGACCAATCCCCAAATAAGAGCAAAACTCTTTTACAGTCAATAAAGCCTTATCCTTCATTCTTCTACCTCCTCAAAATCCTATTTCTAAGCCAAACACAAATAAATTTCTGTTTTTTCTCCAAAAATACAGAACATTTGTTTGTGTCATGTTATAATGGTTATGCGCATACCATTTCTTTTCAAAAGTAATCGTTTCTTATCAAAAACTATTACTCTCTCACTTATAGGAGATTTAGAAGGGGTTTTGCGGAAGTGTTTTTAAAAAAAGTTGCAAAAAATTTTAAATATGTATATACAAGGCAGGTTTTACGGATAAATGAACATTAGAAAACATCAGGAATTGATGGACTTCTGGGAATATTCTCATAACTTCGACAGCGAAGACGGAGCCTTTTCCATAGATGAGGATATTACCTTTGAGGCATCCCAGCAGGAATTACAAATTGAATTAGAGCATTTTAATGAAATGGATTTGGAACAGGAATTACATCCCATAAAAGATGATAATTTCCAGCCGAAGGATGAGCACCCCAATAAGACCATGTTAAAAAAGGAGCTTCGTGCCATTGCTTTAAAGCGACTGGAGGACGGTGCCCGCACTGTTTCGGATTTTGAGGAAGTGATAAGGGAATGGGACCTATTAGATTCCAACAGAGAACGCAAGGAGCGATATCACGAAATCGGCAGAGAAAACCTAGACAGCAAGAAGGATGTGGCACCACTTGCCATTGTTATCCCGGCTCCCATCAATCATGCTTACTGGCGACAGCTTATGAAAGGGGACTATATAGACATTATCTCTAACTGTCCTTTTGAGATGCACAACTCCCTTTCCGATGAGGACTATTCCAAGATTATTTATGACTTAAAGGACGACCATAAGGAGTTGATATACTTCCTATATCTTAGAGATTTCACTACCAGTCAGCTTGCTGCTTTACGTAATCAGAGCGACAGAAATATCCGTGGTGTCCGCTCTACTATTCTTGGTCAGATTGAGAAAAAGGTTCTTATGATACTGGTGGACAGGCAGGGAGAGGATTTTCCTTCTACCAATGGTAATCTTACCATGGAAGAACTGGACTTCCTATTAAGACATGAAGAAGAGATCCCGGCTACTATGGAAAAACTGGATAAAGAAAAGCTGGCTCTACTAAAGGAAATCGGTGTAGTGGTAAGAAGAATTGCCAGAGAACAGGAAAACCAGGCAAAGGAAGAAACCAAGAAACGCAAGAAAAATAATCGATCGGATCGTAAAAAAAAAGTTTAAATATGCATACAGACGTGCTATGATAGTAATAGTTTTTGCACAGAAAGGAATTACTATGAAGAATATCTTTCAGAAATCCAGTTCCAACTGGGTGAAATATGATAAATACGAATGGCGAACAGCCGCAAACGGAAAGTGTTATATTACACCTTCTGCGGATGCCAAGCCATCCATCTACAATCCTATCAAGGATTATGAGAAGCTGGTGCTGACCGCAATTAACATCGGTACTACTGCCATGAACAAGGCAAGTGAAGTTGAATTAAAAGAAGCCATTATGAGCTTTGTATCCGAATACGGTATGCTGGGACTAATGACTGCCCTGCCTACCACACCGGATTTTATTACATATGAGGCAGTCTATCTGCCAAAGAATCATTTTATCAAGGAAGAAAGCATCTCTACAGAGAAGTATTTGTCCTACTTCTTCCCTTTTGACAACATTGATTTCCGCAAAATGGGTGTGGAATCCAGTTGGAGTACGGATTGCGTGGAAATGATTGCCTTGATTATGACCATGAAGAATAAGCCGCAGGCTGTTATGATGAGCTTTCAGAAGGAATATGCAGAGCCTTATGAATGGCTTGTTGAAGTATTCCGAGACTGGGCATTTACCTTCTTCTCCAGCTTTCTTTATTATCTGGATTATGACAGACTAGATGAGAATGAGCGTAACCTATACCGTCAGGGAATGGCGGCTTTCGGCGGTGTGGCACCTACCTACCGCATAGAACTACGGGAACGCCCTACCATTGTCTGGGATTTCAATTCCTTGTTGTTATGCGTCCAAATGATGTTTTCCTTTATGCTGACGGATGAAAACTCCACCATGAAGGTATGCAAGCACTGCGGCAAGGCTTTTGTTGCCACCAGACCAAATATGGAATTCTGTTCACCACAATGTAAAAACCAGTACAATGTGTATAAGAGCAGGGCAAAAAAGAATAATGACAGCAATCTTGAATAGCGGGAGGACATACACATGAACAAATCGAATATTATTATGTATACAACCGAAGATGGTTTGACAAAAATAGAAACTACCTTTGAAGAAGATACTGTTTGGCTGTCCATTGACCAGATGGCAGAGTTGTTTCAGCGTGATAAATCCACTATATCTCGCCATATCAAAAACATCTTTGAAGAGGGAGAATTACAGCGCATTTCAGTTGTTGCAAATTTTGCAACAACTGCCACCGACGGAAAAACCTACAATGTCGATTACTACAATCTCGATGTAATCATCTCCGTAGGCTACCGTGTAAAATCCCACCGTGGTACACAGTTCCGTATCTGGGCTATGGGAATTTTAAAGGAATATATGAAAAAGGGATTTGCATTAGATGATGACCGACTGAAGAAACTTGGCGGCGGCAATTACTTTGACGAATTGCTTGCCCGTATCAGAGACATCCGGTCATCCGAAAAAGTATTCTGGAGAAAGGTTCTGGAAATCTATGCTACCAGCATCGATTACGATCCTAGTGCAGAAAGCTCCGTCCTATTCTTTAAGCAGGTGCAGAATAAGATGCACTGGGCAGCACACAAGCACACAGCCGCAGAAGTTATTTACCAGCGTGCCGATGCTGAAAAAGATAATATGGGACTTACTTCATGGGCTAGTGACACCATCCGTCGCTCCGATGTGGAAGTTGCCAAAAACTATCTCACCCAGCAGGAGCTGGATGCTTTAAATAAAATAGTTACCGCCTACCTTGATATCGCCGAGGTACATGCTCTTAATCAGGAACCAATGTATATGAAGGACTGGTTGGAAACCATTGACGACTATCTGAAAATGACCCGCCGTGATATTCTTACCAGTAGCGGTCACATCAGCCATAAGCAGGCACTTGATAAGGCTCATTCCGAATACACCAAGTACAAAAACCGCTTGGAAAACACCATTTCCCCGGTTGAACAGGACTTTATCAAAAGCATTGGCACATTGGAAGAGATTGCGGATTTCGGCAATAAATAAATACACAAAATACTTCAGGCGGGTCTAAACAGCCCGCCTGCAACAAAATCAACTTTCTGGATTTCCTAAATCAAATTTAGCAATCGCTTCATCCAAGATTCCGCTCCATTCAGCCAATCCGCATTCATTAAATTTCTGAATCTCGGAATTAATCACGTCTAACAACATTTCCAGCTTTATTTGGTTCCGGATTAGGCTTTGAATATAACCAATGGTTTATAAAAACAGATTTTTCACTCATCTTATTTCTCATGCTCCTATGTTTTATCTCATCTCGGCACACACCATTTCACCCTTAGAATTTACATCCACATCTATCTCATGTCCACCAAATACATAACCATCATCGTATCCTACAGTATAAGAGCCATTCTGATTCACAAATATATATTTCATTCGACCCTTTAATGCGTCTGCAAATTCTTCCGGTGTAGAAAAATGAATTTCGCATTCATCTTCATATTCTTCCACGCACTCCAATGCAGCATCATACAGATCCTCATCAGATGCAATATACGATCTAAACACCTCATCCTTTGAAGCAATATGCTCTGCAAAATCTCTGGCAACAGTCAAAGGCTTTTTCCAAGTTGCCTTACTGTCCCACTCTACCTCAATATAAATTGTGATGTCATTACCTGCAAAATCATACTTACCTTCAAACAGACCTTCCGATTTTTCTAACACTAATTTCCCCAGCACCTCATCCTCTAAGACAATTGGTGCCAGATACTTTTCCTGATTTTTATCAAGCTTTGTTCCGGATGCATTTTCTTCCAAAACCTCTCTGATGTACAGAAATGCAAGTTCTCCGAAGTAACTATACTGTAATCTTCCTGCCACCTTATAAATGACACCCTCTTTAAATCTGTTAAAATATCCGCTGTTTTTCTCCTGTGCATCATGTTCCTCGTTAGGTATAGGCCATGTCATAACCTTTATCTTCTTCACCATACTGGCAGCGTTTATATCATAGATTGCAACAGCAGAACGTGTAATAATATAATACTTGTGACTCTTGTCCCATCTGGACGAGTCACCTTTTCCAACAAGAACGTAATATATGCTCTCCTCACCCTCAAATTTATTATCTTCCTGATAGATTTCATGTATATCCATAGTCGCTCCTCCACAATAATCAAATCTATTTATGCCGTTGTACACCAAAATATATAATAAAACATTTCCTTTGTTTCTATAACCCAAGCATTGTCAAAATCTGTTATAGTACCTGTTAAGGTTTTTATGGGTTCTCCTATTTCAAAGGATACTTTTCGATTCATTCCCTCAATAATTTCATGTAGCCATTTTACAACATCGTCTGTAGCATCTACAAAAACACAGTTTTTATATTCTTCAGCATCACAAGAAAAATCATTCTTTATCTGATAGTCCAAAGCTTTTTGAATAAATTCATCAATGCTTGATGTTTCATTTTTTCCTGCAACTACTATACATAAAGTCTGTTCTGAAACCTCGCAATTAAAGGCAAGATTACCAAATTCTATTCCGAACATTTAATCACTCCAATCCATAAATCACAACACTGCAACATACCCAACCTGTAGTTCCTTACAATAAATCGGAGGCGATATATTTCGAATCGCATAGTGCAGACATATCAAGCGCTAGCGCTTTTGCAACTGCTGTCAGCACAATATCAGTAGCACCGGTATATGTATATCTGTCTTCCGCTAATGACTCATAATACTTTACAAGCTTTCTGTGATGCTTGTCCTTTACAGTGTTCAAATGCCTTAAAAACAAGTCAGTTCTTTCTGCATCAGGAGCATTGTAAACATCTACAATCCCTCCATTTTCTTTACTAAAATCTCCGAAATACCCCTTATCCCTATAATAAAAACCTTTGGAAGAATAACACTTTCCTTCAAAATATAAATTACGGATAATATCCAGACGAATATCTATGTATTTTTCTTCAACCATTTTTGTTTTAATAAAATCCACTTGCTCAGAATCAACATCAAACAAATATGCTAATGAGAGTAAATTAGCCACATCGTCATATGTTAGGTTCCCTTCACAGTACAGAACCTTCTGTTTATCATTTTCTATATATTCCAAAACATCATGCTTTATCTCATCAATTTCATACCCCAATTGATATTTAATCAAAATAACAGATAATAGCTTTAAGCCTATTGCAATATGAAGTCTTGAGGCATTCTCTTGGTTAAGATTATCTTTATATCGATTAATTCTTTTTTCAATATTTTCTAATTCTTTCTGATAGTATTCCTTTGACTTAAAATCATCTTTTATTCTATTCATAATTTTATCCCTTCATTCCGACTAATAAATTTTTCTTAATACTCTCCCGGACATACTTCTATTCCCAACGAATATTTTACCTCATTCAATAGCTCTTCCTCAGTTAAGTTATACGGAAAAGGCTCTGCATCCTCCATAGCATTATTCATAAGTTCATCATATGTTCCATACTCTATCACAATAAATGGTTTATCCGAAAAACAAACTTCATCCACTCTATAATACTGTCCATTATACTCAAAAGTCGGTCTGACAGAACTGTTTTTCACAGCATCATTTCCTCTTCCGTCAAGAAATGACACCACAAACCGTATTGCGGCTCCGTAAAATCATATTGCAATGATTTCTCCCAATCCTTTGCATTCAAAAGCGTTAAAATATTCTTATCTTCTCCATTTGTTCGGTATGTGCTGCAGCGACACTTCATGCCATGAAATTCTACAATCATTTTTTTACATCCTTACTATTTTTTGTTCAACCATATTACTCAATTTTAGCCTCTACCAAAATATAAAACTTATATTCCTCGTTCTCAATCCACATGGAAGTCTTTGTAATTTGCACATTTAAAGGGCACTGGTCATCAAATACCGTATAACATTTCGTTCCCGAGCCCTGATATACAGCCTCTCCGTAATATTCCTTTTTCATATATGTAAGCTTCAGCTTTAATGCTTTATCAAAAGTAGACCATGCATTCGAATCATTTTTCAGATATGACTCCTTGCACCTTTCTGCTTCCATTACCATATCCGAAAAATTCAACAGCTCGATTTCTGTATTTTTATCTATTTTTAATTTTGTCTCCTTAAAGCCATTTATCACCTTTACCTTTGGAACAGATGGCACTTTTGCTTCTACTTCTGCTTCAAAAGAAACGTTTTCTCCACATTCCTCATTCCAAAACACATTCGCCTGACCGGACCATTTTACCTTAATCAAATCCTGCGTAACATCTAAAATATCAATTTTTCCTGATGTGACATCCTCGTGCTCTAGCACATACAAAGTTCCTGCCTCTTCGCCCTTGTTATTATAAGCCTCATTCCATTCAAAGCTTTTTCCTATTAATTTATTTGGTTCTTTTACTCCGATATGAAAACCATTATTATGATACAATCTAATGGTTCTAAGCTCATAATCCAAATCTTCACCCTCATAGCTTCCGTCTATATCCAGAAACATGATTAATGATTTGTTATCTTCTGACATCTCAAAACCTACATTAGCAGCAGTGATTTTATATTCATAATTATTCAGTTTCAAATACATATCGATCCCTCCCGGCATTGTGTTGCTAAATTTCTAATTTTTCATTTTGAGATAAAATGTACTCCACTGGATTTTTGCAAAACCGATTTGCTCTTGATTTTTTCATAACCCCAATTATCTCTTCCATTCGTGGTGAGTAAATCTTATCTCCCACAAGAAACATTGCACCGATTTCTTGTACATATTCAATCACTGAAATTAAGTTGGTTTTCGTAAGACTTCGCAAATCCAATCGACAGCTTATTTCATCTAATATGTTATCAATGTATATGAACTCTATACACGTTTCATCCGATTTTCCATACTGGATAATGTCTTTTGACCAACTATCCTCCTGTTCAAGAAACTTAAGATTATGCGGTGGTTGAGGTATCCCTTTCCACGAAATCATTTCATCATGACTTAATCTATCAAAATTTAATCTTGCCGGTATAATATTGCATTGAAACTGCCATATCGCCATGTTAAGTCCACCCACTATCATCTATGTTATAAACATTTATCATAATCGTCAATGTATTTATATTCATTATAGTTCCATAGTCCCCACATGCCACTGGCTGTATGTAAATTCTCTTTGTACATATTCGAATTTTCCCTTCGTATATAAGTTTTACCTTGTATGATTCATGAAATAATTATCCAATAGACTTCTAATATAGGATGGTGTCACAGGTACTTCCGAATCAAACGGCGGATATTCCAAATTTATCTTTTTATTATCTGACAAAATACGAATTCTCATGTTACCATTATCATCAACACGTACAAACCAATAAAATATATTTCCTTCATATTCTATTTTTCTTTTCCCTTTCTTTGCAACCATACTCAAAACCACCAATCCTATTAAACCATTTTTTTAATTTCTCCATACCAGCTCATCAGCTCTGACACAGGTGATATTCCACTCTTGGTATAGTTGTCATAACGATAGGATGCATCGAATTTATGCGTAGCAACATCAAATTCCAGCTTATATTCATTGGGACATTTTTGTTGATAACTATCACACAATTCAACCAGCTTATTAATATCTTTTGTTCCAATTGATAAAAACTCGTCAGAAGCTTCATCATCAGCAAAATTCCCCGCGGGTATAACATCGTTTCCTTTCACGAAAATGGCATTAAACATTTTCTGTGATGTATCTTGGTAAATGTAGATATATATTTTATCAACATTTCCGTTTGTATACTCCATACATAGAGATACAAACTCCGCCTGTAAATCAGTAAACGCGTCTTCAAAACCTTTCATCACAATTTTCTCCTTTATCCACGTATTTTCTCCAGTTCAAATTTTAAAACACAATCTCTCCAAGGTCCGGATAGCCCTTCTTAAGCACATCCATATTCCTTTTTAGCAGCGATAGTTTATCCGGCTGATTACTCTTAAAATAATCCGTAATAACTTGAAGTAGTGAAAGAATTTCCTCTCTTCGGTATGTGGATTGTGATATAGTCGCTATGGCGTAATAATATCCTTCCACCGGCTCCACTTTATTCTTCCCATCAGAGAACGGATACCTATTTTCTTCCAATGCTTTCATAATCACATCTACGATTCCACATCCTCTGAAAAAGGTAACATTCTCTGGTAGTCCTTTAATTTGATTAGCGCATGACTAAAAGAAGCTATCTTCTTACAATACTTCCAGATCTTTTCCTTATTGGTGTCATCTGTATGAGACATAAGGATATAGGTCATAGGCTTTGTAATTATCATTTTTCTTTTGTCATCAAATATACCCTGTGCCTGTAATTCTTTAAATGATAACATTTCAAATGTATGTATAACCTCTCTCATTTCCTCTATTGTAGGCGCTGTATCCTTCATTGTATTTACCTCCGTTTTAGGCTATTTATAGCACTTTTAAAGCTTCTATCATTAATCACTCAACTTCATGTAATCATCTACTGGAATTCCACCCATGCAGATGATTCGTACATCATCCCATCTTTCTTTTAATGATTTTCCTCTATAAATTGTTGCATTCACTAATTCATCTGCTGTTAAAAATTCCGTTCCATTAGGAATATCACACAATCCAGCCCAGTAGGGTTTATCGTACTGTGGAAGGCAACCTATATAGTGTTCTGGTTCACTTATTTCATCAACAAAATAGAAGGATGTTTCATTCATAATTTTGCCTTTTCTCAATTCTGCCAAGAAATAGTTAAAATCTACAGTATTCAAATTATATTCTGTATGGTCCATATACTATATCCTCATAATAAACAATCATCACCGACGGCAACAAAATCAAAACCAAATCAGATGGATAACAAAAATCCGACCACTTTGTACAAAAAAGATTAATTGGCAATTGTAAACCATTTTCACAGTCATAATATATCAATATCTTGTCCACATTTAATTCACTAAAAAATGTTTCAAAAGCTTCTCTGGTTTTATCTTCATTCTCTCCCCACTGGCAATCTTTAATTAATACTGGAGCGCTATGATGAACTATATCGTTTATGTATGCACTCTCTTGAAATATTTCCTTTTCACAAATCCGAATCCATTCCTTCTCTACTTCATCCTTGGATATAACACTTATTGTAGATAGTTCCTGTTTAGATAACACTGCATATTTTTCATCGCTAAATCTCCAATAATATTTGAAATCTTCAATACTCAAATAATCACCTACTTTTTCTGCAATTCCCTTAACTCATCAAAGGAATAATCCCTATAATTTTCACCCGGCTCCAGAATAGAATTTGTCGTTGCCGGAATCACCTTTAGCAATTCATTCACATCAATATCTTTCGGAAACGGAACAATATCCCCGTGTTCATTTTCGTCCTTATGTGCACAGAAGATAAATTCTCCAGTCTCCCAATTGATAGCAAATGTGTTCATATTTCCAACAGCATCCATATCCATCAGTTCTTCATGATTTGCTATAAAATTTTCATATATAAATTCATATAATGCATCCTTATCGATTTTAATGATTCTACATTCATTTTCTTTCATCCATCACACCTCACAAAAAGCTATGTAATCCTATGGTAGTTATATGTCTCTGGTTCTATCCACAGCAATACAGCAATCCATCTTCGACCGTCTATAGTTCGTCCATCCATTCTACTGCAAACGCCGGTACTCATAATATTTTCAAACAATTGCTTATTCCCTTTTGCCGGAAAACGTAAAGGCACACATGGATAATATTTCCCATCATTGTAAACTGTTTCTTTATGACTGGTATCTATACAAATTTCGCTGGAATAAGATAATGCAAATTCTTTTGCTTTTTGAAATACTATTTCGTAGTCTATATTATCAGGTAACACTCAGCTCATCCTCCCAAAACACATATTAAATCCATTCACCATAAAACCAAATATGCGACTTAGCACAATAGTCTTCATCATTAAGCTCTTCTAAATAACCTATCTCCGGTAATTCTGTCATGATTCCTCTTTCCTTCATAAAGGAACGCTTAGTATCTACCAGCGTCCATATCTGATAAGGTCCTTTCCTATCCCAAAAAGAATGATAATATTCCTCGTCATAGAAAATAATAATCTGGGACTCCCGTACTTCCGGATAGGTTATGGCTGCTACCACCTTGCAAAAGGGTATATCCTTCGGTTTGTTATCAATAAATTCCTCAGTCTTTTTAATCCATTCCTTACAAAACGCAGTCTTTATCTTACCGGAGGTTTTTGGCTTTGAAAGCCATGGTCCGCATGGAACATGAAAATGCTCAAATTTATCCTCTACATCTTTGAAGAGTAAATCATTTGTATTTTTAAATGGCTCTATTTTATCCAGCCAGCTTAACAATCTTTTAAATTTTTTCTGCTGTCCTCTGGATTTGCTTCGAATCATATATATTGACATTTTACTTTCCCTTCTTCCATCTCATCTGGCACCATCCATCCACGAACCATATGCCATCTCCGTAAAATTAATCCTCTTCAGGCCACTCCCAATCACTCCTGCGACCGATATAATCATTTGGTATGCCCTCATACTTATCCAATGGTAGCTTTTCACCCTCTACTGTAAGCTCCATATTTTTACAACACCTAAGCCATTCCAGTTTTTCCAAGGTGTCATATATTCCGGAATGATATACATCTATTATCAGCTCTGCCAAAATATCACGTTCAGTATCATTAAGCTTTTTTAATATGTCATTCATGCCCATTTGCTCTGCATCGGTTCCCGGCAGCTTGCCCTTTTTCACACCTCTGGCATCGGCACAATCCTTTGACATATTGGCAAGTTCATCTATTATTTCCTTATACATTTCGGTTGCTTTATCCATGTTCAATTCCTCCACTACTTTGTTCCATGCTCCACAATCATTTCCAAATTTTCAAAAGCATTCAAAAACACCAGTTTTGCTCTTTCTAAAAGCTTATGACATATCTCCGGCTCCTGAAATAGAAAACTTACACGAATTTCTATTTTTTTAACATCAGTATATTTTTCTTCATATTGTCTTGAATCTATGTACCAGATATAGGTATTAAGTTTCTCCTGCAACAACAATAAATGACGATTCATATCTGACCAATCCATTCCATCTGCTAAAAGAAGTATTAAGATGGAAGTCTCCTGTTCATACGCCAAACCATCTATGGTATCTGTATTTTCAATATTCAATTTCTCAATTTTGTCTTCCACACCTAAAACCTCACTCCCAATTAGCATTGCTCTTTCAACATATTCTGTCTAATTTCCCTTGCATTTTCCTTCAAATAGTGATATTCACTTTTATCCGCAAGATCCAGATAATTTTCAAGCTCCTTTGAATGAATAATATATAACACATGAAGCACCATAATCTTTTGGTATTCTGATGCGTAATCATCATCCTTATATTTATCTCTCCACCAAAAATCTATTGCGTACTTCTCTGCCTTGTCCGGATAGAGATATGCTAAAGATTTCAAGGCAAGACGCTGTGTATATTCGTTATCCACCTGTAAAAAATCGAATATCAACTCCCGTATTTCATCCTTACCATTACAATCCTTCAGACTCTCTGCGAATTGCCACTTTGCATTTATGTAATCAGTAGACAACACTTTCTTGCATAATAATTCGTACCACTCAGGATAATCTAATAACATTGCTACAATACGGCTACATTCGTTATCCCTTGCAATCCCAAATAAAATATCATCAAGCATCTGCTTCGAAGCTTCATCACAGGACGTGGTCTTAATTATATCAAATATAACATCACACATATCGTCAAATTCATTTAAGTCAATCTCCCATTCCCCATTGTCGCGACTTTCGCTCCAATCCGGATAGTCTTTATTCGCTCTTTTTATAAATTTGGCAATACACTTATGCAATTTTCTTTCATAATTATCAAACATATCTTACCTACCAATCAATAGCTTTATAACACATACAACTACGCTACTTGTACAACCTACACTTTACCATGTTCAGGAGGTTCATTCCACTTATATTTTCTATATTTTTTATTAAAGGGCGAACTGTAAATTACAACAATTCGCCCACAACATAACAATATAGCAAATATTACGTTTTAATAATTACTACCTTGTTTCTCTACTCTTCTGTACGCTGATACTTCTCGAATCATCTCTTACACCATAGTATTTCTTACGATACTGATATTCAGCCATAAATTCATCATACACAGTCATCTTATAACGGATACTATTCATCTTCTCTCTCGTATATCCCATACGCTGACAGTAAGCATTATATTCTGCTGTATAATCATCTGTAGGCACAGGTAGAAGCGAAGCACGTTCTTCCATAGACAGCTTAGTATAATCAATCGTTTCCGGAAAAACCTCTGTATCTTCTGATACTTTTTCTTCTGTCTCAGGAATTTCAACATCTGCTTCCTCTGATACTACAATAGCCAGTAGCTCGTCTATTGAAGCAGTCTGAATAGCTGCGATCTTAGAATCCTCTACAGTCTCAGAAATCTGCTCTTGTATTGCTTTCTCTGCGTCCTTCACTTCCGCAAATTCCTCATAAGACATAATATCTTCCTTTGCCATCTCCAAAGTCACATCTGCTGTATCTTGGTATTTGATATCTTCCAAATAATCCATATACTCCCACTTCCACTTATGGGTAGAACTGGAAAGCTGGCTTAACACCATATCCCAAAGTTCTACTGCTCTGGCAGCTTTTTCATGATACAGTTCTACTGCCTGCTGTCGCTCAAACTCATCTTTGGTCATAACCGGTGCTGTAAGCTCCCCTTCCATGAATCCGGCTGCATCATTTACATTTATAAACTGTGATTGCAGATAATCCACATAGTCTTTATTCCAGTCCTCTCTTGCAAGCTCTTCACTACAATAATCCTGACAAATACGATTTCTGTCAAATGCCAGTTTTCTTTTCCGCGCAAGAAGCTCTCTCTGCTTCTGCTCCTCCTGTAGCTGTTTCTCCTTCCTTGCAGCCTCTTCTCTGGCAAGTGCCTCTGCTTTTACCCTTGCTACTTCCTCAGCAATGCGACGGGCTTCTTTTTCCGCATTACGCTCTGCCACAACCTTTGCAATTCTTTCTACAAGGTCAGCTTTGCCATAACCTTCTCCCAGCTTATTTCCTCGAATACCCTGCTTCATACCCGACGTGGAAAATGTCACTGTTTTATTCGTAACACGAATCTTCCAGTTATACATAAATTGCAGACATTCAACCATTTGCTCAAAGGAATCCACGAAAGGCAACAGCTTGTCTATGGTATCCCGAATCAATTCTCTGTTAGAAGTGACACCAACACCGTCCTTGGCATTCTGATTCATCAGATTCTTTTCCACCCAGTAGTTGTCCGTGTGCTTCTTAGCAAGCAAATCTACCTGTCCTAAACCCAGTCGGATACACTTCTCCATTACCCACTTTTTTGCATGGAACATCATCTTCCCGGTGCTTTTGTGCTTACAGCCCAGCTTCCATTCACAGGGTTTCTCATGCCACCTGCTCTGCTTTCCGGCATACTTTCTGACAGAATTGATAACCATGTGAACGTGCATATTCTGACTGCCATTGTGACCATCCGGATGAACTGCCACCACTGCCTGATGCCCCGGTGCGAATACCGAAAGCCATTGCTTGCCAAATTCCAACGCCTGCTCTATGGTAATGGGATCATTTGGCTCAAAGCTGATGATATAGTGATGCGCCTTTACATCCTTTACGGAATTATTCTTGCCATACAGACGATTGACCTCGATACATTCTGCACCAAAGCTGTCCACATCACAGTTCACACCTACAATCAGATAATTCTCACGCTCTTGTATTCTGCCTTTTTCATCCAACACAGGCTTGTTGGTATATTCATCAAACTGGCAGGTAAGATACTCCACCGCCGAAGAATAAAATCGGTTCTTTACTGAGATATGCTTCAAAATCGCCATTAACCTTCACCATCCTCTCCACTTTTGCGCCTACGCTTCTTTCCACAGGCAACATCCTCCAATGCAGGAAGTATTTTAAATTTCAAATCCAACAGCTCCCTTATGGCTTCCTTCAGTTCATAATAAATGCTGTAAAAATCTCCGCCACCATTTAAGTGCTTTGCTATCTGGTTCAGGTTGGAACCAATCTTGCCCAGCTGCATGGAATACTCCTTCAGCAGACTGGTATCACCATAACAAGGAAGCTTTCTTCCTAATGCACACCGTCTGATATATTCCGAGGTGCTAAGCCCGGTCTTTCTTGCCTTCGCTTCAATCTCTTCCTTATCCTCTGCCGAAATACGCATGGACATCAGAACCATATTCTCTTTCTTTTTATCTGTATTTCTCATAAATTCCTCCATTCCGATACACAAAAAAGCAGGTAAATAAATACCTGCTCCCTCGTACCTACAAAATATAAATTTTTAATTGCTACTCCAATAGAATAATTAAACTGCCGGATACGTCAGAAGATTTTCCCCGATGCAGATTCTGCATCTCCCCTCCCGTGCATAGCCTCGCTCCCCTAAGGTCGCTCACCAATGCGCTCGTTGCACTCACGGATATTTCCTTTAGCAGTCTGTTGCGGCTCGTTATAATTCGCTAGCCGAATATATGGAAATGTGTCATACACCTGTCTTACAGAAATCTGCTAATCACATTTCTCATAAGAAATCCTGCTATAGCCTCCGCATCATTTTCCTTAAGAAATCCTTCTTTCGCTGATGCGTGCCGACCTAAGTCGGCATGGGCTCCGGATACGTCGCATAAGGTAGAGCAAGTTCCGCCCTGTATATACACGGGCAGGAACTTGTTGGGGATTTGACATCCCCAAGCCCTAGCTTTTTCGCCTTATGGACATAAAAATAAAGCCTGCAAGCAGACTTTATTTTTTGCCAAAGGCTTGGCTGGCTTCGTAAGAATTTCGTATCACAGCTTTTCCCATAGAAAAAGAACTGTCTTACAGATAAGGTCATTTCCTCATACAAGGCACCTTTTTGTAAGACAGTCCGTCATACTGTGATTTTTCATTTTCTTACTCATCATCCATATCAAACAGACTTCCAAGCATATCTTTTGTGGCACTATCCATAGCATTGGAAGTATCTGCGGCAAGTTCATTATCGGGAACCGTTGGCTCCGGCACATTAGCTGCTACAGCAGAAGGCATTACATTCGGTACAGCAACTGTCATACCATTAGGAACTGCACCAGACATCGGCAACGTAGCCATAGGAACAACTCCCATATTCATCTGCTGAGCCATTGCTCCCAGAACTCCGGCAAACATATTGTTAGCCATATTCTGTGAGGACTCCTGCACCACCTTGGTAAATTCCTCTGCCATGCTTTTGATTGCCTGCTCCATCCATTCTGTGGTTTCCTTTTCCCGAATGCCCCTTTGCTCACTTTCCATAGCAGAAAACAATGCCTGCTTGATAAGCTCTGTCTGATTCAGATATCCCGGCTGGCTGGATTTTGCCTCCAGCCACGCAAGGATTTTTCTGTCACTTTCACATTTCGGATTCAACCGAAAAGATATTGCATTTCCCATAAAAGCCTCCTATCCCAGATTTTCTGCAAGATAACGGTAGCCGATGGCATTGGCTTTCACATCCGTTACATACTGGATGTTTCTGCCCTGCGCTCTGCCAAAACGCTTCATCACACAGGCGCCACCGCCCACATACACAATATTCTCATGCATTAAATCCACCTTAATCTCCCGAAGCTTCGCTTCCACCTCGTCTGCATACTGCTGTAAGCCTTTCTCAATAAAAGGGATAAAGTCAGCATTTACATTGGACTGCTTTCCACGGATAACATCAACAATGTCATCCTCCGGCATTTCACACTTTAACTTGGGAAGGGCTTCCTTTTTGATACGCTCAATGGTGGTAATCAGTCCAAGCTCATAAGTACAGGCATCCTTATCCATAGGGATTCTGTCACGGACGCTTAATATATCCAAGGTCCAGGAGCCCAAGTCCACACATCTGAGTCTGTCCATATCTCCCATACGGTTCGCAATAGCTGCATAACACTGGGCATAAATCTTTACCTTATCCATGAAGAAAGAATAATGCACTCCCTCAAAGGTAAAAGAAATACGCTCCTTATGCCACAGATAATCACGAAACTCCTTACGCTCCGCACCAAACAAGGTCAGAGGCACACCTGCATATAATTCCACATGAGAAGCCGCTGTCTTACCCTGATACTGCAATTCCTTGGCAATCCCTGCAAGGGTCAGCAGAAAATAGTTCTCATTCTCTGTCTTGGTTGCCTGCTTTCCAAGTCTGCCCTGTCCTACGATATACTTTTTCCCTTTATACTCCAAAAGTCCGTTCTTGGTAAGAGGCTCATAATCCACCGGAACTATAGAAGTCTCCATAAAAGTATGCTCGCCCTTAATGGAACTCCAGCCATGATCCAGTGCAATTTTAACAGGTGCCATAGTTGTTTCAGTCATAAATAAATTTTCTCTCATAAAATCCTCTCTTTCTCCGGCATAATAACCGGTCTGCATAATATTTTTGTTTTGTGTTGCAGTCGCTCCTGCATTAGTGATACTTGTAAACAATCTCTCCATAAATAACCTCCTCCGCAAGCTGTTTTGCCTGCTCTCTTATTTTCCACATTACCATAGTGGAATGTGCATCCTTTGGCTTATGCTTCACCAGATACTTCTCTACAATCCTATCTAACATCTCATAAGCCTCCTCATTTACTTCCTTTGCCCTAATCAGAAGCTGACCCAGCCTAATATGATGACGATACCTGTCAGGGTGGTTTTCCTTCATATAACAAATCCACAGATGACCGTATTTTCCGATATCGGCGGCTGCTACAACCGAAGCCGTATCGGATTTCGTATCAGTATCATCCATACCGATATTCGGATACAAAATACCATCCACCTCTGTATAAGTACCTCCCAGCTTCTCAAACAATGAAATTTCATTACTCATAATCTTAACTCTCCTTCCATAATCCATTTGAATTTTTGATAATAAAAAAAGCCCACATACCTGCATTTCTACAAGTACATGGACTTATACTTTTATCATCCTCATCTGATGATTCCTATTCGTTTGTACTACACACTTTACTACACACTTTTTATGATAAACTACACACTTTTACGATAAGTTACGATACTTTTGCGATTTCTGTAAAAGTGCTGTAAGCCTTGTAAATACGGCGTTTTTCGAGGTTTGGGAGAGTCTTCAAAACAGGACAGCCAAGAATTCGATAAATTCCTTCTTGTACTGTTCCATGTCTCTGCGAATCCTCCTGTTTTCAGGCTTTTTTGCCCTTTTTCCTACACATACTACCATAATCCATATAAAGATTCAATTATTTATTGGTGTACGGCTGTGATATGCCTCTTTCCCTGCATATCTCCACATACTTTTCTTTCTCCAGCGGCCTGCTGCACAGATACCCCTGTATACAAGCCAGTCCCATGCTGCTGAGCGCATCCGCCTGATCCTCGGTCTCCACACCCTCAGCTATACAGAACATTCCCAGTTCATTGCACATGTTTATGAGATGACACATAACCGTGCGATCCACCGGATTGACAGTTACGTCATTTATCATGCTCTTGTCGAACTTGATAATGTCAAATCCCATATGGGCAAGCATGGCGACATTTGAGTATTTTGTTCCAAAATCGTCCATCGCTATGCGGAATCCAAGCTCATGTATATTGTTTGATATGTTCACCAGTGTATCATGCTCCTGCTCGCTGACCGATTCGGTTATCTCTATCTCGACCACATCATGCGGTATTCCGTACCTGTCAACCACTGCTGCTATCTGCTTGGCCACATTGCTCTCTATAAGCGACATTCTGGAAAAGTTACAGGATACCGGGATGTATGGCATTCCCTCTTCATGCCATTTTGCCAGATCTCTGCACACATTCTCAAGCACGTAAAAATCCACATATTTTACAGTCCTGCTCTTCTCAAGCCTGTCGATAACATCCGCTAAGTCATCATTTCCGGAATATCTTACAAGGGCCTCTGCCCCACATATCTTTCCTGACGGATACAGCATCTTCGGCTGATAAAGGACATAGAACAGTCCTTCCTCAAGTTCCTTCTTCACCATATCCTTTTTCAGCGTATTCCACTTCACCGAATGACAGTCCTGCTGTTCATACCAACGCTGTTTCTCAGAATACAGGAGATTTGCCGCATGATCCTCCATCCTGCGGACGTCAATGTTATAGTCTGTCCAGACATACCCGCAACATGCCGTGAACTCACCGTAGAGCAGGTTTTCCCGCAGTCTTGATGCATATACGTTAAACTTCAACTGCTCAATGTTCTCGCATATGATGATAAAGCTGTCATAACCCATGCGGAACACCCTTTCGTCCGGAAACGTCTTCCTTATCCTGCCGACAAGCTGCAGGATCACATCGTCCGCATAATCCGGACCGAACATCTCCGCGATGCCCCTTATCTCATTGATATCCACAGCCACAAGTCCAATACTGCTCAGATTCTTTCTGCCTCTTATATAGTCTATGTAACTGTTCCTGTTAAAGCATTTTGTCTGCTTATCGTGGGTGAACTCAAACTGCTGGTCCTCCTTCAGATGTCTCTGATATATCTCACTTCCGATAAAAGCAGCGAAGTTCTTCATGAGTCTTATGTTTCCATTGTGCTTCTCCGGATTGAACACAAATACCCTGCCGAGCAGTTCATCGTCCACTATGATCGGAACCGCATACAGTGACCATATCCTGCTGTCACTCAGCATCCGTGCAAATTCTGTTTCAGGATTCCTTAATGGATGGGAACGGTCCACTATGAGAACCTCGTCCCTGAGGACTTCCTTCTCCAGTTCATCCCTCATTTTCTGTGTGACAAGAGCCTTCAGACCATCCTCTATCGACTCCTCGTCTGATGATTTCCAGTAATAAAGCTCCCCTGTGCCATCCTGTCCATACTCCACAAGGCAGGCGTTCTTGGAATTGTAGAAAGTTCCCATCACCTCGAGCAGACTGGTATATTTCTCCTCACTGCTCTGCTTTGAAGTTATATTCGCCATGAAATTGACAAGGGCATCCTCTATGTCATAGCTGTCCGCCAGAACCTGTGTTGTCTTATCTATGTCAGACACGTCAACTGCAATCTCAAGCCGGCTCTTTCTTCCGTGCCAGTCAACTATCTTATCCTTCACCACATACAGTCCCTTTGCCTTGCTGTTGTAGTGATTCCATACATAACTCTGTCCGGGAACCAGTATCTCATTAGAACAAAATGGGCACTGGTCATCACCGCCCTGGGTTATCTCAAAGCACTTTTTACCCTTGTAAGAATCGTCGTTCTCCGCAATTCCAAGACTTCTCTTCGCCGCCTTGTTGAGGAAATACATCTCGTGGGTCTTCATGTCAGCAACATATGCTATATCAGATATCTCATCCAGCATAAGACCTTCGTCATCATTGTATGTATATCCGCTGTGATGCGAATCACATGAATGCATATCCGCTGAGTCGGCATAGTCACAGTAACGGTTCTTGCCGCCCCTCTTTGCTGCGTACAACGCCTGATCCGACTCACTGTATAGAAGGTCAAAATCTATACCACCCTCTATCCTGTGGATACTTATTCCCATCGACATAGTATGCGGCAGACTGCAATTGATCGTGGTGAGTCTGGTCTGTATATTCTCAGCCAGCTTATACACGTCCTCTCTTCTGTCGACTATCGGGATAAACAGTGCAAATTCATCGCCGCCCAGTCGTCCTGAGAATCCTCCGGCTGCCGACGCAACCTCCTCCAGCGTCACTGCAACATCACACAGAAGATCATCTCCCGCATAATGTCCAAATGCGTCATTTATATGCTTAAAGTCATCTATATCCATGATATAAAAAGCGCACAGTTCACCCGGGAAAGACTCTAGCATATCCGTAATCTTGTGCTGAAATGTGACATGATTATAAAGTCCCGTCAGAGAATCCCTCTCCGCCCTGAGCTGAAGCTCCTGACTTCTTATCTTCTCATCGTTTATGGAGTAATATTTGCCGAATATCTTGCGAACCTTTTTCTTGGAGTCCCTGAGAGGAACAAAGAGCACTCTGTACCACTCACATTTGCCTCCGCCACCCAGATCAAGGCGCAGATCACCCATCAGCCTGTCACAGCTATCCGCATCCGCATCAAGGATCTTTCTGAACATGCCGGTCACGGCGTCTCTGTCGTCAGCGTGGACTATCCTGTTAGTGTCGATACCCTTATAGAAATTCTCATATTTCATGGTGGTGACCATCTCACCATCCACGACCTTCTCATTTATCAGAGTATCCGTCGGGACATCGTACACGATTATGGATTCTCCGCTTCCCTGAAGTATCAGCCTGAGCATCTCAGACTGCGCCTTGTTCTCCAGCTCCGCTTCCATCTTGCTTGTCACATCGATAAACACCGCACACAGTGCGATGATTCCCTTTTTTATGGACATGACAGAAAGGCAGACCTGTATCCAGAAATATCCCCCGGTATTCACATCCGTAAAGCGGATGTCACGCACCGTGGTCTTGTTACTCGTTATGGTCTCCAGGATCTGCTTCTTAAGGGCAGACCGATCCTCTGGAATGGCCAGCATCACGTAGTCACTGGCATATCCGCTCATCTGATCCTCGGTCACATTGAACAGCTTATAAAAGCTTTTGCTCATGTACCTGACAGCCGGCTTATTCCCGTGAAGTTCAAATATACCCACACCGCCTGCCAGATTGTCAAGAGTCTTCTCCAGCATCCTTGCGTGATCAGATATCTCCTCGCTGAGCTCCTCATTTCTGCCAAGCGCCTCATCCAGTTCCATGCGGAGTTTTTGTGCATATTTTTCAATATCTATGTTATCTTCCATAACCCAACACCCCTTAAAACTCTTACAGAAGACTTATATCGTTCTATTTTACACAGCCTATCAGCTCATGGATATCGCTGATGGAATTCTTCTTCATATACTCCTCAATACCCTTTATGATCTCCACTGTTGCATAAGGATTGTGGAAGTTGGCCGTTCCAACTGCCACCGCACTTGCGCCGACCATAATCATCTCAAGGGCATCTTCTGTGGTAGCCACGCCGCCCATTCCGATGATAGGAAGCTTTATTGCATTTGCCACCTGGTATACCATTCTGACTGCTATCGGATGGATCGCAGGGCCTGACACACCTGCAGTCTTATTTGCCACTGCAAATGTTCTTCTGTTCACATCTATCTTCATACCTGTCAGTGTATTGATGAGTGATACCGCATCAGCACCACCAGCCTCTGCAGCTCTGGCCATCTCTGTTATGTCTGTGACATTCGGACTCAGCTTCATGATGATAGGCTGCTTTGCCGCTGCCTTGACTGCCTTTGTTATATCGTAGAGCGCATCCGGCTGCTGGCCAAATGCGATTCCGCCCTCTTTTACATTCGGACATGACACGTTGATCTCAAGCAGATCCACATCACAATCGCCAAGCTTCTCAACGCAGTCAACATAGTCCTCCTTGGACTTTCCACACACGTTTACGATGATCTTTGTATCATAATCCCTGAGGAATGGTATATCTCTCTTCTTGAACACATCGATTCCAGGATTCTGAAGTCCTATGGCATTCATCATGCCGCCGTAAGTCTCAGCTATACGAGGTGTCGGATTGCCCGGCCATGGCACATTTGCCACGCCCTTGGTGGTTACTGCACCGAGCTGTGAAAGATCCACGAACTCGCTGTACTCCATGCCTGAGCCAAATGTTCCTGAAGCTACTGTTATTGGATTCTTGAGAGTCACACCCGCTATATCCACTGACATATTGATCTTATCTGACATTACAGCTCCACCTCCTCAGCGTAGAATACAGGTCCATCCTTACAGATCCTTCTGTTGTGCACCTGTGAGTGCTCATCTATATCCTTTGTCTTGCATACGCAGGCAAGACATGCGCCCACGCCGCACGCCATCTTCTCCTCCATGGATATCTGGCACTCGATGCCCTTCTCCATGGCGTATGCCTTGATTCCCCGAAGCATAGGAGTAGGGCCACATGCATATATGACAGCACCGTCCACGCCGTATTCCTTTATGGCATCTATTACGTTGCCCTTCACACCGTGCTGTCCATCCTCAGATGACATATACACCTGTGCGTATGGCTCAAATTCCTCGTTCAGGAATATCTCATCCCTGTAGCCGAGCACGACTGACTTCTCACAGTCAAGCTCTTTTGCAAGCTGTAACATAGGTGGGATTCCTATACCTCCGCCTATCAGGATCGCCTTCTTGTCGGACTTCATGAAGCCGTTGCCGAGAGGCCCCAATATATCGACCGTATCTCCAGCCGCAAGCTGTGAAAATTCCTTTGTTCCAAATCCAACCACTCTGTATACAAGGCGGAGTGTTCCCGCCTCTCTGTCTATTCCGCAGAGGCTGATAGGTCTCGGGAGCATCTTGCTGCCATCGTGAGTATATACAGACACGAACTGTCCTGCTATAGCCTGTGAAGCTATCTCTGGAGCTTCAAGCACCAGACTGTATACATCAGTGGCAAGAGTCTCCTGGCTGACCACCTTTGCTGTCATCTTAAGTTTGCCCATAGTCTTCCTCCATCATCATTCTATTATCAGTGTACGGCGGACAAGCCCGGCTCGCCGCACACATTCCGGCTTAATTACGCATCAAGTGCGCCGTTGATATCCTCGATCATGTCAACTACTGCCTGTCTTGAGGCATCTGCATAGTTCTCAGCACCAAACTGTGCATACTTGTCCTGCTTGTAAGCAGCTATGATTCCTCTTGATGAGTTGACGATCGCACCGAGTCTGTCCTCATTGAAGTAGTGTACAAGGTCTGCAGCCTTACCCCCCTGTGCTCCGTAACCCGGAACAAGGATAAATGACTTTGGCATAACCTTTCTCAGCACCTTGCCCATCTCAGGGTATGTGGCACCGACAACAGCTCCAACCGCTGAATATCCTGATTCACCTACAACATCGCTGCCCCATTTGTCAACCATATCTCCGACTATCTCATAGAGTGGACGTCCATCCACAAGTCTGTCCTGGAACTCACCTGATGATGGATTGGATGTCTTGACGAGAACGAATATACCCTTGTTCTCCTCCTTGCACACATCCACAAATGGCTTGATTCCGTCTGTTCCAAGATACGGGTTTACTGTGATGAAATCCTCATCAAATCCAGCATATGTCTTGCTTCCCACCTGTACCTTTCCGATATGACCAACCGCATATGCTGTTGATGTTGAACCTATATCGCCTCTTTTTATATCTCCGATAACGACAAGTCCCTTCTCCTTGCAATAGTCAACTGTCTTCTTGAATGCCTTGAGTCCCTCGATTCCGAACTGCTCATACATGGCTATCTGTGGCTTAACTGCAGGTATAAGATCATATGTAGCGTCAACTATTCCCTTGTTGAACTGCCATATAGCCTCACCAGCGCCCTCAAGTGTCTCGCCATACTCTGCAAATGCAGCTTTCTGGATATGCTCCGGTACATAGTTGAGCATTGGATCAAGTCCAACTACTATAGGTGCATTTGTCTTCTGGATATTCTTTACTAACTTGTCTATCATGATATTTTCTCCTTAAAAATTATTTTTTCTCTAAAACTGTTCCTCGTCACAGGCATAGCTCCCGATGATCGTAAACTCCTCCGTCTCGTTCATGAGCTGGAACACTAAAGCCTGTATATCCTTCTTCAGTAAATTGGCAGACAGCTCCACATAGAATCTGTAATTCCAATGCTCCTGCCTGTTTGGCGCCGAGTGTATCTCTGTGAGGTTCACCCCGTAATCAGAGATCATGGACAGTACGCTGCTGAGACTTCCGCTCTTATTCTTACATACGAACATCACCTTCAGCCTGTTGTGGTTCTCCTCCACTATGAGGTGGTCTGCAAATGTGACAACCTTCTTGTTGTGTCCATTCTCATTTACAATGTTACATCTGTATATATACAGCTTGTTGTTGGTGAGCACCTCGTGAAGCGCATCCGAAACTCCGTAGCTTATGTCCTCAAGTATTCCCATTCCGGCGTCTACCTTGCCAGTCTTTATGAGCTCATACACCTCATCGTATGAGTCCACCGCAATGACCTTGTCCCTCGAGCATCCCTGACAAATGTACAGCTCCGGCTTTATCATCGCCACCGCATCTATGTCAGGCTCCTTCACATCATACTCCACATCCAGGCAGTTCCTGAGCTCCAGAGTCCTTCCATACTGGTACTTTCTGCTTATCTCCATGATTCTCTTGATAAGCGCCGTGTACTCCATCTTGATGTTATCATCCACATCCCCTGTGAGATTGGATATGATGGCCTCCTCGCGGTCTGGCTTATATATGTCATCCTCGGTCTCTGCCTTGACCTGAGCAACATTGTCCGCAAGAACCATTCTCTCCTTGAAGAGCTGCTTGATCTCCTTGTCGACCCGGTCTATGTTCTTTCTAACATCTGCTAATGTCATTCTGCATCCTCCAGTCAGCATCGGTAATGTGATGCTCATAGTCTTTTTTAATATACCATCTGCCCCACTCTAATTCAAGGCTGCCAATACTAAATGCGCTCTAAAAAGGCCACAGGAAAAGGAACATAACCGCTGCCACCAGCACTATCCCTATCACAAAGCCCATTATTATCCTTCCCCTTGTGCTCTTTGATCCCCATATAATAAGAAGAGCTGCCAGTGCGCCGCACATATCTATAAGCACATCCGTGCCCCTGCCTGCCCTGTCAGCGACAAAGAGCTGATGAATCTCATCGGAGCACGCATAGACAAATGTTATCACAACTGACCATATATACACGCCAGCCGAAGTCATCCTTCCGCCGGCCTTTCTGACCGCCAGGGCCAGCAGAGCCAGAAGGATTCCATATTCCGTCATGTGTGCACCCTTTCTGACCATGATCTCCACCACTCCCGTCATCCTGTCAACCACGGGCGCGGAATCATTTCTCACCTTCTGGAACAACCCCACTATAAAGTCTGTCATGGGGTTGCTCACCGCCGACGAGTCATCTCCTGTTCTGGACGACATGTAAAATATGAATATCATCCACAGCACTGCCGGAATTATATATATGTACTTTTTCTCATTCTTTTTTGTTTTCTTTGCCATAAAATCACCACCATGAATGAGTATACCATAAAAAATGTCTAATTTTTTTTGATTTTGCCTTTTTTACTTGAAATATTAGTTTTTTACCTGTACTGTAGAAAAGTGAGGTATTGAAGTGGTTATGTATAATTCATAACAAATAAAAAAAGTGAGGTAACATTATGGCAAGAACAAAGAAAAAGGGGAATCCCATCGTATCAGCAGTTGTTTTCGGTATATTCGGAATAGTTCTTTTATTCCTGGGTATACGAACATTTATCGGTTTACACGGAAAGCTTCTAAACGTTACTACATGTGACGAATCGGAAGTTAAACCGGGAGTGTATGTGGAGGGAACACTCACCTACGGATACGGAGCTTACATTGAGAAGACTACAACGTACAATCACGTGGTCACCAAGACCGACGGATACTACTATCTCGTTGATATCTGCGACAAGAATGAAGACGGCTCAAAAAGAGACACATCCAAGTGGATCGGAATATCGATCTCCAAGAGTGATGACGCCAAATTTGACGCGATCTCATCTGCTGACGATGCAGAACCAGTCTACATAACAGGGGTCATCCGCAAGAACAGCGACAAGGTGCAGGGCTTCCTTGACGACTACATCACCAAGTATGTCGACGCATACGCACAATATTATGGATACACTCCTACAAGTGAGGACTATGCGACCGCAAAGGCAGAAGCTTTTCCTTACTATATAGAGATGGTTGACTCTTCAGATTACATATTCAAGCTTGTCCTCGGAGCTGTATTCCTACTGGCAGCAGTGATCATGATCCTGAAGGCAACAAGAAGCAAGAACACCATCAGCGCATCTGCACAGCCAGCAGGCACAGGTTACTATGACGGTACAGGCGATTTCAACGGCGTGTACACTCCGGGCAGCACAGGAAGCCCAAATAACGGCAGCTATACACAGCAGTATGGCAGTACAGACAGTGGCAGCTATACACAGCAGTACGGCACTACAAACAGTGGCAGCTACGGCACTGCAGAACAGACACAGGCACCGCAGACGTCTTACAGTGATCCGTTCTACTCACAGCAGCCGGCAGCTTCAGAGCAGGATGCCCACGCATCTAATCCTTATACAACAACAAGCTCAACTACATCTTCCTCTTCCTTCAGTCTCAAGAAAGATGAGTAACAATTAAATAGCACACATAAATCTAAAAAAGGTATATACGGATCGCAGCCTGACTGCTTTCCGCATATACCTTTTTTAGATTTATGTGTAAGACTGACTATCCTTATGAATAATCTTTACCTTCTTCTTACTTACCGAAGTATCTGTCAAGAAGTCCCTTGAGAGCCTTGCCGTGTCTTGCCTCGTCTCTTGCCATCTCATGAACTGAATCATGGATCGCATCCAGATTGTTCTTCTTAGCGCACTTTGCAAGATCTACCTTTCCTGCTGTTGCACCGAACTCGCAGTCAACTCTCCATGCAAGATTCTTCTCTGTTGAAGCTGTCATGTTCTGCTCAAGGTCTGATCCAAGCATCTCTGCGAACTTAGCTGCATGCTCAGCCTCCTCGTACGCTGCCTTCTCCCAGTAGAGACCGATCTCAGGATAGCCCTCGCGATGTGCTACACGAGCCATGCAGAGATACATTCCAACCTCTGAGCACTCTCCCTCGAAGTTAGCCTTGAGCTGCTCGTAGATATACTTCTTGTCCTCATCGCTGATCTCTGGATTGTTCTTAACTGTCTCAGCATATACACCAAACTCATGCTCTGCTGCAAGTGTGAGCTCTCCCTCTACCTTCTTGAACTTATCTGCTCCTGCGTGACAGATAGGACACTCTGCTGGTGCCTGCTCTCCCTCATAGATATAACCGCATACTGTACATACAAACTTTGCCATAACTTAATTCTCCTTTTCTCTTTTAAATAATCTAATCAATATCCATCATTGATCGTTAAAATATATTCTGTCTTCTTTGTTGATGTTTATTTATCAACTATATCTTATTATATCTATTTTTTGATCAAAGTCAACCCCTATTGGGAATGATTCTTAATTATTTTTTTAGTAGGTTGTTGATTATATATACAAGACCTGTAAATTATATACATTACATTATTGGGATTACATCCTGTTAAGGTCCAATATAAATAGAAAAAGAGGATCGATACATTCATATATCAATCCTTCTTATACTCTTCTGTATATTCTCTATATGTCGCTATATAGCATCATTATCCGGCTAGCTCTGTCCCAGCATTATCTTCTTGAGAAGATATTCATATCCCGTGATAGGTATAGGCTTGCTGTAGTAATAACCCTGAATGTAGTGGCATCCCCACTCTCTCAGGTATTCCTTCTGCTCAAATGTCTCAACACCCTCCGCAAGACTTCTGATTCCCAGATGCCTTGACATGGCAAGGATATCCTGTGTCATGAGCATGTCCTTGTTGTTCGGCTCGCCGGTGGCTATTCCGTCAATAAAGCTCTTGTCTATCTTGATTATATCCAGCGGCATATCCTTAAGAAGTGCCATACTGGAGTATCCTGTTCCAAAATCGTCCATGGATATCTTGAAGCCCTCAGCCTTCAGATCCTTGAGCACCTTTATCAGATACTGCACGTCAGCGAAATCTGCACTCTCAGTTATCTCAAAGTCTATAAGCGAGTGATCCACTCCGTATTCATCGACTATATCACACAGTATATATATAAGATCCGGTCTCGATATCTGGTGTCTCGAGAGGTTACAGGATATCGGGTAGAGCGGGTAGCCAAGCTCCTTCCACTCCTTGAACTTCTTGCACACCTGTCTCAGCACATATCTGTCTATGATGTCTATAGTTCCGTCAGTCTCAAACTGCGGCACAAAATACTTCGGCGAGAGAATATCTCCGCCCTTGTAGAACCATCTTATCAGAGCCTCAGCACCGGTCAGGGTGTCGTTCTGTGGATTGTACTTCGGCTGAAGATATACCATGAGATCCTCATTCTCTATGGCATCCGGGAGCTCCAGCTTGTACTGCTGTGCCATGATGTATTCCTTCTTCATCTCCGATGTGTATATCTTTATCTCATTTACATTGGTCTTGATACACTGGAGGTGTGCCATCTGCGCCATGTCCTCAACGCGCATTGACATGTTGAGTTTCTCGAATTCATCATAGAATACGATACCACAGCTATAGAATATCTTATACTTCCTGTTCGACGGAAGCTGTCCTATCTCCTCAAAGAATGTATATAGCCGGTTCATTATCTCATCCTCCGGCATATACTTTATAATCATGGCAAAATCGTCACTCTCACACTTTGCAGAGTACAATATCCAGTCCTGCTTGGTCATAGCGTCACATATATATCTGAACAGATCCTTCGCCACCTCACGGCCCATAACGTTGTTGATGAGCCTGAAGCCCTTTATGTCGAATCTGGCAAATATAAACTGATCCAGTCCTATATATTCACACTGCTCAAGCTTCTCCTTGAGCCATGTCCAGTTGTAATGTCCGGTGGCAGGCTCCCTGTATGCTATCTCATAGAGATCTCTCTTACTCATGTTGTCAAGAGTCAGCATCTCCTCCGTCTTGGTCTTCTTGGACCATACCGGAATCTCCACGCACAGACTGTCTGCGCTCTCCATGTAACATATATATGGAAGCTTGTGGTTAGAAACAATGTGCAGCTTCTCCGTCTCTATATACAACTTGGCATATGAATACGCCATGGTCATGAGTCTCGGTATATCCTCTATCAGAGATATATCAAATCCCTTTATATCCACAACGTCGAATCCCGGAACCGTGATGCTCACACAGTTCTGAGGAACCACCTCCATATCACTGTATCCTATCTCCACTCCTCCACACAGACGCGAATATCCGGCGTCCATCATCTTCTCAGGCATATAAAACAAAGCCCTGTTTGCCAGCGGCCTGTATATGTTACTAAAGCACTTGTACCAGTCATAGCCATTCTCCTGACAAAAATCGTCAAATCCCTCTGACTCTCTGGACCTCAGCACGTAAAGTTTTCTCTTTGGTTTGTATGCCTTTGACCATTGATGTTCCATAATATATCAATTACCTCTGTTCTGCCCTAAGGCCATAGTATTGCAATTTTCAATCTTTTTCATTCTATCACATATCCATCTTTTGGGCTATACTTATTATTTTTTTGTTCTGGAAAATAAATGGTTAAGTTTCGATTTTTTTCGTTGAATTTTTACCATATTTTTGTTAGCATAGATAAGGTTTTTCAATTATAATTAATAGGAGGCAAAAACGATGAAAAACAGGTTATTTCTAGGTCTCGGCACAGTCATCTCAGTTCTTGGACTGTCACAGGCAAGTGCCCTGGCGGCAGACAGCGAATCCGGTACTGAAACACTCGGTGCTACGCTTCCACTTACATGGTGTATACCATTTGTGTGTATGCTTCTGTGCATAGCTGTTATGCCCCTTATCGCCGGTGAGTGGTGGGAAAAACACAAACAGTGGGCTGTTGCAGGCTGGTCTCTTTTATTTTTAATTCCATTTGCCATATTCCATGGCTTTGGTACGATGGGCGAACAATTGCTCGAGGTAATGATCGGTGACTATCTCACCTTCATTGTATTGCTTTTTGCCCTGTTCTGTGTGGCAGGCAATATATCTCTTGAAGGCGACCTGGTGGGAACACCTAAGCTCAATGTTCTGCTTCTACTGATAGGTACTCTGCTGTCAAGCTGGATCGGTACTACCGGTGCAAGTATGCTGATGATCAGACCTATCATAAAGGCAAATAAATGGAGACGAAGAAAGGTTCAGATCATTGTATTCTTCATCTTCCTCGTTTCAAATATCGGTGGCTGTCTCACCCCTGTCGGTGATCCTCCACTTCTGATGGGATTCATGAATGGTGTTGACTTCTTCTGGAGTCTCAGACTTGCAAAGGTCATGGTTGTTAATCTCATCATCCTGCTGACTGTATTCTTCTTTCTCGACACAAGAGCGTACAAGAAGGATATCGCAGACGGCAGACAGAAGCCGGTATTCGATGCGGATACCAAAAAGCCAATCAGACTTAAGGGCGCTCACAACATTATATTCCTTGTAATGATCGTAGGCGCAGTTATCCTCAGCGGTGTTCTTCCTATGAAGTTTCCTGCATTTGCAAAGGGTATCAATTTCTGTGAGGGCGTAACGCTCTCATGGGCTGCTATCATCGAGATCGTGATCATGCTCGCAGCGGCTTTCCTCTCATTCAAGACAACGAGCAAGAAAGTCCGTAAGGCCAACAACTTTACATGGGATGCTATACAGGAGGTTGCTATACTGTTCATAGGTATATTCATCACTATGATCCCTGCACTCCTGATTCTCAAGGCACGTGGTTCTGAGCTCGGACTTACACATCCGGCACAGTTCTTCTGGATGACAGGACTTTTATCAAGTTTCCTTGACAATACACCTACCTACCTTGTATTCTTTACCACCGCTGCTTCAAGTGGATTTACAGAGGGTATAAGCACTGCTATGGGTGTAGTTCCTCAGGTCATGCTGATGGCTATCTCCTGCGGTGCCGTATTCATGGGAGCCAACACTTATATAGGAAACGCACCTAACTTTATGGTACGTTCAATAGCCGAAGAAAATGGTATCAAGATGCCTTCATTTGTAGGCTACCTCGTATGGTCAGTTGCTATTCTTGTACCAACATTCTTCATAGACACATTATTATTCTTCTTGTAATCTAAGGGGGTTTTTGTATGAACGAATATGTTGTAAAAGGTGATAATAAACTTACGGTCGGCATTGGCTGGGATGCCAAGAAGGTCGACCTCAAGAAAAAGATTAAGATTGCCATAGACAATATCATGAGTGCTACATCCGAGGACACATATGACCTCAATCTTGCAGCTATTGTTGAACACATCGATGGTTCCGACCCTGAGCTGGTATTCTGGGGCCACAAGTACAGCAGAAGCGATTCTGTTGTTCTGAAGGGCGATGACAGGACCGGTGAGAAGGAAGGAATCGATGAGGAGATGCGTATCTACCTTGACAGAGGTGAGAACGTTGGAAGGATCATCCTCTTCCTCTACATCTACAACGGTAACCTTCACAAGCAGTGCCTGGCCGAGGTGGACAACGTATTTGCACTGATCAAATGCAAGCACACCGAGAAGGTCTATGTTCGTGAGGATGCCATCTTCAAGGCATGTGAGGATGCAAAGCACAATAACTGCTATGTATTCGGCGAGATTCTCCACAATGGAGATGAGTGGGTTGTAAGGGAGAGATCCCAGTTCCTGCCATACGACAAATCCGAGGATATATTTGAGTATTACACATCAAGACATTACGTTCCTGAAGAGGACGACTAATATTTAATGCAGCTAAAAGCCCCCTGCCTCCGGTGTAAATAACCGAAAGCAGGGGGCTTTCTTCATTGTGATCTATAATTCTATATTGCACTACTTTATATAATTCTCTATAGCTTTTGAAGCTCTGTATCTGGATAAGTTAAAGCTTCTGATATAGCCCTTGTCGTCATTCTCCTCAAGCATCTTCTCAAGCCTCTCTCCCACCGTGTCGTTTCTCCAGTAGTAGGTGTCCTCGCTATATTTCGACATCACTTCCTCCATGACCATTTCGGGCGTAATGTCTTTGGTCCTGAAATAATCGATCAAATATGGAACTCCGTCATTACCTATATCCATCACATACTCAAGATCCACTTTCTTGCCATCGTGTGCCTGACTGATATTGTACCTCGTTATCACTGCGCCAGGTCTGATAAATGCATACAGCGTGAACATCACAAGAACCGTCATAAATATGTATCTGAACAGCGGCATATTTCTCCAGAACAGGCTTATGATAACACCGAGCATCACTATAGACGTGACTATCAGCGCCCATATGGTATTTATTCTGAGGTATGTCAGATCATATTCCGCAATGTACATGGACAGCCTCACAGCTGATGAGGCAATCATTATATATGTACATATGCACATCATGAGCAGTGACACGTTGAGCACCAGACTCTTTCTGAATATAGCACTAAATATCAGCACCATACACACATTTACAACCGCTACAAAGAGCAGCTGGAAGAAGCCCTGTCTTGCATACTCTGCGTATGTCATATCGTCCGGAAGTCCTGCGCTGTTCATGAACAGATACACTATCTGAACAACGGCAAATATCAGATAGAACGCTGTGAGCACTATCGTTATAGTTATACCTGTCACTGCATTGTACTGCCCCTCCTTCGGAGCATTTGCACCAAGATCTCTGCGGCCCGCCTTGACAATAAATCCATATACAAACAGGAATATCACAGCGGCAAACAGAACTATCTTCACTATATCCCACGAGAAGAACAGTTTGCCAAATATGTCCTTTATGACCTTTGCAAACACAGGATCTGCCGAAGACAGCAGATTGAGCACGATCACCAGTATCGGAAGTGCTATCACACATCCAAGAAGTATGTACATCAGCTTGGAATTTCTCTTTTTGCCGGTTATCTCACGCTCCGCCTTTCTGTCGGCAAATGGCATGTTTACATACCCTATCGAACCAAAGAACATCTCGAAAAATGAGAATATTCCCTTGAATATCCCCTGCTTTTCAGTGTCATTGAAGTATGTCATAACCGCATACATCTCTGTAACGATTATTCCCACATTACATCCAAATATGATATATCCCTCGTCTGTGAGACTCAGGGCAACCGACATCATGAACACAAGAATATAATATGGGATCAGTATACTCTGTTTCGACAACGCAGCTCCAGTGGTCATGGCCTCACGGTCTGCACCGATGTTCTTCTCATATCGTACCATGCATGTACTGATAAACACTATTGATACTATCGAAAGCACAGCCGACAATATACTCGACCAGTTGCTGTACAGACATGCCGCACATATGATCGCATATACCAGTACCGGAATACCAAACATCCTGAATCTGTTCGGAGACACCGCAGGATTTCTCCTCTGCGGCGGTCTGGCATTCATGTTCATATAACCCTGAGGTGGCGGCGGGGGCATCCCCGGGCCTCCATTCATGTTCATATACCCTTGCGGTGGTGGCGGGGGCATCCCCGGGCCTCCATTCATTCCATTGTTAAAATTCTGTTCGTTCATCCCAAACCCTCCATTTTTTCACCTTGAACCACTTTGAGCTACTCTACAAGTGCCATCTCATCAAGCCCCACGATCCTGTCCATACACACCGGTGCTGTCAGCCTGTAGGCAAAACTTGCAGACTCGAACAGGCAGTATAATTTGCCATTATACGAATATATCTGCTCCAGCTTCTGCGGGAGCTTAACCACCTGTCTCGGTGTCTCTGTGCCGTAATTCACACTGGACAGCTTACCTATATCTGTATCGTATACCTCTATCCTGGATTCATCTATACCATATGATATAGAGAATATTATCTCATTTTTATACACCTGAAGCCCCTGCACCCTTCCTGGTATATAGAAAGCCTCGTCCTCCTCCGAGGATATGGCGGTGCCGCCATTTACGATCTCGTAGCTGGCTGCCATGCTGTAGCTGTTCTTATCCTTTCGCCAGTAGCCCGCATATATATGTCCGTCATATATCGTGATAAATGACGTTGCAGGGAACATGACGCTACATGTGTTCCTGTATTTTATCGGCTTTCCCTGAGCCACATCGTATTTCTCTATGGAGTCCAGCGTAAGACATGATATGGATGCCTTCCTGCTCCTGTCCTCATCCTCATCGATCATATACGAGGAAACCCACAGCACATTATTCTTCGTATCATACGCAAGTCCTCCGGCATGTGTCGTGTCCTTGAGAACCAGTGTTTTAATATATTGCCCGGTCTGTGTATCAAGAACAAATATCACAGATTTGTGTTTCTTCGTCTTGCAATATGCACTGACAAATGTATACTTCTTCGTCACCGCCAGCCCCTGTGGCGTCATGGACGTGCAGTTCTCTATCTCCCTCGACTCACTGCCTATCGTATCAGCATACGCAAGTCCCGGAATGATCATCATGCCATAATCGGTATCCCTGTTCTGGGCATACATACCCATATGATAGAATTCCGGTTCAGTCGACATCTCCCATATCTGCGAGAAATTCGACTTGTTGTCAACCGCATAGGTGCTGGTTCCGGAATCATTTCCCGATATCTCGAAGTTTCTGCAGTACACTCCGCCATACAGCCATATCACACAGATTCCCCCGACATAGCACCATGCAAATATCTTCACAAGTATCCTTCTCGACTGGACCGTCGACAAAAGTGCCGCCATGACCATCTGACTTATTATGGTTATAAGCATCATGGCATTCGTCAGCATATCTCCATGGCTGACTATCTGAAGCGGTACGCCTATCATCATAATCCAGTAGGCCTTCTGTTTCACCTTAATTCTTATTACACTATTCCAGCCTTCCCGCTTCATGCCCCACACCTGCAATGACTGCCATACAACCACTAGGCCATATACGATGCACGCCACAAGCAGGAGCTGCCTGAGCACAGCAACAGCCGTTATCTCAAGGGCCTCACCATTTCTGTAAAATGCCATATAGTACACACCCTGTGCGAGCTGCCATATCCTCCACGCCATCATGGCGAACATCGCAAGCGCTGCAACAAATGCAAATGTGTTGGTAACAGTTCTTCGTCTGACACCCTCACGATGTTCCTTCATCTGTTTGCGCAGACGTTTCTTTGCCCTTCCCAGCTCCTTTATGTGCTTTTTACACTTTCTGATTCTTCTGCGTTTATAGAACAGCACCTTGTACGGTGCGCGTCTGTTCTTCAGCTCTTCATATTCTTCCCTAAGTCTGTCATACCGTTCCGACTCCTCATGAAGATCCGTTCTGGTCGCCCTGAGTGCAGAACGACACATAACGTACCCCTCAAGATCTATCTGTGCCTGTTCTTTCAGCTTTTCAGCCTGAAGTTGAAGCTTCTCTTCTCTGTTCAATTTCTTAGCCCTGTCTGTCATGAAAATCCGCTCCTGTCCATCAGCCTCTTTACTCAAAGTACCGTTTTATTTTGTCCTCCACCAAATTCGAACCGATCACAATTATGATCTCCTGCCCGTTCTCTATAGGTCTCACCTCGGTCTTTTTTACCGTGGCGTTGAGCTCTATCCATCCGGTGTCATTTACAGGGAGAAAACCCTTGATTCTAAAGACATCTCCGCATTCCTTATCCTCAAATATATCCCTGACTATCGTCTCAAGCCGCTCCTGAGGCATGACCTTATTCATGATATATACCGAGTTAAACACATCACTTTGTTTGAACCATAATTTTACATAGTCGTTTAATTTGTATCCGGTTGACATAAAACCTTCAAAGTCATCATCCGTGAAATCATCCCAGTTCTTCTCCAGAACATCATCGCCGAACTGACGCTTACACTGAAATTCGGTGAGCACTTCATTGATATATTCTATTGTGCTCCTCTTCTCATCCTCCGATGCATCCTGAACCTTGCTCATCACCAGAGTTCCACAGTTCGCAACCTCAGACGCAAGCACATATCTGGACTGTCTGCTCATGTCCCGGTCAAGTCCGGCATCGACTATGGAAATGATGCATCCAACCTCATACCATCTGTCTAGTGGCTCCTCGTGGAGGACGTCAAAGAATTCATCCACATCAAATATTCCGGAAGGCTCAACAATGACTCTGTCATAGCCGCTCATCCCCATCGCTATGAGCTTTGTCTTGAACCTTCTCTTGTGACAGTCCTCGCCGCAGCCACCTGCCACCATTTCAGCATGACAGTTCTCGCCCATCACATCCTGAAGAAGCATCATGTCCACGTTGACTGCACCATAATCATTTTCAAGGATTCCGACATTATATCCTTTGCCAACAAGGTAGCTCACATACTTCTTAATAAATGTCGTCTTGCCTGAGCCCAGAAAGCCCGTTATCAAATCTATCTTTACCATATGTCCACTCTCCTTATCTACGCGCGTTACCAGCTTGATCTCACATGAAATCCGCTGTCATTCTCCAGAGGTATCTCCCTGACATCCATATCCTCTATAAATATATATCTGTCATTTCTGAGAACTGCTATCACCTTGTCTATAGCCTCAGGCAGCCCCTGAGCCTCCATCTCAACAGAATCATCATATCTGTTGCACACCCAGCCGGTGACTCCGTACATGGATGCAGCATAGCTCGCCCTGTATCTGAAGCCAACTCCCTGCACTCTTCCTCTGAATGTATAATGTCGTCTTATCTTGTCCATATCTATATGTCCCATCTCTGTTATGATCTTCTCATATCTTACATTTTATATCCTGCTGCCCGCATCTTACACATCATGTTCAGCATCGTACTTTTCTGCGTCATACACGATATTTCCACCACAGATTGTATAGTGAACCCTTCCCGGGAGAGTCCATCCGGCAAATGGACTGTTGGATGCCTTTGACGCAAAGCTGTTCACTGTCCACTGCTCATTCTCGCCAAATATGACTATATCCGCAGGAGCTCCCTCTGCTATCTTGCCCGGTTCCATGCGGTAAAATTCTGCAGGATTCCTGCTCATTAGTTCCATGAGCTTCATGAGTGAGATATATCCAGGCTGTACAAGGGAATATATTCCAAGGGCAAGAGATGTCTCAAGCCCTGTTATTCCACTTGGCGCCTTGTCAAACGGTCTCGCCTTCTCCTCACTGCTGTGCGGAGCGTGATCCGTCACTATCATATCTATTGTGCCATCCTGTATTCCCTCTATGATCTGTCTTCTGTCTTTCTCAGTTCTGAGTGGAGGATTCATACGCGCCATGGTTCCGTACTTCAGCACAGCATCCTCTATAAGGGTGAAATGATGTGGAGTTGCCTCCGCATGTACGTCCGCTCCAAGCTTCTTTGCAGTTCTCACTATATCCACGGAATTGCCTGAGCTTATATGCTGTATGCACACTGATGCACCTGTGTGAAGTGCAAGGACGCAGTCCCTTGCAACCATAATATCCTCCGCTGTGCGGGATGCACCGCCGTATCCAAGCTTTTCTGATACTTTTCCTTGATTCACTCCCGGCTGTACAATGAACAGCGGATCCTCTTCATGAAGACTCACCGGAAGATCAAGATCCCTTGCCTTCTCCATAGCCTCAAGAAGAAGCTTCTCATCCATGATTGGGATTCCGTCATCGGTAAATCCTGCTGCACCTGCAGCCGCAAGACTGTCCATGTCCACGAGTTCCTTGCCAGCAAGGCCCTTTGTGACTGTGGCTGTCTGAACTACATGTATTCCGGTCTTTGCACCTTTATCCTGTATATACTTGAGAGTCTCAAGGTTATCCACCGCCGGCTTTGTATTCGCCATACATACCACCATCGTGAAGCCTCCTCTTGCAGCGGCGGCGGCACCTGTCTCGATGTCTTCCTTGTACGTAAATCCCGGATCGCGGAAGTGTACATGTGTGTCTACCAGTCCCGGTGCAACTACAAGTCCATCTGCATCGATGACCTCCGCACCCTCTGCCTCCAGATCGTATCCTGTCTTAACTATGTGATTGCCGTCGATGAGCACATCCATGACCTCGTCTGTATGGGTGACCGGATCAACGACTCTTCCATTCTTTATCAATAACATTTGCCTGTTCTCCTCTATATAAATATTTTATTACTGTCTGTATGTGTTCTGCGGATCATACTGTGATGACTGACCGTAATGTGGCTGCTGACCGTAGCCGCTATACTGATTATTCTGCTGTGACTGCCAGCCATACTGGGTCTGCTGGCTGTAGCCATTCTGCTGATCGTACCGCTGTGGCTGACTGTAGCCACTTGACGGCTGATTGTACTGTCCTGGCTGTTGAGTATAGCTGCCCGGCTGATTGTACTGCCCCGGCCGCTGACCGTAACCGCTCTGCTGACTGTATCTGCTCTGCGGATTATACTGCTGACCATACCGGGTCTGCTGGCCGTAGCCACTCTGCTGATTATTGTACTGTCCCGTCTGGCCGTATGCATTTGTCCGTATGGTGTTCTGCCTCTGGCCATATACATTTGACTGATTGTACTGCATGTTCTGCCCGTACATATTTGGCTGATTGTACTGCATGTTCTGCCCGTACATATTTGGCTGATTGTATCCACGCATAGGTATATATCTGAAATTATACGGATTCACCCATATAGGATTTACCGCTATGATATGATCGTTCTTTGCCGCATGGGATATGAGCAGGAACATCAGAACCACCGACAGGATCAGAACCAGTATGCACAGGATCACGCTGGTGTCATCAATCGACAGCACAAAATCATACAGTCCGTGTATTCCCATGGTGCTAAAATACGCTATCAGCATATTGCCTGCGGCACCCTCGCCCTTGTTCGCATTCTCTCTCGCCTTTGAGTAGAAATATCCCATGATAACGCCGCATGAGCAGTGAAGTGGGATTGCTGTCACAGCCCTCAGGATTCCGAGTCCTATTCCACCCTGGAATACATACAGGATATTCTCCAGTGTTGCAAATCCGAGCGACGAGCACACGCCATATATAACGCCGTCATAGCTGTGGTCAAAGTTCTTATTTTTCCATGTAAGTATTAACATTCCAAGGAATTTGCCCAGTTCCTCGATCATCGCCACTATAAAGAAGCAGTTGACCAGCTCATAAACCGCCGTTCCGGATTCCAATCCCATGTAGTATAACAATACGCCCCCAACCAGCTCCACGACTACTGCCGGTATCGTGCTGACAGCTCCCAGAACCGCAAGCCATACTAGCAGGCTCATTGGATCCCTGCTATTCTTATTTCTTCTGACTACAAATAACAGCAGTAACACCGAAGGTAATACTGCAAGTCTCAATGCAAATGCACTCATCCTTTACTCTCCCTGATATTTTCTTCCGTATAAATATATATACATATTAAAGATACCATTTTTAGCGTGAATCCACAATAAGCAGAGGCCTTTACCGACATTTTATTTCATTAATTAACTTTAATTTAGCCTAAATACAACTCAAGGCAGGTCATTCCATTTCAGAAGACCTGCCTTGAACCAATTTTCAAATGTATTCAGTTACGACTTACTGTGTGACATCAATATCTCCGCTACTAGTCTCGATATTGCACTTTCCATCTGCTCCCTCAACCGAGTCCGGTACATTTACATCACCGCTGGATGTCTTTGTATTGTATTCATACTTCATTTCTGAGCCAATGCCGATCGATACATCACCACTGGTTGTCACGACATTGATCTCAGAAGCATCACAGTCTCTAATCATTACGTCACCACTTGACGCACGACCGTTTATACGTTTTGCCTTTATACTGCCAGATGTGATATTGCCACTGGAGGTCTTCAGATCAATATTATCCATAACCACATCACCAAGACTGACGTCACCACTGTTTGCTGATATTCTTGTATCCTTTGACGATACACTGTCAAGCTTAATGTCACCACTGCTGGTCGCCACCGTCAGAGCATCTGCATTTGCACCATTTACGATCACATCGCCGCTGGCGGCCTCTATATCGATATTACCTATTGCCAGATAATATTCCATATCCACGTCACCACTGCTGGTCACAATCTTCAGATCATCGTACTCCGTACCAGCCAGATACACCGTCACGGATGGCCATGCTCCAGAATACACACCAATGGAAATGTTAAATGCTGCATTCCTGCTGTCGTCTGCGGTTATCCTGAGCACACCATCTGATATATCTACATGATGTGTCAGATTCCCGCAGTCATAATACTCCACATAACTTGTATCTCCACTCGCCTTCTTCACGGCAACATCCACATCTGATGCGCTTTTTACATCAATTGCAGTGAATTTATCTTTTATATCAACAGTCTTCTTTACGTAGTTCACCGGCTCCGATGTCATGTGGGCCAGATTAACTGTCACATTCGGCCATCTGAATCCATTTACAACAAGTGCTGAGATCACAGTGATAATTCCAGCCACGATCATGATCGATGCAGCTATAACAGCTTTCTTTGTTCTACTCATGCCTATTTCTCCTTTACAAACATTCTCTTTATACCATTCACACTGGCCTTGCAGACCTTAAATATACCAACCGTAACAGGTTTGACGGATACAACAAACAGTATCGCTATACCTATTCCAATGAGTGCTGCTCCAAGCATGAGAACTGCTGTGTATGGGCTGTTGGCTATGAACAGCGGTATGGCACATATCAGTCCGCCTATTCCCGCTGCCACAAAGCTGAGCACAACTGCGTAGAATGAAATAAGAAGTGCAAATGCAACTATCCACAACGTAAGCAGCAATACCAACGCCGTAATAAGAAGTGGAATCCACACCGGAGAACCAAGTACTATGAGTACGACCTCCCATGCCTTGAGCTCGTGCTTTGGCTTGATCTTCTCCTTCACAAGCTTCGTAAGCGGCATATCTTCAAGTATCTGCTCCACTGCTGCATCAGGTGATCCCATATCTGCCACAGCCTCCTCCTCGGAAAGGCCGTCCTCCACGCGGTCATCTATCATCTCGCTATAGTAATCCATAAACCTGTTCACATCATCAGCCGGCATCGCACTGATCCTGCTTCTTATTGCCTCCAGATATTCCTGTTTATTCATCTCTGACTTCCTCCTTCACAATAAATCTGTATATGGATTCCAGTTCCTTCCACTCTTCCTTGAACTCTTCTATCCTGGCTCTTCCGGCATCCGTAATATGATAATACTTTCTGAGTCTTCCGTTGTGCTCCACGGAATGAACCGTGAGCAGCGCTCCCGCCTCAAGTCTTCTGAGGATAGGATAGAGTGTGGACTCTGATATCGTCACATACGGCTTCATATCTTTGATGATCTGATATCCATAGGAATCCTCGTCCTTGATGGCCGCAAGCACACACACGTCGAGCATCCCTCTCTTCAATTGTATATCCATCGCTATACCTCCTTACGCAGTATACTATACGTCGCATAGTATCATATGTCAAGTAGTATTTTCAGCACTCTACAAAAAGGAACAACAATGGGGTCAGGCACCTTTTACATAGATTCTACATTAATGTATATGAAACATAACAAACAGGGCGGGACATCCCACCAATGGGATGTCCCGCCCTGCTTACAAATTATATTCTGCTATATCTTAATCTGACACATGATATGTTTTCCATTATAGTATGTCGATGACATACTCCTTGCTGAACGAATGGCCAGCCTCAAGACTGTTTGAATACTCACGGTCCGCCAGATCTCCGTCATATCCCTCGCGGTCACACCTGCCAAACCAAGGCTCTATGCAGACAAATGGCGCATGTTTCTTTGCAGGAGACCATATGCCTATCTGCGGCACATCAAATCTCAACTGCAAAACCGGCGCATCAGATGAGTTCCTTAATGTAATCGTATTTATACCCTTACCATCCATGATCAGGGCATCCTCATCAAACATCTCATCACGCAGCTTTAAGACTCCATCTGTCAGTCTGTGCGTAACTGTTCTATCTCCAAGAACTCCATTTGCTGTCAAAAGACCACATTCAATCTCGTTCTTACCTGTGTGCATATCCAGAGAATAACCGCCGATGCCTCCCTCACATGCAAATGCAGGATGAGCACCGATAGAAAAATGAATCGTGTCAGTTCCCTCATTCACAACGGTCCACATAACATGTACAGATGAACCTTCAAGTCTGTATCCTATACAAAGACTGAAATCAAACGGATAGCTCTTCTGCCATGTATCATTCTTCTCAAGCACAAACAGCAGTGTATCACCAGTCTGGCCAGCCACTACAAACTCGCTGTCCCTTGCAAATCCGTGCTGAGGTATATTCTCATAAACCACCCCGTTATGTCTGTAACGCTGTCCTTCAAGCTTTCCCACAAATGGAAACAGCACAGGAGAAACTCTTCCCCAATACTCAGCATCACCGCACCACATGTATTCTCTGTCTGTCTCGATACTCTTCAGGCTCACAAGCTCAGCGCCGTGAGTATTCACCTTTATAGCGATCTTATCATTTTTTAATTCAACAATACCCATCATGTCCTCCTATACTCCAGCCAGTCTGGCTGATCATAATTTGCAAATAATATTATACACTTTTATAACATTATAACACAGGTACAAAAAAATACGGTCGCTTAATGAACTAATAAGCAACCGTATTTTATATACTGTTTCTCGGCATCCACACCTCGTTATCCAAGCGCGATCATTCTGTCGATGCAGCGGGATGCTCCCTCCATCACCTCATCAGAAAGGACTATCTCTTCGCCACCTGTGCCCTTTAATACATTCAATATGTCAACCAGGGTAGTAAGTTTCATATTATGGCACATCAGCTTTGAAGAAATTGGATAGAACATTTTGTCAGGGCACTCATACTGAAGATGCTCCACAATACTGTGCTCTGTACCGATGATAAATTCTTTTTTCTCTGACTTTCTGGCATATGCCATAATTCCTGTGGTTGAACCTACATAATCAGCCTCTGCAACTACATCCGGCCTGCACTCAGGATGGACAAGAAGTTCCGCATGTGGATGTAACTCTTTTGCCTTCAAAGCATCATCTAGGGTAACCGCAAGATGTCTAGGACATCCGCCGTTAAAAAATACAAATTCCTTTTCCGGCATCTGCTTTTGAACATAGTTTCCAAGATTCGGATCTGGAATAAAAAGAATCTTGTCATTATCAAGCTTGCTGCAGATCTGCACTGCTGATGAAGATGTCACACATACATCACAGGCAGTTTTCAATTCAGATGTCGTATTTATATAGGCGACAACCGCATATCCCGGATACTTCTTCTTCATCTCATTCAGCGTTTCAAGGTTCATCTGTTCAGCCATCGGACATCCGGCTTCAGGATTAGGCAGATACACCTTCTTATCAGAGGACAGTATCTTACATGTCTCCGCCATAAAACGCACACCGCACATTATTATATTTTTGCGGGAATCCTTGCTCGCCTCCACGCTAAGTCCATATGAATCTCCCATATAATCTGCAACTTCAAGAATCTCATGTCCCTGATAAGCATGTGCCAGTATGCAGAAATCCTTCTCTTTCTTCAGTCTGATTATCTCTTCCTGTATCTCTTTTATCGTCATTTTATTCTCTCCAAATCATTCTGTATTATTTCTCCCACTCCTGCCATGGAACAAGAAAGCCTGTCTCCTCGAGTTTCTGCTCTATAGTGTCCAGGATCTCTTCACTAGGAGCCTCTATCAGATGGTAATGATATCCGTTCGTAGCATTTCCAAGCAGGGACGACTGGCTGTTTGCCAATTTTTTCATAAATTTTGCCACGTCGTATCTGGAAGCAATATTCATCTTTGCAGTAACACGATTGTACACCGTATGACTTATACTTACATTCTTTACAACACCGCCATAATCAACTATGATCGTGAGTTCTTCCTCAGTCCTGTCATAACCGTGTTTTACTTTAAACTCTCTCTGACATTTTGATTCATTCTTGTATATATAACCCCTGTTAGTTGCAATTATGCCATCATCAGCCGCCCTGATCACTGCAATGTCCTGTACTATTATCTGTCTACTGACATCGAATTCTGACGCAAGCTTATTTGCCGGAACAGGGACATCTGAATTCTTCACAATGTCAAGTATCCTTTCCCTTCTCTCTTTTGCCTTCACTTTATTCCTCCGCATGAAGATTTTTCATCGATATATCCATTATAGGTGAGCTGTGTGTAAGCGCACCGCTTGATATATAATCCACTCCCAATGATATCAGGCTCTCTATGTTCTCTTTTGTAACATTGCCTGAACATTCTGTCTCCGCACGTCCATCGATCAAATCAATCGCAGCCCTCATCTGATCCGTTGTCATATTGTCAAGCATAATGATATCGGCTCCCGCTTCAACAGCCTCTTTTACCTGATCCAGTGTCTCAACTTCAACCTCTATCTTGCGGACAAATGGTGCATACTCCTTTGCCATTCTCACTGCATTGGTTATACTTCCCGCAGCGCCTATATGATTATCCTTAAGTAATACTCCATCCGACAAATTGTATCTGTGATTGCTGCCTCCGCCGACTCTGACTGCATACTTCTCAAATATACGGCAATTAGGCGTGGTCTTTCTGGTATCCAGCAGAGTAGTCTTGCTTCCTTTAAGAAGTTCTGCAACCTCATGAGTATATGTAGCTATGCCACTCATACGCTGGAGGTAATTAAGCGCAACCCTCTCTCCAGAAAGAAGAACCCTGATATCACCAGTCACAATTCCCATAAGCTGGCCAGCCTTCACCTCATCGCCATCTTTGCAGAAGAACTCAACCTCAGTGCTGTCATCTAAGAGTGTAAATACTCTTGCATATACATCAAGTCCTGCAATGATTCCATCCTGCTTGCATATCAGGTCTACTTTTCCTTTCTGTGCCTTTGGCATCACCGCATTTGTGGATACATCCTCACTTGTGATATCCTCCTGTAAAGCCATCATTATAAGCTTGTCCGCATTCAATTTCATTGTTATCTGATTCATTCTCAGCCTCTTCTTTCCGTTTCTGTCAAAACTATATTCTTATATTCTCTAAACAAACCATCTATATCTTCATATTCAGACAGATCTATGTTGTCTTCTCCACAGCCTCTGTGTTCTCTGCTGAACATGATATCATCTGCCGCTCTCTGTGCAAAAACAAGCGACTCAAGTAACGAATTGCTTGCCAGTCTGTTTCTGCCATGCACTCCATTACATCCGGCTTCTCCTACCGCGTACAAGCCTTCCATGGATGTCCTTCCGGCAAGATCTGCCTTCACTCCGCCCATGTGGTAATGCTGAGCCGGCACAACCGGTATCGGTTCAACAAGCACATCATACCCCTCATCCTTGCACTGCTTGTATATATGTGGAAAATGCTGCAAGATCACATCTCTTCCAAGCGGTCTCAGATCTTCCCACACATGCTCCGTTCCATCTCTCTCCATCTGTTTCCATATTGCATGGCTGACTACATCACGAGGCTGCAGTTCATCTGTAAACCTTTCTCCCGCCTTGTTAAGAAGCCATGCGCCTTCGCCTCTCACAGATTCAGATATCAAAAATCTTCTTCCCTTATTCCGGCTAAACAATGTTGTCGGGTGGATCTGTACATAATTCAGATTCTCTACCTCTACACCATGTTTTAAAGCAATTGCTATGGCATCACCTGTTATATGGGCAAAATTCGTTGAGTTCTTATATATACCTCCGATTCCACCACACGCCAATACAACATTGTTGGATCTAAGTATGCTTATGTTCTTGGCCTCATCAGCTATAACCACTCCACCACAGGCATTGTCATTGCAGATGATGTCGAGCATAGTCGTATACTCATATATCTCGATATTGGATTTTTTCTTTGCACACTCCAGCAAAGTGGATGTAATCTCTTTGCCGGTAATGTCCTCGTGGAACAATATTCTTGGCTGGCTGTGAGCTCCCTCCTTGGTGAAGGCAAGCTTTCCGCTCTCATCTCTCTCAAATCTAACTCCAAGCCTTATCAATTCTCTGATAACAAGATTCGATGATCTGATCATCAGATCGACTGTCTTTTTATTGTTCTCATAATGACCGGCTCTCATGGTGTCTTCAAAATAATCTTCGTAGTCTTCCTCACCCCGCAGCATACATATGCCGCCCTGGGCCAAAAAAGAGTCGGACTCATCAGCCCGTCTTTTTGTGATAATACAGACCTTTTTTGTCTCTGGAAAATTCAACGCACAGAACAAGCCTGCAGCGCCAGTTCCCACAATAATAACATCATATACAGTGTTCATCATTTCTCCTCTTCAAGTAGGCATCATATTATTCTTTATAACCTGACTTGCATATAAACATAACATATGTAAACACATATGTAAATATATATGTAATGTTATATGTAAACTTTTGATGTAAACCTTTTTTGATGTGAGTTTTCGAAATAATGCACACCATAAGTCTCTACTTTAAGACTTTCTTTATCTGTTTCTCTGTAGCTATCGGGTAAATATCATCCATATGCTTCACTATCCTCTTCCACGATTCCTCAGGGCTCTCACCATATGCGGACGTCACATGGTCATATCCCCACAGCTTCTCCGGCATGGAATACACAGCCACATTCCAGCCGTATTCCGCGCCCTTCTTGTTCAACCGTTTTCTGAAGTCACATGCACACAGATAGGTCTGCATCTGGAGCTGTGTCATCGTACCCTCAAAGCCTTTCTCTCCGCCCTTGCCAAATCCGGCAAGCTTCTTTATATCGAATGAAAAAAGTTCTGTATTGTACATACTATCCAGCTTTTCTGCCGCAAATTCCGCATCGCTCTCCTCGTCTATCCGGTCATCCATGAACAGATCCATGATCTTCTTCTGCCTGAATGATGCAAGCTCATCATCCCATCTGGCATCGAAATCATATCCAGCTCTTCTATAATTTGCAAAATACGGGAACCATTTCTTTGAGATAAATCCCGCCTTATTGTGGAAAAATTTGCCGTATGCGATGTCGCCTCTTCTGGCTATGATCTCACGCCACACCCAAGGATCCCTCTGCGGGTCTTCACTCCACCAATACTTCTCCGTGGTTCGCTCTTCCACCGAAAATCCAGGTATCTCATTGCGGAAAAGAGGCAGGAATCCCACTTCCTCTATATATCCGATAAGTTCGTCCACCGTGTGCAGGCACTCCGGATCATCCTCTGAAACGCCATACATAATCCATGTTCCGTCTTTTGATTCCATAAACTCTCCTAAATTATTCGCCCCTCAAGGTGATCCATCTCATGGAGCACTATCTGGGCTATATATCCGTTGAACTTCATACGCTTTTTTGCAAATGATGCATCCTGAAACTCTACTTCTATGTCTCTATACCTTGTCACCTTTCTCGTGCCGTCCAGAGACAGACATCCCTCCTCTGTCTCGTAAGCCCCCGACTTTGACAGGAGTACCGGATTCAGCATGACAACATTGGCAAATCCCATACTGACGATGATTATCCTCTTCTTATATCCGATCATGTTGCCCGCCATGCCGACGCACCTCGCCTGATTTGCCGCTAATGTGTCCTGCATATCTGCTATGATCCCCGCATCCATAGTCGTCATCGGAGATGACTTCTGGCTGAGAAACATCTGATCTCTTACTATCTGTTTTACCATGGTCTATTACCTTTCCTTATCTACTCACCATTCTTCACGTACAGGAATAATTTCGACTTGAGCAGCTTCTTCGGCGTTGCCGAGATCTCGCATATCTCCTCGTATATGCGGTTGCACACGATAAAATACGCAGCCAGGGCAGTCAGCACATTCTTCTGATTTGCGCTCTGGAAATTGTACTTTCCCGTCTTCTCATTCTTCTCGCTTCTGGCATGTTTTACCAGGTTATAGTCATTCCACCAATCCGCGATCCTGCCATCCACAAATGCGCTGAACGGCTTCAACTCGATATCTTCAAATGTGTCTATCGTCCTCACTGCGTCAAGCCTGATAGCCGGGAATTTCCTAAGCACAGGAGTAAGCCTGTCATGTATATTGTACTTCTTCCTGTAATCGTCCTCCTCTACCATCTTGCAATATATCTCAATCAGAGAATCAATATTGCTGCAGATGTTCAGAAACATATTTATGTATCTGCTTGAAAATGTCGGGAAGTTGCTCTTGTGAATGTCCACATACTCCGAACTGATCCTGACATCCTTCTCAATGATCTGGTATTGCTTCCAGAAAATGTTCAGAAATTCCTTCTCAGTTATGACAACTCTGGTCTTCTTCACCAGAACATTTACCCACAAATGTCCCTGACCTATCCTGTCAAGCCTGACATCCTGACTCGTCCATACATCCTCAAGCGATGCGCCTGAAACCAACGCCACCATATCGCAAACCCGGGCCTCAGTATAATTGGCAAATGTCCTTCCATCATCCCGCGTCCGTTCACTCTTGCCGTACTTCCACGAAGCATACAATACCCCGCCGACCCTGAGCGCCTTCATAGCCTTCTCAAGGATCTTGTGCATATCGCTCTTGGCAACATGGAGCAGTGAAGCACATGCCCACACAGCGTCAAATTCATTCTCATAATTCATGTCCTCAATGCGCATATGTACAGCCGCTTTTCCCGTCAGCTCCTGAGTTTTCCTGCACATCGCCTCAGACGCGTCCAGAGACACAACCTTATATCCCTTGTCCAGAAAATATTTGCTGTCACGGCCACTGCCGCAGCCAAGATCAAGTATCCTGCAGCCCGGCTTGAGATTTTCCTCAAAGCGCTTGTAAATATCCGACATGTCAGCATTTCTGGTTACCTCGGAATATCTGTCAGCATATTTGTTGTAGTATTCTATTGTTCTGTTTGTATTTTTATCATCCATTAAAATCTGACCTCTTCCAGTTCATATGTGGTGAGAGTTCGAATCCCCCTCCACTTTCATATGTATCTACAGATTATTTGCCTTTCGCAGCAGCTTCTCAAAAGACTCCGCAAATCTCTGGTCATCCTCTTCTGTCCTCTTCCTCGGCCCTTTGATATGATTCCTGCTCGATGCCCTTCTCGCCTTTTTATTCAAATGTCTCTCCATAAGCATCTGATCGATATTCTCATCCGTATACCATTTGCCCGACTGATGGATCGCATACGCACCTTTGCCAAGCGCCATTGCAGCCACGCCATAGTCCTGAGTAACCACTATGTCGCCCCTGTGACAAATGCTTATCAACTTGTAATCCACGGCATCCGCCCCGGCACCGACCACGATAACCTCACTGTAATCAGATGTGAGGACATGGTTCGTATCGCATAGAAGCGTTACTGGGATGTTGTATTTTGTTGCTATGTCTTCAACTATATCAATCACCGGACACGCATCAGCATCAACAAATATCTTCATTGACCTAGTCCTTTCTCGTGCTGTCTCTACAGCAACGCCTTTAATTTAGACGCCTCCTCTTCTGTAAGTGTCACACCCTTACCCATCTTCTCATGCTCTGGTGCCCACTCTCTGATATCATACTTTGGTGTGCCACCATTCCACGATATCTTATTAAGTTCCTTAGTCCATCCCTTTGCACTTTCCGAGATCACTCCTATGTGCTCTACTATTTCGTATTTAAAATCTGCCATTTTTATGTATCTCCTTTATCCTCTAAAGATAAAGCCCGTCACAACTCTTTGTTTGATGTGATGGGCCGTTGTCTATCATTATATCTGTTTTTATGAGGCTTTTCAATGATACTATATCATCAGGGGGGCGGGATTGTAATTATTTGGACAGAGAAAACAATTCTCGTTCTATCATGTCCATTGACTTCATCTTCGACAGCCACTCAGCCGGTATGCCTTCGTCATCACAACCTCTTCCAGATCTGATCGCGGCAGCGCACGTATTGCCGCAGTCAAATACTTCTCCAAACGGTGTATATACTCCTTCTTTTAGCCATCTGCGGAATCTGTCTCTGATGTCATCCACATCAACTCTGCCACACGCTTTGATACTGGCGCAAGTGGCAAGCGCCATATTGGTATCATCCGACCAGGTTCCCTCCGGCTGATTGTGCGTACCGTAGCCTATCATATCTGTACATTCAAATGCGCCCCTGAATTTAAATTCATATGGAACGCCCAACGCATCACCTACGGCGAGGCCGTAGATGGCGGATTTTAAAGCATTTGTCTTATCATTCATATCTCTTTCTCCCTTAATATATCATCATTCTATAAATTTACATTGTAAACTGATAATCAGTGCATTCCAATTTGACTATCTGTGTTTTCTCCGATTTAACAGGCAATTCTGGTTGAAAACCAGAGGACTGCATGCACACTGCCAGTCTCTGCTGCTTGAACCAGTAGTAATACTGATCTTTTGATATGTTATTTTCAGCAAGCCAGCCCTTTGTTTTCATACCGCTGTTCCTGCAGTCCTTAATATTTGCAATCCAAGTCTCTAACTGCTTTTCCCGAATGGCAAGGCGTGCTGCCATAATCTACCTCCCGAATATTTGGATTTCAATCCATGCTCCGACGAACGGATCGACTAATTTCTTCAAGGTTTTTATATCCGACTACTTGTATTTCAATCCACGCTCCGACGAACGGAGCGACTTTATCTACTATGTCAAAATGAACACGTACCTTTATTTCAATCCACGCTCCGACGAACGGAGCGACCTTCCTTTGTGCCTGCCTTGGTGTTGTTGAACGATTTCAATCCACGCTCCGACGAACGGAGCGACCTCATTCCTGCATTTATCGAATATACTCCATTTAAATTTCAATCCACGCTCCGACGAACGGAGCGACTCAAATAATATATGTGCTGTTTCCAACTGTTTAATTTCAATCCACGCTCCGACGAACGGAGCGACCTCATCATCAATCTCCAGCGCAAACAAAAAACTAATTTCAATCCACGCTCCGACGAACGGAGCGACGTTGACGCAACACCCTGCCACGACGTAATCTCGGTATTTCAATCCACGCTCCGACGAACGGAGCGACTGGAATCAATTACTTTAAGTAACGGAACTTTGTTATTTCAATCCACGCTCCGACGAACGGAGCGACGTTTCAAATATTCTTTGCTTGGTGCAATCAAATAAATTTCAATCCACGCTCCGACGAACGGAGCGACATATCTAGCTATACACATCTGATCGCCATTCTGTATTTCAATCCACGCTCCGACGAACGGAGCGACAGCTGGGCCAGATGTTGCATCAGGTGCTTCTGGTATTTCAATCCACGCTCCGACGAACGGAGCGACGTACAAAAGCATACCGACCAAGCCACATATTAAATTTCAATCCACGCTCCGACGAACGGAGCGACAATTTCATTTTTATGTAATAAAAACGGTCTGAGATTTCAATCCACGCTCCGACGAACGGAGCGACTGAATATATCAATTCTGCCATTGATAGCTATATATTTCAATCCACGCTCCGACGAACGGAGCGACTACTGGTACATGGAGGCAAAATGACATACAACAATTTCAATCCACGCTCCGACGAACGGAGCGACTACAACAACACTGTAAAAATTCCGAACATTGAATTTCAATCCACGCTCCGACGAACGGAGCGACGCCAATGCGTCAGATAAAGCTGGATCACCTGCAATTTCAATCCACGCTCCGACGAACGGAGCGACTGGGACAGGATGCCGCATCTGGCTGGATCCTCGGAATTTCAATCCACGCTCCGACGAACGGAGCGACCTGACACTTGATATCATGGCCGACAGCGCTGATATTTCAATCCACGCTCCGACGAACGGAGCGACGGCTCTGTTTTACCTCTGCTTCCTTTTTAAAGTCATTTCAATCCACGCTCCGACGAACGGAGCGACTAACACTATCGCAGCTATATGTCAGATGTATAATATTTCAATCCACGCTCCGACGAACGGAGCGACTGAGCTCCCTATGGTTTGATAGGGTAATCAACCATTTCAATCCACGCTCCGACGAACGGAGCGACGGTTGGGGACTTGCTTGTCATTGACGCCTTTGTATTTCAATCCACGCTCCGACGAACGGAGCGACGAAAAGCTGTCATTGTACTTGACTGGGAGAGCAAATTTCAATCCACGCTCCGACGAACGGAGCGACAGCGCGCCCGGCCGTTTTCCTCTTCAAAAATCGCATTTCAATCCACGCTCCGACGAACGGAGCGACGATATATAAGTGGCACTTTTGCCACATCTTTCCTAATTTCAATCCACGCTCCGACGAACGGAGCGACATATTTGCTATTGTTCTCGCCACATCATCAGGTAATTTCAATCCACGCTCCGACGAACGGAGCGACGATCTCCGCCATTTGCATAGTGGTATACTCCCAATTTCAATCCACGCTCCGACGAACGGAGCGACTCATGCTCAAGCTGATGGTTATGAATATGCTTGTATTTCAATCCACGCTCCGACGAACGGAGCGACTTCAGCCAACTATAAATTGGGGTGGAGAGGTAAAATTTCAATCCACGCTCCGACGAACGGAGCGACGGACAAGGAGGTATTCTTCGTTTCAAAGGCTGAGATTTCAATCCACGCTCCGACGAACGGAGCGACCCTCACCGATGCGGAGCCCACATCTATAACCAAATTTCAATCCACGCTCCGACGAACGGAGCGACCTCAAGCTGATTCCAGGATCCCGGAGCAACCACCATATTTCAATCCACGCTCCGACGAACGGAGCGACAGTGCAGCCTTCACTCTTTCTTCATACAAATAGTATTTCAATCCACGCTCCGACGAACGGAGCGACATATCTGGTCAAGCCTTAATGTCTGCTCTTCAAAATTTCAATCCACGCTCCGACGAACGGAGCGACGTATTTGTAACTCTGTTAGCCGTATATCTTCGTATATTTCAATCCACGCTCCGACGAACGGAGCGACAGTCATAGACGAGTCATTTGAGATATTATTGAAAATTTCAATCCACGCTCCGACGAACGGAGCGACTGTTTTAAACTCTGGAATTTCTTGTAGGTACATGATTTCAATCCACGCTCCGACGAACGGAGCGACTCTTTGTAAAATACGCTGATCTCCATATACTTTCTATTTCAATCCACGCTCCGACGAACGGAGCGACTCAATCGTGATGTATGGTGCATCCTGGTCTTTCTTATTTCAATCCACGCTCCGACGAACGGAGCGACCGCCAGAGCCGAGTAAATCAAGGAGGTATAATATATTTCAATCCACGCTCCGACGAACGGAGCGACATAAAACGCTGATGAATGAGCTGTCTATGACGGAATTTCAATCCACGCTCCGACGAACGGAGCGACGCTCCCTGAACCGAAGGTGGACAAGCTCCTACACTGATTTCAATCCACGCTCCGACGAACGGAGCGACCGCTGAAGCAGTATATGAGCCACCTATCTTTCTATTTCAATCCACGCTCCGACGAACGGAGCGACTTCCATACTGTTTTGAGCCAGAAGTTTCATAAAATTTCAATCCACGCTCCGACGAACGGAGCGACAAAAAAAATGGTGAACCCGCTATAAATAATAATATTTCAATCCACGCTCCGACGAACGGAGCGACAATTTAAGTTTTCTGTAAGGGTTTGTTATAAAATATTTCAATCCACGCTCCGACGAACGGAGCGACAGAGTGCGGGAATGCTAACGAGGTATACCATTTAGATTTCAATCCACGCTCCGACGAACGGAGCGACTAAGTGTGCTGTCTCCTGCATCACTACAAGATATATTTCAATCCACGCTCCGACGAACGGAGCGACTGTAAAAAATGTGCTAGATGCGTATGAAACAAAAATTTCAATCCACGCTCCGACGAACGGAGCGACTTGATGTTTCTATATCAAATGACAATGCCAATGCCATTTCAATCCACGCTCCGACGAACGGAGCGACATAACGTAGCTAATCGCCTCAGCAAGTCATCGTATTTCAATCCACGCTCCGACGAACGGAGCGACTCCACACCATTAGCTCTATCGCTATAAGTACAAATTTCAATCCACGCTCCGACGAACGGAGCGACTTTTCCACGACAGGTGTTAAATACTTGACATAGTATTTCAATCCACGCTCCGACGAACGGAGCGACTAGACGCCACGTTCGTCAATATACGAGCAACAACAATTTCAATCCACGCTCCGACGAACGGAGCGACATTGCCCGTCTTGGAAACTGTTAGTCTCACGACATTTCAATCCACGCTCCGACGAACGGAGCGACGGTAAAGTGTTGAATATTTGTTAAACATTTTATATTTCAATCCACGCTCCGACGAACGGAGCGACTTGCGCTAACGTCATACGCTGACATAGGCACTTGAATTTCAATCCACGCTCCGACGAACGGAGCGACTCCTACGGTTGATAGTACATATGAGTACATATCAATTTCAATCCACGCTCCGACGAACGGAGCGACATCAAAAAGTCTCACGCTTACATCTGGCTGATGATTTCAATCCACGCTCCGACGAACGGAGCGACTGCGGTAGATATATACAAGTATTTCAAGCATAAGATTTCAATCCACGCTCCGACGAACGGAGCGACCCAGCAAGGACAGTTTCATTGTCTGCCTGTTTAGATTTCAATCCACGCTCCGACGAACGGAGCGACCAAATAATTGTGCAAACTTAGCCGTTTCATTTGAATTTCAATCCACGCTCCGACGAACGGAGCGACGCTTGCGTCTGTCCACCCCTCAGCGATAACATACATTTCAATCCACGCTCCGACGAACGGAGCGACATCTAAAGCGGGTGAAGTATCTGCTCAAATTACTTATTTCAATCCACGCTCCGACGAACGGAGCGACCAAAATCACGGTTACGCTTGCGCCCGGTGTCTATATTTCAATCCACGCTCCGACGAACGGAGCGACTTGGAATCAGCACAAAGGCCTACAATAGCAAGAAATTTCAATCCACGCTCCGACGAACGGAGCGACGACACTTTCCGAGGTTTGCGAGGTACTTGGCAAATTTCAATCCACGCTCCGACGAACGGAGCGACATCATTAGCAGATATTGCTGCAGTAACAGACAAATTTCAATCCACGCTCCGACGAACGGAGCGACATCTACCGCCGGCGATGTAACAGTAGCTATGACAAAATTTCAATCCACGCTCCGACGAACGGAGCGACCGGCACTCATGGGGTACAATCCACAGCCACAGCAATTTCAATCCACGCTCCGACGAACGGAGCGACGAGGCGACACATGAGCAGTGGGAAAAGTGTCTTAGATTTCAATCCACGCTCCGACGAACGGAGCGACACCTTTGGGATCTTATTCAAGACTGATATAGCCATTTCAATCCACGCTCCGACGAACGGAGCGACCTATATTTCCTGCCTTATCCTTTTTTACCTTACTATTTCAATCCACGCTCCGACGAACGGAGCGACTGTCATTCAGATTGTGAGCGGTATCTAACGTGGAATTTCAATCCACGCTCCGACGAACGGAGCGACGGCACATTGTCAATACTCCAACCCGCACCCGTTATAATTTCAATCCACGCTCCGACGAACGGAGCGACCGGTAATGAGTAGTCAACCGTTGCATTAAAACCATTTCAATCCACGCTCCGACGAACGGAGCGACCAAACTCGGCAATTTTTTTGCCCTTCTTACGGGAAATTTCAATCCACGCTCCGACGAACGGAGCGACAAAATCTCTACAACCTAACTCGTCAAAATATTCAATTTCAATCCACGCTCCGACGAACGGAGCGACAGCATTTTTTCTACAAGTGGGAACTTTTCAAGAATATTTCAATCCACGCTCCGACGAACGGAGCGACGGCGTGAAGCAGTCCATTGTCAACGGCTTTTTAGATTTCAATCCACGCTCCGACGAACGGAGCGACAAAACAGCACTGGGACCGCTTGGAGGTATTGCAGATTTCAATCCACGCTCCGACGAACGGAGCGACCGGGCGGTACAGCAACACAGACGGTCACAGAAACATTTCAATCCACGCTCCGACGAACGGAGCGACTATATGTGCAACTTGTATGCAGGTCCCCTATGTGATTTCAATCCACGCTCCGACGAACGGAGCGACGGCTTTCCTCCTTGTATCTGGTATGATTTTTATTTATTTCAATCCACGCTCCGACGAACGGAGCGACAATATATACATTCCGAACCGTCCCAGCCATGCAATTTCAATCCACGCTCCGACGAACGGAGCGACTTTTAATCAGTATATCACACTTTGTTTTCTTACGATTTCAATCCACGCTCCGACGAACGGAGCGACCATTCATTTCAACTTATGTTTTGCCGATTATTTCAATTTCAATCCACGCTCCGACGAACGGAGCGACATTTTCCACGACAGGTGTTAAATACTTGACATAGTGATTTCAATCCACGCTCCGACGAACGGAGCGACACATCTTCAAAACTTACCGTTCCATCAGAGTTGTATTTCAATCCACGCTCCGACGAACGGAGCGACAACACTCAGTATCAGATGCTATTGTATTACCATCTATTTCAATCCACGCTCCGACGAACGGAGCGACTGTGCTTGCTTAAATGGACTATAGTCCAAATATATTTCAATCCACGCTCCGACGAACGGAGCGACGAGTGCAAATATATGGGGCGACACATCACTTTATATTTCAATCCACGCTCCGACGAACGGAGCGACTATCACAGATGGGAGAGGGGGACTATATATAATATTTCAATCCACGCTCCGACGAACGGAGCGACGGTGACACACAAAGCCTTGCAAGTGAATTGTTGCATATTTCAATCCACGCTCCGACGAACGGAGCGACCAGAACCTTGCACTTGTGGTTAAGAAACTCTAATATTTCAATCCACGCTCCGACGAACGGAGCGACTAAGGTCATTTAGACAAGGTTTGAAAATATTGAGATTTCAATCCACGCTCCGACGAACGGAGCGACTTGTAACACTTCCTATATCTGCGCTTGTAAGATTATTTCAATCCACGCTCCGACGAACGGAGCGACCAATAACAACTATTGCACCGATTGTTACACTCCAATTTCAATCCACGCTCCGACGAACGGAGCGACATTGCTACAAAATAGATTAAAAGTTTATAAAAAGATTTCAATCCACGCTCCGACGAACGGAGCGACAGTTCTCCGTCCTTATTTTCATCTTTATCATGCAATTTCAATCCACGCTCCGACGAACGGAGCGACTGTATAATCCCCTCTTTGCGGGTTTTATAAATATATTTCAATCCACGCTCCGACGAACGGAGCGACAGCAATTTTGCACAAAAAAATCTAAAATTCTATACAAAACCGCTTAATAATATTATTGTTTTTTACAATAAAATCTGTTCCTTATGCATATATACATAGATAAGCTTCTCAACTGTATATTTTTCATGGTGCGAATGCCCCTGTAATTCTATGTTCACTATCATTACGCACAATATCAAAAAATTAATGGCTGATCAACATCTATCCCCTTATCACATCCTATATGATCAACTTTAGTTTGATATTTACTTCCCAAATAATAAAACCTAAGACTGTCCACTGTATCATCAATTATTTCAGATAACAAGGCTTTCAATTTAACGCTCTGTGCTTGGTCCACTATACATTCGAAAACTGAATTCTGTACTCGTCGACCATAATTTTCACATTGTTTTGCAACCTTTCTCAATCTATTTTTCCCTGCAGATGTTTCCGTATTAACATCATAGGTTATCAACAATAACATTCTTATCACCTCATTTCCATAAAAAAACCGGATATCCATCAATATCCCCTCGGAGATATCTTGCCAAAAGCATTGTCTGAACATATGGCACTATTCCCCACTCAACCTTTTCCTTCAAATATGGATGTGTAATTACTTCTTTCTTCTTATTTTGCCACTCCACCAATACCTTTTTTCTTGCATTATCACTTAATAATACTGCTCCATTTTCTTTTTTAGAAAAATCCTTTCCTGTTATTATCCTTTTATTTATAAGTGACAGAACAAACCTATCTGCATAAACCGCTCTAAATTCCTCAATTAAATCTAACGCCAACGAAGCCCTGCCAGGCCTATCCGTATGTAAATACCCTATATACGGATCCAACCCTACAACTTCCAGGGCCGACGCAATCTGATTGGTCAATAATGTATAAACAAATGACAGCATAGCATTTATATTATCTTGAGGAGGTCGTTTATTTCTTACCTGAAACACAAAATCTCTTTTTTGTTGCAATATAAGTTCATTGAACACCCCAAAATAAATACTTGCCGCCTCTCCCTCAAATCCTCTTAATTCATCCTTTGACTTAGCACTTCTTATTAATTCCAAGGAATTTTTTAAATGTAATGATGCGCGTTTCACCCGTTCCGCATCTATCTGCATCGCATGATCCCTAATAGCCCTCTCCAAAACCCATCGTGCATTATATACTTTACCCAATATACAACTTTTTGAAATCTCTAGGCTTTTTTCTGCATCTAATGAGCTATCATATTGTTGTCTCCGCAAAATAACATTTCCCTTTACTTTTCCCGTTATACGAGCTAGAAATTTTCCTTGAGGAGTTACATAACACAATGAAATATTCCGATCTGCACATGCGCCCATAAGTGCCGGACTTGTTCCTTTATATCCAAACACAACTATCCCATCCAAATTATGCAAAGGCAATCGGCCAATTTCTTGGCTATCTTGATATACTACAACAGTTTCTCCTTCTAACCCCAAATAACCATTTTCAGATGTTACATAAAGTGTATTTAATAATTTTTTCATTCAACATTCTCTCCTAACATCTGTGATATATAATTTTTTACTGAACCAGCTTTATTTAATCTTGGCAAACAAATGTCTTTCAATGAGCAAGAATTACATGATTTACTTTGTTTTACCTTGGGAGTATACCCTCTCTTAAAATAATCATGCATCTCTTCAAACATTTTAGTTGCCATATCTCTTAACTCCTGAGAAACCTGCACAACTTCTCTTCTTCTTGTTTCTCCATAATATATTGCGCCCTCTTCTATTTGTGTAGAAAACATTTCCTCTAGGGACATTGCCTGTACTACTAATTGAAGTTTATCCTCCTCCGACACCTTGGGCTTTCCTTTTTTATACTCGATTGGATATATACTATATAATCCACGATGCCCACGTAGAGAAACTCCATCATCACACTTATGGAACTCAACAATATCACACTCCCCTACTGCACCCAGTTTCCTGGATGCAATTGGAAGTGCTCTCACTATAAGTACATCTTTTCTCTTCTCCGTAATATATGGATCATGAGCTTTCTTATGCATAAGCTCACCTACTGCAGTGTGATAATTTTCAGCCCACTGCTGCTCTATATGTATGAGTGCCCATTGGCGTCTGCAAAACTTAAAATGCTGTATACCAGATATCATCAAATACTCTTCTTCTGTGTACTCCATTAAACCATCCTTTTTACCTCTACTGAGTCTGGAATATTATCATTATGTATCTCTACAAGATAATCCTGATACTTTCTTGGATACTCAACGCCATCCACCTTCTTTACTTCAACAGAATCGAATAACTTATATGCTGGGCAATCGCCAAGTTCTTTACTGTGCTTAAATACTATCAACTCACGCACAGCCATCTTGCCTCGAGCTGCAGAATGATCATTTTCAAACATATTGATAATTGCATCCCATAACAACTCAAGATCCTCTTCTGAAAATCCCGTTATCTTTCTTGCAAGATTTGCTGATATATATCCCTCCAAACGATATAACCCATATGGTACAATATTTTTTCTTCCCATCTCTGTACTCTTGTTTTCAGCATCCTTTTCAGTTGTAATTGCAACTCTGGTAATTGTAACTTCCTGACTGATAATTGGATCTATGCTCCTAGCAAATCCTAACTGTACCGGTCCCCTGACCTGTCCACAATTCAGTGAGGCTTTAACAAACGTAGTCATAACTGCCCCAAATGTCCTAATATCATAATAATTCTCGCACATATAATCTCTCAATTTTCTATCGACATCTGGATCTGACTTTTTTAATTTCTTTAATTCTTCCGTAAGCTTTTTGTCTTCAGTCTCCTCAACCCCTAAGCTTTTACAAGCATTTCTATCACTCTTATTTAATGGGACATCCTCTTTTATGTATATTCCATATCCCTTTTCATCTTCCTTAACGGTTTCAACATAATTACGAATTTTTCGTTTTATACAAACATCTGTAACCAAACCCAATCCACTCTCAGGATCAATCCTTGGCATATTGCCAGCATCGGGATCTCCATTTGGATTTCCATTCTCAACATCGAATAACACTACAAATTCGTATCTGTTTTTTATTACATCACCCATTTATTTATCCTCCTTTTTTTCGTACCTTTTCTGAATCTGATGATAATATCCAAGCATGAATTTTCCCTGTTCTTCTAGAGATAATCGTCTTGGAAATCCTATCTGCGTTTCAGCTATGTTTAATTTTCCCATTAACTCTGTTATCGTTTTCTCATACTGAATTTTTAATCCTGTTGAACTTCTTTCAATTTTCTTCAAATGACTATTTTTTAATTTAATCAAAATTGGAAAAACTGATGCTGGTGTTGCACATGCTGAATTAAAATATCGTTCCTTGATAGTTGAATTAATTCCTGGATTTGCATCTTTTTGAACCAATTCCAGTATCGCGAACAACCTTCCTAATACATATGCCTGTTCATTACAATTTTCATTCAATCCCATGTACTTTTCTCCCTCCTTCATATTATAATTTTTTATTAAATACGCTTTTACAATAGCTGCCCTTCCATAAGTTATACCCCCTTGCTCTGCTCGTATTCTTGTCAACACTCCGGTATATAGACTTGTTGGATACCTGTCATCCACCAATATATCCCTTAATACCAACGTTGCCATATTTGATACAGGTTTTTTATCTTTTGATTTCTTGTTGACTGTTTCCATCAACATCTCTTGAATACTCAGATAATCTTTTCCCCATTCTGGTTTAACTATTGACATTCTTTCATAATGCCTTGATAAATTCTCCAATATATTACCAAATGAATTCTGGTAGTAAAAACGAATAGACAATCTCGCTGCATTAGGTGCAAGACATAAAATATAAAACCTTTGATTTAAATCAATCCTTACATCATCTATATCCACTGCTAGTCCATTCTTCAAATTTGTAAAAACTTTTTCCAATTCCTTTTGATTATCTATACTAGAGTTAAAAAAGCTTTTAAATATGTCCTGATACTGGGTTTGAGCCGATTCAGCCCAGTATATAACCATTGAGTCTCCCAATTGAAAAGTGTATTTTTTTTCAGAAAGAAGATAATTTAGCGCTGTTGTATATGCAAATTCAGCCTTCTTGCCTACTGGCGCATTATAACTCTGTTCCTTTCCATAGGATTCAAAAGCTGGGGCATTAAATGAAACCAAAGCCGCGCCACTGGACTGTGCTCCTGGTACACCTTTTATTCCTCTGTGAATCCTTGCTATTTCTGCCTTTTCTCCTGTTACAAGACATATACCATCTACTAAACCTGAATTATTATCCTGATATATATTCCATATCTTTTTTATTTCTTCGTCTTCCTGGGCATAGTCACTTTCCATGCAAAATATCAAGTTTCCACCATCGGTCAAATCTTCCCAATGTGCTTTAATAACCGGATTAACATCTGCATTATCAGGATTCCATTGTTCAAAATACCTGATAATTGCTTTTGCCATTCTTCCCTTTGAATCCTGCAATATGCTACAATGTTTATCTCTCGCAGCCATAAAACATTCTTTTATCCTTTGACTTGTACCTGTACTGTCTATTCCCAACATATATTTTGAATTGTCACACAAAAAATTCGCCGATATACCTGAAGATCTTACCACCATCTGCGGAACATTCATCTGTTGTGGAACCAGTACTTCTTTTTTTCCAAACATTTCGGATACTTTTAATGGAATAATAGCTTTTACTTGTCCATCTTCATCCAGTTCTACAGCACACGATACTTTTGCATGACACCACCCCATACGTGGAACTTTTCCTTTTTCTGCCAAACTCTCGTAGTATTGCATTAGAGACTGTAATATCATCTGATCACCTCACAATCCCTCAAATCTAATACTCCTCTCTTCATGATAGCCCTATAAAACATAGGCTGTATATTGTTTTTATCGCTATAATCTAGATCATATAACATGAAACCTAAATCTTTGTCTGGGACCTCGTCATATATGGTATGTACTTCCTCCTCATCACATATGCAAAAATTGACTGGAAATTCCCTACATCCAAAATATGGCATATGGTAACATTCACCTCTTTTTAATCGTCTCATTATAATATCTTTAAATTTACCTGGATTATCAGAATCATTTGCATTTTCTGTAATCTCAAAATGTGCCTCTATCACATAACACACATCTCTTAAGATCAAAGAAGCTCTTTGCACTATATCCTCCTTTGTGCTAATGTATAAAGGCTTATCTGCTCCATTGTATGCTTGCAATACATTATTTGCAGATATTTTACTCTTTACTTCATTTCGTCTTACGCTCGTAAATCTTATTGGATTCTTAACATATATCTTGTCTATTACCCATTTCATTCCGGGATGCCAATATATTGCTTCCAATATCCCTCTTGCAGCCGATGGTGTTATCACATCATATGAACACCTCTCAACTTTCATCTCAGGTCTGGAAAACAATGCATAATCTCCCCAAACCTTTACTTTTACACCTTTTCCCATGTTTTCACCTCCATTTTTTTAACTATTTTGCCTTCCATTTATAAAAAAATCGCCTCCCCTTCATCTACCAAGCAACCTATACCATATTCTTCTGAATAATATTCCATTGATGTCAATTCATAAAAATCTCGCATATCATCTGAAACGAGGCGTATTATTCCTGCATCATACAATTTTTGAAATTCTGATTTTTCACCACAATAAACCTGAACACAAAACTGTCCTGCTTTTCGCATTCTTTCTTTTGATATGCCTTTTAGCTTTATCTCATCCATCAACTCTTTTGCCTCATCTGTATTACCGACAAAAATTGTTGCCATATCCTGCTCAATTATTTTAAACTCTTTTCCAACCTTTGCATAATTATACTCAGGATGAACAAATTCACCTAAAATTCTCTTCTTATCAAGACCATCTCCCCTGAAATGGTACAATCTCTTAAAATATTCTGATATACACTCTGGACTATCTACTATTTCATAATCACATAATACAGACTTAGCAACCTCAATCTGTTGTTTTTGATTTAACGGAATCCTGCAATTCTCAATATCAAAAATATTAACTATACTCTCAGCTTGATTTCTTTTTCCCTCTCTATTACATCTACCTGCAGCTTGTATAATAGAATCTATTCCTGCAATCTGACGATACACATGCTTAAAGTCTAAATCCACCCCTGCCTCGACTAAACTTGTTGATACTACGACACATTTTTCTCCATTCTGCAAACACTTTCTTATTTTTTTCAAAACAATTTTTCTATGCAATGGGTACATATTTGTTGATAGATGAAACACTCCTATTCCACATAGTTCCATATAAATATCTTGAGCCATTCTCTTCGTATTTACGATACACAAAGCGCAATCTTCATCTTTTAGCATACTTGACAATTTGTCTCTCGATATTGTTCCGATGTTATTGTATTTAACTCTCTTAAAGTATTCAAATTGTTCCTGCAACCTTGGGCATAGTTCCATAAATTGTGTGTTTTCTGGAAATAATGAACCTAACGCTGGCTGTGTCGCTGTGCATAGTACTATACTTGATCTATATCTATTTACTAATTCACTAATCATATAAATACAAGGCTTCAAGTAATCAGTAGGCAACATCTGAGCCTCATCAAATATAATGACACTATTTGCTATATTATGTAATTTCCTGCATTTTGAAGATTTATTTGAGAATAACGACTCAAAAAACTGAACATTCGTTGTAACTACAATAGGTTTATCCCAGTTTTCACTAGCCAATTGCATCGGCTCAAAATCTTCTCGTCCATCATAATCTACATTACAATGATTTTCCAAAACGTTCTGTTCTCCAAGAATATCCCTAAACACTTGCGCATTCTGCTCTATAATACTGGTATATGGAATTACATATATTACACGATCCATATCATTTTCTACTGCATGTTTTAATGCAAATGCAAGTGATGCAATAGTCTTTCCTCCCCCGGTTGGAACTGTTAGTCTAAAATAGCCTTTTTTATTCCGTCCTTCATTTAAACAATGTTTTAATATTTCTGTTCTGCGTCCATTTATTGATTTTGTATTATCATTTTTCAACCACTCACTAATATGATTCTCCAGTTTATTCAGTAATATCTCTACATTTTCCCCTGAGTTTCTATTAACATCCCCGTTTTTCATAAAATATTCTGTATCCAGGAAATCAGCATCAACCAAACACGAATATATCATTCTGAGAAAAACACTTAATGGAAAATCTGCATCTGAAAGGTTCTGTAATATAATTGGATCTGTTTTCAATTCAGGAATTTCTATTTCATATTTATACGAACTATAATCATATATCTTTTTCTTCTCACATCTATACCTTAAACTTGAATGGATAACTGTATTTCCATAATCTGGCAACCCCGCATGATGCCCTGCAATACAATAACTTAGCAACTGATAATACCCACCCAATTCCATACAAATTTTCGCACCTGCTGTGGAATGATCGACTTTATCATCTGCGTCATTAATTATCTTTTTTTGAAACTGCTCTGAATATTTACCAATATCATGCAATAATCCGCAACAATATCCCCAATCTGATTTTCCAAACTTACCAGCAAACTTTGCAGCTTTATCCGCAGTTCCATACAAATGATCCTTTATGCTTTGTTCCCTATAATTATCCTTGTGTGCTATATATTTCAAATTATCGCTCATTATTTTTCCACCATTTTTAATTCATATCAAAATAGCATTACAAATATTATGTTTATAATTATACTCCATTCGTTTTTCTATGTATAGTTTTATTATTTATCATTACACAGTTATCCTTTTAATAATTACATATTTACCACATAGTTATTCCTCTTTTATTTCTCCGATTTTTCTTCAAATTTTACATCATTATATGTCCGATTTTCTCCACACAAAACAGTCTTTTTAACACACACTCCCCACATAAAAACACCGGCAACTAACGATCATCAATCGCCCATTGCCGGTATTTGCTCCACCAAATCAGGTATGTAAATATATGCAATTCTATGCATACCTCCCATCCTCACACTCTTTCAAGTGCTATCCCTATCTTCAGATTTCTCTCCGTTGCCATCTTGTCAAACTTGATGACATAGCACCCTATATCTCCCCTGATACCGGTTATCGTGCCCTCGCCGAACACCTTGTGTCTCACCCTGTCTCCGGGCTTTAGCTCGGTGTCCAGCGGCATATAGCGGCTCTCATTTGCGGCTATGTAGCTCTTGGTGTCGTCGACAAGGCGCTGCGGGAGCTCGTTCACGTAGTCGATTGCTTCCCGGTCTATGTTGAAGATGAACCGGGACGGGTATCTGAAAGAATCATCGTAGTTCAGCCCCTCGGCATCGCTGATGTACAGGCCGCGCTCCGCTCTGGTGCACGCCACGTATGCCATGCGGCGTTCCTCCTCGAGCATCGCCTCAGTATCCACATGCTTGCTTGGGAATATACCTTCATTTACACCGCACACGAACACATATGGGAACTCCAGGCCCTTTGCGGTGTGTATGGTCATCATCGTCACAGAATCCTTGTCCCTCTCCCTGTCATTGTTCGTGTAGAGAGCTATGCTCTGCAGATATTCCTCCAGCGTATTCTCCTCACCGGAGGTCTTCTCATATTCGTCTATCGACTGCTTCAGCTCTGCCAGGTTGTCCAGCCTTTCCTGTTCGCCCGCCTGTCTGAGCATCGCCTCGTAACCCGTGGCGGCCATAAGCTCTGTCACAAGGTCTGACAGACTTTTCTCCTTGTATGTCCTCCTGAAATTTTCTATGATATCGACAAAGGCTGAAGCACCTGTCGACTTAACAGTCTTCTCCTCCAGAAGATCCTGAAGACCGCTGTACAGTGAGCATCTGTGAGTCTCACAGTACGACTTCAGCATCGACATTCTCTTTTTGCCAAAGTTCCGCTTTGGTTCATTTATCACCCTGTGAAATGACAGATCATCCGCGTATGCCACCATCCTGAGATATGCCAGCACATCCTTTATCTCCTTGCGTTTGTAGAACTCCGTTCCGCTGTAGAGGATATACGGGATCTTTGTCTTGATAAATGCTTCCTCTATGCTTCTCGATACGAAATGTGATCTGTACAAAACGGCTATGTCACTGTACTTTGTGCCCGCCTCAACCAGTCTTTTTATCTCATTTGTCACCCACTGGGCTTCATCCCCGGTGGTCCTGGAATGTACGTACAGAGGGCGTGCCTCAGACGGCTTCACAGCCACAAGCCTGTGGGGCAGTCTGTTCCTGTTCTTCTCGATCAGTGAGTTGGACACCGCCAGTATGTCAGGAGTTGAACGATAATTCATGTCGAGGAATATGGTCTGTGTATTCTCATGGTTCTTGTCGAATTCCAGTATGTACTCTATCCTTGCCCCGCGCCACGTATATATGGTCTGATCCGGATCGCCCACGATGAACAGATTCCTGTGATAACCGCTGAGTATCTCCGCCAGCGCATACTGGTTACCGCTGACATCCTGAAACTCGTCCACCATGACATACATCATGCGTTCCTGCCATTTGCGGCATTTCTCCGCATCGGTTCTGAGGATGTGGAGCGCAATGGTTATGAGATCATCATAGTCAAGTCCATACACCTTCTTCTGTTCGTACAGGTATCCCAGAAATACTTTTTCAGGTATGTCTGAAGCCTTCTCATAATCCGCCAGCAGTCTGTCGTTGCTTATGTCCGCCAAATATGTGATATGCTGCATCTCGTTCTTCATAGCCGATATGTGATCCCTCGCCATGTCAAATGTATATGTTCTCGACTGTATATGGGCATTCTCGTACACCGTTTTGAGTATATCCTCCGTGTCCTCGCTGTCCATCACCACAAAGTTCTGGGGATAATTGATGGCATGGATATCCTCCCTCAGAAGCTTCACACAGAAGCCGTGAAATGTGCAGATGTATCCCGTATCACTGTCCCCGATCATCTGTCTGATACGTTTGCTCATCTCCCTCGCCGCTTTATTTGTAAATGTGACACACAGTATATTCGATGTGGATATTCCAAGCTCATCCACCAGATACGCATATCTGTATGTGAGCGCCTTTGTCTTGCCGGTTCCCGCTCCCGCAATTATGCGCACATACCCTTCTGTGGTGGTCACTGCCTCCTTTTGCTGTTCATTCAGTTCATCTATAAAATTATCCATACAGTCCTCCATATATTCACAAACATATGTTCAGTATAGCAGATTATATCTTTCCTGTCACTACACTCATGGTTTTACACCAGAACGATCTTCACATAAAAAACAGGACAGCCACATCATCTGTGACTGTCCCGCCAATGCATCAACGCATTTCATTTATTTTGACTTTTTGTATACCGCTTTCTTAGGAGTGTTCATTCCCTTCGCCTTGAGCTTCTTTGCATATGCGTCATATTTCTTCTTAGGAAGATATATCTTCACATTGCTCTTGACACCCTGGAAAGCATTCTTACCGATAGTCGTTATCCTTGTAGACTTTATGGTAACTTTTCCAAGCTTTCCACACTTGCTGAATGCTGCACCGCCTATGGTCTTAACGTTTCCTCCAATCACAACCGTGGTGAGATATTTGCGTCCTGTAAATGCTTTCGCTCCTACAGCCGTAACATTGAAGTTCACTCCACCGATCTTGACACTGGATGCAACCGTGAGTGACTTGAACTTCTTGTCGTTCTTCTTGCTTGTACTTCCAACAAGTGTCACTGTTCCCTTGCCATTTGAAGCAGCATTTGTCACCTTGTATTTCAGATAGCCAGGCACGCCCTTCTGCGAAACTTTGTATATCTTGCCCTTGCCAGCCTTGATAGCAAATGTCTTGCTGACGGAGCCTCTGTAATTACCCTTACCTGTGATCGTTACTGTCGCTGTACCGATATTCTTGTTATTCTTGTACTGTACGGTGTAATCCACACCATTCTTCAGTGTTGTTTTGCCTCTCCTCAGCGCAAGCGATTTAACAGTGATCGATGATCCTGTGTATGTATATCCATTCTTTTCTATACCCCTTACGACCACATTGTTCTTGGAATTTCCTATGTCTATTCCAAGGGCAGCTACTGACTCATAACGCTTGTATCCACACTTGGTACAAGTAAATGTCTTCTTACCTGCCGCTGTGTCTGTAGGCTTGGTCGTTATCGCGCCCTTGTCCCATGTGTGATTTGCCAGGCCTGACTTCTCTCCACATGAGCACTGATACCAGTGAGATCTGCTGTCGCTCTTGTACTTATTGCCGTAATCGTGTACATGCTGCTCCGGCTCTTTCTCGACGGTAATCTTTACATTGAATACAACTCCATTGTAAGCCCTGTTCCATCCTGTAACTGATGTCCAGTCATAATTTACTGTGTCTGCAGGCTTGAAGCAAAGCTTGTATGTATTGCCATCCTCAACCTTTGTCGTTCTGTCTGTATACCATGTGTATACTCCATCCTCGCGCTCTGGAAGCTCTATGTCTGCAAGAGTCATATTCTCCTTAGCACTCAGTGAATCTATCGCCTGAGTAAATACTGCATTTGCAGGAAGAATCTGAACAGTTATCTCCACATGCTCTGCTCTCTCGTATACATCCTCATCTTCAGGTACAAATGTTGCAAGGAAAGTCTTTGTTCCAACCTCTCCTACAGATTCATCTGCATTCTCCCAGATGAACATTCCACCTGCTGTCTCAGGCAGGAGTATCTTGCCAACAGTGTCTCCGTATGTAGCTGTGACATTCTCCGGAACTGTAAATACAGGATCCTGCTTTCTCACATACACTGAAAGCTTCACTGCAATTCTCACACTTCCGTCTTCCAGTTCCTCATATGTTCCCTCTGCTGCATCGATCTTGCTCCAGTCATAGTTTGCTGTGTCGTCTGGAACAAAGTATGCATCGTAGTTCTCACTTGTTCCGGCCTTTCCTACCTGCTGTGTTCCATCTGCCCACATGTACTTTCCTGCTGCCGATGTTGGAAGCTCCACATCCGCAAGGGTCTTGCCGGCATATGCGTCGCCCGCCTTTCCAGCAGTAAATGAAGGTATTCCCTTCTCCACGCTGGATATGATCAGTGTGAACTCAGCCACTGTCTGATTCTGTCCTCTCACCGTGAACTTGACTGTCTGTGCCTCAGCACTTGCAGTCTTCGGCGTTCCATATACCTTTCCATCGTATATCACAAGTCCTGCCGGAAGTGTCTGTCCCTTTGCAAGGGAGTATAACACATATCCGTTGTCCACAGCTTCATCATTCTGGATCTCTATGGCTGTCAGATCATATAATGGCTCATCCTTTGTGGTTGTCTTTCCAACCTGCGCCTTAACTGTATCCTCTGTCTTTGCAAGAGTTATATTTACGGCCTCCTGCTTTGCCATATTTACCGTAACTGTTGCCGGCTCATATGTCATGACGCCGCTCCAGAGACGGTTGTTACTTGTAGTCATGGCTGTGTCATCCGGTCCAAATACAACTGAATCCACCGCCATTCCATCTATCGGCTCACCGTCTATTGTGATGTAGAACGACTTGCCACCCTGTATATAGAGTGCATCGTCACCGTCAACACCTGACTTCTTCTGACATCTTGTTGCCGATGAACTCTTCTCTATCTTTGCATCGCCATCCTTGAAGCAATATGCAGGATAATCCACATCAAGCTTGTAGAAAATGGCGCTGTAATTTTTCAGTGCGTACACCATATCCGGGATCACTGTGGTGAGTATGCTTCCGCTTCCAAGACTTGACGTATATGCAAGCTGCTTCATATTACCATAGTTTACGATCATTGCACTGTTTGTGAGGTTGCCAAATGTAAACTGTGCATCAGCTCTATTGATGAGCTTTGCATTTGTATTCAAGGTGATCCTCTCACTATTTGCTGCTGTGATATCCCCGTAGTTATCTACTGTTGCTGAAGCCTGAACATTTCCTTTCAGATTCCATGCACCTCTGTTGACCAGTGATCCTGTCATAGTCAGAGCGCCGTCCACATTCCATGTGCCAAGGTTCTCAACATCACCGGTAACTGTCGCTGTCGATGTATTTGTAAGAACTGCGCCATCGGCGATGGTCAGCTTTGAATCCTTGAGGATCTCAAGCTGTTTTACCTCCACCTCTCTGTCAAGTGTGTAGTCTCCGCCTATAGTTAATTTGCCGGCGAGAGACATATACAGTGAACCCAGACTCTCAACCCGGTAATTGTCAGCGGTGCCCTTTACAGTAGCTGTGGACTTTGCATTCTCGTCTACATACTCTACCTTGCCAACCTTACCGCCTGCCGCAAGTACAAAGTCACCTGTGACAGCGCCCTCTGTTCCTGCCTTGACGTATATATTTCCAATGCTGTGACCATAGTTAAATACCAATGCCTTGCTATGCTCATTGTTGACGTCATTTTTTCTGAGTTCTCCTGACTTTATCTCGGCATACAGATCTCCCTTCACATCTGACTGCTGGACAAAGTTGTTGCACTTCTCAGCGCACCATCTTCCATCAACCACACAGTTCACATTTCCGGATACGGCTGTTCCCGACACTCCGTTGAAGTAGGAGCGCTTGTTCATGTAATCCGCACCGTATATAAATGTATTGTAATGATCAGTTATACCAACTCTTATATCCACATCACCGGATACTGATCCACCCGATGTAACATACATATTCTCAGACTTGGTTGATTTCGGTGTGTACATCTGTGCAGACTTTGCAAATGTGAAGTCTACCTTCTCCGCATTTGTATTGTACGCACCGTATACCACGCTTCCTGCTCTTCCGTCCTCTGCCGCGAAGGTCACTGTCTTGACATCAGCGTTTCCTGCCGCAGCTACAGTGCCTGACACATAACCGCTCATGATCGTCATGGTTACATTTCCATCTATCGTCACTCGGTCTGCCTTGCTGTCAGTTGAACCCGCAGCACATATATTGCCGACATTTCCGCTTCTGAGTGTCACCGATATGTCACCGGTGTATTTATTTGCTGTGTCCGTATAGCCTGATATGCTGTAGCCTGACAGATCATATGTAACCTCTCCGTCTATTCTGAGTGGTCTGTTGTCGTCTGCCACTCCATTATGATCAGCATCCAGATATACTGAGCTCTTGCTGCTATCCGACGGATCAACTATTATCACTGCTGAATTTCCACCGAGATCAATGGTCTTATCCTCTGTGTTCACAGATACACCAAGCTTGTTGATATCAGGTATCTCCGTGCCTGCCGGCAGTACCTTGAATACCACTGGGAAATCAACCGGTGTTCCATTTCGTCCTGTTATGACAAATACTACTGTGCTTTCACCTGCATTCTTGGCTGTTCCTGTTATCTTACCCGACTCAAGCACAAGTCCTGATGGAAGTGTCGAACCGCTCTTCAATCTGTACTGCATGTCAGTTCCATAATTCTTTGTGGTATCTCCTGTAACCTTGAGGATCGTGAGATCGTACGCTGGTGAATCCGCTGTGTACTTGGTCTCCGCCGCCAGAATCGGATCTGCGTATTCCTTACTGATGTCTATCTGGTCTGCCACATAATCCACTACAATAGACATAGATGAATCCGGGCCTGTCACCTTTGCACTTCCGTTGCTTCCCTGTACCGGCTCGCCGCCATTTGCCGACACATAGGCTGTGTAACCCGGCACATCGGTATAGCTAACTGTGATCGCCTGTTTGCAGGCAACATATTTGACATTCTCATATTCAACTACATATGACTGTGCAGCCAATTTTGCTGATGTGTTGTCCATGTTTGTTGAGCCGCCTGCATAGCTGTAATACACTCCTGTCCAGCCGCTGGCATCTATATCATCTGCAAATTTTCCTGCTGCCACCCACACACCTGTGTTGCTGAACTGGTCTGAAGGACACTTGAGCGTACCCTTCTGATATACTCTTGCCCAGCCTGATGTCATGTTGACCTTGCCCACATCAAACAGCGCATCCTCGCCTATTGTGAGTGTCGTGTCATACTGTGTCATATTGAGAGCCGCAAGCTTCGTATCTCCATTCACAACTGCCTTGGCATACTTTGAATAACCAAGCCTGTCAGCGGTCAGCGTATCGTTAAATACTGCGGATGATCTCTCGTTCAGTGACACATAATCCGTTACCTCAACAGGAGCATTTACATCAACTGCCGCACTGTCATAGATTATCAGAGCCATTGCCGTGAGCTTCTTATTCACAACGTAGGTTCCTCTGATAGTTACGATATCCTTGCTGTTTCTCATGAATGCACCGGTATATTTTGATGTTGTATCCGCTGCAAATCCGCCCTTATCTACAGTGTTCTCTGCGATCTCATATGCGATGGTTCCATCCACGGTTGAATTCGACAGAACATACATAGTTGCTGCCTTACCACCACGGATATTTATACTCACCGCATCGCCGTCTTCATATGAAAGCTCTGAATCCTTTGCACCGTATATTGCTTTTACATTTCCCCCCGTCATGGTGATCCTGATATTTCGTCTTATGGCGTTGTCCTCGACACCTGTTATCGTGTACTCCGACAGATCTCCGGTGTACAGAGGTGTCTTGCCATCTGCCTGTCCATCCTGATTGTCGTCCACGTATATCTCTGTCTCTGTGTCGTCCTTTGCCTGGATGACCACTGATGTTCCGTTGAGACATATAGTCTTCTCATCCTCGTCAACTACGATTCGGCCATCCTGGTTGTCCTGCTTCTTCTCCTCATTTGAGACGATCACATTCAGTGAGAGCTGTGCCTTTGAACCATTTCTTCCTGTCACATGTACTATGACATTCTTTCCATCTTCATAAAGCTTGCTTGCCGTTCCGACAACCTTGCCATCGATCAATGAGAGTCCCTCAGGAAGTCCATTTGTCTCGTCTATCTCGTATGTGACCTCGCCCTCTCTTGCGTCGTTTGATATGACAAGATCTGCCATGTCATAGAGAGGTGAAGCTGCCGTGTATTCTTTTCCAAGCAGTGCTGAAGGGTCAACAGTTGTCTTGGATACCACGATCTGCTTTCCTGTCGTTACGACCGTCACTGTACAAGGCTCATTCGGCATGCTGAACGTGTACACGCCATTTGATTCAACCGCTGAATTTTCCGCTGTGTCGCTCTGACCTCTGAAGGTCACCTTGTCAAGAATATATCCCTTGTTCACGGTCGGTGTTATCTTGACATCTGCGCCGCCCTTGACATATGTACCATCAGGATCAATATACTGTGACGTCTTGCCTGTCATGGTGTACGTTGCGGCCTTATCGTTGGACACAACATCTAATGAATAATTTACATTTGCAACATCCCCTACAGCCGAGTCCTCTATTACGCCCCCCTTTGAGAATATATTTGGCAGATACCCATCAGTCGCCTTAAATGTTCCCTTGAGGATTCCACTGTGGAGTATGTTTGAACCGCCTGCTGCATATATACCCTCATTTGCAGTTACCGTTACCCCCTTGTTGATAACGATCACGGCATTGCCCTGGCTTCCGTTCTCTGTGAAGTTACCAAAGTAAATATTGTCAGCAGTTACATCCTTGTCTATCACAAGATTCTGTCCGCCATAATATATATTCTGTCCATAGGTTATAACAGATGAGCCGGTGGTATTCATGCTTGGAGCCATATAATACTTCTCCGGCATACTGCACTTGTCATCAAATGTAACTTTTGCATCCTTGTTATTACCTATATACATCTGGAAACTTATTCCGTCTGCATTTGTAAAATCTGTGTTGTTGATCTTTATATCAACAGGAACTGTATTCTCGGTTGAACCAGAATAGCTCTCATTTGCCAGATAGAAAATATTATTTCCCGCCAGTCCATTTATACTGCTGTCTGACAACGTTATGTCAACCTTTGTTCCGATATTTCCGCAACTGTAATCACCTCCGGCGAGTCCACATTTTGCAAAATGTATCTTTGCTATATCCGCCTTGAGTTCCCCTGCCAGTGCAAAGTTGCCCATCATGGTAAACATGTCGCTGCCCGCGTATTCATACGAGTTCACAAGCGGATCGCCATTTTCGTCTACTATGGATTCATCATTCATGCCATCCACATTGACCGTCATATTTCCCAGACAGCTACCGCCGTATACAAACCGTGCTGAACTGCTGATAACGTTGCTGACGCTTATGTTAAGATCCTTACTGATGCTTCCGCCCTGCTCTACATTCAGAGATCTCGTAATGCTGCAGCCCGAAACTATGGCATCTACAGAACCATTTACCGTCACATTTGACAGCTCCAGAGCATTTACATAGGCTGCATTACAGTTGTAAAGTTCTGCCTTTATATCACCTTTTACACCTGTGCTCAGATACATGCCATTTAATGTATCTGTTGTTGCCACAGCCTTCATTGCAACTCTGGCAGAAGTGATACCGGAACAATTTGAAATTCCATATACCCTGCCGCTGGCGCCAGTGATATTCTCCATGTTCACAGTATACGTATATGTTCCTTCTTCCTCCGGCTGAGTCTGACTGAACGAAACCGAATTCATGCCACATGTTGTGTAACCGGCAGCGCAGTTCTTTATATCTATATCAGCCCTTCCGCCCAGCATACCGCCATACATTCCATATATGGTGTTGAACTTTGCTCCTGAGCCATCAATGCTGACATTTACATTTCCCTTTATATTTGTATTATTGGTGCCATACACAGACATCTCTGATCCAGACTGGCTTTTCAGCTTAAGGTCCAGATTTCCAAGGATAGTCGCACTTGACGCACCATATAAACTGGCACTTCTTCCATCCTTTATGGCTGATATTCCGTCAAATGTAAGGCTCACGTCACCATCAACCTTTGCCCCCTGGGAAACTCCGTTCAGGCTGTCTACCTTGGAATCAGTCACCTTGGCCGTCAGTGTCTTACTGAGCACAGCTCCATTCTGCACGAGATACACTGAATTGGCGCTGGCTCCTTTCATATTGAACACTGCATCGCCATTAATAGTGTATGCCTTTCCTGTGTAATATCCATCTGTAGCCAGTGTGACAAATGTGTTGCCGTCACAGCTATAATTGATATTCTCCGTGATGTCTCCATCTATGGTCGATGTGCTGAGACCATAGAGCGTCTTTATCTTAACTGACTTCTCCGTGTCTATCAGTACACCACCAGTACAATATGTTCTGAAAAGTCCATACAGACTTTCAACTGCCGCGTCGCCCTTCACACTGATAGTTACCGCAGTCATGTTCTCCGGAGTCTCAACAGTGCTCTCAAATGCTCCATATACAACAGGCAGTTCAGCACCGTCTATGGTTATGGAGATCGGCGAACTGCCATTACCATGATAGATTCCATATATATTGCCATATTGTATGTCCGTGCTTCCATCCAATGCGAAAGCTTCCTCGCCCTCATCAAGGATTCCATCCCTGTCTTTGTCATTGTAAATATTTAATAACTGCTCGCTGTCAGTGGAATTCGGCGACTGCTTTATGATTACCGAATTGCCGTTGAGCGTGACACCTGATGGTGTAGAGCCTGACGACTCATATACATACTCCAGCCCCTTTCCCGTATTCGCAGCTTCAGACTGTGTTCCGTCCGCCGCAAATGCCGTTATTCCCGATGCCATACCTATAGCCGCAAGCACCGACAAGGCCGTTATACCTCCTCGTAGCCTTCTCTTTCTCATCAATTACCCTCCCTTAATTAATTGTTTCGCAGACCATCCCCGCTATAATTGTGCACTATAGCAGAAAAAATCTTGCAAATATGTAGATTTTTGCCACTTTAACCATTTTACCATAGCAAAGTTGCAAATACTATCAACAAATTCACAAGACTTTTTTATGCATTTTTATATTTTCTGTTATAATTCCGCTATCTTCTCCTGTTGCCAAACAATAATACAAGTCTGAGCAACTGAAGTGATGCTGATACCATAGCTGCCACATATGTCATAGCTGCCGCTGTGAGTACACTTCTTGCACCCTTGAGTTCATCCGGATAGAGATATCCGCTGCCCTCCAGTATCGCCATGGCTCTTCTCGATGCATTGAACTCCACCGGAAGTGTCACAAACTGTAGGACAACAACCAGTGAGAACAATATGATTCCGAGTGTTATAAGGTAATCAACCCTCGGAATGAGAAGTCCTATAAGTATGAGCGGCCATGATATGGCTGAGCCTATATTTGCCGCTGGAATGATTGCTGACCTTATGGTGAGCGGTGCATATGCATTTGCATGCTGTATGGCATGTCCGCACTCATGGGCTGCCACGCCTATCGCTGCGATGGATCTGGAACCATACACGCTGTCCGACAGATTGAGCGTATGCTCCTTAGGATTGTAATTATCAGTCAGATCTCCTGAGATGTGATGTATTGACACATCCGTTATCCCCGCATTCCTGAGTATCATGTATGCGACCTGGTCCGCTGTGTAGCCTGACCGCGATCCCACCTTCTCATACTTCTTGTATGTGGTCTTGACTCTTGCCGACGCTATCATGCAGAGCACCACGCCTATGAGAACCAACAGATATGTTGGGTCAAAATAAAATCCATAATATGGCATATATATCACCTTTTCCTTTCATGTATCCCTGACGGGGGCTTTTGTTTTCCACTATCCTATAGTATATATTGCGCTTCGTCAACAGGTGTGGATGATTCTTCATATAAATTTCATTTTTGCCGGAACTAATTTTATACTTCGTTTTCCTGCCATTTTTCTTATGTCATTTACCTGCAGCTATCTGCCAAGCATCTCATTTACCTTATTCTGCACCTTGACATGATCATACCCTGCCTTCTTCAGCCTGTTCTTTCTGTCATCGCCATTTCCCCAGTCGCCGGCTATGACCTCTCTGGCTATCACATCTATCGATTTCTTCTGTGAACTGCCAGTCTTTTTTGCGGCATATTTTTTCCATGTCGTCTTATCTATATATGACTTGTTAAGATCGAGATTGCCATCGTAACCCGGAAGTCTTCCAACGGATGTGTACTGTCTGATATCACATTCGTATTGACCTTCATTCCATGGATGCTCCTGATATCCCGTCCGCTCGTAATCAGGATACTGTGCAACCCACAGCCTGTATCCCAGGCCCTTTACATTGTCCATGGCGCTCTTCTGGATATAGATCAGGGGCTTAACACCGGTCTTACTGTACACATGATCACACCACTCTTTGCACCATGCCCTGTCACTTCTGCCAAACTGCGGATTATTCTGCCCCTCCCAGTCAAGGACAAGTATCGCCTTGCCCACATATTTCTTACTGTATGCTATGAAATACTCAGCCTCACTGTGGGGATCGCCACCATTTGCATAATGGAATGCCCCCAGGAGTTTTCCCGCTTTCATCGCCTGGTCACAGTGCTTTGCAAAATACCTGTTCTTGTAGTCCGTGCCCTCCGTAGCTTTCACTATCACAAAGTCACAAGGCACCTTGGTTATATCTATAGTATCCTGCCACGCTGATATATCTATACCATCCATGTAGCCCTTTAATGGAACCTTATTAGAAGCCATAAAATTGTCTCCTGAATTCTTTTGTCTGTATATAATATTCCAGACATTGAATCAGGAGACAATCTTAGGATCATTATTCCGAACTTATACTTATCTGTCTCGTATTACATGTGTCACTGTCATAACACCCTTATTCATGCCACCTTTCCTTATCTCCGCCCTTGTAAAACCGCTTGAATATCGATATCAGGTAGTCCCATCCCCGGGTACATATAATCGCAATGACAAATGCCCCGAAAAACGCAGCCACAGGATAATACCACACAAATGCTATGTGATAAAATGATAGTCCAACAAAAAGTCCCACCTCACACACAATGACACTGGTGATCAAAACCTGAAAAGAGGTAGGAATCTTCTTCAGCACTCCTACCTCTTTCGTAAATTCCGTTATTACCGATATCAAAGTGCAAAGAACCGCAACAACTACAAGATATACTGCGAATCTGTCCATGCGTATTCACCTCCTTGTCCATGATATAGTTTAATGTATTCCGGAAGGTGGTATGTGGTTATAAAATATTATTATGTTCTTACATTACATTGACTATAATTTTGATATAACTTATACTGTAATTACAATTTTATACATACAATTTGTAATTCTTTTTAAATTAAACCTCGCATTAATGCGGGGTGTTTTACGTTATATGGGGATCTCCAAAATGTATATATATCAAAATTACTTCTGTATGAAAATAGAATAATGTATTTAACCGGGCAGCCGAGGGGTGTTACACCATATCCGTTCGAGTCTTGGAAGGGAGTGGTGCCTTATGAGTACATATGAGGAATTCATGGTTATATTAACCGTTGCGATACTTATTGTGACAATTCTGAATCATAGAAAATAAGAAAAACACCTCAGCCGACTAAGCTATGAGGTGTTTCATCTTAAAATGGTTTTTGCCGGACGGATAGGACGTATCTATCGCTCGGCTGTCTTGTTAAGTATATTATACAATATTTTTGACGTTTGTCAAAAATAAAATTCTGAAGTGCAAGATCAAATGCCGCATGGGACTTACCAAATCGTCTGGCATGACTGACACTGGTACAATTAGCATTTGTACATATAACTCTGTTCAGATATTCAAGCAGACCTGTCTTATCAAGATACAATCCACTATTCTTGTCCTTCGTAAAACTGTCATTACTTGGATTAAAATAAATGCCCATCTCATGCCCTCCTTGTTTATTTCAAATGTCTTATATATAATTCTCAGAATTCATTGATATAGGCCTTTTCTCTGAAATCGGGATATTAATTCAACCTCTTTCCGAGTTGCCATAAAGCTGTGTCCATCCTCAAGTGTTATATTTCCAAGTTCAATGTTCTTATCTATGCTACCCATTATATCTGTTTTTATAAGGCTTTTCAACAATGCTATATTTTCTGGAGTGCGATATTTTTTTTCTTAATCTCTCCCTGAGTTTAAGCAGAAAGAACGGAACCAGAATGACCATCTTTCTATTGTTTATATCCTCTGTTTAACAATTCATAAGTTTTACGACCGGAACTCTATAGATTATCGGCGCATCCAATCCAAGATCTACTGACAAAGAATATGTATCTGGAACAGATTCAGATACATTGTTCAGATATATTATACAAGGATTCGGAAAATGTATCTGGTATATGTCATGTCCTTCCTCGTCCTGCGTTTCTTCCGATCGGTAGACCCACTTTAGACCGAAATCGGATGCATGTCAATAGATTTTCGTAAATGCGCTAATAAAGCGAATTTGCGCTAAATACGCGCATTTTCGCGCGGTCCATTGGCATATCAACTGTCGTCCAGTTCTCGTATAAGCATAGTATTTTGCCAATCGTTCACATAAAAAAATCCACATCCTGCCCACGTATATTTACGTGGACAAAATGTGGACAAAAACGCATTTTATACTGAATGCGAACAAGTTTTTAGAAAATTCTGAATTATCTCACAATTCCCAAAAGCCTTGATTTTACTTAGAACTTACCAGCGTTAGCAGCTTCCTCAACAGAAACAGCTACAGCAACTGTAGCACCAACCATAGGGTTGTTACCCATTCCGATAAGTCCCATCATCTCTACGTGTGCAGGAACTGATGATGAACCAGCGAACTGTGCATCACTGTGCATACGTCCGAGAGTATCTGTCATACCGTATGAAGCAGGACCTGCTGCCATGTTATCTGGGTGAAGTGTACGTCCTGTACCACCGCCTGATGCTACTGAGAAGTACTTCTTACCCTGCTCGATACACTCCTTCTTGTATGTACCTGCAACTGGATGCTGGAAACGTGTAGGATTTGTTGAGTTACCTGTGATAGATACACCAACATTCTCCTTGTGCATGATAGCAACACCTTCCTGAACATCGTCAGCGCCGTAGCACTTAACTGTTGCACGGATACCATCTGAATATGCCTTCTCGTATACTACATTGAGCTCAGCCTTCTTGTAGTCATACTTTGTCTCAACATATGTAAATCCATTGATTCTTGAGATGATCTGAGCTGCATCCTTACCAAGACCGTTAAGGATAACTCTAAGAGGTTTTTTACGAACCTTGTTAGCCTTCTCAGCGATACCGATAGCACCCTCAGCTGCTGCAAATGACTCATGACCTGCTAAGAAACAGAAGCACTCTGTCTCCTCCTCAAGTAACATCTTACCAAGGTTACCATGTCCAAGACCAACCTTACGATGATCTGCAACAGAACCTGGTATACAGAATGCCTGAAGACCCTCGCCGATAGCTGCTGCTGCGTCTGCTGCCTTTCTGCATCCCTTCTTGATTGCGATTGCTGCACCTACTGTATATGCCCAGCAAGCATTCTCAAAACAAATTGGCTGAATACCCTTTACCTGATTGTAAACGTCAAGTCCAGCGTCCTTTGTGATCTTCTCAGCTTCTTCGATTGAGCTGATTCCATAGCTGTTAAGTACAGCGTTTATCTGGTCTATTCTTCTTTCATATGATTCAAATAATGCCATTGTCTCGTTCTCCTTTCCTCTATTTCCGACTACTCTTTACGTGGATCGATGATCTTAACAGCGCCCTGCTCTGGCTTAACACGTCCGTATGAACCTGAAGCCTTCTCCCAAGCTGTGTTAGGGTCATCACCCTTCTTGATAAAGTCAGTCATCTTTCCAAGAGAAACGAACTGATATCCGATAACTTCGTCATCTGCATCAAGTGCTATTCCTGTTACATAGCCCTCTGCCATCTCAAGGTAACGAACACCCTTAGCCTTTGTTGCATACATTGTACCAACCTGTGAACGAAGACCCTTTCCAAGATCCTCAAGTCCGGCACCAACTGCAAGTCCGTCATCTGAGAATGCACTCTGTGTACGTCCGTATACGATCTGAAGGAATAACTCTCTCATTGCTGTATTGATAGCATCGCACACAAGGTCAGTGTTGAGAGCCTCAAGGATTGTCTTACCCTGAAGAATCTCAGCTGCCATAGCTGCTGAATGTGTCATACCTGAACATCCAATAGTCTCGACAAGAGCCTCCTCGATAACACCCTCTTTTACGTTAAGTGAAAGCTTGCAGGCACCCTGCTGTGGTGCACACCAGCCTACACCATGTGTAAAACCAGAGATGTCTTTGATTTCCTTTGAGTAAACCCACTTTCCTTCTTCTGGGATAGGAGCTGGCTCATGCTTTGCACCCTTTGCTACAGGGCACATGTTTTCAACTTCCTTAGTGTAAATCATTGTGAAACTCCTTTCAAAATATGAATTCTTAAAAGCGGTTCCGAATTCTCTAATTCAAACCATCAGTGGTATTTTCTCACAAAACAGTTATGAAGTCCATAGCTTATTGAAAATTTTTGTCGCATTTGCGTGTACTTTATCAAGTACAGCGCGCCTTATTGAGAAAGTTTTTAACAAGGCACAGTTGTCAGGGTTCATATGTCCGCTTATATCATTTGACCGTAACCATATTCACTTGAACATATGTATTTATCTGATATACAATACTTCTGTCAGAGCACATTCAACCCAGACATGCGCCGCTTCAGACGCTGCTCAGATACATGATATAAAAAATAAAAACGGAGGTTTTCAACATGAGATTTATAGATATGCACCTTCACACCACCGCTTCCGACGGCTCCTGCACCCCATCAGAGGTGTGCCAGCTTGCCATTGACAGGAATCTTGCAGCGATCGCCATAACCGACCACGACACAGTAGACGGCGTAGCAGATGCAATCACATATGCAGATAACTGGAACAGCACTCTTTCTCCGATCCAGAACAGTGATTCCACCAACTGCTCTGGCTTTTCTGACAGCAGTGACCATCATATCGAGGTAGTTCCCGGCATAGAGATGTCCGCCATCTACAACGGTGTGGAGATCCACATTCTGGGCTTCTATATGGACTACAAGAACCCTGAGCTCATCTCCCGTCTTGCCGCCATCAAACAGGCCAGATACGACCGAAACGAGCAGATGTGTGAGAGATTCCGCGCCGACGGAATAGACATGACCATGGAGAAGCTGCAGCATGGCAATCCTGATACTGTCGTCACAAGAGCTCATTTTGCCAGAATTCTCATAGCCGAAGGCGTATGCAGGGACATGAACCAGGCGTTCAAAAAGTATCTGGGCAAGAAATGCAAATATTACATTCCAACACCAGACACACCGGCCGCCGATGCCATAAGACTCATAAGAACCTACGGCAAGGCTGCCTTCATCGCCCATCCCCTCATATACGGATTTGGATATAAACAGATAGAGGACATGCTTGAAGAACTGAAGCCATATGGCCTTTCAGGGCTTGAGGTCTACCACTCTTCCAACAATGCCTATGAATCCGGAAGGCTTAGGGAGATCGCCAGAAAACACGGGCTCCTCATATCAGGAGGTTCCGACTTCCACGGCGCAGCCAAACCCGACATATCCGTGGGAACCGGAAGGGGCGGCCTTCGGATCACGGAAGCTGTATTTCAGGATATAAAAAAAGCGGTCACTGTATAATGACCGCTTTTTTATTTACTCTGATGATACCTTTATTATATCTTTGACTTCTTATCCTTATCATCATCTGTGACTGTTGATGATCCCTGCTTCTCAAGCTCTGCAACAGCGCTCTTGTGCATCGGTATACGACAGTTCTTGTTGTTACCAAACTCTACGATGATAGTTGAATCATCAACCACATCAAGGATGGTTCCGTAGAAACCACTGGTTGTCATGATATTATCACCAGGCTCCATCTGTGAAAGCATCTGGTCTGTCTTGGCCTTCTGCTTCTTCTGTGGTCTGATCATCATGAAGTAAATGATTGCAGCAAATATGGCAATATATACAACAATAAACATAACTGATGAACCGCCACTGGCCTGTGTTCCTGTTGACGATGATAAAATTGTTGAAAGTGAATTCATTCTCTGGTCTCCTTTTTGATTACTCTTCTCCACCAGCAAGGCTCTCAAGCATCGATTTCTTATATGACTGATATCTTCCTCCTTCTATAGCCTCTCTGATGTCTTTCATCATATTATTATAAAAATACAAATTATGCAAGACGCAAAATCTCATACCGAGCATTTCATTTGCCTTGAGCAGGTGTCTGATGTACGCTCTGCTATAGTGCTGGCATGCAGGGCATCCGCAGCCCTCCTCTATAGGTCTGTCGTCTGTCTCAAATCTCGCATTCTTGAGATTAAGCTTGCCATGCTTCGTGTACACATGGGCGTGTCGTCCATTTCTGGATGGATATACGCAATCGAAGAAATCAACACCTCTGTCGACCGCCTCAAGTATATTTGCAGGGGTTCCAACACCCATGAGGTATGTCGGTCTGTCCTCAGGCAGATACGGAACGGTCACATCGAGTATGTGGTACATCTGCTCTGCAGTCTCTCCTACCGCAAGTCCTCCTATGGCATATCCCGGAAGATCAAGCTCGCTGATCCTCTTGGCGTGATCTATTCTGATATCCTCGTATATGGCACCCTGATTGATTCCAAACAATAGCTGATTCTTGTTGATCGTATCCGGCAGACTGTTAAGTCTCTCCATCTCATTCTTACATCTGACAAGCCATCTGGCTGTTCTCGCAACAGAATTCTCCACGTACTGTCTGTCAGCCAGTGCAGGGGCACACTCGTCAAATGCCATGGCTATTGTAGATGCCAGATTCGACTGTATCTGCATGCTCTCCTCAGGTCCCATGAATATCTTGCGTCCATCGACATGGGAATTGAAGGTTACGCCCTCCTCCTTGATCTTCCTGAGTCCCGCCAGGGAGAATACCTGGAATCCGCCTGAATCAGTGAGTATCGGTCTGTCCCAGTACATAAACTTATGTAAACCGCCCATCTGCTTGACTATCTTATCCCCAGGTCTCACATGGAGATGATATGTATTTGACAGCTCGATCTGACATCCTATGTCCTTGAGATCCGTTGTTGCCACAGCTCCCTTTATGGCTGCTGCCGTTCCAACATTCATGAACAGAGGTGTCTGCACTGTTCCGTGAACAGTCTGAAATTCAGCTCTCTTTGCCCTTCCATCCTTACAAAGTATTTTGTACATTGTTATGTAAACCTTTCTTTTTCATTTTTCCGAATCTTACGCTATACTTAAGCGTACTCTTTATAATGCACCATTTAAAGTATATTTGCAAGCAAATTTACAATCCACAGGCATTTACCGCCGAACTTGACCGCATACCGGATGAATACGAGGACTTCCGATACAATGCAGGCAGATTACAATTTTGACAGCCACATATCTTACATACAAAACGGCACCTGTAATTTCACTTACAGGTGCCGTTATATCAATATATAGACTTTCAGTTCTGTTAGCTCCGTGCTAAATCACCACTGAATTATCTGACTTATCACTGCTTCTCCTTCAGCGTAGCTGTAGCAGTCTGCTTCTCGTAGTTACCATTGTTGTTTCTGTAGTATACGATAGTTACCTTATCGCCAGGATTGCAGGCCACGATCTTGTCGTGGAATGTCTCCATATCTGCTATGTCCTCACCGTCAAGGCTGCAAATGATATCTCCTGACTGGAGTCCACACTCCTCTGCTGCTGAACCCTGCTCAACTGATGAGATATATACACCCTCAGGCATGTTCAGGAGCTGTGCGTACTGGCTTGTGATGGTCTGGGCAGATATACCGAGGTAAGCCTGTCCTGATGTTGTTCCATCATTTGACACATTCTTGCCTGCTATCAGGTCATTGATTATATCCTGTACATCTGATATAGGAAGTGCATAGCCCATACCCTCAACGCTTGTATCTGAATACTTGGCTGTGTTGATACCGATCAGCTCGCCCTGCATGTTGACAAGGGCACCACCACTGTTACCAGGGTTGATGGCTGCATCTGTCTGAAGTACCTTTACTGTCTCATCTGAAGCACTTATCTCTCTGTTAAGTGCGCTTATATATCCAACTGTAACTGACTGTCCATATCCAAGTGCATTTCCGATTGCCACGCACGGATCACCCACTGCAAGATCATCCGATGAACCTACCTGAATCTCCTTTATCTCATTCAAAGTGTCATCCGATATGTCCGAAAGCTTAACTGTGACAACTGCTATATCATTGTTCTCAACGTATCCCTTTACCACCGCATCTGCACTCTTGTCATCGACAAATGTAACTGACAATGACTTAGCATTCTGTACCACATGATAATTAGTTGCAAGATACAGGTACTGGTCATCCTTGCCGATGATGATACCTGAACCGGCTCCTGTTGACTCCTGCTGATATGAATTGAACCAGTAATCATATGTTGTTACGTATGTTCCTGTGATCGATACGATGGAAGGCATAACCTTCTTGGCAACCGTTGACACATCGTACACTGTACTTGTCGTGTCTGATGATGCCTGCTTGAGCTGTGGTGCATTGTTCTCTGTTGAACCCTCAGCACTCTGCTCTGTTGTGGTCTGCGAATCTTTGCCGAGAAGCTTATCCGATCCATATCTGACCCCCTGGAATACAACGCCTGCCACAAGTCCGAATACAACAGCCGCTGCAACCACACTTGCTGCCTTCTTGCCAAATCCGCTCTTCCTGTTCTTTGGCTTCTTATCTTTTGCCTTCTTCTGTCTCATATTGTTATCTGAAGGCTTTCCTGTTCCCATATTGTTCATTGGATTGCCTGCCTGATTCTGATAACTCTGATTCATTCTCTGGCTGTCATACCATGCTTCCATGCCATTTACATTTCTCTGAAAACCTGAATATGAAGCGTTCTGTGTACCGACTGTTTGAGCATTCTGCGATGAACTCTGTGCGCCGGCAGTCTGAGCGTTCTGTGCTGAGCCATGTACACCGGCTGTCTGATTGTTCTGCGCTGACTGTGCGCCCTGAACATTCTGTGTCTGCTGTGAAGCATTTGTTGAAGGTCTGTCAAATCTTGAATCTCCTCTATTGTTCATATAGCTGTAATGATACAGACCATCCTGCTGTGGTGCCTGACCACTATTTCCATTCATCTGGTTCTTGTTTTCCTGTTCCATCTCTATCATCCTTTCGCATCTTTATTATCTTAATTCCTGTAATCGGTACCTTTCTCTTTCTTACAGTTGTTACTATACGCAGTAAATGTGTCATATTTGTGTCTTTATTGTTTTAATTCTGTGCACAAATGTTATATACTAGTCAGGTACGATCTCAAATAACCCTTATGGAGGATAATATATGTTTAGAGTATGGGGAAAACTTATAAAAGATAACCACCTCATGAAGGATACCGTGATATGCATATCCGACTACGAGATGACGCGTACCCACAAGGTATACAAGGCCCTTGAGGATATGTGCTACGAGTTTGACCTGGCAAAGCCGGTGTGGCTTAAGAAGAATAAGGATGAGTTTATCCACCACGCCAGAACCAGATTCACAGCGGATAACTTTGTGGAGGATATAGATTTTGACTACCTTGATTTTCAGGTAATAGAGGAGGAATACTAGATGTTTTCTGTCTCTTCAGTGAGCAAAAGCTACGGCAAAAATAAAGTTCTGACAGATGTGTCACTGTCCGTATCCCCGGGTGAATGCATCGCCCTTCTGGGAATCAACGGATCGGGTAAATCCACCCTGCTGGGAATACTATCCAGAAACATAAAGCCAGACTCAGGGTGCTTCGGTTTCGACTGTCAGGCAAATGCTGCTCTGCTCCCACAGGACAATCCACTCATACCGGAACTCACAGCCATTGACAACATCAGACTGTGGCACCCCGGAAGCAGGAAAACAGTCATGAACTCCCACAATATGAGCATATGTCAGTCTCTCGGTGTGGATTCATTTCTGGACAAACGTGTCTCAAAGCTCTCCGGTGGAATGAAGAAGAGGCTAAGCCTTGCCATCACGATGATGTCTGACCCGGATCTGCTTCTTCTCGATGAACCTCTGGCCTCGCTTGATCTTCTATGCAAGAACGGGATACTGAGCTATCTCCAGAATTACATATCACATGGAGGAAGTGTCATCATCGCCACACATGAGACATCTGCGCTGGATATATGCAACAAGATATACACACTGAAAAATGGACACATCCAACTGGCCATAGACAGAAATATCTCACCCGGATACACCTCACCTGAAACCTACATCAATCTGATCAGATCATAGCTTTATCTAAAGGAGTTTTATGTTTTACCGACTTATACGAACTGATTTGAAAAGAATAGCTCATTATGGAATATACATGGTAGTCGCAGCATTTGTCATGATGACGGTTTTCCTGTGTCTTGCGTTAAACGCGAACTCTTTTATCTACTCTGATGACCGCTCCGAACCACTTTCAATCGGAATCGTGATGAGTGCAGATTCAAAAACCGCACAGATGGCATACAACACGATATCTGATATGGACAGCTACCACTCATCATGTGTATTCACAGAATTTTCAGACAAGGATACAGCCCTTTCAAGGCTCTCTGACGGAGACCTGTTCGCTGTGATCTACGTCCCTGACAATATCATAAGCGACATCATGGACGGAACGAACACACCTGTCGAGGTATACTATTCTGACAACCGGTCCATCGATACATTTGTGCTGAATGACCTCTTCCGCTCCACCTCCTCCATGCTTGGCATATCCCAGGCGGCCATATATTCGGTTCAGGCGATAGGAAGGAACATGGAGCTTCCCGAGGATATTCAGGACACGCTCAGCAACGATGTAAATGCCATGTTCATGACTAAGGTTCTTGACAGGACTGCCAACTTCACCGTCGACAAAATAAATGCAACCAGAGCAGCAAATACCACCGACTTCTACACAAGTGCGGCGGTTCTTCTCATGATGATGCTGTGCAGCGTTGTTTTCTTCCCATTCCTGCTCGACCTCCCAGCCTCTTACATAACAAAGCTCAGGTCACAGGGAATTGGCAAAGTCAGACGCAATGTCAGCAATTTCATATCCATGTTCATATGGCTGTATATCCTTTATATAACTGTATACATGGCTCTCGCCCTGGCATCACTGTTTATCGATGAACTGCATGTAAATATCCACATGAGCGGGATACTGTTCGGAATCGTCATAGCTACATGTGTCGCGGTATATACACTGCTCATAAGTCTGCTTCCCGCAGGGATACACGGCTGCACACTGCTTCTCACTGTGGTCACTGTCATACTGGCCTATGTGAGCGGCTTATTCATACCGGAAGCCATGCTTCCAAACTTTGCAAAGGATATATGCCATGGATCGCTGCTCAATAAGCTTGTGCAGACACTGTGCATATATTTATCATAAATTTACGGAGATACATCTATGAACCATATAAGACAGATAAACTTACTTATAAAGAGAATACTGTGCCGTCCCGCCATGATCGTCGTTCTGCTGGTCATCCCCGCTGTGCTGATCGCTGTGAGCTTTCTGCCAGCCAGAAAGCAAAGCACCGAGATCGTGTCCGGCGTGTATATTGAAAGTTCTGACGAACACACGGATGCTTTCCTGTCGTATCTCACATCGACATCCACGGGATTTACCTTCAGGCACTATGAATCCCTGAAAGACATGAAGGATGATGTAGCATCCGGCAGGATCGACTCCGCGTACATGGTTCCTGATGGTTTCAGTGAATCAATGATCCACTCTGACGGGAAGCGCCACATAACCGTGTATACAACCGATGGAAGCTCATTCCAGTCTGTGTCCGAAGAATCCGTGTATGCCGCCCTCCTGTATGCATATGCGGCAGACATGTCTGTATGTATGCTCCAGGATCATTATCTGTCAAATGTCCCATACGACGAGACCCAGATGTCAGAATACATCAGTGATAGATTTAAGGGATATATCGAAAATGAGGACATTTTCACCATCGAGAGCGGACTCACCGGAAAATACACGGCATCGACAGATATTGCGCCAAACAATTTTCCTGTGGAAATATTGGTTTACATAACTTTGTTCGTATGTTCTCTCCTGGGACTTCAGAACTATCTCCGAGATCTGGACTGTGGGGCTTACTCTATCCTCTCCTCCAGAAAAAAAGCCGGATTCTGTGTAAAAAATATAGCAGCGGGAATTATTCCCGCTGCCATTATCAGCTTTATATCCTTGATCATATATTCCGGCACCAATGGCTGTCTCAATGTCCTGCTGCATATCGCCGCAGTGTCAGTCATCAGCCTTGCTGCTGCACTCATATTCAGAGTGATATTCAGGCGCTATAAGATATTTACTATAGCTCTGCCATTCATCATCATCTGTACTCTTCTCCTGAGTCTTCTATCAATGCTCTCGCAGATGTAGACTCTGTGATCTGCTTTACCAGACATCCATAGCTGTCAGCCGGCACCGCCACATTGAAGCACACATCTGCAGTGTAATCCGTACTGTCTATCAGTGCATCACTGTTGCTGAGAAGATATTGTACCTTACCCGAATCGTTGTAGTTCGTGGTTATCTTCACCAGCTTCATAAGCTGCATCTTATGTATACCCGCATCAGACAGTGCAAGCTTGGCTGCCTCGGTGTATGCTCTCACAAGACCACCTGTTCCGAGCAGTGTTCCACCAAAATACCTTGTGACCACTATACATATATTAACCACCGCATTCCCCGTGATAACCTCCAAGATGGGTTTTCCAGCCGTTCCCTGCGGTTCTCCGTCATCAGAGAATCTTAGCAATGTATTCTCGCTGCCTATGGCAAATGCATAGCAGTTGTGCCTTGCATCATAGTGCTGCTTCCTGATCTTCTCGACAAAGGCATATGCCTCTTCCTCCGAGGACACAGGGACTGCATAGCCGATGAATCGTGATTTCTTCTCGACTATCTCGTCCTGCCCCTCCTGTAATATCGTGTTGTATGTCTCTATCATCGCTTCTCCGAATTGCTGGTGAGCAGCTTGCCCAGCTCATCCATAAATGTATTCACATCCTTGAACTCTCTGTACACTGATGCAAATCTTACATAGGCTACCTGATCAAGATCCTTGATCTTATCCATGACTATCTCACCTATGGTCGTGCTCTCTATCTCTCTCACTTCCATGTTGAAGATGGTGTTCTCTATGTCATCTATGCACTTTGTGACTGCTTCCGCTGAAACCGGACGCTTATGGCATGACTTTATGACACCTGACTCTATCTTGGAACGGTCATAAGTCTCTCTGTTCTTGTCCTTCTTGATGACTATGAGAGGTATGGTCTCCACCTTCTCATATGTGGTAAATCTCTTACCACAGGCGTCACACTGTCTTCTTCTTCTGATCGCACTTCCATCCTCCGCTGGTCTGGAATCGATAACCTTTGTATCATCTGCTGAGCAAAATGGGCATCTCATATAATTTTCTCCTTACGATATTATAGTGCAGACGCATTAGAGGCGCTCCGCGCGGCGTCCGCGTCATCGCAAGAAATCTCCCACCTTCGGAGGGACCTTCTTACGATATTATCTTTACTGGGCACTTGGCCTTACATGCACCACAATTTGTACACTTCTCCGGATCTATGTGAGCAAGGTTTCTGTCTATCGTGATGGCTCCAGCCTCACAGTTCCTTGCACACAGTGTACATCCGATACATCCTGCGCTGCAGGCTGCCTTGACCTGAAGACCCTTGTCATGGGAATTACATCTGACAAGTCTCTCTGCATCATATGGAACCAGCTCTATCAAGTGTCTCGGGCACTCTGTGACACATTTGCCGCATGCCTTACACTTCTCCTTATTAATTACCGCAATTCCATCTATAATGTCAATAGCCCCAAACTCACATACTGCCTTACATGAGCCATAACCTGTACATCCATATGTACATGCCTTAGGACCGCTGTTTGGATTGTTCTGTGCCAGCTTACAGTCCCTTGGTCCAACATACTCGTATACATCCTTCGCCTTCTCGCAGTCTCCTGCACACTTGACAAATGCCACATACCTTGTATTTTCAGCGTTTTCCACGCCCATGACCTCACTGATCTTCGCTGCCACTGCCTCGCCTCCAACAGGACACGCTGATGGCGGCATCTCACCTTTGGCGATGGCCGCTGCCAGTCCGTCACATCCCGGATAACCACATCCACCGCAGTTATTTCCCGGAAGGAGCTCTCTTACTGCTATTTCTTTCTCATCTACTTCTACCTTAAATTTCTCTCCTGCGACACCCAGAAGGATACCTATCACAATACCTACGCCTGCGACGACTGCCACAGCTATCAATATTCCTGTCATATCCGCACCCTCCTTATATCAATCCTGAGAAACCGAAGAACGCGATCGCCATAAGACCTGATGTGATGAGAACTATAGGGGTTCCCTTGAACGCCTCAGGTATAGGGCTGTGCTCAAGTCTCTCTCTGATTCCTGCAAGTATCACTATGGCTATAGTAAATCCGACTGCAGAGCCACATCCGTTGATGGTACTCTCAAGTATACCGTAACCGCTCTGTACATTTGAGAGAGCGATACCAAGCACGGCACAGTTGGTCGTGATCAGTGGAAGGTAAACTCCAAGTGATTCATACAATGACTTGACCTTCTTCTTGAGGAACATCTCAACAAACTGTACAAGTGCTGCGATCACAAGGATGAACACTATGGTGTTGAGGTACTCAAGTCCGAATCTTCTCAGTATGCCGTAATACACAACGCTGGTGACAAATGAAGCTATGGTCATGACGAACACAACCGCTGCGCCCATTCCGGTTGCTGTGTTGACACTCTTGGACACTCCAAGGAAAGGACACAGTCCGAGAAACTGGCTGAGGATAACATTATTTACAAGTGCCGCTCCGATGGCTAACAATAAAATGTTCATTATCTCTTACCTCCCTTTCCTTTTTTCTTCTTTATATGAGCCATTGTCTCCTTGAGCTTTATGTCGGAATCTGCTGGCTCGTTCTCTGCAGAGTGTTCTGGCTGCTCTGCTTCCGTCGGCTGATCCGTTGATGGCTGCTCTGCTGCCACTTTGTCTGCTACTTCCTGTTCTACTGCTGGCTGCTCTGTTGACTTCTCATTCTGGAGATTGTCCTGACTGTCTGACTGAGTCTCTGTAACAGTCTGCTGCTCCTCATCTGGCGTCTTTTCCTGCTGAACTTCCTCAGCATGCTCCTTAAGCATCTTTCCTGTCGCATTCGGAACAAGCTTTATGTCGGCGAGGACTGACTCTCTGGTCGGTGCATATGGGCTGAGTCTTGGCTCATCCTTCTTCGCCTCATCTGGCTTGTCAGCCTCTGGCGCTGTATTCTTTGCTGCATCCTTATCTGCCGCTGCAGGTGTCTCTTCCTGCTTCTTAACCTGTTTTGCATCCGCTGAAGGTTTCGCCGGAGCCTCTGCTGCCTTTACAGGAGCCGGATTCTCTGAAACCAGCTTGCCACAACATGCTGCATTGATACAGCCTGCACATGAGTCCGGTCTGCATGCTGCCGGGATCTCCTCTCCATTTGCCAGTGCCTCGGCTGCCTTCTTTGCATTTCTCTTGTTGATAAATGCTATGATGAATGCAAGCACGAAGAATGCACCAGGTGCAAGTACGAATATTGTTATAGGTGTGTACAGGCTGAGTGCATTGCCTATACCCTTTATAATTCCCGATGAGTTCTGAAGTAAGTTGCCATCTCCAAGTATCTGGAATCCAAATACACAGCCCTTTCCGACAAGCTCTCTGAACATTCCTATAAGTGTAAGGCCAACTGTAAATCCAAGACCCATTCCAAGTCCATCAAATATAGATGGAAGCACCTTGTTCTTGGAAGCATATGCCTCGGCACGACCAAGGATGATACAGTTTACAACTATAAGTGGTATATACAGTCCAAGGCTGCTGTTGAGTGATGGCAGGTACGCCTGCAGCAGAAACTGTATGATAGTAACAAACGAAGCTATGATAACTATAAATGATGGTATTCTGACCTTATCAGGTATAACCTTTCTGAGTGCTGAGATCATGAAGTTGCTGAGCACCAGGATACATGTGGTCGTAAGTCCCATTCCTGCGCCATTGATGGCTGATGATGTAACCGCAAGTGTCGGACACATTCCAAGCATCTGTACGAAGGTCGGGTTCTCTTTCACAATACCATTATATAAACGCTCTGTACATTTTCCCATTACTTGTCACCTCCGTTCGACGCTGCAGATGAATCAGCAGCACCGCCATTTATGGACTTCACATACTCAAGTCCCGCATTCACCGCATTGGTAACCGCATTTGTTGTGATGGTAGCTCCTGACAGGGCATCTATCTCCTCGTCCACTGTTGCACCTGACTTGGTGTACTGGAACTTGTCGACCTTCTTGCCTGCAAACTGTGACTTGAAGCTGTCTGTGTCAGCCTCCATACCAAGTCCTGCAGTCTCTGAGAGTGACAGGAATGAAATTCCATTTGTCGTTCCATCCGCTCTGACTCCCATGGCAAGCTGAAGGTCTCCACTATACGCCTCATGTGATGTGACAGTCACAACATATCCAAGTGCTGAACCATCGCTGCCCTTTGCTTCCACGATCTCATCTATATCTGCGTTATATCCGGCATCTGACAGGATCTTTGCAGCCGCATCGGCATCAAAGTCAGCATAGCTGTCAAACGAATCCGCATCATCGAATACCGCCTTATATGCCTCTTCCTTTGCTTTCTGCTCTGTAACTGCTATAGGATCCTTTGTGATCTTATATACATAAGCCAGTGCAAATCCTGCTATGACTGTGATTATCATGATTGCTATAGTTGCTATAACAATCGACTTTGTATCCATCTTGGACTTTGTTCCGGCTGTGTCACCCTGGGCTGCAAGCTCTGCGCCCTCTCCGAAGCTCTTCGGCTGTGTCCATCTCTCAATGAGTGGCACAAGCAGGTTGGAGAATATGATCGCATATGATACGCCCTCTGCTGATCCTCCGTATATTCTGAAACAGAATGTGAGTATACCAAGTATCACACCGAACAAGGCCTTACCCGCAGGTGTGATTGGTGATGTAACATAGTCAGTTGCCATAAAGAATGCTCCAAGCATCAGACCACCACCGCACAGGTGTGCTGCGAGGAATGTAAGATCAAAACCTCTACCCGATGCAACCGCATATATCATAATGAGCACCGCAAATGTTCCTATATATGTAAATGGAATAACCGGCTTTATAACTCTTCTGATCAGAAGATAAGCTGCACCAACAAGTAAACATACAACTGATGTCTCACCTATGGTTCCCGGTATATTTCCAAGAAACATATTGAGTACATTGACATTTGCCAGATCCCCTGTGTTCTTGAGCACTGCAAGAGGTGTAGCAGTTGTCACACCATCATACGAGAATGATGTCATTCTTCCTGCAAATGATATGAGAAGGAAACATCTTGCGCCCAGCGCTGGATTCATGAAGTTGAATCCCAGTCCTCCAAAGAGCTGTTTAACTATTATAATGGCAAATGCACTTCCGAGTATCGCCATCCACACCGGTACATCCGGTGAGAGGTTCAGTGCAAGAAGAAGTCCTGTTACAACTGCACTGAGATCGCTTATGGTTACTTTTCTGTTCATCATCTTCTGGTACAGCCACTCAAACAGCACGCATGAGACCACGCATGTGAGTATAAGTATCATAGCGTTCAGCTCGAAGTTGATGATTCCAAATACGGTTGCCGGAAGCAAAGCAATGATCACATCCAGCATAATGCTCTGTGTACTTCGTTTATCTCTGACATGTGGAGATGACGAAATCTTAAATGTATTATCCAATATGTACACCTCCTACTTCTTTTTATTCGCAATGATGGATTTTCTTGTTCCCGCAATGGTCTGTGTCAGATGTCTCTTCGCCGGACACACATACGAACAGCATCCACACTCACAGCACTCCATTCCGTTGTGAGCCAGGAATCCCTCTGTATCCCCATGCTCAGCCAGTGAAGCAAGCATCGAAGGAACAATACGTCCCGGACACACATCAACACAGCGTCCGCATCTGATACAGTTGCTCGGTTCAAGGTCTGCCACCTCGTCATGTGTCATACACAGCAGTGCCGACACTCCCTTGGTTGCAGGAACATCCAATGAGAAAAGTGCCTTTCCCATCATAGGACCGCCTGAGATCACCTTCTCAGGAACCACACCATCCTTAAATCCACCCGCAGCCTCTATAAGCTCCTGACAGTTTGTTCCTATCCTCACCATAAGATTGCATGGATTCTCTATGGCATCACCTGTTATGGTGACTATCCTTGTGTAGAGTGGTCTTCCCTCTATAACTGCCTCATATATGGACACGATGGTATCAACATTGTGAACTATACATCCAGCATCCGCTGGAAGCATCTTGGAGTTGACATATCTTCCAGTGTTAGCATATATGAGCTGACGCTCGGCACCCTGAGGGTACTTGGTCTTCATCACATGGACTTCGATCTTGTCATTGTCCTTTACCTTATCCCTGAGAAGTTCTATTGCCTCTGGCTTATTATCCTCTATGGCGATGATTCCCTTTGCATGATCAAACAGATTGATACATATCTCAAGTCCCAGTATCAGCTTGTCCGGTTCCTCCATCATCCTTCTGTAATCCGAAGTAAGATATGGCTCACACTCTGCACCATTTACTATTATGTAGTCGATCGCATCCTCGTTCTTCGGGGACAGCTTGACATTTGCAGGGAAACCGGCGCCGCCCATTCCTACTATTCCGGCCTCCTTTATGATCTCCTTCACATCCTCTCTATACAGAGTGGACAGATCTTTTACATTTGCTGCAAAGTCGATCTCCTCAAACAGGCCATCATTCTCTACAACTATTGATTCAACCTTTGATCCACCAGGCACATATCTCGGCTCGATCGCCTTGACCTTTCCCGATATGGATGAATGTATATTCGCTGACACGAAGCCACTGGTCTCCGCAATCTTCTGACCAACCAGGACTCTGTCGCCCTTCTTCACTATAGGTGTGGCCGGTGCCCCTATATGCTGACTCAGCGGGTACACGCAGTCACCTTTTGGAAGGTATTCTCTGACAGGCTTTTCCATTGACAATTCTTTGCCTTCATATGGATGAATTCCGCCCAGAAATGTTAACAAACCCATGTTCTACCTCTTTTCCTTATATATTTTTATTAAAAAAATCTCCCTATATAATAACGCTTTAAGCCCTCAAAAACAACCTAAATGGGGATATATTATCATTTTAAAATATGGAAATTCTTCTGCTTATCCGCATAAAAAACGATCACATATAAGATATAGACACTTATGTCTTTTCTGTATCTTACATGTGATCATTTATAAATTCATTCGGATATCATTCTAATATTCTATGGACGGAAGCTTTCTGACAAGCACAGCCCCCGCCAGGCCTATGCACACACCGGCTATAGTTCCCGATATGCACAGCACCGGCATATACAACATGATATTGCCACTCTTCATGAGAAGTGCTGCCATTGCTATTTGCCCTGCGTTGTGGCTCACTCCGCCTAGTATGCTCGTTCCAAGGAGACCAAACAGATCCTTTTTCCTGCAAAGCGTCATGACCATAAGTGACAACACCGCTCCCGCCATGCTGTATACCATAACCGTCATATTGCCAAACAACAGCGATGACAGCACCACTCTCACCAGTGACACTATCCACGCATCTGATATCCTCAGCCTGTACATGACAACTATGGTGACCATATTTGCAAGTCCCAGCTTGATTCCCGGAACAGCTATATTCACCGGGATCATGGATTCAAGATAGGAAAATACCATGGCTATGGCCACGAACATACCTGTGTATGTGATCCTTTTTGTACTCCAGCCATGCATTCTATCCACCGCCGTCTCTGAACTTTTCTGATCATTTTTATCTCTACTGCACATCTATATCTCTTTCCCCGCCACCTTGTATCTCTATGACAAGCTTGTGTGGAAGACATGTTATCGTCTCTCCTCTCCTGCTCTTCCAGCCCATATCCACGCACACCTTATCCGGACAGTCCGCATCACTGACACGGATCTTCCCAGATTCAACCACAACAGTGTTGCTGCCCCTGTCCGTGTTAAACTCATAGGTATCGTCGACTGTCATGTCTATGGTCTGCACCAGTTTGTCATCTATATACACATCCGCGGTATTGCCCGTCGGAAGCACAAGCCGCATGACAAGCCAGCATATAATTCCCGCTACTAAAAGGACTACACACAATATCAGATCTTTTTTTCTAAACCATCCTGCCATATCTTCACATCACTCTGCCAATTTATAGTCTTCTGCCATTATGGTGAATCGGTCCTTCAGGCCTTCACTGACATACACATTCTTATCCTCATCTATGATGACGGCCTCCGCACCATACTCCTGAATGGTCTTCATAGCCTTATCCTTATCCATCAGCATACACAGTGTGGACAAGGCGTCACTGGTCAGTCCGTTATCACACACTACCGTGGCCGCTATAGTGCCATTCCATGCCGGATATCCTGTCCGGGGATCAAGTATGTGGTGGTATCTCCTGCCATCCTGCTCAAAATACTTTTCATAATCTCCCGATGTGGATACAAATGCCGTCTCCCCATCGCCAAACCTTATGACACCCATGGTCGTTCCCTCTCCAGCTCTCGGATCCTTGACACCGACCTTCCAGGCTGTACCATCAGGCTTGCTTCCGTATACGACTATACTTCCGCCCAGGGCCACACATGCACCGGCCGCATCAGTACCCTTGAGATACTCTGCTGCCATGTCACAGCCATATCCCTTGCCGACTGCTCCCAGATCAAGCATCATACCAGGCTCTGATATCCTTAACGTATCGCCATCCACACTTACCTTTGACACATCCACCAGCCTCAGTGCACTGTCTATATCCGCCTGTGATGGAATCTCTGTCCTGCCATCTTCTATCCCCCACACATCCGCCAAAGGCCGTATGGTGATATCCAGCAGATCGTCATGAGCCCTCGATATGTCAAGCGTCTGCTTCAGCACACCCGCAAGCTCGCTGCTCACCGTGATATCCTCATCAGGCTTATATGTGTTGTTCACCCTGTATATCTCAGAGTCCGCTGAGCGCCATGACAGCACATCCTTGTCCAGGCTGTCTATGAGCTTCAGCATCCCGTCTATATTCTCACTGCCATGGCTTCCATACACTGTAAATGACGCAGCCGTTCCCATGGTGATCGTGTTCCTTGTATATTCACTTTCACCTGACCGTCTCACGCCTGATATGATGACCATAGCAATCACAGCCACCATGACAACCACTACGGCTGCTATCCTGTACCATTTCTTCATGGTCTGCCTACCTCTGTGTTATTTCAGATATTCATCGTGAACCTGTTCTCTCAGCGAATATCTGAAGGATTTCTCGTACTCCACATTCTCATTGATGCTGTGGTTTACCTCCTCGAAGAAGCTCTGGTTGATGATATCCATGGAGTAGAATATCGGGTAGTTACTGTTCTTCTCCCACATCATAACTCCACCATCCACGGATTCCTTACCGTACTCCTCCTCGTAGCGCTTCTTGCAGTCTCCACTGCACAGATATACATGACACAAACCGTTGAGGGTCTTCTTCAGCATATCCGTTCTGAGTATATATCCATCACAGTCTATCGCCCAGTCTGGTATCTCATCCGGCTTCACTATGACTATGATCGGCATATATCTGTCAGGGCTCTCAACAATCGCATTCAGCTTGTCATAGCTGATCTCCTCAGGGCTTGATCCCTCCTCCATGACTATCCCGGCGTCTACAAAGCCAACCTGATTGAACATATCCTTCATGAACTTTGGCCTGCTGTATCTTCTCTCCTTGACGTTGATGGTCTCACATATGTTCTCCACATTCACATCATATATATCCCCGGCACTCACCATATCCACTGTCACATGCCATATAGCACCAGCCTCTGAATTGCTTATGTGCTGGAAATCCATATGAAACTCACCGGCCTCATATGTTATATATACCTTATATCCTATGGTGGAATAATCCACACTCGTGAGTTCCTCGGGCATCTGTGGGAACACCATACTGATGTGCTCTCTGACCCATTTGTATATGATCTCACACGCCTTGTCATAACCCGCCGCAGGTATTCCTACCCTGTGGCTGTACACAACATTCGGAACCATAGGCTTTATCTCAGTCTTCACCTCTGGTCTGACCGCTGGAACGAACTGCTCCTTGTCAAGCAGCCTTGATATATACTCGTTGTGGACTATCTCCTTGTTGATCAGATAAATAACTCTGTCAGGAGTCAGCTCCTTGTGATACTTCTTGTTGAGCAGTATCTCAACCAGTTCGCGCTTGCTCACAGTGTGGAACTGCGCCACGATGTCCGGATTGTTGTCCAGATATTCCCTGAGCTCAGGCTTAAGCGGATCCTGCGTGATCCTGAGCCTGTATTTGCTTCTTATGGCATTCTCCCAGTTCTTCTCCTTGTACTGTGAGTCGTGAATACTGTTGAAAATCTGCATGATAGACCAGTCGCACAGCTCCAGATTGGCTATGATACTGTTCATGACTCTGGACAGATCCTCATGTCCAGTCCACAGATCGGTCTCCTTGGAATCAGAACCCAGCTTATACTTATATCTCATCTCATGCTCTATCTCATGCCAACCCTCGAAGAGCACCGTCCTGAGCTGTACCTCAAATGTCTGGTCAAATGGCTTGTTCCACACACTTGCAGGTATGTTTCGCAGATATTTGCTCGGTATCCTGAACACACCGTTACATTTCTGTGCCTCAAATTTGTTCTCCTCATTCTTCGTCTTGGACCAATTGTCCAGAAGAAACGTCTCCTCAAGTATCTTCTCACATATATCCATGTCCTCCAGATAGAACAGGTTGATTCGTATACCTATGATATCCTGAATCTTTCTTCCACCTTCCTGCATGGAGTATTTACCAGTCTCCAGCTTGTGCAGAAGTGACGATTCTGACTTGATTCTCGATGTACTGTTAAAATATATTCCCGCATTGTTCAGCTTCGTGACAAGAGTGTTGAGCAGACTCATCTTCACATTGTTGATCTCCTCTATCTCCTGTTCCTGAAGAAGCTTCTCGTCACTATTATAGTCATAGATGCTATAATCCATTCCATCATTCCTTTTCTGTAATTATATATCAATCCGCCCTGCGGCGTCTTTCCTATATCCACGCATATCTTTATCTAGTATATCACAATAATTGTGTATTTTGCTTAAAATAATATGAACATTTTATAAAAAACAGTGCAATTCCACCCTTATAGTATAAAATCCACTCCATTTTCTTGCGAAAGTAAAGGCTTGTATATATAATTAAAAGGCTAGAACACAAATGAGAGGTTAAATTATGATTTTAGACTGTCAGAACATCTGCAAAGCATTTGGCACAGATGTTATATTGGACAATATTTCTTTTCATCTTGAGGAAAAGGAGAAAATGGCTATAGTCGGCATAAACGGCGCCGGCAAGACCACTCTTCTCAAGATAATAATGGGTGAGGAAAGTGCTGACTCCGGTCAGGTCATAGTGTCAAAGGACCGGACAATCGGTTATCTGTCCCAGTATCAGGAGAGCAATTACAACACCACTGTCCGCGGAGTCATGATGGATGCACTAAAGCCTATCCTTGAGCTTCAGGACAGGATGCGCGAACTGGAACACACTATGGCTGAACAGACCGGTGAGGAGCTCGAGAGATCTCTGGGGCTCTACAACCGCTACACCCACGAATTCGAATATAAGAACGGCTATAGCTGTGAGAGCGAGGCAAATGGAGTTCTCAAAGGACTAGGTTTCTCCAAGGAGGATTATGACCGCCACACGGACTCTCTGTCCGGTGGCCAGAGGACAAGACTTGCACTCGGCAGACTCCTCATGGTGAAGCCGGATATCATCATCCTCGATGAGCCGACAAACCATCTGGACATGGAATCCATCTCATGGCTTGAGGGCTTCCTGTCATCCTACCAGGGAAGCGTCATCATCGTCTCCCACGACCGTTATTTCCTCGACAAGATCGTGACCAAGATAGTCGAGCTCGACAATGGCCACAGCCAGGTATACAATGGCAACTACACCTACTTCGCACAAAAGCGTGCAGAGATCCGTGAGAACATGATGAAGGCATATCTCAACCAGCAACAGGAGATCAAGCATCAGGAGGAGGTCATCACGAAGCTCAAGCAGTTCAACCGTGAGAAGTCCATCAAACGTGCAGAGAGCCGTGAGAAGATGCTCTCACGTATAGAACGTCTCGACAAGCCAACCGAGGTTGCATCCGAGATGAGGATCACTCTTGAGCCAAATGTCTTAAGCGGCGAGGATGTTCTTACGATCGAAGGACTCTCCAAATCATTTGGCGACAATAATCTGTTCTCAGGAATAGATATGGATATCAAACGTGGCGAACACGTCGCCCTGATAGGTGGAAATGGAACCGGAAAGACAACCATACTGAAGATGATCAACAGGCTTGTATCCAAAGATGCCGGAGCTATCATACTTGGATCACGCGTCAAGATCGGTTACTACGATCAGGAACATCAGGTACTCACGATGTCCAACACCATATTCGACGAGATAAGCGACGCCTACCCTGATCTGTCCAACACCAGAATCCGTAATGTCCTTGCGGCATTCCTCTTCACAGGTGAGGACGTGTTCAAGAGGATACAGGATCTGTCAGGTGGCGAGCGTGGACGTGTGTCCCTTGCCAAACTGATGCTCTCTTCCGCCAACTTTCTTATTCTGGATGAGCCGACGAACCACCTGGATATCACATCAAAAGAGATACTGGAGAATGCCATAAGGAACTACACCGGCACTGTCCTGTATGTATCTCACGACAGATACTTCATCAACCAGACGGCCACAAGGATCATCGAGTTAAGGGACAAACAGCTCACAAGCTATATAGGCAATTACGATTACTACGAGACCCACCGAACGTATTCCACAGATTCAGGAAGTCCATTCACTCCAATAAGCGGAGTCTCTGACGCACCGGCCCAGACCTCTCCCGCTGTCTCACAGGCCAAGCTCTCATGGCAGGAAAGCAAAGCTGAAGCGGCAAGGCAGCGCAAGAAGGCAAATGACCTGAAGAAGCTTGAGGCATCCATCGAGGAACTTGAGAACAGGATCGCAGAGATCGATGAACAGTTTCTTCTTCCTGAGAACGCCACAAATGTCGGTCTGCTGAACGACCTCACAAAGCAGAGGAACGAAGCCGACACAGAACTCAACGAGCTCTACACAAAATGGGAGGAACTGTCCGAGGAGGACTGATGGCGGGATCGCTCATGTCAAACCTGCAGGCTTAACTATATCAACAAATACAAAAAAACACCATATACGACTACAGCAAAGAGGATCCATATAAGGTATCCACTCACCGTATTCATATATGGTGTTTTCTTTGTTATCATGCACAGTTCCCTGTACATTTATGTCAATCTCTCTACATTCTAATGTCTCACATGAATTATCTTCATGGCATACTGTCCCGACAGATCATATGCAGAATTGCTTATATAGACCTGATCGCTGCTGCCCATTCCACCCTGAATGATCCAGTATTCAGGCATATTTCCGCTGTTAGAACCCCAGTCATGCACATATGCCTCACATGCCGAAGCCGGAACTCCAAGCTTTCTCAGATATTGCTTAAGTGCAGTCGCTGAAGAGAACTTTCCAAAATAGATTCCGACATGGGTCGGCTCTCCATTCGTATAGTAGACAACTATATCACCAGGCAGGAGCGCATCGTATGAGAAGTCCTCCCTGTCCGCTGTGAGCTCGTAATCCGTCGCCTCACCCCAGCTTCCATTCTGCGCCAGAATCGCCTTGGCGATGACCTTGCGGAGTGCCCAGTCTGAGCATATATTTGATGAACTGATCACGAATCCGCCATTTGCAAAGTCAGTGTACTTGACTGACATATCACTTCCCGGAGTGCTGCTGCCTGCGTATCTAAGCGCATTTGCCACAAATACATTGCAGTAGATTCCTGTCTTGCCCAGATATTCATTGACAACCCTCTTCATCCATTCATCAAAATCCCAGCTTATCGAATCTGTCTTGAAGCATCTTCCCCAACTGTCAAATTCATACTCCACATCACCCACTACTATCTTCGTGAGTTTACTGCAGCGTCCATTTGCATCGCTGAAATAATACACCTTCTTGTTGTTGATCTTGGCGTTCTTAAGGCCCTCAGACTTGTCGTTGAGCAGCTTGCCACTTCTGTACTCGGAATATCCTGTACTCTCGTCATAATACACATATTCAGTTACAGTTCCCTCATCGCCTACATAAGCCGCACTGTAATCACTAATCGTCTGCCAGCCCTTTGTTCTGACAGCCTTACCTGTTTTACCAAAGTAACTGCAGTTGTCCTGCAGTCTCACCACAGAATTCTTCTTTACTATCCATCTGTTATTCGAGAATACTCTGTACGTGTCTGCATATCCCGATACAGTATGTGTCGATCTGTAATATATCGCATCAGATATTCCCGTGCTGTCCGTGTGGAGCACAACATGTCCAAATGAAGGTATCCACGCATTCACCGCAGCCGTCCAGCCGCCCTCACTCGACACCTTCTGACATCTGTATCTTATGCCGTCCACCTGTACAAAATAGGTTGCCTCTCCGTTTCTTATGTAATACTTCTTATCCCTTGAGATCTCATACCACTTCGTGACGTTGCTCTTCGCACCGTTCACAAAGTAATAATATCTTCTGTTTACCTCGTATACACCGGTTGCCGTACTGGTCCATTTCCCCGACGAATACTGGTACAGTCTTCCCGACTGCATCCGCCTTACTGCCTTGCCGTCCACCGCAAAATAATACACGCAGTTTCCTGATGTGATCCAGGTCGATCTCACCGCAGCGCCGTCACTTCCAAAGTAATAATAGTCTTCTCCAAACTGCTTCACCACGTTCTTGACCGGAATACCCGCTTCGTAGTAGTACACTCTGGAATTTTCTGTTCTGAGTCCCTTGTACGCATTTCCATTCTTGTCAAACAGGACTTTTATATTATTTACCATGACCGCCTTATTCTTGACGGTGATCCTGACTGTTCCATTATAGCTGTAGAAATAATTGCCGTGATAAGCGCTCACAACATGCCCATCAAAAAGCTGGATATACTTCACATCATTTCCAGACATGCTTCCGGATATATCCGCGTCAACAAGCTCCCCTGCCGGTGAACTGCTGCCATATTTGTACCAGCCATCTCCCACAACAGCCTTGCCACTCACAAAGTAATCACAGTACCCGGATCTTGTGAACAGTCCTGTCGCCGGACTGCCCTCGGTATAATACACTCCATTGTAATATCCTGTCAGAGCTACAGAATAGTCCCTGGCAAATGTAAACTTTTTGAGCTCTATGGTATTGCCGCTCTTAACACTCATGTTGACATATCTGCTTGAAGAATTATAATTCGCTGACTTCAGCATCTCAAAGCTGGTGTCTGTGTAGCTTCCGTTATACTGAACATTTGCATCGCTGTCATCCGCTGCGACAAGATAAAACTTGGAGTTATATCTTATCAGTGCATATGTTATAAGTGTATCACTGTCCTCACCTGAACCAATGAAGTAACTCTCGCCCTCCGCAAAGCTGAGTCTGAACATGCCATCGGTGGAGTTCGTAAACACATATGTACTGCTGTTCATCTTAAGTGCTGTTTTCTCCACCACGCTGGTAGGCGTCGCCACCCCCGGAACCTCCGTATCCGCATATACAGATGCAGCCACATCCCCTGCAGTCTCCGCTTTGGCCGTCATGTTCCCCACACACGCCATCTCCGTCAGCAGAACAAATGCCACAGCGATGAGCAGAGCAAGAAATCTTACGTTATTCGACTTATACAATCCCTTCCTTATTGTCCTCAACATACTTCCTCCTGAGTATTTATTATGTATCTATAGTACACGATTTTGGCTGCATGTGAAATACAATATCTGATATTTTTCCGATATCTTCTCCACAAATTTCTTCGCCCCCGCCATATTTCTGTCATCAAGATTGACAAATGGATCATCCATTATGAGCATCGGCTTTTCATCCTGATACATGCTGTCCACTATTGCAACTCTTACACACACTCCGAGGATATCCGCCAGTCCCGAGCTCAAGGTCTGAGAATCCCTGTACATTCCCTGCTCTCTGTACCTGATTGTCATATCCGGGGCCGCCTGTACATTTCCTGCATGCTCTCCTGTAACGCACTCATAATACCTGTCAAATGCCTCCATGACTGGCACCGAATGTCCCACTGCAAATGTATCCCTGGCCTCCCCCAGCAGCTCGTACGCCTTTACGTTGAGCTCGTATCTGTGCAGATCGTCTTCCAAAGCCTTTTTCTTATCCGCCAACGATGCCTTCACAGCAGCTATCTCCTGTCTTCGAAGCTTGAGCTCCGCCAGTTCCCTGGCATACTCGCCAAGTCTCATGTTTTCTGCCATATAGACCGACATCTCCTCATCCATATCGGATTCGTCATCGGCTGTATATATATCATCTGATCCGTCCGATCTGGTATCATCAGCGGCATCCCCCGGCTCTTCCACCTTATTCTTCCTGTGCCTGATCTTTTCATTTATCCCGCGTATAATGTAGTAGATTCCGAGTACACAAAACATACCTGCACATACAACAAATATAATCATAGCCATATCGTCAGGTTCTTCTATTCCAAGCATAAATTTCCACATTCCCAGAGATAAAAGTGCTGCGATCAACGCACAAAATCCTGTCATGATATATTTACTGTCACGCTGTCGTCCCATCCGGTTCTGATTCTGCATTTCTATCTCACGGATATTTTTATTCAGCTCATTTATACTTCTGTCTATTCCATCAAGCTCCCTGACCTGCTCACGCATCCCATCAAGCTCATATTTTCTCCTGTACAGTTCCCCCGTCCGCTTGGTTGGCGACTGCCTGTTTATAACATTCTTCAGTATCTGTCTGGCATTCTCATAATTGCTTATATCATCTGTGCTGTCAGCGATATTACCAAGCTTAGCACTTATCCCATCCGTCGCCCAGGTCCGGCAGTCATCCTGCCCTATGTACATACTTCTCACAAATGACGCAGAATCCACATGAAACAGCTCCTCCCCAAGCTTATCCGTGAACATTCCTGTTACAGCATGAGTCGCCTCGTCGTATATCACGCATTTGTCATCGCTCTTCTTCGCGCCAAATGTCCTCTGAACCCTGTAGTTTCTGCCCCTGCTCTCAAATACCAGTTCTCCGCCATAGGCAGCCCCCGACCACGGGCGATATCTTTTTCTTTCATTCTCAATGTCATTTCTCTTCGTCTCACCGTCGAAGCCATACAGCATGACCCGGATAAAAGCAGCAAGAGTCGACTTACCCCAGCCATTATCCTGGACAAATGTATTTATCCCATCCTCGAACTGGACTTCCATGTTATTCAATTTGCCAAATCCATCTATATAACAAGATATCAATCTCATACTTAAAATATCTCCTCGCCCGCAAGAGCCCTGAGTCCTGTCTGGATCACATATGCCTTGTCATTTTCACTCATATCCTGCCCCATGACCTTCCTCACGAATTCGCCCTTGAGGGACGCATCATTCATATACCTCATGTAATCAACCTGAAAATCCGTGTGATCCAAGATCTCCATATAGTAGAACGAATCCTGAAACTGCTTAGTCAGATAATCCGTGTTTATCTCGCTCTCAACATTTACCACGCCTGTGAGGGATACCCTCACCATGTCCCTGGACTCATCTTCCATGGTCCCCGGCAGTTCCTGATACAGTCTGTCTGCAATCATGTCCGCCGCATCAGAGCTTGACTCTGCCCCTGTCACGTCCACTTCCACATCGAACAGCCTTCTATAGGCAAATGACACAAATTCGGTCTCAACCGTATGCCTCCTCTCATCCACATCAAGCACCATAAAGCCGTGCTCACCACACTCGTCAAAGCCCCTGCCCTCCAGACATCCCGGATAGCAGTATAATCCCCTGTGATCAAGGCTTTCCAGCTTTCTTCCGTGCACATGTCCCAGTGCCAGATAATCTATGCCTCTTCCCCTGAGTTTCTTCAGGCATACATCATTCATGTTGCGAGCCCTGCCATATTCCTGCTCCTGTCCGTGGAGTGTGACAATATTTATATCGTTCTCATACAGTTCGAGTTCATCATATATGCTGTTGCAGTTTTCGTCATTCAGCACAGTGCCCGCGATCACTATACGTGATCCCTTAAGCTGATACTGCGTCCACTCATCTCCGAATAAATACAGATTCTCTGGGAGTCTCCGCCCCGCAAATAAGCTTTCATCCGGGTCATGATTTCCCCTCAGATAGAACACATCTATGTCAGCATACTTCGCTATCTCCCCCAGAACAACATTTATCGTCGTGGCAGACACTGTCTCTGAATCAAAGAGATCCCCCGCTATTATTACCGCCTGCACGTCATTCTCTGCAGCATACCCGAATATTTTCCTGAATGTGTTAAGTATCTCATTTCTTCTGCCTCTGGCTCTTTCTCTTCCAAGATGTGCACTCATGGCTGAATCAAGATGGATATCCGCACAGTGTATTATTCTCATAGTTCCTCAACCTCAGTCATCTCTATTCTTTTTCTATATTAACATAATACGTAAAAATTTGCTCATCTCTCTGTATTCAACAGTAGAAAACTGTCTCTTAAGTTCATACATGAAGTATATTGCTCCTTGATTTTCGTTCCGTAATTATTACGGATTTTGTTTTTTCACAAACAAAAAACGCCAGAAGCCTTGGTTTTACAAGGTTTCTGGCGCCTGTCTAGCAGGGGATGAGAGAATCGAACTCCCACCAAAAGTTTTGGAGACTCCTATCATACCA
>NZ_QTLL01000001.1:1124800-1128047 GCF_003434675.1 Coprococcus sp. AM14-16
AGCAGGGGATGAGAGAATCGAACTCCCACCAAAAGTTTTGGAGACTCCTATCATACCATTTGACCAATCCCCTATATACAGAAAAAATTTAACACCTGCTGCAGCGTTAAATTTTCCCGGTACTTTTTTATTCTGTACCTTCAGAATTTCACACAGAAAGAGGTATCTTCTAAAGCTTATCTCTTAGAAACCTCTAAGGATAAGTCCTCGACCTATTAGTACTTCTCAGCTGAGTGCGTTACCGCACTTACACACAAAGCCTATCAACCTTGTAGTCTTCAAGGGGTCTTACTCCGAAGATGGGATATCTTATCTTGAGGGGGGCTTCACGCTTAGATGCCTTCAGCGTTTATCCCTGCCAAACTTGGCTACTCTGCCATGCCTTTGGTAAAACAACAGATACACCAGAGGTTTGTCCATCCCGGTCCTCTCGTACTAAGGACAGCTCCTCTCAAATATCCTACGCCCACGCCGGATAGGGACCGAACTGTCTCACGACGTTCTGAACCCAGCTCGCGTACCGCTTTAATGGGCGAACAGCCCAACCCTTGGAACCTGCTACAGCTCCAGGATGCGATGAGCCGACATCGAGGTGCCAAACCACTCCGTCGATGTGAACTCTTGGGAGTGATAAGCCTGTTATCCCCAGGGTAGCTTTTATCCGTTGAGCGATGGCAATCCCACTTTATACCACCGGATCACTAAGTCCTACTTTCGTATCTGCTCCACCCGTCGGTGTCGCAGTCAAGCTCCCTTCTGCCTTTGCACTCTTCGAACGGTTTCCAACCGTTCTGAGGGAACCTTTGAGCGCCTCCGATACTCTTTCGGAGGCGACCGCCCCAGTCAAACTCCCCGTCAGACATTGTCCCCCAGCCGGGTTACGGCTGCAGGTTAGAAACCCAGTACTGTAAGGGTGGTATCCCAAGGTTGGCTCCATGGCAACTGGCGTCACCATTTCCTAGCCTCCCACCTATCCTGTACAGACAGTACCGAATCCCAGTATCAAACTGGAGTAAAGCTCCATGGGGTCTTTCCGTCCTGGCGCAGGTAACCAGCATCTTCACTGGTATTTCAATTTCACCGGGTGTGTTGTTGAGACAGTGCCCAAATCATTACGCCTTTCGTGCGGGTCGGAACTTACCCGACAAGGAATTTCGCTACCTTAGGACCGTTATAGTTACGGCCGCCGTTTACTGGGGCTTAAATTCAAAGCTTCGATTGCTCTAACCTCTCCTCTTAACCTTCCAGCACCGGGCAGGCGTCAGCCCATATACCTCACCTTTCGGTTTTGCATAGACCTGTGTTTTTGCTAAACAGTTGCTTGGGCCATTTCTCTGCGGCCACATCTCTGTGGCACTCCTTCTCCCGAAGTTACGGAGTCATTTTGCCGAGTTCCTTAACAACACTTCTCCCGCCGGCCTTAGGATTCTCTCCTCATCCACCTGTGTCGGTTTACGGTACGGGTACTTATGAAACAATAGCGGCTTTTCTTGGCAGCTGGCTCACACGCTTCTCTACTAATGTTCGATCCACATAACGCTTTACATTTTTCATGCGGTTTTGCCTGCATGACTGCTATACGCTTGTACCGGCTTTTCCATTTCCGGCTCGTGCTCTCCTTCTGCGTCCCCACAGTTCTGTTCATAAGCAGTACAGGAATTTCAACCTGTTATCCATCGACTACGGCTCTCGCCCTCGCCTTAGGCCCCGACTTACCCAGGGAAGATCAGCTTTACCCTGGAAACCTTAGATATTCGGCCTTTAAGATTCTCACTTAAATCTCGCTACTCATTCCGGCATTCTCTCTTCTTAACTCTCCACTGCTCCTTACAGTACAGCTTCGTCGACTTAAGAATGCTCCTCTACCATCCTTTCGGATCCACAGCTTCGGTGTCGTGTTTTAGCCCCGGACATTTTCGGCGCAGGACCTCTCGACTAGTGAGCTATTACGCACTCTTTGAATGTATGGCTGCTTCTGAGCCAACATCCTAGTTGTCTTCGAAATCCCACATCCTTTACCACTTAACACGCACTTTGGGACCTTAGCTGGTGGTCTGGGCTCTTTCCCTTTTGACTACCCAACTTATCTCGTGCAGTCTGACTCCCGTACATCATCTACGCGGCATTCGGAGTTTGATAATCTTCGGTAAGCTTTGACGCCCCCTAGGATATTCAGTGCTCTACCTCCGCAAGACTAATACGAGGCTAGCCCTAAAGCTATTTCGAGGAGAACCAGCTATCTCCGGGTTCGATTGGAATTTCTCCCCTACCCACACCTCATCGCCACCCTTTTCAACGGATGTGCGTTCGGTCCTCCATCGCCTTTTACGGCGACTTCAACCTGGACATGGGTAGATCACCCGGTTTCGGGTCTTCTTGTACTGACTTATGCGTGCTATTAACACTTGCTTTCACTTCGGCTCCGCACCTTAAGTGCTTAACCTTGCCGGTACAAGAAACTCGCCGGACCGTTCTACAAAAAGTACGCGGTCCTACCTTAACGTAGTTCCACAGCTTGTAAACACAGGGTTTCAGGTTCTCTTTCACTCCCCTCCCGGGGTCCTTTTCACCTTTCCTTCACAGTACTATGCGCTATCGGTCACTGAGTAGTATTTAGCCTTGGAGGGTGGTCCCTCCGCCTTCCCACAAGGTTTCTCGTGTCTCGTGGTACTCCGGATACTGCTAGGCGTGTTTTCAATTTCGCATACGAGGCTTTCACTCTCTTTGGCGGGACTTCCCAGACCCTTCTGCTATCGATCACACTGCCATGTTGCAGTCCATACCCCGGAGTGCACGCACTCCGGTTTGGGCTCTTCCGCTTTCGCTCGCCGCTACTAACAGAATCGATGTTTCTTTCTCTTCCTCTCCCTACTTAGATGTTTCAGTTCAGGAGGTTCCCGACCTATACCTATGTATTCAGTATAGGACGACTGAGGTTTGCTCAGCCAGGTTTCCCCATTCAGAAATCTGCGGTTCATTGAATATTTGCTTCTTGCCGCAGCTTATCGCAGCTTATCACGTCTTTCATCGGCTCTCAGTGCCAAGGCATCCACCCTGCGCTCTTTCTAACTTAACCTTACAACACACGTAGCTTGATGTGTTGTGGTCTCTTTAAAAATTGCTTTAGATATTTGTCTACTTATCTTTTGGTTTTGTACCTCAATCTACTTTGCAATTTTGGCTTTGTAAGTGTTTCGCACTTACTAACCTAAAATCTGCTCCGCAGATTTTGGTAATAGATGTCTTG
>NZ_QTLL01000001.1:1128057-1128925 GCF_003434675.1 Coprococcus sp. AM14-16
ACTTTGCAATTTTGGCTTTGTAAGTGCTTCGCACTTACTAACCTAAAATCTGCTCTGCAGATTTTGGTAATAGATGTCTTGTTAATTATTAATGGCTTATTATAAACTTATAATAATTATCTCTTTCTGTATGAAATTCTCAAGGTACATATTGATAAACATAAGTTTCCTGCGAATGTTTCACTTTTCGCTCCCGAGATTCACGCACTTCGTGCGTTTCATCACGGACATTCTATCGAATGTCCTACACGCTCATCTCTGACGCCCTGAAGAACAAGTTCTTCGTCCGTCACAGCTGACCGTTTTCGGTCGCTCGACTCATGTTTTCGTGGAGATAACGAGATTCGAACTCGTGACCCCCTGCTTGCAAGGCAGGTGCTCTCCCAACTGAGCTATACCCCCGTATGGAATTACAGCCTTTCGGCTAATGGGCTTAAATGGACTCGAACCATCGACCTCACGCTTATCAGGCGTGCGCTCTAACCAGCTGAGCTATAAGCCCATTTTCTTTGGTGCTTACACTTGATAAGCAAATTTGGAGCCGGCAGCCACCTGCTCTCCCACACCGTCTCCAGTGCAGTACCATCGGCCGCTTACGTCTTAACCGTCGTGTTCGGGATGGGTACGGGTGTCTCCCATAAGCGCATCACCACCGGCAAATATTTCTGCTTTCTTTTATGACGAAATGCCCAATCTCCTCTCCGTTATCACTCCGAGTCGATTGATGGCTTGCGCCATATGCTCTATACTCAAAATACATCTTTCTGTGAGCAAGCTCACACCGCTGTCTTTTTCGTATTTCGCGCATTTCTTGAAAGCTTAACAACATAACAACCCTTACTATCCATTCCTTAGAAAGGAGGTGATC
>NZ_QTLL01000001.1:1130951-1376239 GCF_003434675.1 Coprococcus sp. AM14-16
TCAATGTCAACAACTTTTTTCATCTTTTTTCAAGTCATTTCGTCAGCTCTTATGAACTGATTTCGTGTCATAACCGGGTGATTATATAACGAATAAATCTCAAAATCTGATGCTTTATAGATGTTTCTGACACCGTCTCACGCGACAGCTTTTATAAGATACCACCATCATTTGGCAAAGTCAAGCACTTTTATTGAATTTTACACGAAATAATTTTGGCCACAATACCAAATGATACTGTGGCCATGCTCACCGCTATTATCGTGCTTTATATGATTGAATATTTTCTTCTATATATACTCCAGTGCCTGCTGTATATTTGCGACACCTACCACCTTCATGTCTCCAAGGTCTTTCATCTTCTTCACATTGTCCAGATTGGATCTCGGTATGATACAGGTCTTAAATCCCATCTTTGCGGCCTCGCGTACTCTCTGCTCAGCACCTGACACTCCACGCACTTCGCCTGAAAGTCCCATCTCTCCGAACATGACCATATCAGAAGGTATGGCACGGTTCTTGAAGCTTGATACAAGAGCAAATACTATTCCCAGATCTGCCGACGGATCATCAAGGCGCATACCTCCGGCTATATTCACATATGCATCACAGCCCGCCATAACTATGCCGCCTCTCTTCTCGAGAACAGCAAGCAAGAGATTTACCCTGTTGTAGTCGAGTCCCACACTTGTTCTTCTTGGCAGATTGAAGCTTGACTGGCACACCAGAGCCTGGATCTCAAGCAATATCGGTCTTGTTCCTTCCATTGTACATACTACTACAGACCCGGATGTGTCATCAGGTCTTCCATCCAGCATAAGCTGTGACGGGTTCTTCACCTCTGCAAGTCCGGTTCCCTTCATCTCAAATACACCGATCTCATTTGTCGAGCCAAATCTGTTCTTTACTGCACGAAGGACTCTAAACCCGGCATTACGCTCGCCCTCGAAATAGAGAACTGTATCTACCATATGTTCAAGGGTTCTTGGGCCTGCCACGGTTCCCTCTTTGGTAACATGTCCTACTATGAATATGGCGATCCCTGTCTGCTTCGCCATCCTCATGAGTCTGGCTGTAACTTCCTTTACCTGGGATACACTTCCCGGTGCAGACTCCACGTCATCCGTAACTATGGTCTGTATGGAATCTATAACAATGACCTTTGGAGTGTCCTTCTTGACATACTCCTCCACATCCTCGAGATTGTTGACACAGAGAAGCAGCATATCCTTTGTAAAATTTCCGATACGCTCTGCCCTCATCTTTATCTGTGAAAGAGACTCCTCACCTGACACATAAAGTATCTTCTGTCCCATCTCTGACATATTCCTGCACATCTGCAGCAATATGGTGGATTTACCTATACCCGGATCTCCTCCCACCAGCACAAGGGATCCGCTCACTATCCCGCCGCCTAATACTCTGTTTAATTCGCCTATTCCTGTGGTAAAACGCGTCTCGTCGGTGGTCTCCACCTCCAAAATGCTTGTAGGCGCCACGACAGTCCGCTTGCCGGACTGGCTCTTGGCGCCTACTGTCACTTTCTCCTCGCAAAATGAATTCCACGCTTTACAGCCGGGACACTGCCCCATCCATTTTGTCGATTCGAATCCACATTCCTGGCAAAAAAACACCTGTTTTCCTTTTGCCATAAATATCTCCTGTGTATGCTATATTAGTCAAATGCTCTCTTAACATCAACCTTGACTGGTCTGCCCTCTTCAAGATCTACGCTTATGCTCATCTTGCCACCGAGGTTGGTCTTGTTCTTGCCGACATATACATCGTCTACGTGAACCTTGTACTCTGTCTCAGGCTCAAGCTCAAGTGTGATGGACGCATTCTCTGGTCCCTCAACTACAAATGTAACATCGTTCTCATCAGCCTTGAAACCATGTACTGCTGTTCCCGGTACTGACTCATATACGAACATTCCGTTCTTCTCAAGCTTTGTGATCTCGTTGAAAGTCTTTATCTTGTAGATATCTCCCTGGAACTCAAAACCGTCCTTCTTGGTCTTTGCTCCAAGCTCATAATTACCGAATTCCAATGACTCCCCCTGTGCATTTATCAATTCATTTACTACTGACATTGATCTTATCCTCCTGTTGTTTTTGTATGATCTGAACTCTATCGCAATAATATCCTGATATATATCAATAATCTCTGTATACTATCCGTTAGTGATTTTCATTATACAGTAATGCATCCTTTTTTTCTACAAAATTATGCATTTTCACCAATATTTCATATTAATTTCTACTGCTATTTTTCCGCACTTGGCACTACTGTATATCATGCTCACATCACAAATATCTAATCCGACATCATTCCTCTGTCTTTTGTTTCGCTGTAAGTGATATTTTCTCAGTGGTTTTTCCGTCGGCTTCCTTCTTTTTCTTCGTTGACACTGTGACTGTATCACCTTTTTTGACATCACCTCTAAGCATCGCCTCCGCAAGCACATCCTCCACATATGTCTGAATAGCCCTTTTGAGTGGTCTTGCTCCATACTTCTTGTCATAGCCTTTTCCAAAGATATATTTCTTTGCATGGTCGGTGAACTTAAGCTCAATATCCATCTGTGTCTGGACACGGTTCTTAAGTTCCTTTAACATAAGTCCGGTTATATCCTTTACATTTGCCTCGCTCAGGGCATGGAACACGATTATGTCGTCTATTCTGTTCAAAAACTCCGGCTTGAAGGTTCTCTTGAGCTCATCCATTACATTGCTCTTCATCTTCTCATGTTCCTTTGTCTCATCGCTTACCGTGACAAATCCAAGCTGCTTAGGGTCAACTATACCCTGTGCCCCTGTATTGGAGGTCATGATTATGATGGTGTTCTTGAAATCCACCTTTCTTCCCTGGGAATCCGTTATATGTCCGTCATCAAGTACCTGAAGGAGAATGTTGAACACATCGCTGTGAGCCTTCTCTATCTCGTCAAACAGCACAACAGAATACGGATTGGTCCTGACCTTCTCGCTGAGCTGTCCGCCCTCCTCAAAGCCTACATAACCCGGAGGTGAGCCTATCATCTTGGACACGCTGTGCTTCTCCATGTACTCCGACATGTCAACTCTTATCAGGGCATCCTCACTTCCAAATACTATATCTGCAAGAGCCTTGGAAAGCTCTGTCTTACCGACACCTGTAGGTCCGAGGAACAGAAATGATCCCATCGGTCTCTTCGGATCCCTAAGTCCGACTCTGCTTCTCTTGATAGCACGTGATACGGCTGTAACAGCCTCCTCCTGGCCAACTACCCTCTTGTGAAGTTCACTCTCAAGGCGTTCAAGCTTCTTTGACTCCTTCTCCGTGAGCTTGCTCACAGGGATCTTGGTCCACACGGACACAACATCCGCAATATCGTTCTCCTGAACTGTGATATTTCTCCGGCTGGAAGACTGCTTTCTTGCATTCTTCTTTGCAATCTCCTTCTGTCTCGCGCTCACCTCTGCCGCCGCCTCTATATTGCCAGCCATGAGTGCCTTCTCCAGATCGTCGTTGAGCGTTGTAAGCTCAGCCTCCACAGCCTTTTTCTTCTCATAATTATGTCTGTCCGATGAGAATCCGAGCCTTTTTCTGGAGCATGCCTCATCCATAAGATCTATGGCTTTGTCCGGCAGGAATCTGTCTGTTATATATCTGATGGACAGATCCACCGCAGCTTCAACCGCATCATCGCTTATATCGACATTGTGATGCTGCTCATAGCATGGTCTGAGTCCCTTGAGTATCTCCACTGCCTCATCCCTTGTAGGCTCATCCACGTACACCGGCTGGAATCTTCTCTCAAGGGCCGCATCCTTCTCTATATACTTCCGATATTCGTTCAGAGTCGTAGCACCTATCATCTGGATCTCCCCGCGTGACAGGGACGGCTTCAGTATATTGGACGCATCTATTGCACCCTCGGCACCGCCTGCCCCTATGAGTGTGTGAAGTTCATCCACAAACAATATGATATTGCCATCCGATATGACCTCTCCGATAACCTTCTTTATCCTGTCCTCAAACTCTCCTCTGTACTTGGAACCGGCAACCATGCTTGAAAGGTCAAGCGAAAGGAGCCTTTTACCCTTTACAGTATCCGGCACTTCATCGTGGGCTATGAGATATGCTATGCCCTCCACAACAGCAGTCTTTCCAACACCCGGCTCTCCGACCATACATGGATTGTTCTTCATTCGTCTGCTGAGTATCTGCATGACTCTCTCTATCTCTTTTGTACGTCCGATGACCGGATCCATATTGCCCATCCGTGCTTCCTGTGTCAGATCTCTGGAATACTGATCCAGTGTAGGTGTGGATGTCTTGCTCTTATTTCTCGACTTTTTCAGTGCTGCATATTCTCTCTTTGCCGTATTCGCATCGCTTCCACAGGCCAGAAGTATGTCTGTGTACACCTTCTGGATATTTACATTCTCTGATGCCATAAGCTTTACAGCTACACAGTCTGTCTCCTTTATAAGTGCCAGAAGGATATGCTCTGTACCCACCTCCTGGGAATTGAGTCTTCTCGCCTCATACTGTGAGTCATCGAGAATCCTTCTTGCGCTCATCGTATATTTGTCTCTCTCCCCTGTGACTACTCCACCGGGTTCCAATGTATACTTCAACGCATCTATGATCTTAACTATATCCAGACCATTCTCGTTCAGAATACTGTACGCTGTTGTATCTGCTACGGATGCCAGTGCAACGATAAAATGCTCGCTTCCGACAAAATTCTGTCCAAGCTTCCTCGCCACCCTGTTTGCCTCTTTTATAACTATGTCAGATTCTTTGCTGTACGGTAATTTCATTCAGTCCACCTCAAATCTAAATAATCTAGGATTTTATGCGCTTCATTATAGCATATGTCGTCGTGCGTAAGCGCGATGACCTACGCACGCATCAGCGTGCTTCATTATAGCATATATATTACAGGAATACAAAAGAGGTTTTGAGACAAATTCTCTCAAAACCTCTTCCGTAAATATATATCTATAGATTACTGCTCGTCTATAGCCTTACCTATATCATGTCTCATGTACTTGTTGTCAAATGTGATCCACTCTGTCGCAGCATATGCATTCGCACGAGCCTCGAAAAGATCCTTGCCCTTTGCTGTAACACCGAGTACACGGCCGCCATTTGTCACGATCTGATCACCGTCAAACTTTGTGCCGGCATGGAATACAAAGTAGTCATCCTTGCCGTCAAACTTCTCAAGTCCATGTATAGGATAGCCCTTCTCATATGATACAGGGTATCCGTCTGATGCAAGAACTACGCACACTGCCGCATTGTCCTCAAACTGAAGATCAACTTTATCAAGTGTTCCGTCGATACATGCCTCCATGACATCGATAATATCATTCTTCATACGAGGAAGAACTACCTGAGCCTCAGGATCGCCAAATCTTGCATTGTACTCGAGAACCTTAACACCATTTGGTGTCATCATGAGTCCGCAGAACAGAACTCCCTTGAACTCTCTGCCCTCTGCCTTCATGGCAGCCATGGTTGGCTTGTAGATGTTCTCCATGCAATACTCGTCTATCTCTTTTGTATAGAAAGGACTTGGGGAGAATGTTCCCATTCCGCCTGTGTTGAGTCCCTGATCTCCATCCTTTGCTCTCTTGTGATCCTGTGCTGAAGTCATAGGCTTGATCGTTGTTCCATCACAGAAGCAAAGGACTGATACCTCACGTCCTGTCATGAACTCCTCTATTACCATGGTATTTCCGGCTGAACCAAAGTGCTTGTCAAGCATGATCTCCTTGACGCCTGCCTTTGCCTCCTCAAGGTCATTACATATGAGAACACCCTTGCCGAGTGCAAGTCCGTCAGCCTTTAAAACTATAGGGAATGTGGCTGTCTCAAGGTACTTGAGCGCTGAATCGGCATCTGTAAAGTTCTCATAAGCCGCTGTAGGTATGCCATACTTCTTCATGAGATCCTTGGAGAACGCCTTTGAGCCCTCTATGATTGCTGCATTTGCACGAGGTCCGAATGCTCTGATACCGGCTGCCTCAAATGCATCGACCGCACCTGCAACAAGCGGATCATCCGGCGCAACAACAACCAGATCGACTGCCTTATCCTTTGCAAATGCAACCAGCTTATCAAAATCCATCACACCTATATCAACGCACTCTGCAAGTGCTGCGATACCTGCGTTGCCAGGTGCACAATATATCTTGGATACTTTATCACTCTTTGAAATACTTGTAACTATAGCATGCTCTCTTCCGCCGCTTCCTACTACCAATACTTTCATGGATATTCCTCCTAATCTTCTACAACTGCAATTCCATCTTCAACATGTACTTTGCCATGGGCGATCTTGTCTATAACCGCAGGCAGAAGCTTCCACTCAGCCTGTTCCATCACACGCTGCTGCAGAGCTTTCGGTGTATCACCATTCTGTACTGCAACTGCCTTCTGCATGATGATCGGACCTGTGTCAGTGCCTTTATCTACAAAATGGACCGTAGCTCCCACTACCTTGACACCTCTTGCAAGGGCTGCCTCATGAACTTTAAGTCCATAGTAGCCTGTTCCGCAGAATGCCGGTATGAGTGATGGGTGTATGTTGACTATCTTATTCGGATATGCATCTATCACTATCTCAGGTATGACCACAAGATATCCTGCGAGAACTATAAGATCCGCTCCGGTCTCCTGAAGCTTTGCGAGGAGTGCCTCGTTGAATCGAGCTCTGTCCGCGTAATCCTTAGGGCTTACGACCTCCGCTGCTATTCCCACCTTCTTCGCCCTCTCAAGAGCAAATGCATTCTTATTGTTGCTTATGACCGCAACTATCTCCGTATCTGTTATGACTTTATTATCTATGGCATCTATGATGGCCTGAAGATTGGTTCCGCCGCCTGATACCAGAACTGCAACCTTTAGCATAAGTCTACTCCCTTTTCACCAGCTACAACTGTACCGAGAACAAATGCCTTGTCGCCGGCAGCTTCTATAGCTGCAATAGTCTTATCTGCGTCTGCAGGGTCTATAGCAAGACACATACCAACTCCCATGTTGTATGTGTTGTACATCATATGCTCATCTATATCGCCTTTCTTTGCGAGAAGCTTGAATATAGCCGGTACCTCATATGAATCCTTCTTAACCTGAGCACGAACTCCGTCTGGAAGCATTCTTGGGATATTCTCATAGAATCCACCACCTGTGATGTGACTGCATCCCTTGATCGTAATGCCTGCATCCTTCACTGACTTGAGAGCCTTTACATAGATTCTTGTAGGCTCAATAAGTGCCTCACCGAGTGTCTTGCCAAGCTCGTCGTAATATGTATCAAGAGATTCCTTTGTCATCTCGAAAACCTTTCTTACAAGTGAGAAACCGTTGCTGTGCACTCCACTTGAAGCGATACCTATAAGTGTATCTCCAGGCTTAATGCTCTCTCCTGTAATAAGATCCTTCTTCTCAACAACACCTACTGCAAATCCTGCAAGGTCGTACTCATCCTCAGGCATAAGTCCCGGATGTTCTGCTGTCTCACCACCTACGAGGGCAGCTCCTGACTGGTTGCATCCCTCTGCAACGCCGCTTACTATAGTTGCAATCTTCTCAGGATAGTTCTTGCCACATGCTATATAGTCAAGGAAGAAAAGTGGCTCTCCACCAGAGCATGCGATATCATTCACACACATTGCCACTGCGTCGATTCCGATGGTGTCATGCTTATCCATAATATAAGCGAGCTGAACCTTTGTTCCACATCCATCTGTTCCTGACAGAAGTATAGGCTCTTCCATATCCTTGATCTTAGCGAGACTGAAAGCTCCTGCGAATCCACCAATTCCGCCAAGTACCTCGGGTCTCATGGTTGTCTTGATGTGCTTCTTCATAAGCTCCACAGACTTGTATCCAGCTTCAATATCTACTCCGGCATTCTTGTAATCCAATTTCTTATCCTCCTGTTATCTGTTTTGTACAAGGCGCACCGGCACCTTTTCAAATATTCCAATAAATTATAGATTATATCGAATACTTTGTAAAGATTGAGATGATTACAAATTGATAATGTGGTGAACGTGTGGTATAATCACAATATATTGTGATTATAGCTATCCGCAATATATAACAGTCGATTATACTACAGTAAAAGCAGTTACTAAAGGAGCACCCGCATGACCAACAACAGATTGAACATCGGTATTTTTACGTGTCATATTGATAACGATTACGCAACAGAGGTTTGCAAAGGAGCTGAATACGCAGCAAAGGAACTTGACTGCAATCTCATCGTATTTCCGGGCATGTTTCTGAATGCCTCCTTTTATGATCCTGCCAATCAACTGTATGATTACCAGTATAATTCGATTTTCTACTATGCACATCCTGAGTGTCTGGACGCACTTATCATCTCCGTCGGAGCTATATCATCTCTGTTATCGGAGAAGGACATGAATTCTTTCCTTTCCCATTTTGATGGAATACCTATCCTCACACTGGAGGAGAAGCTTCCGGGATATCCATGCATCAGAACAGACAATTCAAGAGGAATGAGGGATGCCATAGAACATCTCATAAAAGAACACAAGAGAAAGCATATATGCTTTGTTGCCGGCAAGGATGACAACACCGACAGCAATCTCAGGCTCAAGATATACAGAGAGGTTCTCTCTGAGAACGGACTCAGCGTTGAGGACCGCATGATAATACACGGCGACTTCGCAGAATACTGTCAGGATGAGACTGCACAGCTTCTGGATGTAAACCCGGATGCCGATGCCATCGTATTTGCAAATGATCGCATGGCAATAGGCGGTTATGCAGAACTCAAGTCCAGAGGAATACGCATAGGAGAAACCATGTCAGTCATCGGTTTTGACGATTCACCATCTTCCGTCAACATGGATCCCCCCCTCACCACAGTCAATATCAATTCCTGTGAACTCGGTTTCCGTGCAGTGTATGCGGCGGTGAGACTTGCCCAGACCGGCAACATGAAATCCGAGACTCTGGATTCCAGACTTATAAACAGACTGTCCTGTTGCTGTCACCTGTGCACAGAGAGCGACTTGATAGATGCCGGCAGACATTTACTGGATCTTGACATACCGGACATCATCGATATTCTCGACGGACGACTCTTCGGAGAGATTGCAGATTCTTTCTTTGCCTCCAAAGTCATGTCCGCATACAACAGGATACTCATTGATATAGTATCCGTGATCAAGAGCGACATTGATACGGAGTATCCACAGAACAAGATCATCGATGAACTCAAATGTATTCTCGAATCTGACCTGACCGATTTTTATTCTGTCCAGAAAACAGCATACATGTTCCGTGAACTGGCTTCCATCTTCTCAAGCTGTAAATTGTCTGCAGCCAAGAGTCTCCAGTTCAACAGACTTAACACGACCATAACCAACACCATATCACTCTTCATCTCGAATCAGCTTTACAACACGATATACGAGAACAAGATGATGGGCTGGTCATCAATATACATAACCCGTGACACCCTGACATACGGCGAGGATCTTGGCAAGACATACACATCCATCCTCCACAAGCTTCAGGGGCTGAATTACGAAGGAGCTTACATCTACACCTACGACGATCCTGTGCGCATCACAGACACGGGAAGCTGGATCGTTCCAAAGTCAGTCTTCCTTCAGGCTTTCTTCAACCCGAACAATTGTCAGGTGCTTTTCGGAGAGTCCAGAAGGGTTCCTTCTGTAGAGATTTTTGACAACGAATATACATACTATGACAAGCGTTTTACATCCGTCATAGTTCCTATATTTACAAACGAAGATCACCACGGAGTGTTCATATGCAACACAGATGTGGCTCACTTCAGTTCCATATATTCCACCAGCCTGCAGCTCGGTGCAGCACTGAAATATATGTCGCTGCTCCGTGAGCAGAACATCACGCAGGAACAGCTCAGGATGTCTCTGAACGAGATCCACGAGAAGAACGAGCTTCTGAACCACCTGTCGACATCAGATGAGCTGACGGGTATATATAACAGACGTGGATTTATGGAGCGGGTTGAATACTATATCAACATTCCGTCAAACTGTGGAATGAAGGCCATACTTCTCTTCGCTGATATGGATTCACTGAAAGTTGTAAATGACAAATTTGGACACAAGGACGGTGACTTCGCCCTCAAGAACATCGCGAACATCCTGTCCCAGAGCTTTGGTCCACATGATGTCATCGGTAGAATAGGCGGCGATGAGTTCGTATGCTTTGCATTTATAGACGACTCCGATTACGTCACCGAAGTGCAGCGCAAGATCAAGGATTTCTCAGCCGAGCTGAACGCAACCTGTGGCAAGCCATACTTCATAGAGATGAGCGTTGGTGTTACTGAATTTGTCTGCGATGGAGAACAGACCATCGAGGATCTACTCTCACAGGCAGACACGGCACTTTACTCAAACAAGAGATACAAGAGAATGTCCATACTGAAGTAATCTTCAGTATCAGAACAAAGATATATACATAAAGAGAGACAGATATTTATTTCGACTGAAATAGATATCTGTCTCTTTTTGTCCTATAGGTCTACTTTGCCTGATCCAGCGCTTCATTGAGCTTCTCTGTTCCCGGCAGGACAAATCTGCCCTTCTCGATGATCGGAACTTCAGTTCCATCCGGATGAACGGAATATATTCCTCCTATCTCATCGTAAGGTATTGTTATGTCTGTATGGCAGTTGAAATACGCCTTTGACACATCTGTTTTTCTCAGAATAGAACACTCATTGTCCTTTGCCACGATCTCCTTGCCATCAGGATTATGGAGCACATTTTCCTCACTCCAGCTATAGCATGTATCTCCCACAGCAAAATGCGGTCCCATCTTCTCAACTATGAGGATAGGCAGTTTATACACTATGTCATATTTGTTTGCCATGACGTATGCTGTCGTATTTGTTCCTATTGCAAACTCTCCTATAGGAAGTGTATCCCTTCCGCCCAGAAGATTCTCCTTTATATACGCCTTGTTCTTCTCCGTATCCGGATAGTTGTCACATGTATAGTCCGCTATTTTTCCATCCTCAAATGTAAGCTTGAGATTCACATATTTCAGGCCGTCCAGGAATACTTCACTTACGTTTAATATTCCGTGGGTTCCGGTGAGCTTCGGTGAAGTGAACACCTCTCCAACAGGTATATTCACATCGGCTACGCAGTTCTCAAAGTTGGTCTCCTTCGATGGATCTGTCATCTCGTGCATCATAACGGTCATATCAGTCACATTTGCTCCCTGACCGACAACCCTCACGTGTTCAGCCCTATCAAGCTCATCTATCATACTCTGATGGATCGCCCTGAACAGATCATTGTCCAGTGTGTTGATCCTGACAGTATCCCTGAATATATCTCTGTATCTATCTCCGATCTCCGGCACAGGGTATGCTATTATAGTGAAGCTGCACTGATCCTGGGCTATATATTCATTTACGATCTGTGAACTCATTGTGCGGTATGAGATCGCAGCCTCCTGCTGTTTCTTGTCGAGCACAGGATTCAGTTCACTGTTCTCCGGCTCAAATGGGTTCTCGCCGAACACCTCGACCACCGCAGGGCCCGCATATACTGAAGCCTCATAGGCCATATTCTTGTATGCCTGTCTAAGCACCTCCAGCTTTCTCTCCATGAGCTTCTTGTCCATGAAGAGTGCCTCATCCATCCTGTGATCGTACTCGAGCTGTCTGTTAGGAACGCTTGACGAATAACCTATCCTGTGTATAAGTCTCCTGTTGATCCTGTTTGCCGCATATCGGTAGCATATCGGCCTCAGACCCATCTGCTCAAACTGCAGTATCGCGGCTCTTATCATCCTCTCCTGTCCAAGGAAATATCGGATATTTACAGTTTTCTTCTTCGAGAGATCTATTCCGGCAGCCTCGAATCCCAGTCTGTAGCCCTCGGTGAATGTTCTTGCCATGGCCTCTATCTCTGAATCCGGCAGGGTACTCATGAAAATCGCCGTGTCGATCTCATTTTTCCCTACATACTCTCCATATCTGTACAGATACGTGACATCGCCCAAATCGCTGTTCATGATGATATCCGTCGCAAATGTGAGATCAGGGTCAAGCTGCTCTCTTATCCTGTACGTGATCCAGAACTCGGCATAATCGTTCTCAAAATAATACACAGCGGATTCCAGATCCTTCACGGAAAAATCATCCTGAAACATGAAATATATCTGGACAAACAGCTCCGCAAACAAAGTTATGTCAACCACTCTGCCCTCAAATGCGTACACTGTCATTCCTCTTATCTCGTTGTACACAAATCCCAGAAGCTGGGCGATGCGCTTTATCTCCTCTTTGTCACGGGTGTAATCCTTTGAAAACTCACCCATGATATATCTGTAATTTGCATAGCTTCTATTGTAGTTGTCTCCCAGTATGTCATTGTACAGCCCATGGTTCATCGCCTGAAGCTGATCAAGGCTCCTGTCTGGCAGTGCGTCATTTTTTACCAGTTCCAGAACATCTCCTATTCTAGCTATAAATCCGGCAACATGACTGAAATAATCTCTGTACGGCTCCTTTACCAGTGATTCATGGATTATCTGTCTCACACGTTCCATGATAAGCTCATAGCGCTCTTCTATATCATCATATTCTTCTGTAAGATTCTTATAATAATTCATCGCATGCCCTTTCTATAATCCCATCAATAAAAATATAACAGACGCTCCAAGAACTATAACATTAAGTATGATCGCCATCTTCTTGTTTGTTATACCTCCGTTGTCCGCCCTGTAGCCTATGGCCGAGAATACCAGGCCTGTAAATGCCATCAGCATCGCGCTGACCATGAGGACTCCGTACACCCTCTGTACCTTTCCCTGGGTGAGTATGGATTTTATGATGGATATGACCACAAACACTCCGCCAAATCCGCCCAGAAAGTATCCAATTATGGTGTCCGTCGGCAGACCCGGTGTCGAAACTTTGAATTCCTTACTTCTTTGCATGATATCTCCTGATAAGTTTTGCTGTAACGTAATATATACAATATCCTATGACTCCACCAAGCGTATTCATGATGATGTCATCGATGTCGAACACACCCAGTTTGGTTATGTACTGCACCGTCTCTATGGCAAGTGTAAATCCCAGAGAGTACAGGAGAGCCTGTACAAATGTCGTGTTCTTATTTCTCGCCCATCTGAGCAGCATACCAAACGGTATAAATGCGATTATATTGCCATAGAGATTCAGAAATACACTCATTGGCGACATCTGATCACCGTATGTGATAAATCGATGTATTTCCTGCAGAGGGTGAAGATTGTATCTGCGTTCATCATATCCCCCTCTGCCAAACATATCGCTGAAAATAAGAAAGTAAACGATACAGATTATATAAAGCACAAACAACACAGAGCACACAGCCCTGAGTTTTTTTCTATCTATCTGCTTCAAAATATTACTCCTGTCAGGACAGGTCTGCAACTTTACGCATCTCCATTATTCTGTCAAGAAGCATGTCTGCACACTCTTCCTTTGACATCATCGGAAGTTCACTGATACTGTCCCTTGTAATGAGAGTGAGAACATTGGTGTCAACACCAAATCCCGCCCCTGCGACCTTTAAATTATTTGCCGCAATAAGATCTATATGCTTTGAATCTATCTTCTTCCTTGAATTCTCTATGAGATCCCTCGTCTCCATGGAGAATCCGCAGATGATCTGATCCTGTATCCCCTTTTCAATTCTCTGATTTCCAAGTGCAAGCAGAATATCCTTCGTTCTCGAAAGCTTGATGCTCATGTCTCCGTCAGCCTTCTTGATCTTGTGTTCTGCCACCTCTGCAGGCCTGTAATCAGCCACCGCAGCAGCCTTGATGATCACGTCCTGCTCTGTACTTCTGTCCATGACAGCCTCGTACATATCCTGAGCCGATGTTATGTCAACCACATTGACAAATCTCGGCGGTTCTATCTCCACCTTGCCTGTGACCAGGGTGACGTCCGCCCCTCTGAGCATGGCCTGTCTGGCAATGGCATATCCCATCTTGCCTGTGGAGTGATTCGTTATATATCTGACCGGGTCTATGGCCTCACGGGTAGGGCCTGCCGTAACCAGAAGTCTCACCCCGGCCATATCCTTTTCTTTCGCTATGGCCTTAAGGATATAATCCTGAAGAACCTCCGCATCAGGGAGCTTGCCCTTGCCTGTGTCTCCACATGCAAGGTATCCAGTTGCGGATTCCACTATCTCATATCCATATGACTCAAGCTTCTTTATATTGTCCTGTACTATAGGATTCTCTATCATTCCGGTATTCATGGCCGGTGCTATGATCTTAGGACATTTTGCCGGCATGATCGTTGTGCTGAGCATATCGTCTGCTATTCCCCCCGCTATCTTGCCGATTATATTGGCCGACGCAGGTGCCACCATGAACACATCCGCCCTCTTTGCCAGTGCTACGTGCTCCACGTTGAACTGGAAATTCCTGTCAAATGTATCGACCAGGCATTTGTTGCCTGTGAGCGTCTCAAATGTGATCGGATTGATAAAGTTTGTTGCGTTCTCCGTCATGATGACATGCACATCCGCATGCTTTTTCACCAGCATACTTGCCAGATTGGCTATCTTATATGCCGCAATGCTTCCTGTGACTCCGAGAACTACTGTCTTTCCTTTTAACATACTGTGTATTTTATCCTTTCTTCAAAGGCTGTATTCTATAACTCAGCTATAAAGTTGTCAATCAGTCTCGCCTTGCCAAACTTGACTGCCATTGCACAGAGTACATGTCCTTCTGCCTTCTCTATGGACTGCATGGTATCCATGTTGACCATCTCTACATAGTCGATAGTTGCAAGCGGTTCAGCAGAGATGAGCTTCTTCATCTCACCAACGATCTTCGCTGCGTCTCTCTCTCCGTCAGCTATCATGTCCTGACCAAGCTTTACGGCCTTGCTGAGAACTACTGCAGCCTTTCTCTCCTCTGGTGTGAGGTAGATGTTTCTTGAGCTCTTTGCCAGTCCGTCCGCCTCTCTTATGATTGGACAGCCGACTATCTCTATATCAAAGTTCAGATCCTTGACCATTCTCATGATGATGGCAAGCTGCTGGGCATCCTTCTGTCCAAAGTATGCTCTGTCAGGTGTAACTATATTGAAGAGCTTTCCTACAACTGTACATACGCCCTTGAAATGTATTGGACGTGTAAGTCCGCAGAGTGCATTTGGAAGTCCTGTCATGTTGATGAATGACACGAAGCCGTCTGCGTACATCTCCTCAGGCTCCGGATTGAATATGATGTCTGCACCTGTGCTCTCACAGAGCTTTGCATCAGCCTCAAGATCTCTTGGATAGCTCTCAAGATCCTCGTTTGGTCCAAACTGTATAGGATTTACAAATACGCTTACAACTGTTCTGTCGTTCTGCTCCACTGACTTCTTGATAAGACTCTGATGTCCCTCGTGAAGATAACCCATTGTAGGAACAAGACCAACTGTAAGTCCCTGCTTCTTCCACTCTTTAACCTGCGCTCTTACCTCATCTATCTTCTTTAAAATTACCATGATCATTTTCTCCTTTAGTATAACTTCTCTATTACTTCATCGTCTATCTTGTATGTGTGCTCAGGGCCCGGGAATGTTCCGGCATTTATCTCATCGATATAAGCCTTAACCGCACCTCTCATAACATCGCCCACATTTGCAAACTGCTTTACGAACTTTGGAACAAAGTCTGAATACATGCCAAACATATCCTGATTTACAAGCACCTGTCCATCGCAGTAACGGCCTGCGCCTATTCCTATGGTAGGGATGCTTACTGTCTCTGTGACTATCTTCGCAAGCTTCTCCGGTACGCACTCCATTACGAGCATGAATGCGCCTGCCTCCTCAACAGCCTTTGCATCCTCTATGAGCTTCTTGGCTGCAGCCTCTGTCTTGCCCTGCACCTTGAATCCGCCAAATGCGTTGATGGACTGTGGTGTGAGTCCAAGATGTGCACATACAGGTATGCTCGCCTTGACTATGGCGCTTATCTGCGGACACATGTCCTGACCGCCCTCAAGCTTCACCGCTCCGGCACGTCCTTCCTTCATGATCCTTCCGGCATTGACAACCGCATCATACACGCTGGTCTGATAGGACATAAATGGCATATCTGTGATAACAAGAGCATTCTTTGCGCCCCTTGCCACCGCTGCACTGTGATGTATCATATCATCAACAGTTACAGAGATCGTGTCCTCATATCCGAGGATAGTGTTGCCCAGGGAATCTCCAACAAGAATAGTGTTGACTCCTGACTCATCCACGATCTTCGCCATGGTGTAATCATACGCTGTGATCATGGATATCTTCTTGTCCGTTCCCTTCATCTGCCTGAGTGTTGCCGTCGTGTTCTTCATAATTAAATTCTCCTATTCCGTTCAGTAGACGTATCAAACCGCTATAATCTCTGTCCGGGTGCTTTCTCTCTGCCACCGGCACAAGACATCTGGACACCGCAGCATATGCGCTCCGTTCATCTCCGCTCAATGCATTCAGATGCTTTCTCACAGTTTCTGTATCGCATCTCTCAACAGGCCCTGTCAGGCTGTCAACCGTTCCCCTGTCAGCCGCAGCTTTCGCATTGCCGAGGAACAAAGGCACTATAGCCCTCTGTGCCTCCTCCGCCGAGAAGCCGCACTGTGTCAGAAGCTCCTGTGAAACCGCCAGCAGCCCTGTTACCAGATTGCTTGCAAACACCGCAGCGCCGTGATACTTCACCTTGTCGGTACCATCAATGCGCACGCAGCTATTGCCGAGGGCTCTTATGACAGAACATACCTTATCGACATATCTGTCATCTCCCTCAACTGTAAAAAATGAATTGTCCAGTTCTTTATAGGATTCGTACTTTGAACTTATTGCATACATAGGATGAATCGAATAACCAAAGGCTCCCGCCTCTGTTATACCTGAGAAAATATCTGATGTCATCGCCCCACTGGCGTGACAAATGATCCTGCCACGAATGTCAAGATCCTTTATACTCTTCCACACCTCTCCTATCTGTCCGTCAGGAACAGTGAGAAAAATAATTTCACTATACTCACACAGCTGCTCCAGGCTGTCGTACACACAGGTCTCGGTAAACTCTGCTGCAAGCTCCGCACTCTGTCTGCTGGCGCTAAAATATCCACCAACATCCAGGCACAATGCTCCATCCGTTTTCTCTCTGACAAGCTCTCTCTTCTCTGCGATATACCTGCCAAATGTGAATCCGACTTTTCCAGCTCCAATAAATCCAATCCTCATACAATCACCTGCTTAAATCTGTTGTCAGTATCCGTGTATGCGCTTCCTGTGGAAGCATGATTCAGGTACAGCTTCTTTCGAATACCATCCATCCAACATACTAACATTCCACTTTTTAATTGTAAAGTTAGTACTTAAACTTTTCTATTACTTCTTCGTTAGCTTTCATGGCAGCCTTTTCCATGTCTCTACGCTCATCCTGAAGCTTTAATCTGACTGCCTCGTTGTTGACACCGATTATCTGAAGGGCAAGATATGCAGCATTCTTGCTTCCGTTTATCGCAACTGTTGCAACAGGGATTCCTGAAGGCATCTGAACGATAGAAAGAAGTGCATCCATTCCATCAAGAGTTGCGCCTGAGAGAGGTACTCCAATAACAGGGAGAACTGTCTGTGATGCCACAACTCCAGGGAGTGCTGCCGCCATTCCTGCAGCCGCGATTATGACCTCTGTTCCGTTATTGTTAGCTTCCTCGATGAATTCTGAAAGTCCTGCGTGTGCTCTGTGTGCTGAAAGGCATCTCACATCGACCTCCACACCGTAATTCTTAAGAATTGATACTGCCGGCTCAACCTTTGGCAGATCACTTGTCGATCCCATGATAATTGCTACTCTCATTTTTCATTTCCTCTTTTCTTGTTTATTTATATTGCAGCGCAGGCTTATTTTGCCTGCGCACTTTATATAATGTTAGATACTGTTGAGATACTGGTCTATCATCTCACTGGAGGTCTGGTAATCTCCGGTTCCCACATACTCCTTAAGTGCAGTGAAGAACTCTGTGTCTATATCTCCGTAGGAGTACCTGTCAATATCACGTATAAGGTCCTCCACAGGTTCGCGGTCCCCCGCTCTCAAGAATGCCCTGAGCTCCTTGAGCTTGCTCTTGTTTATTCCATCCCGGACTTCCTTCTCAGCAGGCTCCTCCACATGATTTATCTTTGACATGTACTTGTCTATCTGCTTGAAGAAGTCGTTCATCATAGCTATAAAATCGCGGGTATTATCGCGGGCATACTGCTGGTTTCCGATATTTATCGCAGACTCCAGGTTGGCCGCCTTGCGCTCGATTCCGTAAGCCCCGATATTTGCACTGCTGCTCTTGATGTCATGGATTATATTTTTGTACTTTCTCACATCGTCGTCTATATATTTTCTGAGCTGCTGTACCTCTTCCCGGTACTCATCCCTGTAATTTCTGACAAATGTGTTAAAGGTTCTGAAGCTTCCACCCATGGCTTTGACGGAATCTTCCACGGACACAAATCTTCCAAGCAGGACTGCATCCTCCATATAGTTGATGTCATCATCGGACTGGGAAAGCTCTGTGTCTCTCTCCTTTATCTTGTCCTCCGATATATAAGTCCTCAGCATGGATTCTGCCTGATCGAGCTCTATCGGCTTAACTATGACATCGTTGAAGCCCGATGTGAGTATCTCCTCTCTGGATGTCTCGACCGTGTTGGCGGACAGCGCAATGATAGGCATCTTCTTGTACTCCTCACCGTCAAGATTTCTCATCTCCCTGACGGTATCCAGTCCATCCATGACAGGCATAACGGTGTCGATAAATACCATATCGTAATTCTCCACCATGACCTTATCAAGTGCATCAAATCCCGATGTGGCTGTGTCGCACGCCAGACCATATGTATCAAATATGGTCTTCTCCACCTGTAATGCAAGCTCTGAGTCGTCCACTATAAGTATGCGGGCATCCGGCAGCCACAGATGTGAATTGGCATTTCTTCTCGCCATCTCCTTGCGCTTTCTCTCATTGTAGTTGACATAACTATAATCAAACACTGACTGCTTGATGCTGAAGCGTATGGTCGTTCCTGCGCCATATATGCTCTCTGCGCTGATGCTTCCATCCAGCATACGCACAAGCTCCTTGGCTATGGCAAGGCCAAGACTGACTCTGAACATTCCTATATCTGATCTCTCATAGGAATCATCCAGCTCAAACAATGTTCCAAGTCTCTCTTCCTTAACTCCAAGTCCTGTATCCGATATCTTGAAGTCCAGATATATCTCATCGTGATCCCTGTCAAATATTCGGGATATCTCAGTCTCCGGTTCCTCTATGAGCTCCGAGAATTCACTGACTGTGTAATCCTCGGCCTCCGCCTCATCTACATCCTCGTCAGCTCTTCTGGCTATACGCCAGTCAATGTCTATGCTTATATAGCCCTCTTTTGTAGTATTTGCGGACCATGCAAATATGTTCTCAAGAATCTCTCTCACCGCCGTCATATCTCCTATGAGTCCGTTCGGTATCTTGTCCTCAATGCTGACCTTGAGATCGATGAGATCACTGTTCACCATGGACTTGAATTCGTCGGAGAGCTCATCTATGAGATCCGAGGCAAAATACTGCTTGTACTCCGGCTCTATGATGTCGTCCTTGAGGTTTGAAAGCTTCGATATTCCATCGGACATATCGAGTATCTCTCTTCCCGCAGCATACATGGCACCGTACTGTGCATACTCATCACTCTGGGTATCCTGACAGTTTCTCATGGCAAGCTCTGAGATGGCGATTATGTTATTGAGTGGAGTCCTTATCTCATGATTAAGATAGTTTACATAATCATTCTTTGCCTGATTGGACTTCTCCGCCTCCTCACTCTTCTTGCTGAGCTCTTCCACCTGCTCGTTCTGTCTTCTGAGAAGCTTGAAGATACTTCTCGCAACAGCTATTCCCACTAAGATAAGAAGAACTATAAATATCACAAGGAGCATCTTTGCCAGATTCGTCTCGAAAAAACCAAGTTCCTTGTCTATGACAAATGTAAGCGGCTGTTCACACTCCACGCCGTCCGCATTTTTTGCAGTTAACATAAAACGGTAAGTACCTCCCTCAAGATTGGTGTACTCGACCTCCATCTTGTCAGTTCCCGTGAGCGTTCTCTTCTCGCTCTCAAAGCCCTCAAGGTAATACTCCACTGATATGTCAGCACGGTTTACATAACTAAGGACTGAGAACTTGATAGTTATTCTGTTGGTGTTCTTCGGCACATCTATCTGTCCGTCCAGATCTGAGAACTGAGGCTCAGTTCCATCCACCTCTATGGAGGCAATACGAACCCTAGGAGCTACCTCGTTCACATACTCTGAATTGAGATTTATCCTGCACAGCCCTTCATCGCAGCACACATACACAACGCCTGTCTTTGACACATAGTTGGTTGATTTCTCTGTTATGTTGGATATTATTCCGTCGTTCTTCGTAAAGCTTATATATTCAGGTGATGCATTGCTCAGTATATCCTTCTCATAATATCTGTATAAACCTCTGGAACCAAACATCCACAGGTATCCCTGATCGTCCATTATGAGATCGTATATACTGTTGGTGTTATCCACGGTGGTGACCTGTCTGATGGTTCCCTCCTGATAATACAGACCGTTGTCCGTTCCTATCCACAAACCGCTACTTCCGCGGACCATACTTGACACAACGCTCATCTTCTGGGTATCATCCAGCTTCATCTTGCCGACAGTATAATCCGTGTCAACTATAAACACGCCAGCGCCGTTGGAACCGGCATACAGCTCGCCGGTCTCGTCTGCGTACAGGCTGATTATGTCAGGGTTATCAAGTCCATCCAGTCTCGATATGCTCTTTACGACATCATCGCCCTCTATCACAGATATACCGTTCTCTGTTCCAACCGCCACCGTTCCCGGCTTTATCTCAGTTATACAGTTCACGGCATTGCTTATGAGTGATGACTCTCCACGGCTGTAGCTCTTGTACTGCCAGTTTCGGCCCACCTTTATTACACCATATATCTTATATGTAGCTATCCACAGATGATCGTCCGAATCCACATACAGATCTCGTATACTTATACCGCTGAGCTTTGATACGAGCTCATTGTCCGCACTCATCACAAGCTTGCCATTTGAATCTACGATATACAGACCTTCATCAGTTCCTATAAACGTGTTGCCATTGTAGCTCGTCACACAGTTCACGATGGAGCTGTCTATGCCGTACTTCATGGTGACATTCTGGAACTTGCTCCTCTCCAACTGAAGAATACCTTTTCTGTATGACGTAAACCAGTAATTGCCCTCAAAGTCTATGATCATATCGCTCATCGACTCGTTAAAGCTCAGTCCCCCGATGGCTGTCACATTACCCTTTGATGAGATATATCCAACACCGTCATCGGCAAGCGCCCAGATGTTGTCGCCATCCGAATATATCTTGTTGATTCCGTGAAGGCTGCCCGTGTTGATGATCTCATTCTTGCCGTCTGTTCCTATCTTAAGGATGCTGTATCCGGCGGATCCATAATATCTGTTGCCATTCTCGTCAACATACAGTGAGTTTATATCGTCGACCCTGTACTCTGACTTGTTGGTTATGGTGACATGTCTTTCAGGATCAACGGTTATCAAAATATCATTATTGGCTATTGCATACACATAGTCCCCATGTCCTGATATATTTCCCACGCTGAGTCCTGACACGACATCATCAGCCAGAGCTTCCGCACCGTCAGATGACAGACGAAATATTCCCGACGAGGCCGCTATCCACAGATTCTTGTTATCGTCCTCGTACATGGCGTTGATGGTTGACACACCCAGATTGTACATCTCGGAAACTCTCTGAAAGGTTCCGTTATCATACATGTAGAGTCCATAGTTGTCCGTTCCAACATACAGCTTCTCATCACTTGTGAGATAAATGCAGTTGATCGAATATTTCGTGGCATCCTCGTCACCGTCCAGTGAGAACAGTGTAAATTCACTTCCGTCATACCTGTAAAGTCCGTTGTCCGTACCTATCCATATGTATCCACTCACAGATTGGCACACACAATTTGCCTCTCCACTGTCAAACCCATCGGTATCGGAGAATGTCCTCTGGTTATAATTTGATGTAAAATCCTCATCTGCAAACACACTAAGCCGTGGCCACATCACTGTCGCCACGGCAAGTATTATCACGTATATGATAAGTTTCTTTTGATGATCTCTCATTTTTTCCTCCGAAGATATGTCCGCTCCTACGCCTCTTTGAGGAATGCAACATATCCTTTCTTGGTCTCATATATATCTGCCTTGGATGTCACTTCCCATGGTGCATGCATGTTGAGTACAGCCACGCCACAGTCTATTACCTCCATACCATACAGTGAAAGTATATATGCGATGGTTCCGCCGCCACCGACATCTACCTTACCGAGCTCGGCTGTCTGGTATGTGATCTCCGCATCATCCATGATCTTTCTTATAGCCGCCATGTATTCTGCATTTGCGTCATTTGATCCTGACTTTCCTCTTGATCCTGTGAACTTGTTAAATACCATTCCCTCACCGAAGATAGCCGCATTCTTCTTGTCAAATGCTGACTCAAATGTAGGATCAAAGCCCGCAGATACATCCGATGACAGCATCCTTGACGATGCAAGACATCTTCTGAGTGAGATCTCTGAGAAGCCACCCATGGCGTTCATGATCTCAGCTACAGTATTCTCGAAGAAGTGTGACTGCATTCCTGTTGCTCCAACACTTCCTATCTCCTCCTTGTCAGTGAGCAGACAGCAGGTCGTCTTCTCCGGATCGTCAGCCTCAAGCATGGCGACAAGGGATGTGTATGCACACACTCTGTCGTCCTGGCCATATGCCATGATCATACTCTCGTCTATACCGCAGTTCCTTGCCTTTCCTGCAGGAACGATCTCGAGCTCTGCTGAGAGGAAATCCTCCTCCTTCATATCGTACTTCTTCTCAAGTAGCGCAAGTACAGCTTCCTTTACAGCCTCCTTCTCCTTGCCCTCAAGCGGTCTGCTTGCAAACAGTATGTCAAGCTGCTCTCCCTCTATCACTGAATCCGCTCTCTTCTTGAGCTGCTCCTGAGAGAGATGTATGAGAAGATCTGTAACACAGAATACCGGATCATTCTTGTCCTCTCCTATGTTCACTGTCATAACGTCACCATTTGTCTTTGCAACAACACCGTGTATGGCAAGTGGGAGTGTTACCCACTGATACTTCTTGATTCCGCCGTAATAGTGAGTGTCGAGATATGCAAATCCGCCCTTCTCATAAAGCGGATTCTGCTTCACATCCATTCGAGGGGAATCAATGTGTGCACCGAGTATGTTCATGCCCTTCTCAAGCTTCTTCTTTCCTATATTGAACATGGCGACCGTCTTGTTCATCCACACGGCATACACTTTATCTCCAGCTGCAAGGCTCTCCTTGTTCTTAATGATCTTCTTCAGATCTCTATAGCCGTGATCCTCTGCCTGTCTGACGATCTCTTTAACGCATTCTCTCTCTGTCTTGCCATTGTCAAGGAATTCCCTGTAGTCCTTACACAGGCTCTCCAGCTCCTTTATCTCATCCTTCTTGTATTTGTTCCACGCATTTTTCTGTGCCATTTTCATTGCCTCCTGTTAATAACTGTACACATCAGTGTCTATATTCCACGCACTCCTGCGCATAGTAATACTGCGCAGGATAACGAGTATAGCTCCCATTATTATAAAGAAAATAATATATACTGCATATGACGGGATCATTGTAAACTTGAAAACAAGATATCCTGCCACACACAAAACAATTGCTATAACAATTGCAATAGCCATATTAAAGAATGCATTCAGATTGCCTCTGAGCGCACCGTATTCATCCTCCCAGTCAAGCTTCGGATGTGTTGAATCGAGAAGCACACCTGTGTATGTGCAAATGCCCGAGCCGAGGATTCCCAGCACAACATAATACACACTGTCTATAACACTACACTCCATATATATACAGAGGATAACCGTGGTAACCGCGATCGTCACTCCGCTGAACAGCATGCTAACCCAGACCTTTGCGCGGATCTGGAGATCATATGTCATCGGGATGTGCTTTATAAATGATATATGGCTTCCCTCTCTGGTGAACGCCGTGGATGCGATACTGTTCATCGCTGTTGCAAAGAATGCCAGGGCGATGACCGCAACCAGCATGACCATGTCAGCCAGGAAAAGCCCTCTTCCAAATGTGTCTCTGAATGCCCTGATCGAATCCGCAGTTGCAGGTATATTGAACAATGCCACAACGAGTATCGGCCATATCAGGTTGACCACAACGCAATACTTCCTGTATGCCGGAGTCCTCACCAGTGTCTTTATCTCCTTTGTCATATATGATCTGAACGGTGTCTTTATGGCAAAGTCCTGCAGCCCGACAACTTCCTTCTGGCGGCGTCCTGACCTTCCGGTGGATGACACAAGGTATACGCCCCTGAGGTACAGCAGATTTCCAAGGAAAAACAGAAGTGCCACACAGCCAGCGTTCACAAGCACAAAGAGCAACATATACACGATGCTGTTACTGCCCAATGCCTTCAGGAACAGCGGAACCGTGAAAAATATATTGTTCATTACCTTTATGAATATATTGTCACCATTTTTAAGGCTGTCTATGTAATTATTTATATTCACAGAGTCCATCTGTGCAAATGACCATATGAAAAGGCCTGCAAACACTACAACCGCAAGTCCCACCATGAAGTCCACATTTCTGAGCAGTTTGAGTCTGCTGAAAAACGCCATGACTATCAGTGCAAATATACCACAGTACACCAGCGGCAGAATCGGAAGTAAAAATACGCCAAGTAATGAGGTTATCACGGATACCGGCTTTATCTCTGCGGCTACAAAGTAACCGATAAATCCACAGAAGAGAACCATAAACTCCATGACGCTCTCGGCAAAATATGCGTGTGTAAACTTGGCGGCCACAAGCTCTGCCGGTTTCACAGGCAGCGGCAGTAAATGATCAAGATCAGATGAAAAATAAAGCAGATTGAATATGACCATTATACTGAATATAACGCCGAACACCGACATGAGCTGGATAACGAGGTTGAGTCCCTCTGTACAGCCTCCCGCCTCCATGAGTGCGGCAGTCATTATGTAAACTATAAATCCCACAACGATACAGCACGGGATCATGATACAGCACATGGCGATGATTCCCATGACCTTATATGCCTTTGCCTTGTCCCCGTGCTCCGGCATCTCCATATCATTATTCCTGCTTATCATACTGAGCAATATCCTAAAATTCTTCATGCGTCATCTCCACAAATATCTCTTCAAGAGATTTGTTCCTGTGCTGTGTCTCAAGCTCATCCAGAGTTCCCTGGTATATATCCTTTCCCTTTCTTATCATGATTATCTTGTCGCAGAGCTTCTCTGCAACCTCGAGAACATGTGTTGAAAAGAATACACAGTTTCCTGCGTCGGCATGTTCACGCATCATCTTCTTGAGCTCATATGCCGCATTCGGATCAAGTCCCGTCATAGGCTCGTCGAGTATCCATACAGGTGGATTGTGCACAAGCGCAGCTATGACCATCATCTTCTGGCGCATACCGTGGGAATAGCTGACCATCTGTCTGTTCAGGCTGTCCTCCATACCAAAGCGTTCAGCCATCTGCTCTATCCTCTGCTTTCTCTCGGTGGTCGATACTCCATATATATCAGCGATGAAATTGACATACTCAAGTCCCGTAAGTCTGAGAAATATATCAGGATTGTCGGCTATATAACCCATGGACTGCTTGGCCTCCATCGGCTTTTCTCTCATATCGAAACCATTTATCTTTACTCTGCCCTCCGTCGGCATAAGTATACCTGTCAGCATCTTAATGGTAGTTGTCTTACCCGCACCATTCTGTCCAACAAATCCTACTATCTCACCCTTGTGTATATGGAAACTGAGATCATCAACTGATACAAAGTCTCCGCCATACACCTTCTTAAGATTCTCTGCTATTATCATGCGCATGTCCTTTCACCACTATATCGTTTTTGCATACCCGGTCTTATTATATCAATTCAGCGTACGGTTTACAAGTTTACCGTTGTATCAAGACAGAATGAATATATGACCTTCTCCTTAACCTTCATGCCGGTGAGCTGTTCAAGCACATCGGCGTATTTGTCGAGCTGGACATGGTATCTCTTAACCAGCTCCGACGCATCCTTCACGCTGTCTGTCTTGTAATCCAGAAGAACTATGCCGCCATCCTCCTCGAAGTAGGCATCTATGATTCCCTGTACAACTATCGTCTCGTCTCCGCAGTCCTTAAGTGAGCTCATTATTTCTCCGGGCTCCATCATCATGTAGAACTGTCTCTCACGGTACAGTCTGTCCGACTTGTCCGCAGCCGCCATGCGCTGTCCTATCTCACTGTGTATCATCTTATATATCTTCTTTGGTCTTATCCGCTCTCTGTACACCTCATCAAATAACCCAAGCTCAAACACTCTGTCGACATCCTTCTCCGCATCCGCAACAGTTTTCCCTGAGAAGTCTGCAAGCTCCATGATCTTGTGATAAATGTTTCCTATCTCATTTCCATGGACTATCCTCTCCTCACTCATGAATGCTGGGATTGGGACCTCACTTCTGGCACTGTACTCCCTGCTGGTTAGGATATCCGGTGTAATGGCATCCTCACCGTGCGCCTGAAGTCTTTTTATCTCGGTTATGGACATCTTGCTCTTAAGCCCCGAATGTCTGTAGCCATACCTGAATTCCAGTCCGTTCTTCACATGGTCATACAGTTCTTTGTCGAGCTTCGCTTCAGAGGCTTCCACTGTCATATTTTCTGCTTCATCCTGATCAGTCTCAGGAGACATAAAGCTGTAGGCCTCCACCTCGATGCTCTTCACATGATCGCACTCTCCCACATATCTGAGCGCGGTATATATCCAGGCGGCATAGCCATTTGCTTTCATGATAGATGCATAATTCATCCTGTCTCCGATTATATACATATCACAGGCTGCCTTGAATTTATCTGCATCCTTCACGCACCCGGTCATGTACAACTTTTCCTTTGCCCTGGTTAACGCCACATACAGGACTCTCATCTCCTCGGCATAGGTCTCCGCAACGATATTCTTACTCATTATCCGCTTGAAAAATGTCATTCTTCTGGCTCTTGTTCTGAGGTCGACCTGGTCGCACGCCAGATAATGATCCTGGTGGACAAGCACATTTGATCTGGTGTCCATCAGATTAAACTCCTTGCCGAGCCCAGACACAAATACAACAGGGAACTCCAGTCCCTTGCTCTTGTGCATGGTCATGACTCGGACGACGTCCTCATTCTCACTGACCACATCAGCCTCTGCAAAATCCAGATCATTTGTCTTGAGCTCATCAACATATCGGATGAAGTTGAACACGCCCTTGCTGTTCTCCTCGAAATCATCCGCCTTCTTGATGAGCATGTCGATATTCGCCTGGCGTCTTCTTCCCATCGGTCTGGCACCGACAAACCAGTAAAATCCGGTGGTGTCCAGCACGTATCTTATTATGTCGCTTATGGACATATAATTTTTATTCTTCTTGAGATAGTCAAGCATGTGAAGGAATTCCCACAGTCTGTCCACAGCGTGTTTTTTCTCGCCCACATGGGTGTCCATATAATCTATGACCTTGTCATAAAGTCTGGCGTTCCAGTCCGTGCCGTTCTTCTCGTATCTGCTGCGGTATTCACCCACTATAACCGCAAGCTCCTCCTCATCAAGGCCCACCAGTGGCGACCTTAAGACAGCAGCCAGGTCGTAATCCACGTAGCTGTTATCAACTATGGAGAGCATGCTGACCAGTGTCCGTATCTCAGCAGCATCAAAGTAGCCACTCTCACTCTCAATATACAGAGGTATGCCCTTCTCCTGAAATACCCTGTCAAATATGGTGGATGCTGTGGACACACTTCTAAGCAGTATGACGATATCCTTATATCTGACAGGTCTCCTGTCAGCACCACTTCCAACATACAGAGGTTCACTTCCGTCAACAATATCACGTATCTTACCGGCGATATAATTCGCCTCAACCTCAGGATTGCCATACTCCTCAGATACATCCGCTTCTCTCATATTGTTGTCTATGAGTATGAACTCTGATACAGGGCCATGATCCACGTCATCCGGCTCCGTCATCCCTTCTCCGTCACTTATGGCAAATCTGGAATTGAGCTTTGCGCCCTCATCGTACTCTATGTCTCCTATCTCTCGCCTCATGAGCTGGGCAAATATTGAGTTCACCGTCTTTAACACATTTATCTCACTTCGGAAGTTTCTGGTCAGCAGTATGCTGTTGCCATCTATGTCCGGGTCCGCTATGTCGGCATCACCCAGCCTGCGGTAGCTGTCATACTTCTCTATGAACAGATCCGGTCTCGCCATTCTGAATCTGTATATGCTCTGCTTAACATCGCCGACCATGAATGTGTTGTGGATATCCTCACCGTGTCCCGACACACTTGCCAGAATGTATTCCTGCAGAAAGTTACTGTCCTGATACTCATCTATAAGTATCTCCCTGTACCGCCTTGAGACTTCCTTTCCAATCTCTGAAGGAACGGCCCTGCCATCCTCTATTCCATCGCACAATATCCTGAACGCAAACTCCTCTATGTCGTGGAACTCGAACATATTCTTGTCCATCTTGACCTTCATGAGTTCATCCATGTAAAGCCCAGTGAGCTTCAAAAGTGATGATATCACTGGCTCAGTCATGGCTGCCTGCCTCAGAATGTCATCCACATCCAGGACGACCGAAACTATGTCGTCTATGATCGACTTATACACATCCCGCCTTGATTTGACAAATTCCTTCTTCTCCGGGTCAGCTCCACCGCCCGGGTTCACAAATCTGTCAAATGCATAGCATATACTCCGGCCCTGGGCATCCTTCTCCATCTTGAGTCCCTCCGGTCTCAATGACGATCTGTATATATCTCTGAGTTCAAACAGGTCAACATGCAGGTCGTCTTCCCCGCCACAGCTTCTGAGCATGTGTGTTATCAGCTCAACATCCTTATCCACACGGAGTCCGTACGCCTCAAGGCCATACGCCTCCGTTGCATATTTCTGGCACTCCCTGGCCATATCATCCGCAGTTCTGAGCATCATGTACACCCTGTCCGCAAATGTTCTGACCATCGGAAGTTCCATGACAGCTCTTCTTTTCTCCCCCTCAGTGGATGATGTGTCCACGGCAAATTTCATGGCATCCGCCGCCTGCGCAAGCCATTTCTTCGGCTCCGGATAGCTGGATATAACCTTTATTATCCTCTCAACTATATCCGGCACGGCACTGTCGCTCTCATTTCTCGCAAATGTCCTTATCAGCCTGTCGAAACCGGGCACGACCGATTCATCCTCATAGCACATCTCCATGACCTGATCCATCACGTCGTGCTTTATGATCTTCATCTCCGTGTCGTCCGCTATGCCAAATGCACAGTCGAGCTCCACCCTCGCAAAGTATTCCTTCACTATCCTAAGGCAAAAGCTGTCTATGGTGCAGATGTCAGCGTGGTTGATCAACGTCATCTGCTTTATAAGATGCTCGTCATATTCGCCCTTCGCCATCATCTCATCTATCTTTTTCTGCAGTGCCTGTCCTATCTTCTCCTTCATCTGGGCCGCTGCCGCATTTGTAAATGTAACCACAAGGAGCTCATCCACAGACACAGGCTCGCTACCCTCTATTCTGTCACCACGCGAATTCCTTCCGGCCACCATCTCTATGATGCGCTCCACGAGAACCGCAGTCTTACCTGAGCCCGCCGCTGCAGACACAAGAAGATTGCCCTGTCTTGTGTCGATGACATGTGCCTGCTGGTCTGTCCACTTTATTCCATTGTCAGTCTTCATATCTTTTCCCATGCCATCATTCCTCACTTATCTCTATATCAAACTTTGCAGCTCTCTTCGCTATCTGTTCAGCCTGTTCTCGCAGCTCCTCAAGATGCGCCCTCTCCTCCGCCAGCTTCTTTCTGGTGCTCTCGAGAGTCTCCCTCATCTTCTGTGTTGCCTTATCGCCGCGGTCATCGACCTTCTTCTGTGCATCATCGTACTTTTTCTTGGCGCTGTCACATGCCTTAACAGCCTTCTCCATATCCCCCCTGACCTTCCTGTAGTCAGTCCTGATATTCTTTATATCCTCAGCTTTGCGATTGTAATTTTCCGCCTCGCCCCTATAGATCCTGGAGTATGAATTGCCTGAATACTTGCTGTCAAATGCACATATGCCCTTAAAATCACAGTATTTGCACGCATTTGCCTTGCCCTCATTGACCGGATTTATCTCGATGCTTCCCTCAGCTATACTGCCGGCAAGCCTCTCTATGTTCCTGCGGTTCGCCTCCATGAGATCTGTTATAAGAGTCTCCTCAAGGCTCTGTCCGTTCTTGAGTGTCGCTGAGCTGTTGTCCATGACCTTCAGCGCCCTGTTATCTCCATTGTACAGGCCTGAATATCTGGACTCCTCAAGTATCCTCTTCTCGAAGGTGTCCACAAGCACTCCCCCGAACACCTCGTCATCGGCCGCAAATCCCATGCCGTCATCGGTGTATCTGATCTTATCTCCCATTGCCGTCACGTCACATGCCGGATTGTCAAAGGTATAATACAGAAGTCCGCCCACATGTATACCACCAGGTCTTCCAAGCTGTGCCATCCTGCGCTTTTCAAGCTCGCAGGCTATGGCGCCGTATGTCACGAGCTGCATCTGGAGTCCTCCGAGCACCTTGTCTATATCGAGCTTCTTATCAGATGACTTGTAATCTATGATCTTGAAATAAGCATCCCTGTCATCCGTAAATTCATCTATTCTGTCTATAACTCCCTTGAGGCTCATCGTGAGTCCATTTGGAAGATTGAATATATATCTGTCTATGTTGTCTGCATTTTCCGATGTGTTGAACCGCCGCTCAAAATTCTCCGGGTCCATCTCCCCACATCTGATAAATGTGCGGAGCGTCCTGGCTGTCCTCGACGCAACATCCACCAGAAGCTTTTTCATGTATGCCGCTCTTGAAGAATCCTCAAAGTACGGCCCGGCTTCATCCTCCGCAGATTCATTTGCAAATTCCACCGCCTTCTGTTCCAGCTCCGCCTCGTCCAGATGTACCCAGTCGTTGTCCCTGAACATCCTGACAAATGAGAATATCTTCTCCATGGTGCTGTGAAGTATATTACCAACATTTGCAGCGCCTATCCTGTATGTCTCCCTCTCTCTGAGCGAAAGTCCGTATGTCAGGAAATACTTGAACTGGCACTCAGCATACCGCTCAAGCTTGGACACACTCTCCACCAGATTCTCTCCATATATAAGGCGTACAGTATCTGGAGACAGATTTTTTGACGAGTTAACATAATTCTGCCCGAAGTTGATCGATCTGAGCTGTCTGCCATATCCCATCTTCGAAAGCAGTTTTCTGACAGCGTCCAGCGTCTCCCCGGCTTCAGCGTCATCAGAATGTCTGATGATGTATCTGAGCGCTCCCGCCGCAGTCTCCGGCATCTGACCGTCCACATCATACTCCTCCGTCCGTATATCCGGGAATATATTCTTTATCCTGTCTATCAGGTATGACGGCTTCATGGACTTGAGATCCTCTCCGATCTTTCGGCACAGCACATAGATCATATCCGACGCCTTGGTGAGCGTGGTGTATATATAGAACTGTTCTATATACGCATTTGTCTTATCTGATGGGGCCAGCTCTATACCGTAGTCCTCAAGGCTCTGGCGGTCTGCACCGGAGAGTATCCTGCCCTTCTTGGCCGGTTTCGGAATTATGCCTTCGTTCACTCCCGCCATGAACAGCACCTTTATATGGTTGAGCCTTGATCTCGTCATATCGCCGACCACCACGCGGTCTATAGTCGGAGGCACTATACCGATCTCCATATCCGCTATGCCTGCATCCAGGATTCCCGCATATTCTTTTACGGTAAGCTTCTCATCGCCGATTATAGCCTCCATCTTCTCAAACAGGGCAACAACCTTGTCAAATATCCTTCCGTATGCATCTCCCTCATCCCATCTCTCCTGCTCATACAGCACTTTCTTATGAGCCTCAAGCTTACCGCACACATCAAGCTGCGCAAGGAAGCTGTAAAGAGATTCCGTATATGTTCTCACTGTGTTCTTGGAGCCAGGGCTTGCCGGCTTCCACACATCGATACATTTGTCCGGGAAAAGCTCCATGATCTGGGCTCTTATAGACTCCATGTCTGCCGCATAGTCAGGATTCCTGTCATCGGTTATCTCCTTCGTCCAGCTCCTGTAACCCCTGAGATTCCTGAGAAGCACATAGTTCTCCATCCTCTCAATGTCGTCCTGATCCACACCGGTCATTCCTGACTTTAACAGTCTGAACACGCTGTCAAATGAGAAGTTGTCCGTCATCACACCTAGGAAAGCCCTTATGGTGTCTGAGCACGGATCTCCCTTAAGAGATATATTTGCATCTATGAACACAGGGATATCGTATTCCTCCATCGCCTGACGGTAATACCTTGCCACATCCTGCAGATCACCCGCAACCACGGCTATATCCTTATAACGGTATCCCTTGTCCCTGACAAGCTCTCGTATTCTTCCCGCTATATACTCAGCCTCGTCTGCCGCCCTGTCCACAGCGACCACATGTATGTCTCCGTCATCGCCTGTGACTCTGCCATGGGGATATCTGAACAGATTGGCCTCAAGTCCGGCAAGCTCCTTGCTTTTCTCGAATCTGTACGGTCTGCGATCCTGACACATAACGACATTATCCAGTATGTCCACCTGCTCATCACCCGCCATTCTCACAAGCGCCTGCACAGTCTCCTTGGTGAGTCTGAACAGCTCGTACTCCTTCGGCTTTGTGAAGCCTATCTGCGACGCATCTATCGTAAATACAAATATCATGCTCTCAACGCGTGTCATGAGCTTCCTGATAAGATCCATCTGTACCGGTGTAAATCCTGTGAATCCGTCAAGATACAGATGGCTGTGTGCCAGCATATCCGACCTGTCCACGCATTCAGCCAGCAATTCAATGAGCTGCTCCGCAACTATATAGCTGCCATCCCTGTTGTACTCCTCAAATCTCTTATATATAAGCCTGATGTCATGCATTTTTCTGTATACCAGACTGTCCTTATCCAGCTTGTCCATGACTGCGTCGATCGAATCCCTGTCAACCGCATACTGAAACAGCTCAGACATCATGGATTTCATCTCATCTATAAAACCCATCTTGTTGATATAGCTTCCATACACAAGGAGCTCGTCCTGTGACTCCATAAGTATCTTCTTGATGAGCATGCTCTTTCCAAAGTCCTCAAGAACCCTTCCCGGATTCACTGACAGCTCATCGAATACCCGGTACGCAAGCCTGTTGAAGCCTATGGCATCTATGTTCATTGTTCCATGCCTCGGATGCATGGTCACTATATCTCTCTGCGCCTCCATGGAGAACTGCTCTGGAACCACGTACAAATAATTCAGGTCTCCGTGAGCCATCGACTCCTCTATCAGCTTCTTTATCACATATTCTGTTTTTCCTGAACCGGCGGGTCCCAGTACAAACTGTATTGCCATCTGTATTCTCCTTACACCTCATATACTGTTATCTATGCTGTTTTTCATCTGCTAATAATTTTCTCATAAAATCGCTCTCTTGTGAATAAAATATATAAAAAACAGGGAGAGCAAATAATGTCATCAACAAAACTTATCGTATTAAAATCAAAAGAACTCATATACACCGCCATACTGCTGGCACTTGTGATCGTATTTGTCATTATACTTATCACCATGTTCCGCGGCAAAGATTCGGATGACACCAGTGGTTCAGCCAGGAGCATCGCAACCTCAGCCCAGACTGATCCGTCTCCTAAGCTCGACGAGATACATTACACACCGGGGACATACTCATCTTCCCTTGTTCTGGGAGAAAACACTCTGTCCGTCATGGTCACTGTGGATGAGGACTACATCACAGATGTGTCATTCAAACAGGTGGATGAGACTGTGACCACCATGTACCCACTTCTTGAAACGGCACTCGAGGATATCAATACTCAGCTTCACTACATATCTTCCGTGGACGATATAACACCTTCCGGAGACAGCACATACACTACCAGACTTATCATAGATTCCATACGAAATGCTCTGAAGGATGCCGTGATCAACTAGCTGTCACGGTGCTTTCCGCCAAAACAAAAGGACATATGACCGTATATATCTTGTATTATATACGGTCATATGTCCTTTATTTATCCCACCGTTTATACGGTCGTTACTGCTTTGCAACTATGTTATCCTTATCCTTGAAAATACTGCCTCCCGGCACATATCCCCTGACTCTTGATACAGGATAGATGTTGCTGAATCTTCCTATTACGGTTCCAGGATTGAGGACGCTGTTGCAGCCAACCTCAACATTATCTCCGAGCATTGCACCAAACTTCTTAAGTCCTGTTGCAATGTCAAAGCTCTGTCCGTCCACATTTCCCTTAACGTGAACCAGAGTCTTGTCAGACTTCACATTGGACGTGATGCTTCCGGCACCCATATGTGACTTGAAGCCGAGAACTGAATCTCCCACATAGTTGTAATGAGGAACCTGAACGTTGTTGAATATGATGACATTCTTGAGCTCTGTTGAATTACCTATCACACAGTTCTCTCCGACCAGTACGCTTCCTCTGATAAATGCACCCGGGCGAACCTCTGTACCGGCACCTATGATGGTCGGTCCAAGGATGGTTGCTGTTCCATACACCTTACAACTCTTGTGGATCCACACATGCTCATCCACCTCATTGTACTCATCCTTGTCCAGGCTCTTTCCAAGCTCAAGCACGAAATCCTTGATGAGTGGAAGCGCCTCCCATGGATAGGTAAGCTTCTCAAGAAGAGGCTTTGCCATGGTCTGATCCAGGCTGTAGAGCTCCTTTATTGTTACAACTGACTGTATATCTTCCATAATAATAGTCTCCTTTTCTATCACATATAACTGATACATACTATGTTATACACCTTTGAATCAGTATGTGCAATCACTGTGTATCCGCATTCTTCTCCGCCTTTGCGCCTGTTCTGGCTGTGGCTCTTGTCTCCTTCTTCTGGGCACCTCCGCCCTTGGCGTAGAACACCTTCGTTTTGTCGAATACACCGGTTATTCCATTCTGGTTCTGTATCTGCTTCACAAGGTTTGTGTATTTGGTGACAAATGTGGTCATCTTGTCCGTGTATTCCTGCTTGGATATCTGACCTTCAGCGACACCTTCAAGACCCTTCTCCCAACTCGCCGTCAGGTCTGCTCTCAACAGACCATTGATGGAATAATACACTATGTCGTATATTATCTCTCCAAGAAATGTTGGAGTCACTATCTGAGTCTTCTTGTTCAGTGATATATATTTGTTCTTCTCCAGCTTGGTGATGATCCCGTCTCTTGTGGCACTTGTTCCGATTCCGGCACCCTTGATCTGCTCTCTGAGTGCCTCATCCTCTATGAACTGTCCTGCATTCTCCATGGTCAGGATCAGTGATCCTGAGTTGTATCTCTTAGGCGGGGATGTCTCGCCCTCCTTTATGTCGATTCCCTGGACGCTCAGCTTGTCACCTTTCTTTATTTTCGCAAGCCTTGCTATGAATTCAGGGCTGTACTTCACATCATCCTTCTTCTTGGAAAAGCTGTTGGCAGCCACCTTGAGGTAACCATCGTTTATCAAATATTTGAAGTTGGCAAATAGCTTCTCTCCATTCTTGGAGAGTGTCATTGCAATCTTCTGGTACTCTGCAGCAGGGTAAAATATGCTGAGGAATCTCCTGCATATGATCTCATATACCTTGAGAGCTGTAGGTGCCAGACTTCTAAGTGCTCCAAAGCCCTGTCCGGTAGGTATGATGGCGTAGTGGTCGGTGATCTGCTTATCGTTCACATATTTCGTCTTTGCGATTCCATTATATGTGCCGCTCTCCATGGCCCCCTGTGCAAATTCTGCCACAGGCTGGAAATTCTTAAGTCCCGATATGTTCCGTCCTATCTCCTTTGCCACGGCCGTTGACAGCACTCTGGCATCTGTTCTCGGATAGGTTACCAGCTTCTTCTCGTAGAGCTCCTGGACTATCTTGAGGGTATCGGACGGACTGATCTTGAAAAGTGATGAACAGTCATTCTGAAGCTCCGCCAGATTGTACAGCATCGGAGGCTGTTTCTTCTCTTTCTTGCGCTCCACAGCCTGGACCACAGCCTCGGGCTCCCCTGCCTTCAGCTCCGCCAGAAGCTGCTCCGCTGCGGGTCTCTCTTTAAATCCATTCTCCTTATACAGAAGAGGCGACTCGAAATACTTTGTGCCCTTCACTGCCTTCCATTCTGCATCAAATGTCTGTCCTTCCTCGCCCACATTTGCAACGAGTCTGTAGAACGGAGTCTTTACAAACTCCCTGATCTCACGCTCTCTCTTCACTATTATACCGAGGACACAGGTCATGACACGGCCCACGGCTATGACACATCTGTCCATGCCGAGATACCTCTGGACTACATTTGAAAACTTCAGCGACAGCGCCCTTGAAAAGTTGATACCCATAAGGTAGTCCTCCTGGGCCCTAAGGTACGCTGCGTCGCTGAGACTGTCGTACTCTGAGAGCGGCTTCGCCTCACGGATTCCCCTGAGGATCTCCTCCTCGGTCTGTGAATCGATCCACACACGGCGTTTCTCCTTGCCGGTTACGTGAGCCATTGAATCCACAAGCCTGTATATGTATTCTCCCTCTCGTCCTGAATCCGTTGCCACATAGATACAGCCTATGTCATCGCGGGTAAGCAATCCCGCAACGATATTGAACTGTTTCTTTGTGTCAGGAAGAACTTCATATTTGTATTCAGTTGGAATAAATGGAATAGTTGAAAGGCTCCACTTCTTAAGATTCGGATCGTAGACCTCCGGGTAGCTCATGGTGACCAGATGTCCGACACACCATGTGACAACCGCTGTATCCGACTCCAGGTAACCATTTCCCGCATTGCCCTTCACCCCCAGCACGTCGGCAAACTGCCTCGCCACGCTGGGCTTCTCTGCTATATATAAATTCTTCAAATTATGCTCCTATTCTTTCAGCATTCGCCGCACACATGATCCTGTTTATACCGTGGCCGGTGCAAAAATACATCACAACACATCTGTATATAATAGCAGAATTTGAAGTAAGGGGCAAGCTCTCGCATGTGCGCGCTTCTCTACACACATTGCGCGTTAATACCAAATTGCTCCGCACTTCGTGCTCCCGCAATTCTGCGCGGCATTCACACTCCGGCCTGTCGGCCTTCGTGTTCATGTCGCGTCATCCCGTCAAATGCGCTACATGCCGCGAGCAAGCTCTCGCATGTGCGCGCTTGACGGGATTTTAACGCGCAAAAAGCACCCCGCCTGCGACATGCGCAGACAGGATGCCTCTAAGCTATTTTATATAGAATTTAGTAGGATTAGCAAACTCAATCTATGTTTTACTGCTCGAATAACAGCTGCTCGTATGTTGGGAATGGCCAAGCTGTCTTTGGAAGTTCCTTCTCAAGTTCATCAGCAGGCTTTCTCACTGTGTCAAATGCTGCAAATACTGTGTTGTGGAAATACTTAGCCCAGGCCTCTGTATCTCCCTCGTAATCTGCTGCCTTTGCAACCAGCTCCTCAAGGGCTACTGTAGCGCTCTTGAGCTCTGTAAGCTTCTCTGAGATGGTGTTCAGAAGTGATACCTGAACTGTAGGATCAATTCCGAGAGCCTTGATCTCAGCTGCGCCCTTTGCAAGCTCTGCCTGATATTCCATAACTGCAGGAATGATCTCCTCATTAGACATCTCTATCATAGTGAGTGCCTCGATGTTGATCTTCTTTGCATAGTTCTCAAGCATTACATCAGCTCTCGCCTCAAGCTCTGCCTTATCCATAACTCCAAGGTTCTCGAAGATCTTAACGCTCTTATCTGCTGCAAGATAAGGAACAGCATCAACCATGCACTTGATATTTGGAAGACCACGCTTTGCTGCCTCCTCAACCCACTCATCTGAGTAACCATTGCCATTGAAGATGATTCTCTGATGTGCTGTGAGTTCTCTTCTGATGAGTGCCTTGCAGGCTGTCTCGAAATCGTCAGCACCCTCAAGTTCATCTGTCATCTTCTTGATCTGATCTGCAACTATTGTATTAAGTACCATCATTGGGAATGCGATGGACTGTGTTGAACCAACCATTCTGAACTCGAACTTGTTACCTGTGAATGCAAATGGTGATGTTCTGTTTCTATCTGTGGCATCCATTGTAAATGTAGGAAGTGTTGATGCACCTGATACATATGTCTTGCCCTTTGGTGACTCTGTAGCCTCACCCTTCTCGATGATCTGCTCAACGATCGACTGGAGCTGCTCTCCAAGGAATGCTGAGATGATTGCTGGAGGTGCCTCGTTAGCTCCAAGTCTGTGATCATTTCCTGCTGATGAAGCGGAAAGTCTCAGAAGCTCAGCGTTGTTATCTACTGCTGCCAGGACTGCTGCCAGGAAGAACTGGAACTGGAGATTTGTCTCAGGATGCTTGCCTGGATCGATGAGGTTCTCGCCCTCGTCTGTTGAGATCGACCAGTTGTTGTGCTTACCTGAACCATTTACACCGGCAAATGGTTTCTCATGGAGTACGCACTCAAGGTCATGCTTTGCAGCGATCTTCTTCATGGTTGCCATAACCAGATGGTTCTGATCTGTGGCGATGTTGGTTGTTGAGAAGATTGGTGCAAGCTCATGCTGTGCAGGTGCAACCTCATTGTGCTGTGTCTTTGCAAGGATGCCGTATTTCCACAGCTCCTCGTTCAACTCTGTCATGTATGATGCGATCTTATCCTTGATCGCTGCGAAATACTGATCATCAAGCTCCTGTCCCTTTGGAGGCATTGCTCCGAAAAGTGTACGTCCGCAGAGCTTAAGATCTGTTCTCTTTGCAAATTTCTTCTTATCTATCAGGAAGTACTCCTGCTCAGGACCAACTGATGAAGTAACCTTCTTGGCTGTTGTGTTGCCGAACATTGCAAGAGCCTTAAGGGCTTCCTTGCTGATGGCATCCATTGAACGGAGAAGAGGTGTCTTGTAGTCAAGTGACTCTCCTGTATATGATGTGAATGCTGCCGGGATACAAAGGATGCATGTTCCCTCATCTGTTGTCTTTACAAATGCTGGTGATGTACAATCCCATGCTGTATATCCTCTTGCAGCACATGTCTCACGAAGACCGCCTGAAGGGAATGATGAAGCATCCGGCTCTGACTTGATGAGCTCCTTGCCTGTGAACTGGAGGATAACACCGCCATCACCGACTGTGCTTACGAATGAGTCGTGCTTCTCTGCTGTTGTCTCTGTAAGTGGCTGGAACCAATGTGTATAATGTGTTGCACCAAGCTCCATTGCCCATTCCTTCATGGCTGCTGCAACTGAATCTGCGATTGATGTATCGAGAGGCTCGCCCTTGTCAATAGTCGCCTTGAGTGACTTGTAAACTGCTTTTGGAAGTCTCTCTCTCATGACCTGATCTGAGAATACGTGTGAGCCAAATACGGCTGAAATTTTGTTCATCATAATTACTACTCCTTTTCTTGATCAAAAATGAATCCTTAACGTATCCTCAAAAAAAGAGAAAGGTGTCCTCCTTCTTGAGAACACCTTTGTCCATTTCGTATCATCTAATTGTTGAATATAAAATACTCCATATTCTTTCAAAAATCAACCCCTAATTTTAAAAAATTTATCAAACATATATTGCACTGTTCTCATCCACACAGTAGCACGCCAGCTTTCCGCCCCTGTTTCTCTCTCCATTTCCGCAGTCGAGATCCGTATAGTATGATGTCACATAAGCGTTATATGAATGATCTTCATTGAGTCTGTTCGTCGTCACATGTCCGCAGAACACATACCTGTCAAATGCCTTTTTATACGAAAACAGAACATTGTGGATATCCGGCGATATGAGAAACCTGTATTCATCTCTTCCCACGGCATTCGTAATAGACGCGGTAATGTTGATCGTCCTGTCAGCATTTCTGACATACGATCCACAATGAATTCCCGGATGGGTGACAACACAATCCCCGTACTTTGGCGAATATATCTCTGTGTAATGTGGCAGATGAGCCAGATACCCGTGCAGCTTCATCTGTTCATCTACATTGAGCTTCTTTATATCTCTGACCGTACCACCACCGCCGAATATGATCCACTGTCTCTCTGACATGCTCCCATCTATGTACATCTGGGCAAACAGCTCATGGTTGCCCTTTATGAGCTGCATTGAACCATCCACAAGATAGTCCGACATAAACTCAAGAAGAGAAATTCCCTCATCGTTCCAGTCAAATATGTCTCCCATGACTATCATGTGGTCCACGGCTGGATCAAAGCTTATCTTTTTCAACATTTTTCTGAATGACATGACATCTCCGTGGATGTCGGATATGAGATATAGCATTTATTCTTCCTTTGATAATCGTTCTATCAGTCCAGCCTCTTAATAAGCTCCTCATATATCTCCTCCGCCACCGCCAGCTTATATGCAAGTCTTGTCGGCTGAGGCGGGAGCTCCACATAATACTCTTCCACATCACCATCTATGTCTATGGCAAAGTATACCTGTCCCGGAATCGAAGCGTCTGGATTTGCCGGATCCACATTTCCCATGGTTCCAGTCACGCCGATCCCTATATTCGCATTATACGCCTTTCTACACGCCTGCGCCATTGAACCTGCAGTTTCCTTTGAATAGACTGTATACTTGTCTATGATCTCTGCGGGAACCCCCTGCATGATCTTCGCCTCATTGCAGTAGGTGATAAATGCACCTTTCAGCACTGCAGAGGAACCTTCCGTGTCGGTGATGAGGGATGCAATCTGCCCTGAGGTGGCAGATTCCATGGTGGTGATGGTGAGGTGTCGGGAGATAAGAAGTTGTGTGAGATTCCGGTAATTCATTCTGATCTTATTCTCTATATTGCATTCACTCTCCATAAAGCGTCTATTCTCCTTCTTTTCCTTTTCACTTTTAGAATAGTAACTTTCCTCAAATACGTCAAGCGGGATAATATACTATTACTGAAGCATATCCAACCCCAATCCGGTATTGCATTTTGTTTTCCCAATATGGACATATGTATTAAAAAATTGCTTCTCCTTCAACTCTCTCGGACTGTTTTCAAATATAAGTGTAACAGATTCTTTTACTAGTTTTCTATAATACATTAAATTCCGAATCATCCCTTAGCAACAATCAATCATTATATCAAGGATTGCTAAAATATCTGATAATTCTTTTCTAAACTTTTTCCTGTATAATTCGATATCGCTATTATCTTTAATTTCTCCAATTAATTCAAATGAATTTTTCTCGTTGTAGCAGGCAATCACGCCCATATTTCCAGAAAGCTGAACTCTTGTACGTTTTCCCATTTTCTTCAAGCCTGAAATAAACTGAGGGGTCAAAATAGAATACGCAAGGTCATCCCCCGATGCATTAACCTCAAACCGGTCATCAAATACGCGATCTCCCGTTTTCAAGTAGCTTGATATATTGTTTTTTTCATCTATGTATACGGCCTTTCTATTTTGCCTCATTTTCCCAGAATTACTCTTGCCCATTATCTGTACAAATCCATTCACGCTTTTACTCAACGCCATTGTCATAAACTGTCCTGAAAACTCTGTAATAGTAGTTTTCAGGTTGTTTTCATTTGCAGTATAATCCTGACTTTCTGTTTTCAATTCAAGATCACTGTATGTAAATTCTACATTTCTGTATATTCCATGAATATAATCTGAACCTGTTGCTCTATTATAAGTTGGAAGAATACTGCATTTTTTTAAAAAAGATTCATCCACATAACCACTTGGCGAATAATCAATAACCTGAATTCTCTCCTCGAGAACCCCGAGCACAATATTCTGTCCTATAAACACCCTGAGGTCTTTCATTTTTTTATTACACAGTATAGCAAGTAAGAAGCCAATAAATATGCATACTACAGGCACCACTCTAAAAACAGTATCAATAATTGGATCATATATATCAAATATTACCCCCACAAACGGAAGGAGTATTCCCACTAACGACAAATACATGGGGATTTGTATTATTTTGATATTTCTTTGTTTTGCTTTTATTATACTCTGCATTTCTTCATCATTTTTATAATTAACTATCTGCTTATTCATATATACTCCTTGTTCCGTAATAATCAATGATGCAACTGGTAAACTTTTTCATTGACATTTACACATTGAAGCAGGATTTTTCATTGTGGCTGCCATCTTCTATGAAAAACATTCTAAATCCCAATATCATAACCGGAACCACCTCGTTCATATGCAGCAAAAATGTCACTGCCGGCTTGATAAATCCCAGTTCCGCCAATATAGCATATATGATCAGAAATGCTTCTATCATATATATTCCAAGCACAAACGTTCCACGTCTGGCAGATACCTTCATAAGCTTTGCTGCAGACAGAATGACAGCAATTGACAAAACAACAAGCAATATGAACCACAATATACACAAACCAATCCCAGCCTGATGTTCAATTATCGTAATATTATATCTTGCTCCAAAAATTCTGTCTGGCATACTTCCAGCCTGATCCAGTTCATCCATGATCGAAGAACCTGAAATCTTATTCTTACTGGTAAATACATCATCACATCCGGCAAATATAAGTATAGCTCCACAAAGCAGTGATAACAGACAAGTCACAATATTCAACCTGTGCTGAACAGCCATGTATACAATAAACATAATCGTTTCTGCGCATACAATAGCAAATGTGAGATCATCTTTGGCAGTCACAAATTTTACACTCACAACATTTGCAAGTTCGATAAGAAACCAGAACAAAACTCCACTCCAACTTTTCTTTACAAGGTCAATTCCCTTTACCATAACCACAAAAGCGAGTATCGTTATCACTACAGCATATATTTCGTCACTTCCCGAACCGAATAATCCCCAATGTCCTCCATCATCGAGTCCACTGTCGGTATGTATTGAAAACGTCACACTTGCCCAGCAGATAACGGCATACAGAAGCGTAAGCACAAACAATGCCGCCGCATCTCTAAATTTCTTTTTTTCTGTAAAAAGCGATCCACAATAACGCACTGCGCCATATGTCTTATCACATATCTTCTCAAGTGGCAAAACAAAAAGTATCGCCCCTACAAGAATACATATAAGAATGTTCCTTATCTGGCTGACTGCACCTCCGCCGCCTATGTATCCAGCCAAAAATGTATTCTCCGTTCTCGTCATTATTCCCCACATTGCCGCATAACATATAGCTGATATCACAAATGCCGGTATTGCCGTTTTTAGAATCTTCTGATCGTATTTTTTCATCTTTCTCCGCCTCCATATATCAGTTTTTCTACCTGTAAATCATCCTTTTTTAAAAGGTTTAAAAAGGCTTAATAAAGTTAAATAAGGTCACCGTATACACTGCGACCTTATAAGTTCCTGCCTTATCTCCTCATTTGGCACAAATGCAGAATTACTCTTCCTCTGATAAGCCAGATGGATCAGATAAGTAAGAACATCGTCTTTATTTGCAGTCCTTAACCCATCAAAATCCATATTTATAAGAGGTCCTATGGCACTGTATGATGCCGTTCCAGACCAGTAGCTCTGAAAATCACCCTCAAGCATTAGACTTACCAACGCATTTGGATTGTATACACCATCATTATAACCGCTATATTTGACAAATGAAACCTTCAAATAATTCAGTATTATGCCAATCTCTTCACAAGTTCCTCATAAATCTCCTCCGCCACAGCAAGCTTGTACGCAAGCCTTGTCGGCTGAACCGTAATCTCCACATAATAAGCTTCCACATCGCCATCTATGTCTATGGCAAAGTATACCTGTCCCGGAACTGAAGCGTTAGGATTCGCCGGATCAACATTGCCCATTGTTCCAGTCACACCGATCCCTATATTCGCATTATATGCCTTCCTGCACGCCTTCGCCATGGCACCTGCAGTTTCCTTTGAGTAGACTGTGTACTTGTCTATGATCTCCGCCGGAACTCCCTGCATGATCTTTGCCTCATTGCAGTAGGTGACAAATGCCCCCTTAAGCACAGCAGATGAACCTTCCGTGTCTGTGATGAGGGATGCAATCTGCCCCGAGGTGGCGGATTCCATGGTAGTTATGGTAAGTCCTTTGAAAATAAGTAACCTGGTAAGTTTTCTATAGTTCTCTCTTATATTGTTTTCTCTATACTGTTTGTAATCATTCACTTTATTATCAATCATAGATTAACGCCACCTTATTAGTTGAATATTTACAGTCTATCTAACATATCAGTGACAGTAATCTCCGCCACAAGTCTTTAGGCCTTTTATCCCGCAAAAATAAGCACTTTCTTGCCCTCAAATGCAAATCCGTAATGTACAATATGGTCTTTGTCTATCCCCTCATCCACAAGCTCTGTATCATATTCTTTCTCATTTATCTGAGTCAAAGCTGCAAGTGCTGTATCCTGAAGTGTATGTTCGTCTTCCTAGTTTTCATCCTCATCACTATCATCATCTGTATGGTCCAAATCATCAAAATCATCAAGATCCATACATTCATCATTATATTTCGCTTCCATAATCTTAAAGATCTGCTCACGTTCCTCGTTTCTGATCTTCATAAGTCTACTATATAGCTCACTATAGTTTACCGGTTCTCCATTTTTCTTTTTCTCATCCATAAGCTTATCAGCTTTTTCTACAAAATCAAGAAAGTCGTGAAGTTCCTCTTCACCCTCATCTTTATCGTCAGGAATCACCAGTGCTTTGTGTGCCATGTCTACTTTTATATCTGTCAGCCTTGTCATTTTCACTAGAGCATTAAGCTGTTCCTGAAGGCTGAGTATCTGAATCTCCAATACTTTTCTATCATACCCGCTATCGATTATCTCCTGATCAGTATTTATGAACCTGCACTTCAGATCCGGCTGTGGCTTAATGGGAATGATCAATAGTCTGACAGCTATAAACACTGCTATCATACTACCCATGTCAAATAATGAATTACTGCTGAAACTGTTGTCCACAATTCCTGCCTTTGCACATATTCCAAATATCAGAAGTCCCAAAACACTTACATCTATCCATATCAGCATCCACATTCTTTTATGTGAATAACGTTCAACTATCTTCGAAGCACATGCCAGCAGAACGATAATAAATGCCAGCAATGCAATCATCCATATAACAACTGGCGAATTCAACGGTTCGCCCACAAACGAATAATCACCTGATACATTTCTGCGCAATCCGTTCTCGAATCTAACCAATACAGGAAGTACAACATAGCCATAAGCTATCCCCAGCATCACACTAATGATTATATAAATCAGCCATTCTACTATCGAATCGCTATTATATAATGCATATATCATAAGCACTTCCACAGCTGCACTGAACAGCACCATTAGAACCCATATGGCATATCCAGTCATCTGCCAGGCAGAAGATAATGAAGTTTCAAATAACAAATCTGCTTTTGCACAAATCCGGTTTGCATATATGTATGTAATAACGACAAGATAAATTACCGATAAGATAAACCATACAATACCACTCTCAAAGAATTGCCTGCATATATAACATACTGCAAGACTCAACGCAATCACGCAAAATATGTACAAGCCTGCCCGACTAATCTTCGTATAAGGGATATAACAAAAAATGGCAATCAGCGAGGCAACCACAAGTACCGCAACTGCAAATACTCTTGTTTGCCTAAGATTCGGATTTCTCTCTTTACAAATATAAAGATAAAATTTATACATGAGTTCCCACGGGATCAAAATAAATACCATGCCGGTGACTAGCATCTGCCATCGATCCCTAACCCACCACGGCAGGAACTGCGCAAGTCCGGTTGCTTCAGCGTTAAAACTGAATACTCTCTTGAATATAATAAAGTCTTTTACCACAAATGCAGCCAAAAGTAGTACTATGATAACTGCTGCTTTTATCTTGTAACTTCTGGATGTTATTGGCTGCTTCTCCTTGTAAGCTTTTTCATGAAACTGGCAAACTCTGTCATCAGCATCTAACATCTCTTCTGATGTATCATTCGTTTTTTCAGTTGAAGTTCTGCTTGAAGTTTCATTTGAAGTCTCTGTTGAATTTTCGTTGGTTTTTTCCACTTGCTCTCTCCTTTTCCTCGTTTTTTGTAGTTAGTTTTTGTCTTATTAAGACAAGAATTTCACTATCGCTGCACTATATGTCTCTCCTCCTTTGTATTGTGGCTTATAGAATCAAGCGCCACTTTTTAATATATTAAATTATACACAGGACTTAATTACTTAACAATGTAAGATTGAAATCTGCTGCCCTGATGGCTTCTTCCCGACTTCAAGCTCGGAAATCTTCAAATGTAATGTAACTATAAGCATTAAACTCTGCAGATTAGTCAATTAAAAAGGCATCGCTAGGATGGAGTGCTAAAATAAAAAGTACTAATAATACAAAGGAGAATAGCCATGAAGATGAACAAAATCAAAAAAACATTAGGTATTTTACTTATGACTTGTGTATTGCTGTTTGCATCCATAACTCAAAGCGAGGCAGCTACCGCAACTATGACACAAGCTGAAAGGAAAGTATATACCAAGTGGTTGCTCAACGGAATCACCAAAACTCAATACGGAACATATTACAAAAGCAAAACCCAAGGAATAATGTATAATCCAGAATTCTATGTTTATGACATCAATGGAGACGGACACAAGGATATCATTGTAACAGGTCGATTAGGTCTCAGAACTATGACTTATTCAGAGGTTTATATGCATGTGAACGGTAAGTATAAAGCTATTCCTGTAAGAGGAAGCCTGTACGGAGTATCAACTACAGGCATCTATACAATTGAAGATGATTACAGTTCCGCTGGGGCTGTACGTTATCACACCTTATCCACATACAAATTCAGTAAGCACGGAAGAATTTCGCAACACTTTACTTTCAGCAAAACCACCATGTATTATGACATCGACAGAAATATCAGATATAAAAACGGAAAAGTAATCGAGAACAAATGCACATCCTCAACTGGGAAGAAAATAAGCTTAACAACATTCAGAAAAACTAGAACCCAGGTCAACAAGAAGAATGTGTCTAAAAAAATGCACCCGGTAAGCAAGAGTGGTATTCAAAAATACTTAAAATAAAGCTTTTCTGGCATTCATAAAAATCAGATTAATTGACACACTTTACCTGACAGACGCTTCTGTTGTGGAAAACTGAAATGGCACGGTCGTAATCCAAGTTGTTACGATCGTGCCATTATTTAATCTGTTATTCAGATCACAGCTTTGATCTTACAAGTATAAGAGCATATCCTAAAAGATTTCGTCCACGCCAATTTCTCATATCAAATCTTCTTTCATCTTTGATAGATAAACCAATTCCCCATACACTATCACTCGCTGCAGCTTCCGCAAGGATTGCGTTTCCTGTTGCCTTTAGGGCTTTTCTAAGCGCAATGTTCTGTGTGAATTTCGCCATCAATCCATCATATATAATAATCTGTCTCAAACCATTCCACACATGATCATTGTATCCTGAAACCTTACGTCCCAAATCTTTTATCACAGCTACGTCCCTTGTATTAAGAATCTGTACAGCTATATTCTTATCTCCAAAACACATTGCTTTGCTGTACATCATATACTGTTCCATTGAACTGAATTCAATACCATCCACTATAAAATCCGAATAATACCAATTACTCATATATCCCCATTCCACATCAGGTGCATGAAAGCAAATAATATTCATAATTTTATCCCCCATTTCCATCTCTCTTGTTGTTTCCTATCGCTATTTTCCACAATCTCTTCTCATATCCTGTAATAAAAACCATTGCTATTTATATAATGACATTTCTCCTACACCACCATAATAATAAGAATCTAAAAATCCACCTCTAAATCCATCAAAATATATTACAATATCTTCTATTCCTGTCACGTCTATCGAAAAATATTTAGGATCATATCCTGAAACCAAAGTGTCCCTATACAGGTCATTTCCATCACCATCTCTTATAAGTAAAAACACCGGCGAGTCACTTGTTGCCTGATTATCCTGCTGTACAAACATAGTACCTGAAAGCCTAGAATATTTCCCACCAATATGATATGCGAGACTGCAGCCGCCACCTACCAGGCAATTATTATGAACATTTCCTGCATCATCATATACACCATCTTCAAACTCTAAGTCTCTATTAGACCACCCTGAATCAGCGATTTTTTCAGCTTGCTGCCATTCACCTTCCTCATATGGCGTAAGACTACTCACATATACCGGTTTATAGGCTTCTATAATTGTATTTGCCGCCGTCGAATTAAACAGCCCATTTTCTGAATCAGCCACATATTTTTCAAAAGAGTCATACCCCTCACTATATAGCAAGTTAAGGGCCTCATTCTCAACATTCTCTGCAATTTCACTTATGTACATATCCTTTTTCTTTTGTGTTTTCTTATATCCATCTGGATACTCCGACTTCTCATCACACAGTTCAATTACACCAGCTAATTCATCATACTCACCATTTTTATAAAGTTGATCAAGTTGATTGTAATAATATGAACCTATCTCATTGAGATAACTCTTTGAATCCTTGTAATCCTCTATCTGCATGTATAAACTTTGGGCAGTCTCATAATTTTCTGCATTATAAGCCTCACATGCCATTTCATACGTTTCTTGTCGTGGATCTTCTGTTGCAATTTGTTCTGTTGTGACTTGTTCTGTTGTAGAAACTGCGGATATCTGCTCTGTTGCTGATGTTGATTCGTCAACTGACTCTCGCCCATTCTTCATCACTACGCACACTATTATAACCAGTACGGCAATCACAACAAGAAGTCCAACTTCCAATATTATAAAGCGCATATGTCTGTTGTTTTCTTTCCGAATAGAAGATGTTCTGGTCGTTGCAATATTTTTCTTTTTATATTGCTTCCTATCTTCTACGCTTAAAGTTGACACCGTTGGATATCGTTTGTCCATATATTACTTCTCCCCTCAACCAATCAATAACCTATTCCTCTTTATTCTCTTTAAATATAACATTACAATTTGATTCATTATACTTCGACATATCCAAATTGCCTTTTTTGCCTTCTAATTCTGATAGTATCGCCCCTAGATGTCTCAATTTAAACTCAAAGCCGTCAATATTTCCCATTATTATCCTTATACCATTCCTATACAAAACAAAACCAAACCCATACCTTACCCGATCAAACTGCATATCATACTTATTTATCAACTGCAACACAGTAAGTATATCATTCAAAACTGTGGCATCTTCGGTATTGAGTTTATATCCTGTTTGTACGCTTTTCTACATGAACCCCATATATGCACAGCACATCATCATATAGCTCAAGGGTCGAAGTCTCAATTACAACACCATTTTTGTTAATATAAGTATATTCTCCAGCGTGCACTATACAACCAACTATTTGGTTGTCATCATATTCAGACTCAATATCTGTATTCTGCTTTAAATCACTTTCTTTCGCAGTTGTTCTCTCTGTTTTTTTACTCGTTTTGCTGGTTTCTGTTGTACTCTTTTTTTCTGTAGAAGAAGCCTGTTGTGTTGAAACGGTTTTTTTATCATCTGTAACTGTATTCTTTTGTTTCATGCTGCTAATCCCTACGCCAATCAAAATACAGATAATCAACTGCGCAGCAAGCACAGCTAGCAATATCCTGTTCCGGCTTTTCTTTTTATTTTTTTCTTTTGGTATGATAACCTGATCTTGAGTATATGCTTCTTTGTGCGCATCATTTGGTTCCGGCTTAATACTATGTATCCCATTATCATTTATACTTTGCCTCTCCGGCTTTACTTCCTTGCTTTTTTGCTCTGTCGCTACAGGTCTTGGCTGTTCTGTTTTTACATTCGTTTTATTTGTATTGTATGCCTTATTTTCTGCTAACAGTTTTTCCTCACCAAGCGCTTTTAAGACTATGTTCAGTACATTATCCACCTGAGGTTCAGCAAAAACCTGCTTAAGCTGCTTCTTGCAATTTTCTATATCTCCATATTCAGGTTTTCTTTCACTTTCAAGTAATTTCCCTAATCCAGCATCATACATTACACCAAAGACACTTATTTCATTGACAAACTGCGGTGCCAGATTATATGCCATCGACTGTAGACTGGATTTATTCCTATAACGCCTGTCTTTCAGATAATATTCCTGCAATACGTACAGCATAACATCATCAAAGCTTGATAATGACTACTTCTTCTGACTATCTTTATATTGTTTTCTATCTTCTATACTTAACCTTGAAATTGTTGGATACTTCATCATTTATTTTTCCTTCGATTATATGTTTTTTCTAATTAGCATACTAGCACTTCATCCACAAGGCAGGTCGGACACCAACTGAGAGATTGTTAACATAAATGCCCTCGTAATTTATCCACCCTGCACCACCTATAGTTGCTGCCGTTCCACTGTCAGTTCCCTGAGAACGAAGCCACCACCGTGCAGTTCCTGTTTTTTCATAGATAAAATATGTCAAAGCATCTTCTCCAACTTTCGATTTTGCATAGTCTGTTGCCTTTGCCTTTCTCTCTGAATCATTTTGAAAATATTTTTCAGCTTCTTCTACACTCAGACAAAATACTTTATCGCTCTCACCAGCTCCATCTATGTCTAACTCTTTTTCTTTATTTTCGTTATCAAGCTTTACACTTTCTATCTTTTCACGTTCCTCATCTGAAAATACTTCTTTATAAAGCACGTCATTCAAATACTTACGAAGTGAGCTTTCAGCCCATGTCGTTTTTATGTACGTTGAACTACAATATGGCTTTACATCCAAGACATCATTTGCCAGAAGCAGCACTCTGGTGGCTTCTGTATCAAGGACAGTCCATTCTACAGACAGCCCGGCACATTTGCCCAATTTTATTATGTCACCTTTTTTGTAATTATGAAGCTGCTGCGATTTGCCTTTCTTTTCTATTTCCGTACCTATCGCATGTGAAGATAAAAACATTTCTTTCATCGCACACAACGGACACTTAGAAGATATAGATGTGAAATATATTATTCCACATTCCTGACACAGCTTTGGACTTTTCAGTGCATTATCCATATTGTAACTTTTTTTATCGCAATCACTAAGCACTGATATCGTAGCATACCGAACATATTCAGATTTTTCAGTTCCAGACATTCCCATTATCTGATTCATTATTTGATCCATTTCTACTCTTTCCCTGATATTGAACTTCAGCTATATTCTACAACGCGTTTCCATCCACCCACATGGCAGGTCTTAATAGCCCTCGAGAACTTCCAGTATAACAGCCACCTTTAACTATAACTCCATCTGCGGATACATAAGCCGCATAGATATCCTTCTCACCTGGCGTACGCAGCCACCACCATCCTGTACCTGTTTTCGCATCTGCAAATGCGCCATTATTCTTTGCACTTTCAGTCACCTGGCATTTTCTAGCTTGATTACTATTAAACATCATTTTTACTTCATCAATTGACAATAAGAACAACCGATCACTCGTATCCTTGCCGCCTGATACTCCTGTTAAAACATTGTCATTAGTTTTAACACTCGTAGTTTGTATTAGTTTCTGTTCTTTTATGTCAAAACATTTACTAAAGAACTCATTATTTAGGTACTGCCGTATTGTACTTGTCTCCCATGTTACAGAACCACTCTTCGAATGATAAGCTTTCGCTTCAATACCATACTTAGACAACACAAGCAGTTCATTTCCTTTAACCTGTATAATCTGCCATTCAATTGGCATACCATCAAGACTTCCAATCTTTACGATCTCTCCGTATCTATAGTTATGAGTAGACATCTTAAAGCTTTTTTCACTTATTTTTTTATTATCATTTACACTATCTTTGTTTGTTTCTACTTTTATTACACCATTATCAGCAACTATCGTACCTATCTTCAATGCTGCCAGCTTTTCATTTATCGCACATACCGGGCATTTTGACGCAATACTTTCACTATATTCCACACCGCAAATCTGACATATAACTTTACTTCTACTCACATTATCATTGCTATATTTTTCTTTCTCCTTCTCTGTCAGATGCGCCACTGTCGCATATCTAAGACATTCCGGCTCTTTCTCCGAAGCAACTGTAGTATTTACAGTATTTCTTGTCTGACTAGTTTGTTTCTCTGTCTCTCTTTTATTATTTTTGTTCTTATGCATTTTCTATCCCTCTTATCTGATTGAACACCATACACACTATATATTCTATTTTATAACCATTGCCTAAAACTGCATTTATGCTTAAAGTAATCATTCATTAAACTTTCATCCATAACGCAGGCCTAATACCGACAGATGAATCATTCACTTTAAATCCACCTGCATTAATCCAGCCTGTCCCATCGACACACGATGCGAGTTTGCTATCAAAGCCTGGGGATCGCAACCACCAACTGGCTGAATTAGTTTTATCATTGATAAAAAACTTTACAAAAGATTCATTCACACGGGATTTTGCAAACTCTGTCGCTTCCGCCATTCTTTTTTTTATATCATTCTCTAGATATTGTTCTGTCTCATCTATACTCAGGCAAAATATCCTGTCATACGTATCTTCTCCGCCATATGTTCTATTGTGTTTTCCATTATTTCTATTATCTACATTTACATTTTCTATCTGTTTGCGCTCAAGTGCTGAAAATACGTCTTCAATAAAGCCATGATTCAGATATTGCCTAAGTGAACTCGCTTTCCATGTAACAGCTCTATGTACAGAATTATATGGAATCACATCTAAAACGTACTTTGACAAAAGCAAGACTTTATCCTTATCTGCCTTTAGAACGATCCATTCTACAGTTTTTCCAGCATATGAACCAAATCTGACGATATCACCTTTCATATAGCTACCTCGCTGCTTAGAATGATCTAATCCCTGCGTTTCAGTCTTTGTCATTTCTGTTAATCTTTGTGTCAATATTTTATTTGTTTTTTTCAGTTCGCACATCGGACATGTCGAATATTTATTTTTATCATACTCAATATCACAAATGGGACACGTGGCTTTTCTTTTTGAACCACTGCGTTTTTCGTACCTCCCTTTGTCTGTATCACGCAAACAGGAGATTGTCGGATAACTGGCAATCTCTACAGAATTTTGATATTCTATTTCCTGTATATCACATCCACATTTGGGACACTTATAAATCGGCATACTTGTTTCTCCAGTATTGTTTTTATATTTGAATGCACTTCCAAATACATTTTTAAATAAAGTCACTTCTCATTCACTAAAACTTCATCCACAGCGCAGGTCTGATGCCACTAAACCAATAAGTATTATTAACGGTGCTGCCAACCTCATTAATCCAACCTGAACCATCAACATGCATTGTAAAATCTTCATATATTCCAGGAGTACGCAACCACCATATGCCACCGCCTGTTCTACGTTTTACAAAACGCTTCTTTATATCATCAGCCTCAATTACAATCCGATCCGTCGGTACTGCAATTCTATCTTTTTTCCGTGGAAAATATTTTTTCACTTCTGAATAACTCAAGCAAAAAATTTTGTCCTCTGTGCTCTTGCCACCGCTTCTGTCATTTAAAGTATTATTCCCACTTTCAACTTTTATTTTCGCTATACCTTTTTTTTCATCATTTGAAAAAACCGTTTCCAGAAAATCGGTATTAAGGTATCTTCGAAGCGAACAGCTTTCCCAAGTAACTCCACTGTTGTCCAAGTTATATGGTTTTATATCCAATATTTTTTTAGATATGAGCAAGGCTTTGTTATTATCGACGTCTAGTACCATCCACTCAACAGGCTGACCTCCATATTTACCGATTCGGATTATGTCGCCCTTTTTATATTCAGCACGCATATTTGCGGAACTCGTAACTTTATTTCGCTTTTCGCTAGCCAGCTCTCTCTCAAGCTCATTATATCTTTTTCTCAATTCACATTGCGGACATGATTCATATTTTTTGCTGTCGTATGAAATTTTACATATTTTACATAATGTCCTTCTCTTTGCCGCCAGACTTTCCTCGTACCTTTTTTTATCAACTGCGCCCAGTGCGGAAACCGTTGGATATATGAAAGTTTTATCTGAATCAGTTATTATCTCCATGTCATATCCCCTCACACCATACATTTATTGCTTTATACACACTGTTATAAGTTTACTATATTTTCTTATATTTTTCATCACATTTGACAAATAATTTCAAGTGAATTTCAAGTGAATGTACAAATTATATTATTTCAGTTAATTTCTGATTCAACATGTGCCCAACTATGCTTTCTTATCTATATTATAAACTCTACAACCTCATTACCTTTCCGTTTCTGCAGCCATCAATATATTCTTCAAATATGTCACTTCCCAATGTATCCGGCTTACAAAGAACAACCTCGACGTCCGAATCGTTCAATAATTCATTAACCTCAAGCCGGTTCTCTCTCTGTATCACTATACTGTTAACACGTGGCAGATTCTCCTCTGTAATATAATACAATCTTTTTTCATCATCACTTATCTCTTCAAGCATCTTAAAACCGATAAAAAAAACGTGACTCATATTATGGTCATCAGATTTTTCACACACATCCCTGTAGCAAGGCTGCGTCTCACCATTTAATATTTCAAATTTCCTTACACCCATGAGGCCAGGAGTTTCATAGACATATGCCACATGTATTTCATTGTAATCTGTTAATTCTTCCTTTAACCTTTCAATCGTCTGGTATATCAGGTAGTTGATTCTGCTCTCTGTCCCACATCCTGTTTTTTGATTTATGCAAATTACAGTATAGAGATTTCTTTTCTCCAACTGAAATTCCTGTGAAAAATCACTTAGTGCCATATGTAATCCCTCTCTTCTTCAAAGTTATTCGTCTTTTATTTATCTGATCATATTTTTTTATCTGTTTTTGCTTTATACTATTCTGGGTTTATTACGTTTTTCTGTTTTGCTATATTATGCACTTTGAATAATTTTTTTTGCCAGCATTTCTGCCATAATCAGTGTTCCTTCCTCGTCCTTGTCCAAAATATCCTGAATATCATAGTATGAACACGTATTCACATTATTTTCTGTAAGAGAATATTCTAAGTTCACAATCCGAAGCTGTGGCATATAATCTCCGCCATTCGAAATGATAAATGCCTGCTGCAATCCATGGTTTGTGTAATCACCGTACACACCTGGTTCATTTTGTGTAAAATTCTGAAACTCCTTTCCTACAGCAGCCGCCGAATCTGTTAATATTATAAGCTGCTGAGAAACTGACACATTTTTATCCTGCTTACACACAGAGTCCATGTACTGGTTTATAGTCTTCAGCTGAAGATTTAACGCAGAATTAAGTTCTTCATGTCCATCATCACTTCCACCATAAAATGAGATATCTGCAAGGCTTCTGAGTACCTCATCCTCATCTTTTGAAATTGATCTTTTTCCGGAAAATCTCATATTTTCTGGTTTATCATGCAACAGAACAACACTGTAACTGATATCTATATCACATTTATCTTTCTTTAACGTTTTCAGATTGATGAGCAAATGTTCTATCAGATAATAAATCTGTCCATACACAACTGAAAAAGATAGTGTTGCATCCAGTACCACTCCAAGAACCAAAGCTTTTGTTTTATTTTCACCCGATATAACCTTTGTATGTATTATTTTATTATCACCCATTCTAACCACCTTCCTGCACTAATCACATTCATTGTTTTCTTCTCAATTTATACTATCTGATCGTAAGCTCAAATGCTGCGCCGTCACACACGACCTTATCTCCGTCTTTTATCTCCATTTTCAAACTTTTATGGCTGTCACTGCCTTTTTCGCTATCAGCTCCGATTTCCTGTCTGCTGCATATATCAATATCTCGTCCCGGCAGCGGTATTACTGTGATTTTATTTTTATAATTACATACTGAAAACATAATTTTTCCATCCCAGATTATATCCCGCACAGAAGCTTCATAAAGCGGGCTTCCTGTTTTTTCGCCATCTGGATTCTTGCATACAACCATAATGTGTTTTCTTTCTTTTACTGACTTTTCTTCGTGATTCAGTCTTGATTTCTTTAACTCAAGCTTTGTTTCCAGTAGATCCCATGAGCCATTGCACTGATCAAGCAGAAAACTCTTCATATCCGAAATTATGTCTGACACTTTTGTATAGCACTCATTTGTTTCCGGATTGCAGCACATCTTTGCCAGAATATCTCGCAGTGGCTCATATTTTTTTCCAAGATACTTCTTTTTGAACCTGTCCTTATTTGCCTTAATTCCATAGCCGATCTCTTTATCCATGCAATATATCGTTGAAGAAAGTAAATTCTCATGCTTTGTTTTTAACTGTTCATCGGTAAAATACTCTCGTCCATTTAACCAGAAGAAAAACAATCTTCCAGCAGAATATACATCCGTGGAAATATCCCACTCTGTTATTTTCTTATCTGTGAATATTGCGGGCGACGTATAGCCATTGCTAAAACCTATGTCCCACCCTGCGACATTCATCGTTTTTTTACTGCCTGCAATGTGTGAAAAATCAAAGTCCACAATGACAACATCAGAATTTCTATCTGAGATCATTACATTTTCCGGCTTGATATCCCTGTGCAGATAAGCCTGCCTGGAATATTCCGTATAATATTTCATTCCATATAAAAACTGCATCATCTGGCGATAAACAAGCCACTCTGCCTGTTCTTCTGTGATCTCATCAAATGCGATCTTTTTTTCCAAATCAAAGCGAAAGTCCTTCAATGTCTTTCCTTTGACAAATTCAAGTTCCACCCCATATATCTTTTCACCGCTTGGAGTTATCCCCGTAAAATTGCCATATACATGCTCTATATACGGATGATAAAAACAGAAAGCCCCTTCTCTCTGCAGATTGTTCAGCTTATACGAGTCATCCGTAATCTCCACGAATTTGAGAAGACAGTCCCTGTTTGTCTTGGTTTCTACCGCTCGTACTACATAATATTTGTCATTGTATCTTGCAGGAGTGGCAAGAACATACAGCGGTTCACCATTCTCGTCTGTGATGTAATCTCCTGTTTCAAAAAATAAAGTATTCATAAATCCCTCCACCTGCTATTCGGCTATACACAAAAAAGCTGTCTGGTCATCATCCTTGTCCATCCTTGCCAGTGAAAATATCTGATTGAGCAGAAATCCCTCTTCCTGTGTGCTGCATTCATTCATTATCCTTCCAAGTATTTTCTCATTCATATGCCCAAAACATCCATCTGAACCTGTAAGGATTGCATCTCCACTTTTTAGATTTCCAATTGAACTAACATATATGTCATCTTCCAGTATTTTATCATATTGTCCCAGGCTACAGTATAATATATGATCATTTCTATAGTATTCTGGAGAATACCGTTCATACGTACCTGCAGCAACTGCCTGCTCTGCAACAGTCTGGAGTTTCGACATCAGCTTCATCTTTTTGGCGTTTTTTCTGTATAGGTATATTGGAGAATCTCCAACATTCGCAATCACAGCGCAGTCATCAATCAGACAGACCGCACTGATCGTAGAACCAGTAGCTTCGAATTCATCCGCTCCATCACACACTTTTCTGTTTGCAGCCTGAATTGCTTTTACCATTATTTTTTCTATATCACCAATACTGTATTTCAGTGAAAATTCATCCATATCCGAGCTCATATACTGCTCCATAACATTCACGTAAAAAGTATTCATAAAACCTTTTACTGCGTTCTCAGAGGCTCGTCTGCCCTCGCTAAGGCCTCCCATTCCATCCGCAACAACGATCAGCTGTATTTTTTTATCTTTCATAAAGGAAAACTGTGAATACATAAAACTATCTTCATTTTCACGATGATTTTTGTCAGCAGCTTTCTCTGTTTCTGAATATATTCTATAATCCATAAACGCTCCTATCTTACATATTTCTATGATATTTTATTCTTCAAATTCCGTAAACAGGTAATTATATATATCTGCAACTATAGGTATCATATCACTGCCTTCCTTACCTCTTACCTTGCACTGATTTGCAACCACAACATATCTTGGATCATCATATGGTGCAAAGCTTATATACCATGCATTCATAGTATTATCAGCATCACCCGTTTCAGCAGTTCCTGTTTTTCCAGCCACACCGTATTCATCAAATACTTCTTTTTCATATTCCAGGCCATGAAGAGAGCAGCACTCCTGCGCAGTGGATCTCATATAATCTGCAAGTATTCTTGAAGCCCTCTTACTCGTGGCACGTCCCATTTTCTCTGGTTTTCCACTGTATACTGTCTTTCCGTCTGCATCTATAATTGAATCAACCATGTAAGGCTTCATCAGATTTCCATCGTTTGCAACTGCCTGGGCTATCATTGCAGCCTGAACAGTTGTTATCTCTGTCTCCCCCTGTCCAAATCCTGTCTGTGCAAATATGTCTTCAGCAACATCTGTATTCCAGTTATATCTGACCTCACCAAAATCAAGAAGGAAGCCATCACCATCATTTGTAAGCATGAATTTTTCAGCTGTTTCATTAAGCCGGGCTTCTCCAAGAACCAAGGCAGCCTGTGCAAAATAAACATTTGAAGATATATTTAATGCCGTTTCCAGATCTATCTCATCACCATTTTCAACATCCAGAGTACTTGTCCTGTAACTGTAGGCGTCACAGATCCATCCACCATCCATCTGCAGTGAAGTATTCTTCACTGTGAAATCTTCCATATCATGATCTATAAGAGCCGCTGCAACCAGCACCTTAAATATACTTCCCGGTGCCTGCGGATTCTTATATGTTACTGGGTATCCAGGCTCTAATACAGTGTTCTTCTGATCCTCAACCATTTTCTGCTGGGCTTCTTCCAGATTGTTAAAGTCATATGTAGGGAAACATACATCTGCAAGAATTGCTCCGGTTTCCACATCCATAACGATTGCTGAACCTATATCATCCGTTGAGCTGATGTAGTTACTCATTGCCTCATACACATGGTTCTGTAACCCATCATCTATAGTTAGAACAGCACTCTCTCCTTTTCTTCCGTCCAGATTAACCGTATTGTATATCGAACCGTCCTCGTCAAAATAATTTTCATCAAGGAATGCCATAAGACGTGCATCATTTCTGCTTCCGACTACATCCTCAGCAGTTTCTGCCAGTGGATAAAATACATGTCTTCCGGTGTACCCAAGCAGTTGTGCATAAGCCATGCTGTTGCTGTATACCGTCTTGACTTCGTTCTTTTCATCGCCGTCTACATAATCGGTAACAGCAAGAGCGTTTCCATTTCTGTCATATATATCCCCTGGCAGAATCGATTCGTCATCCTTTTCCACTTTAGCATATACCTTGAGATTATCCGCACGCTTGTTTACCCCTTTTACTACGCCCGAGTTCATATACAGTGCGGCAATTTCCGCAATCAGCATGCTTCCAAGTATCATACATACTGCGCTTATTCTTTTGTTACTCTCATGTTTATTCATCTGGCATCCACCTTTCTATTCCGTCATTTCTTAGCTCAATGTCTCTTCTGATTCCAATTCAATTTTTGTTGAAATAACAAGCAGTATTGCTACCAGGCACATGCTGGTTACAATTGCTGAAAATCCCTGCGAAAGGAAATAAAGCGGTATACCTGTTATCGGAAGCAAAGCCATGTTGTAACCTATGTGAATGATACTCTCTACCGCTATCAGACACGCTATTCCAGCTGTCACTCCCTTACTATAGTTATTCTCGCACTTCTCTGCTATATACGTTGACCTCTTGACGAAGGCCAGAATAAAAATGATCAAAATAATTCCTATCGAAATTCCGCATGTTTCTATAATATTTGCAAATATAAAATCATTATTTGCTTCAGGAAGATCTATCCTGTGTCTTTCTGTTCCAATTCCGAACCACCCACCTGTTGCAATAGACATAAGTCCTTTTGTACCCTGATATCCATAATCATTCATGTATAATTCAGGATGAAAAACAGCTCCAAACCGTCTTACTATCTTTGATACAATGCCCGGCAGGGCACCCTCATTTTGTACCATGATTGGGAACAGGATCTTTGCACTCACTAACCACACGATCACAAATCCGGCTGCAGATACTATCTTCAAAGCTGCGGTCCATCTGTTGTGCGAGCCGAACAGGTGGAGCATGATAAGCCCTGTAATATAAACTATCATCAAAGTTCCGAGCTCACTGCACAAAACAAATACAATGCTGAGAATTGCTGTGTGTACAAACAATATAATGCCTCTGTTAATCTCCCATTTTATTATTTTTATAGTATCGCTATCCTTACACAACAGCCCGGCAGCTACAAAAATATACATGATCTTTACAAACTCAAATGGCGTTGTGCCTGCAATAGAAATTGTTGCCCCCTGGTCGCCTCTGTCACCAACAAGCTGTCCTAAAAACAATACTGCTATAGATATGCCATACTGGAGAAACATCATTCCAATTACTACTTTATCTTCAGATATCCATTTTGATAATCTTGAATATAATGCAAATGCTATAACAGCAGATCCTAGTACCACCACCAGCTTAATCAACGCTGATATCACAGCTCCGTTTCCTCTATCCTGGATATTCTGCACCAAAAATCCAAGATTTAAGAGAACTATTACGATTATGAACAGCTTTTTATCTGCCTTTGCAAATGTTGAACCTATACATCCAACAACTGTAAATAACATCATAACCAGCGAAACTGGAATATAAGAAACACCACATCCTTTATAAAGTGCCACAAGCATCATTCCAAGCTCCACAGCCAGAACTACCACTATGCTTTTAAGGTCAATATAAGCAAACAATCTTGAGCACATGCTCTTCATCCTGTAGTCTGTAAATCTTTCATTGGCATTTCCGTCCATGCTCTCACCTCCAAATCTCTAGTCTGCTTTGTGCATACAATCATACACTCTTGTTGGTTCAATTCTTTTTGTCGGTTCTGGAGCAGGCTTTGCCGATGCCACCTGCGTTTTGTCATTGTTCTCGTCACTCCTGTTTTCTGCTCCGGCACTCATCACAAGTCGCTCCGTTTTACTTGGCTTATGATTGTTCGTCGGGCATGTAACTATTATCTTGCTTTCTCCGATATAGAATACTTCCTTACCGTTAAGCTTCAGTCCCCGTCTGTATCCTATCGTTTCATAGTCATTTATATCCTGGTTAAACCACTGAACCGGATTGTATTTTGACATATTTACTAACTCATAATAACTTCCGCTGTCCTGAGCGATTTTTTTTACAACTGCATGAACCGGTTCTGCAAACTCATCATTTAAAACGATTTCATTTCCATTGCCACTTCCAATTCTTGCACTCCTTGTAACAACTTTTATCTGTCTATACTCCACCTCCCCTGGACACTTAACACATACAACCGGACCGTTTGCAATCTTCACGTTCTGAAGATTCTTTATAGGTCCGCAAGAATTCAACGCTTTGTTTTTCTTATTCTTTACGTCCTTCCATACTCCACTTCCATGCGAAAGATACATCACCAAAAGTGCCACCAAAACAAAAAGTCCAAAACCAATTAAATAACCTAACATAAAAACCATCACCTTTCCTTCATTTGAATTTGTTGTTGTAATTGATGGTCTTATTATATGGTTATTTAATGGCCTGGACTACCAACCCAAGTTTTGGCATCGCCGCTACTTCTGATCTGCATTTTCCTGATCACTTAACTCAACAATTGCCTCATATATATTTTCCAGAGTTTCTCCAATATCTAAAGCTCTGGTTTTATTATTTAAAACATGGTTAATTACATAATATTTTCCTTTTTCATTTTCATATATGGTTTCCTCGCCTATAAAAATTCCAAATAATGTCGAGAAAAAGCCATATATAAATTTATTCAGACTTGTGTCTGTTCCTATTATTATCTTTGTTTCAAGCAAATCTTTGTCCATAAGTTTGCCCTCATATTTTTTATTGAGGAGCACGGAATAATACATCGCAACAAGAAAATGCATCATCTGTATTTCATCTCGCGTTTTTACTCTGGTTATCTGTCTCTCATTCAGTTCCGTATATGCCTCATACCCTTCGCACTCAGTCTGATATAATCTATCATCAAGATAAACAGCGTCATTTTCCATGTCCATATATTCAGCCCACGCCCGATACCTCTCTGTTGCAGCAAACACTTTCCAGATATCTTCAAATTCTACATCCAAACTTCCTTCACCTGTCTTACATGAGTCTAATACTGTGCTGTAAAACATCTCGACAAGAGATGCCCCCTGATCATATATAGAAAATGATTCCAGAATCCGCCTAGCTGATACATATTCCGGCAATTCACCATGATCTTTCATATATCCACCTAAGATTAACATAATTATCAATTTGTCATTAAGGCTTTTTTCAGAAAAACTACGGCTATTATCCGCAACTGCCATCAACCCGCCTTCCGTAAAATATTTTTCTGAACTTTCATACTCCGATAACTGTACCATATGTGCAGATTCCAGCATTAATGAGACCTCTTCATAATTAAACCGCAAATGAACACACAGGTCGATCAGCCATTCTCTGGATATGAATGAACTTGAAAACATCCTTACATAACTATTCCGGTAATTTGGTGCAAGATTAACTATCGCCCGCTCCAAAGACACATGTTTATAATACCTGTCTCGTTGTTCATATATATTTCTGAACCTTACACCTATTGTTCTGTTCGACGATGCAAATGAATTTTTATGTACCACTGTTATCAAATTGATCAGTTCATCAACATTTCTTACCCTATTTAAGTCGGCGCTGATTGAAACAGTATTCCTTTCCATCGCATAAACATTTTTTTCTTCTGTTGAAAGTTCAATTTTACTCAGCTTACTTTCAAGTTCTTTCTCTAACTCCGGGACCTCTTTAAATTGTAAAATGCCGCGTGCGACCTGAATAAGCAGTGCATCATGCAGGTTTTTGCAATATAAATCCAATCGGAGCATTTCAAGGAGTCTTTTCCTCGCATGCTGGTATCTGCGGTTTCCAGACATGTTTTCGTCAGAGTCCACCTCTTCTTCCGCACTATACACAAAATGATCATACTCCCATAATGCAAGAGATAAAAAAGTCTCAATATCTCTTGGCATACTGGTTTTACCGTTTTCCCAGTTTCCAATCGTATTACGGTGTACTGTATCACATTCACTGCCATTCTTTTTAAATACATATATATGTTTACAGAACTCTTTCTGCCGCATCCCGTTTCTTAACTTTTTTACCCATTTTCCCGAATATTCATCCTGCATATATTACAAAATCTCCTCTATATTTCTTCTATGTTTCTTCTATATTTCCTCTATAGTTCTTCTATATCTCCTCTTATGCCCAATTTAATTCTTTTATCCTGCTTATAATACATGAAATAACAGGATCACCAACATTAACCGGCGCATAAGCTCCCAGCAAATGATCATTCTCCACCGCATCACATCCTGTGGAGCTGATACTGTGCCAGCTTATACCCTTCCCGTAATCTTTCTCAAACATATGAAGGCTGCTTCGCCCCAGCATTCCATAAGATTCCAGCATTTTCTCAGCCGCCTTACTTCTTCCGGCAATATCTTCTGCATCCACAGCAGATGTTTTCTCACGGCTGTATAACAATTCATCATAGTCGCTAGATAACTTGCCGCGCAGCAGATCACTTTTTGATATCACACCTAAAAAACGCTTATTAGATAAATATTCCGGAGCTGCATATCTTCTATACATCGACACAACATGTTCATAAATCTTTAGTGTCGGGATGGAATTGCCTGCTTTTTCTCCTGTATCGCTTTCATACCCTGCTTCAAGTATTTTTTTTGCATGAACAACCGCATCTCTGTTTTCCTTCTGAAATTCTGCCTGCTCTGCCAAGGACATCACGCTGCATTTTTTGAACCGGCTGTGTCCCTTCATTCTTTTCAGGGATATATTTTCTATTCCCATATCACGAGGATCGAACAGATACATATCAGCATATAGATGATTTATCAGCTGATTTCCATTAACGCTAGTTACTGTATCCATACGGTCAATAAAGCTGACTGGATTATCATATATTCCTACTATCAATGTTTTGCGGTCAGCACCTTTTCCATAATCTGCTCTGAGAAAAACAGGAACATTTTCACCACACTTTTCATTCACTGGACATTTTCCATTCTCAGTGCACATTTTTTCTGCCTGTTCTGACACATATGCATAAATTGTATCTTTTCTATCTTTTTCAAAATGGGCCGGTCGTATCGACAATGATTCATTTTTCAGCAATACAGTCTGCGCCAGACTTTCCGCCTTATTGTTGAATAACGAATATAAGAAAGAAGTCTTTCCTGCACCATGCGATCCAAACAGTGAAATGCCTATAAAGTCATCAGCCTCATTCCACCCTGCCGGCAGTCTGTTATGACAATATGGACAGCATGGCAAAGCATAAAATACCGGATCTGCTGCTTCATTCAAAAACGTACATAATCCATTTTCCGAAGAAAACTGTAATCCTGTTCCTGAAATTTCGCATGTTTTTAATCCTTCTGTATCTGCTTTAGTATCTGTTTCATTCAGATCAAAACGCATACTATATATTCTTTTCATTTTATCCTCAAATCTGTCTGAACTATGTTTCGAAATTTCTTCAACTTCTTTTTGTTCTTCATTTTCCCCGTTCTGAACAAGCTCTTTTAACAGCTCCAAGCCATTTTTACTATTTTCCCGTTGACTTGCCAACAGGATTACATGCTGCTCTCTGTCCACAAACTGAAGATTTTTCTGACGTGAAACATCATTTTCCAATATATATGATCTGATTTTATTTGATATTACAGTCTCGTTCTTTACACGATTCCAGTCCCAGTCATCTGCACATATTACCTCGTATGCAAGATTATTCGGATCTATCTTTTTTCCATCATACGGACAAAAATCTAATTTTCCCATAACTTATCTCCATATAATTTTCTCTGTATAAATTCTCTATATAAACTTCTTCATATAAATCTGCGAATCACTCGTCTGCTTTGAATATATACATCAGTCTTTTGCACGCATATTAAATAGATATCTCTCTAATCTTTTTCCATACTGCTGCACACTCTTATAAAGATCCTTCATGCTCCTCATATCAGATTTGATGCTCTTTCCGCCTGTTCTCATATTCTTCACACTAAAACAGTCTCTCTGTTTTTTTATTTCAGACATCTTAATATATACTTCTGCTATATCTTTGCGCATTGCATGTATCCCCGCACGCTCTTTTTCTGAATAATCATTTTCTTTTTTTAATATTTCCTCAACGCAATAAGCGTAATTGCGTTTATATTTGTCATACTCTCTGTCAAAATTCTCTAACAGTTCACGAAAATACTGTGAATTCTTCTTATCTTTGTAAGCCCTCATAATTCCTATTACACACAACACCGTGAGCAGTACCGCTATAACTGCTATAGGCCAGTTAAGGTTTCGCCAGTTTTCGGTAGCATTTTCAGTCGTTACCTTATCTTCTTTTTCTGTCTTTTTTTCGTCTACAGTATTCTCTTCGGAATCTATTTTCTCCGGGGTTTCCAAGTTGTCAATTTCATTTGTGTCTGTTTCTCCCGAAACATTGTCATTCTGTTTATCTGCATAACCGTCTTCTGTTGTGACAATATTTTCCTGAACGTCTGCATATACCTTATACGGTGTTCCCGCAAGGAACACAAGCAATGCGATCAAAATAGCTGCCTTAAAAATAAAATTATGTTTCATATCAATACCCTCCTGTTCCATTGAACACCAGCCATGCAAAATTTGCCTTCGGCAAATGGCTGGCACTACATGTCAAGTTTTCATAGAAAACTTGACACATCCTTATTAGCTGCTTTCTCAGTTACTATCAGAATGGTATCATAATTATTTAGCATATTATACAAACCCGGAATTGTGCAAAAAGAGATTAAAGATTACCTTTAACCTCTTTTTTATTTTCATACTATCCTATTGTCACACATAAACGCTATCTGCTTTCTTGCCTCTTCGCTCCCTTTATCAGCTGATCTTTGGAAATAGCGCTTTGCTTCCAGATTATTGCCCTGTACATAGTAGATACAGCCTAAAAGATATGATGAAAATGCTGTATCAGTTTCAATCAGTTTTATTATACCTGGCTCATTTTTACAGTCCAGCTGTCTTATATCCATACTTTTTTCCGCGAGCATATTGATCGCATTTTGTATGTTTTCGTCTATCTCTGCGGATTGTACTTTTTCCTCGCGAATTGTATATGTATCTTTATTGATTACACTTCTTATATTTCTCATAAGTTCCGAAAAATGATTTCTTTCATCCAGATCGAAATTAATAGCCTGATAATCTGTTAGTTTTCTTGGAAGATCCTGTATAGACATCCCTTTATACATCGGAACAAGAAGCTTTTCAGTAAGATCCCCCTTCATATATGCAAGAAATCTCTGCCATTCACTTTTTACCCAGGTACTTCTGAAATACTCTGGTCTAGATCCCAATACGATCATAACCTTTGCAGAACTAATAGCATCAAATATAGCCGCCTCATATAATACACCGGCCCTGTTTCTCAGTGTCTTTTTTGAAAAGAATACATTATATCCTTCTCTTTTCAATGTATAATACAGCATTTCAGCGTCAAAACTGTCCACTGTTACGCCTCTTCCATCAAGTTCTCTCTGCTTGTAGCATATAAAAACATCGTATTTTTTTTCGCCATTATTTCTTAATTTTTTTATTTCTGCCTGTATCTGTGAAAACCGCTCCACATCACTTATCAGACGCCTGTATTTTCCCAGCCAGTGTACTGTCTTAAGCATTAAGTAATCTTTATCCTCAAAAATATTTGTATCCACTAATTTGTGGCAGGTTAAAGCGCCATTTCCATTTTCGTCCTCTACATATACTACCCCATATCTGCAACACAGTCTGCCCCATATTGCATCGTAGTTATCTGGAGAGATCTTCAATATTTCCTCATACAGTTCTAAAGCCGAGTTAAATTCATAACTATCACGATACTTAACTGCTGCTTTCAGCCATCTTTCTACGTCCTCACGCTGTCTTTCTGTGTCGTCACCAATTTCATTGACTGCACCACAGTATTCGCATCTGCATTTTCCATCATGCTGCGATGCCAGATTAAGTGGTCCGCCACAAAGTTTGCACTTATTATCTATAATACCTTTTTTTTCATTCATGAATACAATCCCAGCCTTCTATCAATCCTGTTGATCATCCAAAGGAGCTCGCCTTTGCATCATTCGTTTTGTCATAAGTTTTGCACACTGGAACAGTTGCTCTTCATCCTTGTTCCCCTTTATCATCTCTGAAATAAGGTTGTCAATCTTTTTATCAGCATTTCCTGTTCCTGCCACATTAGTATCAATACAGTTTTCACATCTGCTGCATACATTTCTCGCAACAAAATCTGCCTCATTTCGGATATGAATATCGCAGCCTTGTGTACAGGCACATTCAGCAAACGGCAATATATATGCATCCTGCATTTTTTCTCTTACAAATTCGTCACTTATATCACTTGAAATCTTATAATTCTGTCGTATGTCATCCATCTGTACCAATATAGGCTTTGGCAATCGCTCACAGGAAATGTAAAACTGCCCAACTTTCAGCTTTGAAATTCCGTTATAAACATTTTCTGATAAATTTAAATTGTTTTTCAAGAACATTCTCTCTTCGTACGATTCCAGATGCATGACTACTTTTATATTGGAATTATTGACAAAACTCTCTAATATAGCCAGTGACTGATCCGCAAATATCATTCCTGTTCCATACACTCTGTTTACCTTCACCATATCCAGCAAATAGTCTTCTAATGTATCGACCGAACTCACCTCACCAATACCCGTCCGGGAATGTGTCTGGGCTCCAAGCAGGACATGGGCCTCGTCAACAAGTATGAGATTCTTAAGTCTGCTGTCTTTAACCTGTTTCTGGCGAATATATAGTTTGATCTGCAATAACAACATAGACATAAACAACGTCTTCTGTTCCTGGTTATCTATCGCATCCAGTTCAATCAATGTACAGCCAGTCAGCATTTTATCTAAATCCACCGTCTTGTCTGTATCAAACAAGTATGGATTGTTATTGATAAGATTCTGTAATCTATATACTCCACCGCTGTTCAGATTCTGCTTGGATTCATAATCATACGAAGACCTCTTTATCTCTTCTTTAAATTCACAAATAAACTCATGAAGTCCAAAGTGCCTTACCCCAGCACAATCTCTGGTACTGTCATTACGCCACCCGTATTTTGCATAACAATTTCTGACAGATTCTGAAAATATGACATCAAGCGGTGTCGTCATAGAGAATGCAACCTGAAAAGAGGATAACAGACTCGGCAGAAACTGTTCAAGAGTGACTCCTTCCGGTGGCAGAAACGGATTAAACATAATTGGTGAAATTTTAGTATTTCCCGGCGTATAAATATTCATATCAGGAATAACATCAACCAATTCCCTGTATTCCGTCTTTGTTGGCTCTATTATAAGAAATGGTATCTTTTTCTTTTGGCATTCAATCAGTATATTGAATAATAGCGTCGTCTTTCCTGCCCCCGACATACCAGCTATTGTCATGTGTTTTGTTATCTGTGGCAATGGTATATATATCGACTGATTCTTCCTGTCTTCTGTTCCGATTTTTATACCTTCTCCATCGAGAAATTCCTCTGGTATCTTTATGTCATTTACTTTTCTTTGACCGTCTTCACTCTCCTGACTGTCTGCGCTAAATATACAATCCAGCATATCCGCAGTCATCAGATAATCCAGCCTGTTAAACCCCTGCGGGATAACTATATTAAAATTAGACCTGTAATGTGCAGCTGCCGTTGCATATCCCGGCAGCATCTGTCCTCCATCCAGCAGATAATCTCTCTTATAAATCAGTTCATCAGGCACTCTCTGTATCCCATAACCTTTACCTCTGAAAACGTATGCGATTTGGTCAGAGGTCTCATCGTCACCCCAAAAACTCAGGCATGTGAAGAAAATATTCTTCATCGCCATTGATTTATAAAGCTGATACATATTTATCGCATACCCGATTTCATCTGAATTTGTGAATGTTTTCTGTATCCAGTCTAAAATCTCTTCAATTCTATGATTTTCAATCTCTAATATACGTGTGGTAGTAAATTGAATACTAAGTCCTGCATTTTGACTTGATTTTATAATTGACATTAAATACATAAAATCAACCGGTTCAACGCGGATATATCCACCTGGAATATAACACAGCCTGAAATCTTTTGATTTGTCCCCAGGAACACACAGATACAGTCTTCTTCTACTGTTAAGTCTTTCTATCAGTTTTTTTGTATCTTCAGGTTTCTTCAGTGAAATTTTATAGTTTTCGTATGTTAGTCTATCGATCAGCAGATTTACAAAGCTCTCAAAAGTATTTCTGAGTTCTCCCAGGTTGAAGCTATTCTCTCTAACCAGTAAACTACAGACTTCTTTACCATCACTGTCCGTTTCAAATATCATTTCATACGAGCATCCCGATCTGCCAAATTCTTTTAGAAACTCTGACAGCTGTTCATTCGTCACAGCATCAACAATTTCTGAAATATCCAGCACTGTAGCAAACATCCAGCTTTTATCAGGCATTTTCTCACTATAAAATTCCACTTTCATTCATCAAACCCTCTCACTTAAATTTTTTAGTTCCACGATATCTGACCCTCGGCTTATTCAAAGTATCCCGTTCTTTGAAGGAATCAATTTTTTCTTTTTCGCTGTAACCACAGACTTTCTGTATAGGTTTTCCTTCAACAAAACTGTACTGATCTTTGGTCCTTAGAAACTCCAGCGCATCATCAAACATCGAAAGTTCCGGATCGTCAAATGCATCAATTCCCGTCTGCTTTTTAAAACTTTCTTTAAAACTCTGTTCTAATTCCGCTAAATCCGATTCTTCAAAATACTTTAATAAACGTACTGTCTCGTTTCGTTCTCTTGCTATACACTGTCTCACTGCGTGTTCGAAAGTCCTATCCTTCACTCCCTTTTTCTCTTCCATTTTCTGGGAAATGTACTGCAATACCTGTTTTTGGAACCGTCTTGCATCAAGCTCAATCAACTGTGCTTCGTACAATGTGTGACTGATATCAAGTAGTGGCTCATCTTCATCATCGGATGGACTACAATACATTACAATATTCATCATAATTTTATTTCTTGTTTTTTCATCGACAATATTTTTTTCCGGATGATCAACAACATAATGCTGCCATGCATGCCTTCCCTCATGTGCTATTGTCCCAAGTGCCTTGGCAATGCTGAAATTGGAAATTGTACCAGCAACCATACCTTTACCTATAAGAAATCTTGGATTAATATTAATACTTTTTCCATCAAAATATCCCATAGTTCCCGGTGATTTCCTATATTCTTCTTCAGATATAACATTTATTTTAAGTGCATCTCTCTGCTCTGATTCAGCCATCACATTCTCAAACCTCTGCAATATTTCAAGGCGTTTGTCTGGCGGCAGATTATCCCATCCTGATACATCTATTTCCTGTATGAATGCATCTAATTTACTTCCATTCGTCATTTTCTAATATCATCCTTTTCAAATTGTAATATTGCGTCCATATAAATATCTATATCCTTTGTAAGTGCATTCATAAAGCACAGTGCCCGAAATTCAGAACATGACAGTTCATCTGCCACATCTGAAACAGTAGACTCGTTTAATACGAATTTTGATACATCCCTGCCCTCTGCCCAGTCGATTATAGTATCCCTGATTTCCGGGTTATAACAAGTTAATATATTTGCTGTTGTAATTGCCGAATCCAAAATACTGTATTTTTCATCCAGAATCAGCTTATTCTGGATTTTGCTAAAAACCTCATCATTCACGATTTATAAACCCTCCTGTTACACATTTCACAAATTATTTTGAACCACATCTTGGACAGCAAAAGCTTCCAACAGGAATTAAAGCACCGCATTTGCTGCACCAGGAAGCTCCCGGCTGGCTTCCCTGATAAGCAGATGATGAACTACTCATTCCATCTGTTGTCTGCCCATCATAAGGAGATACTCTGCTGCCATTATTTCTTGAATCCCCATAGTTTGGAAATGCCGAGCTGCCACTATTTCCTGAGCCGCCATAATTAGTGTACGGTGAGCTGCCATTAGTCCTTGAATCCCCGTAGTTTGGAAATGCCGAGCTGCCGCTGTTTACTGAGCCGCCGTAATTAGTATACGGTGAACCGCCATTATTTCTTGGATCTCCATAGTTAGGAGTTGCAGCTGTTCTTCCATAATCGTCCGGAGCTCCATAACCTCTATTTACATCATCTCTCTTATTTTTTTTGCGGGAAGATTCCTTTATAGACTTTATATTCTTCTTCATCTTCCTCATCATTTCTTCCATCTCTGCAATTCTTGTCTGCATATCATCACAGAACTTTTTGCTGTTCTCATCAGCCATTGCAGAATGCTGTATAACCGACTGTGCAACGTTTGACTGTGCTTCTGCTGCAGCTTTCACCATCTGGACATTTGCGCTTGCATGAATAGCTTCTTTTTCGTTTATAAACGAATACTTCTTTACCGCAGCATCAATTGCCAGAACCTGGCTCAACAGTTCGTCCAGCCTGTCCATATATTTGTTTTCAAGGTCTATCTCTGCCTGATGCTTTTTCTCCTCCAACGAGGCAACCATGTTGTCATGCGATGCCCTATACATGTTTTCAGACTTTTTAATCTCAACATCAGCTGATGCATATATAGAAGCCTTTTGTACATCATTATCATTCAGATGTGAATTGTATTTTAACTTCTCTCTCAGTTCCTCTATCTGCTTATCCTTTGTTTTAAGCTCATATTCCATATCCGATCTGTGTCTGTCACGCTCGTATTCCATTTCGGATTTGTATTTATCTCGCTCATACTCCATCTTCAGGATAGTCATCCTGTATTCATTGTCCCGCTCCTCTACCTGCATTGAGCGGATAAAGTCTGCATTTTTTCTTTTTTCCATTCTGGCATCTGCTCTGCTTTGAAGTTCTTCCATCAGATCATTCTCTTCTTTTGTGAGAATATTTTTTAAATGAGCCGCATTATATTCAAGGTTTGCTGTAGCATTTCCCTTATTAATCATATGTCTCAGCTCATCCTCCGCATCCAGATTTCTCAGCATACGATTATATGCTGCCTTCTTTTCAGCCAGTTCCAGATCGCTCTCTGAAATTTTGCGCATAATGCTGTTTATAACCCGCTCGTTTTCTGTAGCTGCCTGCTCCAGCTCATGTTCAAGCGCCGACTGCTCACGGGTGAACTTCTTTTGCGCATTCCACTTCATTTCTTCCATCTGAATGGCACTGCTAAGCTGGTCGTGCTGATTTCTGTTGTCTGCCTCCCATTTTGTCCGGAGTTCCTTTGCACGATTTTCAATTTCCTGCTGATTAAGATAATGTAATTCCTGTTTTTCCTCTTTGTTCTGACGGATATTCTGAACGTTCGCATCATGAACCGCTGATGATATCTCTGACTGATATCCATAATCCTGCATCTTTGAATTATGTGCTGCACCTGCAAGTTCAGACTGATACTGATATCCCTTCAGTTTCTGGCTATGCTGCCACTCATTTTTCGACTCAGCATCCTCTCTTGCCCAGGATTCATACTTAAGCTTCTGCTGTCTTTCAATATCATCCTTCGCATTGACAACATTGTTCTGTATGTACATATTGTCGATGGTATTCTGTGCTCTGCCATGATTATTTCTGGTTATGGCAGCTTCGGTGTTTACCGCCTGTGTATCAAGATCTATTTTCGTCTTGTTTTCAATCGCTGATTTGTCCACCTTCATCTGCTGATCAAATGAGTACAAATCTTTATTTATATTCTCAACGGACTTGTGTTCTTGAGCACGTCCCAGCGTCATGAGTGCCGGTGACTCCATGCGCTCTTTCTCATGCATAGTGAACATTTCTACCGCAAGTCCATATCTCTCAAAGAATATCGAAAGTGCCTTTTCTGCATTATTTCTCATATACTGGTGATATACAGCCAGATCTCTGATGTCTGCATCAACATCATTTATCATCTGCTGAAGAATATCCCCAAGCACTTCCCCTGCTGCCTGCTTTACAAGATCAGTAGCATATTTCTTTATCGCCTGCTCGTCAGCACCCTTTTTAATCCAATACTGAACCTCGGAGATCTGGCTAAAGAGCTCCTTGTTGTTGATTCTGAACTTAATTGTTCCGCCATACTTAACATCTGCAGACAAGGTAATATCATTCTTCATATGAATTGGAACAATCGGAGACTCCCAGTCAAATAAAGTTTCTATATGCCTGTCTATCATTTCGGCTGTTTCAACATGTGCCTTGTTCTGCTCTTTTTCCTTTATTCGTTCTTCATCTTCCTCAAAACGCACAAAATCCAAAGAGAACAGACTTATTTTCAAACCAATTTCATTAAGCTGTCTGTCTATTTCCGTCTGTGCCAGGCCCTTAAAATACGAACTATTCTGATCAAGTACCGTAAATGCAAAGCCATTAGTATATACTGCTGATTTCAGCACCTGTTCCACTACCTCTGCACAAATCGACTTAACCTTCTCATACAGTTTTGAATTGTTACCATCCTCTGCCTGCGTCACTATAAGCTTATCTGCTGAAGCATTTTCGTATCCTACAAATTCAACAAAACGCTTTGCATCACTAACTGAAACTGTAATTCCACCGCCAAAGCTGAGTGAACCAGCAAGTTCGCCGTTTGGATATGAAACCGGCTGCTTTATAACTACCCATTTCATCTGCTTGTCTATATTTTTACGGACATAAAATATCTGTACCGAAACCTGAGCGTTCTTCTCAAGCGTTGCATACTCAAGCTGTTCTGTAATAGTTCTTATAGTATCCGATAATAAATATTTACCCGTTCCGGCTGGCGATGAACATATTCCGTCGCGCAGTATCAACGCACTGTACCCTTCCGGAACAACAACATGACTGGCAAATGGGAAATATGTCATAGGATGTTTCCATATGACATCTGTGTTATTATCCGGAACTGTTATAACTGTTGCAGCTCCGCTTTCAGATGCATTCTTGACACCCTTTAATTTTTCAACATTAAACGTGAAATTACAAATAGGGCACGTATGGGTAATCTCATTGTATTTCACTCTCTGATTCATATGACATGAAGGACATGTAAGCTCTATATCAGAAACATTGTGCTGTGAAAGTGAATATCCACACGCCGGACAGTTCTGATCAGATCCTACTCTCGTGTCATGTATTACAGTATTTCCGCAATGTCTACATACCACAGTTTCATACGAATCATTCTTTGGATTTATTTTTTTTGAACAGCTGGGACATGTAAATTCCTGTTTTAAAAATCCATATTTTCCTTTTACTATTGTACCGCAGTCTGGGCACTTCATTATGACTTCTTTACTCATCATACCCCTCCATAAATCTCATCTGTTTCTAATTTTCTTAAAGTATCTGCAAAGACATCCTTCTCATGTCTTATCTGATCATTTGTTTGTTTTCTCACAGTTTCAAGAGCTGTTCTGAGAGTTCTTACCATCTCATAGCCATTATTGTTGTCATTGTTTTCATATGTTTTTTGCAGATTCGAATCCTTTACCAATTCAAGTAATGGTTTTATCTGATCCGCCAGCTGCAACTGTTTCTTTTCAAGATTTTCATGCTGAATCTGAGAATTTCTGATCACACGCTCCAGATCTGCTTTCAGAATATAAAACTCTATCCTGGCATTCTCCATTCGCTTTTTCTGATTATCTATATCCTGACACTTATCTTCCTGCTCCTTCTTTATTTCAGCATACCGGCTCTTATACAGCTCACGCATCTCGCTGCTATTAGATATCTTAGCCTTTTCTTCCTCGCATTGTTTTTTTAAGATATCTATTTCGTTAGAGAGCTTTCTAGATTCCGTTTCATATTTTTCAGCATTGTTTTTCGCCTCAGCATGATCCTGTAAAATCCTGTCATATTCTGCCTGGGCTCTGTCCTGTTCCACCTCCCAGTAATTCTGGTCGGCCAGTACTTTTCGAACAGCATCATCCAGGCTCATCTTTTTGTCTTTTATAATTTCTATCTGCTTTATTGCATCATCTTTCTGTAGTTCAAGAGCTTCTATGTCTTTTCCTATCTGTTCTTCCTCTACCCTCAGATTATTCGACTCTTCCTGTAAGCCCGTCTTTGTCTTCTCCGCCTCGAATATCTTCTGTCTGTAATTATCACGCTCTAACTGGGCGCTCTCCACAGCCTTTTCCTTGTCTTCAATTTCCTGCTGTATTTCACGGTTTTTCATAACAGCCTCATCATATGCACTGCATAGATCCGAATACTCCTGATTCAGTTTACCACGTGTTTCTTCGCACGTCTTTATCTGATCTTCAACATTTGGTATCTGAATCGAAGTGTAGTTATCTATCTCCTGCTGCATCGTATCGACTCTGGCAAGCATATCCTCGTACTTTGATTTCATTTCCTCTAACTGCCTACTTTGAAACTCTATAGAGTGCAGCTCTTCTTTTTTCTTTTCCAGATCATTTTTTCTGCTTTCCAGTTCCTGCTGTTTCTCTTCTGCTTCCTTTATCTGCTTATCCAGAATAACTGCCTGTGCCTCAACTTCGCTCAAAGCATCTATTGCCTTTCGTTCAATAACAGTCATGCTGTTCTCGCTAAACAAATCCTTATTGTTGTTATAAATACGCCCCATTGAGATAGACATTTTGCACAGGTTCCTGATAAATCTGTTATCATCCTCGACTCTGATATCCTCGACTTTACTTACCCCCTGAATATTTGCGTTCTTGAAACTTCTACCTGCAGCATTAAACATATCAACAACCAGTCCCAGCAGATCCTCCATTGTAAATTCATTTTCACTTTTTTCCTGATTTGCCTCTACAGCCTGTATAACTGTACCAAAATTCATATTTTAATCTCCTGTATTTGAACTCCAGCCATATAGAATTTGCCTTTGCCAAATGGTTGGAGCAGCGTATCATGTTTTCATAAATAACTTGACACATTCTATCATCCAGTTCTTATTTTTCAACTCTACTCTATCCTGTGCTGCATAATTTTATGCATATACTCCGGATCCTGAAAAATCTGGAATAGATCATTTTGATCACTCACTTTTAATTTAAATAGAGTTGACTTACCATCTTCTACCAGTCTTTTATATAATAATCTTGAAACCACATCTATTGCACTGTTATCGTATGTTTCCGAAGAACTCAACAATGCACGCTGTATCATCCGGTTTATCTGTTCTACGCTAAATGCCTGCCACGTCTCACAGTCCACATTGACCGTCTGTAGTTTCATTAATAGAGAATCAAAATTACCGCTGATATTTATCCTTTTTACAATCTCTGTTGAAAGAACAATCTCCGGAAAGAAAGGCAGTGGGCCTGTATAATTTTCATCTACTACAATAAGAAAAAGTATTCTGGAGTTGTTTGCCTTATCCTTTTGGAGTATTCTATTTATCTTTAAATTATCATCCAATGATATGATATCGCTGTAACTCCTAATATAAAATACAAATGCACAAGACTCTGATATTGAAGTAAGCGATGCCATATTCTCCAGAAACACCTTCTTGGGATGTTCGTATACATACATTGATCTTTGCGAATTTGTCCGCATTCTCTCCTTTTTGTATGCTGGCACGTCTGCAGTTTTTTTAAATAAACTCTTTTTGGTCTTTTCACAATACCGCCTGAGTTCATAATAATTCTCGCAGTTTAAGCGTACCATTTCATTATTAGTCTTAGGCTTATTAAAATAATAAATGTTCTGGAAGTTTTCATTTTGCAGTTTTAAATGAACGTATTGCTCAAAATCAAGTTTTAGCAAATGATTTGAGAAATATATATCTTCCGTATCGGCAAAAACAAAGCGAATATCTACACTCCCCATTATCCATTCTAACCTTTCAAATTGATTTCTTCTGAATCTGAATATGTCTGTTCATTCCCAACTCGGATCGCTATTCTAAGTCCTGGCTTTAAAACGCATCCCACTCTCCAGAGTCCTGATGTTCCTGGTGCAACAACTTTTGCCACTTCTTCATGGCTGTAACCATTCGCATATTTTATAACAACATTAAGTGTTAATTCCTCACCTGCTGTCTGTCTGGCATATTCAGTATTTCCCCAGACAACATGTCCAAAATCCAAGTCACCCATATTCTGAACAATAGGGATGTCCTGTCTTGATCTCTCCACAAGCTCACCGTCGACATCTTTCCAATAATAACTTCTCAGTTCTGCAGATACACTACTCAGCATTATCCGACGTTTATTGCTTGCCATTGCAGCAAACTTCTTCTGCAGTTCATCAGTCATGTCACCTACTACTGCAACAACCTTTTCACCACATACCGGACATACCGTCATCTGATTGAGTTCATTTCCACACACTAAACATTTCATATTATCCTTATCCTCCTCTTTTATCTCGTTATCTTCTCAAAGACATCTTCAAACTTGCCTATCTCTTCAACAGTATCACTTTCAGCAAATTCTCCCTGTATACAGTCATACTCGCGTATATGAATCTTCAAAATATCAGATTCACCAAATGACACGCCAAAACAGCATGTCTTTAAATCGTTCTTTACAAGGTTTGCCAGTTTCTCTTTAAACTTCTTTTTTGCTTTAAAACGGATTGCCTCTCCATTGCCCCTTCCATAATCAATAACAAACTCTTCAGCCCAGTTGCTTGCCAGACACAGCACCTTATTGTCACCATTGTCATCTGTTATGTAATATGGCTGATTCATCTCTATCTCCTCAAGATAATGAATCATATACTCTGTTTTCAGCTGACCATTGATCGTCGACCTGATGCCTATAGAATACGGAGCAGTCTTACACGTTTCGAATACTCCCGATGCGATCAGTGCTGCGCCATAGGATATCGCGCGCTCTCTATCCTGTTCGTTATGTATGATGCCTTTTTCCCTGTCATCACTGTCTGAAAAACCAAATTTCTCATGCATCTGCTCACGCACAAGATAAAAGTTTCCAAAACCACCGACTAAGGCTATTTTCAAATTGCCATCTTTTATCTTGGACACATCAATACCATGGTCTTTCTTTGCCCACTGTATCATCTCATCCATTTTCTCATCAAAAACATGTCGTATCACATTGTTATATGTTCTTACCAGATCAGCATAGCTTATCTCAAAATCTTCACCACCACATTGAACTGTTTCTTCAAGGACACAGTCCTCCAAGGAATCCAGATCATCTATACCCATCATCTCAAATGTATCTTCAATCTCTCCTGCTTTATGCCCCTGCTTTAAAATCTTCTCCAGCTCATTTACTCCGGCATAAAATGCGGAAGTACCTATAAGTTTTTCAGCCTCTTCTTCCGGAAGTTCCTTGCGTATTAAATCTGCAAGCAGTGTTTCCATATATACAATTCCGGCGTTGCCTATGTGCTTATCTGTGTTCTCCCCAGCGCCATTACTTTCAAGCATCTTTATCTCATACGCAGAATTTCTGCCTTTTCTTATCTCTGTAAGACTCAGGTCAAGAGTTCCGCCACCATAATCAATTATCAGGATTGCGCCATCAAACGGTTGTCCTGTGGCCTTCTGAAAATTATAAGCGAAGTAAGCACTTGCAAGTACCGGTTCACTTACTATTTTCACATTCTGGACTGTATCTATAGAACTACATATATCGCGGACCATCGCCCTGCCACTGAGCGTTTCAAAATTGTGAAACCAGACATCCGGAGCTCCCACAACCAGCTGCTCTACTGTATTCTCTCCAAACGTTTTCTCGGCCTCAAAAACAACTTCATTCAAGAATGTCTCAGCTGCCCACTTTGGAGTGAATGCATCATCATACTGTCTGTATTCCACAAGCGATTTGTCCGGCTCCATCATCAGCATCTTAAAAGCCTTAAACGATCTAAAGCCCTTTTTTCCGGTTCTCGCCTTGGCCACAAATCCTGTTGATGTTTTGTTATTATTCGAATTTACTGCCACAACAGACGGGATGGCAACTCCATCACCAGTGTCATACGCTTCAAGTACCTCATGATCCGTCCTGTATCTTGAAACCGTTGTATATGTACTTCCAAAATCTATTCCTAAGTTCATTTCAAGTCCTCCAGCATGATTGTTAATAATTATAAAATCATTATAAAATTATACAATACATCCAGTTTTTTCTCCATATAATAATTAAATTTATTTGATTTTATATAATCCTGCCCACGCAACGTAATTTTTTGACCGATTTTTCTTTTCTTATTTTATCCTTCATCCAATATCTGCCCTGCAAACTTTTGAAATAGTTGGATATTCTAAGTATTGACCAGTTCGATGTTCAGGCTATCATTGATGTTGAAACCTGGATAAATAGCCTTCCAAGAAAGCTTCTGGGATACAAAACCTCAGATGAACTATTCGAAGAAGAACTAGATAAAATCTATCATGTGGATGCTGCATAGCCAGTGTCCAACTTATTATTGCAATTTAGAAAGAATATCTTTTCATCCAAAATTATTGCATTTTTTTCAATTATCAAACATATCAAAAAATAGTTTCCCAAAAATTGTAATTATTGCTATACTCTCGAAAAATACTATCATCGTCATTGTAATGCTAGCTGTAAATTTTTGTTTCTTAGTTCACATAAAGGACATGTCAAAGAAATTTTCTTATCATAACCCATTCCACAAGTAGGACATGTTGTTTTATTACCAACACTCTGTTTCACATTACCATTTATAGTTTTTTTCTTATCCTCTGTACATATAAATGAAATAGTTGGATAACTAGAAATTTCAATTCTTTTTTGCTCAGTAACAGTATCCTCTATTTCTTCTTTACTTAACCCACGACCCGGACATTTGGAAACCCTAGACGATATTTCTCTTCCACATTCTGGGCATTTAATTAATGACATATTCTCTTATTCCTCCCTACATCTCATTTTTTAACTGATGACATTATACATATCACCGAATGTATATCAACAATACTTTATCCACATCGCAGGTCTGACAACTCCACGTTCACTGGTGACATTATTTCCTCCAACAACAATTGTGCCATCACCACTGACATAGGATGCATAGTAATCATAATTTCCTGGCGAACGAAGCCACCAGCATCCCGACTCAACCTCACCATTGAAAATCCCATTGTTAAGTGCATATTCCGCAACAGTACACAACCGCTCTGTATCACTTGTGAACAAATCTCTTGCTTCCTCCAAAGAAAGTAAAAACACCTTGTCCTTTGTGTCACCACAACTACCTAAAATTTTCTTTATTTTCAACGCTTATTTCTATAATTCTTGATTGCTCTTTTTCGCTAAAAAAATAGTAAATAATTTCATCATTTAGATATTTACGCAAACTACTTTTCTCCCAGCTTACTGACCACATTCTATTGTTATATGACATATATGACAGTCCATATTTTGCCAATAGCAATGCCTTGTCCCTCATCGTGTCTAATACAATCCACGCTATAGCATTTCCGTTAAGTTCACCCAACTCAATCTCATCGCCTTTTCTTAAATAGCTTACAGTGCGATCCTGATTTCTTTGCAACTGCTGCATGCTTTCTTTTGTTTTATCCAACAATTTTCGTCGCATTTCACATAGTGGACATGATGAGTAAATCCGTCTGTCATATTCTATTCTACACTTCGGGCACTTACCTTTTTCTTCAGATCCCATGCTATATTTTCTATCCATATTTTGGAGTACTGCAATGGTTGGTCTACTGCATCGTTCTTTATGCTGCAGTCTTTCTATATCAGTCTTCGTAATTCCGCATCCAGGACAACTTAATGCAAAATATGAAATCTCACACCCGCATTCTGGGGCATATAAATAAAGCCATCCTTACACCTCTCTGCTAACAAATACCTCTTATCACTTATCCTTCTACATATGACATGTCCACCCATAATGCTGGACGAACAGAGCACAAATCAGTTACCTGGCACCCACTTTCATCAATTGTCCCATCAAAAGTCACATCCGCTGACACTTTTCCGTACCCAGGATTACGAAGCCACCATCTGGATGCTTCTCCACCTATCCCCAGCGCACTTCTGTAACTGTCTTTTACAAAATAACCTTTTGCCTCATCAGCAGTTAAACAAAATACAAAATCCTCCGTGCATTTATGTTTCGTGTTTTGTCCCACACTATTTACAACATTTGTAAACTTGATAACTTTTTTCTCCTGTGTATTAAATGCTATATCAAAAAAGCTCTCATTAAGCCAATTTATCAACGTACATTCTCTCCATGTAACATTCTCAAAGCTTTCTTTGTACTGAACCAGTCCAAGCGTTTTTTTCAGATATCAACAGAACCTTAACATTCATACGGTCTGTACATAAGATAATCCAGTTTATTGGGAATCACCTATATCTTCCTAGCGTTACAACTGTTTTCTTAAACTCAAAATTAGCTAATTGAACATCAATAATATGTTTGAAACGTATCCCCCCCACTTCCATTGCTACACTACAATCTATTCTAGGTGAAAGTAACCGCCAATCACCATTAGAAAATGTATTTTTTCCAATACGAAACGCAACGCTAATGCACAGACAATCCTTACTATTTATAATATAACTTTCACTACTAGATTTAACAATTTAATTTGATCCATAATGCCGGTCGGATACCACAATAATCACTATTCACGTCAATTCCAGATTCTTTAACGAAGCCATCCCCCGAGACAAACGCAGCCAAAACACCATTCAAACCCATCGATCTCAGCCACCAACTAGCGCCTTTAGTTCTTTTTCCCATGAATCTTTTCATACTTTCTGCTGTAACTTTACCTTTAGCATAATCTGTTGGAATAGCCATTCTATCTTTGTAACATTCAAAATATTCACACACCTCACTTAAGCTCAAACAGAATACTTTATCTAAAGTCTCATTATTATCCATTGTTCTACATACATTGTCTCTTGATTTCTTTATAAAAACTTGATCTATGCATAATTTCTCTTCTTTAGAAAAACTTTTTTCAACGAATTCGCTATTTAGATATCTTCGCAAATAGGATTCTTCCCATTTTACTAATTGTCTTGTTTTATTATAAGGAATAATATCAAGAATATTTTTAGATATAAGCAGCATCCTATTATTCTCTGTTTTCAATACAAGCCATTCTATCGGCTGATCCGCATATTTTCCAAACCTAACAACATCTCCTTCTTTGCATGTATCATATTCAGACTTGCCATCTTCCACTCTGCTCTCACCACATATTCTTTTTCCCCTAGCAACCTCACTTCGAGGATAATCTATTTTATCCGAATCAAATACTAAGGATAATGTTGGGTAAGCAACAATTTCTTCAATACTATATTCTTTACTATTGATTTTCTCATTATCTATATTCGGCTTTGCATCACATATCGTTTCCTTCACAATTTGGATGTTCTTTTGTTTTTTTTCAATCATTACTTGTAAGTCTTCTTTTACCATACCACACCCAAAACATTTTAATGCCCGATCTGATATTTCTCGTCCACACTTTGGACATTTTATTAACAACATACCTCTCCCACTTTCTACTAATAATCAAATTCATTACAAATTATCACTATTTTATATACGTACTACTCGATAATTTAAAATAAACAGTAACTATTTTCACTTAATGCATATCCATAACGCTGGTCTAACACCACACGAAATGCTATTCACTAAATTTCCCGGCTCCATAATGAAACCGTTCCCCCCCACAGCTGGTGCTAGAAAACCATCAATTCCCATTGAGCGCAACCACCAGTCACCGCCACCACGCTTTTCATCTAAAAGATATCTTATATTATATTCCGAAGCTTTTCTTTTAACATATTCTGTCGGAATCGCTACTCTATCCTTATAAAACTCAAAATATTTAAAAACTTCACTTAAACTTAAGCAGAATACCATATCTACTGTTTCTTTTTTTCTAGACATTTCACCACTTCTATTACTCGTATCCTTTACACAAACCTGCTCTATTAGTAGTTTTTCTTCTTTTGAAAAACTTTTTTCAACAAATTCATTATTCAGATATCTTCTCAACGAGCATTCTTTCCATATTGCATCTTCTCGTTTCTCATTATAAGGTAATAAATCAATAATATTTCTTGATATAATTAGAGCTTTATTATTTATAATTTTTAATACAATCCATTCTATAGGCTTATTCGCATAATTTCCAAATCTAATAATATCGCCTTCTTCACAAGCTGCATATTTAAACTTACCATACTTCATTCCACATGCACTTTCACCGTTAACCCATTGGTTTTTAGCATAAAGTATTTTATCTGAAGTGGGAACAATAGATATAGTTGGATAATCAGCAATCTCTCTGAAATTAAATTCTTTCTTTTTAAGTTTATCATAGTCTATATGCAATTTTGCATCATTAGCATTTTGCTCTACAAACATTTTTTGTATATCATCCTTTGCTATTCCACATCCCGGACAACTTAAGGCTCTATCCGATATTTCTCGTCCACATTCTGGACATTTTATTAATGCCATTGCGTTCCTCCACTCGTCTTCTACTACATTTCTATAACTTAGATTCTTAAAATTTATATCAATTACTGTTATATTTTATATTATTTTATAAAAATATGCGATAGAATTGCATAACAACATAACATTATTTTGGATAATTCAATACAGGATGAATAACAAGCTATCCTCCCACCACATCACCATACCGTCTTCCAATCTTTATCACCGCACCATCCATCATTGTGACAGTCTGATGATTATATTGCTTTATATGATTCTTATTAACCACAGCTGATGCGGAACATCTCACGAAATTATCCGGCAATTCTTTAATTATCTCACTTAATGGTCTGTATTCACAGAACACTCTATTTTCATTCTCTTCAGTCCTTGCGGTATAGAATTTGGTTACTCGATTTTCTATCTTTATATACATTATCTCCTGGCAATCCAATATAATAATATTTCTGTCAAATCTGATCTTGATAAAAGCCTTACTCTTCTCACTCATTAAAGTTTCAATTAGTCTACCGGTAGTCATAACCAACCTGCCATCATGACGACCTTTGAGCATACAGTTCACATGTCTGCTTTCGTATATATCAAGTTCATTAGGGATTTTATTTGTATAAAAAATGATATTGCAGGATGGTGCTGCTTTATTGATACGTTTTGCAAGCTCTACGCCATTTCTGCCGTTATAGAATGACAATTCAGTTATAAATATGTCATAATCAAATTTCTGATCGTCCAGATCTAACATTACCGACTCAAGGGAATGTGAAACGATCGTCACATTATCCTTATCAATAACGCCATTTCTCATTTGAGATTCCAAAAGATACACTGTTCGACGTGTTTCGTCCTCATTCACGTCACACACTCCGATTTTCACCATATTGAATTTTCTCTCCCCTCATTTATCTATGCGGTTCTCGCCTCATTACTATCTAAATGTATCGGATTATGGGAATATATTCAATTATTACCATACATTATAAAGTCTGAAGTAATATTCGATTTAGTCATTCAAACAGGTATAGCAATCAGTGCATTGTCTATTATTTGTTTTTCAGTGTCTATTCTGCATTAGGGGGTTTTCCGTTAAATTAATGGATAAAAACCAGATTTTTTATGACCAAATCTCGTCTTCTTCTGTTGAATCCGACAAATATTTATTATATATTCATATATAATTGGTAAATTATTCTATAATAACTGGAATCGCAGTTTAACTATCACGCCTAAATAAACACCTGAGGGGGAATGCAATATGAATTACCGTACCAGACCAGCTGAAAACGTATATTCTTTAGAGGAATTATTTATAAAATATCTTGGTCTTGATATACCAATCGTCCCACAGACATCTTCATATTCGAATAAGCACACATTTAGCCAACTATTTTTCACACGTAATCCTAATCAATCTGACGATATTGATGTTATCCTGTCGTATTCTGTGTTTAAAGAGTCGTCCATTGATGAGCTTAAAAAGGTTGCCTCATCACCAAAACTGCCTCTTTACTATCTCATCCACCCAAATGAGAGTTATCCTACTGGGCAAAAGCTTGGATCGTTTTTTTCTAATCTTGCTACTAAGAATTACAATGGAAGCATGCAGCCGATTCCTATACGTGAACTTCTAACTTCCATAGACTATGATAAATTATGTGACCATTTGGATACTATGATCGAAAAAAGATGTGACATAGATGACTCTTTCATAACCAAACTTCAGACCTACCTGAGTAATGTCATATCAACAGACAGTCATCTGCCACATTACTGTACTGTGTTCAAATGCACATCACCATCAGAATATCTGGCCACCATACTGCTATATTCCCTGTTTGATGATGTAAACTTCCCTGCATATGCTTCAGAAATCGCCCTCACAAGAAAAGATTTTACCGACAAACGGGTCAAAGAAAATGACCTCAACAACCCACACTTCCAAAAACTGATGAACGATGCCAGCAGAGTAAACAAACTCCAGGCATTTGCCACATACACGCTCATAGTGTTGTACTCGGTCCAGATGCTGGCAACCATATTCTCATCAGTGTGGATAAGTAACTATGATGAGACGAGCTTTAAGGGGACTCTGTTCAGTATCGTGATGCTCTGCGCCTCCATCATCCTGACGGCGCTGAGATTTATCCCTTTCTCGCTCCACAAGAAATATTCCGACCTGAGTCTCGTACTGGAGCATTCCGTGCTGGATGAGAAGAATAATACTTACAGCATTACATATAACCATTTTCAGAACTGTTCGGAATCATTCAATGCCATACAGAGAAATCGCAGACTGATCATCACTCTATTTTGCATAGCGGGCGTACTTTTTGTCGTGATATCATTTGTGTTCAACAGCTTCCCGCTTCTGGTTGCTCTGGTCAGCGCATCATTTGGCGGGGTGATGCTCATAGACAGCATGCTGTATGACCACATTGCATACAGGAAATACGATTCCTACTTTTCCGATCAGGCCTCCGGACACACGCCGTCATCTGGATATGGGGTGGCGCGCATGTGCTCGTGGGATTACGATCCCAAACTGGATTCATTCAGACATACCGGATACAACAAGCTCACCAATTACAGTGAGGACTGCATACGACATATATACGACCAGGTATCCGATTGCTCCAGATATAGCTGGGCGACCTTGACCGCATTTATCATCACACTGTCGTCCCTGGGTGTGATTGCGGAGATATTGCAGCTTGTGAAACCGGATTTTGGGTACTTTCGTATGCCAACAGCCTCCATGCTGTATTCAGTGTCCATGATCCTGATTCTGTTAAATGGTATCCTGAACATACTGATCCTTCTGAGGGCCAGAACCCACTATCAGAAAATGGCTGATTTCTCGTTCTATGCGGGCAATCCGGATTCTGATAACCTTGCCGTGAGCCAGCTGTTCAGGCATCACCTATACGCGGGTAATATCTCAGATCTGGCGATCGCAAGGGGTATATATAACTATAACTTCTGCAAATTTGAAGAGGGCGTATGCACTTCAGACATACAGCCTCCGGATGACAGATATCACCCGATGTACATTGTAAATCAGAAGATCCATCTCATCACGGATGTGGCTCTATGTATATTTGTGGCATATTTCAGCGTAGCTGTGTGGCATACCAACAAGCTGTCGAACATTATCGCACTGCCATTTCTGGCTGGCATCTATGTCATATGGGCATTTCTCCTGTATCCGCTGCTCAAATACAGGAAGATAAAGAAAAAAATCAGAAAACTTTTAAATGAACAGAAACAGGCATAATAAAACTCCCGGAACGGCACATTCATCTGTACCATTCCCGGGAGTTTTTCACGCCTGACGGTCTGATCTGATTTTCAGATGTCTATTTATCACTATCATCGCTGCCACGAGCGGTATGCCGAGGAACATCAGTTTTGTCCACCGCATTCCGGCTATCCCCACCACAATGCTGATGGTAAATATTCCAAGCTGATCTCCTATTCCATAGGCAAATGTGGACATAGCCGAGGCTCTACCCCTTACCTCCGGAGCAGCACTCTCCATCACCATCATATTGATGAGCTCCTCTGAGGAGTAATAAGATCCGCTCATACTTCCCCACAGGATTCCCATCAGAACAGGGGATGCTATATGACCTGCTCCAATTATGAATACGCAGCCTGACACAAGGCTCAATGTGATTCCGGCTGCAACCACGTATTCGCGGCGTGTTCTGTCAGCCGCTATTCCTGTGATAACATTCACCGCGAGCGCTGTCATCGGCTGCCACACCAGGACTAGATTGACATTTTTCTCAATCATTCCGCCAAATGCCAGAAGTGGCTCATTGTAATACTGTATGCCAGCCGTGGCAAGTCCGACAGCACAAATAGATATCAGCAACGCCTTAGTTCTATTTTGTTTACATAACGCTCCAAGTGTCTGTATAAAATGAATATTTCCATCTTTTACAGATTCCCTTTTTATGAATGTTTCGTTTGTGGCCGTTTCATTTTCTTGTATTTCATCACCGCCGCAACTGCCTTGTCCCGCTGCAGATCTCACCACCATGTATATTCCCATGCACGCAAGTATTACAACACCACCGGCAATTCCCACAACATATATCTCCTGCCAGCCATGCCCGGATCTATTGGCAACCAAAGATCTCATCAGCGGAATACACATGGCCGCTGCCATGGCTGTTCCACCGCATATTCCCCTCACTGTGGCACGCCTGTTTGCGGGCAGCATATCCACTATGTATATCATATGTATATCCAATGAGTAGCCGAGTATCAGTATTCCATTTCCAAGGAGATAGATTATAAGGCTGTCCGCCAGCATACATATGACACTGCCCACCGCCAGAAGTGCAACATTTATGAACAGCATCACCTTTCTTCCAACTATGTCCGCGTAAGATCTCACAAATGGCGTGAGCATCCCGATGAGATAAAATGGTAGCATCATCCTGCTCATGTAAGCCACACCTTCATCCGCACTCATTTCACGGGCATCTATGAGGAATGTAGTAACCGACAGTGACTGCGTTCTACCGAATATCTCTGTGCAGTAGGAGTCTATGAACTGGACTAGTATTATTAAGGCGGCAACTGCAATAGCAGTTCTCCCCAGATTTTTCTTATTGCAATCTACTGTACTGTTATTCATCCAACTCTAGTTTCTCCTGTATCTCATCTTTAAGATATTTCAAGTTGCCTATATCACCATAAGTCAATATATGATATTTTTTCTCACCTGTTTTCTTTTTCAACACATGTGATACTGAATATATCTTATCTGATTTACTGTTTTCTATTCCCTCAACTCTGAACGAATACGGGACTTTACAATTACCCTGTATCTCGCCTTGCGAATTTTTGTCATCCCCTAAACATACTGTAAACTCCAGATTTGCAACTCCTAACTTATAAGAAAACGTCTTTGTCTCTATATCCATGACCACACTGGAATCTTTAATGGTAATATCACCCAATCCAATAAGAATACTAGTTTTCTTATCTGCAAGGTCGTATGGATGATCTTCATTAAAAAATATCTCTCCCGGTCGTAGACCTCTCTCAGTCAATGCATGATTATAAAAATCATCCGCCTTTAGGCATGATGCCACTCCTGTTAAATGCATAAATGAAGATTTCTTAAACATAACCTCAACATAATCATTATTGAATACAAACATATATGTATTTCCAACAAATATTTCTTTATATTTTAATGCCGACCTATGTATTCTCCGTATTATCTGTGACTTCCCCAATATTTTCCTCCTTATAGTACATAAAAAGGGAAGCTCATCGCTTCCCTTTTTTGAATAACCACTGGCCGTTCGCCTTGATATCACTCAAAGCATCAGCGTATGACCTAATCCTCATACTGGATATGATATTGTACTCTAAGTACTTCGTATCACTCGAATCATTATATTGATATAATCGCAATAATATAGCCACGGATCTTTGTTGCTCCGTGTGCAACCCAGTGCTTTCTTATCTATTATATTATACTAAACATTTGTATATGTCAACCTATATACTTTTCTCGCGTGCTTACTTACTAACCTTCCTGAAGTTCTTCTTACCACGTCTCACAACAACGCCCTCGCCATCGAACTTCTCCTCTGGAATTGTAGTCTGGACATCTGTGATCTTCTCACCGTCAACAGCAACACCGCCCTGCTCAACGGCACGTCGGCCCTCATTACGGGATGTGACAAGACCTGACTTAACGAGAACTGACACAATGTCAATAGCGCCGTCCTTGAAATCGTCTGCTGCAAGTGTCACTGATGGCATGTCTGCTGCAACACCCTTGGAGAACAGTGCTCTTGCACTCTCCTGAGCCTTTGCAGCCTCCTCCTCGCCGTGCACAAGCTTTGTGAGCTCGTATGCAAGGATCTCCTTTGCCTGGTTGAGCTGGCTGCCCTCCCAGTTGTCCATCTTGTCAATCTCCTCAAGTGGAAGGAATGTGAGCATACGGATGCACTTTAATACATCTGCATCTGCCACATTTCTCCAGTACTGGTAGAACTCAAATGGTGATGTCTTGTTAGGATCAAGCCATACAGCGCCCTTCTGTGTCTTACCCATCTTCTTGCCCTCTGAGTTGAGGAGAAGTGTGATGGTCATGGCGTATGCATCCTTGCCAAGCTTTCTTCTGATGAGCTCTGTACCACCAAGCATATTGCTCCACTGGTCATCGCCGCCGAACTGCATGTTGCAGCCGTACTTCTGGTACAGTGCGTAAAAGTCGTAACTCTGCATGATCATGTAGTTGAACTCAAGGAAGCTGAGTCCCTTCTCCATACGCTGCTTGTAGCACTCTGCACGAAGCATGTTGTTGACTGAGAAGCATGCTCCAACATCGCGGAGAACATCTACATAGTTAAGGTCGAGAAGCCAGTCTGCGTTGTTGACGAGAAGCGCCTTGTCATCTGAGAAGTCTATGAACTTGCTCATCTGCTTCTTGAAGCAGTCAACGTTGTGCTGGATAGTCTCCTTTGTCATCATCTGTCTCATATCTGTACGGCCTGATGGATCACCGATCATGGCTGTACCTCCACCTATCAGCGCGATAGGCTTGTTGCCTGCCATCTGAAGTCTCTTCATCAGACAGAGCGCCATGAAGTGGCCTACATGCAGGCTGTCAGCAGTCGGATCAAAGCCAATATAGAATACTGCCTTACCATTATTTACCAAATCTCTAATTTCATCTTCATCTGTTGTCTGCGCTATAAGCCCTCTGGCTACAAGCTCGTCATAAATCTGCATGTCCCTCTAGACCTCCTGTATTTATTTATTCAATGTGCGGTTCACTAGCACCACACAGGCAAATATTATAACATTTTGCTATGCACTGTGGCAAGTATATACACACAATTCCCTGTATTATTTTCTTATAAATCATATTTCATACATCATTTTCTGCCGCCGATTCCTGATCGACACCTGTATCTGCGGCACAGTCCTCCTGCCATGGCTATAAGCAGAAATATGTATGGCGTTGTGAGTGACTGGTTCAGATTGACAAATGCCTGAACGGCATACCCGGTTATCCCGAACAGCACAGCTATCATACCGCCCTCATCCGCAACGTACCCAATCAGACACTCCAAGCCAGTCCTTGAATCTCTTGCAGCCCTTGAATCTCTCGATGTCTTCTTCTCCTTCGATCTTTTTCCTGCAGATTGTCCGCTTGCGTTTTCATTCTCATTCATCACAGCTCCTGATACCGCGGTTCTCACAAGAGCACCACCTGTGGTAACCAGCAGTCCTACGTAACTCACTGCACCGAATATTCCTGTGGTTATCAGATACTGCAGATACTCATTGTGAGCATTATCATATATAACACCCACCGTATTCATCATATCGTCATAGTACCTGTCCGTCATGACCGACTTCACCGATTCATTTCCATAACCGAACAGCTTCTGTGGAACACTGAAATCCCCGTACGCCTCCATGAGTCTTCTCCACACGAACCCCCTGTAATTCCCCCAGGAATCCTCAAATGGAAATATACCCATGTGGTTGTGCACCGCATATATCACTGCAGCCACGATGCCTGCAAGCGATACGCCGACCGATACAGCAAGTGCTGCCTTTCCGCGGAACTTTACAGTCCACTTTGAAGCCAGCCTTATGGCCGCCCATACAACGAGAACGACCACGGACACTATCCACACCACCCGGCTGTCACTCACAAAGCAGCTCAGTCCGTCAAGCTCCGAATATCCACTGTCCGTCTGTCCCAGCATAATACTGATCGCCAGGACTCCGCACGCCATGACCAAGCACACATCCGCAAATTCTCTTATCCTTCCACGGTATGACGCCCATATCCACGCCACTATCATGGCACCTCCCACACCTGCATATGCAAGGTTTGCATTGGATATGATCACCGCACCCGTTCCCGTGAGCACTGCGATAACTGCTGTTATCCTTATCAGTATGCTCTCTTTTCCCGCCGAGCTGATATACGCCCCGGCTGCCACCGGAACCAGCACGCACAGGAAGCTTGCAAATATGTCGATATTTCCAAATGTGGATATGTATACATTTCTAATGCTCTGCATCAGTCCGTCCCTGAGTCCAAGGAAATCATATCCCATGAACTGGCATATGCCGACAATTCCCACAAATGAGCCCGCAAGCATGAATATGACCACCACATACCGCCTTATCCTGCAATATCTCGCCATACACACATACAGGAAAAAGGTCAGCAGCACGAACTGAAGTCCGCACCTTCTGCCCTCCTCGCCTGTATATGCTGCTGCCTTATTCCCTGACATAAAGAATGCCATAACACTTGCCAGAACAAATCCTGACATGAATATATCCATGGCCATGATATTATGCATATCCATAAAATGTCTCAGGCGTCCAATAAACCTGCTGCCATGTGCCGCCCCTGCTGAAGCATCTACATTCCCGCCTGAGCTCTGCGACCCATGCCCTGTGCTGACATTCCGTCCCAGCACATCCACCAGCACCGCCAGCACCATGAGCACCGCATATATGCACAGCGCAATATAGAACGCCCTGTACTTGGTTACTGTTATATCAAAATATTTGTCATGCATTATCAGGGGATATGCAGCCCCCATATATATAAGAAATAATGTGGTTATTCCGTTCTGAAGTTCCCACCTGCCGTCTCCTGCAATGTTGTCTTTTCTGCCCATACGGCTATACTCCTTTTATAAAAGCGGTGACAATAATCTGAGTATCGCACCAAGTATATTCACCCTGCTTATGTTATTTCTGCACCACGGAATATCTATCTCCTCCGACTCGGCAAATGTATCCATCATATCCTTCTTCACATCTTCTATGGCCTTGCAGTCATACAGGAGAGTTCCACACTCAAAGTGGTGATAGAAGCTCCTGTTATCCAGATTGATGGATCCCACAGATGCAAGCTTGCCATCCATGAGCAAAGTCTTTGAATGTATAAATCCAGGCGTGTACTGATATATCTTCACACCCGCCAGAAGCAGCTCCTTGTAGCTAAACTGGGTCATCTTGTATATATATTTCTTGTCCGGGATGGCCGGCGTAACAATACGCACATCCACGCCCCTCTTGGCTGCCAGCTTCAGTGCCATCATGAGCTCGTTACACACGATAAGATATGGGGTAAATATATAAATGTACTCCTGTGCATCATTTATCATCTGCATGTACAGATTCTCACCCACATTCTCTCCGCTCAGAGGACTGGACTTGTACGGCTGAACATATCCGTCACTTACGCCACTATAGTCGATTTCCGCCGGTCTATAGTTGTTGTAGCTTCCCTCTGAATATCTGAAGCTGTTCCACATCTGAAGGAACATAACAGTGAAGCTCCAGGCGCCCTCGCCCTCAAGTCTCACTCCACTGTCCTTCCATTTGCCGTACTTCTCTATCTTGTTGATATACTCGTCAGCCATGTTGTAACCGCCGGTGTGAGCTATCTTGCCATCAATAACAGTGATCTTCCTGTGATCCCTGTTATTGAAGATAGTGGCAAAGAATGGAACCACCTGATTGAACGCCATACATTTGATACCGTAGGATTCAAGTTCCTTCCAGTAATACTTCGGCACATTGAACACAGATCCGATGTCATCATACATGAACCTGACATCAAGTCCCTCCGCAGCCTTGCGCTTCAATATCTCAAGTATGGTATCCCACATATAACCCTTGTCCACGATGAAATATTCCATGAATATATACTTCTCCGCACTCTCCAGGTCTCTGATGAGATCATCCATCACATCATCGCCTATGGCATAATACTTTACACTGGTATGCTTGTACAGAGGCGCCTCAGCCACATTCTCCATATAATTACATATCCTGTATGTAGGCTCCGACTTTAAATTCTCCGCTGGGACCCAGTTGTCCCCCTTGACGTTCTCATATACCTCCTGCTGGAGAACCCGCAGAAAATTCTTTCTGAGTTTTTTAGGTATCAGCACATGTCCATAGAGCACATACATGAGACCTCCCAGCACCGGGAATATGAGTATCGGCACCATCCATGCCATCTTTACCATAGGGTTAGTATCCTTTGTTATAAGATACATTACAACTATTACGCTGAGCAGCTTGAGAGCACCCGATATATAGATATATCTGTCCTGAAGAAAAACAACCCCCAGTATCATGATCGCCAACTGGACGACCACAAGAAAGCACGTTATTACCATTCTGCTTAGCAATCTGTTCAGTATCTTCTTCATATATTTCCTGCCTTTACTGAATTGATGTCACCTTATAATCCTGATCCTCTACTGTCTTCTTGAGCACGCTGTCATCAACGTCTGCCTTGAGAGTGACAACCGCTGTTCCTGTCTCATGGCTGACTACAGCCTCCTGCACCTGGTCAAGGGCCTCAAGACTCTTCTTGACTCTGGCTTCACAATGTCCACACATCATACCTTCGATCTTCATTGTCTTTGTCATAACTTTGTCCTCCTTGATTCTATATCTTTTATTTTTATCATAAATGTCTGTCAAATTCAACCTCAGCGCATTTGTAACAACACAAAAACTTGACAGGCTCATGGCAAACGCTCCGAACATAGGATTGAGCGTCCAGCCAAATATCGGGATCCACACGCCGGCGGCAAGTGGTATTCCAATTATATTATATATAAATGCCCAGAAAAGATTCTCTTTTATGTTCTTAACTGTTGCCCTGCTGAGTCTTATGGCCGCCGGAACATCTGTGAGCTCACTCTTCATGAGAACAACATCCGCAGCATCTATGGCTATATCCGTGCCTGCACCTATGGCTATTCCTATATTTGCCCTTGTGAGTGCAGGGGCATCATTTATTCCATCACCAACCATGATCACATGCCCCTTCTGCATGAGATCGCGCACAACGCTCTCCTTGCCGTCCGGACGCACGCCCGCTATTACTCTGTCCACGCCGACCTGCTCTCCTATGGCTTTTGCGGTTCTCTCATTATCACCGGTTAACATAACTACTGAAAGTCCCATTGACTGAAGCTGGCTTATGGCCTCAGCGCTGTCCTCCTTCACAGTATCCGCCACGGCTATTATTCCAAGGACTCTGTAATCTCCGTCAGCCTCCTCGGCAAAGAACATAGGTGTCTTTCCCTGCTGTGATACCTTCTCCGCACTGTCCTTCATCGTCTCAGGTACATCTGCATATCCCTTTATATAATCCATATTTCCGCCGATGATCTTTCTGCCGTTCAAACTTCCCATCAGACCGTTGCCCGCAACAGCCTTGAAATCGGATACCTCATAATTTTTATCCTTCTGTGCATCACCTGTCTGGTAATTCTCACTGTAGTATCCAACCACAGCTCTTGCCAGAGGATGCTCTGACAGCTTCTCCAGAGCCGCAGCCTTCTGCATCAGCTCGTCACCACTGACATTCTCGGCTGCCAGTATATCCGTCACTACAGGCTCTCCCTTTGTGATCGTTCCGGTCTTGTCCATGACCACTATGCTGCTCTTTCCTGTCTCCTCAAGAGCAGTCGCAGTCTTGAACAGTATTCCGTGCTTGGCACCTATTCCATTTCCCACCATGATCGCAACAGGTGTGGCAAGTCCAAGTGCACATGGGCAGCTTATAACAAGTACCGATATTCCTCTCGCCAGCACATAACCGGCATCCTTACCCACTATTATCCACACTATCATCGTGATAAATGCTATCAGTATGACAACAGGTACAAACACTCCCGAAACCTTATCAGCAAGCTTTGCTATTGGAGCTTTGGTAGCCGCCGCATCACTTACCATATCTATTATCTTGGACAGTGCGGTATCCGCACCTACCTGTGTAGCACGACATTTCAGATAACCCGACTGGTTGATAGTCGCCGCAGACACACGGCTTCCTGCAGTTTTATCCACAGGTATACTCTCACCCGAGAGAGCTGACTCGTCCACAGCGGAATCCCCCTCAAGGACTACTCCGTCCACAGGAACGCTCTCACCCGGTCTAACGGCAAATATATCTCCAACCGCAACTTCGTCTATATCCACGGTGACCTCCTCACCATCTCTGATGAGAACGGCTGTCTTCGGGGCAAGATCCATCAGACCTTTGAGTGCGTCCGTGGTTCTTCCCTTTGAATATGCTTCAAGCGTCTTGCCGACTGTTATAAGCGCCAGTATCATGGCCGCAGATTCAAAATAAAAATCATGCATGAGCGTCATGACACGCTCACCGTCACCTGCTGTCTGCGCCGCTGTCATGGCATAGAGCACGTACACGCTGTATATGAATGAGGCACCTGAGCCCATGGCCACCAGCGTATCCATATTAGGCGAGCCGTGTATAGCTCCCTTAAATCCACTCACAAAGAATCTCTGATTTATCACCATCACAATTATGGTTAGCAGCATCTGCGTGAGTCCCATCGCCACATGATTGCCGTCAAAGAAGCTTGGCAGCGGCCAGTTCCACATCATATGTCCCATTGATATATACATGAGGGGAATAAGAATTATAACTGATGCCACCAGTCTCTTCTTCATTTTTCCAAATTCTTTGTCCGCCTCACTCTCACCGGAACCGCTGCTCTTCCCACCTGAATGTGAAGTATTTCCGCCAGCAGATCTTCCACCCGCCAGACTCGCACCGTATCCTGCCTTCTCAACTGCAGCCACTATAGTTCCACTGTCGGCTGTTCCATCCACCATCATGGAGTTGGTCAGGAGATTCACCTGACACGAGATAACTCCCTCAACATTGGATACGGCCTTCTCGACTCTTGCACTGCATGCACTGCATGTCATTCCTGTCACATTGTACTTGTCCATATATTTCACCTTCCTTTATCAAGCATCAGTCTGTTCGTAACCGCACTTGCCAATAACTGACATATCTATTTCATAAGTCTGGTAACCGTATTTACCAGATCCTCTATAGTATCATCCTTGCCATTTCTTATATCATCTGCAACACAGGTCCTGATATGTTCGGCAAGGAGCTGTCTGTTGAAGCTGTTGAGTGCCGCATTGATCGCCGACACTTGGAGCACGATGTCTGTGCAATAGGCATCATTTTCCAGCATACTCTTCACGCCTCTTATCTGCCCCTCTATCCTGTTCAGTCTGTTGAGAAGCTTCTTATACTCCTCGTCTGTCCTTGTCCTCACCCTGGCTTCCACATCGCTTATCTCTCCGCCATGATGACAGCAGCATTTCTTCTGTTCTTCCATATATCTTTCCTCCAGCCTTATTGAACTCCAGCCATGCAAAATTTGCCTTCGGCAAATGGCTGGAGCTACATGTCAAGTTTTCATAGAAAACTTGACACATCCCTTGTACATCAGCCATTTCTGTTCACATTTCAAATGACGCTGCATATATGCCATCTGTTTATTATCTGCACATTACGGCTGTTAAATTCTCTTTTCATCCACGGATTATATACCCCATGGGGGTATGTGTCAACAATAAAAAATCCTCATAGACCAATATTTATACCACTTTATCAGTCTATGAGGGTTTTTCTCCTTTAACCTATATGTCTGAGTTTTATTTACTCTGTTGTATCCTGATCGCCCATGTCGATATCAGCATCTCCGATATCAATCGCATCTGCGCTTGACTCATCACTGCTGTCTGCATCGTCAGTATCAGTTATATCAGTCTCATCAATGAGGCTGTCGTCACTTATATCAAAATCTGAATCACTGTCAATAACAGAATCAACTACAGATGAATCATATGTCTGCTGGTTCAGGACATCCTTAAGATCTATCATATCTCCTGTGGTAGCATCTAACATGATGAGCTGTATTGGATAATCCTTATCGAGGCTTCCATCCTCCATCTTGTCGCACTGTGCAAATACCCATACAGGGCTGTATGTGTACTTATCTCCATCCTTGAGCTTGTAGTATGTAAGTCTTACATCGTTGAACTCAATGGTGCTGTACTGTGTCTTGTTGTCTGTGTAATACTTATTTACAGCCTCCGGAAGCTTCTTGAGTGCATCATCCCAGCTTATAAGATCAACATTGTCCTTCTTGTCTCCTGTTGCTCTGAAGGAATCAAGGCAATATGCTGAGATAAGTCCATTGTCATCAATGCCGAGCTGGAATGTCTCATCCATGGTGTCATACCACGTTTCATCACTTGTTGCGAGTGTGTCAAGGCCGTATACATTAGGTGTATATGGAGCCACACCGTCCACAGAACGCTTATATGTTACCATGTAACCATTCTTCTCTGCGGCAACTGTGCTGTTTGATGCATCGCTGTAATCCCACAGCAGATCAAAATTACTTGTTTCTATGACATCTGAGATTCCACATGATGCAAGGAAATCTGTTCCCTTCTGCTCAGCATCTGCCGCACTGATAGAAGCTGTGTTTGCGGAAGCCTCCTCGTCAGAATATTCACTGCTGTAGCAGTATACACTTGTTGCGCCATCCTTAGGTCTGTACTGTATAAGCTGATCCGATGGATAGTAATCCAGTGAGAATCCACCGCCTGTGGACATGTCATCGCCACTTCCATAGAATGTTACAATGAACTCGTTGTCCCCTACAGATCCGACGAATGTGTCTCCACTGTAATCTCCGGCACCCTCTCTCGTATCAGACGCTGTCTTGAGCTGATCCTTGAGGGTCTTCATGTAATCCTCATAATAGCTCTTGTCATCATCCGATGTTGCCTGATCCATCATAGCCTGAAGTGAATCTATCTCTCTCTGTACATCCTCCTTGTATGGCTTATCCCAGTTATATACATATACACCGGCGCTCACGTCAAATATATTCTCGCACACACGCTTCTTATAGTCATTGTCTACATTGTTACGCTCATAGTAAAGCACTGACATCTTATCTGTGTCAGGCACCTCTATCTCTGTGGCATTTATGGATACATCTGTGAGACCTGTATCTGCATTGATACCCTCAAGCTTGCCATTGTATGACTCCGGTACGTCGAGTCTTGATGCCAGCTTACCGCCGCCACCGCCGTTCTCGTCGTCTCCCATGTTGTAATCCACCTTCTTCTTGCCACATCCTGTGAGCGCAGTTCCTGCCACAAGTAATGTCACCAAAAGCAGCGCCGCCGCTTTTTTGTAACCCGCTTTTCTCATATAAAATACCAACCTTTCCTTACTTAATTGAAGTAATTATAATATATTTTCCCCGCTGACACAACACCATCTGCTATCACTCTTTTGTGATGATGACCTTGCCGTCAACAACCTGAACCTTGACCTTATTGCTGTCGATTCCGGCAGCAGCCAGCATATCAGGGCTTATCTGTACACGATTTGCCTTATCGAGTATCGAGAACTCCTCATGTGAATCATCAGATGAGAAGCCATCTGTCGTCAGCTCGTTCATTCTGTCCTTGTAAGATTCCTTCATGATCTTCTCTGTGCTAATCTTGCCGTCCGCAATCATAACCACACGTCCCACCTTATTTGCAAGACTTATATCATGTGTAACTATGATTATCGTTATCCCGAGCTCTTCGTTCAGCTTTCTGAACAGATCCTGTATCATGTTGGATGTCTTGCTGTCCACGGCTCCCGTCGGCTCATCCGCAAGAAGTATCTTCGGATTATTTGCCAGGGCTATGGCTATGGCAACTCTCTGCTGCTCACCACCTGACATCTGAGATGGATATGAATTTATCTTGTCCTCAAGTCCCACTCTGCAGAGCAGATCATGGGCTCTTGCATACTTGTCTTCCTTGTTGCTCTTGTCGAAGTACATAGGTACCTGAACATTCTCTATGGCTGTCATATATGGCAAAAGGTTTCTGGAGTTTTTCTGCCACACAAATCCTACAGTGTGCTTTCTGTACTCCACAAGCTCCTTATCCGTCATCGCAAACAGATCCTTGCCGTCGACATACAGCTTTCCGGCCGTAGGTCTCTCAAGTCCTCCGATCATATTGAGGAGTGTGGACTTTCCTGATCCCGACTTTCCGATGACCGCCATGAGCTCGCCGTATTTGATGTTGAGCTCCAGCCCCTGAAGAGCCATGACCTCCACATCGTCAGTCTTGTATATCTTGACAAGGCTGTCACACTCTATGATATTCTCCTCAGAACCAAGGCGTTCCCCGCCGGCTTCTTTATCTGTGCCAGCCTCAGGATCTGCTTCCACGGCTTTCCCGCTGTCAGTGCCCTCGTCTTCCTGAAGATCCATGCCGTACACGAACTCCTGCGTCTCCTGGCCATCCGTGTTCTCCATGTCCTGTGTCTCCACATCCGGTGCTATAGTTTCAGGCTCCACAGCATCGTTCTTCTTTTTTCTGAATAAATGCTTATCGCTCAACTATCTCACCATCCTCTATCTCATATACTACATCACCGAGCTCCATAAGCTTCGGATCATGTGTCGTCATGACTATCGTTATTCCTTCCTTGTACACCAGCTCCTGGAACAGCTTCATGACTGCAAGTCCCGAAGCCGTATCAAGGGCTCCTGTAGGCTCATCCGCAAATATTACCTTTGGCTTATGAGCCACCGCTCTGGCTATGGCAACTCTCTGCTGCTCACCACCTGACATCTGATTTGGGAAATGCGTCATTCTGGATGACAGTCCCACCAGATCGAGTACCTCTTTTATACGGGCATCCCTGTTGCCCTCATATTCCGCAAGTCTGAGTCCGAAATCGACGTTCTCATACGCACTCATAATCGGGATCAGGGCAACCGACTGGAATACAAATCCTATATTGTATCTTCTCAGCTTCTCCTTTTCCTTCTCGTTCATCTCGCTGTACACGTGGCCGCCGACTATCACTTCGCCCTCAGTAGGCTCATCCAGCGCGCTCAGGATATTGAGCAGTGTCGTCTTACCCGATCCTGAACGACCTTTGAGTATAGTGAGCTTTCCAGCCGGGACTGTTATATCTATTCCCTTGAGTGCATAGAAATCTTCTCCGCTTCCAAGTCTGAAACAGCGTTTGATTCCATGTGCCTCTATCATAATTTCATCCATAGATTAATCCTCCCCCAGCTTTAATGCCTGTGTTATATTCATCTTCTTCAATATAGTTCTTATGACTACGAAACATACAACAAACATAAATACAACAACCGCTGTGAGCTTTATGATGTCGTAAGGATCCACAGCTATCGATATCGCTATGTTGTGTGATTCCGGCAGATAAACCACGGCAACCAGCTTGACGAAAAGCGCCGTAGCCGCAGCACCAACTCCGTATCCCGCCAGACTGGCAAGTACCGAGCTGAATATCTGCTCATTTATGAGCATCTTGTTGATTTCACGCATGCTCATACCCATAGCTCTGTAGATACCAAACAGAAGTTCTCTCTGTTTGATGGATGTTATCCAGTATATCAGGAATCCCACCGTACAAAGTATGATCGCTATGATAAATGACAGTGAGAACAGACCATTTGTTATGAGCACCAGAGGTGACTCCTGCATCTCTGACACATCCTTATCCACACTCTCATACTGCACTATATTGACATCCTCATCACTGAGTGCCTGAAGTACATCCTTGTAGTCCACACCATCCTTGAGATGCATCCATACCTGGTATGGTGTCTGACTGAATGCACCAACAACATATGCATAGTTGGCAACTACGAGGTATCTCTCCACCTCCTGCATCTCTCCCTCGGAATCCTTCTCATACACATACTGTTGGAATCCTGGGAATGCATCCACTATGGCACATACCGTTCCGCTAGGAGATGCGATCTCCTCCTTCTCCTTGCTTGCAATAGGACTGTATCTCGCATAGTTTATGGAATCTCCAACCTTTATATTGTACTTCTTTGCAAGGTTTGATGAAATGATGACTCCATTCGACACTGTTGCAAGATCATTCAGGTAATTGTACCAGTGCTCCTTGTTGAGTCCGCTCTGCAGTCTGGCCGTCTCACCGAACTCCTTGGTGTTGATACCCATGAGTACGCTGCCCGCCAACTCCTCGCCGCCCGCTTTTATGACGGTATTGTCGTCGTATATGACTCTTGTCACCTTGTCGCACAGGCTGTCCTCGAGCTTTGTAAATCTCTCAAAATCCTGCTCTGTGTAATACCAGTGGGTCTTCTTGTCTTTGTCTATGTATGTTCCTCTGGTCCACTGCTCCTGTACCACAAGATCCGTTCCCAGATTGTAATCTATTCGCTGTGTCTTGTTCTTATTTATGGTTCTTGCCATGTTCGAGTTGAACATACCCATGGCTATTGTCATTACAAGGAACACCGATATGAATCCCTGCTTCTTGACCGTACGTGTGATCTGCAGGAATGATGCGTACACAGCCGGTGACCATCTCTTTCTTCCGATCCTGTATATCAGTCTTATCAGGTATTTGATGAGTCTGAGCACCAGAAGTCCCACTGCAAATATAAAGAGTGAGGAGTTCAGGAAGATGACCGGATCAGGTCTTGAACCCGCAAGTATATCGAGTGCTATCGTCGATTTCTGCTTGTTGTAATTGTACAGGAGGTATATTGAAAGTGCCACAAGGATGACGTCCACAAAGAACTTCTCCCAGAATGGCTTGTAATTTACCTTTCCTGTTCTGCTCTTCTGCTCTACTATGGAGTTCTTGGCGTATTTGAACACCGGCAGTGTCACAAATAATATAGCTATAACAGCGGCAGCCAGACTGTATACTATCATCCACGGATCTACTCCATAGAAATGTGTATCCTTAAATCCAAACTGCAGGAACGAATCCGTGCTTGCTGCAAGCTTACACAGAAGATATCCTATAGGGATTCCTATCACTATGGCTATCGCCGACAGTATTGCCGACTGTCCAAGGTATATTCCGAGAACCTGCTTCGTGCTGGTACCACGGCTCTTGAGCATGGCAATCTCTCCATCCTCCATCTCAAGTATCTGACTTGATACCATGTAAATGAATGCCAGAAGCAGAACCAGTATTGGGAGCTCCAGAACCCATATGATTATACCGATGGTTCTTGCATCGCCTTTATAATCTATGAGCACACTGCTGAAATTCTGCTCAAAATATTTATCTGACTTCTCAAATGACTGGAGATAATACAGCGTGTCCATGGCATTCTTGTGTGTTATCTGTGAGTAGTCAAGCATGACGTGATCCACGTAGTATATTGTGAGGAAGCCGTACTTGCCTATCATGTCGTTGAAGTCATCCTTCTTCACATATACCTCGCTGTCGAGATCTGCAAGCTGGTCATACCAGAAGCTGTCTGAGTAATCCTTCTCCTCAAATACACCTACGATCTGATACTTCATAGGATTGCCCTGTGTGTCAACGGCATCGCTGAGTCCGGTATCTATGCTGAATACCTCTCCAACGACAAGGCCGTATTTGTCAAGGTTTCTCTGTGAGATGATACACGGATACACACCATCCTCTGTCTTGGCATCCTCGAGTGACGTTCCATATGTTATGTTCACATGATCCTCTATCTGTGGCATATATGTCATGTTGAAGCTGGTCCTGTGATTCAGGTTGCTCTGGGTGTAGCCCGCCTGAAGTGACAGGCTGGTCTGCTTCTGCAGAGCATCTATCTCCATGTAGTAGTTCCACATGTCCTCATATTTGCCGATCCTGCCAAGTACTGCATCGGCATCGGCATAATCGTCTACTGCGCATGAGCCTGATCTGCCGATAGTTGCCGGATACTTGTTCTGCTCTACCATCGCCGCGTCAAACTTGGACGACATGAGCATATCCAGCGCTCCGTTTTTGAACATTGGGTTGCACGATGCAACAGCCACCAGCAATATGATTCCAAGCAGGAGACATGCATTTAACCACTTCTTGTTCAATAATTTATGTGATAAAAATTTAAACATTATATCTCCTCTCTGCTACTCTGCTGTTGTCGCATCTCCGTCAGATGAATCCGATCCGCCATCCGACTGGCTGTCTGCGCCTGACTTTGAATTATCGGAACCATCTGATGAACTCGATGAGCCACCGGTGGATGTTGCTCCTGATTCCTTAGCTATGACATCGCCCTCTGAAAGACCTGACAGTATAACCGTCTTGGTCTTGTCTGCCTCGCCGAGAGTGACATACTGCTTTATGATCTCATCATCCTTGATGAGCCATACATAGTCATACTCATTTGAATTGTTCTTGCTCGTCTCATGATAGATCATGTTGTTAGGTATCATGACCACGTTCTCATAGGACTTTGTCGGGTAGCTGACCTGATATGACTTCGGCTTCTTGTAAAAGCTTGCATCATCAACCTTTATATAATACTTCAGTTCATCACTGCCTGAACACTTGGTTACGTGAACCCCGCCCTCTGAATCAGTACTGATATATGACTTGGAGCTGTCTCCGGTGCTTCCGACACACACTCCGCTTATCTTCTTACCGCTGTTGTTCTTATTTGATATTGAAACCTTCTGGTTTACAGCAAGTTTTCCCTCTGATATGGATATCGCCAGGATCACATTGTCGTTGCTTCCGACTGTGAGTACATTTGCACCTTCCTTGACAGCCACATCAGTCTTCGCGCCAACCGAGAGGACTGTTCCCGCCTGGTCAGCGTAGACAGTTATCTTTCCGCTTCCATCATTGTTCTTGTTGAGCTTTTCTCTCTGTGCGTTTAAGCTCTTGATGGTTGCATTGTGTGTATATATCCTAAGATCCTTGTTGTATGTAACAACATTTCTCTGGCACACGAGCTGCTCCGCCATGTAGAGAGTGTTCTCTGCATCCGTCGGCGTTGCCACCTTACCCTTCTGGTATCTCGTAATCTCATTTGTAAGCTCATTTATCTGATCATCAAAATCCTTGAGATCCGAACTGTAAGTCTGGTTCTCCTCGCTGATCTGGTTATCTATATCCTTGACCGCCGCTGTTCCGCCGCCACTGTCAATGACAAACAGCACATCCCCCTTCTTAACCTTCTGGCCCTTCTTGACGTTGAGTGACGTGAAACGTCCATCGCATGGTGCAGTGTAGCTGACACTGTTGAGGTCCTCCACCGAGAACGAATCGCTCTTCACCGTTGCTGTCTTCGTATATGAATCGAGTGCCACCGTGTATTCTGTGTAATCACTAGGCATGACCGCATCTGAAGCGTAGTAGACAAGATCGCCTTCCTTGAGTCCGCTGACTACCTCTGTGTAGTTATTGTCGCTGGCACCGGTCTCTATATCCCTGCGCTCCTTCTCACTGGAATCTGTCTTGACATATACAAATTTCTGGTTGTTCTCCTCGTATATGGAATCATTTCCCACTGTGAGTACGTCCTTTGCATCGGATGTACTGAAATACAGTGACACCGTGTTGCCCACGCTGAGGATCTTATCTGCATCCTTCACACCCTTGAGCTTAAATCTTGTGTATGGAAGACTTGACTTGCTCTGTGCCACAGCTATCTCCTGATTGGTGTAGTTGTATGGCACTATGTCATACTGCTTTCCATTTATCACAGTGTACATGTTCTTATACATGCTGTATGTATTCTTCTTGAAGCTCTCACCGGTTATCTCTATATATGGATCACTGTAATCTGAAACCACGACCACGTTCTCACCGCCGCCGACAGTATTCTCACTGCCGCTTATCTTCTTGGCGTATGTTACCGTGCCCGGACGGTCTGCCTTGAGCGTTCCGCTCTGCTTGACCTTGTCCTCATCCTCGTCCTGCTGTGTGAGCTTTTTCTGCTCATACTCATATAAAAGATTATCGTACCTGTTGTTCTCCTCATTTATGGCTTTTTCTGTTCTGGCCTCTGCAGCGCCCTTTGAATCACCGATCTCTTCGCACGCCTTTATCTTCCAGTCCAGCTCAGCCTGATTCTGCTCATATATCTTCTGCTTGATCTCATGTGAATACTTCTTCACATCCTGGGAATCAGCTCCCGAGCTGTCATCCCCATCCATCGATGTTGAAGAATCATCCACTATTGAGCCTGAATCTGTACCACTGCCATCGTCTCCCGATGCTGTGGATGCATTGCTGTCGGTCTCTGCAAGAACCGTGTCCTTCTTGACCTCATCGCCCACATTCACATACACCTTTGACAGAGTCACAGATGTGTCATAGTAATAACAATAGTCAGTTGGGACTATCGTTCCGGTCTTGATGACCTTTTTGCCTATATCTCCATATGTAACCGGTCTGTATGCCTCGTTTGTACTTACAGGTTCAACGAGCTCAGGAACCTTCTCGCTGTTCTCCTTGCCACAGCCCGCCATTCCTCCTGCCATGACAAATGACATTACAAGGCATGCTATTCTGGCGGTCATATTCTTTTTTGTCCGTGTGCTGCCTTTATGCATAATATTCTGTCTCATCAATTTATCACCACCTGCTCTCCGGCCTTCAGTCCTGATTTGATAACTGTATAATCATCCACCGTATCTCCAACGGTAACTTCTACCGCATTCCTGTATCCGTCCTCATTTACAGTGTACACATACTTCTTCTCATCCGAGCCGTCAAACACAGCCTTTTTATTCACATATACAACGTTCTTTACAACCGGCTTATCTATGACCATCTTGAGGGTATCCGCTTCGGTCACTCCGGTCATATCACTGACAGGCTGAAATGTAAGTTTCTGCATCTCCTCTCCGGTGGCAGAGCTTGTATACTTCTCACACTTCGTGAGCTTCAGTGTAAATGTTGCCTCCTGAAAATCAGCATCGTAGGTCTGCCCCTCCTTGAATTCGTATGAATCCGCAGTCTCTGATACATAATCAGACGAACCCGAATCCACCGTTATGAGCGTATCACCCGCTGTGACATATCCATACTGCAGATCTGAGTTGACATAAGTCACTGTTCCGTTCTTGTCTGCAATGACCTGATACTCATTCATTCTCTCGTTCTGCTCTTTGATGTATGTATCCGCCAGATCCATATCCTCCTTCGCCGCGGATATGTCACTGGAGTAATCCTGGCTGCTGTCTATGCTCGCCAGCCTGTTGTAATGGTCTATAAGAAGCTGATCCCGCTCCTTCTGATCCGTATACTGATCTATGGTCTTCTGGATATCCTTGGCCTCAAACTGAATCATCACATCGCCTTTGGCCACCTTATCGCCCTCTTTTACCTTGACCTCCTGAACCTTGTAGTCAGACTGCTGTATCGAGTAATCATTGCTACTGTAACCATCAGGCTTGAGCTCCAATGTCAATGAGGACTGGATATCTCCGCTCTTAACCTGATCCGTATTGAATTCCACCTTGCTATACGGCTCTATATTTATTCTGGAACTTCCTGTCTGTCCACCGGTACTGCCTCCGCAACCAACCAGCGACACGGACATCAGACCGGCAATCGCTGCCGCCAGAACCTTCTTATTGAATATCGCTTTTGACACGCTCTATTCCTCCTGTTTTTATAAATATATTTGATTCTACCCCCTGTCAGCCCATATATCAAGGAAATCTCCCGGGAGTTAATATTAGTTAAAAAAAAGAGAAAGCTTATGTTTTAAGCTTTCTCTCGAAATAAAAAATGCGGGAGATGGGACTTGAACCCACACGCCGTTTCCAGCACTAGATCCTTAGTCTAGCCTGTCTGCCAATTCCAGCACTCCCGCATATTCTATATGTAATTGATAACCGCCCATTCTCTCACATCCGAAATTCCATAGGACTTTCAAAATAAAAATGCGGGAGATGGGACTTGAACCCACACGCCGTTTCCAGCACTAGATCCTTAGTCTAGCCTGTCTGCCAATTCCAGCACTCCCGCATATTTATGTGATGTCGACTTCTGTGCTCGTCACCAACGAATAAGATAATACCATCTATCGAATACAAAGTCAACAACTTTTTTCAGATTTTTATCATATTAGTGAGCTTTCTGTCCACATCCTTCATAAGGTACTCCTTGAACGCTGTGTAATACTCATGTGTGAACTGTGTATACAGGAACTTATTCCAAAGATTACTGCAGTATGTACTGTCAAAATCATAATATGAATCAGTATATACCAGACCATTGCTGAACCTGGTCACATCCAGATACGGTTCCTTTCCTGCATAGTTAAGTCTCATAACGAGGTTCTTCTGCTCACTACAGCAAGCAAAAGTCTCAAGAAACATCTTCATCTGATCCTTTGTTATTCTCTCTACGAACATATGTGCCTCCTACTCTGTGTCTTTACTCTCATTGGTCATCCCCTTAACCTCTATAATTATAGCATACGCCTCCGAATTATAAAACCTTTTCGCGCAACAAAAGAACCGGATGTGTAAGTTTATACCACATCCGGTTCTTTTTACTTATATATAGAAGATTCTATATTCTATATTATGATAACTGTGCCTTTGCAACCTCAACAAGCTTTGCAAATCCCTCAGCATCGCTGATAGCCATCTCTGAGAGCATCTTTCTGTTGATGTCAACACCTGCCAGCTTAAGACCATGCATAAGCTTGCTGTATGAGATATCGTTCATTCTTGCTGCTGCGTTGATACGAGCGATCCAGAGCTGTCTGAACTGTCTCTTTCTCTGCTTTCTGCCAGCGTATGAAGATGTAAGTGCTCTCATAACTGACTGCTTTGCTACTCTATACTGCTTGCTTCTTGCTCCTCTGTAGCCCTTTGCAAGCTTTAATACCTTATTGTGCTTCTGCTTTGCGTTCATTCCGCCTTTAACTCTTGCCATTGGTTTTCTTCCTCCTGATCTATTAGATATAAGGTAATATCTTCTTCATTACCTTCTCGTTTGTTGCGTCTGTCATTGTAGCCTTTCTAAGATTTCTCTTTCTCTTAGTGGTCTTCTTTGTTAAGATATGACTCTTATAAGCTTTAGATCTCTTTAAACCGCCGTTAGCTGTTTTCTTGAAACGCTTAGCTGCTGCTCTTTTTGTCTTTAATTTAGCCATTTTACTTACTTCCTCCTTGAATTATATGTCTATAATAATTTAACGCTTTTGTGTTAAAAACATTATCATGCTTCTTCCTTCAAACTTAGCAGGCTTATCGATAACTGCTATCTCTGCAAGCTTCTCAGCAAAGTTGTCAAGAATAACCTTTGACTGCTCTACATGCGCAAGCTCTCTTCCCCTGAATCGCAGTGTAACCTTAACCTTATCGCCATGCTCAAGGAACTTTCTTGCCTGATTGATCTTGGTATTAAGGTCATTCGCATCGATGTTCGGTGAAAGTCTGACTTCCTTGACTTCCATGGTCTTCTGCTTCTTCTTGGCCTCTTTCTCTTTTCTGGCCTGCTCATAACGATACTTACCATAGTCAACTATCTTGCACACCGGTGGCTGTGCCTTAGGTGCTATCTTCACAAGATCAAGTCCTGCATCCTGAGCCATCTTGTATGCATCCCTGGATGACATTATTCCAACAAGCTGACCATCTTCTCCGATGAGTCGTACCTCTCTGTCTCTAATCTGTTCGTTGATCATTAAATCGCTAATGACTCTCTACCTCCACACTTTTAAAATTCAATTCTCTGACATAAGAAAAGTGGATAGAACCATCTATCCACTTTCTTAATACAAAGCATATTCAAACTCAGGAAAACCCTGTAAATCTTCTAAGCTAAATATTAACCCGAGTCATGTCAGACCATGCTAAGGTGAGAGTGGATACTCTGCTTCTATGTTCACTGTTTCACACAGCAATGGTAGAATACCACATCGCCAGCCGTGTGTCAACTGTTATTTTTCTTTTGTCGATATGCCTCTGTGCTGCCTTTATATCACTCATTATCGCCGTGGGATTCAACCGGGATGAACACCCTGTCATTGTCCTCTTCCTTCACCGGCTTCTGACTCTCCTGCGCAAGCTTCACAAAATACATCTGTGAATCAAGCTTTGCCTTGCCCCTGAGATCCTGCTTCGCATATGAGCCGTCAGGCTGCATGATGTGAGCCTTGAGTGTATCCTCAAGCTGTATCTTAAGGATATTCTTTATCTTCTTCTTAAGCTCCGGATCCTCTACAGGGAACGTTATCTCAACTCGCTTGTCCAGATTTCTAGGCATCCAGTCCGCACTTCCCATGTATATATCCTCAAATCCGTCATTGTAGAAATAGAATATTCTCGAGTGCTCAAGATAATTTCCAACTATGGATCTTACTGATATATTATCTGAAAGTCCCGGAACTCCTGCCTTGATACAGCATATTCCCCTGACGATGAGTTCGATCTTTACGCCTGCCTTTGAGGCATCGTAGAGCGCATTCATGATCACCGGATCACAGAGACTGTTCATCTTGGCAACTATCCTTGCCTTTTTGCCCTGTCTCGCATTCTCTGCCTCACGGCCTATCAGCATGAGGAATTTGTCCTTCAGCCAGATCGGGGCAACTGCAAGCTTGTTCCACTTCTTCGGCTCTGAATATCCTGACAGCATGTTGAACACCGCCGTCGCGTCCTCTCCTATGGCATCGCTGCAGGTGAGAAGTCCCATGTCAGTGTAAAGCTTTGCGGTCTGATCATTGTAATTTCCTGTTCCCAGATGCACATATCTTCTGATTCCGTCCTCCTCGCGTCTGACAACCAGTGCGATCTTGGAATGTGTCTTAAGACCCACAAGGCCATAGATAACATGACAGCCCGCCTGCTCCAGCTTCTTGGCCCACGCTATATTGTTCTCCTCGTCAAATCTTGCCTTGAGCTCGACGAGAACAGTTACCTGCTTGCCATTTTCGGCAGCCTGTGCAAGTGCCGCGATGATAGGTGAATTGCCGCTGACACGGTAAAGTGTCTGCTTGATCGCCAGGACATCAGGATCATTTGCCGCCTGTTTTATGAACTCAATGACCGGAGTGAACTCATAATATGGATGGAACAGAAGGATGTCTCCCTTCTTTATCCTGTCAAATATATGGCTGTAATCACCCATTCCAGGTACAGGCTGCGGTTTGTACTTAGGATACTTCAGATGGTCAAAACCATCTATGCCGTTCACCTTCATGAGGAATGTGAGATCCAGAGGTCCGTTGATCTTGTATACGACCTCGTCATCGACTCCGAGATGCTTCTTGAGCTCCTTAAGGAGCTTCTTGTCCATGGCCTCGTCCACCTCAAGTCTTATGACCTCGCCCCACTGTCTCTGCTTGAGCTGCTTCTCGATCTCCTTCAGCAGATCTGCGGTCTCCTCCTCATCTATGGAGAAGTCTGCATTTCTCATGATACGGTATGGATATGCACACACTATGTCGTAGTTCAGGAACAGCTTGTCAAGGTTCTTCTCGATAACCTCCTCCAGAAGAATTATCTCGGTAACGCCCTTCTCCTCAGAAGGAAGTCTCACGATCCTTGGAAGTACAGATGGAACCTGGACGGTCGCTATATCCGTCACGTCCTTTTTCTTATCGTATATGAGTGCACCTATATTCAGTGATTTATTGCGCACCAGCGGGAATGGTCTGGACGAGTCCACCGCCATAGGTGTGAGTACCGGGTATACATCCTTCTCAAAGTATTTGTCCACGTACTTTGCCTGCTTTGGAGTGAGATCCTCATGGTGTCTCACAAGCTTCAATCCGTTCTGGGCAAGCTGAGGGATGAGGGATCTGTTCAGTGTCTGATACTGGTTCTTCATGAACTCTTTGGTGCTGGCATGGAGTGCGTCAAGCTGCTCCCGCGCCGTCATTCCGGCTATATCCTTCTTGGTGTATCCGGCATGCACCATATCCGTGAGTGATGCTATTCTTACCATGAAGAACTCATCCAGATTGGATGCCGTTATACTCAGGAACTTTATTCTCTCAAACAGAGGAATGGTCCTGTCCTTCGCCTCGGACAGACATCTCTTGTCAAATTCAAGCCAACTGAGCTCTCTGTTATAAAATATCGGATTCTTATCTGCCATCCTTTACAACCCCCTTTTCTGTTTTAACACAGGCTTCACTCCAAAGACCTTTCTGAACAGTTCAGTCTTGGTCTTGAACACCCCTGCCTCAAGCGTAATATCATTCAGTGTATCTACCGTCATAGTGAGCACGTAGTCCTTGAAGCTGAACTTCATATCACTTATCTTCTGCCTGTGGCTCTTGTCAAGGACATCCGCAAGTCTCAGTATGGATGCCAGCTTGGCGACCTTCATGTAATCCGCAGTCATCAGCGATACCTGTGCCTTTGTCTGTGAAGGGAGATAATACTCGTTGAACTTCACAATATTTGCAATCTCCTCCCTCTCCTTGTGGGACAGTCCAAGTATCTCCGTGGACATGATTATGTGATAGGACATCATGGTGCCCTCGTTCATATTTACAAATTTGCCACAACTGTGGAGCATGGCTGCGATCTGGAGCTGCAGTCTCTCTCTCCTTCCGAGTCCGTGGACGCTCTTGAAGGAATCAAATATATCCAGTGCGTTCTGCGTCACATTCTGTGTGTGCTTCCTGTTGACCTTATATTTCTTGGCTATGCTGTTTGCCGATGCAATGATATCCTCGTCGAAATTCTTATTCAGCAGAAGAGTTCCGTTCTTATCCATATAATCGGCAACTATTCCGTCACAGAACGTAACATCCGGCGTGATGATATCCTCCGCCCTTGAGTTGTCGAGGAATGACTGGTAAATGATCGCCATCGGAAGCATCAGTGTCGCCCTCTCGTATGGCACACCGTATTTTTCTGAAAGGACCTCCGGGGTGGTCTCAACTACCTTGTGATAAAGCACGCGGAACTGATCTCTTGTGATCTTGTCTGTGATATTCAGCTCCGGTCCGACCTTCTTCAGATTTGCGATTCCGTCTCCTATGGCTATTATGCTCTTGATGTCCTTATCGTTTATAAAGAGGTTCCTGAACTCCTCTATGAAGTTCGATACGAACTCCTCCATGATATTCTCCAGAGCCACCGTGTCTGCGCCGTATTTTGCCAGATAATCCCTTATTCTCACGGCTCCTATAGGAAGGTTCTGTGTCTGGATCAGATTCTGCTTGTCAAATATAGATATCTGGAGACTTCCCGCTCCTATGTCCAGAAGCGCCCTGTTCTTCGTGTCGGCATCCTCAAACTTCGACTTTGCCGCATACGCCTTGTAGTTCATGAATCTCTGCTCCGAGTTGCTGAGCACTGAGACGTCGATGCCTGTGTGCTGCTTTATCCTCTCAAGGACCATGACTGAATTCTCCGCCTCACGCACAGCGGACGATGCATACGCCTTGTATTCACGCACATCGTATTCCCTCATCTTCCTGCGGAATTTGTTGAGGATCTCACATACCTTCATTATGGAATCCTCGGTTATCCTGCCACTGTTGTAGGTATCACTACCGAGCTCAACTGTGCTGTTGACGTAATCGATCTCCCTCGCCCCTTTTTTGGGAGTTATCTCATACACCTTCATTGACAGCTCGTTAGAACCTACATCGATGGCTGCAAATACCTTACTTGCCATATCTACCCCACCTTTCATGTTACTTATCAGTATGTTCCAATTATCTTGAAATCCATAGAATCCCTATTTATATGGTCCAGCGCATCTATCGTCGCCGGATCCATGAGACTTCCCTCAAGAGTTATGAAGAATGAATATTCCCATTTTCTTCCCCTGAGAGGCCTCGACTCAATGCTTGTCATATTGAGCCCGTTATGTTTTATATGTCCAAGTATACTGTAAAGGGTTCCACTCTCATGTGGCAGTGCAAAGCATACGGATATATTTCCCGCACTCTTCACATACTCCTTTTTCTTTGACAGTATGATAAATCTCGTTGTGTTGTTCTCATTGTTGACTATATCGTCCTTAAGTATCTCAAGTCCGTATATATCTGCGGCAAGAGCGCTCGCTATGGCAGCCTGGGTAATATCACCTTCATCCCTGACCTTCACCGCACCCACTGCAGTGTTCGCAACCGGGCACTGTGCGTATCCGGCTCTGTTTAGGAATTCACTGCACTGCAGAAGCCCCTGCGGATGGGAATATACAGTCTGTATATCAGAAAGCTTTGAGCCTGGAACTCCCATGAGCATATGTGCCACCTTGACCTCGTCCCCGCCCACGATGGTCAGACCGCTGCTGCCAACCATATCATATATACCACTCACAAATCCGGCAGAGGAATTCTCTATAGGCAGGACTCCGTAATCAGCCTTGCCTCTCTTCACCGTCTCTATGACATCCTCAAATTTTGCAACATTTACATTCTTTATATCCTTGCCAAAATAGTCATGCATAGCCTGATGACTGTAAGCCCCCGGAACACCCTGGTATACAACCACCGTGTCTTTATCGACCTTCAGATGATCCACGGGCACAAACCCGCTCACCACATCAGAGCTTATATGTGCCAGCGCAACATCTCTGCCCTCAACACACGCTCTGTCGATAAGCTCATTCTTTCTGGTGATAAGCTGCTGTATCTGCTCCTCCAGACTGTTTATCTCTTCCAATGTATTCATTCTATCTATCCTTCCACTTGAAGTGTCAATTTTGTCACTGTTTGTCCAGCCCGGCACGAAGCTCGGATATTGTCTTGCCAAGCAGCGGGTGCCTCTTGTATCCCGCTATCGCGGACAATGGTTCAAGTACAAACTCTCTCTTGTGCATCTCCACGTGTGGTATGTGAAGATCCTCACTGTCATACACGACATCATCATAAAGCAGGATATCGATATCCAGAGTTCTCGGTCCCCAGTGGATCAGCCTCTCTCTTCCCGCCGCTTTCTCTATTCCATTCACCAGTCTCAGCAGTTCCTCAGGAGTCCTGAGCGTCTCTATCTCCAGACAGCCGTTCAGAAAATCATCCTGCTCAACGCCGCCATACGGCTCGGTCTCTATAAAATCTGATACTCTTGTCACCTTGGTGTATTTATCCTTGTTCAGCTCATCTATGGCCATGTCCAGATATGATTCCCTGTCGCCGATATTTGACCCAAGTCCAAGATATGCTGTGTGCTTTTTTCTGCTTATGGACACGGACACTGTATCTACATGTACCATGACCGGAGCCCACGGCTTCTTCACCGTCACATTTACCCCTCTCACATCATCGTAAGTGAGAAGTATCATGTCTGCTATCTCCTCAGCCACAGTCTCTATCAATTTATAATTTCTGTTCTTCATGACCTTCTGTATGCCATCGCACACGCTGCCATAGTTCACAGATTTTCTTATATCATCACTTCTGCCGGCCTCCTGGGTCGACACCTGCATGGATACGTCCACCACGAACTTCTGTCCAAGGACATTCTCCTCCCTGTACACTCCGTGATGTGCAAATACCTCAAGTCCTTTTATATTGATACTGTCCATACCGCACCTCCGCTATATGTTATCTGGCACTCAGCATCGCATGCGTCATCTTGAGTGCTCTGTAGTTGCTCTTCACATCGTGTACTCTGAAGAAATCGCAGCCCTTCACAAGCCCAAGCACTGATGTGGCAACTGTTCCCTCCTCGCGCTCGGTCACCGGAAGATCAAGTGTAAGTCCTATCATCGACTTTCTCGACGTTCCGAGGAGTATCGGGAGATCCCATTTGTGGAGCAGCTCCAGATTGTTCATGAGGAGCAGATTCTGATGCAGATCCTTTGCAAATCCTATTCCCGGATCCACCATGATCTTGTCCCTGTCTATGCCTGCTGCCAGAGCCATGTTAACCGACTCATCCAGATCTGATACAACATCAGCCAGATAGTCTGTGTAATCTGTGTTCTCCCTGTTGTGCATAAGACAGCACGCCTTGTCGTACTTCGCTATGACAGCCGCCATCTTCTCATCGTACTTCAGTCCCCATATATCGTTTATGAGATCTGCACCTGCATGTATACCCGCCTCAGCCACCGCAGACTTGTATGTGTCGAGTGATACTGCCACGTCGAAATCTCTCTTTATCGCCTCTATGATCGGTGCGATCCTCTCTATCTCCTCCTCATCCGATATCTTTGTATATCCAGGTCTTGTGGACTCACCGCCAACATCTATTATCACAGCACCCTCAGCTATCATCTTCTCTGTGGTAAACAGAGCTGTGTCCATGGTGTTATGCTGTCCTCCATCCGAAAATGAATCCGGGGTCACATTCAGTATCCCCATCACATAAGGTTCTTTTCCACTCTCAAATGTCTTGTTTCCTATTATCATCCTTTTATCCTCCAGATATTAAATATCCGCACATGACGTGCGACCCCTTGGTACTTCCCTTAATATTTTATCCCTGTATTGCGTGCACTCTCCAGCCAGTAACACTGGTCTGATGCCTTGCAGTCAAAACAGTTTCGAGACAGCTTATCCGCATTATACAACACATATGCCAGTCCTTCCCGCTCAGCACCGTCTGTATTGTGTGAGCCTATGGCATCACATATCTGCTCATTCTCCTGCGTGGAAAATCCGCACTGCTCCAGTATCCTGCCCGCATACTCAACACTCAGCTCATGATGCTTCCTGCCGGTGTCATCAGGATCTGCCCGTCCCACATCGTGAAGAAGTGCCGCGGCATATATGATCTCCCTGTCTATCGCATATCCCTGTTCGATATTCATTATATACGCTATCCTGGCAACATCCAGGCAGTGCTCAAGTCCATGCCGGCAGAATATCCTGTCGGTCTCCTTGTTCCGCACAGTCTCCATGAGACGTCTGTATTCATCGTTGTATATGATCCTGTCCACTCTGTCCATCTCTGTCTGCATCAGCTTTCTATATATCCTCCATGTTCCGCACGGTCTATGATCGGCCCAATAAATGACAGCGAGCCAAATACCATAACCACCGGATCCTGCCTGGCATCAGCCAGCGTCATCGTCAGCCTCACGGCATCGTCCACATCTTCCTGCTCATAGACTTCATCTATATATGTCCCTGCCAGCCTTTTCAGCTCATGCCTTGAAAGTGCTCTCGGGTTATCCGGCTCAACTGCTATGAACGCAGAAGCCCCCGGCATCATGATCCTGAGCATCTGCTCATAGTCTTTGTCCTTGAACACCCCACATATATATATGAGGTCTCTTCCGGCAAAATACTCATCTATGTTCTGTCTAAGTGCTCTCCAGCCTCCCGGATTGTGTGCGCCATCCACATACAAGAGAGGTTTGTCCATAAGCTTCTGGAATCTTCCCTTCCAGAACGTCGCTTTAAGTCCTCTCCTTATGTCATCCTCAGTCAGCTCATATCCAAGCCTCATGAGAACATGTGCGGTCGCAGCCGCTGTGGCACTGTTATATATCTGATATATGCCCGGAACCTGAAGTTCGTATCTCTGTCCGTCATATATATATTCACTTCCACCTACTGACTCTCTGCATATCTCTATATCCTTCTCCCTGATAAGTACCGCCAAGTCCGATATATTATTCTGCTCACATGCCATATCCCACATATCCTCAAGCTCTGAGGCAAGCGGGTACGCCACACATGGGCAGTTCTTTTTCAATATTCCAAGCTTCTGTCTGTATATATCCCTCAGGGTATTCCCGAGGAAATGCATGTGATCCATGCTTATACTTGCTATTATCGTACAGACCGGGTGGCTACACACATTTGTGGCATCCTCCAGGCCTCCCATTCCGGTCTCAAGCAACAGGAAATCGACCTTTTTGTCGCAGAAATAACAGAACGCCACCGCTGTCTCCGTCTCAAACGATGTGGGTCTTCCCCAGCCGTCCGACACCATGTCATCCGCTGCATCTTTCACCGTCTCAAGATATACGGCAAAATCCTCCTCAGACATATATTCCTTATCTATCTGAAATCTCTCAAGATATGTAAATATCGTCGGAGATATATATCTTCCCACACTGTATCCTGCACTCTCAAGTATCTCGTCCAGAAATGCGCATATCGAACCTTTGCCATTTGTTCCTGCTATATGTATAACCGGGACTGCGTCCTGCGGATCGCCCAGCCTTCTCAGCAGCTCCTTTATACTGTCAAGCCCCAGAACGCTTCCCATGGTGTCCGTATATTCTATATAACTTCTTGCCTCTTCATAAGTCATGGCATATATCCGTCCCTTCTCATCTGTGCCTGATAAGTGGTGCATTCTCATCTATAGGCAGCAGCTCATACCCATCATCCCGGAGTCTTTCAATGAGCATCGGCAGTGATTCCACCGTGGTGTGCCTCGACTCAAGATCATGCATCAATATGACCACATCGTCGTGCTGCAGTGCATCCTTCATGATATTGTCGACAAGCTGCTCCGGCGTGTAGCTGCCACACACGGCATCATTGTTCAGCGCATTCCAATCATAATATATAAGCCCCTCGGCATTCACATAGTCTATCAGGGTGTTCATATCCACTCTGGATACCGTATTTGAACTGCCGCCCGGGAATCTGTAATATACACAATTTACACCTGTTACATCATACAATAAATTTCGCAATTCCTCAATATCTTCGGAGAAATCAGCAAGGCTTCCATATATTTTATCGTAATCATGGGTGTACGAATGAAGCCCCAGTGTATGTCCCCTATCCACTATATCCCGGTAGGCATCATAATAGCTCTTGTCGCGCCCCACGACAAAAAATGTCGCCTTCACATCGTATTTATCAAGGATATCCAGTATCTCCACTGTGTTCCCGGATGGCCCATCGTCAAATGTGAGATACGCCCTCTTCGTTATCTCCGGCTCCGCATCAGACTCCGTTTCATCCTTCTCCGGCTGCATCTCCCCGGTATCATTTGCCCCATCCACCTCCGATGGTGTGCTCTCATCCGCCCCCAGGACATTTGCCTGCTGCCTGACCGGCCCTCCGGCAGTATAAAAGCCCCACCTCGACTGGCTGATTATGTAATAACAACAGAAAATTATGGCAAGAAATATGGCAACCGCCAGCATAATATACTGCCATCTGTCAGTCACCTCCTGCACATTGTCAATTTTTTTCAAATGATCCTCGCCGCCTATAGCATTTTTTCTATTATATTATTTTTTATTTTTAATTATGTGTCTATTTTTTATGCCATGAATATTTCTCAGATATACGGAGAATATAAATAGCAAATATTAAAAAAAGGAGAACATGTACAATGAAAAAATACTTTTTACTTGTGACGTGTATGACACTCACCATGATCCTCTTCTGTGGTTGTGGCAATTCAAACGGTGCTTCAAGCACTGGCTCATCTTCAGCAGCCAGCACCCAGACAACATCTGAGGCTCAGAATGGTAACAGCTCTGAGGAAAACAGCACCGACTCATCTGACAAAGGCGTTGTAGGCGGAGCAGCCGACGCTGTAAAGGATGTCGCTGACGGCGTGGCCGACGGTGTAAAGGATGTCGCTGACGGCGTGGGAAACACCGTGTCAGGCATCTTCGGTTCATTCGATGATGCCCAGGACTGGTTCATGGATCAGCTTCCCGCAGGTGACGGAAGATTCGAGGTTGCCAACAGTGACAAGGATCTCACAGAATTTTCCGGTGGAAAAACAGGCTACCACATCGAGCTCCACGACAACAATAAAGAGGGCGACACCAAGGTCGGTGATTTCTATATCGACTCCAGCGATGGCAAGGTGTACAGATCCGATGAGCACGGGAAGACATTTGCAGAGTATGATTTCTCTGATTATAAATAGATGAAATATCCCGCATGAAAAAACAAGCGGCACGGAGGTATCTGAAAACCTCCATGCCGCTTTATTCTATGTTCTTATTCTGCCACATCCGCTGCATCATCAGCTTCAGTAACAGTCACTGGTTCGTCTTCACCCTTCTTGTCTGAGCTCAGCATCTCTCCTGTGAGCGGATTGATCTTGACTCCCATCTCCGACGCAATGAGATTGTACATGTCAAACTCTCTGTCTCTGGCAGCCTTCTTTCTGGCCTTTACGCCCCTGGATCTGACCAGCTCCACTATTCCGAATCCGATCATCAGTATGCCGAAGAATATGAAGCCCGCCATATTTTTTGAAAAAAATGCATGAGCCACACTTATTGCGCCTATTCCGATCATCACGATACCCATAACGAAATTGAACATATATGCTTTACCGCCTTTCACCAATCATCTGTTTACAAACGCATCTATGCCCGCCTTCTCGAGCATTCTGTCGTATTGCTCATACATATACTGGACACTGTTCTCAAGAAGATGATAGTGCATTATGTATGGAACAAGCAGCACCATGAATGCAAGTGCAAGTATCAGCAGCGATATATTGTCCGTCACTACAAATGTTATACATGTTGCAACCGTCAATACGGCAAACAATACCAGCACTATGAGGTGGATAAGTCTCTCATGCATGAAAAATCCTACCTGCGTGAGATGTCTCTCTGCCTCCCGTGCAAAGTCCACATCATTCCTCTTTAAAAGCTCATCAATATATGCTATATACCGGCGTATCCTCTTTGCCATCTGCCGCATCTTCCTTTCCTGATCCCTGCCGAACCGTCAGGCTAGTTCATCACCTTGTTCATAAAGTGCTCCCACTGTGCGATCACCTTATCATAGTAAAAACTCAGAACATAGGATTCCTCATCCACATCTATTATCATCTGATAGCATTTTCTGTCAGCATTCTCCGAAGACTTGAGCATCTCCTTTGGCTGACCCGAATAAAATACAACCTTGCCCTCAAAGCTCTTCAGCACATCCTCATAGTCCGCCCTGTCCACAGGCTTATCCGGTACTGACTCCTGGAGGACATCGTTCGCATCGTAATACTTATGACCCTCTAGCAGAAGTGCCTCGATCTCAGGCTCAGTGAATCTGACCTGCATATCACTGGCATATCTGTCAGTATAGAGCTCATTTGCAGAGTTGTCCTCTCTGACTACCGCGCCGTCAAATTCAAATTCCAGGATTCCCTGCTTCTCCGAATATATGCATCTGATCAGAGTCGCATCCCTGAAAGAGAGCGTCTCGATCTCATCTACACTCTTGTACTTCATATCTGTATCTCCAACTAGTCCATTGCCTTCTTGATGGCCGCAAGAAGCTCATCGTATGTCTCAAATGCCTCAAGATCAGGATTGTCCGCCTTGATCTGATCTGTGCTCTTGAACAGGAAGCCTGCCTTGCTCGCATAGATCATTCCCAGATCGTTGTGGCTGTCACCGCTTGCTATAGTGTCGTAGCCGATTGACTGCAGAGCCTTGACTGTTGTGAGCTTCGACTGTGGGCATCTCATCTTGAAGCCTGTGATCTCACCGTCATCTGCAACGATCAGCTCATTACAGAATATTGTAGGGTAACCGAGCTTCTTCATGAGAGGGCCTGCAAACTGTGAAAATGTATCGCTTATGATTATCACCTGTCCTATGGATCTCAGCTCATCCAGAAACTCCTTTGCTCCAGGGATAGGATCTATCTTTGCTATAGTCTCCTGTATCTCCTTGAGTCCAAGTCCGTGCTCCTTAAGTATACCAAGTCTCCAGTTCATGAGCTTATCGTAGTCAGGCTCATCCCTTGTTGTTCTCTTAAGCTCAGGTATTCCGCTTGCCTCCGCAAATGCGATCCAAATCTCAGGCACCAGTACTCCCTCTAAATCAAGACATGTTATATACATATTATATTATCCTCCGTTCTTATAAATAGTGTGAATTAATGCATGTCATACTCCTCCCGTTTCTGACCACACAGATGCATTATAGCACAGTATCACGCAGACTAACAATCACTACTTTCAGGCATTTGCCCGGACTTCTTCCATCTGTCCAGAGCGTATCCATAATCCCGGATTATCATGTCGAGCTGCACCCTTTCCGTCACTCTCATGTGGCTTCCCTTCAGGTATACTCCGTCCATGAAACCGGTCCGTATCGTCATTCCGCACTCACCTCTCATCGCAGCCGGTCTTTTCACCACACTTGCCCCCGCCGCCTTCTGAAGCTCTTCGTACCTTTCATAATTCTTCTGCCATGCCCTCATATAGGTCTCAACTTTCCTTCCCGGAATATTGACCCTCACTCCACCATAGCGTCCATCCGGCCCCGGGAAGAAATACTCTATCCTGAAGTCATTCTCACTTATTATTAGCGTACCGCCGCTCGCCAGCTCTTCTCTGCATGTTCTTCCCATAACTTATCCTCACACATTCCTGAGACTTTCAAATGTATTGTAAATGTTCAGCAGGCCATATCCCCACTCGGGATTCGGATACTGCCTGATCTCCAAAAGCCCGCCCGAACTTCCCGGTCTCACCGCTCCCCTTATCAGGTAGCCCCTTATCTGGTTGCCGTTTATATTCCTTATCATCTTTCTCCCATACGACCACTCAAGCATGATGGCACTGCAGCCCGCAGTGTACGAAGCCGCCACTGAGGTGCCGCTTCTTATAACCGTCTCCCCGCTGGCTCCTTCTCCCCTTATATTCACTCCGGGAGCGAGAAGATCCGGTTTCACCCTGCCGTCCGCCGTATAGCCTCTGCTGTTGTCGATATACAGATTACCATTTGAGTGATCATATGCGCAAGTGCATATCGCAGTCTCCGCCACCGCCGGGCTCGTTATGGTCACTCCCGGATCACTTGACACAAATCTCGTCCCCGGGGATACAAAGCTGCTTATGGGCAGCCACGCGTTAAAGCTGAGCTCCGTGGTTCCAACACCGTACACCCTTATCCGCCATATACCATTTGCCGGGGTTATAAATCTGAGCATGATGAGCTCCTGCCCAGCAGAATCCTCTACGAGAAAATAGTCGACATATATCATCCCACCTCCAAATATCGGACGGATGATCGAGCTCCTGTCATACCTCGGCGATATCCTCTCTATAAATTCCCCGCCGGGAATCTCTATGGCCACCGAGTAGGTATTGGTGGACTTACCCCATATCTCAAGTGTAAAGCTGTTGTGATCTGCCACATCGATCTCAACGACATCATATGCCCCTGTGACGATCCCGGAATAATGATGTCCTGCTCTCCCCTCGTTGCCACCGGCAGCAGATACCGCAAACCCCTGAAGATCTCCTATGTTGTTTATATATTTGTCCAGCGCTCCCGCCCCCGTATGGCTTCCACTGTTGGTCCCAAGCGTCACGAGTATGCTCATAGGCATGCGCAGCTTTTTCTGCTGCTCAAGCAGATATGCTATCGCTGTCATTATGTCAACCTCACTGTACGCATTTGCATCCGATGGAATACCATAAAAGCTGCGGAGATTCTCCTTTGCCTGCTTTAACTTCACCACCACCAGGTCTGCCGACGGAGCCACACTCACAGCCGTTCCCGCGCAGAAGCTTCCATGCCCGGTGGTATCCGTCAATATCCTTTGTCTCTCATCCACAGCAGCCTGTATCTCCTCCGTGCTATACTCCCTGCCGTAGCCGTATGATGCGTTGTCAGCCTCCTCCACAGTCTGATCCCACGCCGCAAGTATCTTTGTCTTACCCCCATCCCGCACAAATGAACTGCCAAATATATCGATCCCCGTATCAACGATGCCAAGCAGTATCCCCTTTCCGGTGAGTCCGAGTATATTTTCCTGCTGGATATTGATAACCCCTATAGCCTCAAGAGCCCCCACATCGTCCATCAGGCCGTACACTTTTGGGAAAAGATTGTACTCAAGCCTTGAAAAACTCTCCATATACCCGGCCGGAAACGGCTGATATGCCACCGCATATCTGTCGTCTATTATGTTGAGCCCGTATGGCTGATACAGATCCATCAGAGCTTCCCTGTCTCCGTTGTATTCTATTATATATTCCACATAATCCTCTGAGTAAGCAGCATCTGATATCACCGCACATTCCTCCAGGGGCAATCTATATAGTATATGCAGCAAATTCCGAATCTTTACACAAAAATACCGCAGCACGGAAATTTCTCCGGCTGCGGTATGTCTCCATCTGTACATTATATGTACCGGCTATATTCTATTTTATTGTTTTGTATCAATATACTTCTGAACCTGCTGCTTCAGGATATTGAACTGGCATGGACCTGTCTCGAGAACGACTGTATTGAACTCCTTCAGGTCAAACTTTGATCCAAGCTGTTCCTCAGCATAATCCCTGATCTCCTGCATCTCATAGAAGCCTGTTGAATAACTCTGGTATACGGCAGGATCACCTATCATGGTAGTATACAGATCGTCGGCGGCATCGCCGTTGAATCCCTTTTCATTCAGGTAATCTTTTGCTTCCTGCAGTGACCAGCCCTCATAGTTGATTCCTATATCGATCCTTCCACTTATAAGATAATTGATCTCATCGTTTAACCTGTACAGTTTTGCAACGGTGTCCGAATCAGATGCCCCATCAAATGTGTAATAGTTTATGGCATCATAGCACGCATACATTGCCCAGCCCTCCTTGTATCCAAGGAAGCTTAATATGGTACGTACCGGTTCAGGATCTGTTGACATGTAGTATGCATTCTGCAGCATGTGTCCCGGATATCCCTCATGGGCAAGTGTGGTCCACATACCATCCGTATGTTTGCCATTTACCCTGATAAGGTTGTTGTCCTGGTCATCGATCGCAGGTGACATATAGTATGCCAGCGTATTCTCCTGAATATCCTCAAGGCTCTTATCAAGCTTCTTCGCCTGATACTTTATCTCTCCAAAGTCTGGGTAGTTCTCGGTGGCTGTATTCATGAGTATATCTATTATTTCTGAAGGCTCCTTTGAGTCACTGTCTCCAAAGAGGTCATCGTAGTGCTCCACAAAATATTCATATGAATCGTACTGTGTCATGGCTATGGAATACAGATCTGTCATGAGATCTGACAGGTTGTCATCCAGCATCTGTGCCACTTCCTCAGGTGTCTTATCAGTTCCCGCAGCGTCCTTCAAAAGGTAAGCGTAATACTCTTTACCACCTTCATAGCCACACACACCGCCCTGGTTCTTACCGGTTCCCTTGAGCGATGACAGCACATCTATAACATCCTCATATGCAGGTATAAGACTTTCCGCAACGGCCTTCTTATTCTGTTCCTCAAAGTCCGCTATCTCGTCCGCAGTCAGAAAGTCCAGCGCCTCGATGTTATCGTTGAACACCTGTATCATGAAGTGATTGTCCTTGTCCTTGATGAAGTCTTCGCACTGCTCGATGACCTTATCGCACACGGCATCACTCATAAAATATCCCTTCTCGGACTTTGTCTTCTCAAACTCTAGATTGTCATCAAAATAATCCCTTACCATTCCAAGCACCTGGAGATATCTCTCCACATCACCCTTGTCGTCAAAACGGTAGTCTGTGAAATATGTGGATATATTCGACTGCAGTCCCTTCATAGGTGAGAACGGCTCGCTGAGGTATATGTTCAGATAACCCTCTGACTCCGTCTCCAGATACTGATTAAGTATATCATATGTGAGCTGCTGGCTCTCCGTGAGATCGTCCCTGTCAAATGACTTGAGCTTGTCAAAGGACTCATCAAACTCAGCCTTACGTTTTTTGATTCCCTCATCGCTCATATCCGAATCGCCCAGAGATACCTCCGGCTCAGGAATACCAAGGGCATCCCCATCCTTTATCTCATAGTTGTACGAGAGTGTGTCCGATGTCACACTGTCCACATACTCATCGTGCAGATATTCCTCGAACTCCTTCTGCACCTTTGTGTAGTTGTCCGCATTATCCTTTATTGTTCCTGTGATAGTCTTCTCATCAAACATATGAGAAGTACATGCAGTCATCGACATGGCCATGGCTCCGACAACAGCAGCCACGACAAATCTTCTCATATTCTTTTTGAATCTGGTCATACATCTACTCCTTACTTAATATATTGTCCCTTCACATAACCTATCTACACATTGTATGCCATAAACCATACTATTGTCCATTTATTTTATGTTAAGGTTACAATATACCGAGTCCGTCCAGAACAACCTTTACTCCTATGAGTATAAGTATGATACCTCCGGCAAGCTCAGCCTTTGACTTGTACTTTGTTCCGAATATACTTCCGATCTTCACTCCGACCGCTGAACATATGAATGTGATACATCCTATGAATAATACCGCAAGTATGATATACAGAGTGGACAGCTTGAGGAATGCAAATGACACTCCAACCGCCAGTGCGTCTATGCTGGTTGCAACCGCCAGAAGGAACATGACCTTAAAGCTCATATCTGCATCTACTTCCTCTTCCCCGCCAAACGACTCCTTGATCATGCTTCCGCCGATGAACAGGAGGAGCACAAATGCGATCCAGTGTGACCATTTGCTTACCAGATCTGCAAAAAAGCTTCCGAGGACATATCCTACCGTCGGCATAAGTGCCTGAAATCCTCCAAACCACGCACCTGCGATAAGCATGTGCTTCACCTTGATGTTGCGCAGGGACAACCCCTTACAGATAGACACGGCAAATGCATCCATTGAAAGACCAACTGCCAACAGGAATAACTCTGCAATACTCATAATTTTTCTCCTTGATATAGATTTGACGGATGCAGTCACAGACACATATAAAAAGAGACCTCCCGGGCAGCTAAAAGCTGTCCAGAAAGTCTCATCATCTACAGTAATACCAGATTCACGCCATCATCGACCGATGGCTGTCAATCATTATGTTGATATCACAACACATGCTCTGCGCTGACTACTCCCTTAATGAACGGTGATATTCTAGCATATTGATAAAATATTATCAAGTAGCATTTCCCTGTTATCGCATTATTGTCATTACAGATCTGTTCAGTCCTGCTTATCGATCTGAGTTGCGCTTGCCTCCTCAAGTGCCGGTGTTCCGCGCAGTTCTATGATTGGGCTTCCCTTGCCCTTTATATAATCACCTGTGATGGTCACCCTTCCTATGGTGTCATCCCTTGGGATCTGGTACATGATATCCAGCATGAATTTCTCTATAATTGCACGCAATGCTCTGGCTCCCGTCTTCCTCTTGATCGCCTCCTCGGCTATCGCCTCGTATGCCGAATCGTCAAATCTAAGATCCACCTCATCCAGTGCAAGGAGCTTCTTATACTGCTTTAATATCGCATTCTTAGGCTCCTTGAGTATGCTCACGTACATATCCTTGTCCAACGCATCAAGTGTGAAGAGTACCGGAAGTCTTCCAAGGAACTCAGGTATCATGCCAAACTCACGGAGATCCTCGGTTGTAACCTGCCTCAGCAGATTCGGATCATCATCATATTTGTCCTTGAGTTCAGCCTTGAAGCCCATGGACGCCTGCTTGCTGATCCTCTGCTTGATGATCTCCTCTATATCAGGAAATGCTCCACCACATATAAACAGTATGTTTCTTGTATTGATGGTCGTCATGGGAACCATAGCATTCTTGCTGCCCGATCCCACAGGCACCTCGACATCCGCGCCCTCGAGGAGCTTTAGCAGTCCCTGCTGTACGGATTCGCCGCTCACATCCCTGCTGTTGCTGTTCTGCTTCTTGGCGATCTTGTCTATCTCATCTATAAACACGATTCCTCTCTCTGCCTTCTCCACATCGTTGTCGGCGGCGGCGAGAAGCTTTGACAGAACGCTCTCAACATCATCGCCTATATAACCGGCCTCAGTGAGAGTTGTGGCATCAGTTATTGCGAGAGGCACCTTGAGAAGTCTTGCTATGGTCTTGACTATATATGTCTTACCACAGCCTGTAGGTCCCACCATCAGCATGTTGGACTTCTCTATCTCTATATCATCCATGGTATCTGTGAGAACCCTCTTATAATGATTGTATACAGCCACGGATATAACCTTCTTGGCATATTCCTGTCCCACAACATACTCGTCCAGCATAGCCTTGATCTTATGAGGAGCCGGAATGGTCTTAAGCGTGAGCTCTTCCTCCTGCTTCTTTTCCTTTGGCGCCTTCTTCTTGACCTTCTGTGACTTTGGCACGTCATTCTGTGCCTTGAACTTGGACATGTCTATATTGCCAAATGGCATGTTCGTAAGATCTATGAATTGCATATTGCCAAGCCCCGGCATGTTGCCAAAACCGGAATTGTTAAAGCTGTCAAATGATCTCTGCATGCAGTCCGCACATATATTTATATCTCCAGGCATATGTATCAGCTTGCCGGCCACGCTCTCCGGTCTCCTGCACAGGTAGCAGTATTTCTCGTAGTCGTCATCGTTGTCCTTATCATCCGATGCATGTCCATCTGTATCCACCGTATCCGGTGTCTTCTTATCTATATCATCATAATTCTCTGCCATATCTCATTTTCCTTTCCTGATTATACATATAGTCTCAGTCAGAAATATAATAACACACATATACCACATTTACCAACACCTGCAAATATGAAATTACTGTAAAATAGCCGTGACCAAACTCCTCATACCATCATTTTCTCCTTAATAATATTAAGTCAAACTCCCGTTTTTTATGTCATTTTACAACTGTGGTCTTTCGAATCGTTTTTATATTTCAGCATTTGCGAAGTGCTATGGAATTGGATTTTTCGCTATGCTATAATCATAAAAAATAAATCCAACGGGTAAAAGGAGGACTGTAATTATGAAGAAACTTGAAATCGTAGTTCGTTCAGAAAAGCTTGATGATGTAAAGTCAATACTTGATGAGTGTGAATCAACAGGTGCCATGGTATCAAACATCATGGGTTACGGTAATCAGAAGGGATATAAGACAACTTACAGAGGAAGCGAATATGTTGTAAACCTTATTCCAAAGGTAAAGATCGAGACCATCGCAGCAGACGATGTTGCGGACAAGATCATTTTCAAGGTTTGCGAGAGAATATCCACAGGTAAGATCGGTGATGGTAAGATCTTCGTATATGATGTGGCAGATGTCGTTCGTATCCGTACAGGCGAGCGCGGAGAGACAGCACTCTAATAAGCACAGGTATCCAGTATCATTTCTTTTTCTAAATTGGCAGGCAGTGGCATTTGTACACTGCCTGTTTTTTATCGTTCTGCTCTGTCTCCCAGTATCTTCAGCAGACCCCCCGGGGTCATCCCTGTATACCACTTAAACTCTCTCTGGAAATGCGCCTGGTCAGAATATCCCATGTCATCCATATAATCCGTGACATGTCCGCCCGGATGCTCCAGCATTTTTCTCACAGTCTCCCTGATCCTCACGATGCGGGCAAATCTCTTGGGACCCATCCCCAGTTCCTCCACGAACCTTCTATGCACGTGTCTCACTGTACACCCCATATTCGCCGCCAGCTCAGTTACACTCACCTTGCCATTTGTAGTATATATGGTGTCTGCCTGCTTCATAATGCCAGCATCTGTCATGACTGCATTCTTCCACAAAGGCTCACAAGACTCTACATAACCTGTAATTATATCCATTGCAGCTCCCAGCGAATCTCCGGAATTTTTGTCCGCACAGCCCATACCATCCGTCAGCAATCTTCCAAACGGCTTCATATCACACACAGCCAGCGCTTTCCTGTTGAAGCAGGAGTCCATCTCCACTGATATAAAGCTGCAGCTTCCATCAATATCAACCGGAGTATCGAGATCCCCCAGACACACCTCTCTTATATGTCCATCCATACATACCAGGCATATACCCGCATTTTCCTGGGGCACAAGTCTTATCCCATCCATACTGTACCCCGCCCTCACATATACAGACCGGTCATTCTTTTTTACAAAATGTGTATATATCTCATTACAAAAATTAACATTCAATAAAATCTGACTATTCATAAGCAATGTCTCCATAATTTTATTTATCTTTGCCACATCTTTGCTTTATTATATTAAGTCATCACAAAATATAATAAGGTTTATCGCCCCATGTCCGATTTATTCAATATTTTACCATATCTCAATACTATACTCAACCCAAGTTAGTAATTGAGGTGTGGCACTGAGATACTTATTATCAGTCATATCTCAGTGACGTACGATCAGATATAATGTGCACAAAGATGTGTTTTGTCAGGAGCATACCTGGCGGGACGCATCTTTTTTTATTATCTGATCACTTCCACAACTACAATGTATTAAAAGGAGGAATGATTATGGAAGACGTAAGCACAATTGTATTTGGAGTATGGTTCCTCGTTGGAGCCGCACTGGTATTCTGGATGCAGGCCGGATTTGCAATGGTTGAGGCCGGTTTCACAAGAGCCAAGAATGCCGGAAACATTATAATGAAGAATCTCATGGATTTCTGTCTCGGTACAGTTTCATTCATGATCCTCGGTTCATCACTTCTGCTCGGCAGCAGTGACTGGGCACTCGGAGGTTTCATCGGAAAACCATCATGGGATTTGTTCCTTCACTTTGAAAACTATGACTGGTCAAGCTTCGTATTCAACCTTGTGTTCTGTGCAACAGCAGCAACCATCGTGTCAGGAGCTATGGCAGAGAGAACAAAGTTCTCTGCATACTGCATATACTCAGCTATCATCTCACTGCTGATATATCCTATTGAAGCTCATTGGATCTGGAATCCAGGCGGCTGGCTTGTAAAGCTTGGCTTCCATGATTTCGCCGGTTCATGTGCCATCCACATGGTAGGTGGTATATCAGCCCTGATAGGAGCAGCATTACTTGGACCTCGTATCGGAAAGTTCAATAAGGATGAGAATGGCAAAGTAGTAAAGGTTCACACCTTCCCTGGTCATAACCTTCCACTCGGCGCACTCGGTGTATTCATCCTGTGGTTCGGCTGGTACGGATTCAATGGTGCAGCCGCAACATCTGTTGAGCAGTTAGGTTCTATCTTCCTCACTACTACTATCGCACCTGCACTTGCAACAGTTTCATGTATGATATTTACATGGCTCAAATATGGCAAGCCTGATGTGTCAATGTGTCTCAACGCTTCACTCGCTGGTCTCGTTGCCATCACAGCTCCTTGTGATACAGTCGATGCTTTCGGCGCAGCTATCATCGGTATCGTTGCCGGACTTCTCGTAGTATTCGGAGTATGGCTCTGTGACCACGCATTACATGTTGACGATCCTGTCGGTGCCGTAGCCGTACATGGTGTAAACGGTATCTGGGGAACTCTTGCTGTTGGTCTTTTCTCTACAACTTCTGTTCCTGGAAACGACACATTAAATGGTCTGTTCTATGGCGGTGGAATACATCCACTCCTCATACAGTTACTTGGATTTGCAGCAGTTGCAGCATGGACAGCAGTTACGATTACCATCGTATTCCTGATAATCAAGAAAACTATCGGTCTTCGAGTATCTGAGGAAGAAGAGATCAAGGGTCTTGATCCTACAGAGCATGGTCTTCCTACAGCATACGCTGATTTCCTGACAACAAAGTAATCCATAATATATATTTGCAGCAAAAAGCCTGCGGTATGAATAAAATTCATATCACAGGCTTTTTAATATATTCACATACACAGCTTTCTCTAATTACGATTTATGTCCTGCCGGGCTGCATGCTGCTTTTCTTACAAGCTCTTCCTCATGTAGTCCTTCAATATATCGCTGTACTCTTCCTGATGCTTGAACATATATACGCAATGGCCATAACCCTTTCTGACCGTTATCGTCGCCTCAGGATAATACTTCTGTATCAGCTTGCGGCACACAATGTGCGAATCCCTGCTGCCAAACTCAAAAAACAATCTTCTCTGCACATCTGCCGGAAGCATACTCTGCTCGTATTTGAAGCTGTTGCAGGTATGCACCATACATGCAAGCGCCTTCTTGTCTGTCCTGCCCATGGAACCGGAAAGCTTCTTCATCACGTCAGAATCTATCTCTGCCGCAGAATACATCTTCGCCGCAGCCTCCGGGTGCTTCTGCATGCCTCCCATCATCCCGCGGAACATCCATTCAACGCCCTTCATTCTCGTGAGTGCAGCCCCTTCAAGCACTGAACACTTCACCGTGAGCCAAGGACTGTCAGCCACAAGATACATGGCCACGACGCAGCCCAGGGACGTAGAAAACATGAGATCCAATGTCTTTATATCATGATCTGCAAGCCATTTGCCGATCTGTACAGCGTCCTGCTCTGCCCCCTCAAAACTTCCCATATCACTTCCATGCCCAGTGAGATCCGGCGCAATTATATGATACTCACTGCGCATTTTCTCTACATATGGAAGCATCATCTCATGACACATCCACATGCCATGTATAAGCAGTATATGCGGATTCTTCCTGTCTCCATACTCGTGTATTGTCATCTCTTACCCCCTGTAAAAGCATTAGTTAGATTATCCTAACCTATGACATATTATCACAGAAAGGCACCTATATACAACACAATATTGCACAAAGAAAAAAGATCCCAGTCATTACGACCGGGATCCGTCTTAAAACAAACATCTATAGATTAAAGACTGTAAGAACCTGATTCTCCATCAGCTGTATAATATACCATGCCTGTTTCTGGCTGGTAGTATACGTTCAATTCCTTAACTGTCTTATTGCCAATAACTTCCTTCACCTTAGCAACGATTGCTGCCATCTCGATCTGACCGCCAGCGAACTCAACAAATACATTCTCTGTTGTCTTAGCTGGAGCTGCCTTCTTTGCTGGAGCCTTCTTTGCAGGTGCTGCTGCCTTTGGCTCTTCCTTCTTAGCTGGTGCTGTTTTCTTTGCAGGTGCTGCCTTTGGCTCTTCCTTAACTGGAGCTGCCTTCTTTGCAGGTGCTGCCTTTGTCTCTGTAGCTGCTGTCTTCTTTGCAGCTTCCTCTTTCTTAACTGCCTCAACCTTAGCAAGTGCTGCTGCAGGTGTTGCCTTTGTTACCTTCTTTGTCTCATCTGCCTTCTTTGCTGTAGCCATGATTCTTTCCTCCCAAATAAAAAGTATCTATGTAATCTTATGTATTTATTTTCAAGCTAGGTTGATATTACTCCATTTTTTATATTTTTTCAATATAACCAAATTCTTTTCTCCCTTTTGTATCGTTTTGGGAATTGATTTACAATAAATGGCAACACTTTACACAAAAAGGCGGTCACAGATCGTTGTAAATCCGTGACCGCTTTTGTCATTTTGTACAAATACACACACTAATTCGTGAGAATATTAACCACTTCACTCAATTTCATTCCGTTTGATCCCTTCAAAAGCACTATATCCTCAGGCTTCATGAGCGCCATAAGGTATATCGCGATCTCCTCCGTGTCAGTGAATGACACAGTCTTGGCATACTTCGTATCACAGGCATCCAGAGCTTCCTTGATCTTCTGGGCATGCTCTCCGATGACTATGACCTCATCTATCTTCTTATCTCTGAGATACTCTCCGACTTCATAGTGGTACTCATCGCTCTTCTCTCCGAGCTCAAGCATATCGCCGAGCACGATATACTTCTTGCCCTCGCACTTCATGTCACAGAGGACATCGGTGCTGGCCTTCATGGAATCGGGGCTTGCATTGTATGTATCGTCTATGATCGTGTATTTGCCAGGAAGCTTGATGACCTTCTGTCTGAGACCTCTGAAATTCTCAAATGCCTTCGACGACTTCTCATATGGAACTCCAAGCTGATGCGACACAGCCATGGCCACCAATGAATTGCGCACGTTGTGCAGTCCCATCACTCCTACCTTGACAGTTACAACGTCATCCCCATGTACCATATCGTATACAGAATATCCATCCTCCATGCGGATGTTAGTCGCTCTGAAGTCCATGCCCTCGCCGCAACCATATGTGTATACCTTACATGGTATCTCATCCTTGACCGCATACAGCATAGGATCATCACCGTTGATATACAGTGTTCCATTCTCGCCCATGCCCTTGATAATGCTGAGCTTCTCCTTGCGGGTGTTCTCCAGTGAACCCATATATTCTATATGTGCAACGCCTATGGTCGTTATAACGCATATATCCGGCTGAGCTATATCAGTGAGGATGTCCATCTCACCCGGCTCGCCGATTCCAAGCTCAAGAACAGCCGCATCGTACTCGTCTGTCATCCTTGACACCGTGATAGGCTCGCCGTACACCGAATTATAATTGCCCTCTGTGTGGAAGCACTTCATTCCAGCACTGACAGCCGCTGTGATCATCTCTCTTGTCGTGGTCTTGCCCACGCTTCCTGTAACCGCCACAACAGGCATATCGTATCTGTTCCTTATATACTTTCCAATGGCCTGCAATGCCTTAACAGTATCATCCACCCTGATATACGCCTTGTCCGACACCACAACATTGTCATGCTCCGATGTGAGTGTGGCTGCTGCAGTCTGAAGTGCTGATTCTATAAATCTGTGTCCGTCGGTTCTTGTTCCTATGATCGGCACGAACAGATCGCCCTCCTTGGCCTCCTTAGAGTTTATACAGATGTCAGTGAGAACAGTGTTCTCATCTCCGCAGAGGAGTACGCCTCCTGTAGCTTCCAGAATATTTTTTACTGTTATATCTACCATCACTATCCCCTTTTTTCATATTGATAAAATATATACAACCGGGCTTTACCGCCGCTCCGGCTTCATCAGGTGTCCATTATAGCACTGTATTATGCTTTTGTATATTTAAATCTCTTTACTTTTATAATCCCAGAACTGTTCAAGGATCCCGTCCACATTTTGCATGTTGCATATCACGCTGTCATTCCATTCCACAGGAAACAGCTCCGTGTAACGCCTGGTGGCAAATCTCTCGTCTATCAGAAGTATTATCCCCTGATCCGTCTCCGTCCTTATGACTCTTCCGGCAGCCTGAAATACCTTGTTTATTCCCGGGTACTGGTACGCATATCTGAATCCATTCCTGTCGGATGCAGCCTCTTTTTCGTCCGCCGCGGTTCTGCTGTCGAAGTAATCCATCATCAGCTTTCTCTCCGTGCACACCTGGGGAAGACCGGGTCCGACTATTATCGCTCCTATCAGCCTGTCACCAGTCAGATCGATTCCCTCGGAGAATATTCCGCCCATGATACACAGTGCTAGCACATTGTCCTTCTCCTCAAATGCCCTCAGAAAGCTCTCTCTATCGCTCTCCGTCATGTATTGTTCCTGGGATATAACTTCCACCCCAAGAGACTCTGGAAGCTCTTCAGTGAGCACATGCACCTTCTCCAGCATGGCATACGATGGAAAGAACACCATATAGTTGCCCGGTCTCGCACTTATCACGCGCTCTATATAGCTGTAAATGTTCCTGTACATCGCCTCATTACGGTTCGTGTATCTGGTCGTGACATCATTTGCTATCATTATCTTCCTGTTCTCCGCAGAAAATGGAGACGGGATGTATATTGCCCTGTCCTCCGGGCAGTCCGACAGCATCTCCATATAATATCTGACAGGAAGTATCGTAGCCGAGAAAAACACCGTGGCAAGCCCTTTGTCCAAGCAGTTTCTTATGTTAACTGCAGGCTTGACGCAGTACAGTCTCACCACAAATCTTCCGTCATCCCTTATCTCGTCATACACGACATAATTCTCATCCATCATCTCCGCAATGTTCAGAAATGAGGTGAGATTAAAATAAAAGTTCAGGACTTCCTTTCTCTCCGGGATCTGCCTGTGCTCCTCCAGAAAGAGCTGTATTGCTTCATGGAGGCTGAGCAATTTCAGGTGAAGAGGTGCTATGCTCGAGAGCACCCTGTATCCCTCCTCAGGAACCTCCTTCTTCATCGTAAGCAGCTCTCTGTTGCAGCTTCCTATATGTCTTGCCATACGGCCGCCATACTGGGCTGTGAGCTTCTTGAGCTCCAGAAAGTCCTCCTTCACGATCTCCGCACTGTACATGGACGATGCCCTGTCCACAAGGTTGTGCGCCTCATCCACAAGGAATACATAATCTCCCGGCTTACCGCCCTCTGCCGCAAAGAACCTCTTGAGGCTCGCCCTCGGATCAAAGACATAGTTATAGTCACATATCACCATGTCAGCAAACAGACTCACATCAAGGCTCAACTCAAACGGACACACCCTGTGAGCCTGTGCGTACCGTATTACCACATCTCTGTCAACCACCGTCTCATGTAATACCACGTCGTACAGCGCATCATTTACCCTGTCAAAATGCCCCTCGGCATACGGACATACCGCAGGATTGCAATCCACCTGTTCCTGACAACATATCTTCTCTTTTGCCGTGAGTATTACAGTCTTAAGCCTGAGACCTCTGTCCTCCAGCAGCTCCACCGCATTTCTCGACACAGTGTGGGCTATGGTCTTGGCTGTCAGATAGAATATTTTCGACACGTGTCCCTGAACCATGGATTTTATGGACGGGTACACCGCCGCCATGGTCTTTCCGATTCCAGTTGGTGCCTGGACATACAGATGTTTTTCCTGCTCAATAGCCCTGTACACATACAGAGCCATCTCCTTCTGGCCCTTCCTGTACTCAAATGGGAACTCCATGTCCGAGATGGACTGATTCCTCATAAGCTGATGCTTCTCCACCAGATCAATCCATTTGCAAAGCTCCGCCATCATTGAGCTGAACCATTTCTCCAGATAGCCAAATGAATATCTCCGCCTGAAGAACTTCTCCTTCTCGCTGTCAAGGTTTACATAACTTATCCTTACATCTATCCAGCTATAATTATTCTCTTTTGAATATATATACGCATAGCACATCGCCTGGGCCACGTGGACGCGCTGCGGGCTCTCCATGTCATCGAGGTTCCTGTATATGCCCTTTATCTCATCTATAAGCACATCGCTGTCATGGAAGTCCACAGCATACCCCTCTGCCATGTCAAAGCCGTCGTCAATATCCCCGGGCTCTTCCTGTTCGCCACCGCATCTGTCTATGATTCCATCAGCCCGGCCCTCCACAGTTATCAGATGTCCGCCAAGCTCCTCTGTATACCGGAGCGGCACCTCTGAATTATAATGAGACCCTGCCCTTTTCTGAAGCTTCCTGTGAATCCTGCTACCCGCATTCATCGCTTCTCTGGACAGAGTCCCACTACTGCTATCACTTATATCGCCACTGCGGAAGATGAATTCCACCAGGCTCCTAACTGATATTTTTATATTCATTATCTCTTATATACTATCTTCTCTGCGAGATCGTCCGCAGTCTGTCTGTCTATGAGTATCTCAACCAGCTTAAGTGCAAATTCTATGGCTGTTCCCACTCCTCTGCTGGTGATCACATTTCCGTCCACCACTACCGGCTCCGTGCTGTGGCGCTTCGCCATGAGCTGATCCTCACATCCCGGATAACATGTTGCATTCTTGTCCGCAAGCACGCCAAATGCGCCAAGTGCTGTAGGTCCCGCACAGATAGCAGCCACATAACCGCCTCTGTCATTCTGTGCCTTGACCATGGCCTGAACCTTTGAATTTGCCTTGAGGTTCGGAACCCCCGGAATACCTCCAGGAAGAACTACAAGATCGCACTGGTCATCGATCTCTGATAACTTCTCATCCATCGTGACCTCCATGCCGCGCGCTCCTGTCACTGTATCCTGATCGTCAGCCGACACCATCAGGCACTCAACTCCGGCTCTCCTCAAGAGATCCACCACCGTGAGAGCCTCTACCTCTTCATAACCTGTTGCAAATAAAACTCTTGCCTTCATCGCTTTTCCTCCTTATTCGCACTCTTTACAAAACTGTCTATATCACGTCTGTCCATGCCGCTCAGGGCGCTGTTCTGATAGATACCGTCCTCAGTCACATCCCTGCCAAACCAAGTCGGCGGCACAAATGTATTTGCAAATTTCTCCTCCGGGAATTCAACCTCAGCATAGGTGAGTCCGCCAAATATCCCGTCGAACACGTCCAGCTCGATCTTCAGTTTCCTGTCCACCTCACTGTCACCACAGGTTCCGTCTGTATCGGAAAGCGGTATTATATACCGGTCCTTCTCTATTATATTGCCGTCTGCCTTACATCTGAGATTCCTGTATTCATCCTCGTCCAGATCCATCTCGAATTCCTGCCTGATGAGCAGTCCCTTGGATTTGACCGTGAGCACACGTCTGTCGTCCGTTCTCCTGATCCTTATGACCGGCTTCACGGACACATACATCTGTTCCATGTGCTTCACCTGATATTTTGTCAGATCGACAGGTATCTCATGTACAAGGTATTTTCTCTCTATCTCCATATATGCCTCCACCTATTCAAACCAAATGACCGCCTTATCAGAACACATCTCCCGGCGGTATATCTCCACTCACATAGCTTCCTATAGCTTTGTTCATAAATACCATGGACACGACAAGTGCGATGATCCATACAACAAACGAGGATAACAGATATCCAAGAGCAGTGTTGACCGATATTATGAACACCGACAGAGTCTGTGCATAGACACATATCGTAAATACCTTGCCGTAGGACAGTCCCGTGTTGAGATTTCTTGCAAGTCCATTGCCCGCTATACTGAATATCAGCGCAAGGAGAAGCTGTCTGCCCGCCGATGCCGCCATCACCGAAATGAACATGATCACCATGTACATATAAAATACCGGTGTCAGTGCCGCCAGCTTGCTATTGTTGAAGCCATCCGGCAGGAACATGTATTTGAGCGGTGTCACCATGTACTCATAGCCCTTGCCATCTGAGACCATTCCCATGACTATATTCTCACTTCCTATGGCGATGTACACTCCATCCGTTTCCATGGAGTCAAGGTCCACTGACGCATTCTCCGTGTTGATGTACAGAGTAGCATTTCCTATCTCAAGCTGCATATCGTGTTCCATGTCGAGCTTATTGTCATGATATGTGAATGCCGGGATCTTATTTGTTATGAGATTTCTCAGACCTCCGACCTTGCCGACCCAGAATATGGCGTCTATTCCAAACTCTATAAATGCCAGCAAAAAGGATATGATCACCACAAACCACACAAGGCGTCCCGTCTTCAGCTTGACCAGTTGTTTGTAATTCTTCGGACTGCTGACCGCTATCGACAACTGATCGAGCAGCGTCACCTTCTTGTTCTCTTCCTGTTCTTCCATATAAATCTCCAACTCTAATAATTATTGACCGGCAAAATGAACCAGCTATTCCATCGGCTCTATGATCCCAAGCTTCACCATAGCCTTATATATTCCATCATTCTCCGCATCGTCTGTGACCATCATAACCTGTCTTTTGAGCTCCTCCGGCCCCTTCGCCATGATTATGCTGTTCGGACAATATAATAACATAGGTGCGTCATTGTTGCCATCACCAAATGCATATGCATTTTCAAGCGGAATATCAAAATAATCCAGAAGATACTGTATACCTGTCGCCTTACTGAATCCCTTGGGAACTATCTCGCAGAAATTTGAACCTCTGTCGATATAGTCAAAATGCTGTGATACATACTCGCGGAACTCAGGAACATTTTTATTGTCATCCGCGAACCAGCAGCAGAACTTGTCGAATTCAAAGTCATCCGAGTCCACATCCTCCCCAACAAATATTCCATTTGCCCGGAAGTATCTGACCATCTCTGCAAGGAGTTCATTTCCCATGTTCTGACCGTCCACGTACACCTTGTCCCTATGCTCATACATTCCAAACATGTCATATCTGCGGCATGCATAAGCTATATCCCTGCACACATCCCTGCTGACATCATTGTGGAACAGCTCTTTGCCGTCATAGTAAATGGATGTTCCGCAGCCACACACAAAGCCGTCAAAACCCGCAGCCTTGATCTCATCAGTGACATTACAGTAAACCCTGCCAGTGTTGATGAACACCAGATGTCCGTTGGCTCTCGCCTGCGCCAGCGCACGCCTTGCGCTGTCCGGGAAGTATCTCCTTCCGTCCTCGGTTATAAGCGTTCCATCTATATCAAAGAACAATATCTTCCTGTCTGTGCTTTTCATATATTATATCCATCCTGTCATATATTTACAGGCACATGTATTATAACTACACGTGCCTGTATCTTCTGTACGCATTATATTTTCACTTGATAACCTGCGCATGCTTCATTATATCGCTTTTTCTGCAGTCTGCATTACAACTGCTTCATGAGGTCGATCATCTCAAGAGCTCCCATAGCGCAGTCATAACCCTTGTTGCCGGCCTTTGTTCCTGCACGCTCGATGGCCTGCTCGATATTCTCTGTTGTGACAACTCCAAACATTACAGGTACACCTGTCTCAAGTGATACTGAGGCAACGCCCTTTGAAACCTCGTTGCACACATAATCATAGTGGCTTGTCGCACCACGGATAACAGCACCAAGACAGATAACAGCGTCATACTTGCCGCTTGCAGCCATCTTCTTTGCGATCACAGGGATCTCAAATGCTCCCGGAACCCATGCAACTGTGATGTCGTCAGCATTTACATCATGACGGAGAAGTGCATCCTCTGCACCGCTTACGAGCTTTGAAACTATGAACTCATTAAATCTTGCTGCCACTATACCTATCTTTGCTCCATTTGCTACTAACTTTCCTTCTACCTTATTCATCTGATTTATCCTCCTTATTCTATATCGGAGCTTACCCAGCCCCTTCTTATGAAATATTAGACTTCGTGTAACATATGACCCATTTTCTCTTTTTTTGTCTTGAGATAAAATGCGTCAAACTTGGTTGGCTCTATCTCTATAGGAACTCTCTCCACGATCTCAAGATTGTAGCCTGCAAGGCCGTATACCTTGAGTGGGTTGTTGGTGAGGAGTCTGATCTGTCTGATTCCGAGATCCACAAGTATCTGTGTTCCTATGGTGTAATCCCTTGCATCATCAGGGAAACCAAGCTTGAGGTTTGCCTCAACGGTGTCAAGCCCCTGATCCTGAAGCGCATATGCCCTGATCTTGTTGATAAGGCCGATTCCTCTGCCCTCCTGTCTCATGTACAGGAGCACGCCTCTGCCTTCCTTGGCAATGGCCTTCATGGCCGCATCGAGCTGCTGTCCGCAGTCACACTTCTGTGAGCCGAAGCAATCGCCTGTGAGGCACTCGCTGTGCACACGGCAGAGAACAGGCTTGCCGTCAGCTATATCACCCATTGTGAGTGCCACGTGATGTTCACCGTTCAGCTTGTTGATATATCCACAGATCGTAAACTCACCATACTTTGTTGGAAGCTTTGCCTTGGCTACGCACTCAACGAATACTTCATGCTCTTTTCTGTACTGCACAAGCTTCTCTATGGTCGATATCTTAAGGTCATGAACCTTTGCAAATTCCACAAGGTCATCCTTTCTCGCCATGGTTCCGTCATCCTTCATGATCTCACAGCACAGTCCGCAAGGCTTAAGTCCTGCAACCTTCATAAGATCAACTGTAGCCTCTGTGTGGCCGTTTCTCTCTATGACTCCGCCTGCAACTGCCTGAAGTGGGAACATATGTCCCGGTCTTCTGAAGTCATCAGGCTTTGCATTCTCATCCACAAATTTTCTGGCTGTGTAGCCTCTCTCCTCGGCTGAGATTCCTGTGGTTGTATCCACATGATCCACTGATACTGAAAATGCTGTGCAGTGGTTATCTGTATTGGTTATACACATCTGTGGGAGATTCAGCTTATCCGCATATGACGCATCCATAGGCATGCATATGAGACCTCTCGCCCACTTTGCCATGAAGTTGACATTCTCCGTTGTAGCAAATTCTGCTGCACAGATTACATCTCCCTCATTCTCTCTGTCCTCGTTGTCGAGCATGACAACCGGCTTTCCCGCCGCAAGATCTGCAGCGATCTCCTCTATCGAGTTGAATTCAAAACTCATCACTCTACCTCCTTAAAATATCTGTCTACATAAATCCATTTTCTGCCAGAAACTTCATATCAAGTCCTGATCTATCTGAAGCATTTCCATTTGAAAGCTTTTCATCTGTATCGTCACCTTTGTATGGCATAAGCAGTTTCTCAACATACTTTCCAACCACATCATTTTCAAGGTTGACCACCTTGCCCGGCTTGCCATCCAGCAGCGTCGTCTCTCCCGCCGTGTGCGGAATGATCGACACCTTAAAGCATGTATCATCGACATACGCAACCGTAAGGCTTATACCGTCTATGGCTATTGAGCCCTTCTCAATGATGTATCTGAGTATCTTCGGAGAACAATCTATTGTCACCCACACTGCATTGTCCTCCCTTTTGAGCTCTCTGATCGTTCCGGTTCCATCTATATGTCCTGACACTATATGTCCGCCAAATCTTCCTCCGGCCGCCATGGCACGCTCAAGGTTCACCCTGCTGCCACCGGTAAGCTGTCCAAGTCCGCTTCGTCTCAAAGTCTCAGGCATGACATCCGCAGTAAAGATATTCCCCGATATGCCGGTTGCAGTAAGACACACACCGTTTACCGCTATACTGTCTCCAACCTGGCTTCCATGGAGAACCTTGTCTGCCTGCACCGTGATGCTGCAGGAGCTTACGCCTTTATCTATCTTTCTTATAGTTCCTATCTCTTCTACTATTCCTGTGAACATGTATGACCTCTTTTCTATAAGTTCTTAAACCTTTTTGTATCTGAGCATCACATCTTCATCAAATCTTCTGACCTCGTCAAGTCCAAACATATGTGCATCCGCAGGCACATCAACACCCGTTCCGGATACCGGACTGTACTTGCCCTCGCCGCCAAATATCTTCGGGGCAATGAATACACATGCCTCATCCACAAGACCTTCAGACACCATGCTGTAGTTGAGCTCGCCGCCGCCCTCAAGCAGTATTCCATCTATGCCTTTCCCGCCGAGGATCGTCATGAGCTGCCTTAGATCCACCTGTCCATCCACATCTTCGATCTCTATGATGCTTACACCTTTATCCTTGAGTCTCTCACACTTTGCTGAGTCTGAAGCTCCCGCTGCCGTCGTGGCAACTATGGTCTCTATCTCCCCGGCTGTCTGTACGATCTGTGAATCCTCCGGAATCCTGAGCTTGCTGTCACAAACTATCCTGATCGGATTTCTGACATTATCAGTATCCCTGTCCGTGCTTTTCTCTATTCTGCATGTCAGCATCGGATCATCCGCAAGCACTGTTCCTATGCCCGCCATAATACCCTTATGTCTGTTTCTGAGTTCCATGACATACGCCCTTGATGCCTCACCGGTTATCCACTTGCTGGCCCCTGTGTGGGTAGCGATCCTGCCGTCCATGGTCATGGCATATTTCATGGTCACATACGGCTGTTTATTTACTATATACTTAAAGAAAATGCCGTTTATGGCATCGCACTCGGCTTTGAGGCAGTGTGTGTACACCTCTATCCCGGCATCACGCAGTCTCTTAAAACCTTTTCCTGCCACCATAGCATTCGGATCATCGGAACCACAGTAGACCTTTCTGATCTTGTGCTCTATGATCGCGTCCACACATGGAGGCTGCTTGCCAAAATGACAGCACGGCTCAAGCGTCACATACATGACTGCGCCCTCGGCATCTGCCTGATCCTTAAGACTGGCAAATGCTGCGCGCTCAGCGTGGAGCTCTCCATATCTCACATGATATCCCTCTCCTATGATCCTGCCATTCTTCACTATGACAGCACCTACAAGCGGATTTGGATTCACTGCTCCAGTGCCGCGCCTTGCAAGCTCTATGGCACGTCTCATATATGACGGATCAAATTCATCATCTATATCATATTTTTCCATATGACCACCATCCTACTTAATACCTTTACAGACAGACTATCGGATATTGCTCATTCAAGCCTCCGAAGTATCTGTTCGAAACACAAGAGAAAACCCCGAAGATAACTTCGGGGTTTTCTCTTGTTCAGGTATCCATCACCGAAATCCATCACAACGGACTTCCATCAGATACCCTGTTCTGAATATATAATACTTCTCTCATCCAGACTATACTGTCGGTCCCGGAATCACACCGGATCATGCCTCATGGCTCACGGACTTAAGGTTTCCCTAACACCGTCGGTGGAGAATTGCACTCACCCCCGAAGATCTATCATCATATGCAGTTGTCTCTTAAAAACGACTATATTGTATTCCATATGCCAACGGAATGCAACTGTTTTTTATGATGTATTTTACCGATAAATTTTAAAGCTGTGAATTGAACAGGCTCTTTATCTTGTAGATAATATCATCACTGTCCGCATTTATAGATGCCGCCTCATTTATTCCTGAGAGCTTTGCAAGCTCATCCGTGTCAGCATCTCCGCCGTAACCTATCGTGTATACAGGTATGTTCGACTGTCTGAGCGCACTTGTTATCTCATCCATGGAATATCCCACATTGGCATATCCATCGCTGAGAAGGAACAGCATACACTTTGCATCCGGGTGCTCTGCCTTTGCATCGGTTATCATCTTCATCGCAACCACAACGGCATCATACGAAGCCGTTCCTCCTGAAGCCATCAGATTGTTGACCGATCCCTGGAAATATGATCTCTGGTTCAGGTCAAACTGGGCGATCGGAACCTCCACTGTAACTGAGCTTGAGTAGCTGACAAGCCCAACATAATTGTTGTCATTGATATACTGCGCACCGTTTGTCAGACTGTTCTTGAGCTGGTTCATAGGATCTCCGTCCATGGAACCGCTGCAGTCCGCAACAAACACCGCGATGATGTCCTTGCCGTTATCCTTTGTCTTCTTGTATGTCTTGAGTCCCTGTGTGACCTGTGCACCGGAGAATTCTTCCGCCGCAGTATAATCATCGTTGGCATTGAAGCCCTTCTTTGTCGCGATCGTCTGCATATCATCACTCTTGCAGTAATCCACAACGAGCTGTATGGCCTCAAGCTCTGATGCAGACTTTCCCGACTTGTTACATATGTATACAGGATTGTCATGTCTCACGCCAAATGCAATGAAATCATACATTGACACGAGATTGCTGTCATTGATATATGCCTGATACTCTGACAGCATAGCATCGAGTGTTCCGTTTGATGCACTATCTCTCATCTGCTGTGTTGTATATGCAACGTATGGTATGTTTGAGTTAAACTTTGTAAAGTTATCCTCTCCGTCCTGAAGCAGCGTGAGCAGGAGGTTAAGTCCTGTGGCACTTGTCTGTGGGTTCGTGTATCCCATGGTGATCTTGTTATCCTGAACGGCCTTTATGGCATCGGCAGCAGTAGTGTAACCGCTGTCCTTCTTCACAAGGATTCCCGCTGTATTTCCAACCAGCCTGTCCGCGTAAAGCTCAAGGCTGCCACTGTTCGACATCGCATACTCTCCGAACAGGGTGTTGCTCGGGGTGTACAGATCCGGGAGATATTTGCCGGAAATGATATAGTCAGCGGCTGTACCGGATGGCACTGATCTCACGCTCATCGATACCGACTTGCCGTCCGCTGTCTTCACACCAGAACCGTTGAAGGAATTTGCAACATCTATAAGCCATGAGTCGTTGTCCTTTCCCGCCTTCTCACCTGATGTAAATATCTCTATATCTATGTCTCCATTACCCTCAACTGCCAGTGGATATTTGTCTATCTCAGGCAGCTCCGCATACAGATCCGGAGTGTCCAGAGTGACCGTACCCTTTACAGGGGTCGCTTCATTTACATCGAGATCTGCATATAACTCATCAAGAGTCATATCCGATCTTGATGATCCTCCATTTCCACTGCCTGCTATGTTGATAACCTTCCTGCCGACTATTCCGATAATGACCGCGATCATCGCAATTATCACCAGCACTCCGACTACCACTAATCCTTTTGTCCTCTTATCCATTTCTTCCTCCTTTTACATTCCCTGACTGTGGACATCCTGCCTCATGCCATTCATGCACTCTATGACATCATCCACATATTTCATATCCAGCGAGCTCAGGTTGGTGTCAATATCAACCATCTTCTCCACCAGAATATTGAACTTTCTCACCAGCTCGTCGCCCTGTCTGCACAGATTGTCGAGGTATACCGGCTGGGGTCTAGTGTAATAATCGTATGTCTGTATAAAGCCTATGGCACTGTCCATGTTGCTCTGTGCCTGCTGCTTTATATCCTCGTACAGATTGCGGACACCACTGCCCTCCTCCACATTCTCCTGGAAGTATTCCTCCCTGGACATTATGCTCTCATACTGTCTGTTGAGTCTCTCTATCTGTGCATCAAACAAATGTCCCCTGGCACTGTCCTTGAGCTTCTCCGTCGAGCGTCTTCCCTTGAGTATATGTACATTTGCTGTTATGGTGAATGTCAGCCACACTACACTGATCGCAACACCTATAGCTATTCCCACCATACTGTCAGCCAGCACAAACATCACTATTGCCAGTATGAACATTATCAACCCTATGATATTGACCGCTATCAATCCCATCGTTTTTCCTCCTAAAGTCAATATATATCACACCGCATCTGCATGTTCATTGTCTCTCTGCAATACGCTGAGCCTTTGTTTTGCAGCATCGGTGACCATAAGTCCCGAAAAGTCAGCAAATTCCTTCTTCTCATTGCTTATGAGCATGACCGCAAACTCCCTGTCCGTCTCCTCCGCGCAGGACAGCAGTTCATGGTAATCCACCGGCCTATCCTCATATATTCGAAGCGCAACAGCCTCCGGCACAACAATAAACGTCATGGACGTGTGCGTCTTATCCGCTATGTATATCTCCGCCTTGTCCGCAAATTTTGCAAATTCCTCCGCCTGAGTCTGAAAGCCTCCACTCTGAAGCTCCGCCAATATCCTGTCTCTGTCCTCCATGAGACTGTCGAGATACAGATAGCCCTTCAGCAACAGGAGTCCCATAAGTCCATCTGACATATTGAAGTCAAGTATACAGCCATGTCCCTCGTCACTGTCCGTCAGTACATGACACACGCACTCCGCTATATCCTCATCGCTGAGTCCGCTGTATTTATACGCCTGCTCAATCCCATCATTTGTTATGAGCACGGTCTCTACATTTCCCCTTACAGACTTTTTCTTCCTAATGCTCTCAACAGGACGTGCAGCTATCTTGAACGCCTTCAGCGCATTTACAGCATCATCTATGCTCTTCTTCCCTGATATAGAGGTCTCAAACCGTCCCTGATCCGTAGCTGCCGCCTGCACATTCCTGTATATCCTTTGTACAGAGATCTTATTTCTCCTCATTATCGCACTTAAAATGTCAATATCTGACTTCTGACCGGCCAGATATCTCTGAAGCTCCGCTCTGAGCTTTCTCCTGAAATCAAGCTCGTACTCAGTGTTGGTTATATCCGTTCCTGAATACCACCGTTTCTCCAGATATTTGTAATTATCCGGATCCCTCAGTCTGTCCAGCGCACTGTTCTTCAGACTGTTCACACCTTCCTCATCGGTCTCCAACTCACAGGCAAGTTCCGGCACACTGCATCTGTCATGTCTGTAGCCATAGAGCTTATCTATCACTATCTTCTCCCTATAATTCAGTTTGTCTATGAGTTCATCGAACATCCGCCTGCACATACCATCCTGTGAATAGGACAGCGTATCCGCCTGCACCCCAAATACAGAACTGTACAGTGCTTCATACGAACTGATAACATCCAGCATATATTTATTATTTTCTTTTCTTAGAACATACGCCCTGTGCAATATCCCACACCTCATTCTATATAAGTTCTTAATCCAATATGCAAACCGACATACATATCTGATATGCCCATCATCATTTTTACTTATATCTGAACTTAATCATTTTCATTATACATGTTTTGCCACAAATTAAAAACATAAAAGTGACGGGATATGGTATTTTATTATTTTATTAAGTGTTTATACAACTGTCTGTCCACCTGTGGTATAATGAATCGACAACAAACTGGGAGGATATCTATGATCAGATTTTTGCCGGATGAATACTATTCATCCACATACAAGATAGATTTCAAAAAGTATTACGACATGGGATACAGAGGTATACTGTTCGACATAGACAACACTCTTGTGAGACATAATGAGCCGGCCACATCCAGAGCGATCCAGCTCATGGAACAGCTCAAGGCCATGGGCTTCAAGGTATGTCTGGTATCCAACAACAAGGAGCCAAGGGTTGCCGCTTTCAACAAAAAGATGAAGGTGAATTACATATTCAAAGCCGGCAAACCATCGAAAAAGGGCTACATCCGTGCCATGAACGAGATAGGCTGCAACATAGACAACACGATTGCCGTGGGCGACCAGATCTACACTGACATCATCGGAAGTGCCAGCCTTGGCATACACACTATCCTTGTCAAGCCTATAGACACAAGCCACGAGGAGATACAGATCACCCTCAAGAGGATCATTGAAAAACCATTTATTTTCTACTTCAGGAAAAAGCATGGCATGGTAAGATAATTTCTGTTATTCATAACGCAACACAAAAGGCCGTATTCGCATATCTGTCTGATATGTGAATACAGCCTTTTATTAAATATCTCAGTAACATATACGTTCTGTCATGATGTTACACATCTGTGTGATCCACAGAACGTATGTTAGTCGTTGTACACCTTCTTGAACTCTGTGTATCCCTCTGACTCCAGCATGTTTATCTGCTGCTTCATGTTCTTTCTCATCATCTGGATAGTCACTGTCTTACCTGCCTGGCGAAGTTCCTTTGCCTCCTTGAAGATCTCAAGCTTCTTGTCCAGTGTCACATCCTTGTGAATGAGGATAGCCACGTTGTCAGAATCTATCTTGTATCCATTCTCAAGCTTGTCCTTGAGGATGGTGATTATTCTCTCAAAACCTATTGAAAATCCTGTTGCAGGAACATCCTGTCCACAGAAGTTTCCAACCATCTTGTCATATCTTCCGCCGCCGGCGATGGAGAAGTTGTAGTCATCTATTGTAACCTCAAAAATAGGTCCTGTGTAATATCCCATACCTCTCACAAGAGTAGGGTCAAATACGATCTTTACGCCATCTGCAACCATGGTCTTTGCACTTGATATGATCTCGTCCATATTGGTTATAACCTTTGGATCAAGGCACTCAGCGTCTATGTCCTTACAGAACTCAGCGCAGCTCATATCTCCAAGGTTCTGGTATATCTCAAGATACTTGTCCACCATCTCTGCGTCGTATCCGTTCTCTGTGAGCTCTGCTCTTATGCCATCCAGACCTATCTTGTCATACTTGTCAAGGCTGATGAGTATGGAAGCAATGTCTTCCTCTGCAAATCCCGCATTCTTCGCAGCACCACGAAGTATCTGTCTGTCGTTGATGTGGATAGTAAAATCTGTTATTCCCACCTCAGAGAATATTCTTGAGAGCATATCGGATGTGGCTGCCACAAGCTCTATCTCCGCAAGGTTTGTATTGTCACCAAGTATATCTATATCGCACTGGGTGAACATTCTGAATCGTCCCTTCTGGGGCTGATCCGCACGGAATACAGGTCCGATCTGGAGTGCCTTGAACGGGCTTGGAAGCTGTTCCTTGTTGTTCGCATAATATCTTGAGAGTGGAAGTGTCAGATCATATCTGAGTCCGCTGTCTGCCAGCTCTCCCTTACCTGCATCGATGGCTCTCGCAAGGTCTGCGCCTCTCTTCATCACCTTGAAGATAAGCTTCTCATTGTCACCACCCTGCTTGCTTGTAAGATTCTCTATATGTTCCATAACAGGAGTCTCTATCTGTGTAAATCCAAATCTGGAATAACTTGTCTTGATCATTGAAAGCACATGCTCTCTAAGCCTCATATCAGCCGGAAGCTGATCACACATACCTTTTACCGGTGTCTTGATGAATTTTGCCATTTCTAATCCTCCTGATCTTACATCTTTATTAAATCCAACCTATTCTAGCATATACAACTATATTTTTCCACCCTTAAAAAGAACACCGGAACAAACTTGTAGTTTGTTCCGGTGCTTTTCACATAATATATTGATATTTTTAATTGTCCTGTAATATCAGATTACTTGAGAAGATCATAGTTGAGCTTCTTGATAACAAGGAAGGCCTTGTTTCTGAGTTCCTCACCTGAGAATTCATCAAGCTGTACATTCATATCCCAGTTGTACTTCATGAGTGTATTCATAAGATCCTCAATGTAATCCTTTACATACTTGACGTTGCTCTCACTCTTATCCTTGAGCTGGACAACTATATTGTCTATAGCCTCGATGATTCCTGACTCCTGCTTCTCCGGTGCCTGTCCTGACTCATCGTTGAGCTCTATAACCTTACCTGTCTTGGTTATGATGACCTTCTTGTTAGGAGCTGCAGCAGCCTTGCTCTTCTTGTTGATCATATGGTTGATACACTTGATCAGACATGCTACAGAGTATGTCATCTCCTCGTTTGATGGCTTGTCTATTCCCTTGAGAGTGTGCTGATGGTACAGGTACTCTGACTTGCACAGCATCTCCTCAACAATAGCTACCTTACACAGTGATACCAGATCAGCCGGCATAGCCTGCTGCTTCTTACCGAAGAGACCACCGCCACCCTGCTCATTGTCCTCCTTATACTTCTCAGGAAGGGCTGTTCTGACATATGTATCGTGCAGGTACTTCTTGGCTGTGTTGATATCGTAGCTTGATGCAAGAACCATCTTCTTGGTACTGTTGAGTCCGTTAACGACCATATCCTCAGCAGCCATGAACAGAAGGATCTTCTGTCTGTTGTCAAGCATTGAGTAAACCTCTCTGTTCTTGTTGTTCTTCTCAACAATTGACTTCTTTCTGACATCAAATACCTTTACCTTCTCCTTTACACTGAAGAATGCCTTCAGCATTGAAGGGTTAGCGTTCAGGAAGTTGCAGCACCATGTGAGCTCTATGTACTGATCCTCGATCTTATTTGATACCTCATACAGGCTGTATCCCTCAAACAGTACGTTGAGTGCCTTGGAGAGGATCTCCAGACTCTCATACTTCTCCTCGTATGACTTCTGTGTTATATCAGAGTTAACATATGCCTTGATTCCGCACTCTATGAAGAGCTTGTTGTACTCATATGCTCCCTCAGGAATGTTCTGACGTCCGCTGAGCTGTGCTCCTGAACCAAGTGTCTGAAGTACCTTCTTGACCTCCGGCTCATTCTCGATAGCCTGATATACCTTCTTGGTAAATGCGCAGGTCTCATTCAGCAGTGAATCGATCCTCTTGTTGTATACCTCCTGCTTGGAGATCTCTGAAGCCACCTTGCTGCTGAGGATCTTTGCTGCCTCTGTGCTTGTGACATTCTTGATGAGCTCCTTGAAGTTTGAGTATACTGACAGGTTATCTATAGGTATGTACTCTGCGTTCAGTCCGTAGAACTGGAATGCCTTCTCATACTGCTTGTTCGCAATGTAGATAGAGAAGAGGTTGATAGATAACTGTATCTTGTAATCGTTAGGTGCATGTGCATCCTCAATGACGTAATCATAAAGTACCTCGAGGTTGTTGATATATGAATCAGAGCCTATGTCTTTGGCTGAGATATCCATCTCCATAACCACATTGATCAAATCCAGGTATCCGAGCAGAGCCTTGTCAAAGTTCTTTGGTCTGTCATCATCCTCAAGTATCTGGTATGAAATGTTGATGAGAAGTGGAGCGATCTTATCCCCGATCAGTCTCATGCACTCCGGGATCTTCTCAAGCTGTAAGAGATACAGCAGCCATACACTGTAACGATAAACACCTGTAGCTGATACAGGCGCATCTATATCGGCAGGGTCAATATCACCATATACAAATCTGAATAAAGGCTCTATCCACTCTTCGATCGCATAGTGTCCGGTCGCCTTTATATTGAAGTCTACAAACTCTGCAAGCTCATACAGCTTTGTACACTGAGCACGAACCTCGTCATCCACTGTCATGGTCGACAGATCAAAATTAGAATCCTTCAGGCTGTCTATAACCAATGTATAGAATCCGTCCTCAACCTGATCATTCAGATAACGAATAAGTGTTCCTTTATTACTGGATGCCGCTATTGATAATGCGTTATCCCCTGCCTGTCCTATATTTGCTGGTAACATAATATGTCTACCTCCTTTTGTTTTCGTATGTCTGGCTTACGAATATTCTTGTATTATTCCCCTCAAATCACTACTCCAAATATAACATATTTGGTAAAATCATTCAACAAAGTTTTTGGTTATTACTGATAACTGTCATTGTGCATAATTACCCAAAAATTATAGCACTAAAAAAATCGCATTTTTTGTGCATTTTTACTGTTATGCCAGATAATGCCAGATTTCAGCATCAGTCGAGTCCTGCCATGTGAAGTATCGCCATGGCATTTGTCGTGGTACACCTGCCATCCTTCTTCTTATAGTCGAATTTCAACTGGTCTCCCTCGTAATATTCCTCGAAATGATAGTTCGCAGCAGGTGTTCCGTCCTCCGCCTTGAGATCACACAGCTCAAAATCGTGTGTCGATACCAGTGTCATTGAACCCGCTCCAGCAAGCTTTCTGATGACCTGTGTTGCTCCCACTATTCTGTCAGCAGAATTTGTTCCCTTGAATATCTCATCTATAAGACAGAGCATAGGTCTGTTCTCTTTTCTGTACTCAACCATCGTCTTTATCCTGAGTATCTCTGCATAGAACGTTGATATTCCATTGCTGACATCATCGGTCACCCTCATGGATGTGAATATCTTCATCCTGTCAGCCTCCATATAGCCCGCACACACTGGAGCGCCCGCATATGCAAGCACCAGATTTATACCCAGTGTTCTGAGGAAAGTCGTCTTTCCGGACATATTACTTCCGGTTATTATCGTGGCACCGCCCTTGAAGTCCGCATCATTTGCCACGACTGTATCAGGGCTTATCAGAGGATGTCTCATATCCCTGGCGGTGACATGCACTCTGGCATTTGCGCCGACCTGTGGATAGCTCACTTCCCTCGTTCTTGAAAGGACAGCAAATGACATGAGTTCCTCCATATCAGAGACAGCCTTTATCCAGCCCTCAACGCTCTGTCCATTCTTCTGTTTCCATTTGTCCATCATCCTGCCTATGTGGAAGTCCCACATTATAAGTCCACACAGTATCTGATGAACTATAGGATTGTATCTGATATTGAACGCCGCACTTATCGTCCTCAGTTTTCTTATAGCCGCCAGGGCACCAGAGTCATTTGACAGATGCGATTTGATATCATTTAAAAGTTCACTGTCGAAATTCTCCCCGGAGATCAGCTCGAACATTCTTATATAGTCCTCTATCACATAGCCAAATGAGATCATCGGCATGACAGCCTGACCCGCAACTCCGCCAAAAAGCCAGGAGAACAAAAGCACAACAAAGAATGAGACAAGCGTCCAGCCTATGTTTATCTCACCCATTATTCCAAGTATAAATGCCACCAGTGTTATCGCCGGCAGTAAAAATCTCAATATGTTGAACACCGCAGGTATATGGTCATCGCCATTGCAGTATGCCACAAATTCATCCGCGGTATATTTCTTCTTTTTGCCCATACCGGTCTTCACGCCGAGGGTCTCAAAATCCATCGAGAACTCTCTCTTTGAAGTGAGCTCTTTTATCGCCTCCTGTCGCTTCTCTATGTCTGCTATATCGTATTTCGGATCGCGTATACTCTCGGCGAGAGCCCTTTTTCCCTCCTCGGTTCCCGCAACACAGATAAACTGATACAGAGAGCTCTGTCCAAGAAGATCCATATCCCTTGCAACCAGATCGTCATCGCCGAGATACTGCGCACCGTTATCCTCAAACTTCTTCCAGCCGTCGCCAAATCTCTCAATATACCTCCTGAGCACCTCCGACTTGGCTTTCTTATATTCCAGCTCCTCACTGAGCTTTCCATGGATAAACACCATTGCGACAAATGCCACAGCGGCCATTATTCCCAGGATCAGCACTGTCACTCTGTTGTCATATATGCCTATTATCAGCCCTGCCAGAGCTGCAAGGAACATCACAAATCTAACCCCTGAATACGTTGCAGACTTCCCCTCAAGCGCCTTGATGTCCTTCTCCAAAATGTCCCTTTCGTCCTTGTATTCGTTCATGTTATCGTCCTTTCATAAAAAACAATATATTTACTTTTTGTCCGGCTTGTCCTTCTTCTTATATGACATCACACCGTTCTCTGATACATCTATCATGTCCGGCTTGACAACGAGCACGATACCCATTACCCCAAATACCACACACAACACGATGCATATTATTCCGATCACCTTATACGATGTAAATGCGAGCATGCCAACTCCCACTGCCAGTGTGAGTGCCGCACATAGAAAATAGTTCTTCTGAAGTGCCTTTATCGCCTGTTCTTCTTTGTTGTAATCCTGTCCACTATTATTCATGTTCCATTTTACCTCCATATATCCATTCCATTATAGATGAATATATCATACACGGTATATCATTCGCAAATATTAATTCCTGTGAATCAATCAACCACACTTATTGCATTTGACACGAATACATATTAAAATAAATGGACAGGTTATATTCTATGGGAAGGAGATTTTTATCATGAACAAATTGACAAAAATGGCGCTCACTCTTGCCGCTGCAGGAAGTGTCTGCTACTTATTCAAAGACAAGATCAAGACAACGAAAGCTTACCAGACAGTTGAGAACAATGATACTGTAAAGAAGGCAAAAGCCACAGCTACAGATACTTACCACAAAGTAAAGGACTCCGAGACAGTCAAAAAGATCAAGGACTCTGAAACATACCACAAGGTAAAGGACTCTGAGACAGTCCAGAAGGCAAAGGATACGATCAAGGATACCTACAATAAAGTAAAAGATTCCGAGACAGTCCAGAAAGCAAAGAATACAGTATCCGACACATATGACAAGCTCAAGGACAAGGTTAAGGAAAAAGCTGCTTCCACCGAAGATGGCGACCGTGAATATTTCACACTTCACGAAGACACCACCGGAGCAGAAGAAACCACATCCGAAGAAGCCGCAACCGAGGATGCTGTAACCCCGGAAGCCACAGCGGATATTCCGGATGAGACAACCGCAAAGGCCGTAACCGAGACCGTAGCTGAGGCTGAGGATGTTCTCGCCGAGGCAACCGGCGCCGTTGCAAATGCCGCTGACGCCGAGACCTCAGAGGTAATCGGCGATGAGTACATGGGACTTTCAGATGTATCTGAGGATCCATCAGTGCTCTCCGATCAGGACAAGCTTGACGTATAGTCTGCACAGTATAATAGGCAAAACAAAAACAGTATATGCGATCCGTTTGATAACGAACCGCATATACTGTTTTATTTTTTCCCTGAATCTCTCAGATATGACAATGCTTCATCTATGGCAGCCTCCGTCTTGAAGTCCTGCTCATATGTCACACCGTCCACATCCACCATGAGTAGTTTGTATATCTTTTTGTCTGCCGGCCCTATATTCGCCGATGTTCTGAGCTTCTTGAACGTCTCTATGGTGCTGAGTTCCACCACATCCGTGTGCCAGGTTCCGTGATATACCAGATATTTGTCTGTTATGGCTATGCCATCCTGATCATAGTAGAGATTGTATCTGAGCTGTTCATCTATATCCCTGACAATATTCCTGTCTGACTTTCCGCCCGATACGACCTGCATTCCTGACACCTTCCATGGACAGCACACACCGTATATACATCTGACTATATTATATAAAGCCCACAAAACGGTCAACACAAGAACCAACAGCATCATATTATAATAGATCCTCGGGAAATCCACCTCACTTATTATGAGTGGGTATACCTTACTCTCAAGCTGCTTTGATGGTATTCCCATGTCCTGTGCAAGTCCGTCAACTATAGATGTATACACATCCTCCGCCGAGACCACTCTGCCTCTCAGCGTATAATTCAGCAGTACATCCTCATTGCTCCTGATTAGCAGGATGGCATACCTGCCATCCTGCTGACAGTAGTAATATCTGCCCTGTCTCTCGGAGTCCACAAAATAATCGTATCCGATATAATCCGCCCGATCCACGGTTATCGTCACATCCCTGTCGTTTGGATTCGCTCTGGACTCTATATCAGCTATGCTCCTGTATGTCCTGCTCCTTATCCTGTCCGGCAGACTGAAATGCCACGCCATGATGATCATGCATCCCACCATGATCAGTGATAGAATGATCCCGGGTATTCTGTTTTTTAGAATATAACTTTCAAACTTCCTGTTCTTCATAATATGTCTTTCCCGCGTACGGTCAGATTTTTAGAAATGGCTTCCGCCACCGCCATGACCACCGCCACCGCCTGATCCACCAGAACCTCCTGAGCTGCTCTGGATAGTCACGCTGGTTACTTCCTTACGTATAAATATATCTCTTCTGTCAAGCTCCTTGGCATTTCCATCGCTGTATGTAGAAGCTGTTGTGGTATCTTTTCCTGCTTTCTTCGACAGATTCACGATGCAGAATGCGATGGCTGCTCCAAGAGATACAAGGAAGCATATAAATGGTGACAGGAACTTTAATCCTCCTGTGCTGCTCTTCATAGCCGTCTCTGTTCTTGACATCATTCTCTCAAATGCTCCAAGAGTATCCGATCTGAGTATCTTTCCACCGTATTCCGTTATGGATGTCGCCTTGGAATCACTTATTCTCTTCTTCGCCTTGCCGGCTGTGCACAGATAAACATATCCATCGTTCTCCTGCCAGTTGGCAACTATAACTACGCTTGTGCTGGCATCCCTGCCGTCAAGATATGTTCCTGCAGGCCACTCTTCCCAGCCGAATCTGTAATAATCACAGATCTTCTCTGCTATATCCTTTGTGTTAGACTCTATGTCATATGAAACTGCATCGGCATCATATTCTGACAGATCTGTGTACTGATCCATGGTAACGACAACAAAGTCCATACCCACTTTATCTTCCAGTTCTGCTATCTCCCCGCGGAGAGTATCCTCCTCCGAATCAGACAGCTTATCTGCATAGTCAAACACTCTCTCATTTGTCTTACATTCTGTATTATTTCTGGCGTCATGCTTGAGATTGGCATTTGATTTCACAAAGTATCCTATAAAGAACACTATTCCAAGTCCAAGTACCACGAGCATTGCCACGATAAATTTCTTTACTGCATTCATTTACAACACCCCCAATAACATAGACAAGCCATCAAGCAATACAAATGCTGCGCCAAACAAAAGTGCGGTAAGTCCAACTGCCTTACTCATGCTCTTCGGCTCTGTTCCGACACATTTTCCAGTCTGTCCGTTGACATAGAACTTATAGTTTTTGCCCTGGAAACGGTACTCATATACCCACACCGGCATGAGTCCGAACTTTGTTCCCGTGAGTCTGTTGTTGTTCCTGAATCTCTCATTTGTAAGTGATGAATATCCGGTTGTGGTGCTTCTCACCCAATCTCTGTTTGCCTTCTCTGCCTTTGCCTGAGCCCTCGGCTCCACCTCATTCGGCGGCATATTGTAAGTCTCCGCATCGAATCCCGAGAGGTACTTGTTGTCATGCTGCATGAGCTCTTTGTAGTTGTACGGCTCCATGAGATCCATGATTCCATCCTCCATGGCTATGGATGCATCAACCGGTATGCCCTCATAATTCACATGCAGTCTTCTTCCGACATCAAAATATGAAGTCTCTGTATATCTCTTGTCTCCAGACGTCCATGATCTGACCTTTGTTCCTATGGCCTCATAAGCCACATCCGAATCATAATCGTACATCCAGAATGGGACATACACTCCCTTAAGCGCCTCAAGCGTCTTCTGTGAGAGGAATGTTCCCGGTATAAATAGCTTTTTACCAAATTCATTCCTCAGCTTCTCCTCAGCCTCATGCTTTGATATCTTAAATGGAAGTATCACATCAGCCCCATACGGATAATTTACTTTGTCATCCCTGAGCAGATATGTTCCACATGAAGGACATCTTCCCGCAGACTGATACTCAGTGTAAGGTATCTGCGAACCACAGTTTATACATATTACAGGCTCCTGTGACGGAACCAGCTCCTGACAGTCGCTCCCTCCGCAACTGAGGCACACCATCTTTTTCTTTGCAGGATCGTACACTACGTTACCCCCACAATTTACACAACGATACAGCAAGTTATCTTCCCCCTGTCCTTTTTTATCGTTTTTCCTTCCAAACTTCCTACGCTATCTCCCAGCGTACTTGCGCTTATTATAGCATAGTAAGTCTGTTTTTAGAACATCGAATTGGATGCCTTAAGGCAGCTTTATAACACATTTTAGATATCTTACATGAAACAAAATATTTTTTGAACAAATGTGTAACACATCATGTTCATGCGAATATGTTAAACCATGAACAAAATAATGGAGGCTTACCATGAGTGATTTATCGGCAACACAGTGTGCCTGTGGCGGTTGTGGCTGTGGCGGCAGAAATGGACTTTCTTGCGGAGGTTCCTGCGGATGCAACAGTTGCACTCTGATCATCATCCTTCTCCTCTGCTGTGGCGGCTGCGGCGGCGATGGTTTCGGTTTTAATGGCGGTTGTGGCAATGACAACAGTTGCATCTGGATCATCCTTCTCTTATTCTGCTGCGGTGGCTGTGGCAATAACAACGGATGTGGCTGCGGCGGCTGCGGTGGCAATGATTGCGGCTGCTGCTAAAAGCGGACTCACCACGATCTATAAACGGGATATCGGGCAGAATGACTGTCCGATATCCGCAAAAAGTGGCCAGCAGGAGCAATTCTGCTGGTATTTTTTTACTGAAAATCAATAGAATATAGTATAGCTGTCTTACCAAGTGATCACTGCATGAAACGGAGCTTCATATGTTTAATGGCAACTTCCATCATCCACTGGACAACTTAATAAAAGATGACCGCCTGTTCATGATGGAGGCCATTCTCCCATTTGTGGATGACCGTATGAAAGCTCCTCTGGCAATGTACATAAAGATCATGGAACTTCAGACCATATTGAATGCCCTGCGCGATACAAATTATGTAAACTCCTGTGGACTCCACAAAGATATAAACAATCAGGATGATATACTGTCATCCCTTGCCGGGTGTGGATTTCCCGATATCAAGGACCAGTTTGCCAGCATGAAAAAAGCCATGGATATGATGAAGACCATGGAGGCCATGAATACACAGCAATCCACGGATTCTCTGTACCGGCACTATCAAAGCAGAACTGCCTCTGAAACCGAGGGCGAAGAAAACTACGACAACACTGAATCCCAGTCATCCCAGGATATATACAGCTCCGTCAAAGACCTGTTTGAAAAATATGATATGGAGGGATATTAAACATGAATCTTCAAAATGACCCAAGACTTAAAAGCATGCACCCGCTAAAAAGGGAAATTCTTCTCAGATTATCCAACTCCCAGTCAACCATGACACCGGAACAGATGCTCCCCCAGCTAATGGAGATCAACAAAGAACTGCAGAAAAGGGATCTCTCCTTCAGCAGAGCAGAGTCCGAGATCGTTCTGGATGTGCTGAGCGAAGGCATGTCTCCACAGGAAAAACAAAAGATAAATATGATAAAGTCCATGCTGTAAAAAATGCATTTCAATAAATGTAACACAATTTTATTTTTGTGGCTGTCGGCTATAGTTTCATATTTTTGTACCTGATAGTTTCTGGCTGGCGATACCGTTATTGACAGATACTATTTGCATAAAATGTAGCTGATAGATATTATTTCAGCAAAATGGAGGTTATTGTGATAGATATCTTTGACTTGGGATTGCGGATAAGAAATGTGTGAAAGGCTCATAATCTTACTCAGGAACAGCTTGCCGAGAAAATAAAAGTGTCTCCTCATTATGTGTACGAGATTGAGCACGGATATAAAAGTATGAGTATATATACTCTTGCCAATATTGCAACTGTTCTTGATGCGCCACTGGATTTTCTGGTATTCGGAAAGGAACCCTTCACCACCCCCGAGAACAAGGATTATATCACTCATGACGATCTTGACAGACTGGTGGAATCGATACCGCTGTACAAACGTGACAGTGCATACAGCGCACTCAAGAATCTGCTGCCTTATCTGAAATAAATGATAATCCGATATATATTAAACATCAAGAAAGCCACATGGATTTTTCTCCATGTGGCTTTCTCATGTTTATAGTTTTTTTATTTCATAACAATATTCACAATACGTCCAGGAACATAGATCTCCTTGATAACGTTACCTGTGAGCTTGTCGGCGATCACTTCCTTAGCCTTTGCGATAACCTCATCCTTTGGATCCTCCTTGCCGATCGCAAGTGTTGCCTTAGTCTTACCGTTGATCTGTACAGCGATCTCTACTGTTGACTCTACTGTCTTTGCCTCATCAAACTCTGGCCATGTCTGCTGATATACATATCCGCCATAGTTCTTTACTGACCACAGCTCCTCTGTGATATGAGGTGCAACAGGGTTTAACAGGATGAGCAGTGTCTTGAACTCATCTGCTGTAACGCTTCCCTTCTTGTAGAAGTCGTTGAGAAGTGCCATCATGGCTGCGATAGCTGTGTTGTACTTCAGGTTCTCGAAGTCATTTGAAACCTTCTTGATAACCTGGTGCATCTTGGTCTCCATATCCTTGGAGTAGCCCTTCTCGTCTGTCACACTGTCCTGAAGCTTCCATACTCTGTCGAGGAATCTTCTACATCCCTTGACACCATCCTCTGACCATGAAGCTGCAAGGTCAAATGCTCCGATGAACATCTCGTAAGTACGAAGTGTATCTGCACCGTATACATCTACGATGTCGTCAGGATTTACAACGTTGCCTCTTGACTTACTCATCTTCTCGCCGTTCTCACCGAGGATCATACCATGTGATGTTCTCTTCTGGTATGGCTCTGGTGTAGGAACTACGCCCTGATCGTACAAGAACTTGTGCCAGAATCTTGAATACAGAAGGTGGAGTGTTGTATGCTCCATTCCTCCGTTGTACCAGTCAACAGGAAGCCAGTACTTGAGTGCCTCCTTGCTTGCAAGAGCCTCTGTGTTGTGAGGATCTGTATATCTGAGGAAATACCATGATGATCCAGCCCACTGTGGCATAGTATCCGTCTCTCTCTTTGCAGGACCGCCGCAGCATGGACATGTGGTGTTTACCCAGTCTGTCATGGCTGCAAGTGGTGACTCGCCGTTGTCTGTCGGCATGTAGCTGTCTACCTCTGGAAGAAGCAACGGAAGCTGGCTCTCGTCGATAGGTACATAACCACACTTATCGCAGTGAACGATAGGAATTGGCTCGCCCCAGTATCTCTGACGTGAGAATACCCAGTCACGGAGCTTGTAGTTTGTCTTTGCCTGACCGATACCCTTCTCCTCCAGGAACTTTATCATCTTCTCCTTTGCATCCTTTACCTCAAGGCCGTTGAGGAAATCTGAGTTGATGAGCACTCCTGTTGCCACGTCTGTAAATGCAGCCTCATTTATATCTACTTCCTCGCCATCCTTTGCAACAACCTGAATGAGTGGAAGTCCGAACTTCTTTGCAAATTCCCAGTCTCTGTCATCATGTGCAGGAACCGCCATGATAGCACCTGTTCCGTAGCTCATGAGTACATAGTCTGATACGTATATAGGGATCTCCTTGCCATTTACAGGGTTGATGGCTGTGAGTCCGTCTATGCATACACCAGTCTTATCCTTTGCAAGCTCTGAACGCTCAAAGTCGCTCTTCTTCGCTGCCTGCTCACGGTATGCCTCGATGTCTGACCAGTTGCCGATCTCGTCCTTGTACTTGTCAAGGATTGGATGCTCTGGTGAAACAACCATGTATGTTACTCCGAATAATGTATCGCATCTTGTTGTATATATGCGGAGCTTGTCCTCTTTGCCCTTTACTGAGAAATCTACCTCAGCTCCTGTTGAACGTCCGATCCAGTTCTTCTGTGAAACCTTTACACGCTCGATGTAATCCACGCCGTCAAGTCCTTCAATGAGCTTGTCTGCGTAATCTGTGATCTTGAGCATCCACTCAGACTTAACCTTGCGGACAACCTCGCTGCCACAACGCTCACATACGCCGTTGACAACCTCCTCATTTGCAAGACCAACCTTACATGATGTACACCAGTTGATAGGCATCTCCTTCTTGTATGCGAGACCAGCCTTGAAGAGTTTGAGGAATATCCACTGTGTCCACTTGTAATATTCAGGATCAGTTGTGTTGATCTCTCTGTCCCAGTCGAATGAGTATCCAAGTGAGTGGAGCTGCTTCTTGAATCTTGCAACATTGGTCTTGGTTACTTCCTTTGGATGGATCTTGTTCTTGATCGCATAGTTCTCTGTAGGGAGACCAAATGCGTCCCATCCCATTGGGTACAGAACATTGTAGCCCTGCATTCTTCTCTTCCTTGCTACTATATCAAGCGCTGTGTATGGTCTTGGGTGACCTACGTGAAGTCCCTGTCCTGATGGGTATGGGAATTCAACTAACGCATAATACTTTGGTTTTGAATAATCATCTGTAGCAGCAAATGCCTTGTTGTCATCCCAGACCTTCTGCCACTTTCCTTCAACGACTTTGTGGTTGTATGTCTCAGCCATTTTTGAAAATGCCTCCTTGAAATTTATCTTTTCAGGCTTTATAACGCTTTTTCGCCCGATTCCTCTCTAATCTTAACTATATTAGCATATATGCTGTGTTTTTCAAACTGTTTTTTGGTATAAGCAGCCCGGCTTATTCAAACACTTTCTTGATACTGTCATAATGAAGGAAGATTCCCTGCTCTGCATATTCTTTTATCTCATCCAGCGTTGCCAGCTTAAAACCATCAGTCTCCGCCTCCTGAGGCCTGATATCTATTTCAGAAAAATCTCCAGTAAACTTATAGACATCCACAAAGTAGTTGTCCTTCTCATCCGGGTTATCTCTCCTATATGTAAACTGCAAGCCTCCATCGAAATCACTTACGTCTATGCCTGTCTCCTCTATCACCTCTCGTCTGACAGCCTCTATGGATGACTCTCCTGCCTGCACTCCGCCGCCGGATACCTCCCACCAGCCTGCTGCCCACGCCTTTGTCATGACACGCTTGGTAATCAGATACTTTCCCTCTCTGTTCTGGAGCACACCGAGCACTGTGAGGTGATAATCCCCCGGTTTCATATTCCAGTCATTTCTCTTCATCGTGCGCCCTGTAGGCTGCTTGTTTACATCGTAAATATCCCAGTATTCCATCTCTGCTTGTCCTCTTTCTGATTTTTATATTTGTTCTGCCCAGTAACATAATAAATGCTATTTTAAGTTTCTTCAACAATCATTCGAATTTTATGCATAATTATTTATTGCAGTTTACTATAAAACTTAAGCTGTGGTACAATTCAAACTGTTATCAAGAGATTTGACCAGCGCAGGCTGAAGGAGGAAGCATGAACGCTTATGAGGTATTCGCCAGTGTCTATGATGAACTGATGGACAACATTCCATACGATGACTGGTGCACATATATAATAGAAGTTTTGAGAAAATACGGAGTGAACGAAGGGCTCATATGTGAGCTTGGATGTGGCACCGGAGAGATAACGGAAAGGCTTGCGGATGCCGGATACGACATGATCGGTATCGACAATTCATATGAGATGCTTGAGGTGGCAAATGAGAAAAAGCTGGATACAGGACATGAATCCATCTTATATCTCATGCAGGACATGAGGGAGTTTGAGCTCTTCGGCACGGTGAATGCCATCGTGTGCGTGTGCGACAGCATCAACTATCTTACGGAGCTTGCCGACATAACCCACGTATTCAGGCTGGCAAATAACTATCTCGAATCAAAGGGCATATTTATCTGCGACTTCAAGACCCGCCACTATTTCAAGGATGTGGTTGCCGACAGCACCATAGCCGAGGACAGGGACGACGTGAGCTTTATCTGGGATAACTACTACGATACGGAAACCGATATAAATGAGCTGGCTCTCAGCCTGTTTCTCCCAAAATACCCAGAATCAGGCATTGAACCGGATGATGAGTGTCCTCTTTACAGGAAGTATCAGGAATTCCATTATCAGCGAGGCCTGACCCTTGATGACATGAGGAAATGCGTTGCTGACTCAGGCATGGAGCTCGTCGCCATGTACGATGCATTTACATGGCAGCCAGCCACAGATTCCAGTGAAAGGGTATACGTGGTTGCAAGGGAGACACACCAGGATAACAAACACTATGAATAGGCTTGTCTTATTCTGCACTTTATTATAGAATGTCAAAGATTATGTAAATACACTACAGGCAATCGCAAAACTTGGAACTTTGGGCTTTGACCATCATACTGACACACATCATATTTCTGAGTTTCGCAACGCCACATTAAAGAGAGGAAATAAACATGAGTGATCATATAATAAGAGGTATGGCGGCGAACAATCAGGTAAGATTCTTTGCCGGAACAACAAGAGATATCGTGGAAACCGCAAGGTCTATACACAACACAAGCCCAGTAGCTACAGCAGCCCTTGGAAGACTGCTCACAGCAGGCGCGCTTATGGGAGCGCAGTGCAAGAACGAATCTGACGTACTCACACTTCAGATCCAGTGCAACGGTCCTATCGGCGGACTGACTGTAACTGCAGACGCACATTCAAGAGTCAAGGGTTATGTAAACAATCCAAATGTAATCCTCCATGCCAATGACAAGGGCAAGCTGGATGTTGCAAAAGCCCTTGATCTCGGCGTACTGTCAGTCATCAAGGATATAGGTCTCAAGGAGCCTTATGTAGGTCAGACCCAGCTCGTGTCCGGTGAGATCGCCGAGGATCTGACATATTATTTTGCAACATCAGAGCAGATCCCTACATCTGTTGCCCTTGGTGTTCTCATGGAGAAGGACAACACCGTCAAACAGGCAGGCGGCTTCATCATACAGCTTATGCCATTTGCATCGGACGAGCTCATAGACGTTCTTGAGAAGAGACTTAACGAGTTCTCTTCTATCACCAGTCTCCTCGATGCGGGCAAGACTCCTCTTGACATCATCAAGGATGTATTTGAAGGATATGACGTTGTAGTGACCGATGAGTTGCCTACCGAGTGGCACTGCAACTGCAGCAAGGAGAGATACTACAATGCGGTACTCAGCCTTGGCAAAAAAGAGATCGCAAGTCTTCTCGAGGAGGGCGAGCCTATAGAGGTCAACTGCCAGTTCTGCAATTCACACTACAAGTTCTCACCTGACGAACTCAAAGAGATGCTGCTCAAAGCGGCTGCAAAATAATCATTTTTCCGCCATTTGCCCTCATTTTTACTACATTTTTGTACATTATCATTATTGCATTGGTTTTTTCACTATGCTAGAATGTTAAGCGTTGTAAAATAGACTAATTTTGAAAGAAAGAGTGAATATTATGAAGATAACAAGAGATGATATCAGAAATGTGGCTATCATCGCCCACGTTGACCACGGTAAAACAACACTTGTAGACGAGCTCTTAAAGCAGAGCGGTGTGTTCCGTGACAATCAGGAGGTCGCTGAGCGTGTCATGGATTCCAACGATATCGAGCGTGAAAGAGGAATCACTATCCTCTCCAAGAATACTGCCGTAACATATGGAAGCACCAAGATCAACATCATTGATACTCCGGGTCATGCAGACTTCGGCGGTGAGGTTGAGCGAGTTCTTAAGATGGTAAACGGAGTAATCCTCGTTGTTGATGCATTTGAGGGTCCTATGCCACAGACCAAGTTCGTTCTGAAGAAGGCTCTTGAGCTTAATCTTGCAGTTATCGTATGTGTAAATAAATGTGATCGTCCTGAGGCACGTCCTGACGAGGTAGTTGACGAAGTTCTTGAGCTCCTCATCGAGCTCGATGCAAATGAGGATCAGCTTGACTGCCCATTTGTATTTGCTTCTGCCAAGTCCGGTTATGCAACACTTGACTCATCCGAGCCAGGCACAGACATGAAGCCTCTGTTCGACACTATAATTGATTACATTCCTGCTCCTACAGGCGATCCTGAGGCAGGTGTACAGATGCTTGTCAGCACAATCGACTACAACGAGTACGTTGGACGTATCGGTGTCGGCAAGGTCGACAATGGTGTCCTCAAGGTAAATGAGGATCTTGTCATAGTAAATGAGCATGACCCGGACAAGCTCGAGAGGGTTCGTATCGGAAAGCTTTTCGAGTATGAGGGGCTTAACAAGATAGAGGTTAAGGAAGCACAGATAGGTTCTATCGTTGCTGTTTCAGGTATCGCAGATGTACAGATAGGTGATACTCTCTGCTCCCCTGAGAATCCTGACCCAATTCCTTTCCAGAAGATTTCTGAGCCAACCATCGCCATGACATTCATGGTAAATGACTCTCCTCTCGCAGGCAAGGAAGGTAAGTTCGTAACATCAAGACATCTCCGTGAGAGACTTTTCAGAGAGCTGAACACAGATGTCAGCCTCCGAGTTGAGGAGACTGACACAACTGAGGCTTTCAAGGTTTCAGGCCGTGGTGAGCTTCACCTGTCAGTCCTCATCGAGAACATGAGACGTGAAGGTTATGAATTTGCAGTAAGTAAGGCTGAGGTTATCTACAAGGAAGATGAGCTCGGACATAAGCTTGAGCCATTTGAGATCGCTTATATAGATGTTCCTGACGAATTTGCAGGTACTATCATCAACATGCTGAACCAGAGAAAGGGTGAGCTTCAGGGAATGGCTCCTACAGGAAATGGAACCACAAGACTTGAGTTCTCTGTTCCATCCCGTGGACTTATCGGATTCCGTGGTGACTTCATGACAGCTACCAAGGGTACAGGTATCATCAACACAACATTTGACGAGTATCTTCCATACAAGGGTGACATGAGCTACCGTTCAAAGGGATCACTCATCGCATTCGAGTCAGGTACTTCGATCACATATGGTCTTTTCAACGCACAGGAGCGTGGAACACTGTTCATCGGACCTGGTGAGCAGGTTTACGCCGGTATGGTTGTAGGTGAGAATCCTCGTGCTGAGGACATGGAGGTCAATGTCTGCAAGAAGAAGCAGCTTACCAACACACGTTCTTCAGGATCAGATGATGCTCTCAAGCTTTCACCTCCAAAGGTGATGAGTCTTGAGCAGGCTCTTGACTTCATCGACACTGATGAGCTTCTGGAGATCACACCAAAGTCATTCAGAATCCGTAAGAAGATTCTTGACCATACTCTCCGTTACAGAGCCAATAGGAAGTAGGACGAAAACGGACGAAAAGTCCTTTGAGATAGTGAAGCCCGTACACTGTAAGGATGTGGATCCATCACGCTCGACTTCCTGAACTTTGACTTGCTTCTATATGCACTCGGCTTCGGCAGCGATAAGGTCGTTGCTGCCTACGCCTCGGCAAGAAGCGTCAAAGCTCAGGAGTCTTCGCTAACGATGGCCCCACACCCTTACAGGGTACGAGCTAATTTACTTTCTTATAGGGCTTTTCTGTTTTTTGTATCTTTCTGGCTTTTTCTTTATGTTTGCGATAATTTTGTGACCTTTTACCTCCTTGTCACGGCGTCTATTGGTCTTAGTTTTGAGGCCCATCTTGCTGGGAAATAGCCTGCTGCCACTCCGAGGATCACGGAGCCGAGGACTCCGGTCAGTGCAAGCCACCATGGGATCATGGCTATCTGGGTTCCTTTTGCAAGGTTGAACATGGAGACGGCGGCTTTATTCACCACTATTCTCACTCCGTAGGAGGATAATACTCCGAGGACGCCTCCGACAAGTCCTATCACTGCGGCCTCCATGAGGAACAGAAGTCTGAGCTCGTCTATGTCGCAGCCGAGGACCTTCAATATACCGATCTCGTTTACCCGGTCGAATACAGAGGTCGTCATGGTGTTGCTTATTCCTATGACAGCCACAATAAGTGCTATCATTCCGATTCCGCCGAGAAGAAGCTGTATCATCTTGAGGTACTTCTGTATCGTGTCCAGATATTCCTTGGAATTCTCTGTCTGATACCCCATGTCCTGAAGCTTTTTTACCATCGCATCGACGTTATTTATATCATCTACGATCACCACCGCTGATGTGTAGACAAATTCACGGTAGCTGTTGCCATTGCCATCCACCGGCTGACCGTACAGCTTGCCATCGGCGCTGACCTTTCTGAGCAGGCTTTTCAGTGAATCCATATCACAGTATATCGTCTGAGACTTCTCGCTGTAGCTGTCAGAGATGTCCAGCGATTCGTCAGACTCTTCATCCTGAACTGCGCTGTCATAAGAAGTGTCAGCAGAAGCATTGTCAGAGCTGTTATCCGTATCTCCATCAGATAAAACCCCGGCGAGCTTCAGTTTGAATATCCTGTCACTTTCACCGCTCCATCCGACGGTCGTGTCAAATCTCTTTCCGACAAGGGACGCAATACTCTTATTCTCTCTCTTCTCGTAACTGTCAAATATCTTTTGATTGAAGAACATTTTGCCCACACTGCTGCCCGAGATCAGTTCAGGTGTCCCATGTGAAGAATTGCTGTTTTCCCCATAGGCCAGACTCCAGCCATCAAGCTCATTTCCCGGCACACCCACAAGATTGCCAAAGTATTCATACTCCCCATACTTCATACTCACAGGCACCTCATACAGAGGATAACAACCATCCACATTTGCAAGATCTGTCAATGTAGATATCGTTCTGTCCGTTATCATTCGATCCTTATGCTTACTTCCGGTCTCACTGTACATCGTTATCTGGTTGACACTTCCACTTGCAACCGCAGAATCTATCATCTCGTTCTTGACTCCGATTCCCACAGCCAGAAGTGCTACAACCGATATAACACCTATCATCACGCCGAGAACGGTGAGAAATGTTCTGATCTTTCTTCTCTTCATATTCATAAGACACAAATGCCATATCCACCCCATACAATCTATCTCCTTATAAACTCTCTCCCCGTGACCGGAATCTAAAATTCATCAAGAATCTCCTTTTTTCTCCTGTGCTTTCTTATTGCACATATACATAACAGAGCTATCACTATAACCACAGCAATTACACCATATAACACCTTTTTACCACTGCTTTTTGTGCTGTCCTTTATCTTCTCTACATTGTCATACACCGGAGATTCCACAGTCGCCTTGAAATTCCCCTCAATCGTCGTCTCATTCCCCTCTTTGTCCTCATATGTAACTATCACCTTTGACATATCACCGCTCGCAGCAGTCGTCGCCACGGCATTCGTGAGGATATCTATGCTTCCGCTCTTTCCAGACTCTATATTGCCTATATACGTCTCAATCTCCTCCATACTTCCCAACAAGCAATTTTCAACCGACGCACCGCAGGACGGGAGGGCGAAAATACGGAAAAGGGTACTCTTTTCCTATGCTTGCTAAGAAAGTTTTTTCCTCACTTATCACTACAACGGAACTCCCAGTATGCCAAAAAGCGCAAAAGAAAAACGCCGCAATTCTGCGGCGCTTCATTCACTTTATGCAGACAAAAACGAGGGAACTTTATTCCCCCGTCCTGTCATTGTTGGCTTCCTCTATGCCTTTTGCAGTAGCAGACATGATTTTTAAGTCTGTTTCGCTCATTGTGTCAAGCATGGTATCGAGCTGACGGCGGCGTGTGGACTTCTCTTGTTCCCGTTCCGGGAAAAAGAACTGGTCTACTGATACGTCAAGCAGGGTTACAAGCTCATATAAAATCTGTAAACTTGGGTGCTGCCCGCTGTTTTCAATGGACGCGATATACCTGGGCGCAATATTCAGTGTGTCGGCTAACTGATTGCGTGATATTCCCTTTGCTTTTCTTGCTGCTTTAATGGCTTGCCCGAAAGCCTTAAAATCATACTTCACTTTATCCTGCTTCATATTTTTCACCCTATTACATTTTACTGTTCCTCTTTTCTTTGAGATATGATTACACATATCATAGTATTGATGGCAATAGAGCATAAAACATGCAGAGTAAGGTTGCTACAACTCATATTGCCATATATAATATCTAATGACATCGAAAATTAAAGAAATTGATTAGAAATAGATTTTTGTTTGATAATCTTAAATCAGATATTCACAATGGAGGCATATTTATGGCGCAGAGTATTTTAATTGTAGACGATGAAAAAGAAATTGTATCAATGCTGTATGTATTGCTATTTCAGCAAACTTGGATATACGGTATATACTGCAACAGCAGGAAATGCTGCATTAAAAGAAGTAGAAAAAAAACCTGACATTATTTTGTTAGACGTTAATATGCCAGATATTGATGGATTTACTGTTTGTGAAAGAATACGGGATTATGTTTCATGCCCTATAATTTTTTTAACAGCACGCATTGAAGATAGTGATAAAATAAAAGGATTTTCTATTGGCGCAGACGACTATGTAATAAAACCATTTTCTGTTGATGAATTAGAAGCTCGCATTGCAGCACATCTTCGCAGAGAAAAAAGACACAATACATCTTCAAAGGTGCAATTTGATGAAGATATGGTTATAGATTATTCCTCACGTATTGTGTTTTATCATAATAAGGATATGGCTTTTACCAAAAAGGAATTTGATATAATATCTTTCCTTTCACAAAACAAAGGAATTGTTTTTGACCGGGAAACTATTTATGAAAAAGTTTGGGGATTAGACGGCATTGGTGATAATACAGTTGTTACAGAACATATCAGACGTATTAAGGCAAAATTTTTATCTTTAGGCGATAGACCTTACATTGAAACTGTTTGGGGGTGCGGATATAAATGGAAAAATTAAAGAGAAGCAGATGGTTCAATCGGTTAAATAGCATGAGTATTAGGATGTCCTTTGTTCTTTATGCTTTGTTTTCGTTGTTGATTGGAATAATTATTTGTATACTTTTAATTTCAATGGTTGACAAATACAGAATAAATTTGAACTATAAGTATGAAAATATGTCAACAAGGTATGATATACCGGAAAATGGTTCATTTACCGCCGCTTATAGTAATGACCAAACAAAATACACAATATTTGATACGAAAGGAAACGAGATATGCAAGTTCAATGTTGATTATCAAAAAGAACGCCCAGTACACGAATATGTCTATCCGAACCATGTTTCATATATCGAAGTTTCACCTAATTTTACAAACCGGGATAGGCTTATTGACAGTGTTTTAGGTTCATTAAATGTTGCAATTATTCCTATCGTATTATCTATTAATATGATATGTTGTGTAACATTTTTTTATAAAAAAAATATCGAAACCTATTAAGCTATTAACTAATGCGTATCATAAAATTGAAGCAAATGACTTAGATTTTACGTTATCATATCCATTAAATGATGAAATGGGAAAACTCTGTCATGCCTTTGAAAAAATGAAAGACTGTTTGGCGAAAAATAATGAAACTATGTTTCGACAATTTGCTGAACAGCGCCGTCTAAACGCTGCTTTTTCACATGACTTACGCACTCCTTTGACTTTACTAAAGGGTCATGCTACTATGCTGCTTTCCTTTATTCCCAAAGGCTTAGTATCACAAGAAGAAATATTAGATGAAATATCAGTAATGTCAAAAAATGTTTCACGTCTTGAAAAATATGTAAATGCTATGACGAACTTATATAGGTTAGAGGATATTGATATTCCACGGCAACAGATTACATTTCATGCACTTATTGATAATTTTAATAACACAGCAGAAGCACTTTGTTATGACAAACATTTTTCAATTACTACAAGCGGTGATAATATAACCTTGTTTATCAATTTAAATACAGTCATGCAGATTTATGAAAATTTACTCTCTAATAGTATTAGATACGCAAAAAGTGATATTGCTATTAGCGCAGTAATAGAGAATAATAATTTAGTTATATCTGTTTCAGATGATGGTTGCGGGTTTAAAAATATTGATATTGAAAAAGCGACATTACCATTTTATAAATCATCGAAAGATATATCTACTGAACATTTGGGATTAGGGCTGAATATTAGTAAGATTTTAAGTGAAAGACATGGCGGAAATATCCAAATTGCTAATAACGAAGCAGGGGGAGCATGTGTTACAGTAAAAATAAATTGCAATGAAAGTTGATTGAAAATAGACATTTTATTGCTATTATAAATTTAAAAGAAAGGAGATAAGGACAAATGAAAAAAATAATATGTATGTTTCTAAACTTATCGTTATTGGTGTGTATTGTTGGGTGCAGTCAAGCAAAGGACAGTGATAACCATGTAGTACAAGATTATTCCGAAGAATATGAGGTTTCTCCTTATGGAAGTGAAGAAGCACTTGACACTTTGGGTGATTTGAATATTTCAATGAGTACAGAAAAGGATTAAGATTTGAAGCACCTTTCATTTCTAATAGAAAATACTTCTGATAAAGAATACCGATATTCACCAAATTATTTTGAAATAGAAGCTGAACAATCCGGCACTTGGTATCAACTTAAACAGCTTGATGACCCCTCAAAGAGCAATGAAAAGGATTGTTTTATTAATCCTAACGAACGATTAACATTAGAAATTGATGTTAAAAGTTTTTATGGAGAATTGCCTGCTGGACACTATCGTTTGATTAAACAATTTGCGTTCTTTGAAAGTGAAAGAGATTGGGATTACGATACATATAATTTATCTTGCGAATTTACGATAAGGTAAAAATTCTCTACTTCATAAGCATGAAATAAAAAAAACGCTTATGAAGTAGAAAGTTCGACTCAGAACTTTTGAAAAGATAGTCAAAAATTACTTTGTGATTTCAGAATAAACATCATAGACTTTTCACACATGTTTTCTTTTTTCTACATCTCTTCGTTTATGATAACACTCTTTATACCTGAGACACTGTTAAGTGCGTTCAGTATACCCGTTACCGCCATGTTGCTATTTTCTTCTAATACGCCGCCAAGATCAAGGTATATCATTATCTGGTCTTCGCCCTTATATATATCAATATACCCCATATAGTTTTCTTCATCACCATTTTGTGAAGAATAATCCGCCATCACCTGCTGGATCTCATCTACCTTCTCATCTGTGACACCGCCATCAATATGCACACTATACAAAAAGCTCTCTCCGTCAAATCCTGCAACATGTGCCTCGTAGTTCAGGTCAAGCTGATCTATCCCAAATATACTGTCAAAGTCGAATTCTCCGTCTTCTCCAAATCCATATTCTCCATAATTTTCTGCCATAGCATCATCCATATTATCTGCCATTTCACTATTCCCCTCTATCTCATTCTCTTTCTCTGCAACCTCCGTCTCATCCTGTTCTTCCGCTGCAGCATCCTCAGGACTTCTCTCAAACCTCGCATATCCGCTGTCATATTTCAGATAAATGACATTCTTCTCAGTTGTGCTGATATATATTTCCTGTCCAGCTTCAAGATCCACGCCTGCTGCCGCAAAATTCTCTGCAGGATAGTCTTTGCTGTCGACCTTTTTTATCGTTCCCGCGATCTCGTATCCTTCCGGCAATTTCTCATCTCTTCCGGTTGCATTGTAATAATAGATGTGTCCATCATACATGACCTGTGGCTGCTCTATTATTCCGCTCTCCACACCGGTCGAGGTCTCCGCACCATTTGTTTCTGAAACATTTCCACCTGAATTTCCACAGGCCGTACACGCCATAATGGAGAGCATCGCAGCAACTATAAATATTTCTTTTCGTATCCCCATATAAATTTCCCCTTTTTAATTCTTATTTATTGATGTAATGTAAACCAACTAACTGTATGTCCATATTAACATGGCTTTTCCAGCTCTGCAACATACTTATTATTAAAGTTGTCACCATATGCTTACTTCCGTCCATCCATATTCTCATCCCGAACATATCTCGCATTGAACTCCATATTTATCTCACGAAGCTCTTTCTTCCCGTCAATATAATCCTGGTACATCTCTGTGATACCACACATACAGCCATCACAGTAAGCATCTATATTTCCCAGAGAATCGGCAACTATCTGCTCCCGCTCCTGCCTGGTCGTATCCTTGATAAGATATCCCGCCATAAAAACCTCCTAATAATAAAATTGGCACCGACATTATTAGACAATATACACGCAAAACAATATGTACAAGCGGTAATGAAAGCGACCGATCTTCAGCGCTTACCTGCTGATGTGAAAGCCGCAGCGCCCTTATCGCGGCTGTAACATCATGCAGATGTAAGCCAGCTGAAGTGAGGGTAGCTGAATGTGCTTGTACATATGTTTTGCGTTATTTCTAAAATGTCAGTGCCGTCCGGCCTTTTTACTGTCTGACCTTAATGTGAACCTCACGGAGCTGCTGCTCTGTAACCTCGCCAGGTGCTCCGCACATAAGATCCTGTGCATTTCCATTCATTGGGAATGGGATGACCTCTCTGATATTCTCCTCGTTTCTGAGAAGCATGATCATTCTGTCCACACCAGGAGCCATACCTGCATGAGGTGGTGCTCCGAACTGGAATGCATTGTAGAGTGCTCCGAACTTCTCCTTCAGATCATCCTCTGTGTATCCTGCGATCTCAAATGCCTTAACCATGATCTTCATGTCGTGGTTTCTTACGGCACCTGATGAAAGCTCGATACCGTTGCAGACGATATCGTACTGGTAAGCCAGGATATCAAGTGGATCCTTCTCATTTAACGCCTCAAGTCCGCCCTGTGGCATTGAGAACGGATTGTGAGTGAAGATGATCTTCTTGCTCTCCTTGTCGTACTCGTACATTGGGAAGTCATTTATATAGCAGAAACGGAATGCGTTCTTCTCGTTGAGATCAAGTCTGTTACCAAGCTCAACTCTGATCTGTCCTGCAAATGACGCTGCAAGCTCCTCCACGTCTGCGATGAAGAAAATAGTATCTCCAGGCTGAAGGCCTGCAAGCTCTGCGATCTCACCCTTCATATCATCAGGAATGAACTTGTCGATAGGTCCCTTGTATGACATATCCTCAAGTATCTCCAGATATCCAAGGCCGCCCATGCCGATGCTCTGTGCAAACTTGAGCATCTTCTCATGCTGTCCCTTTGAAAGCTTCTTGTGTACATTGATGGCACGTACCGTCTTGCCGTGGAATGGCTTGAATGTACATCTCTGGAAGAAATCTGTAAGATCTATTATTCTAAGTGGGTTTCTGAGGTCAGGCTTATCTGTACCGAACTCAAGCATAGCCTGCTTGTAGCTGATGATAGGATATGGAGCCTGTGTAACAACTGCGCCCTCAGGTGCAAACTTCTCAAATGTTGCTGAGAGGACTTCCTCTCCAACCTTGAATACATCCTCCTGTGTTGCAAAGCTCATCTCAAAGTCAAGCTGGTAGAACTCACCAGGTGAACGGTCTGCTCTCGCATCCTCATCTCTGAAACAAGGAGCAATCTGGAAGTACTTGTCAAATCCTGATACCATGAGGAGCTGCTTGTACTGCTGTGGTGCCTGTGGAAGTGCATAGAACTTGCCCTTGAACTTTCTTGATGGCACGATGTAATCTCTTGCACCCTCAGGTGATGATGCGCAGAGGATAGGTGTCTGGATCTCAAGGAATCCCATCTCAGTCATCTTCTGACGAAGGTAGCTGATGACCTGGCTTCTGAAAATCATGTTGTCCTTAACCTTCTTGTTTCTGAGGTCAAGATATCTGTACTTGAGTCTCACATCCTCACGTGTCTCCTTGGATGTCTGGATCTCAAATGGAATCTGCTTATATACCTTGCCAAGTATCTCTACAGTCTTTGCCTCAAGCTCAATAGTACCTGTAGGGATCTTAGGATTGTATGTCTCCTCATCTCTGTGCTCAACGATACCCTCGATTGATACACAATCCTCCTTTGTTATTCCGTCAAGCAGTGATGTGTCTCTCATTACTACCTGGAGCACGCCATACATATCACGAAGATCGATAAATGATACTCCACCGTGGTCACGGATATTCTCTACCCATCCGGCAACCTTAAGTGTCTTTCCCACATCGCCCTCAGTGATCTCGTTCATTGTTCTGTTACGATAAATGTTCTCGATTGTCATCTGTTCTCTCCTTTTCTTTACTATTTGCCTGTGGCTTTATGTCCACTTTGGCTTTTTCAGGATTACGCACTGGCTGTTATTTCTCTTGCAAATAGAAAAAGCTTATGTTCATCCTGAATCAGATGCACATATACATATGCAAATATTCAGGACGAACATAAGCTCTCTCAAACTACCTGTCGGTTACTTGTCTGCTTTAATGTCCGCGGTACCACCTGATTTACCGTTACACGATCTTCGTATATTCAAAGCATCGCGTCCCAGTCCCTCTCAGTCACCTTGCTCATGACCTCTCTGCGTATCGTGCAGCTACGGCTCCCCTACTCGACATAAAACACGTATCCCGCTATGGGCTATATCTTTCAGCTTGCGGCTGGTAAAGTGTTATTCACATATATTCACTCCGCCGGACTCCCACCACCACCGGCTCTCTGTGGGCGATAATCTATGCTACTTCTCTTCGTCATTGCCTTATATATGGCGTCAGCACATATCTGACGCCACATTATTATATTCTAGTGATTCAAGTTCTGTCAACTATATTTATGTATATTTCCACCATCATCCCACAATCTCTGCACCAAAAGGCATGAGCGCCAGCTTGGCGATCTTAAAGAACTGAAGCCCAAATGGAATTCCGACTATCGTTATGCAAAGCAGCAGCCCCAGGCAGGCATTCTCTACCGCCATAGGTATTCCGCAGCAGAGCAGCCATATGATATTCGCGATCAGCGAGCCAGCCCCGCCTCCATACACTATCTCTTTTCCAAATGGAAAGAATGCAAGTCCTGCAAACTTAAAGCACTGCATCCCAATCGGAATCCCTATTATCGTTATACAGCACAGCACCCCGCTTGCCCCCCACGAAAGTCCGCTCAATATTCCGCCACATAAAAACCATATACAATTTCCAAGACATCCCATGATATCATCTCCTATCTGCACAGTGCAGCCAGCATCCTGACTGCCGCCTCATACTCACCATTATCTCTAGTCTTCCGGATCTTCTTAAGAGCCCTCTCAGCTCCCTCCACATCATAAAACAGCCTCGACCAGTAAGCCCACAGCTCCTTCATCTTGAACATCGTGTTGCCCCTGCCCACATCCGACTCACAGTAATTCCTGTAAAGTTCATCGTGGAATATGAAGAATCTGTTCCAGTCATATGTACTGTCGCCACACTCTTCTTTTATCCGCTCCGCCAGACAAGGATCAGCTATTATCCCCCTGCCTATCATAACCTTACTTATATCAGGAAAATCGCCCGTGAACCTGTCATAATCCGCCACACTGTTTATATCTCCGTTGTAGCACACTGTGTCTGGTCTTCCATATGAAGCCACACCTTCGGCAAACACTTCCATGTTTGGCGTATTCTTGTAGAAATCCGTCTGTATTCTCGGATGTATGATCAGCTCACTTATCGGATACTTCTTATATATTTCTATGATATCCTCAAACTCCACAGAACTGTCTCTTCCTATTCTGGTCTTTATAGACACATCCATCACGTCGGCGACAAATACTTCATATAAGAAGTTGTCAAGCCTCTCCGTATCGTATATCAAACCCGAGCCTTTATACTTCGTTACTACAGTTTTTGACGGACAGCCGAGATTGATATTCACCTCGTTATATCCAAGCTCCTTCAGGAACTTTGCAGCCTTCACAAATCCCTCGCCGCTGTTGGTCAGAAGCTGCGGCACCACATTTATCCCCTGATTGTTTTCCGGCAGCACATCCCTTAGTTCCCTGTTTCTGAGAGGACGTCCTTTCGCCGGGGCAATGAACGGCATAAAGTATTTGTCAACGCTGCCGAAATATTTGTGATGTGCATTTCTGTATATGTATCCTGTTATCCCCTCCATCGGGGCAAGATATATCAAATCATCCCTGTTGTTCATCCATCATTCTCCCATTAAATCCGTAACCCCGGTATAAATATCCTGCAAACGACATCCCATACGCAAAAAATATAGAGACATTCATCACCCACATGACAAATGCCTCTACATTATAAACTATATTGTTCTATTTGAACAGATTGGTAACAAACTGTACAAAGTCAATTCCAAACGACTGGAGAAGCAGCAATGCAAGCAGTATTGGTGCCACAAACTTTACCATGACAATATAGAGCTTCTTCCTTCCAAACTTCTCGCCATTTCTTGTAACCTCGTCTATAACCGTCTTAGGCTTCACTACCCAGCCGATAAGTATACATGACAGGATAGCCACAAGCGGCATGAAGATGTTGTTACTCAGGTAATCCATCACATCGAGGATCTGGGCTGTAGCTCCATTTGGAAGCTTGAGCTCAAAGTACCATATGTTGTAACCGAAACATACGACCAACATTCCGACAACCGCATATACAGTTGTTATGACCGCACTCTTCTTTCTCGTGAGATGGAACTTATCCATAAGTCCTGACACTATCGCTTCCATGACCGATACTGAGGATGTGATCGCCGCAAATGTAACCATGATGAAGAACAGGGCTCCGATGACTGTTCCGACCTTACCCATGGCATTGAATACCTTTGGCAGAGATATGAACATAAGTCCAGGGCCCGCTGACATGCCTTCCGTTCCAGAGAACACATACACCGCAGGGACTATCATCAGACCAGCAAGGAAAGCCACTGCCGTGTCAAATATCTCTATCTGATTGATCGACTTCATAAGGTTAACATCCTTCTTAACATATGAGCCATACGCAACCATGATACCCATAGCGACACTTATCGAGAAGAAGAGCTGTCCCATGGCATCCATTACAACCATGAATATATCCCTGAATGTCATTCCCTTAAAATTAGGAATCAAATATACCTTCAGCCCATCAATTCCTGTTCTGATCGTACCATCATCACCGGTATGCTTGATCGTCAGTGAATAGATCGAAATTCCAATTATAAGAATTACCAATATCGGCATGAGCACCTTGCTAAACTTCTCTATTCCCTTTTCAACACCACAGAATACGACAACGCCTGTGGCCGTAAGGAATATAAGTGCAAATACTATAGGCGCAGTCTGGGCTGTTATAAAACCGGTGAAATAACCGTCACCAGTGGCAGCCTCTGTCTGACCTGTAAAATATGCTGTCATATACTTCAGAACCCATCCTCCGATAGTACAGTAATATGGAAGGATTATGACCGGTACGATCCACGCCAGACCGCCAAGCCATTTCCACTTCTTATGTATAAGACCATAAGCTGTGAGCGGTCCCTGCCGAGTCTTTCTTCCTATTGCAATATCTGTTGTGAGCAGTGTGAATCCAAATGTAAGCGCAAGTATTATATACACAAGTATAAACACACCACCGTTGTCCTTTGCCGCAAGATATGGGAACCTCCATATATTACCAAGTCCTACCGCACTTCCCGCTGCTGCCATAACAAAGCCCAGCGTCCCCGTAAAATTACTTCTTTCCTTCTTATTCATAATCGCCCTTTCTGTTTTTGCTTTTATTTTTTGCTATCCAGTCCCCTGTCTGAACAGTTACTTTTCATTTTTGCCTTCAGTTTTGCCGATGCCGCAAAGTATGCGCGACATCTTGCAGGATAATTTCGGAATGCGCCATATATATTGTATAAATAAAATCCATACGTCAGGAATTTGCCGGCAGGTCCTATCTTGTCCTTCAAGGTCTTCGGGTATCTCTTTCCGCCAACCTCGGGATGATTGCCGTCATTTATATAATTTATCAGATCATCCTCCGAATGTATATAATCCGGAAGATATGTACCTGCAAGTCCGACACAGTTCTCCTTATGGGCATCGCTTCCACCCAAAACAGGTATATCATAGTATGACGCAAGCCTTCTGGCCATCTTATTCCTCTTGGCTGATTCACAGCAATTATATCCCTCTATGAAGTCAAAATGCTGTGCATATAGTCTGTGCTCTATCATGCCAAGCCTTCTCGTGCTGCCAAAGCTCATGAACTTCTCGCCAAATGGATGAGCTGGGCCAAGTATACCGCCGCACTCGTGCACAAGCCATATCACCCTGATAAGCGCCATGCCCCTGTGTTCAAACAGGTCGTACACCTCCTCAGGTGTATCTGATGGCAGTACGATGAGGAAATGTCCATAGTCAAACGTATCATACTCGATACCTCTGAGCACAGTGAAATCCTTCACCTTATCTTTCTGCCTTAAGTACGCCTTGTATCCGGAATATGAATCATGGTCTGTGACCAGCATTCCGTGAAAACCACGCTGCTTTAACAGATCAATATAATCAAGAATCTTTACTTTGGCATCGGGTGATCCCTCAGCCGTATGACAATGCATGTCAAATCTTACTCTGTTCATGTGACCATCTCCTCTGATTATCCATCATGACATACAATCTAATACTCTGCTCCGTTTCCAAGCCATGTTATCTGTGAAAATGGGAAATACACAAATTCTGCTTTGGCAAGTATCTTGTCACGCTTCACATAGGTATTCTCCCAAAGTCTGGCATCCGCTGAGTTTGGTCTGTTGTCTCCCAGCATAAAGTAACAGTCCTCAGGAACCTGATATGGTCCAAACGATCTTACGTCAGTCCTTGCCTCATCACTAAGATAATCCTCCTTGAGCGGAGTATCACTTCCATTTATATATACCTTACCATCTATGATCTCCACGGTCTCACCCGGCAGTCCCATGATTCTCTTGATATATATCTGGGACTCATCGTCCGGCCACTTGAATATGGCTATATCGCCACGCTCAGGATCAGAGAACTTATATGTAAGCCTGCTTCCTATTATATTGTCTCCAAGCTGTATTGTCTCAAGCATGGAACCAGTAGGTACATTACAGTTTAATATCACAAATCGTCCCAGCAGAAATGCCAGTACGGCGGCCACAACTACTATCACTATACAATCAATCACATCCTGCTTATAATCACGTTTTATATCTCTGCGCCTTATCCTCATCTGATGCCAGACGACACCGCCATGCTCAGATTCACTCACGCCCTCATCCACAAAACCAAATTGTTCGTAGAATGGGATCATGTTCTCTTTACATGTGAGGACGACTCCGTCGAGTTTACATTTGACCGTCTCCTGAAGAACCTCATGCATTATCTTCGCCGCATATCCATTGTGCTGATAGTCCGGCAGAGTTGACACGCCGAATATCATAAGCCAGCGACCCTTCTTGTCGTAGAAGTCCTCGCCCGTATACATGGCATCGCTCAAATCCTTCTCATTAGTAGTAATGCCATTTATACCTGCTATTATTCGTCCGTCCTTCTTGAGCACCCAGAAGGTTTCTCTGTGTGCCTTCAGTCTTCGCTCTATAGACTCCCGGCTTGCTGCCTCAGCCTCAGGAAATGTCTCCTGCTCAAGCATCACAAGCTGGTCAAGATCTTTTTTACCTGGATTGTTTACCTTCATAAATATCCAAACACCTCTTTTCTAAGACACCTATTCTCCATTATCTCACATAACAGAACGGTGTCAAGAAAAAAGGATGCATATCTGACAGATATGCATCCTCTTATCTGATATCATCTATGCAAATTTCTATTACTCTACACTGTAGTTAGGAGCTTCCTTTGTGATATGGATATCATGTGGATGGCTCTCCTTGAGTGAAGCTGCTGAAATCTTGACGAACTCTGCCTTCTCATGAAGCTCTGCAATGTTCTTTGCTCCGCAGTAACCCATACCTGAACGAAGTCCACCGATGAGCTGGAATACTGTATCCTCAAGTGATCCCTTGTATGCCACACGGCCCTCAACGCCCTCTGGGACAAGCTTTCTTGCGTTCTCCTGGAAGTATCTGTCCTTAGAACCATTCTCCATGGCTGCTATAGATCCCATACCTCTGTATACCTTGTACTTACGTCCCTGATAAAGCTCGAAATCACCAGGAGCCTCATCTGTACCTGCGAACAGACTTCCCATCATACATACGTTGGCACCTGCTGCCAGAGCCTTTGTGATATCTCCTGAATACTTGATACCGCCATCTGCGATAACAGGGATTCCGGCATTCATAGCTGCATCATATGCCTGCATGATAGCTGTGATCTGTGGTACACCGATACCTGCAACAACTCTTGTTGTACAGATAGAACCAGGTCCGATACCGATCTTGACTGCATCTACACCCATGTCGATCATAGCCTGTGCGCCTGATCTTGTTGCAACGTTACCGGCAATAACCTGAAGGTCAGGATACTTCTCCTTAACCATCTTGAAAGTTCTCAGAACGTTGGCTGAATGTCCATGTGCTGTATCTATAACTATCGCATCAACCTTTGCTGATACGAGCTCTGCAACTCTGTCGAGGATGTTGGCTGTACATCCTACTGCTGCTGCACAGAGAAGTCTGCCCTGTGCGTCATGTGCTGAATATGGGTACTTGATCTGCTTCTCAATATCCTTGATCGTGATGAGTCCCTTCAGGTGGAAATCGTCATCAACGATAGGAAGCTTCTCCTTACGAGCCTTTCCAAGGATCTCTCTAGCCTCGTCAAGTGTGATTCCCTCCTTTGCTGTAACAAGACCCTCAGATGTCATTGACTCCTTGATCTTCTTGGTGTAGTCCTTCTCAAACTTCAGGTCACGGTTGGTTATGATTCCAACAAGCTTGCCATCCTCTGTGATAGGTACACCTGAGATTCTGAACTTGCTCATAAGCTCGTCAGCATCTGCCAGTGTATGCTCTGGAGATAAGTAAAATGGATCTGATATTACACCGTTCTCTGAACGCTTTACCTTGTCAACTTCCTCTGCCTGCTTCTCTATGGACATGTTCTTGTGGATAACTCCGATACCACCCTGACGAGCCATGGCAATAGCCATTCTGTGCTCTGTAACTGTGTCCATACCGGCACTCATAAGAGGAATGTTCAACTTAATCTTCTGTGTCAGCTGTGTTGTAAGGTCAACGTCATTTGGTAATACCTCAGAATAAGCAGGTACCAATAAAACGTCATCAAATGTAATTCCTTCGCCAATAATCTTACCCATTTTCTTCTCTCTCTTTCTGTAAAATATTTAATAAGAGCATTGTGCTCATTATGTACGTCAATTAGCCTTAATAGAGAAAACACATCACCCAACACTTATCGCGTTGGGTGATGTAACTTTTTAAACATGCTAACAAATTATATAGTTCTTGTCAAGGCAGTTCTTCCGTCTCCGTGGTCACATTTGTCTCTGTGTCCTCCGGATCTTCAGGATCTCCCTTATATACATAAGTGTCTTCCACTCCGAAATCTATACTGTCGTCTCCGACCTGCGCCACGGATATCTCCTTGCCCGCCTCAAACGAGTCCTCATATGGAAGAAACAGCGTATCTCTGTCTATATAGATAGTCTCCTTCAAAAAGGCATCATCTATCCACACAAATGTACATTCATTGAAGTTGCTTCCGTGGATATAATATCCATTCATAGGCTGTGGCTCCTCAGCACTCTCACCGTCCCCGGAACCATCATTTGCCGTGAAATCCGCTTCTTCATCAACCGGTGGCACATACACGCCCTTTTTGATCTCCGAGATCCTGATCTTGCTTATGCCGTATTTCATATTCGTCGGCTCATATGGCCATCCATCAGGATACATGTATCTCTGTCCATAAAGCATATCATACTCAATGTTCTCGAGATCATCATCATAGTTTGCATCGCCCGGCTTGTACTTTGACTGGAACTTCTGCACATAGCTCTTCTCAAATCCCAGCATATCAAACACCTTTGTGCTGAGCTGATATGCCTCTATATCCTCATCCTCAACCGGGAAGTTCTTCATATTGCTCCAGACAAAATACTCTGTCTGGTAAAGGTCTCCGTTGGTTATATCGTCCTCTGTGATCTCAAATCCAGGAAGATGGTCTCCATACATAACGAGAACGACCGGCTCATCGTACGCCGTAAGTCTGTCTATAAGCTTGCCAATGAAATCGTCCATCTCGTGGAGCTGGTTACAGTAATATGTCCACTGTGTATCAAGACTCTCATCGCCTGTTCCGGCAACCTTTATAGGATAGCTGTAATTCTCCTCGTCAAGCTCTGATGGGTATCTTCCATGTCCCTGTACGCTGACGGTGAATATGAAATCCCGTCCAGTGGTGGAGTACAGAGTCTTCATGATCTCACCGGTAAGGACATTGTCCTTCTCCCAGTTCTTCTGAGTATGCTCCAGATTGTACATATACTCCATCGGGGTAAATGTATCAAATCCCATGTTTTTATACACCTTGTATCTGTCATAGAATGTACCATCGTGATTGTGCATGGCATGTGTTGAATAACCATCAAGCTTCAGCTGTGTCGCCATGCTCTCTATGGTCTGCTTGCCAAGTATGGTCTTATATGGATACTCACCTGCACCGAAATATGCCACGTTAAATCCCGTGAGCACCTCAAATTCCGAATTGGCTGTACCTGCACCGATCGCCGGCATCGTCAGGAATCCTGATGTACATTCCTCCTTCAGCTTTGTGAAATTCGGAATAGGATTCTCATTGAACGTGAGGCATTTTACATATGACGGATCCATGAATGACTCAAGCTGTACAAATATAACGTTTGGCTTGTCCTTGCCATGCTTTGAATCCGTTGTGCCAACACTGTCCAGATCATCCTTTATCTCAAGCATCTTATCCTCGCTGTAATCACTCGGCTGTCCTATACCTACATCGACCACACTGTTTGAGAAACAGTATACAAATCCATAATTGTTGTATGCCGTTGCAAGGTTTGCAAAATTATCTGATATAGTCTGTGCATTGAGCGCGATCTTGGTGAAGAGCATTACACAGAAGAATGTCGCAACTATAAACACAGTCGTTCTCGTTCTATATATATTGCCCGTAACCGTCGGCGATTTTATGAACAGAACTATGATGGCTGCCAGCGCAACGAACAGAAGCGCAGCTATGAGCACGATCTGCCATACATTAAAATATTTGTCTATGATAGTTATCGTATTCCTCGCCATAAGCATATCGATAGCTGAAAATGGCGTTATTCTGAATCCCAGAACTATGCAGTTCGTGATTCCAAGTATCAGCCATGCAAACGATATAACGCAGTATCCGAATATTCTCTTTCTCATGAGCAGCGAAAGTGTCAGCGTAAAGAAAATGATCGAACAGTTATACAGAAATATGAGCGGCTGATTCCACACATACGATATCGCCTTAAACAGCGAATGTCTTCCAAGAGCTTCCAGAACAACGTCCAGAACAATTGCAAGAACCAGACAGATAAAAACTGCTGAATGATGAAAATTCTTAAGTCTCTCTTTCATAATTTAATCATTACCTCGTAAAAATTATACTTTTTCTGATATTCAACGATTGTGATTGATTATATCACTACATGTCATTTATTCAATAGTAAAAATGTTTAAATTTTATTACCAATCGCTTCTGAGGGCAAAAAAAAATCAGGATTGAATCCTGAGTGTGAATTAATATAAAAGAGCGCGAGACGGGAATCGAACCCGCGACCCTCTCCTTGGCAAGGAGATGCTCCACCGCTGAGCCACTCGCGCTTATCTGCTGTGCTACCAACAACAATATGGATAATATCACACCGCCAGCAAACTGTCAACAACTTTTTTAAAATTTTAGCAACATGGAAATTATCCAGAGCGCGAGACGGGAATCGAACCCGCGACCCTCTCCTTGGCAAGGAGATGCTCCACCGCTGAGCCACTCGCGCTTATCTGTTGTGTTTTCAACAACAATATGGATAATACCACATCTTATTCGAATTGCCAACAATTTTTTGAAAATTTTTTACAATTTTTTATTCAAGCCTTTATCCTATACCGGTTACTGAGTATCCACACTTCTCTACACAGCTCTTAAGCTCATCATCAGATACTTCTCTTCCGAGCTTAACGATAGCCTGCTTCTTCTTGAGGTCGACTTTTGCGTTCACCTGGCTCAGACTGTTCAGTGCATTCTGTACACGATCTGAACAGTTGCTGCAGTGCATTCCCTCTATGTAAATAGTCTTCACGGCGACAACATCCTTTATCTTGTCACCCTTGACCTTGACGGAACCACCGCCGCCACAGCAGCCTCCTTCTCCTTTAAAGTGCTTTGTAGAACTGATAACTGCACCCACTACTATAAGCACCAGTATGCACACTACCAATATTGTTCCACCCATTGTAGATCATCTCCTTCGTTATTAACAACATGAGCCACAGCCACAAGGCTTTACATTGACACCTGTCACCATCTGATTCTCAATATATCCGCCAGCCATAAGTCCTGCACGGATTATCCTGTTCCACTCTTTGGCCGAAAGCTCAATGCTGGATGAATCATCAAGCTCAATGACACAGGCATCCTCTATACCACAGTTGGCACCACAGGCAACCTTATACATGTTTTTACGGTTGATGGCTCCTATATCCTCCAATGTATTCACCATTCTGTACACTGTAGCCGAGCCTATACGACTGTCCTGCTTGGTCGCCTTATAATAAATCTCCTTGCAGGAAGAACACTCTTCCCCGAGTATTATGTCAAGGAGTATCATTCTCTGTCTGGTTATCCTGCATCCCATTTCCCTGAGTCTGCTGATAACGATCTCTTTCTGCATCTCTGTACGCTGGATACCTGTATCATCTATACTCTTCTTGTCCGTCTCTAATCTTTCGTTAGTCATCATACACGCCTCCTTCTGATTGTTGATAATATTATCATCAAGGTTAGTATGCCCTAACTCAAATTAGTTGTCAATAACGTTTTGTGCTAAAATCTAATATTTTTTCATAATTCAACCTGCAGATCACACATTATTCTAACAATTGGTTTTCTTCTGCGGAGTTCCGCAGTCAAATGTTATAACTGCCTTGAACAGATCACCATCTATGCTCAATCTGAATTTTGCACCCATCAGTGTACACAGACTGTTTGCAATAGACAATCCCAGTCCGCTTCCCTCCGTATTTCTGGAGCTGTCTCCACGGACAAATCTCTCCATGAGCTCATCACTGGACACATTGAGCGGATCTCTGGATATATTCTTGAACTCAATCCTGGTCTTTCTGTCATCGATTATCACCGATGCATATACCCTTGTCCCCGGCATTGCATATTTGCTTATATTACACAGAAGATTATCAAATACTCTCCACAGATGCTGTCCATCAGCTCTTATGACTGCCGGCAACTCTGATCTTGTGAATACGACCTTAAGCCCGGCATTTGCAAGTTTATCCTCATATTCTGCAACAGCCTGCTCAAGCAGCATATTGGCATCTATCTCTGCCCAGTTTATCTGGATATTGCCAGTGGATGCCTTGGATGCCTCGACCAGATCCTCTATGAGTTTTTTCAATCTCGCAGACTGCCTTGAGAGAACTTCTATATATTCCTGTCTTGTCTTCTCATCCATATCGTCCTTCTGCAGCAGATCAACATAGTTGATTATGGATGTAAGCGGGGTCTTTATATCGTGGGATACATTTGTTATGAGTTCTGTCTTCAAATGCTCGCTCTTCATTCTGGCCTCAACAGCCTTTGACATGCCGTCTCTTATCTGGTTGAGGTGTTCACCATGTGCGCGGAATACCCAGAACATTTTGCTTGTGTCCGCTTTCCTGTCCAGATTGCCCTCCGCCATCTCCTTTGCGCACTTGTATAACTCTTGTGTCTGTATGAGATATGCCACTATTCCGACTATGCACAGCCATTTTAAAATGATATAAATCACCACCCAAAGAAGGCCTCTCATGCTGCCTGCTGCCAGGATTGCCACAAAAATTATCTCTACTATAGTTATACCTATATAAGCCCATACGCCCTTCTGCGTCAGGGACATATGACTTTTCACATACCTGAAACAAGCTTTCGTCTTTCTTGCTATCCACTTCAGTGCGCGGATTATCAGACAGTCTGCAAAAAATGTTCCCGCCTTCACCTTAGCGACTATATTATTAAAGAAAAACAATGCCACAGAATATAGGCATGCCACCGGCACCAGAAACGCAATATACTGTATATTCTCTGATACAAATGTGTAATTCCTATACTGGTTCACACACATGGATGCAATACCGCTTTCAACGCAGATCCCTACTGCTGCTGCAACAGAGCATACTGTCATAGCCAGCACAAGCTCAGTCGGAGTCCTCTCAAATCTGCCAAGAGTGATCGTCTCCTTCCCTGTCTTTACGCCGGCGTTGACCATTGAAAATATTGACATGACGATGCACAGCAGCAGCATAACTGCAAATCCCGCCAATATCCCCTTGCTCTTCGTCCTCCATATTCCAATGTATTGAACCATTTCCGGATTTGACGCTTTGATGTTGTCTACAGCAGCCGCCACGTCCACATAGCATTTTCCCGTGATATTTATAAATGAATATGCATCATAGCTTAGCACAAGACAGTAGACCTTTCCAGATGAACTGCCAGAATCGTCTGCTTCATCAAGATACAGTTTTTCAACTGAGCTAGGATAATAATCGCCATACATGATATCCTGTTTGGTAATAGACTTGCCATCCGCTGTCAATACAGAATCTGTATCAGCCTCCACAGTATCACTTTCTTCATATTCTTCATTATAAATGTATTCGTCATAATATGGATCATAATTCCCCAGCAGAGCATTGATATACTGCTCGCCCTGTTCCATATCGCTCTGTTTGTCAAACACAATATATCTTTTAACAGGTACTTCTATCGTGCTATCATAATCATTTGTATATATATTATCGTCCAGCCGTGCATCATCGTTTATCAGCTTTATATTTCCGGTCGTTACTTTTATCTTTCCATTATTGATGCTGACATTTGTATCATCACTGCAGGATGCCGTCAGCATATAGCCGATATCACCTCGTTCGCTCATATCCTCATACCGGTATGACGACTTGATCGCAGATGTTGTATCCGCATTGGTCAATCTCCGGAAAACATCATCCGCAGTTATAACCATATCTCCGTTATGATCAGCACTCACGAGCTGATTATATGTTGTAATGCTTTCCAGCTGCGACCTTGTATCCTGGATGTAAGCCTTCACCTTTTCGGTAAGCGCATCATTTGTGTCCTCCACATAATCGTTTACAAGTCTCTCATACGGCGTCGCGCCCTGATCATCATCACTGTACACTCCAAGGTAGCTTCCCTGCAGCACCAGACCGCCTGTATACAGCGTTCCATATGCCAGCACCGCCACAAGAATATATATTCCAAGTTTAAAGAACACATTTCCTCGTATCTTATAAATTGTTTTATCCACTATTGTCCCTCCATTCTATATCCTCTTCCCCAGATAACCTTTATGTATCTCGGATCAGATGGATTTATCTCTATCTTTTCTCTCAGGTGTCTTATATGAACCGCAACAGAGCCTTCCGCTCCCATCGGATCCTCCTTCCACACCGCCTTATATATCTCCTTCGTGGAAAATACCTTTCCCACATTCTGCATAAGAAGTTTCAGGATGTCATACTCCGTCGGGGTGAGTGGCATAAGTTCACCGTCAAGTGTGACCTGTTTGGATTTGTCGTCAAGTTCTATACCTCCGATAACCAGCTTATCCTTTGGTGTCTCTCCGCCTCCCAGCTGCATGTAACGCCTGAGCTGGGACTTTACCCTTGCCAGAAGTTCCACCGGATTAAATGGTTTTGTCACATAGTCATCTGCGCCGACCTCAAGTCCCAGCACCTTGTCGGTATCCTCACTCTTTGCCGTAAGCATGATAACCGGCACATTGCTGCTCTCTCTTATCTTTGCCATGGCTGTTATACCGTCCATCTGAGGCATCATGACGTCCATGAGTACAAGCTGTATGTCATTAGAATTTACCATATCAACTGCCTCCATACCATTGTAAGCTTTATACACCGAATACCCGGCTGTCTTAAGATATATCTCTATAGCTGATACTATATCTTTTTCATCGTCACATATTAATATATTGTACATTTTTCTTGTCCTCACCTTTTTCGTATTTATCCTTAGCTTACCACAATCACCTCCTGTTCTCAATTATCGCCATACTGCCATTAAGAAACAACCATTATAAAGTTTAAGATATCTTTAAGACTTGTCATTATTTGTGGTATACTTAGGAGGCGGTCTGTCATTGCAGATGTTATAACGCAAAATATATCACTATATAGAAACGGAGTTTTATTTATGACAAAAAAAGACGTACTTGAGATAAGACACCTGTTTGCTCCAAAGGAATGCTCCATAAGCAAGATCCGCGGATGCTACGTGGACGGAGACTGCAACAAGGTGGCGACCATCAACGAACAGTTTCTCACCATGCCGGAAGAAGAAACATACAAATATTTTGAAATACTGAAAAAGACTTTATCAGGAAGCATTGGCAAGAATCTTGTCACCATGCCATTTCCTACCTCACAGGAGTTTGAAGGCGGCACACAGGAATTCCTGAATAAACTCAGGAAGAGCAAGCTTGAGAACGATGAGCTGATAAATGAGTTCTATGACAAGGTCATCGAGAACTACGATTACACCGGCAACTACCTCATACTGCTCATCCACGATACATATGATGTTCCGGGCAAGACAACCGACGGCATCATGATGGACGATGCATCAGACGAGGTGTATGACTATATCATGTGCTCCATTTGCCACGTCAACCTGTCCAAGGCGGGACTCAGCTACTTCGACGTTGAAAGCACATTCCACAACAGAGTCCGCGACTGGGTGGTCGACATGCCGGACATAGGCTTCCTGTTCCCGGCATTTATCGACAGGAGCACGGATATCCACAACGTTCTGTACTACACCAAAAAACCGGAGGAGCTTCACGACAGCTTCATAAGTAACATCCTTGGCACTTCTCTTCCTATAACAGCGGGCGAGCAGAAGGATGTATTCCAGGAGATCGTGGCTGAGACTCTGGGCGATGACTGTAATTACGACATGGTGCGTACAATACACGACAATCTGAACGAGATGATAGAGCAGAGAAAGGACAGTCCTGAACCGCTGACCCTATCCAAGAACACTATAAAGAATCTGCTGACAGAGAGCGGAGTATCAGATGAGAAGATGGCAGATTTTGACGCCCACTACGAGAAGGTAACCGCTGCGGCAGCACCGCCTGAGCAGCCATCTGAGAACCCGGAGGATGAACCGGCCATAGTTGTACCGCGTGAGAAGTCAACTGTCATGTACGCGACAAATGTTGCAAACACAAAAACATTTGAGGTAAAGACTCCTGATGTGGTCATCAAGGTGAATCCTGAGAGAACTGATCTGGTAGAGACCATGGAGATCGACGGAAGGAAATGCATCGTCATCCAGATATCCGATCAGGTCGAGGTAAACGGAATACCTATCAACAACAAATAACAACGGCACAAAAAAGGACCACCGGCAGCAACAAAACCGCCGGTGATCCTTTTTCTATCTGCCCTATTGTTTGAGCATCTTCTTTTTCTTCAATATCAAAGCTATCACAATACTTATAACGAGTATTATACCGCACACTATCTCAAATCCATATGGTACATTCGCAAATGGCATCCACTTCGTGCCCACATTCATTCCATACACACCCGATATAACTGTAGGCACAGCCATGACGATGGTTATGGCCGCCAGAAACTTCATGGCGTTGTTCAGTCTGTTGTTTATGATGGTCGTCATGAGCTCTCTCGTACCACTTATGATATCCCTGTATATCTGTGTCATCTCGATAGCCTGCTTGTTCTCCACCAAAACGTCGTCAAGCAATTCCTTGTCCTCCGGATACTGCTTGATCCTGCCGTATCTTGTCAGCTTGTCAAGAACTACTCCATTCGCTCTCAGTGATGTGGCGAAGTATACGAGGTTGGACTCCAGCTCGTGAAGATCTATGAGATCCGCATCCTCGGTCTCCTCCTGGATACGTTGCTCAATAAGGGTTCTTCTTCTGTCCATGACTCTCAGATAATACTGGTATGTGGTACAGTTCCTGTAGAGTATCTGGTACATGAACCTCATCCTCTTCTTGGTACTGAATTCTCTCACCTTGCCTTCCATGAATGCCTCAAGTACCGGTGTCTCCTCAGCACATATGGTGATGATACAGTCTGCAACAAGTATGATACCAAGTGGAATCGTAGTATATGCCTCACGTTCATTTCTTATCTCTATAGAAGGGATATCCACGATTATCAGTGTGTAGTTGTCCTCCACCTGAACACGTGAGCTCTCCTCGTCATCCAGTGCGGCTCTGACATCCGCCAGATCTATCTCAAACCTCTCGGCTATGCTCTTACTCTCATCTATTGTTGGCTTAGTCATGACTATCCAGGCACCAGGACCATATTCCTGTATTTCACTCAAAATTCTGTCATCTGTTCTGTACAGCGTGATCATATCTGCGCCTCCTGCCACATAGATTACAGCATGCCTCAAATGCACATTACCGCCTGATAATATTAACATAAAAAACACGGCCTTTCAACAAAGTTTTGTGTAAAGACCGTGTAATATCTATGTATATGACCCGTCGCTTTTATCGCGTCTACATGCACGTTTATCCTATACTAGTCAAGTGCCTTTCTGTGGGCTACTGTAACCGTCTCCTCGTAGCATGAGAAGGCATCCTCGACCTTCTTCTGGTCAGGCTTCTTTGTGAACAGGCTCACAATAGGAACTATTATGAGACCGCCCACCATTGCAACCGCACCGCAGTTGATAGGTGACTGCATCACTGCCGGGAACTTGAACAATCCCCATGTATTGCTTATAAAGTTCAGCGTCATGATTCCTGTTCCCCATATAAAGCATGTCCAGCATGCCGCAACTGTAGTCTTCTTCCAGTATAAGCCATATAAAAATGGAGCAAGGAACGCACCTGCTATAGCCCCCCATGAAACACCCATAAGCTGTGCTATGAACGTTATCCTGCTTGAGTACTGCACGATGGCAATAACAGCCGATACAGCAACAAACATAACGAGCATGAGCCTCATGACAAGTATCTGTTTCTTCTCATCCATCTTCGGTGCAATGACCGGCTTTATAAAGTCGATGGTAAGCGTTGAGCTGGATGTAAGGACCAGCGAAGAAAGTGTGGACATAGATGCTGAAAGCACCAGTATGACCACAAGTCCCATAAGGGCAGCTGGAAGCTTCTCAAGCAGATGTGGAATGATGGCATCGAATCCCTCTGTAGCAACATCGGTTCCTGTCAGTCTTCCAAAACCGCCGAGGAAATAGCATCCGCCGGCAACTACGATCGCAAACAGTGTCGACACAACCGTACCTGTCTTGATGGATCTCTCATCCTTTATGGCGTAGAACTTCTGTACCATCTGTGGAAGTCCCCATGTTCCAAGGGATGTCAGCACGACGACACAAAACAGATTGAACACGTCAGGTCCCAGGAATGATGCAAATACACCAGGTGTATCTGACACTGCAGGATCATTTATCCTTGCCAGACTGTCTAGCGCGCCTGTGAGTCCACCATAGTTGTTGAGTACCGCATATATGACTGCCACGATTCCCACCAGCATGATGAGTCCCTGGATGAAATCGTTGATAGCAGTCGCCATGTATCCACCAACGATTACATATATACCTGTAAGGGCAGCCATGACGATTACGCATATCTTATAGTCAACATTGAACGCCATTCCGAACAGTCTTGAAAGTCCGTTGTACAGTGACGCTGTATATGGAATGAGGAAGATGAAGATGATGATCGACGAGAAAAGCTTCAATGACTTGCTGGAGTATCTCTTCTCGAAGAACTCCGGCATAGTTCTCGTGTCAAGCTCCTGTGTGAGCAGTCTTGTTCTTCTTCCGAGAACTACCCATGCCACCAGTGAGCCAAGCAGCGCATTTCCAATTCCTATCCATGTGGAAGCAATTCCGTACTTCCATCCAAACTGTCCGGCATATCCAATGAATATAACCGCTGAGAAGTAAGATGTTCCATAGGCAAATGCCGTGAGCCACGGGCCAACACTTCTGCCTCCGAGAACAAATCCATTCACATCCTTTGTGTGTTTTCTCGAGTAAAATCCAACTCCAAGCATGATTGCAAAGAAAACAACAAGCATAATAACTTTGAGTACCATAGTATCCTCCCAATACATTTTTTATCCGCGGTTTACTTTATCACATCAAAGCGTGTCAACTTTAAAGTTTTGCGGTTTAAATTGCTATATCTGATTATAAGTTATACCCATACCATAGTCAAGAAATATCCACAAAAAATACAGCGTGCGGCAATCGCTACACGCTGTATTTTTTATTGAGATCTAATCAAGTTCATCTAAATCATAAAAATCATCCATACTGTAATAATCCTTGTCATAGTGACTTGTTATACACACCAACTCTTCCGGTTCATAATCATCACATAAATGACTATACCCCATTCATTTGATATCTGCTACATATAATTCTTGTACATAATATAAGCAAAATATACCGCATACACAGCCAGCATCACTATTCCGCCCGACCTGGTGAGCTTCTTCTTTCTGACGCTGCACACCCAGAGGAGAACAGCAGCCACTATTGCCATGATGCCATCCAACAGGAAGTTCTGCTCAAACTGCACTGGGGTTATGAGCATTGTAGTTCCGGCAACGAAAAGTATATTGAATATATTGCTTCCAACTATGTTGCCTATGGCAATATCTGTCTGCCCCTTTTTTGCCGCTGTGCATGATGTCACAAGCTCAGGAAGAGATGTGCCAAATGCCACTATTGTAAGACCTATGAGTCTCTCTGTCATACCGAGCTTTCCAGCTATATATGATGCCGCATTTACAGTGAAATTACTTCCGACCACGACCAGCGCTAATCCTATGATTATAAACAGTATAAGTCTCGGAGTCTTATCCTTCTCCGTGAGTTCTATAGAATCACTCTCGCTGTTGCCATTCTTCGCGCTGATGATCAGATATACCAAAAATCCAATAAACACTACATAGAATATCACACCCTCAAGTCTGCTGAGCACACCATCAAAATATCCCATGCAGAGTATCATGATCGATGCCACGATAACAAATGGTATATCTATCCTAAGTGTATTTTTCTTTATAGGAAGTGCTGCTATGAGTGCTGTCACTCCAAGGATGACAAGTATGTTAATAATGTTGCTTCCAAGCACATTTCCAACAGTGATCCCGGCTCCCGCAGGCGAAAGTGCCGCCTTTATGCTGACAGCTGCTTCTGGAGCACTAGTGCCCATGGCAACTATTGTTAAGCCAACTACCATCTCTGGTATGTTGCATTTGACAGCTATTTTAGACGCACCATCTACAAATACATCCGCTCCCTTTATCATAAACACAAATCCAAGCACAAGAAGCAGTATCTGACCTAACATTTTTAATATCTCCATACATTCCCTCCATTGTATATATGCTACATTTTCACCTCAGCTATATAAGCAGCTTTTCTATCCCTATCATGTGGCATATGACGTATTACAGATCTCTTCTGACAATTATCATGCCCGCAACGCTGTCCAGCAATTCCTCAATTCCAAGACCTTCCGCTTTGATATTGATATGGCAGTATTTCTCATAAAGCTTTGTCCTCTCATTATACAAATCTTTCAGAGTCTGTCCATCCTTCAGCACCACGCCTCTTCTCTTGATATTGCCAAGTCTGTTCGCTATCTCCTCATACGGAAGATTTATATATATAACTGTATCCTCCGCCATGTATTTCTTCATGGCCTCAGTACAGTACACAGCGCTTCCACCTGTGGCTATGACTGCATGTTGGTCTGTGATACCCTTGTTCACATCATTCTCTATCTTTAAAAACCCATCATCGCCATACTTTGCTATTATCTCCCTGAGCAGCATTCCCTGACTGTTCTGTATGAGAATATCTGCATCGATGAACTTATAACCGAGAACCTTTGCCAGAAGAACCCCTATAGTGCTCTTGCCCGCTCCCGGCATGCCTGTAAGTACTATGTTGTTCATTTTTCCTTTACCTCCGGTATAACTGATACTTCGTCCTTGAGCGTCTTGAGAACAAAGTGCGTTTCAGTTGCAGACACACCCTCATATCCCTTCACAAATCTATACACCTCGTCCAGACCTGCAGCGGAATCAGTCACTATCTTCAATATAAAGTCAAAATCTCCTGTCATATAGAAGCATGCGACTATGCTGTCATTTGTCTGTATAAGCTGTGCAAATTCATCATAATATTTCGGATGCTTCAGTCTCACTTCCATGATGGCTACCATCTCATTGCCCAGCTTTTTCTGGTCAACCTCAATGGTATATCCCTTTATTACCCCGCTGCTCTCCATCTTCCTTATTCTCTCTATCACGGCCGAGACAGAGAGATTGATCTCTTCACTGATGGCCGATGCTGTAAGTCTCGCATTGTCCTTCAGGCATCTCAGTATCTTGTAGTCAATGTTATCCATTAATTAAACCTCTGTATAATAAAATTAGATTACTCCCAAACATTTTAACACAAACACCCACAGAGTCAACGTCACTGACGATAATAATGTGGATAAAACGATAATATTCGATGACAGCACATAATCATTGTCCATATTCTTCGCCATGATGTATCCCGACACCGTAGCCGGTGCTCCAACCATTATAAGTATAGCAACAATCTCACTCGGCCCAAAGCCCATACCAATGGCAGCCGGAAGGAATATGACAGGAAGAATCACAAGCTTTATGACCGTTGCCACAAGTGACGGCTTGAGCCTGGTCAATGCCTGCTGTGAGTCAAATCCAGCACCTATGGCTATGAGCGCTATAGGAGTCGCCGTCTGTGCTATATAACTGATAGTTCTTGTCGGTATGGCTGGTATCGGTATGTCAAATACAGAGAACGGGATTCCAAGCAATATTCCTATGATGATCGGATTCTTCAATATATTGACGAACGCTTTCTTGATACCCGCTGTTCCCCTCTGTCTGTCGTTCCCGCCAAATGTCAGAGCTATTACTGATATAATATTGTACATCGGCACCGCTGACACTATCATGAGAGGCGCCATGCCCGAGTTGCCACAGATATTCTCCACAAATGCAACGCCGAGAACCGCAGCACTTCCTCTTGCTCCCCCCTGCACAAATGCACCAATCATGGTTCTGTCCTTACAGTATATCAGTGCCAACACCCATACCAGCCCAAACATTATGATCGTTCCAAAGAAGCAGAACAGAACAAACTTTACATTGAGGTCGTCCAATATGGAGGTCGTCGCAATATCCCTGAACAGCAGAACCGGAAGGGCTACCTTGAACACATATTTATTCGCCACGTTGGCGAACTCTTCTGTTATAATATGTATCTTCATCAGAAACCATCCCAGAAGTATCACCAGAAATATCGGTATCGTTGCATTTATGCTGAATATAAAATTATCCATTACTACACATCCTCACAATTTTCAATTTTTTTCAAAATACCTATTGACTTTCGCTCCTATAATGCATATAATGCAAAAGTCGGTTTGATGAACAGGCGATAACGTCTGATTCAATATAACACATCAGCAACTGATTTTCAAAAAAAAATTAAAAAAGTTGTTGACAAACATCACCGACTTGTGTATAATAGGTTTTGCGTTGGTCGCAAAGGACTAACGGGGTGTGGCTCAGCTTGGCTAGAGCGCTTGATTTGGGATCAAGAGGTCGCAGGTTCGAATCCTGTCACCCCGACTTATAATCCAAAACACTGTTAAGCATTATGCGGGTGTAGTTCAATGGTAGAACACTAGCCTTCCAAGCTAGATACGTGGGTTCGATTCCCATCACCCGCTCTTTATTTTCGCTAACATATACATATAGCGGGAATTGGTACGTGTCCGTAGCTCAGCTGGATAGAGCAACGGCCTTCTAAGCCGTGGGTCGGGGGTTCGAATCCCTTCGGGCACATTTTTGTATCTTAGCTACTACTACTGTTAGCAGGCTAAGATATATTTTTATAAAATAACAATTATTTTATAAGCCTATGGTGGGTATGGCGCAGTTGGCTAGCGCGCCAGATTGTGGCTCTGGAGGCCGAGGGTTCGAGTCCCTCTATCCACCCTTTTTCTTTATCGCACATATTAGCGATGCTATTGGGTTATCGCCAAGCGGTAAGGCACAGGACTTTGACTCCTGCATTCGCTGGTTCGAATCCAGCTAGCCCAGTTATTAAAGTCCAGACTTATGGGCCATTAGCTCAGGCGGTAGAGCACTTGACTTTTAATCAAGTTGTCCGGGGTTCGAGTCCCCGATGGCTCACTATTTCCCTTCTGGTATGAGGGGCTATTTTTATTTTACGGAGAATTAAGCGGATATGGCGGAACTGGCAGACGCGCTAGACTTAGGATCTAGTCCTTCGGGGTGCAGGTTCGATTCCTGTTATCCGCATTTTTTATACCTTTTATCATGACGTTTCGTCCTATCTTCCATTTTTTTTAGTAGATGGCAAAAAAATACGCTCTATCCTCAATGGATAGAGCGTATCTTTATACTACCATATTCTTCTATATAATACAGTACGAATTACTCAGCGTCTGCCGCCTCGGCTGCTTCTGCTGCTGGCTCTGCCTCATCTGTATCTTCCTCATCATCGAAGAAGTCATCGTCGAAATCATCGTCGAAGTCATCATCAAAATCATCAAGGAAGTCTGGTGTAAGATATGAATATACTGCATATGCAATACCTGCAATAGCAGCAACGGCACCAATGATAACCAAGATCACAAATAATGTGCTCTTTGCCTTCTCTTCTGTTGCATCGCCTTTAACTAAGATTACGTCACTACTCTTCATCGTTACATTCCACCCTTTCTTAACCCTGTAACGGGTTTCATTATATTATATTGATTTGAGAGAAGAAACATACAGTTATTATCTCCCAACACATACCAAAATTATAGCATACGGTTTTGATTATTTCTATATGTATTTTATAAATAAATCTAACATGCGGTTTAATTGACTACTCGCATTTTTTGAGCTTTGCAAACGAAGCAAACATCTTCCTGACACCGCATCTGTCGAAATTCACTGTAACCTCGTAATCCTTATCGCCCTTCTCCAAAGCCTCCACAGTACCCGGACCAAACTTAATATGTCTGACTCTGTCTCCAACAGCATAATCCGGCTTGCCAACACTGTTTACCACAAAGGCTTTGCCGAACGAAGGCTGGGAAGACGGCTGCCCGTATGACTGCTGTTTTGCATAGCTGCTGTATGGATTCTTCTGTCCATAGCTTCTGCCTGAGGCTGCTCCAGCGGTTCTTCCACCGCCATAGCCGGCATATGTATCACCATATGAACTTCCATACGCATCTCTGCGTCCTTCACCTCTGTTATATCTGTCGACAGACTCCGACTCTCTTCGCTTTGCCATATTCTTCATATCAGCTTCATGCTCAAACAGCATAGGCGGGATCTCTCTTATGAATCTGGACACATCGCTGTACACCCTGTTACCATGCATCATTCGTTCCTTCGCCGCACTCAGGTACAGCTTTTTCATGGCTCTGGTTATACCCACGTAACACAGACGTCTCTCCTCCTCAAGAGCATCGGGATCATCTGAGTTGAGTGCCATTCCACTAGGAAATACTCTGTCCTCCATTCCGCATATAAATACATATGGGAACTCCAGACCCTTGGCACTGTGGAGAGTCATCAGCTTGACCTGATTGTCATCCTCCGACATGGCATCGAGGTCAGACACAAGCGCAATCTCCTCCAGGAACTCGCTGAGCCCTGCCTCCTCATTATCCTCTGTGAATTCCACCACCTTGTTGCGGAGTTCATCGATATTCTCAAGCCTAGTCATGGCCTCCTCTGTGTGCTCTGCTATGAGCTCTGACTCATAACCCGTATCCTCAAGGATCCTGTCGTACACCGAGTCAAGGCTCTCACCATCCGCCAGCATATCCCTGAATGATGTGATAAGCTCCGCAAACTGCCTGATCTTAGCCGAGGTCTTGGCAGCCATTCCCGGTATCTCGTCAGCTCTCGCCGCAGCATCCATCATCGACAATCCATACGCATCCGCAAATGACTCAACCTTGCTGAGACTCGCCTCGCCTATACCTCTCTTCGGAACATTTACCACTCTCCTGAAGTACAGGTTGTCAGTGGAATTGTTGATGACCTTGAGATATGCCAGAACATCCTTGATCTCCTTTCGGGCATAGAAGTTTGTGCCGCCATATACTCTGTATGGTATGTTCGCATACACCATCTTCTCTCCGAGCACACGGGACTGTGCATTCGTCCTGTAGAGGATAGCTATATCCCTGTAGTCCACTCCCTGTCTGACAAGAGTCTTGATACGGCTCGCCACCATATCCCCCTCTGCATATTCCGAATCGCACTGCTCAAACGAGATCTTCTCACCGGCATCCTTATCCGTCCACAGAGCCTTATCCTTACGGCCTGCATTGTGCTGTATGACTGCATTCGCTGCGGCAAGTATATTGCCACAGGATCTATAGTTCTGTTCCAGCTTGATAACCTTCGCATCCTCATATTCCTTCTCAAAGTTCAGGATATTGGTTATATTCGCTCCTCTGAACTTGTATATGGACTGATCATCGTCTCCCACCACACACAGGTTCCTGTATTTTCTCGCAAGCATCTTGACCAGCAGGAACTGTATGTGATTAGTATCCTGATACTCGTCAACCATGATATATCTGAATCTATTCTGATATGTATCAAGGACATCAGGATTGTGCTCGAACAGCTCCACCGTCTTGTAAATAAGATCGTCAAAGTCCATCGCATTGTTCTTCTTAAGACGACTCTGATACTCAGTGTACACCTCTGCAGCCTTTGTTCCTGCATAGTCTGCAACATTCTTTTTTGCAAATTCATCAGGTGACAGATACTTCTCCTTGGCCTTGGATATCTCCGCCATGAACATCTTCTCGGGATACCTCTTCGGGTCTATCTGAAAATCCTTGAGTATACTCTTCACCGTACTCTTCTGGTCATCCGAATCATATATATCAAAGTTCTTGCCATAGCCGATCTTATCAGCATATCTTCTGAGTATCCTCACACACAGCGAATGAAATGTGCTGACCCATACCCTGTCAGCTCCGTCCCCAACTATCAGATCAACTCTCTCTCGCATCTCACGGGCCGCCTTGTTGGTGAATGTGATCGCCAGTATGTTCAGAGGATTAACTCCTTCGTGCTCCATGAGATAGGCTACCCTGTGTGTGATAACCCTGGTCTTTCCGCTTCCTGCTCCCGCAAGTATGAGCAGTGGCCCATCCACATGCTCACAGGCCTGTTCCTGCATATCGTTAAGTCCTGCCATAATTCCTCCTGTATCCTGTGACGTAAAAAACGCCGTTATATATACCAAACATATGTTTTATTCCATCTGCCTAGTATATCATAACAGCGTTTATTTGAAAATATCATTATTCAATTATAATGTATTTGTCTTTAGATCAGCTTCGTTCCACAGTTGCCACAGAACTTCGCACCGTTAGTTGGCTGTCCACAGTTAGGACAGAACTTTGGGGCTGTTCCGGTTCCCGCTGCCTGCGTTGCTGCATTGTTCATCTGGTTCATAGCTCCGGCCATCTGACCTGCCATAGCCATTCCCATCTGCATTCCTACCATGGCATTTGCCATATCCGTTGCATTGCTTCCGGCTGTTCCTGTACGGCCACCCCTTGCCATGGAATCAACCATATTCACCTGCTGGAATCTGTTCATATCCCCTATCATAGAATACTCAGCAGCCTGATCAGCACGCTTCTGTATATTCTCAGGATATGTAAACTCGCTTATTCTGAAATCAGTTATCGTAAGTCCGATTCCCAAGAGTTCCATGTCCAGATCTTCCTTGATACCCTTAGCTATATCAACGGAATTGGCCATAAGATTGAATACGTCTCCGCCAACCTTTGTGATCCACTTCATCAGCAGTCCGTCCAGGATACCCCTTATCCTGTCTCTTATGTCATCGACTGTGAACTGCTGCTTTATACCTGCAACCTTCTCTATTAGAACATTATAATCGTCTATCTTGAATGAGAATTTACCATTTGATCTCACAGGAAGTCCGCCCGGAAGTCCCGGTGCCTGAAGTCTGATCGGTGAACTGGTTCCCCAGTTACATGTAAACTCTTTTGTATTCACAAACAGAACCTCTGCGCGAAGTCCTGAATTGAATCCGAACTTAAATCCCTTCAATGTTGAAAGGAATGGTATGATCTGTGAATCAATAGTGTAGTTTCCAGACTCGGTAAATATACCTTCAACCGCTCCGTTATAAAGGAATATAGCATCCTGTCCCGGTTTGATTATAAGCTTTGAATCCTTCTTGATCTCTCTATTTGTCCACTTCCAGAAGATGACGTCATCTCTGTACTCTTCCCATTCTACAACATTAGCAAACTGATTTGAAAATAAACCCATGTAGTGCACTCCTCTCTGTTCTGCAATATGTTTGGAATATTATAATCCCATCTTTGCCTTAAGTGCTGCAAGCTCATCCTGAACGTCTGCATTTGGAGCTGCATCATACTTGCTTGCAAGATCATCTATTGAATCTGCGCTTGATGAATTGAGCTCGCTCATTGCATTTGCCTTGTCAAGCATAGCGTCTGCCTTTGCTTCCATTCTTGAAAATGCATCAAGTGAAGCTGATGAATCGCCGATACCGCTCATCATCTTGTTCATACGCTCCTGAGTCTTAGCAACCTGAACCTTTGCCTTGATAGTCTCTTTTCTTGCATTGAGATCGCTGACATCCTTTGTGAGCTTGTCATGCATCTGTCTCATCTTGGCTGCGTTAGCTGCTGCTGCATCATATGCCTGCTGAAGAGCTACCTGCTTCTGCGTGAGCTGGTTCTTCTTCTCGAGGAACTTCATTGCATCGCCCTCGTTACCTGCTACAAGTGCCTTCTCTGCATATGTCTGCATCTTTGCGATCTCTGCGTCACACTCATCAAGCTGTCTCTTGCATCTCTGCTCCTCTGCCATAACAGTTGCAGTCTCTGACTTAACCTTTCTGAGATCCTCCTGAAGGTCTCTGAGGTACTGATCTATCATCTTCTCAGGATCCTCTGCCTTGTCAAGAAGTGCATTGATGTTTGATGACATAATGTCCTTAAATCTCTTTAAAATTCCCATAACTTTTTACCTCCGCGTTTTAGGTTGATTTATTTGTATATAATATTAAATGTTGCCTCCTGTCGACGACACCACCATTATATGATCTCCCATGCTCCGGCGCAATGCCATGCATGCTGTGTTGCTGCATCATATAATGTGCTATTCGACACGTTACCCCCTGTAAAGTATCAGCCGCCAACTTATCAGGCTTTAATATTCAAAACTAGCGCGTCCCCTGCATGTTGCACGAAACTTTTATACGACTCCGTCATCCACGTCATCATAGGCATCGGATATACGTCCGCCTATTCTGAAATCAGGTCTGCCGTTCTTGTCTGAGTCGCTTCCCTTGGCACTCGCATCCGTTATCGACTCCTCAAGTCTCACCGGTGTTCTGTCTCCAAAGCGTCTCATCTTATCGTCATGATCACTGTCTTTTATGACATGTATCGAAGAATCCGCATCGTCAGTCTCCCTCTGGACACTCTTGACCGGTTCCCTGGATGCCTTCACCCGGATCGGTTCAGGCTCCTTCTTATCTTCAAAATCGAACTCCCACTGAACCATCTCCGGCTCACCGTTCTTATCCTTGTGCTCCTCATCCTTGGCTTTGTTCTTCTCGTAATACAGCTCATTCGCCAGAAGCTGGCTGATCTCCAGTATATCGGCATAGCGCTCCTGCTTCTTCATATCCATGAGACCTTCCATGAGCTCCTTCTTGTTGTTCTCAATGATCTCAGATTTCTTTCTCAGAGAATCAAGGACTCTGTCGCTCTCCATGCTTATCATATTATATGCCTGGTTCACGGTCTCGTTGATCTCCATCAGCATCTCATTTGTATAAATGATAGATGCCGCATATATCTCGTTGGCCGTTCTGAGCGCCTGCCTGTCCTGCTTGCCAAGGCTCTTGACCTTGCGGTCCACAAAGAGCGGGCTTGGCTTTGTAAGCCTGATCCTGGATGCAGTCTCCTCGGCCTCCGCGATGATCTCATCGGCCTCCTGCTCTGCCTCCTTGATGATCTTGCTTCTCTTGTCTGTGATCTCATGATATGCCTTGAGTTCCAGATCTATAGTAGTCTTGAGCTCCTCAACGATCTCAAGAACCTCTTCCTTGTTGACCAGTACCTTACCTGCTGCAAATGGAACGTTCTGTCCATCTCCAACTATATCCTGTATTCTATCTAAAAGCTGTTTAGCTTTTCCGTTCTCCATAATAGTGCCTCCATCGCAACTTTTCTATCTCATAAGTATACGCTAGTTTATTTTAGCATCTTTCATATGGCATTTCAACGTTAATCTATCGCCGGTTTCACATCATCTCTCGGAAGCCCAAGGAAATCCTGTATAAGATGTCTTGTAAAAAGCCGTCCTTCCTCGCTCTCAAATATACGCTCAGGATGCCACTGGAAGGCAAGTATGCTCATCGTCGGTGATACAAATGCCTCGACAGATTCATTCTCCTCATCGACCACTATCGGATAGAACATCGTCGACAGATTTTCCAGATAGACACAGTCGCTGTGGAAGTTGTTTACCTTGATATATCTGTCCGTCTTGACTATCCTTGCCATGTGGTCTGTGCCTCTGGGTCTTGGCACCTTAAAGCGCGCGGAATAACTTATCTTACCGCCAAACAGCGCATTTATGTGCTGCATTCCCCTGCACACGCCTATCACTGGGATCTCATTCTGGACGCAGTACATTATGAGTTGCTCCTCTAGCGCATCACGGTGCGGCTGCAGCTCTGCATTGTGCGGCTCCACATAATGTCTCGGATGGAGCGTTCCGCCCCCTGTCACTATCAGGAGATCAAACTGTTCATCCACTATCTCATCAAAGTTTTTTGTAAAGTTGGATACCGGTCTGAGTCTTATTCCAAGGCTCTCATAGAACTCCACATAAGCAGCCTCGAGAACGTCCGTATATTTTCCATACATATTGTGTCCTTCCCGCTGTGTTATAAGTGCATGTAACATAAAACCTATACCCCCTTTGTTATCTTACCGTGTGCACAGTCGAGCGTCACCGTCTGCTGTTTTTCCACGAAACTGTATATGCAGTCTCCGCAGCCTATTGCCGCCGGGATGTTGAACTCCGCACACCTTATCGCCATGTGGGATGCAACTCCGCCGTATTTCGTTATAAATCCTTTTATCCCCTTTGCAAATATCCAGTCGTATCCCGGATCCGCCTTCGGGAGAACTACTATCTTATCCTGAACGTCAGCCACATCCTCGTGATCCTCATTCTCATAATTTTCAAGCAGGAGAATGTCACCCGTGACGCATTCAGATGTTATGAAGTTAGGTCTGGCCTCCCATATCTCTATGCATTTTAACTGCAACGGATCATATATGACCTCCGGCAGTATAAGCATGGACGCCCTCTGGAATTTCTTTTTGTTCTGATCTATGATCTTTCTCCATATATCGCCTGTGAATTCCGCAGGTCTGTTCACCATAAGCTGAATATCCGGCACCTCAAGATATGCCATGTCTTCCTTGCTTATGCCAAGTTTATCGCCTATATCTATAAGTATGTCTATGGCAAGGCTTAATGTCTTGGTGAACTCGAACTTGAAGAATTCCCTCTCCTCCATGGAATCCTTGAGGAAATCCAGAAATTCCCTGAGATCCACATAAAAGCCTATATCCTCAAGTGCCTCCATGAGCTTAACCGAATCCAGAGGATTATGCTTAAGCTCCTCTATGGTCTGCCTCTGCTTTCTCGCAGCAGCGCTTCCCTTGGACAGGTCGAACTCGTGCTGGGCGTATGTCTCGCAGGTTATGTCGTATGTGCCTGAACGCAGATGTCCATATTTTTCATCAAATGTAACTCTTGTTATCCTGCCGTCCACCAGATCCTGAAAGTCAGAATCGTACTCCGACGCAACAGTATATATCGACATCATAAAATCGTCTATCTCTTTGTCCGTAAAATATCCTCTGTACACAAGGGATCTGCTAATCGCCTTCGATATGAATGCCAGTCTCGCCTGTCGCGCAAATTTCGGGGTTCCGTAATGCTTTATGCTCTCTATGAGCTGTACAAAATACTGTATCAGCGTTACCACATCATTGTGCGCCATAAGCCAGTTGCTTCTCGTATTCTCACGGTGGACACGAAGGCCGTTAAGAGCCCTGAGATCCTTCATCCTGTTTCTATTGAAATTGCATATCGCATTGTTTGTCAGATTGAACAGCGAATCCGAGAGGTCCGCAATCTCCTCCCTGGTGAACCCGGCTTCCGTCAGTGTCCCCAGCTTGTCCTCCGTCGAGAAGTCATATTCGGAAAATGCTATCTCAAATTCTATCTTGTCATGGGCGGTCGGATCATCTATAAGCTTCTTATCGTAATACTTCAGAAGCTTCGCCTCCAGCCTGTCATCCAGTTCATCCGGCATCAGCCCCAGGAACGACTTCTTAAGAGATATGTACGGCTTGTTGCCAAGCTTATACATGAGGTCTCCATCCACCTCTCTGTAACCAATGTAGCTGAGTCCCTGATTCCATGCCGCAGACGTGATGATCTCCCTGTACAGGGAATAGTCAAGCGGATGGGGATTTTCACCTATGATCTCCGCAGGATTCCAGAATGCCATATCCGACAATATGGTGTTCCTGTCCCCAACCAGGCTGCTGATCTCCCTGTATGTATCCTCAGCCTCCAAAACAGTCCTGAACACCTCTTCGTCATCGACATCGGAGTGAACACCATTGATGCTGGCTGCAAGAGGTCTCATCTGAAATATCGTGACTGTATTGTCCTCATCTATTGCGAACTCCACATCCAGTGGATATTCAGGGTGCATCTCCTCCAGCTCACGCATGGATCTGATGAGCGCAGCCCAGTTCGCCGGCAGCTCATCACAGTCCACATTCCTGATTATGTATACCGTCTTTCCTCCCCTTCCGCTTGTAACCGCGTCTGTGGATGAATCATCGTAGGTTATCGTATAATATGGCCTGTCCTTCTTGATCTCCCTTGAAAATATAACGCCGCTGTAGCTGATATTCGTGATCTGTCTCTGTATGAGAACCTGTTCGCCGGACACATCGTCCAGATCACATTTATATGAATCCAGCACTTCCCTGACTGCCCTTACTACCGCCTCTCCGTCTGAAGGGTCCACTCCCAGAATACTCTCATAGTGACCGGCATTCGAAGTGTTGAGTCCGTCTTCATTTGAGGACGAGCTTCTGACCACGATATACCCTCCGGCAAATTCTTCTGCTATCTCCGCCGCAAGTCCATACGGATCGGCATCAAGCTCAGCTCCGGTTACTATCTTCAGCTTTTCCACTCTCGAATACTTCAATTTTTCATACAGGCTCTTAAGAACATCAGCCTTTGAAGAAATCCTGTCTGCCATGTTGCCTCCTTATTAAAAAAAGCTGCACTTAGTGTATACTAAAGTGCAGCTTACATCAATTTCTTTTTATATGTAATTGTACCGTTCTGTGATCTACTTCACTGTGAGAAGGTCGTCCACTGACTTTCTAGGCGGCATCTCCGGTGCAAATGCAGGATAACCCATAGCCACAACTGCGGCAACAGTCTGTCCATCAGGAATACCAACTATCTCCCCTACCTTTGCATCGTCAAATATTCCGAGTATGACTGTTCCAACGCCCTTATCATGAGCGGCAAGACAGAATGTCTGGGTTGCTATACCGGCATCGAACATCTCCCACTCGCTGCCCTTGCTTGTGCTGAACTCTCCTGACTTCTCATAGCCACATATTCCGTCCTTCTTGGTGACTATCATGAGCTGCTTCGCTCTGCTGACTGTCTTCTGGTTGAGAGGGAAATCCATAACGCCCTCTGCAGCTATCTTAGCGATGATCTCCGGCTCCTCCACAAGTGTATATCTGATAACCTGTGTATTCTTCCATGATGGCGCATATGACGCCAGCTCAACAATCTCTCTGACTGTGTCAACACTCACCATCTCATCTGTAAACTTTCTCACACTTCTTCTGGTCTTGATACATTCTACTGCGTTCATACAATGTCCTCCTGGTGTAAAATCTTATAATAATCCCTGGATATATAATATCCCGCTCGTGAACTTGTCACCGACGTTATTCACGTAATTCCTGTATTCCTTATAGTCTATATAATACTTCTTTCCCCATGAAGATACAACAAGATATTCTCTTCCTTTTATGGTGCACACTCCTGTAACAGTCACATAATGTGAGTGGACATTCTCCCTGATGGAGCTCTTCAGCTCACCGTCCTTGTCCACATAAAGGCTGATACCCTTCTTGCCAAATGGATTGTATCTGTTAGGTCCTATGGCCAGTATGACCGGCTTATTCTTTCTTATGAGATGTCTTATATCTCTCAGCATCGATTCATCGGACTGCATCATCTTCCACTTTGCCTTGAGCCCTATGTCGTTCAGCATGAAATATCTGTTCATCGTATGCTTGAGTGCTATTCCCAGCATACCCTTGTGCATGAGAAGTATCACGTAGTGCACATAGAAAAATCTCACATACTCAAGATAGTCATGCTTGTTGTATAAGCCTTTTGGCTTGTTGATCTTTCGGATGGCATCGGTCATCATATTCGGATTCTGCTCAGCAAGATACATCGTGAGGTCTGCCATGGCTATAACACCACATCCGACCTTCTGCATCTTCTTTGACTTTGACCAGTTCTGATTGCCACCGTAGCTCACCAGATTCAGATTCTTTATCTTCACATAATCTCTATTAGTTAAATATACATCTTCCATTGTTAGTCCTTTCCAGCGCTGTGTGCGCCATATGCCTGAAGTCATATATTAGTCTGCTCGTCTTTGCTATAGATTATATCATGAATTGCAATCCACATCAAGCATTCTTAACTGTGTTAAGTAGTTTTAAAAACTACATTCGTTGTTTTTTGATTATTTTCACTTTACTTTTTGCCGGTGATTTGTTATAAGATTATATGAGTTGGATAAGTGATCGCGGCTGCATTTTTGCAGGTGAGGAAAGTCCGGGCTTCACAGGGCAGGATGCCGGATAACGTCCGGTGGAGGCGACTCCCAGGCCAGTGCAACAGAAATATACCGCCATATTCGTATGGTAAGGGTGGAAAGGCGAGGTAAGAGCTCACCGCTGCCATGGTAACATGACAGGCTCTGTAAACCCCATCCGAAGCAAGACCAAATATAGCTTCTGCAAAGGAGCTTGTGGAATGATACAGTTGCCCGCTGCATTCCAGGTAGGTTGCTTGAGTTTTATGGTAACATAAATCCTAGATAGATGATCACTCTCGACATAACCCGGCTTACAGTCCAACTCATTCCCTTTCATAGTATTTTTCTTATATTTTGAACAAAAAATACGGCACGGAGACATTTGATTTGCCTCTGTGCCGTATTTTTTATGCTACTGGTTATTCTTATTGGTTATTCTATATCCTTGTGTGAACCTTCATCATATCCTGAAGCATCCGCCACCTATAAATTCTCTGAGTATGGAATTGGCAGGTATGTATTCCGTGTCTATATCGTGGAACATATCTATCAGACGCAGAAGTCTCGCCGCATCCTGGTAATGCTCTGAAGTCTCATCTACCCCGAGCAGCAATGGTCTCGCCTCACGCCGTATGGCGGTATATTCGTACAACAGTCCCGAGTTAAACATCTCATCAGCCTCGCTCTCATATGGGAAGATATATTTCTCCTCTCCCCTTCTGACTGAGCTCCACATGGAAAGTGTCTTCTCCACATCGTTCCCTCTGGTCCTGCTGTCTCTGACTATTCTCCTGAGCAGTCTGCTGTCTATGGTTGAAACCTTTGCCGGCTCGCCGTCCTCACCTTCAACGTACAACTGATTAAGAGGACTTATGTATATCTTGTACTTGTCTTCATCCGCCAGGCCGTATGTCATCTTCGGGTTAAGCGAATGGATTCCTTCCATGATGATAACATCATTTTCACCTATTTTGAGAAGGTCCCCATGATATTCCCTCACTCCGGTCTTGAAGTTGAAAACAGGAAGCTCTATCTCTTCACCGTCCAACAGCCTTGTCATATCCCTATTAAGTGTTTCAAGATCCATGGCCTCCAGGCACTCGAAATCATAGTTGCCATTCTCATCCTTCGGATTGTCTTCACGGTTCACAAAATAGTTATCCGCAGCTATCGCATGTGGTCTGAGTCCCATGGCACGAAGCTGGATACTGAGTCTGTGGGAAAGTGTTGTCTTGCCCGCCGAGCTCGGCCCGGATATCAGTATTATCCTGCGCTTCTGTTCGGAGACTTTTCTGGCTATCTCATACATGCAGTTACTCTGCATAGCCTCGCATACCAGTATGAGCTCCAGTCCCTTTCCTGAATCGATCATCTCGTTCAGCCTGTCGACCGAATCGATACCGACTTTCCTCGCCCACTCCTTTGCAGTTGTCTTTAATGATGTTATACTTCTCTGCTCATCACCCATATAAATATCTACTCCATATCCGATATAAGTCTCAATGCCTCTTCCATGCATTCCTTTTCATGCGTGAGCTCACCGGCACGCCGTCTGGCATTGACCGTATCCGCCTTCTTCAGTCCTTCAAGAACTTTTCCGGTCGAATCAAGCTTATCCCTCAGATACTCTCCGAGGATCTTGTCATGATTATGTATGAGGTAATATCCGTATTTATAATATACTTCATCCATGGCTGACTTATTACCAAAATCCTGTGCTGTCACATCCACGTTCAGTACAACGTAGTATTTGCCAGCATCTATCAGCATTTTTTCCTCTGTGATCTTCCAGCCATTCTCTGCGATGTACCTTCTCAAATGCTCTGTCTCCGACTGGGGCTGCAGCACGAGCTGACCGGCTGACTGTACCACATCCATGCCGGCTTCAAGTATATCCGTTATGAGGATTCCTCCCATGCCGGCTATTATGATGGAATCCACCTCACCCGGAGATATGGTTGCAAGTCCGTTTCCGAGTCTCAGATCAATACGGTCTGTCATATTCCACCTGGCTATATTATCCCTGGCTATAGCACACGGACCGGTTCTAACATCTGATGCTATGACCCGGTCCGATATGCCATTTGCCACAAGGTATATGGACACAAATGCATGGTCGCATCCAATATCACACACTCTGCCGCCGGGCTTTACCATGTCGGCAACAGTCTTCATACGAAGTGACAATTCTATATCTTTCATAATTATTATCCTCGCACCATCCATGCCAGATCGCGCGGTCCTCTCTGCTAGTTATACAGGAAATCCTTGAGCTTTCTGCTTCTGTTAGGATGTCTCAGCTTTCTGAGCGCCTTTGCCTCGATCTGTCTGATACGCTCTCTTGTGACATTGAACTCCTTGCCGACTTCCTCAAGGGTTCTTGGTCTTCCGTCATCCCATCCAAATCTGAGCTTTATAACTCTCTGCTCTCTCTCTGTAAGTGTGCTGACTACCTCGTCGAGCTGCTCGTGCAGCAGTGTCTGGTTTGTCGCCTCAACAGGTGTAGGGATACTCTCATCCTGTATGAAATCTCCAAGATGGCTGTCCTCCTCCTCACCGATAGGAGTCTCCAGTGATACAGGCTCCTGTGCGATCTTCATGATCTCCTGAACTCTCTCCTTTGGAAGTCCCATAACCTCTCCGACTTCCTCTGGAAGCGGCTCTCTGCCGAGCTTCTGAAGCAGATCTCTGCTCACTCTGGTAACCTTGTTGATGGTCTCAACCATATGAACCGGGATTCTTATGGTTCTCGCCTGATCTGCGATGGCCCTTGTGATGGCCTGTCTGATCCACCATGTCGCATATGTTGAGAACTTGTAACCCTTTCTGTAATCAAACTTCTCCACGGCCTTGAGCAGACCGAGGTTACCCTCCTGTATTAGATCGAGGAATAACATTCCACGTCCAACATATCTCTTGGCTATACTTACAACAAGTCTGAGGTTGGACTCAGCAAGCTTCTTCTTTGCCATCTCATCGCCTGCCTCCATTCTCTTGGCAAGCTCTATCTCCTCCTCCGCGCTGAGCAGAGGCACCTTTCCTATATCCTTCAGGTACATCTTGACAGGATCCTGTGTTGTGCTTGATATATCACCTGTATCTGTGAAATCTATCTTCTCAACATCCTCGCCCTCAGCGATCACGTCCTCGTCAAGTGTTGGCTCCTCCTCATCGTCATCTGTTATCTGAAGTATGTCCACACCGTTCTTTTCAAGGAAATTGAAGATCTTCTGCATGGTATCCAGATCAAGGGCAACCTCCTTGAGATCGTTAAAATGCTTGATGAGCTCTGTGTCCTCTATAACGTTCTTCTTGCTGTGAGCTATGTCAAGCAATTCCTGAAGCTTTGTGTTGAACTTTGCGTTGATCGCATCGTCCTCACTCACCTTGATCATATACTTGTCTTCATTTGAATTGATCGCATCCATTGTACTCATATCTTTCCTCCACATAATGTATTGTTTATTTCTTATAAAATAACTTTAAACTTTTCTATCTTTTTCCTGTCCTTGATGAGCTGCTGAACCTTCATCATGTCATTCTCGCTCTCAAGCTGCTTTTTTATGCTGGCAAGCTTTATCTTTTTCACGACCTCGGTTATGGCATTGCCAACCTCCTCCTCGGTCATGTCTATCGCCAGATCTGTCTGGAGCATGCCTGCCACCAGTCTCTGTTCCTCCACATCCTGGAATGTGTTCACCACCACAGCGGGCTCAACCTTGTGCTTCTCCCTGTACTGTGAGTACAGCTTGTCCGCTACGGTCCGGTATATTCCCGGCTCAAAGTCCGCCTCACTCACCACGCCGTCAAGTCTGGCAAACAGCTCCGGCCGGTTCACAAGCCATGTGAGCAGCAGCTTGGCGGTCTTATTATCCTTTGTCTCAGGTCTTCCCGGAGCTCCCGCGCTCTGGTCTCCCGGGAACTCTTCATAGCCCTGCTGTTCCTGGAGTCTGCGGGTCTCCCGCTCCACTATCTCCGGCTTTGCCGTGCCCGCAACACCGTAGGCATGTACCTTCGCGGCTAGGGCATCCTTGTCGATCACATATTTCCTCGCTATGGCATCGACATAATTATTTCTCTCCAGGTCGTCCTCAATATATGCCAGTTCCCTAGCTATCTGGTTCTGGAACTTGGTCAGCTCACCCGGATCGCTCTGGTCATATTCCTCAGAATATATCCTTGCAAGGAACATCATTCCGCTCTCAGCTTTCTTTATCCTCTCCTCAAATGCCTCGCTTCCAAGGTTCTGTATGAACTCATCGGGATCCTTGTACGGTCTCATATTGATGACCCTTGCGCTGACTCCGACCTCCCGGAGAATTGCTATGACCTTCTTCGTCGCCTCCACGCCTGCGCCGTCACTGTCGTACGCCAGATAAACCTCATCGGCATATCTCTTTATTATCCCAGCATGTCCAAATGTAAATGCCGTTCCAAGGGATGCCACGGCATTGTCAAATCCTGCCTGATGCATGGAGATGACATCCATATATCCCTCACAGCATATAAATCCTTTTCTCCTGCTCCGCCTTGCTATGTTCATGGCAAACAGCGTATGGCTCTTGTCGAACACCGCAGTATCACTGGTATTTATATATTTCGGTTTTCCATCGCCCATGACTCGTCCGCCAAATGCGATGACCTTGCCGTTTATATCCAGTATCGGGATCATGGCTCTGTTCCAGAACTTGTCCACACCGCCTTCCTTCTCGCTGATCTCAACAAGTCCCGAGCCCTTCATCTGATCATCTGTATATCCCTTGCTCTTCAGATACCTGTACAGATCATCCCTGTATATATCTGAATATCCAAGCGCAAATTTATTTATCGTCTCATCAGAGAGACCTCTTGTCTCGTGAAAATACTCATAAGCCTTCTCACCATGCTGGCTGTGCTTCAATATATAATGAAAATATGCAGCCGCAGTCTTGTTCATCTCCCTGAGCGTTATCTTATACTGCTCCCTCGACCTCTCCTGGGCGTTCATGGACTTCTCAGGGAGCTGTACTCCAGCCCTCTCCGCAAGTCTCTCCACAGCCTCCGGGAAATTGAGGTTCTCATATTCCATGACAAATGTAAACACGTTGCCACCGACTCCGCAGCCGAAGCAGTGATACATCTGTTTTTCCCTGTTGACCTTAAATGACGGAGTCTTCTCATGATGGAACGGACAGCATGCCTCGTAATTCGCGCCCTTCTTCTTAAGGCTTGCGTAGCTTCCGATAACATCCACTATATCATTTCTTGACAAGACTTCATTTATCACGTCATCCGAATAATACAATTCGATTCCTCCTGTTTGTCAGGTATGCTCAGACCTTCCAGGACTTCGGTATATATATACTCTTAAATGTCTCTATCGCATAATTGTCTGTCATACCAGCTATGTAGTCGCACACGACTGTCTTGGGATCCTCTCCCATATATATCATCTCAACACATTCATTTGTCAGCCTGCTGGCGTCCTCAATGAAGTATTCATACAATATCCTCAGCATCTTGTCGGCCTTGAGCTCCTCGCTCTTGGCTATCGGGTTAGTGTAGAGATATCTGAACATGTATGTTCTCAGCTTCCCCAGAGCATCCCCGATCTCCGCCGACATACCGACATAATCCTTGTCCTGACTCGTATTTATCACATCATGTATGAGACAGTTCAGTCTGGTGCGGGTATTCTTCCCGAGAATGTCGGTGATATTGGTCGGAAGATCCTCCTCCTTCAATATGTTACCCCTTATCGCATCATCTATATCATGATTGACGTACGCTATCTTGTCCGCCAGTCTCACACACTGTCCCTCCAGCGTATGCGGAGTGCATGATGTCTTATGGTTTAGCATTCCGTCCCGGACCTCCCAGGTGAGATTAAGTCCCTCACCACGGTTCTCAAGACGTTCCACAACCCTTACGCTCTGAACATTGTGGCTGAAATTATTGCCCGCGCAGGCCGCAAGTGTCCGCTCACCGACATGTCCAAATGGCGTATGTCCCAGGTCATGTCCCAGCGCTATCGCCTCCGTCAGATCCTCGTTAAGCCTGAGTGATCTGGCTATCGTCCTTGCTATCTGCGACACCTCCAGAGTATGGGTCAGTCTGGTCCTGTAGTGATCATCACCCGGCGACAGAAATACCTGAGTCTTATGCTTAAGTCTCCTGAACGCCTTGCAGTGGAGTATCCTGTCCCTGTCTCTCTGGTAGACCGTTCTGAGGTCGCACTGCTCCTCCGGTCTGTCACGTCCTGTGGACTGATCACTGAACGCCGCATATCTGCTGAGCACTTCGTGCTCCCTTTTTTCCTGCTGTTCCCGTATCGTCATAGAATCTCTCCTATCACATGATCAATATTTCTTACCACACATTTTTATTATTCTCCGTTTTTTCTCAAAATCCTTTTTTATTTTTCAAATTTTCTGATGAAAGAATGACATGATAGTAAGTATAGTGATATACTTATCTAAGATTTTTGAGGTGAATGACATGTTTGATTTTGAAGAAGAACTTAAGAAGCTCCCCCATGTCCCAGGAGTATATCTCATGCACGATTCGGGGGATCATATTATATATGTAGGAAAAGCCATAGATCTGTACAACAGAGTACATCAGTATTTCCAGACCGGCTACAAGAAATCCCCGAAGATTCAGAAGATGGTATCCCATATTGCATGGTTTGAATATATTGTCTGCGGTTCAGAGATCGAGGCTCTCGTTCTAGAGTGCAACCTTATAAAGGAGCACAGACCGCACTACAACACCATGCTCACGGATGACAAGGGTTATCCCTATATCCGCATTACTGTGGAGGAGGATTACCCGCGCATACTGTACAGCCATCAGATGAAACGGGATCACTCCAAATATTTCGGCCCATACACCAATTCCAAAGCGGTGAAGGATATCATAGAGCTGATGAAAAAGCTGTATCACATCAGGAGCTGCAACAAGGTTCTGCCAAGGGATATGGGCCTTGAAAGACCCTGCCTGTATCACCAGATAAAGCAGTGCATGGCGCCCTGTCAGGGATATATCTCCAAGGAGGATTACAACAAAAATGTCCAGGATGCCATAAGCTTTCTGAACGGCAACCACGGTCATGTGATCAGGGATCTCGAAAAGCAGATGAAGGAGCTGTCCGAGGATATGGAATTTGAACAGGCCGCCGAGATCAGGGATCTGATAAAGAGCATCCATCACATTGAGTCCACCCAGAGAGTCGGTGACACAAGCGCAGACGACAGGGATGTGATCGCCATGGCCACCGATCTTGGAAATGAGTGTGTCATATCCATATTCTTCATAAGATCCGGCAAGATGATCGGCAGGGAACACTACCACATGAGCGGCGTAAATGCTGAGGCTTACAGCACGATCATGGAGTCTTTTCTCAAGCAATACTACGCTTCCACTCCATATCTGCCAAAGGAGATCATTATCGAGCAGCAGATCGAGGACTACAAGGTCATCGAGGAATATCTGAGCGCCCGCCGGGGAAGTCAGGTACACATCATTGTTCCCCAGAAGGGAGACAAGCAGAAGCTTCTCAAGCTGGCAAAGGACAATGCTTTTCTGGTCATGAACCAGGATGCCGACAAGCTCAAGCGTGAAAAGGAGCGCACTGAGGGTGCGGCAAATGAGCTGGCACAGCTTATCGGAGTTTCATCCGCAAGACGCCTTGAAGCATTTGATATATCGCATATAAGCGGCTATCACTCCGTGGCATCCATGGTGGTATTTGAAAACGGACGCGCCAAGAAGAATGACTACAGAAAGTTCAAGCTCAGGACCATAGACGGGCCGGATGACTACGCAAGCATGAGGGAGGTACTCACAAGAAGGTTCACAGACGAGCGGTTTAATATCTACCCTGATGTACTCATGATGGATGGCGGCCGGGGTCAGGTCAACATAGCTCTGGAGGTTCTTGACGAGCTTGGTCTCAACATCCCGGTATGCGGAATGGTAAAGGATGACCACCACAGAACCAGAGGACTCTATTACAACAACAAGGAGATAGATTTTCCTGCAAATACACAGGCCTTCAACATGATAACAAGACTTCAGGATGAGGCCCACAGATTTGCAATCGAGTACCACAGAAGTCTCAGAAGCAAATCCCAGATCCACTCAGTTCTGGACGATATTGAGGGCATCGGTCCGGCAAGGAGAAAGGCTCTTCTGGCATACTTCAAGGACATAGACAAGATCCGTGCCGCCAGCATTGCTGATCTCGAGATCCCGCAGGGAATGAACAAGACTGCAGCCACTGCGGTATATAACTTTTTCCACAACGATAAACAGAAGTAACGAGGATTTTATGATGGAATACAACTTTTTTGCACTTATATCACGAATGAAATATATTGACAGATGGGCACTCATGAGGAACAACCGCGAGGAGAATCTGTGTGAGCACTGCCTGGAGGTGAGCATGATAGCCCACGCACTGGCAACCATCGGCAATGTACGCTACGGCAAGACTCTGAACGCCGAGAGAGCTGCACTCATAGGTCTCTATCACGATGCATCGGAGATCATCACCGGCGACATGCCGACCCCAGTGAAATACTACAACGATGATATCAAGACAGCCTTCAAGGATGTGGAAGATATCGCATGCCACACACTGCTTGACAAGCTGCCGGACGATCTCAGACCAGCCTATGAACCGATATTCTTTAAGGATGCCGACGACGAGAATGATGTATATCTTTGGAAGCTCGTCAAAGCGGCTGACAAGCTGTCCGCCCTGATCAAATGCATGGAGGAGACAGGATCGGGAAATACCGAGTTCTCCAGTGCCATGGGTACGATCATGAATTCCGTGTCACAGATGGCTGAGACTTATCCTGAGGTAAACGACTTCGTGTGTGAGTTTTTACCGGCATACGGCAAGACCCTGGACGATCTTCAGCAGATATAATCTAAAGCAGATATAGAAAAAAGAGAAGCCGGAGCTTTTTGCCAGCCCCGGCTTCTCTTTTTTTGATCTTATTATTGTTTTAATTTTATTCCTGTTCAACATTTTGTTCAGCATTTTCAACTCTGTTGAATATCTCCATGAACTCCTGGCCTGTTATCGACTCCTTCTCTATCAGATACTGTGCGATGGCATCCAACGCATTCATGTGCTCTGAGAGAAGCTTCTTGGCCTCATCATATGCCTTCTTGAGCTGATTCCTAATCTCCTCATCGACCTTTGCAGCAGTCTTGTCTGAACACTGGAGCACTGCATTTCTGTCGAGATATTTTCCCTGAACAGTCTCAAGCTGCATGAGTCCGAACTTGTCTGACATTCCGTACATGGTTATCATCGCTCTCACTGTCTTGGTCGCCTGCTCTATATCATTTGCCGCGCCGGTGGTCACTGACTCGAATTTCAATTCCTCTGCAGCTCTTCCGCCGAGGGTCGTCACAATGTTCGCCTCAAGCTCAGCCTTGGTCTCCATATACTTCTCTTCCTCAGGCACCTGCCATACATATCCCAGAGAACCCATCGTTCTAGGAACTATTGTAATTCTCTGAACAGGCTCAGTGTGCTTCTGGAGAGCAACCAGAAGAGCATGTCCAACTTCATGATATGCAACGACCTTCTTCTCCTGGTCGCCGAGCAGCTTGCCCTTCTTCTCTTTTCCTGCAAATACAAGCTCCACCGCACCAATCAGATCAGCCTGTGAAACCATGCTCCTTCCGGATCTGACCGCAGTGAGCGCCGCCTCATTTATTATGTTGGCGAGATCTGCTCCAACCGCACCTGCTGTGGCAAGCGCAAGCTCACGGAGATCCACAGTCTCATCCATCTTGACATTTCTGGAGTGTACCTTCAGCGTGTCTATTCTACCCTGAAGATCCGGCTTCTCAACTATTACTCTTCTGTCAAATCTTCCCGGTCTCAGGAGTGCCTTGTCAAGTGTCTCCGGCCTGTTGGTTGCAGCCAGTATCACTATTCCCTTGGATGTGTCAAATCCATCCATCTCGGCAAGAAGCTGGTTCAGTGTCTGTTCTCTCTCCGAATCACCGCCCCTCACGCTGTCTCTGCTCTGGCCTATGGCATCTATCTCGTCTATGAATATTATACAAGGAGCCATCTCAGATGCCTGTTTGAACAGGTCTCTGACTCTCGATGCTCCGACTCCCACGTACATCTCCACGAAGCTTGATCCCGACATGGAGAAAAATGGCACGTTTGCCTCTCCGGCAACAGCCTTTGCCAGAAGTGTCTTTCCGGTTCCCGGAGGGCCGACCAGCAGTGCTCCCTTTGGAAGCTTTGCACCTATAGCCATATACTTCTTAGGGTTGTGAAGGAAGTCGACCATCTCAGTCAGGGATTCCTTTGCCTCATCCTCTCCTGCAACATCTGCAAATGTGACTCCGGTCTTCTTCTCCATATATACCTTGGCGTTTGATTTGCCAAAGCCCATCATTCCGCTCCGCCTTGTCACGAGCGAAAGAAACAGATAGAATGCAGCTATCATTACCACATATGAAAGTATCGTTCCGACCATGGCTGAACCGCTCTCGTCTTTTCCCTCGTATGTTGTGGCATACTTCTCATGGGCCGTCTTAAGTCGGTCTGCCAGCTTATCGTCGCTTATCCTCACAGTCACATAGGTGTTCTTGTCCAGAGTTCCATCAGACTCCTTTGAGGTAAATTTGATCTTCTTGGCATATATCTCTGCATTGTCCACCTCTCCCGAATCCAGCATCTCCACAAATCCGCTGTACGGGATCTCTTTTTTCGTTCCATTTGTGATCTTGTCGTATGCTCTCCAGCACAGCAGTGTCAATATCACCGAGATGACAAGCAGAACCATGACATTCCTGTTTTTGCCTTTGTTGCCATTATTCTTGTTGTCGTCATTCTTGTCGTTTTGTTCTTTGTTGTAATCGTTATTCAACACGTTTCTCCTTTTACTCTGATATGGATATCCCATTTATCCATCTATGACTTTACCGCCTAACAAATTATAAGTCAAGTAAACTGTTTGTATGAAATTGTCTTTATTGACATTACGGGGGCTCCGGGGGTACACTTTTTTACAAATTGACAAATATATTCTATATGGGAGGGCTGCAATGCCGGGATACATAATACACCTGTGCGAGGGCAGATACATCGCAGATAAACTTCATATTTCAAAGGAATCCCAGCCGGAGCTGCTGAATGATTTCCTGCTGGGCTGCGTTCTTCCAGATGCGGTTACGGACAAAGCCCTGACACATTTCAGGCCGGAATGGCAGAACGATCTCATAACAAAATATCCGGACATCGATCACATATTGTCAGAATATCCAGTGGAAGCTATGACACCTGCCGACCTTGGCATACTTGCCCATCTCATGATGGACGCCGCCTATGTGGAGGAATTCTGGCCGCAATATTTTCAGTTTGAGGCAGGCGATAACACTCCCACCTGTGTGACACGCGACATAGACCATGTCCGAATGCACGAGCTCAGCATGCAGCCGGAGGGAAGGTGCATCCCATTCCGGGATTTCTTCTCAGAACAGTTTTTCTACGGTGATTACAATGTGACAAATCCATTGTTTATCAGGGATTTCTCACCGATCATACCGAAGGTTTCATCACCTGATATGACCATAAAAAAATGTCTATGTTTCTCACAGAGCAGACTGCGGAGTGATCTCGACTCATTCACCTCCATAGGCACCGATGTAGGCAATAATACAACGAATGTATTTCCATATAAAGCACTTAAGGACTTTATCATCTCTCAGGCGGACAGATTCCTCCGCCTCATAGATAACAAAAAAGCATCCACCAGATAAGCCTGTTTCCAGGCTCACCCGGTTGGATGCTTTTTATAGTTTTATTTCCGGCTTTCCCTTATCTAACTGTCAGTCACTATTTGACAACGATCTTCTTTACTGTTGAGTATGAACTCTTATATGTTGTCTTACCTGACTTGTTAAATGCACGCACCTTGAAGTAATATGTCTTGCCTTTCTTCAGGCCCTTCTTGGTGTATGAAGTAGTTCCTGCCTTTCTTATGGTTGCAACAGCCTTATACGTGCCACGCTTTGATGTTGACATGTATACGATGTAACCTGTCGCTCCCTTGGCTCTCTTCCATGCAATTTTCGCCTGCTTGACTCCGGCCTTAGCTGATACAACAGGTGTTGCAGGAAGTGTAAATCCTGATACATATGTTCCGGCATTCTCTACGATCGCCTTTCCATCCTTCTTGTATGCCACAACTCTGTACTTATACGTTGTTCCGGCACTGAGCTTTGAGCTTACAAATACGACCTTTGACTTGCTTGTGATGGTCTTGATCTTGACTGCTCTGTTGCCGCGGTATCTGTAAACTATGTATCCATCAGCGTTGTTTACCTTGCTCCATTTCATCGTTATTGATGCATTGCTTCTGGCACTGATCTTAAGATTCTTGACTGCCGATGGCGTTGTCATGATCCTTGCTGTAGCATCCTCACCAACGAGCTCCTTGCTGCCGACCTTCTTGTATGCAACTACCTTGAATGTGTAAGCTGTACTTCCAGTCAGACCGTTTACATTATAAGCTGTCTTTGATGTCGAACCAAGATATTTGTAATTGTCCTTTGCTACAAGTCTGTATACCTTGTAGCCTGTAGCTCCCTTAACTGTATTCCACTTGAGCGCTATCGACTTCTCTGCCCTGCTGCTGAATGAAATACCTGAAACCTTAGCTGGCTTTGTTGCTGCATTTATGACTGTCTTCTCGCTATACAGTGTCTTGCCTGACGACTTCACATATGCTGATACCGCAAACTTGTAATCAGTTCCCGCTGCCAGACCTGTGATATTGCTGCTTGTGCCCGTCACTGTTGCAACCTTCACATATGTCTTCTTACCTGTATCATATCTGTACACCTCATATCCCTGGGCATATGCACTGCTGCTCCATGATAGCTTCAGTGATGTTGTTGTCTCACCGCTTGCCGCAAGGTTCTTCACCTTTGCAGTAAGGATGTTGAATGTAACCTTCTTTGTTCCGTAGAAGTTGTTAAGTCCTGTGATCGTAACACTTGCAACACCCGGCTTCACGTTGTTGCTGTACTCAACCGTGTACTCCTTTGGATTTATCACTGTACTGCCGATCTTAACTGTAACCGCCGGCTTGATCGCTGATCCTGTGTAGGTCTTGTCTGCTATCGCTGATACGGTTGCCTTTGATATGTCAAATGCCTTGATCCTGAATTGCTTTGTAACGCTTCCCTTGTAGTCGCCCACGAACTTCACAGTGACTGAAGCCTTACTTGTTCTCGTCATGGTGATTCCGCTGTTGTTCTGGTATGTGATCGTGTAATCTCTGCCTTCCTTCAGCACATTTGTTCCCCATGTTATCGTGACATTATCAAACTTAAATGCTGTGCCCTTGTATATAACCTCGGACTCAATTCCGTTTATAACAGCCGTGTTGCTTATATCTGCCTTGCTTATCACAAAGCTCTTCTTTACAGAATCTGTGTAGTTGCCTGCACCTGTTATTGTTATGACTGCTGTTCCTACATGAACATTGTTCTCGTACTTCACAGTATAGTCCGTTCCCTGGCTGAGCTTCTGTCCATCCAGTTCAACTTCAATATCCTGTGTTATTGCATTACCTGTGAATACCTTTCCTGTAATACCCTTGATCTCAGCTCCAGCGATACTCTTCTTTGTAATTGCAAAGTATCTTGTCACTGAATCCTTGTAGTTGCCCTTACCGGTCACAACCACCTTTGCGCGTCCTGTCACATCTGTGTTCATATCGAAGCTGAGTATGTAGTCAACTCCCTCTGTCAGCTCCACATCACCATTCTTTACCTTTACAACAGGTATGAGCTGGTTTCCTGTGTACTCGATCGATGTGCTGCACTCAACTGTACAGTTCTTGATACTTCTTGCTGTTATCTCAAATGTACCTGTTGTCTCTCCGGTGTAGTTGCCCTTTCCTGTTATGCTTACCTCTGCGGTTCCGACCTCAGTGTTGTTACTGTAAGCCACTGTGTAATCCGCTGCTGATAACACAACACCGTTGACTGTCACTGTAACGGCTGGAGTTACCGGCTTTCCTGTGTATTCCGTATCCTCTGCCACAACTACTGCATTATCGATTGATGCCGCTGTTATGGCAAATGTTGCTGTCACACTTCCTGTGTAGTTAGACCGGCTTCCTGCTGTAGCTGTAACCGTTGCTGTTCCAACGTTTACATTTGAAGCATATCTCACTATGAAGCCCGCGATATCTTCATCGTCAAGCACAAATGCTCCGTCACTGCTGTTAATAGCTGTAACTGATGGAGTGAGTGTCTTTCCGGTGTATGTCATGCTACTCTTTGAAAGCTCTGCTACATAACCTGTTACGTCTCTCTTGACGATCTCGAAAGTTGCCGTCTTAGAACTTACGTAGTCTCCATATCCTGTGATCGTCACTGTGGCAGTTCCAACATTATAGTTATTGATGTATGAAACCTTGTAATCAGTTCCCTGTACAAGCGTCTTGCCACCGTATGTAACATTTACCGCAGGTGTGATATTCTTCTTTGCAAACTCCTGATCAGGTATTGCACTGATCTTGGCTCCGCTTATATTTACAGGATCCTTTGTAATGGTAAATTCTCTCTCCACAGTTCCTGTGTAGCTTCTCTTACCTGTTACTATTGCCTTTGCCGGCTGTCCGCCTGCTGTAGGCTCAATATTATTGCTGTACTCGATCTCGTAGTCAACACCCTCTACAAGCACCAGATCTCCATATGTAATTGTGAGCTCCGGCTCTATCTTCTTGCCTGTGTAAATCTGACCCTCGATCTCGCTCACATGACAGTCTGCAAGATTTCTTCTTGTTATAGCAAAGTATCTGTTAACACTTCCTGTGTAGTTGCCAATACCTGTGATGGTAACACTTGCCTTGTCCGTCACGTTCTTATTTCCACTGTATGATACAGTGTAGTCTCTTCCTGCCACAAGTACATCGTCGCCGTATGTTACCTTAAGTCCGGCAAATGTTATTGCCTTTCCTGTGTAGGTTACGCTGTCTTTTATACCTGTTATATCTGCATCTGCAATATCAGCACCGCCAATAGCAAACAGCTTGCTGGCAGCTCCTGAATAATTGCCCTTTCCTGTTATCACCGCAACTGCTGCCGTTGTCACCTCGACATTGTTCTTGTAGCTTACGGTGTAATCCCTGCCTGCCACAAGCTCTCTCTGTCCGTCAACAACCGTGAGCTTTGGTGTAACCGCATTACCGGTATAATTCTGTCTGTCGATGTCCTTTATCTCTACAAGAGATATGTCTCTGGCTGCGATATCGAATTTCTCAACCGCCGTTCCAGTGTAGTTGCCTATACCTGTGATGGTAACGCCTGCCTTATCTGTGTCTGTTGTGACATTCACATTGTCACTGTATGAAACTGTAAAGTCTCTGTCCTCCACAAGAGCTGTTCCGCCAAGTGAAACTGTAACTGCAGGTGTAAGTGGATCTCCTGTGTATCTTGCCGATGCCACCGTAATGTCTGCATCTGCAAGATTTCTGGCACTTATCTTAAATCTTGCTGTGGTGCTTCCACTGTAGTTACCCATACCTGTGATGGTGAGCACTGCACTGTCTGTCACGTTCACATTGTTGCTGTAGTCTGCTCTGTAGTCGCGTCCCTCAACAAGTGTCCTGCCTCCGAGTGTAACTGTGTGATCCGGAGTTACAGCTTCACCCGTATAAACTCCGTTTCCAACCTTTACTGAAGCATTGTCGACTGAAGCACCTACTATTGCAAATGTCTTGCTGACACTTCCTGTGAAGCCTTCACCCTCAAGTGCCTTTATAGTAACCTTACCTGTTCCAACATTTGTATTTGACGAGTAGCTGATCTCAAGGTTGTCAAAATCAGTAACTGTCACTGTCTTTCCAGCTCTCTTCACTGTAAATGAATTGATCACCGGTTTTACTGCTGTTCCTGTATACATATACTCGGATGCATCAAGAGCTATCTGTCCATCACTTATATCGACAGGATTGATGTTAAACTTAGCCGATAAAGATCCGGTATTTGAATTGATACCTCTAACTGTTACGGTTGCCACACCCTCATCGATGTTGTCCACATATACGAGTGCGTAATCCTCGCCGTATACAAGTGTCTTTCCACCAAATGTAACTGTCACATCCGGTGTGAGCGGCTGGCCGAAGTTGTAAAGCTGATCACTGATCTTGCTTATCACAGCCTTGGATATATCCACAAGATTCTTAGATATCGTGAAGTTCACTGTTATGCTTCCTGTGTAGTTACCAGATCCTGTGATCTTGATCTCAGCCTTCGAGCTGGCCGTTGTCTCATTTATGTTGTTGCTGTACTCTGTCTTGTAATCTGTTCCAGACACGAGAGCCTGTGCTCCGTCTCTCACTGTGACCTCAGGTGTTACAGCCTTTCCTGTGTATACCTGTCCGCCAATCGCATCGACGCTACACTTGCTTATGTCCTTAGCTGTGATCTTGAATGTTCTGCTCAGCTCTCCGCTGTAATTGCCGATACCTGTTATCACAACCTCCGCACTGTCTGTCACGTTTACATTGTTCTTATACTCTACTGTGTAATCCTCATCCTCGGACAGTTTCTTTCCGCCCAGTGTCACAACAATCTCACCAAATGTTATGGCCTTTCCTGTGTATTCTGTGCCGGCTGGTATACCTGATACCTCTGCGTCCTCAAGAGTGAGACTCTTTATACTGAAGTTCTTCTCTACAGTTCCCTTGTAATTGCCCTTACCGGTTACGATAAGCTTGGCTGAATCTGAAACCTCTATGTTGTTCTCATATGTCACAGTGTAGTCCGTTCCTGCAACAAGCTGTACTCCATCGAGTGTCACCTTTGCATCCGGTCTGATCTCACTGCCGCTGTACATCTGATCCGGTATATCATTGATCTTCGCCTCATCGATCGCCTTTGGCTCAATGTCGAATGTTGCAGTCACAGTGCCCTGATAGTTTCCTGTTCCCTTGACGGTCACAGTCGCCTTTGACTTTGCTGTCGTAGCGTTTACATTGTTGCTGTAAGAAACAACATAATCAATGTCTGCATTTAATATCTCATCATCGAGAGTTACTGTCACAGCCGGTGTAAGTGGCTTTCCAGTGTAAACTGATGACTGGACATTCACATCTGCCTTGCTCAGATCCTTTGCAGTTATCGCAAAGTATGCGACAACTGTTCCCTTGTAGTTTCCTGTACCGGTCACTGTGAGGATGGCTGCTGTTCCAACATTTACATTGTTGCTGAACACCACATTAAAATCTGTTCCCGCAGTGAGTTTCTTGCCATCAAGTGTCACTGTATATGCAGGCTTTACTGCACTTCCTGTGTACACATGGTCTTCCACATCAACTACAGCCTGTGCGATATCCACCTCTGTGATCTCAAACTTCTTTGTCACAGCTCCTGTAAATCCGCTTCCCTTTGCTGCCTTTATAACCGCACCAGCAGTTCCGACATTTGTATTGTCCGTGTATGTCACATCAAATGCTGTCATAGATGTCACTGCCGTCGCCTTGCCATCCCTGCTTACTGTTATCATCTTAACTGCAGGTCTGATCTCTGATCCCGTGTACTCAAATGAGTCATTCTCAAGTACAACCTCAGCAGTTGTTATATCTACTGGCTTTATGGCAAATGTTGTGCTCACCGAGCCTGTGTTCTTGTTGATACCATTTGCCTGTATCGTCGCCGTACCTTCATTGATATTGTCGATGTATACAAGCTCGTAGTCCACATCCTGTGTCAATGTCTTGCCGCCATATGTAAGTGTAACCTCTGGTCTTATGGCATTTCCAAAGTTGTAATACTGGTCATCGACCTTGCTCATTACAGCCTTTGATATATCCACAACCTCCTGTGCGATGGTGAATACCGCACTGTTGCTGCCTCTGTAGTTGCCCTTACCTGTTATGGTGACCTCAGCACTGTCTGTCACATCTGTGTTGTTGCTGTAAGTAATGTCATAATCCTTTCCGGTCTCCAGTATCCTTGCGCCATCTCTGACTGTGATCTCAGGCTCAACCGCCTTACCTGTGTATATCTGTCCGCCAATCGGATCAATGCTGCATCTGCCGATATTCTTAGCTGTTATGGCAAATGCTGTTCTAACCTGTCCGCCGTAGTTTCCTGTGCCCTTTATGATCACATATGCAGGATTCTTCTCATCTGTAACGTTCAGGTTGTTCTCGTAGCTTACTGTGTAGTCCGTACCGTTCACAAGTGTCCTGCCGTTTACTACAACTGCTATATCTGCAAATTCAATGGCATCTCCTGTAAATACTACCGCATCCTGGATTCCACTTATCTCTGCATTGTCTATGCTGTATGCCTTTATAGCAAATGTTCTGGTCACTGATCCCTTGTAGCTTCCTCTACCTGAGATAATAGCGCTGGCCTTGTCTGTAACCGAATCGTTGTTCTCGTATGCCACTGTGTAATCAGTGCCCTCTGAGAGGACATTGTTGCCATTTACAATTCTCAGTTCAGGTTTTACTGCCTGACCGCCGTATGTCTGATCTGGTATCTCCGGTATGTCAAGCTTTGATATATCCATAGGAGTTATAGAGAACTCTCCCTGGACTGTTCCTGTGTAGTTGCCTGTTCCTGTCACTGTCACAACAGCCTTTGCTGTGTCAGATGTGACATTCACATTGTCGCTGTAGCTGAGCTTATAGTCAGTTCCCTGAACAAGAGTCTTTCCATCAAGGACTACACTGACTGTTGTCGTAACTGCGCTTCCTGTGTATTCAGCATCATCGGCCTTTACCTCAGCCTGTGATATCCTCTTAGGAGTTATGCTGAACTTCTGTGAGAGCTTTCCGGTGTAATTTCCGGTTCCCTCTATAGTAACCAGTGCATTGTCAGTAACATTCACATTGCCTGAAACTGTTACCTTGTAGTCAACGCCCTCTGCAAGAGTCTTTCCTCCGAGAACTACTCTGCATACAGGAGTGATTGCGCTTCCCGTATATACTGCACTGTCAACGCTGACCTCTGCCTGCTCTATTGAAGCTGCAACGATCCTGAAGGATGTGCTTGTGCTTCCTGTATAGCTCTGGCCTTCGCCTGCGGCGATCTTAACTGTAGCCGTACCGACATTTACATTGTCTGTACATGTGATCTCAAATCCTGCGAGATCTGTGAGTACCTTCTTAACTCCATTTCTTGTGACTGTTATCGATTCTACATCTGCTGTTACCGCATCTCCTGTGAAACCATATGAATCCTTCACAAGTGCGATCTCTGCAGTTGTTATATCTATAGGAAGGATCTTGAATGTCTTACTTACCTCGCCCTTATTCTGGTCGATTCCCTTCACTGTAGCTGTAGCCGTACCGGCCTCAATGTTATCAGTGTAGGTTACGCTGTAATCAACATTCTCTGTAAGCTTTCTTCCTCCAAGATTTACACTGAGTGCAGGTGTGAGCTCCTCACCGAAGTTGTAATACTGATCTGCGATATCACTTATCACCGCATTTGAAATGTCGAGCACTTCCTTTGCGATGGTGAACTCTGCTGTAAGCTGTCCGGTGTAGTTGCCCTTACCTTCTATAACTGCCTTGGCATTCTTGCCCACCTCGATATTGTCACTGTAAGATACCGTGTAGTCTCTTCCATTTTCGAGTACCTTTGATCCATCTCTTACTGTAACCTCAGGGGTGATCTCCCTGCCTGTATATGTCTGTCCTCCGATGGCATCGACCTTGCACTTCTCAAGACTTCTTGGGGTTATGCTGAAGGCTGTTCTTATCTGTCCACCGTAGTTGTCGTTACCCTTTATGATAACGTATGCCATGCTGTCCTCAGTGGTTGCATTGACATTGTTCTCATAACTTACTGTGTAATCTGTTCCATATACAAGTGTCTTTCCATTCATCACAACTGTTATGTCCTTAAAGGTTATGCTGTCACCTGTATATTCTGCGCTCTCAGGTATTCCTGTCACAACCGCCGGTGCTATGCTTGCTCCGCATATCTCAAACAGCTTTGTAACGGTTCCCTGATAGTTACCCTTACCTTTGACTACTGCTCTCGCCTCTGTAGTCTTGTCTGTATTGTTGCTGTATGTTACATCGTAATCTCTTCCCGCAACAAGAACTGTGTCTCCGTTTCTTACGACCACAACTGGCTCTATCGCCTCGCCGGTGTATTCCTGAGCATCAATGCTGTCAACATCGGCTGCTGTAAGAGTCTTTGCCGTGATGTCAAAGTAAACTGTGAGCTTTCCTGTGTAGTTGCCCATGGCCTTGATGATCGCTGATGCCTTCTTCTCAGCCGTTGTGACATCTATGTTGTCTGCGTATGTAACTGTGTAGTCCTCACCCTTGGTCAGAGTCTTGCCTCCAACCTCAAGAACTACATCAGGTGTCAGCGCAGATCCTATATATACCTGAGCCGGTATGCTGCACTTTCCGCCGTCTATGCTCTTTGCACTGATCTCAAATGTCTGGCTCAGTACGCCCTCATAATTACCGCATCCGGTGATCTTTAACAGAGCGTCCTCTCCTGCCTCTACATTGTTTTCAGCCGATACCGTGTAATCCACGCCTGCTGTCAGCACCTTATCTCCCAGAGTTACCTTTACATCCGGTATAACCTCTGATCCGGTGTACTCAGCATCTGCCACGCTCACGACCGCACCGCTTATGCTCTTTCTTGTGATAGTAAATGTGGTTGATGCAGTTCCGGTGTAGTTCGTATCCTTTCCTGCACTTACAGTAACCTTTGCCGTCCCGGCATCTGTATTGTCACTGTATTCCACAGCGAATGAAGAGAGATCTGTGATACTCTCTGTCACACCACCATTAGGAACGCTAAGTCTTGTCACTGCAGGTGTAATCGCCTCACCTGTGTAGGTGAATGATGTTCCCCTGAGAACTACTGACGCCTTTGATATATCTGCCGGCTTTATGACAAATGTCTTTGTAACCGACTTGTTGTAATCACCTGTACCTATGATCTTTACAGTTGCAGTTCCCGCATCAATATTATCGGTATAAGTCACTGTATAGTCGGTGTTAAGTGTAAGTACCTTTCCTCCAAAGCTTACCTTGACTTCAGGGGTTATGGCCTGTCCGAACGTATATGTCTGATCCGGAATAGCCTCTATCTCAGCCTTTGATATATCTGTAAATACTCTTCCTATAACGAATTCCTTCGTTACCTTTCCTGTGTAGTTGCCCTTTCCTGTGATTATAGCCTTAGCCTTTGTTGTCTCTGTAGTCTCATTTATATTCGACTCATATGTGACATCATAGTCAACGTCGCTCACAAGAAGAACATTACCATTTCTTATCGTTACTTCCGGCTCTATGGCCTTTCCTGTGTATATCTGGCTTTCAATCTCCTCGACATCACATTCCCTGAGATCCTTTGCCGTAATCACAAAGTGTACATCCTTGCTTCCGGTGTAATTGCCTGTACCTGTTACTGTAAAGTATGTACCATCCTCTGTTGTGACTGCCTTGTTACCCGTGTATGTGATCCTGTAATCAATTCCCTCTGTGAGGATCTCGCTTCCATCGGCAACTATAATATCTGCAAATGTCACATCAGCACCTGTGTAAGCCACAGACTCACTGTATCCGCTGATGGCGACTCCTGTAAGTGACTTAGGTACTATCGCAAATGTTGTTCTGAGGGTTCCTACATAGTTGCCATTTCCTGTGATAACCACCTGTGCAGGTGCATCCTTTGTCGTAACATCTGTGTTTCCTGTGTATTCAGCCTCATAGTCAACACCGGCTTTCAGTGTTGTTCCATCAGCCATGCTTACTGTCACTGCCGGGGTGATAGGACTTCCGGTATATGTCTGATCACTGATCTTATACGCAACTGCACTTGAAATGTCTGCTGCAGCTATTCTGAAGGTCTTTGTGATAGTGTCTTTATAATTGCCGGTTCCCTTTACTATAACGTTTGCCGTGCCGACATTGACATTCTTCTCATAGGTAACTGTGTAATCCACACCATTTGTCAGAAGCTTGTCTCCAAGTGTTACTTCCACATCAGGAGTGAGCTCCTTACCTGTGTAGATCTGATCTGCGACTTCCACATCGGCATCAGTGATCGTTCTCTCTGTTATAGCAAACTCTGCACTGACGGTTCCCTTATAATTGCCACTTCCTGTAATCTTTACAGTACCCTTTCCTACGTTTGTGTTACTGCTGTAGCTCAGAGTGTAATCCCTGCCCTCTGTCAGAACCACTGTACCAAGTGTTACCCTGACAGCCGGTGTAAGAGGTGTTCCCTGATATACCGCATCGTCTACCTCAACTGCTGCGCCTGACAGATCTGCCTCTGTTATGGCAAACTCACCTGTCACGCTGCCCTTGTAGTTGGTGTTGCTCTTTGCTGATACGCTGATGGACGCTGTTCCTACATTGACATTGCTGCCAAAGCTTATGTCAAAGCTGTCCATATCAGTTATCATCACATCTCCAAACTCTATGCCTGTAACCTCAGGCTTCTGGCTCTTTCCTGTGTACACAAAGCTTCCCTGATCTATAACCACACGGCCTGCTGATATGTCCGCAGGGTTGATGGCGAAGCTTACTCTCTTTGTCTTGGAGTAATACTTTGTTCCGGTTATGATCACATATGCTGTTCCAGCATTTATATTGTTCTCATATGTTAAGGTGTAATCTGTATTCTCTTTCAGTGTAATTCCGTTATACATAACAGTGACTGAAGGAGTTACAGCCTTGCCAAAAGCATATGTCTGCGCCGGTATAGCCGACACTGTAGCACCGCTTATATCCACAACGCTTCTTGTTATCGAGAAGTAGATAACTGCAGTTCCCGTATAGTTGCCAATACCGGTGATCTCTGCCTTCGCCTCATCCGTCTCGTCTATATTGTTGCTGTATGTAACTTCATAATCTGTTCCGGCCTTCAGAGTAACGCTGCCATTCTTTATGGTGAGCGCCGGCTCTATGGCCTTACCTGTCCATGTCTGTCCCTGGATCGGGCTGATGTCGCAATTTGCTATATCTGCCTTTGTTATCTTGAAGGCTGCAGTCTTCTCACCGCTGTAATTGCCTGCTCCGATGAATCTGATAGTCGCTGTTCCGATCTCCTGATTATCAGTGTACTCAACTACATAGTCCTGATTCTCTACAAGCTTTGTATCTCCACGTGTGAGTTCATATCCTGTGAGGACTATGCTCTCACCGGTATACTCTACACTCTCAGGTATTCCTGTTATGACTGCATCTGCAAAGTCTGCCTTTGTTATCTCAAACTCAGCCACACACTGACCTGTGTAATTTCCACGGCCTGTGATAGTTGCCTTTGCCTTTCTTGAGTCTGTTGTAACACTTACATTGTCGCTGTATGTGACGTCATAATCACTGCCCTCTGTCAGAACTATCTCTCCGTTCTTGACTGTAACCTTTGGACTGTGGGCTGTTCCATCGTATACAACAGACGCTATAGGTGAGACCACGCACTTGCTTATATCCATTGCGGATATAGTGAATGTCTCTGATGCTGTTCCTGTGTAATTGTGTTTACCTGTTATCGTCACTGTGGCTGTACCCTTATCGGTATTTCCACTGTAGTCAACATCATACTCGGTGTCTGCGATCTGCTTTCCACCTAATGTAACTGTTATCTCCGGTGTAAGCGGAGCTCCAGTATACACCTGATCTGCAACAGTTATCTTTGCTGCACTTATGGATCTTGCTGCGATCTTGAAGGTCGTCTTAACTGTTCCGGCATAGTTGCCCATACCCTTCACAGTAACCGTTGCTGTTCCGGCATCGGTATTGTCAGCATATCCCACTGTGTAATCTGTTCCCTCTATAAGCTTTGTCTGTCCCAGATATACTGTCACTGTCGGCTTGAGTGCAGCACCTGTGTATGTCTGATCGGCAACCGTGAGCTGGGCATCTGTGATGTCTGCCGCAGTGATCGCAAATTTGCCTGTAACTGTTCCCTTATAGTTTGAACTGCTTCTGGCTGTGAGAGCTATCTCTCCACTGCCTACATTTATATTGTTGCTGTATGTCACGTCAAAATCTGTGTCAGGCTCTATGCTGCCGCCAGCCAGAGTGATTCCTGTCACTACAGGCTTGATCTCGCTTCCGGTATATCCGTAAGCATCCTTCTCAAGCTCAAGGACTCCTCCTGTCACATCGAGCTGTTCGATAGTAAATGATGTCTCTACGACTCCATGATACTCTCCGGCTCCTGTCACGATTATGTATGCCTTTCCGGCATTCACATTGCTCTGATAGCTTACTGTATACGCATCCTCTGGAAGCACCTCTCCATCCAGTGTAACTGATATAGCCGGTGTGATCTGCTTGCCATAGTTATATACAAATGGTCCCTTGTCTGTTATCGAGATGACCGCAGGTGTTATATCTATAACTCTCTCTGCTATCATAAATGTCTTCTGTACAGATCCGGTGTAGTTGCCCTTTCCTGTGACAACCGCCTTTGCCGGCTTGTCTGCTGTTGACACCTCAATATTGTCGCTGTATACGACATCATAATCCGTGCCCTTCACAAGAGTTCTGCTGCCATCCTTGACTGTTATGTCAGGTGTAAGTGCCTTTCCTGTGTGGGTCTGTCCCGGAATATCGCTGACTGTACAATCCTCTATGCTCTTTGCTGTGATAGTGAATGTCCAGCTTGCTTTTCCTGTATAATTACCCTTTGCACTGAAGATGATATTCGCCTTGCTGCTGGCAGTAGATACATTCAGATTGTTGACATATTCAGTCTCGTAGTCCACACCATTTACAAGCTTAACACCGTCCACAGTGAGCACAGCCTGATCAAATGTAATAGCCTTTCCTGTGTATACGACTGAACTCTCCACGCCGTCCATCTCTGCATCTGTTATATCCTTCTGTCCAATTGTAAATTCTACACGTCTTGTTGTACTGCTGTCATAGTTACCCTTACCTCTGACTGTAACTGCAGCCTTTGAATCTGTGGTCGATGCATTGACGTTATTCTCATAGTCGACAGTGTAATCTGTTCCCTCTGTGAGAACCGCATCTCCATCCTTAACTGTTATATCCTGTGTTATCTCAGATCCGGTGTATGTCTTATCTGCCACACCTGCAACCGTAATGCCCTCAGCATTTATACTTCTCGCATTTATGACAAATGTGCCGTCAAGCTCTCCGGTATAGTTGCCCTTGCCTTTGATCTTGAATTTACCGGTTCCTGCATTTGTAACTTCGCCTTCTACATACTCTACTGTATAATCCTGTTCCTCCACAAGTTTCTCGTCTCCAAGTACGACTGAGATCTTCGTGGTGAGCGGCTTACCTGTATAGCTCTGTGCCTGAGCACTTACCTCTGCTCCCGTGAGCGACTTCGCACAGATAGTAAAGAGAAGCTTTACCTCTCCTGTATAGTTACCTGTACCTGTCACCATCACGCTTGCCTTATCGGAACACTCCACATTGCTGTCGTAGCTGAGTGTATAGTCGACATCCTTCTTGAGAATGACATTTCCACTTCTGACAACCGGCTCAGGAGTTATCTCAGATCCGGTATAGCTGAACTCTGTCTGCTCAAGGCTTGCCCAGCTCTCCTCTATCTTCGCTGCAGTTATTGTCGCTGCGATATCAAAGCTTCCTGTAAAGTTACAGTCAGCCTTTGCAGTAACTGTTATTGTTCCTGTTCCAACATTTATCAGGTTCTTCTGTGTTACAGTGAAATCTGACATGTCCGTCACAGTGTACTTCTTGCCATCAACTGTGATGACAAAGCTCTCCACTGTAAATGTCGTTCCAGCCGGTGTGTACACCGCTGAATAAGTCTTAGATGCCACTGCCTTTGCAATAGACAATGGAAGTATCTTGAATGTCTTCTCGACAGTTCCTGAATATCCCTGTACAGCGATACCTGTAACTGTCATTGTCGCAGTTCCGACATTCACATTGTTTGTATAAGTTACCGTATAGCAGTCAGCGTCAAGCTTCACGCCATCCACTGTGACTGTTGCAGCCGGCTCTATCTTATCTCCCATGTGGTATGTCTGATCTGCTATATCAGCAACATCCGCATCTGTTATCTTGACGATCTTCTTGGCAATATCAAATGTTGCCTTCACAGATCCCTTATAGTTGCCTGTTCCACTTATATCAGCAACAGCCTTTGACTCGGTTGTTGTGACATTGATATTGTTGCTGTATGCAACGGTATAATCCGTTCCCTTTACAAGAGTGTTTGCACCGTCAGCGACAGTCACTTCAGGCTCAACAGCCTTTCCTGTATAGATCTGTGCGCTGATCGGCTGAACTGTGCAATCTGCTATATCCTTCTGCTCAATCACGAACTGAACTGTCTTCTCACCGGTGTAATTGCCCTTACCTGTGATAAGTATCTCTGCCTTGCTGTCAGTTGTGGAAGCATTTCTGTTATTTGTATATTTCACTGTGTAGTCAGCAGCAGTGAGCTTTCTGCCCGACACTGTAACTGCCAGTCCTGCAAATGTTATATCTGCGCCAGTGTATACCACACTGTCCTCAACGCCTGTTACAACTGCCTTGCTGACTGATGCAGAAACAATATTGAACTCAATCTTCTTTGTTCCGCTGTATACGCCCTTACCAGTTATGGTTATCGACGCCTTAGCTGAAGCCGTGCTGACATTCTCATTATTATCATATGAAGATACAACATAGTCCTCACCCTCAACAAGCTCGGTGCCATCGTAGCTGACTGTTATATCCGGTGTTATCGCTGAGCCTGTGTATGTCTGGTCAGCTATATCAGCCACATCGGCTCCGGCAATATCTATAGCCTTTATCTCGAAGCTTCCTGTAGCGGTTCCATCGAAATTGCCATCCTCCAGAGCTGTTACCGTGATCTTAGCTGTACCAACATTGATATTGTTGGCATACTCAACGCTATAACTTCCTGAAGGCACTGCCATTCCGTCCTTGCATGTAACTGTCACCGCAGGAGTCTGTGCCTTACCTGTGTATGTCACACTTGAAGCTGAAACTGTTGCACCTGTAATACTCTTCTTGTATATTACAAATTTCTGTGTGAGCTCTCCTGTATAGCTGCTGTCCGCCTTTGGAGTGATGGTCACACTTCCATTTCCAACATTTGTATTCTCACCGTATGTGACATTGAAATCATCAAATGATGTTATTCTGTTGACGGTTCCAACCTTCACAGCCACAAGTGATGGCTTGATAGCAGTACCGCTATATTCAAATGTGTCGCCTGATATGATCAGTGTATCACCTGATATGTCATACTTGGCAATCTTGAACGTGTATTCCTTTGTTCCCTTGTACTTGCCCACACCTGTTATGACAAGTGTTGCGGTACCGACCTCATAGTTGTCCTTGAAGGTATATGTATAATCACCGTTTGATCCGGCTGTCATCTCCTCGCCGTCATAGCTCAGAGTAAAGCTTGGTCTGACCGCCATGCCAAAGTTGTATGACTGATCCTCAAGTCCCGTCAAAGTGATCTTGTCACTTGTGCTTATGTCTATAAATTCCTTAGTAATATTGAAGTATTTGATAATCTGACCTGTGTAATGATCACCACAGCCTGTTATGGTCACTGACGCTTTTCCGGCATCCGTGTTGTCTGCATACTCTACTGTGTAATCCTCATTCTCAACAAGCTTGATCTCACCGTTGTATATATTGATCTCAGGTGTTATAGCTGAGCCTGTCCACAACTGATCCGCTATAGCATCCATCTGACAGTTATACACAGCTCTCTTCTCTATCTCGAAACGTATAACCTTCTGTCCTGTGTAATTTCCTATACCGGTTACAGTGATCGAAGCCTTCTCTCCTGAACCTGTTACCTCTATATTATTCGCATACTCAACAGTATAGTCCTTGTCTCTCTCCAGCTTGATAATTTCACCATTAACGTATCTGGTTACATTTATCACCGGTTCGATGGCCATACCTGTGTACATCTGTGACTGGTCGGCCTGGGTTATTCCCATTCCGCTTGAAGATGAAATGATTGAAACAGGTGTTATCTTGAAATACTTGACGATCTCGCCTGTATAATTATCATTTGCAGCCTTTATTACGACCTTGGCCTCATCTGTCACATCCGTGTTATTGCTGTACTCTACCGTATAGTCTACATCCTGCTCCAGCTCAACACTGCCATTCTTGATGGTGACTGCCGGCTCTAATGCCTCTCCTGTGTACTGGCTGTCGGATATATCTTTGACATCGCAGTCCTCAAGAGGCTTAGGTAAAATGTTGAACTCAAGAACCTTAGTTCCGCTGTATGAGCCCATTCCTTCTATAGTAATAGTAGAAGTTCCTACCTTGTCATTGTTCTTTCTGTCGGTGACTGTGAAGTCTGTTCCCTCCTTCAGAACATAACTGCCATTCTTAATGGTAAGCTCCGGCTTCACCTCGCCGCCGTTATAATACTGGTCAGGTATATCCTCATATGTGAGTTTGCCCATATCACCTGACGGAGCAACTATAGTGATCTGGAATGACTTTGAACCGGAATAATATACCGATGCTGACATGGCAATGACTGTCCATGTTCCGGTCTTCTTGTAGCTGAACGGGAAGGTGTAGTTAACTCCCTCAACCAATGTCATTCCGTTGTATGTAATTGTTATATCCGGCTTTATGTTCTCTCCGGTATATTCATAACTGGACTTATTCACAGTCAGCTTTACATCGGCATCTGAGAATGACTTTGCAAGTATGTTAAATGATTTGTACACAGTACCCGCATAGTCTCCCATACCTGTAAATGTAACCTTACCATTGTTGGTTCCCGGCACGATATTCTCGCCGTAAGCAACAGAGTAATCGGTTCCCTCCACAAGTGTCTTGCCGTCGTATGTCAATGTCACATCCGGCTTCAACTGTGCTCCGGTATATGTCATCGATGATATCGTGGAAAATTCCACATCATTCATGCTGATCTTAGATGTCTTTATCGCAAATGTACCTACACATGTTCCCTGGAAATTGCCGAGACCCTTGATCATGACTCTGGCTGAATTTCCGATCTCCACGTTGTTCTCATAACCTGATATCTCGTAGTCAACGCCCTCCACAAGATCCGTATTGCTGAATGTGACCTTTGACAGGGTTGTGGTCACCTCAGAACCTGTGTACTCGGCGTCATCGGCAGTTATTACAGCTTTGGATATATCCGCTGCAACAATCTGGAACTCACATGGAACAGTTCCAGTGTAATTTCCAATACCTACTATATTAAACTTATGTGTTCCTACATTGTAATCCTTGGCATTCCAATACTCACTGAAGTCATATGAGAAATCCTGGGATAACTTAAGTGTAGTTCCAAGTTCCCTATCCTTGACAGAAATATTCTGTGGAGAAACCTGTATCGTTATGTTGTTTGCGGTGTTGAACACTGCATCATCAAATGTTACAGAGAGATTTTCCGTGCTCCTAGGCTTGATGGTGAAGTTCACCGTCTTTGAACCCACATATGAACCAAGTCCTGATATAGTCAGTGATGGCTTAGATGTGGATGTGGATGCATTTGTATTGTTGGTGTAGTATGACACCTTATAATCCTTGCCCTCGACAAGTGTCGTGCCCTTATACTTAACCACCGGACTTGGAGTCTTGGCAGTTCCGTCATATACAAGGTCGTCATCCACCGTAACGTCAGCGTCTGCTATGCTGTATACCTCAGTTCCCTGATCCACGATCTGGAAAGTCTTGGTGACAGTTCCCTTGAATCTGGTAGGTGCTCCTGTTATTGTGACAGTCGCCGTTCCAACATCTGTATTGTTGGTATACTCAACCTTGTACTCATAGTCATTTGCACCCCACTCGTCTATGCTGTGCAGATACTTGTTGTTGGTCTTGTCCAGTATCTTAACAGCCGGCTTTATAGGTTTTCCTGTATATACAAATGTATCACCCTCCAGTGATATCTCCTGATCACTAAGGTTTGCAGCACTGATTCCGTAGTATATGTAATACTCTCCGTCGCTACCGATCTTATAATTGCTGTTCTTTGCAGCGGACACTACAATTCTGGGACCATCCCCAAGTGGATCCTCCACAACCTCTGACTCCTCGTCATTGTTGTAATAATCCACAACATAGTCAGTTCCTTCTGTGAGGAAATATCCTGATGATGTATTCGCTGTCTTTACATATATCTGCGGCCATACACCACCAGCCTGATATGTGTAAATTTTATTTTTGCAATTTTTATGCTGGTTCGCTTTCTCTTTTCCATCTATATAGAAAAGTGCAGTCGAGGTTATGCTCTTTGCCTTTATAGTAAAGGTACATGTAAGAGTTCCGCTGCAGTTTTTATCAGCATTACCCCTGACCGTAACAGTTGCTGTACCCACATTAACATTATTACTGTACTCTACAGTATAATAATCTGACGACAGCTTCGTGTCGTTGGTCGTATCTCCAATCTTCTTTACCACCAGCTCTGATGCCAGGAGTGTGATCGCTTTCCCTGAATACGTCTTGCCTGATGTAGCTGTCGTATAACAGTAATATCCGTCCGCATTCAGATCTATGGCATCATCCGCCGCCAGCGTGGCAACAGAATCCCCCACATCACTCTGCTTCTCCGCATCACTGGCCGTCGCCACATTCTGTGACTGTGCCGCCAGCACCTGCGCAATCCCTCCGATCGCAATATCACTCTGGAACAATACGGACAATGCCATAATGAATGCCATGAGAAATGCGATCATTCGTCTGCCATAACTTCTTCTCATAAATTACTCCCTGCCTTTCTTGATATGTACATTTGCGGAATAACCAGTATAAGTTTCTGGAAACCCCATTTATATACAATTTTACCAAAAATCAATATGTTATTCAATGTGCTTTATGAAATAATCACTTGACTTTCTAAACATAAAAAAGAACTTTTGCACATATATATGCAAAAGTTCTTTTTTTATATACACTATATATTATTTTCTTATCTTTCTCACTGATACAACCACAAGTGCCGCCGCTACGATTCCGGTAAATATGTATATTGGAAGTCTGTCTCCTGTCTGTGGTGCCTTTCCTGCCTGTGATACACCCGCAGTCTGAGGATCATCATCATCCGGTATATCTATGTCATCCTTGACAAACACTGCAAGCTGTCCATCCGATGGGAATTCTGCCAGAAGAACTCCGCTCTCTACGCTGAATGGGATCTTGGTCCATTCTCCGTCATCCGGAAGAAATCTCACCTGAACTGTCATATCACTGGTGATGGCCGCTCCTCTGATCTTTGTCGTCTCTATCTCAGAATAATCATAATCATTCACCGCTGTAACTGAGAACACTGCAAGAGTTGAATATCCATCCAATGATTTATCTCCAAGCACCTCCGATGGTGCATCTCCAAGCATGAGATTGTCAATATCCGCTATAGTTGTATCCGCCTCGGATATGAGAATGTGTGTCGAATCTGTCTCATAATCATTCTCCGGGCTGTTATTCGCAAATGCTGTTGTTCCGCAGCCTAATGTTATCGCTACCGCTGCAAGCCAGGCTGCCACTTTTCTCTTAAATGAAGCTGCCTTCCCCAATCTTGTTGTCATAACCTTCACTCCTTGTCTCCCTGATGTCCTTCTCCTGACATCATACTTTGTTCCAAAGTATACCATCATAAAAAGAGAGCGTCAATTGTGCAAAACTCCCTTTTTTATCTGGCCTCCGCTTCTATTTCCCCTGTGAGTACCGACTGCACGATCCATCTTTTTCCATCCATTCCACAACATGTAGAAAGAGTCAGCAGTCTGCTGTCAACATCTATTTTTTGGTCATTTTGCACAACCCCAGTATCAAAATTCTCGTCAAATATTCCATCTATGTACGACCGTCTGCCTTTTTTGTCAGAGAAATCATTGTATGTGAATATATGTCTGTCATTTGTCCTGTATGCAGCAAACACCGTATAACACAGCGTACTGTTTGGTGTGTATACATACACATTCCTGTTGTTTCTGAGGAATTCCTCATCCTCATAATTGTGCAGAGTCTTGAACATAGTTCCACTGGACATGTTGTGTCCATACATGACCGTATCAAAATCCGAAAATTCTCTGGAATTTGCAGAGTCTATGAAGATTGCTCCATCAGGGCTGTACTCCCCATATGCATCATGGCTCAGATAATAGCTGTTGTCACTGCCCTGCAGTACCGCATAATCGACATCTGTTCCAGGTATGTATATCCACGCACATATATCCTGATTCTTTTTCTGAAGTTCATCAAAGTCCACCTTCACATGCGGGAATATCACATCATCAATTCCTGCATCCTGCTTGGACGAGGCATAGCTCTCCGTAGCTCCATCTGTTCCATAATCCACATACTCCCTGAGTGCCCGGTTTGCACGGTTGCTCCGGTTATGTGCAAACGCATATCTCACGATCAGGCAGATGCACACCAGCAAAACCACCGATGATACCCCCAAGACTACCTTCCATAAGAGCTTCTTACGCTCTCCTCCCGGTTCGGTCATCACTGCCTCTGTCTCAGGACTGTCGGTATTTCCATTTTCTGCGTGACTTTCCCGCTCATTGTCCTCGACAACGGATTGCGCGAGCGCCACCGCCTCTGCAATTTTTCTTTCTAATTCTTCCTGTCTATCATCGTTCTGCATACAGGCATTACTCCACTTCTCTGTAGAACATTTCGACAAGCTGCTCCTTTAACGCCGCATCGTCAACAATATATTCATCATAATAATTCTCTCTCTCATATGAACCCGGGAGCTCATACATTCCGTCATCAGTAAACTCCGCCCCGGCAAATTTCCACGCCAGATACAGCATCCCGGTTCTGGATATGTCTGTTGATATATATCCCGACATCTGTTCATACATATCCCATATCTTCAGGGGATTTCTCTTAAGCTTTTCCTTTAGCAGGCCGCACCATGCACACATGTACTGCTTCTGCCTGTCCATACGGGCGGCATTTGTTCCTATATCCTCCGAGGCACTGTTGCGCTCCGTCACATAATATACCGCCTGCTCCCCCGACAGTGTCACTGTCTCGCCCTGGCGTATATCTGCTCTGTCCAGATCCTCCATGGCTTTCACCGTCACTCCGCCGACAAGCTCGTTCATCTTGCTGATCCCATCAAAGTCAAGCGTCACATATGCATGTATCGGAAGTCCGTCAAGCAGTTCTGATACCGTATATTCCGTGAGTTCCGCACCGTCAGCCACATCACTGCCATATGAAAATGCCAGTGCTGCCTGAAGATTCTGGGTCGTGATATATTTGCCCGCAACACCAAATACCTTGACAGGTGCCAGAGTATCCCTGTTGATATTCAGGCATCTTATCGTCTTGTCCCTGACATTGAGTGTGACAAGTATCAGGGCATCCCCCTGTCCCACGGTGTCAGCCTCTCCTCTGGCATCCACACCGATACACAGTATATTAATGTTGTCTTCATCATACATGTAGCTGTGACCTTCATACAGCATTTCAGCATCCCTGGATCTTTGTCCTCTGAGGGAGCTTCTGCCCGCATGAAGATATGCCGCACATACCAGGATCACCGCCACAACTATAGCCAGAACAGCCACGGCTGCTATGAGTAATTTTTTCTTAACTTTACTGTTACTTTTCATGTTCATGTTCTCAAAAAGCGGCACGGAAACTTCCGTGCCGCTCTTGTTCTTATCTTATATGCCTGACGAACTGCAATGCATCAATATTTCTTATCGATTATGCATACAGTGGATACTTCTCTACAATGCTCTTTACAAGCTGCTCAGCCTTTGCCTTATCATTGTCAAGGACTGCTGCCTTTATGGCGTCTGCTATGATCTCCATGTCAGCCTCATTTGCACCTCTTGTGGTAACGGCTGGTGTACCAAGTCTTATTCCACTTGTTACAAATGGTGACTTAGGGTCGTTTGGAACAGTGTTCTTGTTTGCTGTGATATGAACCTCGTCAAGAAGCTTCTCAACTTCCTTACCTGTAAGTCCAAGTCTCTTGAGATCCATGAGCATCAGATGATTGTCTGTTCCGCCTGATACAATATCAAATCCTCTTGCCATGAGTGCCTTTGCAAGTGCTGCCGCATTCTTGACAACCTGCTCCTGATATGCCTTGAACTCAGGTGTAAGAGCCTCCTTGAAGCATACTGCCTTACCGGCTATCACATGCATGAGAGGACCGCCCTGGATTCCAGGGAATACTGCCTTGTTGAAATTGAACTTCTCATTTATCTCGTTGCTGCACATGATCATACCACCACGAGGTCCGCGGAGAGTCTTGTGCGTTGTGGTTGTTGTCACATGGGCATATGGGATTGGGCTCATGTGAAGTCCTGCTGCCACAAGTCCGGCGATGTGAGCCATATCGACCATAAGATATGCTCCAACCTCATCAGCGATCTCTCTGAATCTCTTGAAATCAATAGCTCTGGCATATGCTGAAGCTCCTGCTACGATAAGCTTTGGCTTGCACTCCTTTGCGATCTCGAGAACTCTGTCATAATCTATAAATCCGTCATCGTTTACACCGTATGGCACGCAGTGGAAATACTTTCCAGACATGTTGACCGGTGAACCGTGGGTGAGATGTCCGCCGTGATCAAGATTCATTCCCATAAATGTATCGCCAGGATTAAGTATTGCGAAGAATACTGCCATGTTTGCCTGTGCTCCTGAGTGTGGCTGTACATTCACATACTCACAGCCAAACAGCTCCTTGGCTCTCTCTCTCGCAAGGTCCTCAACAACATCCACATACTGACATCCACCGTAATATCTCTTACCAGGATATCCCTCTGCATACTTGTTGGTGAGATGGCTGCCCATGGCTGCCATAACCGCCTTTGATACTATATTCTCGGAAGCTATGAGCTCCAGATTGTTATTCTGTCTGTTGAACTCGTCTGTCATTGCTGCCGCTACTTCTGGATCTACCTTTGTTATCTCGTCAAAACTGAACATCGAATTTACCTCCATCAAAAATTTGTTCCTATTATACTCATATATATCACTGTTTTTCAACAGTAAAATTTAACATGTCCTTGTACTGGCCATACTCGTACTCATCATAAAAATATTCCTCAGGTCTTGCGGATATTCCAAGCTCGTCATACCATTCGCTGAGAAGCTTCTCTCTGAGCTTTGTCTTTGTTGGCTCCGCCAGCGTGTTGTAGTTCCACAGGCTGAAGTGAAGAGCGTAATTTATATAGTCCTTCTCTATCTCTGTGTACAGACCGTGATCCTTCAGCATCTGTCTGAGTGCCAGCAGCATGTGATAGAAGTTATCCCACGACTTCTCTCTGGTCTTGGACAGCGAATCCCGGGTATCCACTCTTCTGTGAATGAGTATCTCACTTACTGTACATATGCGCTCCGCCAGCACCAGCGCGCTGAACACGAACAGCGCATCATTTGTAGTTCTCTGCTCTTGGAATTTCAGATCATTCTTCATCACAAATTCCCTGAGATACAGCTTATCCCACGCCCATCCCACAAATGCTCTGAATATATTTGTGGATATCTGTCTGCGGTTAAACGGCTCATACGGTGGAAGTGCCCACTCTATCATGGCCCACTTCTCATATACATACTCCTCAGTATCCATGTTGTACTGGTCTGATTTGTAAATAACTATCTCCGCCTGCTCCTCCTCGGCTCTGCGGAAAGCCTTCTCTACCATCTCAGGCTCGTAGAAATCGTCGCAGTCGAGAAACAGTATATATTTTCCTGTTGCCTCCTGCATTCCGCGGTTTCTTGCCGCACCCGCTCCGGCATTCTTCTCTCTTATAAGTACGATCCTGTCATCCTTCTGCGCATACTGTTCTATGATCTGCGCCGAATTATCGGTGGATCCATCGTCAACGCATATTATCTGTATATTTCTAAGGGTCTGTCCGGTTATCATGTCCAGACATCCCTCTATGTAACTCTCCGCATTGTATACTGTCAACACAATCGATACATCAATCACTGATACACCCCCTCCATCTCATCTGTTAGTTCCTATGCAAAAGCTTCTTTACAGCCTTCTTCAGTGTCACCGGAACAAACATCACAGCCTTGCCCACACGGAACGTGGTGGATGTCTCGTATTTGATCCGCTGGGCTTCCATATCTCTTCTGAGTCCATCTGCTTCTCTGTGACTCTCGTCCAGCTCTTCAGCGCGTCGTCCCAGTTCATTGTTAAGGTCAAATATCTTTTTACTGTAGACTGCCTTACCGAGATAATATCTCTTGAGGAATCCCGGATCCTTTGCAAGGACATAGAGTCCGGTCTTCTCCTCCTGGCTGAACAGTTCCTGGTCAAGCTCATCAAGCTCCATGCTCCTGTGGAAGTCCACAGCCATGCGCTCCGCAAACTGCCAGCCCGCATCCTCTGTCATCCAGTGAAGCATCTCATAGTAACATCTCCATCTTTGAAGCGTGTAATATCCCTTCCATTTCTCCCACACAGACCAGTCCTGCATGAGATGATCCTTTATGCGGTCGTAGGTTATATTGACCGTGTACGCCGCATCCACATCGTCTATCCACACTGTGTCTATCTCAACTCTGTCACACATGTCACAGGCTGCAAACATCGCCCTATCAGCATGTGCAAATGCCATCCACAATATATACAGATCAGGAAACAGCCCCTGCTGATGTGCCTCCACTCCGTCGCAGTATGTGTCCAGAAAGCTTCTGCTGTAAAGCCCCGCGCACACATGCCGTATCGCTATCGATATCTCAGGAGACGATGCCAGGCTCATAACCACTTCCCGCTGGACACTGTCATCCATTCTGTCATCAAACACTCCGATAAATTCCAGTTTTCCCTGCACGGCCCTTTCTGCCAAATGCTTCACAGCCTCCTCCGAAACAGCCACGCATGGTCTCGCCAGAAAAACATAATCGCCAAGATCTATCTTTTTTAAGCTTACATTCTCTGTACTCACTCCCTGCCCTCCTCATGTAAATTTCAAATAATATACCGAACATTTTTCACCAGCGCCAATTATACCATTAATTTCATTTTTTGTGAATACAGAGAAGGGCGCAGGAGTAATACTCCTG
>NZ_QTLL01000001.1:1376254-1395837 GCF_003434675.1 Coprococcus sp. AM14-16
AGGAGTAATACTCCTGCGCCCTTCTCTGTATGACCTGTATTATTTTATCTCTCATTTCCTGCCACAAGAGCCGTTCCATCATAATCGATGACTATGGCTGACTGTGTGCTTACGCTGCCCGCAAGTATCATCTTTGCAACCAGTGTCTCCACATTCTTCTGCAGATATCTCTTGAGCGGTCTTGCGCCATACACCTGATCATATCCCTGATCGATGATGTGCTGCTTTGCACTCTCCGTAAGTTTGATAGTGATCTCCCTGTCTGCCAGTCTGCTGTTGAGATCTGCCATGAGAAGATCAACTATACCACTGATGTTGTCCTTAGACAGTGCCCTGAATGTGATGATCTCATCGATACGGTTCAGGAACTCAGGTCTGAATCTGCTCTTAAGCTGAGCCATTACGTCATTCTTCAGTTCATCTGTGATCTCTCCGCCGGCAGCTGCGATATCCGCACCACCGATATTTGATGTCATGATAATGATCGTATTCTTGAAGTCCACAGTTCTGCCCTGAGAATCCGTGATACGTCCATCATCAAGCACCTGAAGGAGCACATTGAACACATCCGGATGTGCCTTCTCTATCTCATCAAAGAGGACAACCGAATATGGCTTTCTACGAACAGCCTCTGTCAGCTGACCGCCTTCATCATAACCTACATATCCCGGAGGCGCTCCTATAAGTCTTGACACACTGTGCTTTTCCATGTATTCACTCATATCAATACGAACCATGTTCTGCTCATTGTCAAACAATGCCGCTGCAAGACTTTTTGCAAGCTCTGTCTTACCAACACCGGTTGGTCCAAGGAAGATAAATGAACCTATCGGTTTGCTAGGATCCTTTATTCCCGCCTTTGATCTGATGATCGCATCGCTGACATAGTCAACGGCTTCATCCTGACCTACAACTCTCTTCTTAAGTTCGCTGGCAAGATTGAGGGTCTTGCTCTTCTCGCTCTCAGTAAGCTTTGCAACAGGAATTCCTGTCCACTTGGATACGATCTTCGATATCTCATCTTCTGAAACTACCTCATGGACAAGCTCCCTCTCCTTATCTGAAGCTGTGGACTCAGCCTCTGCAAGCTCTTTCTGGATCGCTGGAAGCTTACCATACTGAAGCTCTGCTGCCTTGTTCAGATCATAATTTCTCTGTGCAGCCTGAATATCAGCCTTGACCTGCTCCATCTCTTCCTTGAGGGTCCTTATCTTCTCAACTGCAGCCTTTTCGTTCTCCCACTTTGCTTTCAAGGAATTTGCCTGATCCTTGAGTTCTGCCAGTTCAGCCTGAAGGTCTGCCAGTCTCTGCTTTGACAGATTATCCTCCTCCTTCTTAAGGGCTGTCTCCTCAATCTCCAGCTGCATTATCTTACGTGTGATCTCATCCACTTCAACAGGCATTGAATCAAGCTCTGTCTTGATCATGGCACACGCCTCGTCAACAAGATCTATTGCCTTATCCGGTAGGAATCTGTCTGTTATATATCTGTTGGAAAGAACCGCTGCGCTTACAAGGGCACCATCTGATATCTTAACTCCATGGAACACTTCGTATCTCTCCTTGATTCCTCGAAGAATAGATATTGTATCTTCAACTGTTGGTTCATCCACCATAACCGGCTGGAAACGTCTCTCAAGAGCCGCATCTTTCTCTATATACTGTCTGTACTCATTCAGTGTTGTGGCACCTATACAGTGCAGCTCACCCCTTGCAAGCATAGGCTTGAGCATGTTGCCCGCATCCATGGCACCGTCCGTCTTACCGGCTCCCACAATGGTGTGGAGCTCATCAATAAACATTATGACCTCGCCCTCAGACTTCTTAACCTCATCAAGGACATTCTTAAGTCTCTCTTCAAATTCACCTCTGTACTTGGCACCGGCCACAAGGGCTCCCATGTCCAGTGCAAATATCTTCTTGTTCTTAAGTCCCTCTGGCACATCACCTCTGAGTATCCTCTGTGCAAGTCCCTCTACAACCGCAGTCTTACCTACACCAGGCTCACCGATAAGCACCGGATTGTTCTTTGTCTTCCTTGACAGGATCCTGATCACATTTCGTATCTCAGCGTCACGTCCTATTACCGGGTCAAGTTTCTGCTGTCTTGCCCTCTCGACCAGATCATATCCGAACTTCTCCATAGCCTCATATGAGCTCTCCGGATCATCGCTGTCCACCTTGTGGTTACCTCTGATTTCTGCCAGCTCCTTGAGGAATGCATTCCTGCTGACTCCCCAGTCTTTGAGAAGCTCCTTGATATCCGAATCAGCCTTATCCACCATGCCGAGGAACAAATGCTCAACAGACACATATGTGTCGCCCATCTGCTTTGCTTCCTTCTCTGCCTGGATGAGAGCCTTTGAGAAGTTATTTCCGGCATACATATTGCCACCGCTGACCTTCGGCAACCTTGCCAGCTTATCCTCCACCGCATTCACGGCACCAGTAACATTCACGCCCATCTTCTCAAATATCTTGGCTATCAAACTGTCATCTATCTCAAGCAAGCCAGCCAAAAGGTGCATCTGCGTAAGTTCCTGATTGTCGTACTCCAGAGCTTTTTCTTTTGCTTTCTCTACAACTTCCAACGATTTACGTGTGTATTTATCCATCTCCATAGCTGTTTACCTCCTAAACTAAACTTTCAGGGAACTGATACCTTAATATCACTTCCCTGTCTGATGATAATATAACACACTTGTTAGCACTCGTCAATACTGAGTGCTAACATTTTTTTTATTATTTTAAATTATTTCTCTCTACGGTAAACTACCACCCCGGCAGCCCCTAATAAACATGTCATCATGACGATGAGCATCAATGCCACATTTCCGTCATCTCCGGTATTTGGAGCACCTGACTCCTTTTTTGAGTCTGCTACAGTTGTATTCTCTGTTGCGGTCACGTTAGTTTTCTCATCGGTTGTCTGTCTCTCTGTTGTTACCTTCTCTGTCGTCTGCTCACTTGACGTTGGTTTTTCAGTTGAAGGTTCATTTGTAGTTGGTTCATTTGTAGTCGGTTCATTTGTTACTGGTACATTCCCCTTCTTTACCACTACCTTTGCAGCAGGAGATGCATAATAATTTTTGGTCTCCTTATATCTCACATAATAATTTCCATCTGCAAGTTTCTTAAGTACCGTGCTTTCACAATCCAACCATTTTTTCTTGTCAACACTATATTCCATTGACATCTTCAGATTAGATATCTGACCATCATTTTTCCCATCCACAGTTTCTGCCGTTGCGACCAAACCTGTAGGTGCCTTCTGCTTTGCCTTATCTATTGTGAACTCTTCCACGATCTGTCCATGCATGGTATTCTCACCCTTGATAGTAACTGTAGCTGTTCCCGCATCAATATTATCCGCATATACACATGAGTAACTTTTTCCCTCTGTCAGAGTCTTTCCGCCATAAGAAACCGTAACCGCAGGTTTCTTTTCTTTTCCATCGTACACATACGATTTTGGAGCAATGCTGACAGCGACATCTGCATCATCCGACAAGCTGCGGTAACGGAGAATAAAATCCTTAGCCTTGGCTCCTGTCTCATCATCAATGATTGTCGTTCCTTCTACAGAAAGTCCCTCTGGTACAAACTCCTTCACACCGTCAAATCCATCTGCAATATGCCCAAAGTTGCTAAGTCCGTCACTGTTCTGTACCGTAAATACACAGTCTGTATCCATCTCAAGTTTTTCAAACCAACACTGTGAACCGTTGAGCGTCACATTTGAGCCATTATTCAGACAGATTCCATCTTTTGTCATCCAGTTGATACTATCCGTAATGAATTTGACATTTGACAAAGTCAGCATAGCATTAGTAAATCCAACACTTCCATTTGTGATACCGCAATTTAATGTTCCGTTTTTCACGTATAACGAATAATCAAAATTCATCATCTGCAAAGTGACACTTTTACCGTTGAGATCTATAATGATATGTTTATTATGTTCACCATCATTGTATCCTATAGAAGCCGAAGGATCATATATATCACTAATTATACATATTGTATAGCCATTCTGTGCGGCTACAAATGCATCAGCCAGTGTAGCATATGATCCGATCTCATCGCCATTGCCATCCGTCACAATTGCCACATCCCCATCCGCGGCCTGCACCTTCACAGAGTTCTTTCCCGCAATAATCACTACAGCAAATATACATGCCATAATCAACCCAGTTACCAATTTCTTTAATTTCATAATTATCCCTTTCCTCCTGTCTTTAATTCCTGGCAGTTACTGCCAGATATTGCCATCAACATAACAAATAATTATAATACACTGGGGCTTTTAGTAAACTAGCCAAACGGCTAGTTTTAAAAATTAAATGACTAAATGCATAACTTTAGTACGAAAAAGAACCAGCACTTATGTGCCGGTTCTCCCTGTTCTGATATTATTCTATTATCACAGCTCCTCACCATTGGTCTCTATAACATGTTTGTACCAATAATAAGAATCCTTCTTGTATCTGTTCAGAGTTCCACTGTTCTCGTCCTCTTCTCTGTCCACATACACAAATCCGTATCTCTTCTGATATCCGTTGAGCCAGCTGAGAAGATCTGTGTAAGACCATGTGCAGTATGCCAGGACACGGCAGCCATCATCACACGCTTTCTTGAGCTCCTCTATGTGATGTTTCAGGTAATCTATCCTGTACGGATCATGGATCTCCCCATCCTCAAACTTGTCAAATGCGCCAAGGCCATTCTCAGATATGACTATAGGAAGATCATATCTCGATGTTATCTGTCTGCAGCACATGCGAAGTCCCATCGGATCGATGGTCCAATCCCAGTCTGTCGTAGGTAGGAATTCATTTGCAGGATTCTTGTAGAGCCCCGGAACGCCCTGCACCTTTGCAGTACCCTTCTTGCCTGTGGTGTTCATCTCATGTGTAGCGCCAACTCCATCTATCGGATTGTACTCTGCAACACATGTTCTGTAGTAATTTACACCCATGAAATCGATAAGAGAGGCAGCCTTCTTCAGTATCTCGTCATCTCCATCTTCTATAACCGGCATCAGATCCTTGCTCTCAAGGTACGCCCTTGCAGCTCTTGGATAACGGCCATATGCATACATATCCATCCAGTAGAAGTTCTCAAGATCATCGTAATCCATCTTCGCCATGGCATTCTCCGGCTTTCTGTCAAATGCGTATGACGGTGTGTATGCGAAGGATGATCCGACCTTAGCATCCGGACATACCTCCTTAAGTGCAATAACGCTCTTGGCATGTGCCATAAATGCATGATGGTTTACCTGATAGAACATCTTCTGATCATCAACCTTTCCTGGTGGGTGCATCCCTGCATTCCAGCCAAGACCTGTAAATACATTCTGCTCATTCATGATTATCCAGTGTTTCACCCTGTCACTGTATCTCTCAAACAGAACCTTTGCATATCTGACGAAATCATCGACTATTCGCCTGCTCTCCCATCCGTGATACTGCTCCTCAAGTGCCTGCGGCATATCCCAGTGGTACACGGTCACCATAGGAACTATATTATTCTTTACAAGCTCGTTGATAAGATCATCATAGAACTGGAGTCCCTTCTCATTGACCTCACCGTTGCCGTCAGGTATTATTCTCGGCCAGGATATTGAGAATCTGTAAGTCTTAAGTCCCATCTCAGCCATAAGTGCCACATCTTCCTTATATCTGTGGTAGTGATCCACGGCCTTATCTCCGGTAGTTGCCTTGAATGTCTTGCCCGGAATCCTCACGAACTCATCCCAGTTGGATGGACCTTTCCCATCCTCATTCCATGCTCCCTCAACCTGATATGCGGCAGATGCACTGCCCCACAGAAAATCTTTCGGGAAACCTTTGGATTTCTCAAAATACATAAATCGCCCTCCATATCGTATTTATATCAGGCATGCCTTCTCCATGCCTTTTTATCGTTATTACAGACTGCCCAGCACATCTCCTATCTTATCCGCTATCAGAAGATCCGCATTGCTGTCCGACTGTGTCGGGGACATATTTATAACCACCAGTTTCCGCCCCCTGAAATATCTGATAAGTCCTGCTGCCGGATACACAACAAGCGATGTACCACCGATTATCATCGTATCCGCCTCGGATATATACTGGAGTGCCCTCGACATATTATCCTCATCAAGTGCCTCCTCATACAGCACCACATCCGGTTTTACTGTGCCGCCACACTTATCACACTTAGGCACACCGTCTGAATTCACTATGTAGTCCAGATCGTAAAATGCATGACACCGTTCGCAGTAATTTCTGTGAACAGAACCATGGAGCTCTATGACATTCCTGCTACCTGCCATCTGGTGAAGTCCGTCGATATTCTGCGTTATCACCGCCTTGAGCTTTCCCTGTTTCTCAAGCTCCGCCAGCTTTATATGAGCCTTGTTCGGCTTTGCATCAGCAAATATCATCTTGTCCTTATAGAATCTGTAAAATTCCTCCGGGTTACGTCTGTAAAAGCTGTGGCTGATTATAGTTTCCGGCGGATACTTATACTTCTGATTATACAGTCCATCCACACTTCTAAAATCTGGTATACCGCTCTCCGTCGATACTCCTGCACCGCCAAAGAAAACGATATTATCCGAATCTTCTATCATCTGTCTCAGCTCATTCAACTTTTCTGTATCCATATACATACACCTCCAGACAATGACTACTGTGTCTCAGTAACCTTTACCATAACTGTACACGTATTTACCACGGTGTACTTATCTCCATCAGGGACACTGAGCGTGATCGTATTATCGCCATATGAGAGCTTGGAAGCATCTATGGACAGCTTCAGGCTCTTGGCCGATACCTTGGACACCGCACTTGAGATTCCGCTCACGGTTATCGTATTGCTATCACCCATGCTCATCTCATAGCTGTATCCACTCTGCTTGCCCCTCAGGATGATATCCCCTGTGGTCACCGTTATATTTCTTGTAACTGATTTCTCGATCGCTATCTTCACATTGATGTATGCGCTCTCCTTTGTCACGACCACACCCTCTGGAAGATACTTTGATACATCAAGTGTAGTCTCAACATCTGCTGTACATCCGCTCACATCAACATCCGTTATATCAAGGCTTGTTATATCCTTTATTATCGATGCGTCTCCACCTATATCAACGGTCTCCGGTACATATGTTATATCTGATACAAGATATCCATCCGCAGGATCTCCTGTGACATCCACATGAACAGGTATATTCTTAGTCTTGTATACCGGAACTGTGACTGCTATCGATATCTCATCGTAGGATATCGACTTGTCTGATACCTTCTCACCATCAGCGGTTACAAATACAGGCGTACAGTTTGTCGTTATATCATCCTTTGCACTGGTCACATCAACTGTCACCTCTGCACGATCTATGCTCGAAACTATACTTGCAGCACCCTTTATCGTTATGAGGTTTGGAGCTGCCACACTGTTACCAACCGTATATCCGGAAGCAACCTCGCCTGTTGTCACCACGGACACAGGAACTGACACTGACTTCTCGTCCTCAAGTTCAACTGACAGCACGTTGTCCACAACAGTTATGCTGACCTTTTTAGCTATGTTGGTGCTGTTCGCAGTTACAGTGATAGGCACCGCATTTGTTATGGATATCTTTGACATATCCGCTACAGCCTTGAAATCCGACGCATCAAGATCACTTATAAGTGATTTACGTCCTTTGACGACTATATCCACGGTATCACCTGAAGTTATCGTGTACAACTGATTCTGACTTGTTATGGCGTCAGTATTTACCAGATTGACCGGAATGTCCCTTATGGTCCTTGTCACGGCTGAATCATCGATATTCAGTACAAGAAGCCACACCAGAAATCCAAGCACAACCGACAGAAGCTTAAGACCTATATTGCTGTATATCTTATTTGCCTTTTTCTTAGGCTCTGCGCTGTTATTTTTCATTCTCATCAGCCTCCTTTCTGGAAGCTTTATTCTTATTCTCCACAACGACTCTCTTTCTCCGCTTAACCGGACGGACACCTGAAGACCTGTGGCTCTTTCTTCCGTTATACTCCTTGCACAGCGTCTGAAGATGACTTCTCACGCCCTCGCTGTCCAGATTCCTGAAGAGCTCGCCTCCCTGTGCAATGGATATTGAACCTGTCTCCTCAGATACGATAAGAGTCATACTGTCTGACACCTCACTGATACCTATACCGGCTCTGTGTCGTGTTCCAAGCTCCTTGTTGATGGAGTCATTTGCAGACAGTGGCAGATAACATGTGGCAGAAACCACCCTGTTCTTTCTTATAATCACCGCACCATCATGAAGCGGTGTGTTGTGCTCAAATATATTGAGAAGTAACTGGTTAGTCACGACCGCATCGATCGGTATTCCCGTATCAATATACTCGCCCAGTGCAACTTCATTCTCAATGACTATGAGTGCACCGGTACGGTTTGCAGACAGGACCTGGGCCGTCTTCACAAGCTCATATATCGTTTTCTCCGATATAACACCATCATCCTCGCCATCTCGTATAATGTAATTGATCAGCTTCTTTCTTCCAAGCTGTTCAAGTCCTCGTCTGAACTCCGGCTGGAACAGGATCACCACCGCAATTATTCCCACACTGAATGCATTCTTAAGCAGATATAAGATCGTATTGAACTGGAACATCGCCGCAATGGCAGTGAAGAGCACGATCATAACTATACCCTTCAGAAGAGTCCATGCTCTGCTCTGCTTGAACCACAACATGATCCTGTATATAAAGAATGACAAAATAAGTATCTCTATTATATCTACTGTGCCTGGAACTGTTATATAAAACCAATCAAAATACGTTGATATAAACGTTGATATCTTATCCATTTCATCCTCCTTTCGGTATATAAATACTCCGTATAATTAATGTGACCTGACAAAAGTCAGGTCACTCACATGTAAGCTCTTTTCAATGTATCTATCTTGTTGATCCTGTAACAGAATCTTCCTTTGCCGCAGACCGGCTTCTCTGTGCGCCTGATCCGGACGAAGTCGTCCTCTTCTGCTGTGGTCTTGGCGATGGCTGCTCTCTTCTGGCTGCCTTTCTCTGGGCACCACCCATGACCTTTGGCACAGCCTTTACATAGTAGTAGTAGTCATCGTCCTCAAACTGTGTATTCTCAACACTTGAGTAGTCCACAACTATCTTGAAGAACTGAACCACTATGGCCACCAGTATCGCCAGTATGCATCCAAGCAGAGCCCCCGCAAGGGATACCTCAACTTCCATGGACAAAGTTCCAACCAGGAACAGTATGATCTCTACCACACCGCCTGTGATGATGGCAACGTACCATGAATATGCAAATGACATTCTATATATTATGTATGTAAGAACTATAACAACTGCAAACACTATTATGGTGAGCAGAAGTGTCTTATCCTGTACCAGATGCTGGAAAATATACTTGTATCCCTCTATCAGATCACCCTCTGCTGAACTTGAGCTTAAAGCGACGTAATCAGCAGTATGCTTCAGGAAGAAGTAGAATATACAGCCAAATGCTGCAGGAACCATTCCTGTGAATCCAGCTGTCATTCCAGCCAGGATCGGCATGAAATACTGGAACTTTATAATGTAAAAGAATGGCATAAACAGAATGATCCATGATGCCTTAGGGAAAAATCTTATATATACACAATACATTATCACAAATATGACAATAAATGAGATTCCAAGCTCCAGACTTGCGCTGGCAACCTGGGCACATGCGTACAGTCCTGCAATGGCAAGTGTGAGCTGGCCTGAAAGGAACGCACACACAAAAGCTGCTGCCAGGACCACTACGATACTGCTTATCGTGCTGTTATATCCTGTGAGATGGTTTATTGACCAGAACACAACAAGTGCCAGTATAAACTTACACAGTGGTGAAACAAATTTATCATACTTACTACAAAAATTCTTTACTCCATCGCGGAAATCCAGAAGTGTTGACATTATCAGTTAGCCCTCCTCTTTTTTTTGACAGAACGGCGTGTTCCGTCCTCGTTCTCATAAAATTCTATCAGTTTCTTAAGATTCTGGTTATACTTTATGAGTTTTGGCTTTGCCTTCATATATCTGTATGTATATAAGACCCACGCGAAAAGCGCAAATGCAATACACACCACTGCATAGCCGCCCACAATGCTGCTCGCCACCTTCACATAGTCAAGCTCTGTGAGCTTCTCAACTATATCTGCAAGATTATAGTATATGTAAGCTGCGGCAAAAACTACAAACAGCACCGTAGATGAAACAATTGTCTTAAGACAGTTAAGCTTCACATAGTCACTTTGAAAATATTTACCCTTTTCGAGATCCTCACGTCCAAGCGACTCCTTGTACATGGCGATCTTCGTCATTAGAATGACCTTTTCTTCATTTACCATTGCTCGATTCTATCTCCTTATTCTGGTCACTTTTCCACAAATGACCATAACTAGCAGTATTATACCCCGCGTCTTAATATTGCGCAAGTTTTATATTTAGAATTTAATGTCTATTAATGTAGGATCACCAAGTGCGTCCGCCGTAATAATCATGTTCATTTTTGTATGTCTCGTATGCATCCATCTCCTGATTTCGTTGCTCAAGACTGTCTCCCTGGATGGCATCGAGCTGCTTTCGTATCTCCGATTCCTTATCAGAAGACTGAGGCTCCTGTGTATCCTCTTCGTTTTCATCGTCACTGCCCTGATCCTTCTGGTCATTTGGATCCTGATCACCTTTCTGATCCTGTTCCTCCGTCTGCTTCCTGAGCTGTTCCTCAAAGGCATCTATCTCATCCTTCAGAGTCTGTGCATCCTCGTAATGTCCATCATCATCATCCCTGTGGGCGCAGTCATTCTCTATGAGAATGTCCTTTGCCCCCTCAAGTATGTCTATCACCTCATCCAGATTCTCTTTGGTAACACCCTCAGGATCTATCTGCTTCACTATGGACAGCGCAAGGTTGACCCTTGTCTTACAGTCGGACTCACCACCCGGCTTCTTTTCAAGTGCCTTACGAAACTCCTGCTCGGCGCCCTCGTAATCTCCCTGACTGTAATATACATCACCAAGATTATAATGGTATATATGTGGCTGAGTAAAGCCAAGCACGGCGTTCACTGTGCTGTCCACATATTGTCCATTTTTGTATTCACTTATAAAATGCTCATTGCACAGATAATTCACCAGAAGCACCGCCATACACAGCAGGCTGACAGCTCCGGTCACTGCAGCAACGATCTTTATTATTCCTGATCTGTTTTTCATTTTATGACTTTCTTTCTCATATCAAAAAATTCATATACAACAAGTCCTGCAAATAATGCTGCAAACAGATAATATATATCCACATATCCTATGGTCTTACCCTTATCCGTTGACTCAGCGGTTCCCCGTGACTTCTCCACAACCTTATCCAGCGCAGAACCATCGTTCATATTTATATAGTCGACGCCCAGATCATCGGCAATCTTTTTCAGATTATCCTCATCGATCTTCGACACCGCTGGTTTATACGGGTAGTCCGATGTGTCCTCAAGCAGCTCCTTCCGGTCATCGTAATATGATTTCACATACATGTTGCCGCCTTCCTTTGTGCCGTACCCCAACACTGCGCCTCCATCAATATATTTTTTCGCCCCGTCAAATGACTTGAGTCTGTCGTCATTGGTTATTTCACCATCGCTTATAAAGAACACGACCACATTTCCATCATTTTTCTCCTTTGCACGCTTAAGGGTATCCGTCATCACATCTATGCAGACATTCATGGACGACCCCCTGGCATATAGCGAATCCAGCGGATATATTGAATCCAGAACACTTTTTGCAAAATTTGAATCATCCGAATATGGCGATATCAGATTTGCACTATTATTGAAGGTTATGACCGCAAATTTAGCACCGTCCATCTCATCAACTATGTGCTCGCAGTCTTTCTTCACCGCCGTCAGCCTCTCTGTATCCCCAGCATAATCCTGAGCCAGCATGCTTATGGTGTCATCCACAACGAACAGCACATATGTGTCAAGCTTCCGGACACTTGTCTCCACGTTGCTGCTTGGGACCATGATCCTCAGATTGATGAGAAATATCAGTATGATGGCAGCTATCTGCCTTATATATGCGCTTCTCTTCCGCCTTTTCAGGAACGCCATGCCAACGCACAATATGAGCATAAGCCAGATTGGTATAATTGGATCTATTCTCATAATTCTCTCCTGTAACGTCTTATAATTTGAGCCAGCGGCCAAGTCCCAGCATTCCTGCAAACAGAACCAGCATCAATACAAATGGATATAACAGCTCAGGTGTCTCAACATCCACCATCCTCACCTTGACCAGATTCTTACTCAGCTTTTCTATCGATGATACTATCTCTCCAAATGATCCGGATTCCTCCTCAAGATAGAATTTACCACCGGTCTTCTCCACCGCATTCTTCATGGACTCCTTGTTTTCCGGTGTCATCTCCTTTGTTCCAACTCCATACACCGTGACATTGTTTGAAACACATATATCGGTCGCCTCATCCAGAGTTGCCACCGGTGTTCCCTGTATATCATTGTCAGTGGAGAATATTACCACCTTTGTCCTCTCCTTGTCAGCATCCGAAAAATCAATTGCCGCAGCAGCAAGGCCGTCCCCTATAAGTGAGCTTCCCCTCTGCTCATTTCCGATCAGAGTTCCAGATGATATATATGCCTGATAATATATCCAGTCGTACCCCGATGAAAATGCATCGTCCAGATTCACTTCATTTCTGCTCTTCAGACACTGTGCGATCAGATCAAGCTGATCCTTCACATACTCATAATCATCCGTGAGCGGAGTAAGCAGCACCGGACTTGTGTTAAATATCACGATTCCAAAACGTTCGCCCTGAAGCTCATCAACTGTTTTCTTCAGCTTGTCCAGCAGATTCTCGTTGAGATAATCCACGGATGTTGATATGTCGATACACAGAATGATGTCCCTACAATACTTTTCATCCTGCATACGCCTGCTCGTGTATGGTTTTGCCATGAGCAGGAATGCCGATACGACAACCAGTACGCAGCATATGAGCGTGGCTGTAAGCCCGGTCTTATATAATATTTTTCTTTTCCTGAAATATGCCTCATCTTCCTGGCATATGAGCCCTGCGATCTTTTTCCCTCCGGCATATTCCTTTGTCTTTTTGTATTTCACAAACACAAATACCAGCATAAACAGCGCAATAGCCAGGCCTGCATATAGAACAATATGATATTTTATTGCCATCTCTCAATCAAACTCCTTGTCTTCTCAAGGGAAGCCCTCACATCACCATCGGACTTTCTTGCAAATTCCGGCGCATAATACTCAGCCACAAGATAGTACAGCTCCGGCATGTTTAATCTTTCTATATCATACAGAGTGTAATTCTGAACCCTTATGCCGGTTGCAGCATGAACAAATCCCCTGATACAACGGCTCATACGCTGATATGCACCTCTTACATCAAGTTTTCCCTGATCATACTGTCCCGCAATATCCGCCAGTTCTGACAGATATCTGGTCTTCACTCTACCCATATCCATAGGCGCAGGCTTCACCACCTTCGGCAGCTCCGCCGCCATTTTTCTACGTCTTCTCAGATACCAGCAGACACCAAAGAACAACAGCACTGCGGCTGTTATCACTCCGGTCAGCACGATCGGCCATACCACATACGAAAGCGGCTCCTGCAAATTCACTGAACTTTCCATATCTTATATCTTCTTCCTCTTATCTCCGGGCATCAGCCCATTTAACTACTTTCCAGAGCTCTCAGTCTTGTGCTTGTTGAGCAGCTCTACTATCTTTTCATCCATGCTGTCAGAAGACCTGACCGTCAGGTACGAAATACCAAGTTTCTTAAGCTTGTCGTCACAGGCACTTGAAAGCTCCTGCCTTTTCCTCTCTTCCTTCTTTGCCAGCTTCATGTCCCTGGTAAAAAATTCAGGAATATATGTGTCACCGGATAAGTCATATACATTCTTACCGTTCATCCCGGCATCCTCAACATTTATAAGCAGTATATCATGCAGTACCTTTAACTGCTTTACAGTTGCCTCCGACATATTCAGGATACCTCTGGTGTCCGTCACCACAAGTATGATCATTCTCCTCCTGAAATTCCTCGCAATGAAGCTCAGCGCATCCCCCGTATCCGAGTCATTAGTCATGGTAACGTTCCTGTGGTAACCCGCAAGAATATTTTCGACATTTGCAAAGCCTGTCTTAAACGGATAGTGCTCCACGCCCCTGTCTGAAACATAAGTAGCGCTCACATAATCACCATTGTCACACACCATATATGCCAGGGTTCCTGCCGCCATAAGTGCAACGTCACTCTTCTCCTGAACATCATTGGCATATCCAAGCATACGTTTTCCGGCATCCATCACCAGCATTATATTATGCTTCTTCTCGGCGATATACTGTCTGACCAGAAGCTTCTGGCTCCTGGCAGATGCTTTCCAGTCCATGTCCTTGATATCATCGCCAACGACATACTCCCTGAGCTCATCAAAGTTCATACTCCTGCCCTTATAGATGGAATTGTACGAACCATCGATTATCCTCGACGTTGCCTTGGTAGTATATATGGTCTTATATCCCTTCATATTTCCCTGTATTCTGGATATATATGTCATCTTCATAATTAACTGTCTTCCCCTACGGCGTCTTAACCGAACCTATTATGGCATCTATAATCTTCTCAATCTTCACGTCTTCCGCAACAGCGGCAAATGTAAGCATGATCCTGTGTCTCAGGACTGAATATCTGAGTGCTTTCACATCATCAGGAACACAATATCTTCTCCCATTTATAAGTGCGATCGCCTTTGCTACCTCCATGAACGCAATAGCCGCTCTTGTGCTCGCACCCATGGCAACATACTGTGCAAGCTCAGGTACAAGTATCTTATCCGTCATTCTGGTTGCCTGAACTATATCAACTATATATTTCTTTATCGCCGGATCTATATAAATCCTCTTGCACAGCTTCTGAAGATACACCACATCGTCAACGCTGGCAACGGATTTCACGTCTGAAAAAACTCCTGCCTCCACTCTGTTGAGTATCTCCATCTCATCCCTTGCGCTTGGATATGTCACAGTCTCCTTGAGAAGGAATCTGTCAAGCTGTGCCTCTGACAGCACATACGTACCCTCAGATTCGATTGGATTCTGGGTCGCTATTACCACGAACACCTCCGGCAGCTTATATGTCTTTCCTCCTATACTGACCTCTCGCTCCTGCATCGCCTCCAGCATGGCACTCTGTGTCTTCGCACTGGACCTGTTTATCTCATCGAGTAGTACAAAGTTCGAATAAACCGGACCTATCTTATCCTCAAATGTATTGGTCGCCATGTTGTACATCTGGGTTCCAATTATGTCGCTCGGTATAAGATCCGGTGTACACTGGATCCTTGAAAATGATCCATTAACCGCCTCTGTCATAACCCTGGCAGCAGTGGTCTTGGCAAGTCCCGGAACGGATTCCAGAAGCACATGACCGTTTGTCATCATTGCAACCAGAAGTGAATATCCCAGATAAGGCTGTCCCACAACCTTACTGTTATAGTAACTCAGCAAATTATTGATTATCTCCGAAGCCTTCTGGACTTCTTCATTTGTTATCTCTCTGTTATCCTGCATAACTACTCTCTTTCCTTTATTTATTATGATGTCTATCTCCCCAGCATCTATGGTATATAGAATATACCTTTACATGTGATTGCACAAGTTAACAAATATAAAGTGACCATGCTATATTTTGTCCATATAAACAAAAAAGTGACCAGGGGGTACCTGGTCACCATAATGAGGGGAGAGAGGATTCAAATAAATGAAAACTCTACTCTCACATATTAACTTATGTTCCATCATAAGTCAACTATTTTTTTCGATAAATATACCTTTTATTTGCAATTTAATCTGCCTACTCCGCATCCGCTACTCTAGTATTCGCATTCACATAACTTGCAGGATTCCTGCGCTTGATGACCCTGAGTACAAATACCAGAAGGACCATCATTGCTATGAATATCGGAAGCATGATAAACCACTTAACATGTAGACGATATGTAATCGGTCCAACTATCGCATATGCCACAAATGACATTATAGCTGCTGTTATCGCATATGGGAGCTGTGTGGCCACATGGTTTACATGGTTACACTGTGCTCCCGCTGATGCCATGATAGTGGTATCTGATATAGGTGAGCAATGATCTCCACATACTGCACCGGCCATACATGCTGATATAGCTATTATCATGAGTTCATTATTCTTGCCCTCAAATACTGCGCACACAATAGGAATAAGTATTCCAAATGTTCCCCATGATGTTCCTGTTGCAAACGCCATGAGACATCCAACTATAAATATAACTGCAGGAAGGAAACTGAACAGACTTCCCGATGCAGATGTCATTGCTGTCTGTACGAAATCCTTTGCACCCATCATATCGGTTGTTCCCTTGAGCGTCCAAGCAAATGTAAGGATCAATATAGCCGGTACCATTGCCTTGAAGCCCTCAGGTATAGCCTCCATACATTTGCCAAAATCCAGGACTCCTCTTATCACATACAGAAGAATTGTAATAAGCAGTCCGAACAAGCTTCCAATTGCAAGTCCAACAGATGCATCACTGTTTGAGAATGCCTCTACAAAGCTTACACCGCTGAAGAATCCACCTGTGTAGATCATTCCTATAATGCAGCAGATAACAAGACATATGATAGGTATTATAAGATCAACTACCTTGCCGTTGCTGTTGACCACATCAGTCTCCTCTGCTGTGACAGTCTTCTTGCCATCTCCCATTGAGAGAAGATCTCCCTTCAGGGCATTGAGCTCATGCTTCTCCATGGAACCAAACTCAACCTTCATAACGATCATTGCGATCATCATCGCAAGTGTGAGGAATGAATAATAGTTATATGGTATGGCCTTTATAAACAGGCCAAAGCCATCCTCACCCTTTACAAATCCACTGACGGCCGCAGCCCATGATGATACAGGGGCTATGATACATATAGGTGCCGCTGTTGCATCTATAACATATGCAAACTTCGCCCTTGATATCCTGTGTTTATCAGTTACAGGCTTCATAACGCTACCGACTGTGAGACAGTTAAAATAGTCATCGATAAATATCAGAACTCCCAGAAGAACTGTGCAGAGCTGCGCGCCCTGTCTGGTCTTGATATGGGTAGCTGCCCAGTCACCAAATGCCTTGGATCCACCTGCCTTGTTCATAAGTGCAACTATGGTTCCAAGAATGACAAGGAATATCAGTATACCTACATTATATGAATCTGAAAGCTGTGCGATCAGTCCATCCTGCAGTACATTCGATATACTGCCCGTAAAACTGAATCCGGAGGCAAACACACTTCCTATTACAATTCCTATAAACAGTGAACTGTAAACCTCCTTCGTTATAAGTGCCAGCGTGATAGCGACAACCGATGGTACAAGTGCCCAGAATGTCGCATATGTCGATGGCGATGGAATCTTATCTACATATATAGACAGAATTCCGAGAACCGCAATAATGAGAATTACCACGGCGATGGCAATAAGATTTTTCTTGCTGCTCTTCATCTTGATCCTCCCTGATCTTTTTTCGTATGCATATTATCTGTGATAATTCATCTGTGAAATAATGTATTATCACGTCATATAAGTAAAGTTATATCACATAAGCATGCCATTTGAATAGTACAAATGTCTGATTTTTTTCCTTTTCAGTCAAAAACAGTCAAAATTTATTATGAATATGTGAATATGACGGAAAACAATCAAATGCTATTGCATAAATAACATTTATGTCATATTATCAGCTTGTAAGCAAGAGATACAAGAACAGCAGAAACATCTTCAGCTTACACTGGAATTTGACAATTTACTATTTTTTGTTTTTACTCCCTTTTTTCGTAGTCAGAAATGACTACACCCCCCAATCCCTTAATTGACGCAGCCGTCAAGCGGCTGCGTCCCTCCCTTAAAGGCGAGTAACCAAAGGTTATGATATATTCAATATCAGCTCACAAAAAATCTTATATAAATAAAAAGAGCAGAAGCATGATCGTCTAATCGTGATTCTGCTCTTTTATTATTATATATCTCTTCTGTATTGCGCAACTTGACTGTGTGCAACTTGCGCAATATCATTGCGTTATGTAACATCAGATGATTTTTTACGATTATACATGCAAAAGCAGTCAAAAACAGTCAAAATCGCCAACAAATATGGCATTATAACCTAAATGAGCCAAATGCTATTGCAATCCTGATCCATTTATCATATTATCAACTTGTAAGCAAGAGATACAGAAAAACAACAGAAAGCGTTGACAGCTTACACTGAAATTTGACAATTTACTATTTTTTGTTATTTACTCCCTTTTTTGTAGTCAGAAATGACTACACCCCCCAATCCCTTAATTGGCGCAGCCGTCAAGCGGCTGCGCTCCTCCCTTAAAGAGAGTAAAGCTAATATATAAGTTATACTCAATCGGCTCACAAAAAACTTTATATAAAAAAAGAAGCAGAATCATAATCGCCTAATCATGATCCTGCTTCTTTTTTATTCTTCAATAAATCCCTTGAAGTTCTTCTCCACCAATTTTCTGGGCACCATGACCTGATGATCACAGCCAGTACATCTGAGTCTGAAATCCATTCCTACTCTGAGTATCTCCCAGGAATTCGTTCCACAAGGATGCGCCTTCTTCATCTTTATAACCTGTCCAACCTCAAATACCATTCTGATATCTCCTCCTTCGGAATCCTATAAATATACATACTGTACGTTTTGGAGGGCTTTGCCCGCATAAACAAATAAAAGCTGAAACTCATAAAAGTTTCAGCTTTTCATCTAGTGCCCAAAGCTGGAATCGAACCAGCGACACGAGGATTTTCAGTCCTCTGCTCTACCAACTGAGCTATCTGGGCTTACATAAAAATAGCGGGGACAGGATTTGAACCTATGACCTTCGGGTTATGAGCCCGACGAGCTTCCAGACTGCTCCACCCCGCGGCAAAAAAATAAAATGGGCGGAGATGGATTCGAACCATCGAAGCATTACGCAGCAGATTTACAGTCTGTCCCCTTTGGCCACTCGGGAATCCACCCATTTATTGCTTTTTGGCAACTTCTTGCTTTAAGCAAAAAGCCGATGATCGGACTCGAACCGATAACCTGCTGATTACAAATCAGCTGCTCTGCCAATTGAGCCACATCGGCATATTTAATTGTCAAATGACCCCAACGGGATTTGAACCCGTGTTACCGCCGTGAAAGGGCGATGTCTTAACCGCTTGACCATGGGGCCAGGTTTTCAAAAGCAGCTCCCCGAGTAGGGCTCGAACCTACAACCCCTCGGTTAACAGCCGAGTGCTCTACCATTGAGCTATCGAGGAATATCACCTGGTAAACCACGGCGTCTTTGTCAATGTTAACACATTTGACTTGAAAATGCAAGTGTTTTTTATATTTTTTTAACTTGTACCTTCAGAATTTCACACAGAAAGAGGTATCTTCTAAAGCTTATCTCTTA
>NZ_QTLL01000010.1:0-1193 GCF_003434675.1 Coprococcus sp. AM14-16
AAAGTTGTTGTGCAAAAGGCTCTTGATGAGGCACAGTTATTGTTCGATAGTTTGATGCAGAAATATTTTGGATAATAAATTATAGTATATATTTAAAGTATAGAAATAAGAATTAAATAAGGTTTGACTGGTGAAGGATGTTGGTAGAATCTGAAAGGAGAATACGAACATGGAAGAGAAATTAGTCAAGATACTTAATGAGATGGCAGATTACCTGAATATATCTCAGATGAAGAAATTACAGGAGACATTGCTTAAACATTTGGCAGAAAACGAAGCAAAGACAGAAGAAATTCCTAATGTAGAATATTTGAAAATGTTTATTGATGCAAAACAGATTGAGGGATGTTCTGAAAGAACTTTGCAGTATTATCGTGTTACTATTGAGCATATGCTTGGAAGTATTGACACACCTATCAGAAAGATAACGACTGACGAGATAAGAGGGTATCTTGTTGATTATCAGAAGGTTAATAATTGCAGCAAAGTAACTGTAGACAATGTCCGGAGAAATATGTCGAGCTTTTTTAGCTGGCTTGAAGAAGAGGACTACATACTGAAGAGTCCTATGAGGCGAATACATAAAATAAAGACGAAACAGCCAGTTAAGGAAACTATAACTGATGAAATGATTGAAAAACTTCGTGATAATTGTACGTGCGTCAGAGATCTTGCTATGATTGATCTATTGTATTCAACCGGTATACGAGTAGGCGAATTGGTAGGTTTAAATATATCTGATATTGATTTTGAAGAGCGGGAATGCATAGTATTCGGTAAAGGTGATAAGGAAAGAAGAGTTTATTTCGATGCAAAGGCAAAGCTGCATTTGCAAGAATATATAGAGAGCAGGACGGATGATAATCCGGCTTTATTTGTCACTCTTGATGCGCCGCATGCAAGATTAAAGATAAGTGGAGTTGAGATAAGAGTTAGAGAACTGGGAAGAAAATTGAATATAGACAAAATACATCCACATAAATTTAGAAGAACAATGGCAACCAGAGCTATCGATAAAGGAATGCCGATAGAGCAGGTGCAGAAGATATTGGGACACTCACAGATAGATACGACTATGCAGTACGCGATAGTTAATCAAAATAATGTAAAGGTATCGCATAGACGGTATATTGCATGATGTATTTGTTGTGGATATATATTTATGATTCACAAGCCTCAAATTCGTATTTGTA
>NZ_QTLL01000010.1:1225-1739 GCF_003434675.1 Coprococcus sp. AM14-16
CAAATTCGTATTTGTAGATCAATGGAAGATGAAAGTTAGGATAGGTGATTTGACGAAAATACGAACGGGTAAGCTTGATGCCAATGCAGCTTCAATGGATGGTCAATATCCGTTTTTTACTTGTTCAAAAGAGCCTTTAAGAATATCAACATATTCATATGATTGTGAGTGTGTATTAGTTGCTGGAAATGGCGATTTAAATGTTAAGTATTACAACGGAAAATTTGATGCTTATCAGCGAACCTATATAATAGAGAATAACAATGTCGAAAAATTATATTTGCCATATTTGTATTATTTTTTAGAAACATATATTGAGGAATTAAGGAAACAAGCTATAGGAGGGGTTATAAAATATATAAAGATATGTAATCTTAGCGATGCAGTAATTGAGTTACCATCAATTGCGAAACAGAAAAAAATAGTTAAAATTTTAAAGTCTTCAAAAAAATGTTTAGATATGAGAAATACTCAAATGGCTGTTTTAGATGGACTTATCAAAGCCCGATTTGTA
>NZ_QTLL01000011.1:0-1643 GCF_003434675.1 Coprococcus sp. AM14-16
AAATTCCGATTTCTCAGTTTCAAAAACTGGAAGTTATCGAGTTATTTTACAACTTTCCACCTAAAACAGGAAATAACCCAAACTTATTCAAGCATCTCTATAAGAGACTCCAATGCTTCTTGTCCATCATCGCTTCCAAGTATTGAGTAGGAATCTTCATATTCATCATCTGTAGCGACAACTTGGAAAAACGGTTTTATTGTGACTCCTTTTATAATATATTCATATATTTTCTTTAAATCTTTAGTAAAACCATGCTTCTTTATAAATCTATTAAATTCCCTATTATAATCTGAATCACGAGGTTCTTCATATTCCTCTATAAATGCATCCACAGATTTTAATATATCAGCATTACAGAAATCATCTATATATCCTCTCTGTACCGCAACAATATTCATGAACTCATTTATATTGCGGGCTATGATTCCACATTCGCCCTCTGTACCGATATATCCGATCATTTCATCATCTAACACTACCCATAATCCACCTAAGCCGTCACGTGCAAACGGTTTAATATTCTTATAACTGGATTCTCCCGATCCCATAAGATCTTCAAACCACGAATCATCCTCCTCAAGATCCTTAACCCATGCCTCATCATAGATTTCAATATCACAATCGAAAAATGCATCTTTCAAGTCTTCATCATTATATATTTCTTCCAGAAAGTCTTGGACATCCTTCGGTAAATCAGTATTATTGAATTTTTCATGCCCATCTAATATATATGCAAACTCCTTATTATTTACAGATATCTCAATATCACTATACAGTTTCTTAAGATCCGTTCTCGTAGCTTCGACAACTCTTGCATCCGCAATATCATTGATTCGCATTTCTTCCATGTGTTTTCTCAACAAAACATCTCTGACTATCGCATAATTAATCATGTCATAGCTATAATGTTTAAATATCTTTGTATAAATGTTTTTCCCCTTTTCTACTATTCTTACGACATATCCATTTTCATCCACTTCGACAAAAACCTTACCATCCTCAGGATTTTCAACATTAATGTATTCTGCTTCTATTTTATCTGCATTTGTATAATCGTGATAAAGCTTATTGACCTGTATAGGCACCCTTTCTTTTATACTATCTATTGCATCAAATCTATAGATAGTCTTTGCTTTTTCAAATAAATCTGACAGATCGGGATATTCCTTTGACAAAACATCCATATTTCTCGCAAGTGGCAATGCGCTGTTAGATTTAATACTGATTGCATAATCAACAAGCTCATTGAACAGCTTAATCGTTTCTTCCCTTCTATGCATGCTTTGCGAAATCAATGCAATCGAGTAATAATAGCCCATGATATCCGGTATAAAATCTGTGTTTTTAAAAGGATATTTCATATCCTGTAATGTATCCAGAACTACATCGACAATTGCATCATCCTCAGCGAACACCGCCATTTTCTTAAAATCTGACATAGCGCCCGGTACACGAGCATAAGACGCTAACTTTTTAACAAGCTTCCATACAGGTTCCTTCATTTCTTCAGAAGCATGTTCCATCAATGGCAATGTCATCTTCTTATGGCTATAATTCTTTATTTCATCATCGCTTGGAGTATTTTTCTTCATTTCTTTCCCTCACAAATTCCGATTTCTCAGTTTCAAAAACTGGAATTT
>NZ_QTLL01000012.1:0-643 GCF_003434675.1 Coprococcus sp. AM14-16
AAACTATCGAACAATAACTGTGCCTCATCAAGAGCCTTTTGCACAACAACTTTTGATTTGTCGACTTGGTGGACGAAGGCTGCAAATTCAAGTTGCAATTCTTTTGGAGGCACTGGAATTATCAAAGTTTCTAATATCTGTTGATTAAGATTTTGAATATTTGCTCCTCGCCCTGCCATCTTTAATCTAATTGACTCTGCTTTTAACACCCTTAACAAATATGGTACTGTTACTTCATCATCATGTTTTCTATATCTAATACAAAAACCACTAAAAGCAGTTGGCACATCTCCTGGATATACTGCTAAACTTCTACCAACCAGTGCCTTATTACCATTTGAACGTACAAAGACAATATCATCATCCTTCAATAAGTATTCCTCTGAAGGCATCTCATTCAACGACACCATTGGAAGTATCTCTGTATTCTCTATTACAGATAAATCCTTAAAATCACCTACTCCCAAGCAATTAATTTCAACTCCACAATCATCATAATGAAAATTCATTCCATTTTTACAGTTTCCCATATCCAACAGAGGCTTTGTCTTCCATCCTTTTTCGTTCTGAACAGGATCACCAAACATCTCTACAAATCGGGCTTTGATAAGTCCATCTAAAACAGCCATTTGAGTATTTCTCA
>NZ_QTLL01000002.1:0-729345 GCF_003434675.1 Coprococcus sp. AM14-16
TGTTTGGAATTTCAGGGTTGTCATGTTGTTAATTTTTCAAGGTTCTTTATGTTTTCGCCTCTCAGCGACAACTTCTATATGTTATCACATCTGAAGTTCTTTGTCAACAACTTTTTTATCTTTTTTCAAGACCTTTTCGATTGCTGATGTCCGACCTCTTCGGCGACAACTTCTAAATACTACCACACCGAAGTGTGTATGTCAACAACTTTTTTCAGGTAATTTATAATCATGTCTCAGTGACATATCATGTTGTATACCTATAAAAGCTGTCGTCTGCTGCCTGTTCATGCGACAGCTTTTATAAGATACCACTACGGCAATCTTATGTCAAGGACTTTCTTTATTTATCTGACAATTGTGTGCAATTGTTCTAAACAGCCTCCCCTACATATGGCAATCTACCTTCTACCTATTCTTCCTCTGGATATGTAAATCGCCATGATCTTCTGAACTCTGTCATCATATCCATGACATCCTTTGTATATTCCAAATACATATCTCCATCACCGGATATCGCACTCTCCATGTCCTGAAGCTCATACGCAAGGGCATCCGCATTTTCTCCGGCTGCAACAGTCTCAGTTTTGCCTGTATCTGTGTATGTGACCTTTGCCTCCCACGCTCTTGGATACTCCATCACCTCTATATATCCATTTTCACATGATACCATTCCACGTTTCGGCTGCTTCGAGTGAAGGGACAGCATAACGGTTGCCATCTGGCCTTCCTTATTCATAAGCAAAAGTCCTGCCTGCTCATCCACTCCAGTAGGCGCAGGCTTAACCTGTGAAAGGAGCTTATCTGGCTTTGAGTCCATGAACCACCTTATAAATGACAGGGCATACACACCTATATCCAGCATTGCCCCTCCCGCAAGGTTTCTGTTGAAGAATCGATTGTTCATATCATAGTCTTTGAAGCTTCCAAAATTCATGGTTATGAGATTGACTTTGCCAAGTGCACCCGAGTCCACTAACTCCTTAAGTTTTCTGTAAATAGGCATATGATAAATAGTCATCGCTTCACCTATGATCACATTATGCTGCTCTGCAAGTTTTACCATCTCTTCGAGTTCATCGCTGTTCAATGTTATAGACTTCTCCACCAATATATGCTTACCATTCTCTATTGCTTTTCTCATAAACTGTATGTGTGTATTGTGTGGTGTCGTTATGTATATCACGTCCACCTCCGGATCCGTGAACATCTCATTGTAGTCTGAATAAACCTTATCTATGCCATACTTCCCAGCAAATGCCACCGCTTTGTCATACGTCCTGTTACCAACCGCATAAATGTTCCTGCCATTCTTTTTGAGTGCCACTGCCATCTCATTTGCGATAACTCCTGTTCCAAGAACTGCCCACTTGATATCTTTCATGTCTGTTTCCTCCATATATAATTATGTATTTGGATTGTATATACACTATACATAAGCATCATGTCACTCCTTTGTATAGGCCATCGCCTGTTCGTGTCGCACTATAGACTCGTAGGATTCCTTTCTCATAGATGCAAGCAGCAGATATATTATCTCTATCACCATGGTTGCAGACACCCTTGAAAAGCAGTACCCATCAAGAAATAATTTTTCACGGGTAGCTGTCGTTATGTGATATGTGCTAAGCTCCGCAACACTTGATCTGGCATTATTGGCTATTGATATGGCGACTGCGCCGCGGCTCTTTGCCGCTTCCAATATCTGGATCACGCCTGTCGACTCTCCGGAGTTGGATATCGCTACCACAACATCCTTGTCGTTCAGATTATAACTGTATCCAAGTTCAGTCTCCCATATCGGTGTTGACACGGCACGTATACCTATCTGGTTAAGCTTGTATGCGCCATCCATGGCAACCGGTATCGTATTGCCCACAGCCGCCATGAGTACCGTATCGGCATTGTTTATCACATCCAATATCTTTTTCAGTTCCTCTCTGTCGATCATGGCCACAGTTTGTCTCAGTTCTTCCATTTTATTCGACAGTATCCCTCTCAGAGAACCTTCCATATCATCCACAGATATATGTCCAGATATCTCACCGTCATCCTTGGCATCCACGAGTTCTCTCGCCAGCGATATCTTGAGATGCGCATATCTGATTTATAACTGATCCTTCCATATTTTCCTATTTTCTTTCTTCTTTCGAAAATAATCCATCATATAGTGTCTTCTATACAATGCCACTAATAATTTTCTCAGTTAAATTTGTTTTCATATTTGTTGCAGACTTTAAATCTATTTTCATGCCATTCACAACTCTACCATTCTTCTCCCATCCAGTCAAACAAATGTATTTTTGCTTGAAACTCATTTATCAAATAAAAACAGAGTATCTGGAACCCCTATCATGATACTCTGTTTTGAATGACTTTCTTCTATATAAATATCTATTCATTTTATTCGCCATGTGCAATATTTCTTGCTACATATACACCGCTTGCAGATGCATGGGACAGCGAGTGGGTTATACCACTTCCATCGCCTATGATATACAGTCCCTTATATATTGTCTCCAGCTTGTCATCTACCTCTACCTCCATGTTGTAGAATTTGACCTCAACTCCATACAACAGTGTATCTTCATTTGCCGTTCCTGGGGCTATCTTATCAAGAGCGTAGATCATCTCGATTATTCCATCCAGGATTCTCTTTGGAAGGACAAGGCTCAGATCTCCCGGTGTGGCATTGAGCGTAGGTGTGATAAACGCTTCCTCTATCCTGCTCTGGGTGGAGCGCTGTCCCCTTATGAGGTCGCCAAATCTCTGCACTATTACTCCGCCGCCCAGCATGTTGCTGAGTCTCGCTATGCTCTCGCCGTATCCGTTGGAGTCCTTGAACGGCTCTGAAAAATGCTTTGCCACAAGGAGCGCAAAGTTTGTATTATCCGTCTGCTTTGCAGGATCCTCATAACTGTGGCCATTTACCGTTATGATTCCATTTGTATTCTCAGTAACCACGGCGCCCCTTGGGTTCATGCAGAAGGTTCGCACCTTATCTCCATACTTCTCCGTTCTGTATACTATCTTGCTCTCATAGAGCTCATCCGTCAAATGTGCAAATATGGCTGCAGGAAGCTCTACTCTGACTCCTATATCTACTCTGTTGGATTTCGTAGGCACATTAAGCTCCCTGCACACTGTCTCCATCCATTTACTTCCGCTTCTTCCAACGGATATGATACATTTGTTACAAGCAAATGTACCCTTCTTGCAGCATACACTATATGTTCCATCGTCTAGCTTTTCCACAGTCTGTATAGGTGTGTCAAAATAAAACTCTACCTTGTCCTGAAGATATTCATACAGATTCTCTAGAACTATATAGTTGATGTCCGTGCCAAGATGTCTGACCGAGGCATCCAGCAGATGAAGCCTGTTCTGCAGACACACTGTCTTGAATCTTGTGCCGGCAGTGGAATAAAGCTTCGTACCCTCTCCGCCGTACTCCATATTGATATCATCCACATACTTCATGATGTCTATGGCCTCGTTCTTGCCGATGTACTCATACAGACTTCCGCCAAAGTCATTTGTGATATTGTACTTTCCATCGGAAAATGCACCTGCACCACCAAATCCGCTCATGATCGAACAGCTATCACATCCCACGCAGCTCTTGATCTTTGTGCCGTCTATCGGACATTTTCTTCTCTTAAGCTCATGTCCAGCCTCAAACACTGCAACCTTGAGATTCGGAGCCTGCTTTGTCAGCTCATATGCAGAAAATATTCCTCCTGGTCCCGCTCCAATAATTATCACATCATACCTCATACGCGCACCCTCCAAAATCATTTTATATTTTTTGTTAAAACCCCATCCATACTCTGTATCCACACACATATTTTTACACAAAAATATAGTTGACCACGGCAATCCATGTCGTAGTCAACTATTATCGGTAGCTGGTAGATACGCCCAACCATATTATGGGCTTATACATATATAATTGTAATTCTTTCGTCATAAAAAATGATTGCACTATTCATATTTACTATATCTCACGCAAAATATCTGTGCTCATGTGGATGCCACAAACTGATCGTCCACATTGCATCCTTAAAAATTATAGCATATTACATTTAGTTTGCGCAAGCTCAACCGTCGCAATGCTCATTATATCATAACGATGCTACGATTGCCGCGATGAATGTTCCAAGCAGGAATAATATGCTTATTACCAAAAGGACTTTCATAAGCGTTCTTTTCCGTTTCCTCATGTTTTCTAAAACTCCGGTTGAATAGAACACCGCAACCAGCAACGCACCTATAGCAACTCCCATAAGCGTCCCCATCAAATAATCATAGACTGGAAGATTGTTGTCTCTGCTGATCACCATCATCGTCAGTCCTGCAATGAGCGAAACCAACCCCACTATGCTGAATATACGCAACCTCATCAACAATGTATTCTTCTCAGTTTCTGCATAATCCGCTACAAGCTGCAATCTCTCTTTCTCTTCCTTATTCATGTCCTCACCCTTCCTTTCTCCATCAATGATATCCCTGATATCAACATCATAGAAATCTGCCAGCTCCACCAGGATACTGAGATCCGGCATATTGCTGCCTGTCTCCCACCTTGACACACTGCGGCTTGTTACTCCAAACCGCTCAGCAAGCTGTTCCTGGGTAAGCTGTTTTTCCTTTCTCAGTTCTCTTAGGAATGAACCGGACTTTTTCTGATCCATATCTGTTGCCTCCTTTCAGCTAATATAGTAGTGTTTTTCGGATGTTTTTTACAGGACACAGTGCGGGAATTGGCCATTTTCAGCTAATACAAGGTCAAAATAAGGTCACCACCCATTTTCGGACAGAAAAAAAGACCTCCGAGGGCGAACCCTCGAAGGTCTGAAAATCCTTTATTTATGCGGTTTATCAGCGATTACTCGATGATAGTTGCAACTCTTCCTGAACCTACTGTTCTACCACCCTCACGGATTTGGTTATAGCGTTTTCTTGGTTTATTACAGTGTTTTGTGTGTAATATATGGCTTATTTTGCATAATATGGTATGTCATTTTTGTGGTTGGCGGAGTTTTTGTTGCCAAAATGTTGCCAAGAAGCAATACTCTAGATTCTGATCAGGTAGCACACTTAACCTTTAATTCCAAATTTCTTATTCATTACATCACACATATTTACTAATTATTTACTTAATACCACTTCCAACATTCTAAATTTATCACTTATATTTTGTTTCCATTTAGCTGAGTGATCAATTTTTACTATTACTTTATTTTCATCAAAAAGCTCTTTCTTTGTTTTTTGACTTAAAATCTCCCAATTTTCTTTAGGAATTATGTAGGTTGCATTTCCGTAAATTGCAGATTCTAATACACAACACTTTGAGAATATGAACGCATAATAACCTTTAAAACCGTTAATACCTTCTACTATTTTTTCTGAATTATATTTTTCCATATATTCTAATCTAAAAATATCATACGTATCTGTTTTTTCTCCACGTTCTCCTAATAGCTTTTTTATATGTCTACTTGGCATTTCACCAGGAGGGAGCATTTCCCAGTTACATCTCTGTCTTTTTGATGAATAATCTAACTGAATTTCTCCATCAAAAATATAACACACACCATATATTTCCAGCAAGATGTTAACAGCTTCTTTCAAGTAATTAGATCTTATTTCATCAGTTAGATCAACTATAACATATAGTTGTCCATTTTTGTTTTTAAACAGCTGTAATTCTATTCCGTAAGGTGGCACTTCTACCTGCGGCCAACACGGTCTATAGATATCAACTGCTACCTCAGAGGCGTTGATATTCCCAAAAGGATGCACCCAATTTGTTGACACATATCGGCGTTCTTTAGGTTTTGACTTATCTGCATAAGAATATCCATATGCATTTCTTCTACACTGTGCTCCAAATATTCCAGAAGGTAATACTACATCGCCATTTTTAATTAAGCCGATCTTCTTTGCTTCATCGCAGATTACAGGAATTCCTATTTGTATCTTATCTATATCATATTCTTTTGGTATACATACTCTTCTAATTCTTTTGCCTTTAATGCAATGTTGTGCCATTTCAATTTCTCCTATTCATTTTACATAATCAATTTGATATAAGTTTCAAATAAAAATAAAGCCTTTTAAAGACATGCTTAGGTCCGTATTAGTCATTAATGACATTTGGCTTTATGATTAGCTAATATAGCTCCAGCTTTGCTTTTCGACTGTTTACTAGACGATTTACTAGCAAGAGTCTTACCCGCTTTTCCTACTTTTCCACCGTGATGTACTGCCATATCGCTATACCTCCTTTGCAAAATCTCCTTGCAGAAGAAGGCTTTCTTTGGTATTATTAGTTTGCGAGAAAAATAAGTCCAAAGACCTTCTTTGGCAAGGGAATTAGTCAGAGTTAATCTCTGGCTTTTTCTATGTAAAGAACAATGCTCTTACATACTATTATTTAATTTTTTCTACTCCAAGAGCCTTATATAATGGATTCAGCTGTTCTTTCACTGCATTTGCAATTTTTTCAATATTCAAGCGTTCTATCATACCATTACTCTTTATTCCTTTGTAATAAACTTTATTGGCTTGCTTGTACAAACGCTGGAGCTTATCGTATCCACTCCTTCCTGATACTTTTGTATTTTTACTCAGCCTCAAGAACCCCAAAATTCCTTCTATATCATACAAAAACCAGTCTTCAATTGACCTCTTTGCCTGTACGTGAATAACTTTAGTAGCTCCATTATTCGCAAGTTCTTTCTTTACTTCATCCCACTTTATCGGCGGTTTTGGCGCAAAATCAAATACATCCGTATCACTACATAAAACAATTGTGAACTCACAGTCATCCCCATATTTAGGCTTGATTTCTTTTGTGAATTTTCTTAGAGCGATATTTTTAAAACCACCTACACCTCTAACATTTCTGTATTCAATATTAGTATCGAATCTTCCCGCAGGATGTAGCTTTCTGGCATTTGCGACTACTTGTTTGTAAAATTCGACCTCAGTATCTCCCTCCACAAAAAGTACAAGACATTTACTCATCAACATCACACTCCAAATAATCGCTTATGTTACTCTCTGCATCGGCAAGCATTGAGAACAGATAGTCTCCCATGCTCATATTAAATCCAGCTGCATCATTCTCCAACTGTTTCTGACCTGATTTTTTTAAAGTAAAGAATTCTGCCACGCCGGGCTTTCTATTCATACCAACATGAATCCAAGAAGGGTTTAAATAGCTGATAATATATGGCGAATGACTAGTAATAATTACCTTACAATCATCTAACAGCTGACTTATAATTTGTATATATGCTTGAAATAGTCCGGGATGAACAGAGTTCTCAGGCTCTTCGATCGCTATCAATGATATATTGCTTACACTAGATACAATTATCTTGGTCAATATCATAAATACTCTCTTTGCTCCATCTGACATCATCGAAAAATTAACTGGGTTGGCTAAGTTTTTATCTTTAACAAATAATACATAGATAGAATTCGTAAATACAAATGGCGCATCGTCAGGAAACTGGTCACTTTCATCTGCATTGATTTTGAAATTCTTTACAATAACATCCTCAATGTCTGGAAATAACTGAAAATACACATCTTTCAACAATTCAAATTTGTCTGAATTCTGTTTCTTCAAATTGAAGATAATACGTGGAAGATTATCAGCGTTAATCATCTCATTTTCAAATCCCTTACGAATAATTGGATCTGGCTGATAAAAACTCTTTGCATCCAGATTATTTTCCATATATATCTTCATTCCATTTAGCTTTGTAATAATCTCTGCATAATATAACTCATCGTAAGCTCTTAGTTTATTTGCAACAAGCTCTGCAGAATCAACTTTTATCTTTGACGAACATCGTCCTGTCTCAGAACTCTTATATAACGCTGTGTCCAGTGTTCTATTGATTAACTGAGTATACTTCTGTCCTTTCTCGTTAAGCTTAACTTTTAGAAACTCAGAAACAATTCCCGGCTCCATATCCTCACTGTTTTTCCATACAAACTCAAAGCCATACTGGACGATGTACTCCTGACCATGAATATCAGTAGACACCTCCATCTCATACTTATAATTTTTTCCAATCATATTACAATTAATTGGAATTAAATTAGAATTTGCCATCATTTCCTTTTTATCTTCAATTGTAGCTTTAATAAATGCTAATCCAAAATCAATGCCGGAAAGCACATTTGACTTACCAAAATTATTAAGTGCAACAAGAGCAGTAATATTATCAAAAGAAATTTTTACATTTGATAAATTTTTGAAGCCATCAATCAAAACAGCTTGAATCTTCATACTGACACATCCTTTTTCTTTTATTGTACTCATAATATATCACCTCTTTTAATAAAGTGCAAGTATTTTTTGCGTATTTTTTATATTTATATTATTATATTCAATATTTTTCTAAATATAAGCAATTTTTATTTTCTTTTTTAATTTCACTCTAGTTTTACTCACCTTTTACTCAACGAGGTTCAGTTATCATTTTGCCACTTCCAGAGAAATTTCTGCAAATTCCTCATCTGTCATGTTCTGGAGCTTACCTAACACCTGCTCCCCAAGCTCCTCCATATCGCTGTCCTTCATGTGCTGCATTACCTGTCTGATCAGCCCGGTCATTTCCGTCCTGTACTACTCATCCATGCCTTGCTGATTTGAACAGGTAATCGATTATATCTTATATACAACCTCTGTCAGCACTACTTCATCCACCCTATTTCTTATCGAATTCATCCTGCGTACCCATTTCATCTGATTATAGCTTTTCAAATCTTCACTAATACCTTCTACCGCCACTAGCTGTTTTGTGAGACATTCTACCATATTTTCTGCCTGCTCCTGTATATCGAGGCAGTGCTCTTTTAATGTACCCGCCAGCAGCTTTCCTGTGTAAATGCCTTTATGATTATTTTTCAGAAAGCTCTCCCGGAGCATACCATACTTGGTTAGTGTCTGCTCCGGCTCCTCGTTTGCAAATATATTCGTTGTTAATACAGTTTTCAAGATTTATTTCATAATCGTTCACCGTAACGTCAAAAAGGCTCCCAGAGGAAAACCTCTGGAAGCCTTGATTTTTCGCTAAGTGCATTTCGCCCGCGCTTCGCACGAGCTCATCACGGCATTCGCTGAATGCCTGTAAATACAAGAAAAAGCAGCCCTTATCGTGCAAGCACGACGGACTGCTTTCTCTTGTATTTAATGCACTTAGCTCAAAGCTAACGCGTTAGTTACTCGATGATAGTAGCAACTCTTCCTGAACCTACAGTTCTACCACCCTCACGGATAGCGAATGTAAGACCCTGGCTCATAGCGATTGGGTGGATGAGCTCGATTGTCATCTCTACGTTATCACCAGGCATGCACATCTCTGTACCAGCTGGAAGGTTACATACACCTGTAACGTCTGTTGTTCTGAAGTAGAACTGTGGACGATAGTTGTTGAAGAATGGTGTATGACGACCACCCTCGTCCTTTGTCAGAACGTAAACCTGTGCTGTGAACTTTGTATGACATGTAATTGAACCTGGCTTACAAAGAACCTGTCCTCTTACGATATCCTCTCTCTTGATACCACGAAGAAGGGCACCGATGTTATCACCAGCCTGACCTTCGTCAAGGAGCTTTCTGAACATCTCGATACCTGTTACTGTTGTCTTCTGGATCTCTGGCTTGATACCAACGATCTCAACTTCATCATTGAGGTGAATTACACCAGCCTCTACTCTACCAGTAGCAACTGTACCACGACCTGTGATTGTGAATACGTCCTCTACAGGCATGATGAATGGCTTATCTGTATCTCTCTGTGGATCTGGAATATATGAATCAATTGTATCCATAAGCTCCATGATCTTGTCTCCCCAAGGTCCCATTGGATCCTCAAGAGCCTTAAGAGCTGAACCCTTAACGATAGGACAATCATTGAATCCGTACTCCTCAAGCTGCTCTGTAACTTCCATCTCAACGAGCTCGATAAGCTCCTCATCGTCTACCATATCACACTTGTTAAGGAATACAACGATGTAAGGAACACCAACCTGACGTGAAAGAAGGATATGCTCCTTTGTCTGAGCCATAACACCATCAGTAGCAGCAACAACAAGGATAGCACCATCCATCTGAGCTGCACCAGTGATCATGTTCTTAACGTAGTCAGCATGTCCTGGACAGTCAACGTGTGCGTAATGTCTCTTCTCTGTCTCGTACTCAACGTGAGCTGTAGAGATAGTGATACCTCTTTCTCTCTCCTCTGGAGCCTTATCAATGTTCTCGAAATCTGTAGCTGTGTTACCAGCAACTCTCTCTGAAAGAACCTTTGTGATAGCAGCTGTAAGAGTAGTCTTACCGTGATCTACGTGTCCGATTGTACCGATGTTACAATGTGGCTTACTTCTATTAAACTTTTCCTTTGCCATGATATAAAATCCTCCTTAAAAATTATACCCCACGCGGGTTACTCGGCTAAAAATCATTATATAGAAAATACTAGAGATTTTCAACCATTTTTTATCTCTTTATACTAGCAGGCTAACGATATGTAATCTTTAACCTGCCAGCATATATAATTTTTTATTTATATGACCTGAAAGACCAGGAAAATGTCTTTCGTCAAATATCTTACTTAGAATGCTCTGCGATAACCTTCTCCTGAATGCTCTTTGGACACTGAGCGTACTTCTCAAAGAACATTGAGTAGTTACCACGACCCTGTGTTGATGAACGAAGCTCTGTTGAGTATCCGAACATCTCTGCAAGTGGAACGAATGCTCTGACGATCTTACCACCGCCGATATCATCCATACCCTCGATCTGGCCTCTCTTAGCATTTAAGCTTCCGATTACATCACCGAGGTACTCCTCAGGCATTGTAACCTCAACCTTCATGATAGGCTCAAGAAGAACTGGGTCAGCCTTAGCCATAGCCTCCTTGAATGCCATAGAACCAGCGATGTGGAATGCCATCTCTGATGAATCGACCTCATGGTATGATCCATCGTATACGTTAGCATAAACACCAAGTACTGGGTAGCCGCCAAGGATACCAGCCTTAGCTGCCTCTTCGATACCCTCTCCAACTGCTGGGATGTACTCCTTAGGAATAGCACCACCGACAACTGTTGACTCGAACTTGAATGTCTCCTCACCGTTAGGATCCATAGGCTCGAACTTAACCTTACAATGACCGTACTGTCCACGACCACCTGACTGCTTAGCATACTTGCTGTCGATATCAACTGGCTTTGTGAATGTCTCCTTGTAAGCAACCTGAGGTGCACCAACGTTTGCCTCAACCTTGAACTCACGGAGAAGACGATCAACGATAACCTCAAGGTGAAGCTCACCCATTCCGGCGATAATTGTCTGACCTGTCTCTTTGTCTGTATGAGCCTTGAATGTAGGATCCTCCTCAGCAAGCTTTGCGAGTGCCTCACCCATCTTACCCTGATCATTCTTGGTCTTAGGCTCGATAGCAAGCTCGATAACTGGCTCTGGGAACTCCATTGACTCAAGGATAACTGGATGCTGCTCATCACAGATTGTGTCACCTGTAGTTGTAAGCTTGAAACCTACAGCAGCTGCGATATCTCCTGAGTAAACCTTATCAATCTCTTTACGAGCGTTGGCATGCATCTGTACGATACGTCCTACACGCTCCTTCTTATCCTTTGTTGCATTCAGTACATATGAACCTGAGTTCAGTGTACCTGAGTAAACTCTGAAGAATGCAAGCTTTCCAACGAATGGATCTGTCATGATCTTGAATGCAAGAGCTGAGAATGGCTCATCATCTGATGAATGACGAACAACCTCGTTACCGTCTGGATCAACACCTGTGATATCAGGGATATCTGTTGGTGCTGGCATGTACTCGATAACACCGTCAAGCATCTTCTGAACACCCTTGTTCTTGTAAGCTGAACCAAGGAATACAGGAACTGCCTCACATGCGATAGTTGCTCTACGAAGAACCTTCTTCATCTCATCGATTGATGGCTCCTCGCCCTCAAGGTACATCATCATTAAGTCGTCATCTAACTCGCAGATCTTCTCGACAAGGTTCTCATGCCACTTGTCTGCAAGCTCCTTAAGGTCATCAGGGATAGTTGTGATCTCGATGTCCTCGCCCTTATCATCTTTGTAGTAGTATGCTTCCATCTCGAACAGATCGATCAGACCGATGAAGTCTGACTCTTTTCCGATAGGGATCTGTACTGGAATTGCATTCTTGCCCAGACGATCAATGATTGTCTGAACTGAGTAGAAAAAGTCTGCACCCATTTTATCCATCTTGTTGATGAATGCCATACGAGGTACATTGTATGTGTCAGCCTGACGCCATACGTTCTCTGACTGAGGCTCTACACCAGCCTTAGCATCGAATACACCTACAGCTCCGTCAAGTACACGAAGTGAACGCTCAACCTCAACAGTGAAGTCAACGTGTCCCGGAGTATCGATGATGTTGATTCTGTGCTCTAACGCGCCAGCCTTTGGTTTGTGATGATCCTCAAGTGTCCAATGGCATGTTGTAGCAGCTGAAGTAATTGTTATACCTCTCTCCTGCTCCTGCTCCATCCAGTCCATGGTAGCTGTACCGTCATGAGTATCACCAATCTTATAGTTAACACCAGTATAGTATAAGATACGCTCTGTAAGAGTTGTCTTACCGGCATCGATATGAGCCATAATACCAATGTTTCTTGTTCTGTCCAATGGATATTCTCTTCCAGCCAACGGATTGTCCTCCTTTTGCTATTTTTCGTAACACATCTATTGTGTCCCATATACACATAAGCATGCATACAAATGCATTCTCACACAGACAATTAGAATCTGTAGTGAGCGAATGCCTTGTTTGCCTCTGCCATCTTGTGCATGTCTTCTTTTCTCTTTACAGATGCACCTGTGTTGTTAGCTGCATCCATGATCTCCTTCGCAAGTCTTTCTTCCATAGTCTTCTCACTTCTTGCACGTGAGAAAGCTGTTAACCAACGAAGTCCGAGAGCCTGTCTTCTGTCAGGTCTTACATCGATAGGTACCTGGTATGTTGCACCACCGATACGTCTAGCCTTAACCTCGAGGAGTGGCATGATGTTGTTCATAGCCTCTTCGAATACCTCTAATGCAGGCTTACCAGTCTCTTCTGCGATACGATCAAATGCACCGTAGACGATCTTCTGTGCTACACCCTTCTTACCATCTAACATAATGTTGTTGATAAGCTTTGTAACGACCTTATTGTTGTAAATTGGATCCGCTAATACGTCTCTCTTTGCGATATGTCCTTTACGTGGCACGGTTCTTCCCTCCTTAATTATTTATTAAATCTTCGGTACTCACATTCTCTCTATAATTATGGAATGTGTTCGTGCTGTTATCTGTCTTAACTGTTTCTATCTGAATTATTATCTATATAAAAACATGACCTTACCAGCACAAATTAGAATTGTGTTCTAGCATGTTTTATTTTGCATCCTTAGGACGCTTTGCACCATACTTTGAACGAGCCTGACGTCTCTTTGCTACACCTGCTGTATCAAGAGTACCTCTGATGATATGGTATCTTGTACCAGGTAAGTCCTTTACTCTTCCACCACGGATAAGTACAACGCTATGCTCCTGAAGGTTATGACCCTCACCTGGGATATAACTTGTTACTTCGATTCCGTTTGAAAGACGTACTCTGGCGATCTTTCTAAGAGCTGAGTTAGGCTTCTTAGGAGTAGCTGTCTTAACTGCTGTACAAACTCCTCTCTTCTGTGGTGAGCTTGTCTCTACTGGCTTCTTCTTAAGTGAGTTGAAACTTCTCTGAAGAGCTGGTGCAGTTGACTTCTTCTCTACTGTCTGTCTTCCTTTTCTAACTAACTGGTTAAATGTTGGCATGTTTTCACCTCCTGTATATAAATTAAAAATGATAAAGCATGTTTTTACGCATGCTTTATCATTATATAGTCGAGTATTTTCTCTGTCAAGCATTTATTTGACAAATATTTTCTTAACGAACTCAAAGACTCTCTCTGTTTCCATTGCCAGTCTGGCTTGATCAAATTCTGTATAACCTTCATTTACAAGAAACGCCTGTCCCATTATATATTTGTGCATTTCCTCATTTATCTGATCTGCAACAATCTCATCACAGTGAAGTGTCTCAACTAACATCTTCTCTGTCCTGGTATCCTTAAACAGTCCATGTCCCGAGTCATTGTCTGCAACGAGCTGTCTGAACAACACCCTCTCACTGTCTGCAAACTCACAGACAATAGTGGTCTGGCTGACATAATCCGCATTCTCTTTCTTACACAGACTTGTCTTCAGGGAACCGTAAACCTCATTTATACGCTCTGTTGTAATCTCTATAACAGCTCCCATATCAACAAAATTCTCATATATTGGTTGTGTTGAACAGGAAATCTCTTTTGCCAGTTTTCTTGCTGTTATTGCGGCAATTCCTTCTCTTCTGGCAAGGTTATACGCCGCTTCTAATATACCTTCTTTATTGATTTTCTTTACAGCAGCCATATTATTCCATTTCTTTCTTACTAAATATTTCCAAAAAGAAATCCGGCATATCCTATTTCTCACAGGTATATCTGAATACCTTTATGAGAAATTGACATATCCCGGATTCCCCTTATATCCTTCATGTCGAGCAGCTTCGCAGCCACTACTTTTTTATATACATCCAAGCAAATGAGTGATTACTCTTCGTCAGCATCTCCGGCTGTATCAAGGGTCTCAAATACGATCTCCTCTGAATTTACATTCTCTAACTCTTCGTAATCATCTGTATCCTCATCTTCATCAAAGAAGTTAAGCTCTTCCATATCAGTGTCAAGCTTTACTGAACGATATCTCTTCATTCCTGTACCAGCAGGTATAAGCTTTCCGATGATAACGTTTTCCTTAAGTCCGATAAGTGGATCAACCTTACTCTTGATCGCAGCATCTGTAAGAACCTTTGTTGTCTCCTGGAATGATGCAGCCGACATAAATGAATCAGTTGCAAGTGATGCCTTTGTTATACCAAGCATTATCTGTGTTCCAGTTGCAGGCTCCTTGCCCTCTGCGATAAGCTTCTCATTTGTATCTTCAAACTCAAGCAGATCTGCCTGTGTTCCTGGAAGATAATCTGAATCTCCCGGCTCATCAATTATGATCTTCTTAAGCATCTGTCTTACGATGATCTCAATGTGCTTATCATTGATATCAACACCCTGAAGTCTGTAAACCTTCTGAACCTCACGGAGCATGTAATCCTGAACTGCACGAACACCCTTTATCTTAAGGATATCATGTGGATTAACTGATCCCTCTGTAAGCTCATCACCAGCCTCGAGTACCTGGTCATCAAGAACTCTGATACGTGAACCATAAGGAATAAGATATGCCTTTGACTCACCTGTCTCATCGTTTGTTATGACAACCTCTCTCTTCTTCTTGTTGTCACGGAGCTGTACCTTTCCGCCAAACTCTGCAATGATCGCAAGTCCCTTTGGCTTTCTGGCCTCGAAAAGCTCCTCAACTCTTGGAAGACCCTGTGTGATATCGCCACCGGCAACACCACCTGTATGGAATGTTCTCATTGTAAGCTGTGTACCAGGCTCACCGATTGACTGTGCAGCGATAATTCCAACTGACTCACCAACCTGTACAGGCATTCCTGTTGCCATGTTCGCACCGTAGCACTTTGCACACACACCGAGGTGTGACTTACATGTGAGGACTGTTCTGATCTTAAGCTTTGCATCTGATCTTACAACTTCGTTTCCATCGTCATCCTTAACGGTGAATGGAACTCCGTTGGCATCGACACCCTTCTTAACAATGAGCTCAGCTCTCTTAGGAGTTACCATATGATTTATCTTGACAAGCATGTTGCCCTCTGCATCATATACAGACTCTGCAAGGTAACGTCCTGTGATTCTCTCCTGAAACTCCTCGATCATTTCCTTGCCCTCTCTGAAGGCCTCAATGACCATACCCGGAATTGAATCTCTTCCTATACTACAATCAGGCTCTCTGATTATAAGATCCTGTGATACATCTACAAGTCGTCTTGTCAGGTATCCTGAATCGGCTGTACGAAGAGCTGTATCTGACAGACCCTTACGAGCACCATGCGCCGAAATGAAATACTCCAGAACGTCAAGTCCCTCTCGGAAGTTAGACTTGATTGGGAGCTCAATGGTCTTACCTGTTGTATCTGCCATCAGTCCTCGCATACCTGCAAGCTGCTTGATCTGCTGATTAGAACCACGGGCTCCAGAATCAGCCATCATGAATATATTGTTATATTTATCAAGACCTGCGAACAGGAGATCCTGCAGATGTTTATCTGCCTTCTCCCATATCTTAACTACTGCCTGATATCTCTCCTCGTCTGATACAAGACCACGTCTGAACTTCTTGGTGATTTGGTCAACGAGCTTCTGTGCATCCTCAAGGATATCCTTCTTCTCATCAGGCACCTTCATATCTGAAATAGATACTGATATAGCACTTCTTGTTGAATACTTATATCCTATTGCCTTGACATCATCAAGAACCTCCGCAGTCTTTGTTGCACCATGTGTATTGATACACTTGTCAAGGATTGGCTTGAGCTGCTTCTTTCCTACATGGAAATCTATCTCAAGCTTCAGAGCGTTCTCACGAACAGTTCTGTCTACATATCCGAGATCCTGTGGAATGATCTCATTGAAGAGAAGCTTTCCAAGTGTTGTATCGATAACACCTGTAACTTCCTCGCCCTCGAACTCACCGGTTCTTCTTACATGGATCTTGGTGTGAAGTGTAATTCCACCATTCTCATATGCAAGTATTGCCTCATTCTTGGACTTAAAATATCTTCCCTCTCCGATCTCGCCTTCCTTTTCCATTGTCAGATAGTAGATACCAAGTACCATATCCTGTGAAGGAACGGCAACAGGCGCACCATCTGATGGCTTCAGCAGGTTGTTAGGTGAAAGCAGAAGGAATCTACACTCAGCCTGTGCCTCTACTGTAAGTGGAAGATGGACAGCCATCTGATCTCCATCGAAATCGGCATTGAAGGCTGTACATACGAGCGGGTGAAGCTTTATAGCCTTACCGCCTACAAGCACTGGCTCAAATGCCTGGATTCCAAGTCTGTGAAGTGTAGGGGCACGGTTAAGCATAACCGGATGCTCCTTGATGACATCCTCAAGAATGTCCCAAACCTGTGGCTCAAGCTTCTCTACCATCTTCTTTGCCTGCTTGATATTGTTTGCCTTACCTGTAGCTGTAAGCTCCTTCATAACAAATGGCTTGAACAGCTCGATAGCCATCTCCTTAGGGAGACCGCACTGGTAAATCTTAAGCTCTGGTCCAACTACGATAACTGAACGTCCTGAGTAGTCAACTCGCTTACCAAGAAGGTTCTGACGGAAACGTCCCTGCTTACCTTTCAGCATCTCTGAAAGTGACTTCAGTGCTCTGTTACCAGGGCCTGTTACCGCACGTCCACGTCTACCGTTATCTATAAGTGCATCAACTGCCTCCTGAAGCATTCTCTTCTCATTTCTCACGATGATCTCAGGAGCACCGAGATCAAGGAGTCTGCGGAGACGATTATTTCTGTTGATGATTCTTCTGTACAGATCGTTGAGGTCTGATGTTGCAAATCTTCCACCTTCAAGCTGTACCATAGGTCTGATATCTGGTGGGATAACAGGTATTACATTCATGATCATCCACTCAGGTCTGTTCTCTGATGTTCTGAATGCCTCCATTACCTCAAGTCTCTTGATGATCCTTGTACGCTTCTGGCCGCTGCATGTCTCAAGCTCTTTCTTAAGCTCTGCACTCTCGGCATCAAGGTCTATTGCCTTGAGAAGCTTCTGTATAGCCTCTGCGCCCATCTCTGCAACGAATGAACCGTAACCATACTCCTTCTCTGCCTCTCTGAACTCCTGCTCGTTGAGGATCTGCTTGTAAGCAAGCGGAGTATCCTTTGGATCTGTTACTATATATGATGAGAAGTACAGTACCTTCTCAAGCACTCTTGGTGATATATCAAGGATCAGTCCCATACGGCTAGGGATTCCCTTGAAGTACCATATATGTGATACAGGAGCAGCGAGCTCAATATGTCCCATACGCTCTCTACGAACGTTGGACTTTGTTACCTCAACTCCACACTTATCACACACGATTCCCTTGAATCTGATCTTCTTGTACTTACCACAATTACACTCCCAGTCCTTCTGTGGTCCAAATATTCTCTCACAGAACAGACCGTCCTTCTCAGGCTTAAGTGTTCTATAGTTGATAGTCTCAGGGCGCTTTACCTCACCATGTGACCATTCTCTTATCTTTTCAGGAGATGCAAGTCCGATTTTTATTGCGTCAAAGTTCAATGACTTTTCCTGTTCTGCATTGTCTACATTGTATTCTGGCATCTTACAAAGCTCCTTTCTTATTCTTCCTCATTATTATCCATATAATCTGAATCGCCGAGGTCTTCCATATCACTTATATCGCCGTTCTCATCAACCTCTGAGAATCCGCTTGCCTGAAGCTCATCTGCGTCATCGCCTCTGAACACCTCAGGTGCATCGCTCTCATCCATATCATCGTCTCTGTCTGATGATCTGTCGCTGAGAAGTCTCTTGATACTTGTGTTGTAATCATAAGCTTCCATGGTCTCGCTGAGATCAACTTCAACCATCTTCTTGTTGCCTTCCTCGTCCTCTTCCTCTCTTACGACTCTTACATCAAGTCCGAGAGCCTGGAACTCCTTGAGAAGTACCTTGAATGACTCAGGCACACCAGGTGCTGGTATATTGTCGCCCTTGATAATAGCCTCATATGTCTTAACACGTCCTACAACATCATCAGACTTAACTGTCAGAATCTCCTGCAGTGTGTATGAAGCACCATAAGCCTCAAGAGCCCAAACCTCCATCTCTCCAAAACGCTGTCCACCAAACTGAGCTTTACCACCCAGTGGCTGCTGTGTTACCAGTGAGTATGGACCGGTTGAACGAGCATGGATCTTATCATCAACCAGATGGTGCAGCTTGAGGTAATGCATGTAACCGATAGTTACAGGGGCATCAAAGTTCTCACCTGTTCTACCATCACGGAGCTGAACCTTACCTGTTCTGTTGATAGGCACGCCCTTCCACTCTGCTCTGTGGTCTCTGTTCGTGTAGAGGTAATCCATAACCTCAGGCTTTACTGTATCCTTGTACTTAGCCTCGAAGTCTTCCCATGTACCATTTGCATAGTCATTGGCCATCTCCAGTGTATCCATGATGTCAAACTCTGTAGCACCATTGAATACAGGAGTGGATACCTTGAATCCAAGAACCTGTGAAGCAAGTCCTAGATGGATCTCGAGGACCTGTCCGATGTTCATTCGTGAAGGAACGCCCAGTGGGTTAAGCACGATATCAAGAGGACGTCCGTTTGGAAGGAATGGCATATCCTCAACAGGGAGCACTCGTGAAACTACACCCTTGTTACCATGACGACCAGCCATCTTATCTCCGACCTGGATCTTTCTCTTCTGTGCTATATATACTCTGACCTTCTTGTCTACGCCTGCCGGAAGATCGTCTCCATCAGCACGTGTAAATACCTTTGCATCTATAACAATACCGAATGCTCCGTGTGGAACCTTCAGTGATGTATCTCTTACCTCTCTTGCCTTCTCACCGAAGATGGCACGAAGAAGTCTCTCCTCTGCTGTCAGCTCAGTCTCTCCCTTTGGAGTAACCTTTCCAACGAGGATATCACCGGCACGAACCTCTGCGCCGATTCTGATGATACCATTCTCATCAAGATCCTTGAGGACATCATTTGACAGACCTGCAAGATCTCTTGTGATCTCCTCCTTACCAAGCTTGGTATCACGAGCCTCACACTCGTATTTCTCTATATGAATTGATGTGTATACATCATCCTGTACAAGTCTCTCGCTGAGAAGAACCGCATCCTCGTAGTTGTAACCTTCCCATGTCATGAAACCGATCAGTGGGTTCTTACCAAGTGCGATCTCTCCGCCAGATGTTGAAGGGCCATCTGCGATAACCTCTCCAGCCTTTACGTGGTCACCCTTGAACACGATAGGTCTCTGGTTCATACAGTTACCCTGGTTGCTTCGTGCAAACTTGATGATGTGATATACATCCTTTGTTCCATCCTCATCTGCTCTTACACAGATCTCTGTGCTGTTTGAATATTCTACAACACCGTCTCTCTTGGCAACGACGCAGACACCTGAATCTACAGCAGCCTTTGCCTCCATACCTGTTCCAACCACTGCTGACTCTGTCATCATAAGAGGAACCGCCTGACGCTGCATGTTTGATCCCATGAGGGCACGGTTAGCATCATCGTTCTGAAGGAATGGGATCATCGATGTAGCAACTGAGAATACCATCTTAGGTGATACATCCATGAGATCAACCTTTGACTTAGGGAACTCGGTTGTATCAGCTCTGAATCTTCCTGATACATTGTTCTTGACAAAGTGTCCATTCTCATCTATAGGCTCATTAGCCTGTACTACTCTGTATCTATCCTCCTCGTCTGCTGTAAGGTAAACAACCTCATCTGTAACAACAGGGTTAGAAGGATCTGTCTTATCAAGCTTTCTATATGGAGCCTCAACGAAACCATACTCGTTGATACGCGCATATGTAGCCAGTGAGTTGATAAGTCCGATGTTAGGACCCTCAGGGGTCTCGATAGGACACATTCTACCGTAGTGTGTATAGTGTACATCTCGGACCTCGAATCCGGCTCTGTCTCGTGAAAGTCCACCAGGGCCAAGGGCTGAAAGTCTTCTCTTATGAGTCAGCTCTGACAGAGGGTTATTCTGATCCATAAACTGTGACAACTGTGAACTTCCGAAGAACTCCTTAACAGCAGCCGTTACAGGCTTGATATTGATAAGGGACTGAGGTGTGATAGACTCAGCATCCTGTGTTGTCATTCTCTCTCTTACAACTCTCTCAAGTCTTGAAAGACCGATTCTATACTGGTTCTGAAGAAGCTCTCCAACCGCTCTGATACGTCTGTTGCCCAGATGGTCGATGTCATCGTCATTACCAATGCCATACTCGAGGTGAATGTTGTAATTTATGGAAGCAAATATGTCTTCCTTTGTAATATGCTTTGGTACGAGGTCTGACATGTCTCTCTCTATGGCAGCCTTGAGCTTCTCTGTATCATCGCCATACTCCTCGAGGAGTCCCTCGAGAACCGGATAATATACTCTCTCCACAATGCCAAGCTCAGCAGGATCAAAATCCACATAGTTGGCAATGTTGACCATCATATTAGAAAGAACCTTAACGTTTCTCTCCTCTGTCTGGATCATAACATAAGGAACTGCTGCATCCTGAATTGTGTCTGCAAGCTCCTCTGATACTGTTGTTCCAGCTTCAGCGATAACCTCTCCTGTGCTAGGATCGATAGCATCCTCAGCAAGGACATGTCCTGCTATACGAGCCTTGAGAGCGAGCTTCTTGTTGAACTTGTAACGTCCAACCTTTGCAAGATCGTATCTTCTCGCATCAAAGAACATAGCATTAATAAGGCTCTCTGCATTCTCAACTACTGAAGGCTCGTCCGGTCTGATCTTCTTGTAAAGCTCTACCACACCCTCTGCATACGACTTTGCAGGATCCTTGTTAAGACTCTCCATGATCTTTGGCTCCTCGCCAAATAAATCTATGATCTCCTGATCTGTTCCAAGACCAAGTGCACGGATAAGAACAGTCACAGGTACCTTTCTGGTTCTGTCCACACGAACATAGAATACATCGTTGGAATCTGTCTCATACTCCAGCCATGCACCTCTGTTAGGAATTACTGTACATGCATACAGCTTCTTACCAACCTTATCATGTGTTATATCATAGTAAATACCAGGTGAACGCACTAACTGGCTTACTATAACTCGCTCTGCACCATTGATAACGAATGTTCCTGTCTCTGTCATAAGAGGAAGATCACCCATGAATATTTCATGATCTGACATCTCCTTAGCATCTCCGACTCTGAGTCTGACCTTGACTCTGAGAGGCGCCGCATATGTTGCATCTCTCTCCTTGCATTCCTCGATACTGTACTTCAAGTCATCTTTACAGAACTGAAAATCTACGAATTCAAGACTATACTGTCCAGAGTAATCAGTGATAGGAGAAATATCCCTGAATGCTTCCTTCAGACCGTCAGTTAAGAACCAGTTGTATGAATTCTTCTGAACCTCTATGAAGTTAGGCATCTCCAGGACGTCCTTCTGCTTAGCGTAGCTCATTCTGTAGCCTTTTCCAGACTTGACAGGACTAATTCTGTTCTTTTCCATCGACACATTCACCCCTTGGAATTTATTTTTATGCTTTTTAAGACAAACCTTAGTTTAAATAAGTGTTTTAAAGCCATTTATCACCCTATTATGATGTGTATGCACACGAAGCCATAATAGTGACAGTTTACTATCCTAACAGCAAATGCAATATTTGTCAACTATATTTTGGAATTTTTTTAGATTTTTTTATTAATTGAGAAAAGATGTATAGAAAAACCGGCCCGGCGGGATGAGATCCATCTCCGCCAGGCCGAATAAAGTCTGATAATAAAATAAGGATCAAATTACTTTAATGTAACCTTAGCGCCCTCAGCCTCGAGCTTTGTCTTAGCTTCCTCAGCCTCTTCCTTAGTAGCGTCCTCCTTGATTACCTTTGGAGCACCATCTACAGCGTCCTTAGCTTCCTTAAGGCCTAAGCCTGTAAGCTCACGAACAACCTTGATAACCTTAACCTTGTTAGGACCAACCTCTGTAAGCTCTACGTTGAATGAATCCTTCTCCTCGGCTGCTGCTGCACCGTCTGCACCTGCTGCTGCAACTACAACACCTGCTGCTGCTGATACGCCGAACTCCTCTTCACAAGCCTTAACTAAGTCGTTTAACTCTAATACTGATAAACCTTTGATTACTTCAATAATTTCCTGAGTTGTCATTATGTTTTTCCTCCATATAATATAATTTGTTATTTTGTAATGCATCCACACATCATTCTCGTATCATGCGGATACCCTTTGTCCATGATATAGACAGTTGAATATCTGACAGCATATGATCCCGGCAGTGCCGATATATACATCAGATGTTCTATCAGGCTTAATATTAAGCCTCCTTCTGCTCTGCGATCTGCTTGATAACACGAGCGAAGTTTGCGATAGGTGACTGGATACTTCCAAGGAACTTGGAAATAAGCGCGTCTCTTGAAGGGATCTTTGCAATAACCTGGATTCCTTCTGCATCGTAGAATGTACCTTCTACAACGCCGCCCTTAAGCTCAAGAGCTGGGGCATTCTTTGCGAAGTCTGCAAGAACTCTTGCAGCCGCTGTAGCGTCATCCTTGCAGATTGCAAGACCAGTTGGTCCCTCTAAACAACCCTTAAGGCCTTCGAACTCTGTTCCCTCGATAGCGAAGTTAACCATTGTGTTCTTGTATACCTTGTATACAACACCAGCTTCTCTTAAATTCTTACGGAGCTGTGTATCCTGCTCAACTGTAAGACCACGATAGTCTACAACTACTGCAGTAGCAGCGCCTTCAAGATTTGCCTTGATCTCTTCTACTATTGGCTTCTTTAACTCTACCTTTGCCATAATGCGCCTCCTTATTTTACTAATGACTGCACATTCCAAGATATAAAAAAACTCTCAAAGTCCTAAGACCTGAGAGTAGATTGTTAATTCAATAACGATATCTTTCCTCGGTAGGTGATATAACATCTTACGCCCTGGGGCACCTACTGTCTTCGGCAGTTCATCGTTGCTTAATGTAACACACCGCAAATACAATGTCAATAATTATTTTTATTTTTTTGCACAGCCTGCTGCAGATCCGTTTATTGCCAGACTCACGCGCCGATCGCCTCGTCCACAGCATTTGCTATTGCGTCTGCTATGGCTTCAAAATTGTAATCATACAGGTAATTGTCGTAATCGTTGTTGATAAAGCCTGTTTCTATGAGCACTGCGGGCATTTCAGTCCGGCGCAGCACCGCCAGCCCCGGCCTCTCCTCAACATTTATATTTCGAAAGCCCAGCTTTTCAAGCTCGCTGTTGATCTCCTGTGCAAGATTGTATTTCACTCCGCTTTTATCGTAGACAAGGGTCTGCACTCCGCTGTACTTGTTGGCCTCCGGTGCAGAGTTGCGGTGAAGCGATATAAAATAATCTGCTCCGCTCTCATTTCCCTTCTGTGCTTTGCGGACCGGAGAATCGTATACATCCTCCGTTCTGGTGTATACCACATCATATCCCCTGCGGGTGAGTTCATCCCCAAGTGCCAGCGCCAGGTTCAGGTTATCGTTTTTCTCAAGCCTGCCCTCATACGATGCACCGTTGTCATATCCGCCGTGCCCGGCATCTATCATAATTTTTGTTGCCATATAAAACATCCAGCCCCGGTTGTTTATTCCATTTATAATATGTAACAACCGGGGCTGTGATAACACGTTTATTCAAGGTTTATTATTTGAACCAGAGATCCAGATCCACGTCTCCGGATATACCGTCAACGGTTCCGGACTCGGTGTACTGCCATCCTGTATATTTGTATGGGAAATTAGGAACATTTGCATAGTGTGCAAGCCACAGCTCGTAATCCCCGAGTCTGTCCATGTCAAGGCACTGTGCGAACATATTCCTGCTGGCATATATCATCGGCGTGTAGCCTGCCGCCTTTATCGTCTCACAGAAGCCGACTATGCCATCCGTTCTCTCATCATTCGATGCGTTGTCGCCTCTCGCCTCACTGTCGCCGATAAGCTCCGAGTCGATAACTATAGGATACTTGACGTTCATCTTGCCTATCTGTTTGAGGACAAAATTCGCTTCCTCTACACCCTCGTCATATGTTATCGCCTGGGTGAAGAAGTAAAGCCCTGTCGGTATTTTGTATTTGATGACGGCCGCCTTGCTGTCCTCAAAGCTTGAATCCAGCATCAGTCCGCCCTGCGTGTAGCCTCTGTAACCCACTCTGAGCATAACAAAATCTATGTCTTTGTTCTTCGCCAGAGTCTCCCAGTCTATGTCTGACTGGAATGTTGACAGATCCACACCCACCAGTGTGTCCTTTATATTGTCATCGCTGTAATGCATATATCCATCGTCGCCCGTGTAGAACTTCTCAACATCGAGATTGTTTCTCTCCACCTTGTCGCTGATCTTGTACAGCAGCGCATCAGGGCCGAGTTCTCCGACATTGATGTACGCTGTCGGTATATAGTTCCAGTAATTGTCATATATAAGACTGGTTATCTCCGTATCCTCGAGCGTATATCCCGATTCATAGGAAAGCCCCGGAGATGCCTTGGAGTTGGTAAATCCTCCCGCTCTTCCTATAAATATTCCTATAACAATTCCAGCAATAAGACATACCGATCCAACCAGTATGCACCAGTTTCTGGTAAATTTCTTTATCTGTTGTGTGTCCATATCTCTACCTGTCTCTTCCTTCTTAGCTTAGTCCGCCTTAGTCCGCATACACTGATTACATATTATCAAGGAAATGTTCCGTGCCAAGCCGCAAATGTATGACCTTGTCATACTTCTTCTTTATGGCATGTCTGAACCTTCTCGCCTCACTGTGTGAGAACATTCTCTCAAGATCCGCTTCTCTGAGTATCGGTTCATCACAGAGTATCTTGTACTTGATGTTCCAGTCATACATAAGACTTGTGCAGTTATCTATGCTCACCCGCAGCATCGTTCCTTTGTTTTTACCCATGAACACGCTTCTGTTCCATCTGTGTTTTGCAACCGAATTCTTGGCATCAAATACAACCTCAGCCCCCGGATACTTCTTCCATATCGCATCCAGGAACAACTTCAGCTTGTCCTTGTCAAAATATCTCATCATATCGTATACAACAAACAGGATCGCCACATTCTGAGGCTTCTGCACTTCATCAAGCCATTCGTAATCAAATATTGAACTTCCTATGTTGACCTCTCTGTCCCGGATCTCCATGTATTTTCTTCTTATATCTATGCGCTCCGGGAGATCAACATTGTACCACTTTATACGGCCGTTATCCACACGGGAAAACATGGTATCCAGTTCGCATCCGACATTGACGATAATTCCGTCCGCATATCTGTTTATGAAGTTTCGGACCCTCTCGTCCACAGCGACCAGCCTCTCCATCATGACTGTCCTGTCGTAAAATGTGTATCTGGCATTCCTCTTCTTATGCTCGATGCCTAATTTGTCCGTGAGCTTTATGGCCTCGTTGTCCTCATATAACTTTGGATAACGCTCCGCCATCATCGCCCTGCACCAGATGTCATTCTCTATGTCAGCAGGTACAAAATCCGAATCTCCCTTGATGCAGCCGGCGATCTTCTTCATGATGGTCTTGCACTCCGGTATGAGGGGATGCTCGAGATAATCGTGTGTCACCGCATAATACTGATAGTAATGCACCTTCATATTCGTCCTGCTTGCGTTATCATACAGCCTTCTGGCATAGCAGTTGAGCATGTCGTCATTTGTCGTGAATATATCCATCTCATCGCATATATCCGTTATGTCGTAATACACGGGACTTGTCATATCCGTCCTGCCTGCCGCATCCTTCACCCAGTAAGCAGAGAGGAAATGCTTTATCCCCGGCGTGTAGTAATATCTGTACATAAAACGGCTCTTGTCACTCATCTTCTGTTCAAGCTCCGTGTCCTCAAATTCCGTGTCAAGAACCGGGGAGCACAGTATGAGCTTGTCCGGTCTTCTCCTGCCCTTCTTCCACAACTGTATGGCAAGCGATAACGCCAGACAGCCTCCGGATGAATGTCCGAGAAGCACCAGACGCTGGACATCCTCCGAGTCACACAGCTTGTCATACGCACCCGTAAGCATATCCAGTGCCTCTGTCACCGAATGCTCCGGCGCAAGCGGGTATATCGGAACCACCGCCCCATAGCCGGTTCTCTCCACCGTGTCGAACACAAACTTCCATTCATTGTGTGTTATCCTCGACACAAATCCTCCGCCGTGTATATACATGAAGAACTCCGTCGCCCTGCCGTCTTTAGGCATCACATAAAAGCACAGTCCGCCCTTCTCAAACACCGATCTGACCTTAAACTTATCTTCATTATAAGAAGGCGGATTATAATCCTCTTTTTTGTGAAGCTTAACCGCTGTTTTATATATGTCAGAGGCTTTCATATGCCTGTCATCAAGCATGACGTGCCCCATCTTTTCTATTGCAATAGTTAAGTAATTCTGGCTCTCCATTGTCCACCTTTCCAAATGTCCGGTCTACAACTCTCTTTCAGTTATTTTTGCACATGTCAATAATATAATCAAGAAATGATTTTATTTACTGTTGCAATATTGTCAATTTATGATATTATAATTGCGGTAAACAGGATGCATACAGCATAGAAAGGCAAATCTTATGAATATTACGATGTTAAAGAGTAAGATACACCGCGCAGTTGTAACTCAGGCTGAGCTCAATTACGTCGGCAGTATAACTGTAGATTCTGAGCTTTTAAAGGCCGCCGGAATCCTCGAGTATGAATTAGTACAGATTGTTGACATAGAAAATGGTAATCGTTTCGAGACATACACCATAGCCGGAGAGCCGGGATCAGGAGTTATGTGCCTCAACGGTGCTGCTGCCCGTCAGGTCCAGGTCGGAGATCACATCATTCTCATGTGCTACGCATCAATGACACCTGAGGAGGCAAAGGAGCACACGCCTAAGGTCGTATTTGTAAATGATGACAACTCCATCTCACGTATTACCGATTACGAGAAGCACGGAGAGCTTTTCAGCTAGATCCTATATAGAATAAAAAGAACTATTCGTTTTAACTAAAGACGAATAGTTCTTTTTTATATTCGGATATGACCGGTCTTATCTGTCGGCATCTTCAAGGATAAGTCTGCACATCTCCGGCACATTTACCTCATCCATAATTATGTCTGCTTTTATGTCTCTGTCGGCATCATCCACCGGGGATATATTGGAGTGTACATAACAGGTGTGGAGTCCGACCTGCTTCGCCGCCAGCACATCACATACCGCGTCATTTCCCACCATTATGGATCTGTTCGGATTGATATGATTTCTGTCCAGGAGCTACTGATAGAACGCTGCATCCGGCTTCATTGCACCGAAATCCGAAGAGAGCGATATATCTGTAAAATATCCCTCTATGCCAAGTGACTGAACCTCAGGGAAGGTGAAAACTCTCTGTGCATTTGACAGAACGTATAATTTCTTTCCGGCCTGCTTGAGCTGTTCGAGCATATCCGTCACGCCGTCATACAGTCTTATATATCCTGTAGACGCCTTGCGGAACTCCTGAGCCGCAGCCACTGTCAGCTCTGCACAATCGGACGGTGTCTGATCTTTTTTCAACGTGAGCTGCTCAAATACCTCAAGTATCTGTATCTCAGGGAATTTGAACCTCTTCTTTGCCATGGCCTGTTCTGCGCGTCTGATCTGTCTCTTGTACCTTGATCTGAGTCCTGCCGGATTGTATTTCACTCCGTGCTGCGCATAGAACTCACACATATGTTTCCATACAGCGATGTCCTCCTCATCAGTGTGAATGTCTATCAATGTTCCATATAAGTCAAATATAATATTGTCGTACACGTCATACCTCCGGGTAATTCTTTATTTTTTAGCGATAGCAGGCTCTCGCACCGCCAATGTATTTTGCACGGGTTCTCGCCATAACCACATGTGCGCTTCCAACCATGCTGTGCTCAGATCTGACCGGAACGGCCACCGGCGCAAGATGCATGCCTATGAGAGTATCTCCTATATCAATGCCTGCCTGTGCCTGTATAGCCTCGATAGCCACTGGCTCCTTCATATCTGCGTATGCCGCTGTGGCAAATGAACCGCCCGCCTTGAGCTGTGGCACAACATTGACTATCGGTATCCTGTTCGCCTTTGCATATTCCTTCTCAACTATTATTGCCCTGTTCAGATGTTCACAGCACTGCGCCGCCATGTAGACACCTGTGTCTTTGAGTTCATCGAGTATTGCTCCCGCTATACATTTGCCGATCTCCTCACTGGAGAATGAGCCTATCCTCATATTTGCAACTTCGCTGGATGAGCAGCCGACCACCAGTGCATCGCCGGGTTCAAGTCCCGCAACTGCAAGAAGATCCTTCACAGCGCCGCGGACCTCATCTTCGATCTCCTTCAAATGGTCAAAGGCTTCTGTTGAAACGCCCTGTCCCGCAGGTCTGAGTCCTTCCTCAATGCTCGTAGGTTCAGCTTTCTCCGGCTCAGAAATATCCTGAACCTCCTCATATTCATCCTTATCTATGGACACCGGCACACCGGTCTTGCCGAGCACAGTCACGCCGCCGTACCATGTGCTGTCCACCTTGAGCACATCGCCCACTTCATATTCCATTGAGTATTCATCTTTCTTTTTTATTATCTTCACCATCTTTGCCATGTCACAGATCTCCTTTCCTGTACATTTGCATTTACATGCGCTTTATTATCTTATATAGAAGAGAGCCATACATAACTCTCATAACCTCTTCGTATTCGTCCCGTGTCACGTACTCTCCGTAGGTCATCATCTCATATGTAACACCGGCTTCTCTGACCTGGTAATCCAGGCAGGACAGGCCATTGCGCTCGTAGAACGCCTTTCTCCGGCACCTCTGGTCGTAATTCGGCGCATTCTCATCAAGGGGCTCGATATTCAGAAACAGCTTCTGATCCGGATACTCTGTTCTCACCCTTTTTAATATTGCAGAGCCGTATCCACCATCTCTTGCCGATTCATCTATCGCAAGGAACATGAGCGTTTTCACCCTCTCATCGCCTATCACATATGTCAGTCCGACAAATCTGCCCGAGTCCACAACCGCACGAAACCTCGCCTTTCCCTGTCTGCATCTTCTGGTGAGCATCCACATAGGAGGTCTTTCTTCCCTTGGGAACGCAGTCACGAACAGGTGCTTTACCTGTTTTCTATAATTATCAATATCAACAAATTTTAATTCCATATTATAACCTTCTAAACTCAGTCGTTCTATCTGTCAACATATTTTATCTGGACATCTCCCGATGTGGTATCGACAATGCACTTGTTTTCATTTTCCATATGGGACTCAGGTATGTCCACCTCTCCGCTCTTGCTGTTCACAAGGAAACGTTTCTCCGACAAGAATGATATATCCACGTTACCACTCTCCGTCGCAAACCAGAGCATATGTCCATCGCACGCATCTACATTTATATCTCCTGAAGATGTCATGAACTGTCCAACCTTTGCCGCCTTTATATTATACCCCTCAAGCAAACCCTTGCCCGCAGATATTATGACATTGTCGCCGTGGACGTTCATTATCGAAAAGTCGCCGCTGCTGCCATTCACCTTCACACTATCCGCATCCACAGAAGCCATGGTGACCTCACCGGAATCTGTGACGACATTTACATTTTCTGCGGTTATATTGGACAGATACGCTCCGCCATTCACCTCAGTTACTTCAAATGTCCCACAGGATATCTGCACACTGGACACAAGAGTTCCCGTCTTCGAGGTCATGGATATATCTCCATACTCTCCCTCCGGTATACTCACCACGACATAAGGATCGTCTCCAAAGCCTATGTCTGAGCCAAATATCCTGTTGTCGGCACAGGTCATGACCAGCGCATCATCCTGCACCGTCACGGAATGTATGACGTCGGGCGAATCAAAATATGTGATGTGACATTTGTCATCGTCGGATTCCACCAGTTTCACATCCATGTCGTCTGCCACCTGTATGTTAATGTTCCGGAACTTCTCAGTTATGGTCATCTCTTTTTCTGTGTAAGAGTTTTTCGCTTTTGCCTTTTTTTCTTCTTTCATCGTCATACGCGCCTGTCTTCCAAGCCCGGCGGATATGATCACCGCAGTCAGCATGACTCCGACCACCAGAACAACTATGGCCCGCATGATCCATTTTGCAACTTTCAAATGCATTTACCTCAATACAAATATGTTTTACATCCACCCCATTATATATACAAAACGGATGTATTGCAAATCCTGCAATACATCCGCGTGTTGTAACTCTATAATTCTATATATCCAGTGCCATGTGGTTCATTATTTCTTAACCACAGTATTTTTTGCAGCACTCCATGTTGAATAATATGTCACCTTGCCGGTATCCTGTGCCCAGGCGGTCACTTCCGGCATATTCACCGTGGCCAGCATCATAGCCGCCGACAGTGCAAATGCCATAAATCGTTTCATCCTTCTCATAAGCCGCTCATTTTATTCACATAATTTTTTTGACAACATTCCGGAAAAATTATACCGCCGATGGAACCAGGCCCCTCCACTATCTCTGCCTAAAATAGAAAAAATCCACAGGTCGGCTGACATTTGCCAGATATCCTGTGGATCCTTAGACTTCATTATCACTATACAATTATTTCCCCAGCGTGTTCGCCCTGTTGTCGATATTCTTCTGGAAGTTGATGACCTTATGGTCATATGGCTCATCCATCAGCTTGGACTGGATCATAAAGTCCGCTGTGGCTTTGTTGTTCGCCATCGGTATGTCGTACACCTGAGCGATACGGAGCAGAGCCTTCACATCCGGATCGTGTGGTGCTGCCGTGAGCGGATCAGAGAAGAATACTACAAAATCTATCCTACCCTCAACAATCTTCGCACCTATCTGCTGGTCTCCTCCAAGCGGACCGCTGTTGTAGCCCTTCACCTGAAGATTTGTCCTGTCTGTTATCATGCGGGCTGTAGTTCCCGTTCCACACAGCTCATGCTGGCTCAGTATGTTCCTGTTGTCCTCGCACCATCTGATGAGCTCTTCCTTCTTCGCATCATGGGCGATAAGAGCTATCCTTTTCTGCTTTGGTATGGTCATTGTGATGTAATCTGCACTCATGTCTGTACCTCCTGTTCCTGCTATTTGCGAGCATTACTCCCATACCCTTACTCTACCCAATCCATCCATCATTTTCAATATAAAACACTATAATACAGAAAAAATTTACTGCATTATTACATTTGCAATTTTGCCGAACTTTCCTCTGTTTTTTCTCCCATCTGTGTGGTATTCTCTTATAGGACGCTTTATAAATTTAAGTATTCTTACTTATTACATTATTTCATAAAGAGATACACAGACAAAACCATATGTCTGTTCAATTATAGTTTAAGGAGATTCACAAGATGAGAAAAATTGGCTTTGACAATGACAAATATCTGTCCATGCAGTCTGAGCATATCAGAGAGAGGATCGGACAGTTCGGAGACAAGCTGTATCTGGAATTTGGTGGAAAGTTATTCGATGACTATCACGCATCCAGAGTCCTTCCAGGATTCGCTCCGGACAGTAAGCTTCAGATGCTTCTCCAGCTTGCAGACCAGGCTGAGATGATCATATCTATAAATGCTGCCGACATAGAGCGCAACAAGATCAGACACGACCTCGGCATCACTTACGATCAGGATGTCATCAGACTTATAGGCGTATACAAAGAAAAGGGACTGTATGTGAGCAGTGTGGTAATCACCAGATACGCTGGACAGTCTTCTGCGGATGTTTTCCAGAAGAAGCTTGAAGCAATAGGGATCAAGGTTTACCACCACTATTCAATCGACGGATATCCAAACAACGTAGAAAAGATCGTCAGCGATGAGGGATACGGCAAGAACGAGTATGTTGAGACTACCAGACCTCTCGTCATCGTCACAGCACCTGGCCCTGGAAGCGGCAAGATGGCTACATGCCTCTCCCAGCTCTACCATGAGAATAAGCGCGGTGTGAAGGCTGGCTATGCAAAGTTTGAGACATTCCCTATCTGGAATATTCCTCTCAAGCACCCTGTAAACCTGGCATACGAGGCTGCAACTGCCGACCTCAACGATGTGAATATGATCGATCCGTTCCATCTGGAAGCATACGGTGAGACTACAGTCAACTACAACCGTGATATAGAGATCTACCCTGTCCTTGCGGCTATGTTCGAGGGAATCTACGGACACTGCCCATACAAGTCACCTACAGACATGGGTGTCAACATGGCAGGAAACTGCATCGTTGACGACGAGGCTTGTCAGGAGGCTTCAAAGCAGGAGATCATCAGAAGATATTATCAGTCCGTGAACAGATTTGTCAGAGACGAGGCTACAAAGGATGAGGTCTACAAGCAAGAACTCATCATGAAGCAGGCAAAGATCACCGTGGATGACCGCGCCGTTGTCCCTGTTGCTAACAAGCTTGCCGAGGAGACCGGTTCTGCTGCCGCTGCACTTGAGCTGCCAGACGGAACCATCGTCACAGGTTCTACCTCAGACCTTCTCGGACCTTCATCAGCAGTCCTCCTGAATGCCATCAAGATACTTGGCGGCATCGACAAGAAGACACACCTGATCTCAAGAACATTTATCGAACCTATACAGAAGCTCAAGACTCAGTACCTTGGCAGCAAGAATCCAAGACTCCACACAGACGAGGTTCTCATCGCCCTGTCCATGTGTGCAGTATCAGATCCAAATGCCAAGCTTGCTCTGCAGCAGCTTCCAAAGCTTGCCGGATGCCAGCTTCACACATCTGCCATACTGTCGGCGGTTGATATGAACACATTCAAGAAGCTTGGAATCGAGTTCACGAACGAAGCGGTGTATGAGGGTAGGATGTAAGCGCATAATATTTTCGCATTTTTATGAAAAAACGGCAGAAAGATACAAAATAATTTAAAATTGTATCTTTCTGCCGCTTTTTTGCTGTTTAGCGATAATTTTGTGATATTTTGAACATCCAGCTACTCTTCAGATAAAAACAGTGTGTTATCTCTTCTCCTTATACATCATGAGATGTGCCACCATAAGAAGTGCACTGGATATCCAGATCGACTTGAACCCCAGATGCAGCGTGCACACGCCGCCAGCTCCGGCGCCAAGTGCGAATATGATGATGATTCCATAATAGTGCATGGCCTTTCTGAGTGCCCCAGGCTCTTTGTCCCTGAGGTATACCGACAGACTCTCCGTTCCGCTTCGGAGATTTCCTATACACATCGTGCTGGCATAGCCGTAGCCATTTACTTTTCTGAAAGTCTGAACCTGCATGGAGCAGGCAAATGACACAAGCATCGTGGCGAGCAGATTGAACCTCACCGGTATGAATCCAACCGCAAACAATATCACGATCTCCACCAGCACAACTATCTGTCTCCAATGTATGCGGGATGCATTCTTGTATCTATGGCTTATCCTCTCCGCCACCAGCACGCCAAGTGCAAATGCGATCAACGGAAAAAGGTATCTCAATGCAATCTTAAAATCTCCCATCATAAGATGCTGGCTCATGAGAACCACATTTCCTGTCTGGGCGTTGGAGAACACCTCATCTCTGGCATTGTATGTATATGCATCCTGAAAACCTCCTGACAGTGCAAGTATGGCACTTAACAGAAATGTCTCGGATGTCTGTCTGAGTTCTCTGTTCTTTCTTAGCATACGCATCGTCTCTTTTCTATCTATATTTAATATTTGCAGTCTGTCTCATGCAGTAGGTAGTTCCCTGATACAAACTGCAATCCAATTAAACAAGATAACACAAATTCTTTATTTTACAATATGTATTCTTTTATAAACATTCTGTTAAATATCCTTGGCTGTTATTGCATTTTTTACCATAACAAATTATTATACTTACACAACTTGACAAATGCAGGTTCTATGCTATTCTATAGTCATATGGAGAGTCCTGCCAATTATATAAGTGGACATTCAGCAGAATAGCGTCACCTTTCAGGTGAACTATAAAAAGGACTATGTACGCATAGTCCTTTTACATTTTATAAGGAGGCATATTGAAACACGAATTAAAATTATATTGGATAGATATGAAATATATCCGCAATCTACACGCCAAAGATGACAGAATATACAACTCAAGTCCACAACTAGCTAAACATACTCGACCATATATCGGAATTATAGTCACTTGTAATGGTCAAAAATATTGTATACCATTAACATCCTTCAAACCAAAACACGAAAACATGTCTGATAGGATTGATTTTTCTCGAATTATTATAAATATCAAAATCATCGCCGCTCTCAATTTCAGCAGAATGATTCCAGTTGAAACATCCCAATTATCAAGAATAGATACCAAAATAAGAAAGCACGATACCTCTGAAATTGCCAAAAGAAAGCAACTCTACAGGCAGGAGCTCCAATGGTGTAATGAAAATTACGACAAAATAGTCAACAAAGCCAACGTTCTTTACAACAAATACATGTCCGGCGAATATTTTAAACGAAGGCATGATTGCTTAAACTTCGCAGAATTAGAAAAGATATGCAAGCACTATAATTCACAATAAAAACCGCCACAGTCGGAAACCCATCCGGCTGCAGCGGTTTGCTATCCTTTATATTACAATTTACATTGCCTTCTTATATATCTCAGCGATCTCCTCCTGTGTGAATACCACAGGGTTGTTAGCTATGCTGGCTGCCGAAACCTTCATACAGTTCTCAGCCATCCAAGGAATATCCTTCTCCTCTATGCCGAGGTCTGAAAGCTTGACGTCAAGATCAAGATTCTTCAGAAGAGTTCTGATCTTCGGTGCCAAATCATCCGCCGTGATACCTCCAAATATTCTGGCGATCTTCGCGAACTTGAAGTGATCTCCCTTGTAGGATGCCTCGATGATAACTGGTGTCAGAGCTGCAAGTCCCTTGCCGTGAACTATGTCCTTAAGGCCGCTGGCCGGATGCTCCATTCCGTGAGCCAATGTGACTCCGGCTGTGTTGATGACCATACCGCCTATGGTGCTGGCCAGTGTTATCTTCTCCCAGCTCTCCTGGGTTCCTCTGCCCTTATATACATCCACAAGATTGTGGACTATAAGATCAATCGCATACAGTGCAAGCGCATCTGTAAATGGCTGCGAGATCTTTGATGTGTATGCCTCCATGCAGTGGCACAGTGCATCAAATCCAACTGCCGCAAGCACATGCTTTGGCATGGTCTTCATGCAGTCCGGATCCACGATGGATACCTTTGCCACGATGGCATTGCATCTGAGTGACTTCTTGTCGCCATTTTCCGGATTGGTGAGAACCGCAAATCCATTTCCCTCTGAACCTGTTCCACAGGTTGTAGGAATAAGTACAAGTGGAAGTGCCGTATCGCTGACCTTTCTGCCAAATATGTAATCGTTGATATCTCCATCATTGAGTGCCAGGAACGCTATAGCCTTTGCACAATCCATGATGCTTCCACCACCTATGGCAACGACCACATCACAGCCATTTGCTTTGGCAAATTCTGCACCTTCCATAGCTGTTGTAGTGAGCGGATTCTGTGCAACCTTATCAAACAGTGCAGTCTCAAGACCTGCTGCTTTCAGACTGTCATTTACCTTGTCATACAAGCCTGACTTCTTTGCACTGCTACGGCCTGTGACGATGAGCGCTTTCTTACCATACGGCTTAGTGAGTTCACCGGTCTGGGCAACCTTTCCGGTACCAAATGCAATATTTACAGGAAGATTGTAGTTGAAGGCAATAGGCTGAACAAATTTTGTCTCATCCTCCTCAGCCATAACAAGCTCGATAGCAGCCTTGACCTCTTCCTCTCTGTTCTCTTTCTCATCTACGATCTCATCATCAATGAGGACATCGACATGTGAAGCGAATTTTTCTTTATATTTAAGCTTACATATTATGAAGAATACCACACCAAGAAGTGACCAGCCACCCGCCATAGCCCATTCCTGCCATACGAGTGCACTTCCTGAATTTGGAACTATGTACATCACAACCATAAAACCAGACATGAGAACTGCCAGCGCACCAACGATCTTATAATGCTTAACCTTATATGGTCTCTTCATATCCGGTGCCTTCTTCCTGAGTATCAGGAACGAAAGGGATACCATGCAATATGCAAGACAGCATCCAAAGTTACCTGCGTCAACTATCCATACCAGCATCTTACGGCCTGCAAGAGGTGCGAGAACTGAGAGGAAACCGATAAGGTAAAGTGCATTTACAGGTGTCTTGTGCTTCTTGTGAAGCTTTGCAAATGTCTTCGGGATCATGTATGACTCTGCCATGGAGTACATTGCACGGCTTCCTCCGATGAGGAATGAGTTCCAGCTAGTAACGATACCGCACATACCTCCTACAATAAGAACTTTCGACATAATACTGCTGTTGAACGCCTTTGCCATGGCATCCGCTGTAACAAGACCTGATCCATCCATGGATGCAGCTACCTCAGATGAATTCATGACATAACCTACACCTATGATGATAAGCGCATAGAAAAGAACCGCAAGAACAATTGAGAGTATCATGATCTTACCGATTTTCTTGAGAGGTACATTGATCTCCTCTGCAGCCTGTGGGATTACGTCGAATCCAATGAAGAAGAATGGTGTGGTAACAGCAACTCTGAGGATAGTCTTAAATATCTCCCCTGTGGAGTCTCCGTTGAACATCTGTCCGTCAAGGTTTGAAGCATCTCCTGTCACAACTGATGCAACTATGAGAAGAATACCAACACCGCCGATCACAACTGTAAGTATGGTCTGCAGAAGTGCTGCTGTCTTCGCGCCCTTTATATTGATATATGTTATAAATATCGCAACTATTATTGCAACCGCAAGCCACGATGCATAGATATCAAAACCTGCCACCGTGTACAGATATCCCTGAAGGAACTTTGGATATATATATGTGATGATGGTTGGAAGTGCACACGCCTCGAAACATACAACACTGACATATCCAAGTACGATACCCCATGTACATATGTAAGAACCTATAGGTCCCATAGCCTTATAGCTGAACACATGCTCGCCGCCGCACTGAGGCATGGCAGCTGTAAGCTCTGCATATGTGAGTCCAACGAAGAATACCATCACACCGCCAAGTGCAAATCCGATGGCCGCTCCTATTACTCCACCTCTCGTGATCCAGTCGCCTGAGGATACTACCCAGCCCCAGCCGATCATGGCTCCAAAGGCTATCACCAGTATGTCCCAGGCAGAAAATACTTTATCAAATTCTGATTTTTTTCCTGCCATAATATCATCCTTTCTAATACATCCAAGCACACCATCCACAGTTTGTTAAAATGTTAAAAAAATGGCGTCAGGAATCACACTTTCCGTGTTCATCTGACGCCATTGTCATTTTCTATATTCGCGATGTAGTTGGAATTGCATATATATGTTAATTCACAATTTCTTTTATGCTTAATCCTCAAATCTCAGATCTATCATCTGAAGTATGTACTTTGCAGTTTTCTCAAGGCCAAGTACACTGGAGTCTATCATCATGTCTCGCATGCTGCAGTCTCTCATATCTCCACCTGTCATGTAGTTATATCTGGAACTGAGCATCCCATCGTTGTACTTGACAAGCTCAGCCGCCTTGTCATGATCAAGCCCCTTCTTCTCCATGACATACTGTATCCTCTTTTCTGTAGGTGCATATATGAATACATTCAGACAGTCATCTCTGTCCTTGAGTATATAATTGCTGCACCGTCCTATGATGATACAGGAAGATTTCTCTGCAAATTTATTGATAACCTCAAACTGCTTATAAATAACCCTGTTTGTAAGGTTTGCATATCGCGGTCCAAAGCTTGTATCAAATTCATACTTGACTGTCTCGCCCTGATCCGCCTTCTTGACAAGATCTCTGTCAACGCCAATCTCCTCAACGACCTTATCTATCAGATCTCTGTCGTAATACTCAACTCCCAGAGATTTCGCTACCATCTTGCCAATCTCTATTCCACCGCTGCCATATTCACATCCAACGGTCACAACAAAATGTTTCATCTACATCGCTCCTTCCAGGGGCTTCGCGTTTCCCCTATTTACTTAATTCTGCCACTGCATCTGTGATGATCTCAACAGCCTTATCACACTGCTCTTCGTTCACGATAAGTGGTGGGATCATACGGATTATATGAGCTCCGATGGCTGTGATCAGAAGCTTTCTGTCAAGACATCCATGTTTTACATCCACACCGCCGATCGTATCATCAAACTCAACACCAACCAGGAGCCCCTGATGTCTTACTTCCTTTACATGTGGGATCTTCTCAAGCTTTGCTGCGAAGTAATCTCCCATCTTCTTTGCATTTCCTGCAAGATCTCTGTCAAGCAGCTCATTTACCTCTGCAAGTGCTGCTGCACATGATACAGGATGTCCACCAAATGTTGTTCCATGTGAACCAGGTGTAAATGCCTTTGCAACCTCAGCGGTTGCACATATAGCTCCAATCGGCATTCCGCCGCCGAGAGCCTTTGCCATGGACACGATATCCGGCTTGATTCCGTAATTCATGTATGACATGATATTTCCTGTTCTGCACCAACCTGTCTGAACCTCATCTATAAGGAGAAGCATGTCATTCTCATCACAGAACTCTCTGAGTCCCTTCATGAATTCCATTGTTGCAGGATGTACACCGCCCTCGCCCTGTACAGGCTCAACCATGATCGCTATAGTGTTCTCTGTACATGCATCCTTGAATGCCTGAAGGTCGTTGTAAGGTGCATATGAGAAGCCGTATGTCATAGGACCAAATCCCACCTGGCAGCCATTTCCCGGCTGACCTGTTGCTGACATGGCGCCGAATGTTCTTCCATGGAAGCCCTGCTTTGCAGTCACGATATGGTAACGGTTTGGACCATACTTCTCAATACCATACTTACGGGCCATCTTGATCATAGCCTCATTGGCCTCTGTTCCTGAGTTCTGGAAGAATATCTTGTCCATTCCAATAGTCGTACAAACCTTCTCAGCAAGCAGTGCCTGTGGAATTGTGTAAGGATAGTTGAATGTGTGCATGATGTCACCGACCTGATCCTTGACAGCCTCAACAACCTTCTCATTGCAGTTACCTGCGCTGTTTACTGCGATTCCGGCGTAGAAATCAAGATATCCGTTGCCGTTCTCATCATATATGTACATGTCCTTTGCTGTCTCAGCGAGGAAATCGAAACGCTCATATGTCTCGATCATGTACTTGTCTACCTTGTCCTTAATGTCCTGAAATGTTAATCCTGTGTCTTTTAATTTCATAATCCTTACCTCCACTACATTTTGTAAAATCAGAAGAATCATGGTGCCGGATCGTTTTTGTCCCCAAGCATCAAAAAAAGGCAAAGGAGACTGCGGACGAATGTTCGTCCAGGCTCCTTTGCCTTAAATTCTTGTTCTTTATATTTGACACACTTAAGATACCACTCAATATAATACATGTCAACACCTTTTCTTAATTTTCTTAAGATTGGCTTATTATCTGACTTTATTTGTATTACCATGCACTTCAGAACATTATTTTATTGAACATTTTGTGCATTATATTGGACAGATGATAATCTTTTACAACCACATTGTATGTACATTATTTTACACTTAATACCGCTCATATTTCCATGTTAGTGATAGTCCAGGAATACACATATACAGCTCACCTTTTCATTCCCATCGTTGCTGTACACATGAACCTTATCAGTCTCAAACCTGTATATCTGGTTCTTGCCGACCTTCTGTTTTGTATCACCTGCCTCAACAGTCAGAACACCCTCTGTAACCGACAGGTATTCTCTTGTCTTCTCACCATGGGAGCCGCTGACATATGTGCCTCCCGGCTCAATGTCTATACGATATATCTCCACCTCATGGCTGTCCTCATACGGAAAACACGTCCACACTTTATACTGTCCCTTTGCCTCCTTGATTGGAACAAGCTCCTCTGGATTCACAAGACAGGCCTCCATGGGCGGCGGATCAATAAGTTCATGAAACTCAACTCTGAGGCCGCTGGCTATCTTGCCCATTACACCCAGAGACGGATTAGCAGTGCCCTTCTCAATCTGCGCCAGCATGCTCTTGCTGACACCCGTCTGCTCAGACAGCACATCCAGGCTCATACCTTTGGAGGTCCTCATTCTATTCAGATTCACAGCAACATTATGTGATAAATAATCCATCGTACCCCTCCCGCTCAACATTATCACAAGGCATTTCCCGCTTTCGCGGGTCCTCCTTGTGATATATTATGTCGTGTATCTTCTAATTTTTCAAGCGTCTACTTAGACGCCGCCTCCACTGCTGCCTCGAAGATATCCAGGCCGGCGGCAAGCTGCTCATCTGTGATGACAAGCGGTGCAAGGAATCTTATGACATTATTGTAAGTTCCTGCGCCCTCAACCAGCAAGCCACGTTTCCAGCACTCGGTGATGACCGCAGAGGTAAGCTCAGGAGCAGGCTCCTTGGTCTTCTTATCCTTGACAAACTCTATTCCTACCATTCCACCGAGTCCTCTGACATCGCCAACGCACTCATACTTCTCCTTGAGCTCATTGTATCTTGCCACAACCTTCTCACCAATCTCACATGAACGTCCTGCAAGATCATCTCTCTCCATGATCTCGATAGTCTTGAGGGCTGCTGCACAGGCAAGCGGATTTCCACAGTATGTACCGCCTATTGTTCCAGGAGCGACAGCCTCCATGATCTCTGATCTTGCGATGATGGCTGACAGCGGAACACCTGCTGCTATAGACTTGGCTGTTGCTATGATATCAGGCTGTACGCCTGCCTCCTGCCAATATACACTGGCAAATATTCTTCCTGTTCTGCAGAAACCGCTCTGTACCTCATCCGCAATAAGAAGGATTCCATGGTCATCACAGAGCTTTCTGACAGCCTTTACCCACTCGATAGGTGCAGGTATGAAACCACCCTCGCCCTGAAGAGGTTCAACAACAACTGCCGCAATGGTATCTGCCGCTGCGCACTGTTCAAATACATCTGTGAGCGAATTCATATAGTAATCAAGAGCTGCCTCCTGTGGCATTCCCTCAGGATTCCTGTAGTAATATGGGAACTGTGCCCTGAACACTCCATTTGCAAGCTCACCCATCCCCTTTGCATAAGCCTTCTTGGATGTCATGGCCATTGTGTAATGTGTTCTGCCGTGGAAAGCTCCCGAAAATACGATGATATTTGGTCTCTTTGTAAAGCTCTTTGCAACCTTTACAGCATTCTCATCAGCTTCAGCACCACTGTTTGCGAAGAACACCTTCTTCTCGTCGCCCTTTACTGGTGCAATGGACGCAAGCTTCTCAGCGAGTGCCACATATCCCTCATGGGTTACCACATTGAACATGCCGTGGAAATATTTGTCAGCCTGTGTCTTGACAGCCTCAACGACCTCCGGCTGTGAGAATCCGATATTCAGGACTCCGACACCACCTATCCAGTCTAGGAACTTGTTGCCATCCACATCCTGTATCATGGCACCCTCACCCTTGTCTATAACAACCGGATACGCACACCTAATGGCAGATGGCACTGCCTTCTCTCTTCTCTTTATTACCTCCGCTGCCTTTGGTCCCGGCAGTGTCTCTGTGATTATCTCTGGTAAATCTGTTCTAAGCATAATTTTGTCCTCCTTTATTTTTTCAACCAGCAGCCTGTGCACCAGGGTCAGGCTTCCTTTCTGAAACACCGGCTGTCTTTTTTACTCTGCATATAGAATCGCACAACCGTAGGTGTTATGCCATATTCCCCAGGCACAAAATATTAGAACGCATTTGTGCTCATAGCACATTTTCCACCATTGACACAGGTCTGATATGCAGTAATAATAATATATAATGTGCTTTTCGCAAGACTATATATGTGCGCGTAATACAGGAGGGAACACTGACATGGCCATTTTTCTGAGAGATTTGTACTATGATACCAAACGAAAATACAACCTTAACCTGATATCCGGTGGAAAGGGAATGGAGAACATCGTAAGCTGGGTATACATATCAGAGGATATATCCACATCGACATTCTTGAACGGAGGGGAACTCATCATCACAACCGGCGTGACCTCCGGTGAACGCGAGGACTGGCTCAGGGCATTTATCAAAGAGCTCATAAAGAGGGGAACCTGCGGACTCATTCTGAATACCGGCAGATATATATTTGAGGAGGACATAACCGATGAGATCGTCAGACTGTGCTACCGCTATTCATTTCCTCTTTTTACCATGCCATGGGATACAAGGATATTCGATATCACCCACGACTACTACAACAGGATATTTGAAGACTCCAGGGATGATGGCAACATGACCGCAGCATTCCAGAATATCCTCATGGGGAATTCCCTGACCGACGAGCAGACTGACACAATAAAAGGCTCCGGATTCAACAATGGCTGCTACAACGTTCTGTCCATCGATACAGAAGCAACAGATGAGTTCATGTATATCCTGCAGAAGGTCTGCAACAATACAGATCTTGTCTTCCATGCATTTGTATATGATGGCAATCCGACAGTTATCCTGAGATTCCCTTTCTCCGGATCCATCGCAGACAAATGCAGTGACATCGCAGAGGCTCTGGCGGCAAGATTCCCAGACTACAACATACATATGGGTTCCGGAAGCCCGGTTCTGTCCCTGACAGAACTCCCCTTGAGTTACCGCCGTGCAGTTTCTGCAAGGGAATTTACCGCAGACAACATATATTGTGATTACAACAGTCTCGGATTCCTGCGTATTCTTCTGGAAGTTAATGATGCCCAGCTCATAAACTCATTTATCGCAGAGCAGCTCGGTGGTGTCATAGAGTACGACAAAAACCATCACTCAGCTCTGACGGACACTCTGTACGAATATCTTAAGTGCAGCGGCAGTGTTCAGCACATCTCTGAGAAAATGTTCTGCCACAGGAATACGATAAATTACAGGCTCCGGATAATAAAAGAAGAGCTGGAATATGATCTCTCCAATGCGGAGGTCAGATTCCAGCTCATGGCTGCATATAAGCTCAGAGAGATACGAAAAGTATAACTCTCTCCAATTATATCCATTACATAAAATGTGCATACACCGATGCGAGTATGACCGTAAGTATTCCTGTAACTGCAATCGACAGACTACTCATGGCTCCCTCAACCTCGCCGATCTCCATAGCCTTGGCAGTTCCGATGGCATGGGCTGATGATCCCAGGGCAAGTCCCTTTGATATAGGTTCTTTGATACGGAATATCTTGAACACGATCTCTCCGATTATATTGCCGATCACTCCAGTCACAACTATGACTGCAACCGTGATGGTCACATATCCGCCAAGCTCTTCCGAGACACCCATTCCGATAGCTGTGGTTATGGACTTCGGAAGAAGTGTCACATAATCTTTATGGGAAAGTCCCATGACCTTGCACAACACAAGGACTGTAGTCAGACTCGTTATAACTCCGGCAACTATACCGCCGAGCACAGCCTTATAATTGTGCTTTAAAAGCTCCCACTGCTCATAGAGTGGGATTGCAAGACACACTGTAGCCGGTGTGAGGAACCAACTCAGATACTTTGCGCCTTCATTGTACACATCGTAATCCACATCAGCCACAACCAGCACCACTATAGTCACTATGATGGACACCAGCAGTGGGTTAAGTATAGCTATCTTAAGTTTCTTTTTAAGTACACTTCCAAACATATATGCCAGAAGGCTTATAGTCACCCCTGCAAATATGGACGATTCAAACATATCACTCATTTTCAGTCTCCTTCTTCCTGTCTCTCCTTATTATAAGCTGTGATACCCAGCCTGAAGCAAGCATGACCGTTATGACGACAACCACCGTTATGACGCTGACTGGCACAAGCACAGGCTTAAGCGTTCCCCACGACGACATAAGGCCCACACCAGCTGGTATGAACATGACCGGCATGATCTCTATAAGAAACTTGCCCACTCTCTTCACATCTTCCAGCTTGAGAATCTTGGTCTGTAGGCAGATAAACATGATAACCATACCATATATACTCGCCGGAATCGGTAGTGGAACTATGTACTTAAGTATCTCACCGATAAAGGATATGGCGAGGATTATAAGAAACTGCTTCAAATATTTCATCTTTTTTGTCTTCCTTCTATATAATATATTTATCATACACATATGGAGCAACGATTCACAACTTTGGTATACATGCCTGTATACAGTCTCCACATATCGGGCCTTTTTCATAAAAAAGGAGGTTCGATACACAGATATAATTACTCTGTATATTCAAACCACCCTTTAACCCTTTGATTATTATATTCTCACTCTGATTTTATTCAATAGAATATTCTGCTTTTTCTAATTTTTGATAAATATAACAAATTTTTTAGTACAATCCTAGAATTTTTCGTAAATGTTTCTATCCGCTATTATACTTGCAATAATCTCATCCTACGAATTTTTCATGATCACTGTGTTCACAATATCCGCCGCGTGCTCGCACACATCCATACAGTTCTCTATGCAGGCATATATGTTTTTCCACACGACCACTGTTCGAATATCGCTCTCACCGTACAGCCTGTGCATATTCTCCACATACAATCTGTCTCCCTGCTCCTCAAGATCATTTACCCTGATTATGCTCTGCTCGATGGTCTTTGAGTTCTTGAATCTCTTCAATTCTCCGATCACATCCTGCAGCGCCTTGATGCACTCGAGGAGCAGCTCTACCATCTGGGGTACATCCTCTCTGATAGTATCCACATTGCACATATAAATCTGCAGGAACACATCCTCAACAGCATCGGTAATATCATCCAGATAGTTAGACAGGGCAACCAGATCCTCCCGTTCTATAGGTGTTATGAATGCCTGACTGAGCACAGTCATCATCTTATGTTTCTTGCCATCGGCCTTCTGCTCAAGCTCATGCATACGATCAAGGTCTTCCTTGATGGTGTCCACCGAAAAATCCACGACTACGTTCTTCAGAAACTCCGCAGCCTGATACGAGATCTCCACACATGTATTCAGATTCTTAAAATAAAACTCGTCCTTTTTCTTCTTCACAATATTCTCTCCTTATAATCAAAACTCTATATTCGTAGGTGATTGAAAAACTCATAAGCTGTAATAGTGTAAGTGATTTTTGCATTACCAAATCAGGGGAATACGCAGCCGCCGGTCCTTAGGTGGCGCCTGCATTTTCAACCACCTACAAACTACCCCAGCCACACGATCAGCAGCTTTGCCATGCCATATCCTATGACACCACAGCCCGGGAATGTGAGCACCCAGGCAAGCACCATATCGCGCACCACCTTGAGGTTGATCGCAGATGCCCTCTTCTCAGCACCCACGCCCATGATGGCTGTCGTCTTCACATGGGTGGTGCTGACCGGGATTCCACATACCGTCGAGAGCAGGATACAGAGTGCTGCCGACAAATCAGCCGCAAATCCCTGGTATTTCTCAAGCTTTACCATATCCATTCCAACAGACTTGATGATCTTCTTTCCTCCAATTGATGTTCCAAGCCCCATGACAACTGAGCAAAGTATCATCATCCATATTGGTATCGTTACATTTTCTGCACTGCTCTGTCCATTTACGAGAAACAGCCCAAGCAGGAGAACTCCCAGAAACTTCTGGCCATCCTGGGCTCCGTGCATGAACGCCACCGCCGCCGAGCCGGCCACCTGTGCTTTTGAGAAGAAAGCATTTGTCTTTCTTCTGTCAAGTCGGTAACAGATCACCGTGAGCAGCTTGCACACCACGAATCCGACTGCGAATCCGAGAACAGTCGACAGTACAAGACCATATATGACTTTTATCCACTCTGAAGGATTTACACCGTCCAGTCCTCCCTGAAGTGCTATGGCTGCGCCCGTAAGTCCGGCTATCAGGGCATGGCTCTCACTTGTCGGTATGCCGAATGCCCATGCACCGATTGCCCATATTACGATCGCCGTCATTGCCGCACACAGAGCGATCATCGCCGAGTCTGTGTCACCTCCAAAATTCACCATGTTCTTAATAGTCATGGCTACCTTTGAATTGACAAGCGACATGATAAGCACCCCAAGGAAATTGCAGGCAGCCGCCATAATTATCGCCTTATCCACATCTATGCATCTGGTAGACACACTCGTCGCTATGGCATTTGGTGCATCCGTCCATCCATTTACCAGAATTACTCCAAGTGTCAGCAGAACGGCGATCAAAAGCGCCGGATGGCTCACAACCTGCTCTGCAAAATATGAAAATGTAATATTCTCCAGCATGTCTATCTCCTCTTGTCTTGTATGGCCTTAATGATCTGTATTATCGCAGTTGGTGCAAATGCAAGTCCCGCTATCTTCAGCACATCCGCCGCTCCAAGACTTACCACGCTGAACAGACTGTGAAGTCCCGGTATGAACAGGACCGCAGCCAGAAATGCCACTCCGGCTAAAAATGCATATACGCTGTATTTATTTGATCTAAATCCAAGCTTAAACATCGACTCCTCACTTCTGCAGTTAAAACCGTGGAACAGTCTGGCGAGTGTCAGTGTTGCAAATGCCATGGTAGTGGCTTTTGCCGAACTCACCGGCAGGCCAAGATGGAATGCTGTCATGGTCGCTATAGCGATGAGAAGGCCCTCCGAGAGCATCTTTGCCATAAAGTCAGATGTCAGTATTCCCTTCTTAGGATCCCTCGGTTTTTCTGAGAGCAGCGATGGATCAGCCGGCTCCATTCCTATCGCGAGCGCAGGAAGAGAATCTGTGAGCAGGTTGATGAACAACAGATGTACAGGTGCAAACGGAACAGGCAGGGCCGCTATCGAGGTATAAAGCACCGCCAGTATTCCAGCTGTGTTTCCCGACAGCAGGAACAGTATCGCATTCTTTATGTTCCTGTATACATTTCGTCCATTTGACACCGCCTTGATGATGGTTGCAAAGTTGTCATCTGAGAGGATCATAGCCGCCGCATCCTTGGACACCTCCGTGCCGGTTATTCCCATGGCAACACCTATGTCTGCCTTCTTGAGTGCAGGGGCATCATTGACACCATCGCCTGTCATGGCTACTATATTGCCGTTCTTCTGCCATGCATCGACTATCCTTATCTTATTCTCCGGTGACACCCTGGCATATACAGATATCTTTGTTATGTCACGTGCAAGCTCCTCATCAGACAGAGCGTCAAGCTCCTCTCCCGTGAGTGCCATGTCCCCATCTTCGTATATTCCGATCTGCTTCGCTATGGCAACCGCTGTGATCTTGTGGTCTCCGGTTATCATGACCGGCTTTATGCCCGCACGCCTTGCATCGGCAACCGCTGCCATAGACTCCGGGCGTGGCGGATCCACCATGGACACAAGTCCAAGGAATGTAAATCCATACTCAGTATCAACTCCCAGTACCTCATCACTTTCCTTATATGCAAATGACAGTACACGGAGGCCATTCTCTGAGAATGCCTTGTTCTGAGCCTTGATCTTCGCTTTTTCTTCATCTGTCATAGGCTTTACGCCATCGCTGTATCTCACGCTCACGCATCTGTCAAGCAGCACATCCACAGCACCCTTGGTGAGTATGGTCGGAACCCCATGAAGCAGATACTTTGTACTCATAAGCTTTCTGTCCGAGTCGAACGGAACCTCCTCCATTCTGTCCATGCAGTCCCTGAGTACATCCTCCTTCAGACTCCATTTTACAGTCTCCGCAGGAACAGAGATACCTGTACCATCCGTCTCCATGCCTGGCATCATGTGGACCTGACGGAACATCTCAAGCAATGCATATTCCGTCGGATCTCCTATTCCTTTTCCATCCACTATGCTGGAATCATTGGTGAGAACCGCATCATATAGCAGATATCTGTGGAGCTGGTTATGGGAATCAAGCTCCTCCGGCTTGTAAAGTTTTCCATCCAGATATATCTCCTGCACGGTCATCTTGTTCTGTGTAAGTGTTCCGGTCTTGTCTGAGCAGATGACTGACACGCATCCAAGGCTTTCAACCGCCTTGAGGTTCTTGATGATCGCATTCTCCTTCGCCATCTTCTGGGTGCCAAATGCCTGCACGATGGTAACTATCGAACCAAGAGCCTCAGGTATAGCTGCAACTGCAAGGGCGACTGCGAACATCATGGAATCAAGCACCGCCATCTTCCTGTATATACAGAGGACAAATACCAGCGCGCACACGATCATGATGAATGCCGCAAGCCTTGCACTGAACTTGTCAAGGCTCTCCTGAAGCGGAGTCTTTCTCTCCTTTGCCGCATTCATAAGTCCTGCGATCTTACCGAGCTCCGTATCCATTCCTGTTCCGGTCACAAGCACCTCTGCTCGTCCGTATGTAACAAGACTTCCTGAATACACCATATTTGTCCTGTCTGCAAGAGGCACGGAACCTTCTATTATTGCATCATTCTTTTCCACATTTGTAGATTCTCCGGTGAGTGAACTCTCATTTACCTGGAGTGAGAAGTTCCTGAGTATCCTTCCATCGGCAACTATCATATCGCCCGCCTCGAGCAGCACGATATCACCCGGAACTATCTCGCGGGACGGAAGCTCCTGCTTCACACCATCTCTCATAACTTTTGCATTTGGGGATGAAAGCTGTTTCAAACTGTCAAGCGAACGCTCGGCTTTCACATGCTGCACCGTTCCAAGCACAGCATTCATGACGAGTACCGCCAAGATTACTATGGTACTCTCGATATTGTCAGAAAACATAGAAATGACCGCTGCTATGATCAGTATGATCACCAGCAGGTCACAAAACTGGCTGAGGAACACCTGTAATGTGCTCTTTCTCTTGCCTTCCTGGAGAACATTTTCTCCCTTTTCACTGCGGATCTCCTCTGCCCGCTCCGTCGACAGTCCGCGGCTGTCTGTCTTGAATTCTTTTAGTAATTCATCACCGGAACAGTTCCAAAAATTTTTCTCTGTCATACACACCAGACTCCTTTTCTTCTTAATCTCTGTAAACAGGTTGTGTGTGTCATGCAAAGAAAAAGGAACGAGACCTTCATTGCATGATAAACACACAATAAAAGTCTCGTTCCTTTCAAGTTCTATATACACTACTATATATACTCCGAAAGCGTGCGCCCCGGTTCCCTGCACAGGTATGTCCCAGCCAGAAAACGTGATGACGAGATCGCACAACATCTTATAACCGATGTGAACTACTCCCTGATATTTCCGACATAATAACACGGGAGCCCTTTGATTGTCAAAGGATTCCCGGCTAGTATTTGGTAAAGAATTTATAAACTTTTAATTCAGCGCATCATATCCGCTCTCCTTTGTACGGATCTTAGTTGCAGTACGGATCTCGTAGCTGAATATCTTGCCGTCTCCAACCTCGCCTGTATATGCCGCCTTCTGGATAGCCTCGATGGTCTTCTTCTCCCATTCCTCAGATGACACAACTATCTCAAACTTGATCTTCGGCTGCATCACCACATCTACCTCAGTACCACGGACAAGCTTCTTATATCCTCTCTGTGCTCCGCATCCCATAACCTGAGACACTGTAATTCCATTTACATCTATAGCGTTCAGTGCTTCCTTGACGTCCTCAAAGACCTCCTCGCGCACGATAGCCTCAACCTTTATCATCATAATGACATTCTCCTTTCACTTTGCCAAATTTCCAGAATATGCAGGCAATTGCATCCTCCTACGAATCAAGTCCATTGAATGTTGGATATGCACTCTCACCGTGCTCTGAGATATCCAGACCTACCTTCTCTTCTCTGTCTGTTACACGGAGTGGTGTGAAGAGTCTCACGATTCCAAGACAGATAAGTGTTCCGACTATGGCTACCACGATCGTTACAACGATACCTACAAGCTGCATCAGGAACAGATGTACATCGCCAAATACCAGACCATCCCAACGGGCTACACTGTTGATCGAACTCTTTGCAAATAAACCTGTTGCGATACCTCCCCAGATACCTCCGATACCATGACATCCAAATGCATCAAGTGCATCGTCTATCTTCAGCTTACCCTTCAGGAATGAGATTGTAAAGCAGCAGATCGGGCTGACAAGTGCACCGATGATGAATGATGACCAGATCGGTACGAATCCTGCACCAGGTGTTATAGCTACAAGACCAACTACAAGACCTGTTGATGCACCGACCAGAGTAGGCTTTCCGTCCTTTATAACATCTATTATCATCCATGAGAGCATTGCGCTGGCACTGGCAATCGCTGTTGTCATAAATGCATGTGCTGCAAGGCCATTTGCGCCGAGGGCACTTCCGGCATTGAAACCGAACCATCCAAACCAAAGAATGAATGCACCGAGTGCGACAAATGGAATGTTGTGAACTCTGTATGCTGTGTTCTCGTATCCCTTTCTTCTTCCAAGGATGATAGAGAATACAAGGGCGCTCACACCTGAGCTTATATGCACTACATTTCCTCCCGCGAAATCAACTGATCCGATCTCTCCGAGGAAACCACCCTGGCCCCATACCATGTGAGCCATTGGGTAATAAACGATGATCGACCAGAGCATGATGAAGAAGAACAACGCCTTGAACTTCACACGTCCGACCAGTGAGCCGGTGATAAGCGCCGGTGTGATCATGGCGAACATCATCTGAAATGCAACGTATACAAGGTGAGGTATATTGTCCGCATAAGGACCAGCCTCATCCATCTTTATCCCGTTAAGTGCAAACCACTTGAGATCTCCTATAACACCTCCGTGGTTCGTGCCAAATGAGAGTGAGTAACCGAACAGCACCCACATGACAACTGAAAGTCCCATGATGGCCGTACATGCCATGATAGTATTTACAACATTTTTCCTCCTGACGAGGCCTCCGTAGAAAAATGCAAGTCCGGGTGTCATGAAGAACACCAGAGCCGCACAGATCATAATAAAACCAGTATCTCCCGTATTCATAGTTTCTTCCTCCTTAACCTTTATTCACCCGAAGGATGCGATATCTCATTCTCCCGGTACTACATACGCGAAAAGGCGCCAAACGAATCTTTTCGATTCATTTGACGCCTTTGTCGTGATTTATAATAGCAGACTTCAGAAAATAATGCAAGAGGTAATTTTAAATTGTTTTTCTCAAGCTGTTTTGTTGTTTTTATGAAGTTTCTTAACCAAGTCTTTGTTGTCGGCTCAATTTCGATATACTGGACTTTTTTACGGCGTGCTATCCTACGCCACCCCTGTAGACTCCATTCCAGTCTTGCCAGCTGCTACCATACTTGCATTTGCCGTAACCGGCATCCATATTGATATCCGGCTCTATGCTGCCAAATATGAACGCCGCCTTCTGCAGCTTAGATGTGCCGGCATTCATGTGATCCATAATATATCTGCTCAGATTCATGTGGTCTGCTGTTCTCATATTTAACGCCTCCTGCCTGTTCTGCCATCAAGCACAGCTTGATAAGCTTCTCATGTACAAATATGTATCCTCTATATCTTTTTCGTTGTATATAGTGTAAACGATAGATATAAAATCCACAGGAAGAAACTATAAATACTTTCTAAATAGACCGTAAAATATTCAGAAATTCATGGCAATTAAGAGAGTTCCAGCAGTGATGCATACCACGCCAACAGCCGCTTTCTTGGTCAGCTTTTCGTGGAACACGATTCCTGAAAATGCAATGGTGATGAGCATGCTCAGCTTGTCTATCGGGACGACCACGCTTGCCGGTCCGTCCTGAAGTGCCCTGTAATAACACAGCCAGGATGCTCCCGTGGCTATTCCGGAGAGCGCAATAAACAACAGCTCCTTCTTCTCTATGCCCTTTATCTCATGCTGTTTTCCTGACACAAACACCATAAGCCAAGCCATGACAAGAACCACCGTTGTCCTGATCGCCGTGCCCAGATTTGAGTTGATATCCGATATCCCTACCTTGCCGAGTATCGCTGTCAGACTGGCAAAAACAGCTGAGAGCATGGCGTACAGCAGCCAGCTGCCATGCAAAAGTCCCATTCCCCGCTGTTTCTGTGCCACACTGCCACCGTCTGTTGACATATATTCGACATCTTTCCCTGACATCTCCTGATCATCTGCAGTTTTCTTTTTGGTGATCATAAGCATGGTGCCCACACCTATCATAACTATTGAGATACCCTTAACCCAGGTGATCCCCTCATGTAGGAATATGAGGGCAAGCAGAATCGTGAGCACGGTGCTTGATTTGTCTATGGGAACGACCTTGTTGATATCCCCTTTCTGCAGCGCCCTGAAATAACACAGCCAGGATGCTCCAGTTGCAAGGCCGGAGAGGATCAGAAAGAGAAGTGTCTTACCGCTGATATGTGTGTCTGCAGTCCAGGCTCCTGTGACAAGAACCATCAGCCAAGCAAACAGCAGAACCACAACTGTCCTTATAGCCGTCGCCACATCAGAATCCGTCTTTCTTATACCGCATTTTGCAAGTATCGCCGTGATCCCCGCAAATGACGAAGAACCCACTGCAAATAATATCCACATTTTACGCGCCTCCCATTTATATGTGACCGTAAGCCATACTTACATTTATCATTTTGTATCATCTTTACTATAGGGTAACACTATTTTGGCTCCAAATCCATCCTTGCGGCAACCCCGCTCAAAGCCGCATAAAAGGCAGGCTCACATAAGGACACTTTCAAAAAGTGACCGATTGAGAGCAGCACAACGCCACAGAGATTTAAAACTCTGTGGCGTTGTGCTTTTTTATAGCTAACAGGAAAATGATTAGAAAAAATTTTGATCTTTGATTAAGGTTTCGGACGGCAAATTGGCACAGGCTGTGTTTTATACTCCCCAAAGCAAAGCCAAGCACCATACCGCAGGCGATAATGAGTCCGTACCAAGCGATATTCAGCCCTTCAATTCCGAAAATATTTTCCATTGCATATCGGTTCAAATCCTTGTTCCCTCGCTTTTCTCAGTCTACCCGCAGCATACGGTAACCGACGCCGATATGCGTCTGAATGTATTGCGGACTGTCCTTTTGCGACTCCAGCTTTTTGCGCAGAGTCGCCATAAACACCCGCAGAGAAGCAATATCTTTTTCCCAGCTGCTGCCCCAAATCTGCTGCGTGATATAGGTGTGCGTCAGCACCTTTCCGACATTATGAGAGAGCAGACACAAAAGCTTGTATTCAATCGGGGTCAGGTGCAATTCCTCCCCATTTAGATAAGCGCAGCCGGCAGCATAATCAATTTTAAGCTTGCCGTTTTGGAAAACGGGTGAGTCGGCGTCGCCGCTTGCCTGAAGCAGCAGCAGCCGTCTTTGCGTGACCCGAAGGCGTGCCAAAAGCTCCTCTACGGAAAAGGGCTTTGTCAGATAGTCGTCCGCCCCGGCATCCAGCGCCGTGATTTTGTCTTTATCCTCGCTGCGCGCACTGATCACAATAATTGGCATATTTGACCATGAGCGGATGCTTTCGATCACCTGTGTGCCGTCGATATCCGGCAGCCCCAGATCCAGCAGAACGATATCCGGGTTATGGGAGGTCGCTTCTATAATAGCGCTGTGTCCGTTCTCCGCGGTCAGGTAGCGGTAATCGTGCGCCTTTAATGTTGTTACGATCAGATTGCGGACGGGACGGTCGTCCTCCACAACGAGAACAAGGGGTTTATTCATTCAGAGTCACCTCGCTGAGCGGTAAAGTAAAGGTAAATATGCAGCCGTGCGGTACGTTATCCGTAAGCGTCAGCGTTCCGCCGTGCAGCTCTACGATAGATTTACACAGGGTAAGCCCGATCCCGAAGCTTCTGCGGCTGTCTGCGACGGTATTTTTTCCGGTGTAAAACATCTCAAAAATATGCGGTTTCATATCGTCTGCAATTCCGTTTCCGTTATCGGCGACTCGGATCACGGCATCCCCGCCCTGTTTTTCGGCACTTACGCAGATCTCGGAGCCTTGTTCGGTATATTTCAAAGCATTATCAATAAGGTTGACAATGACCTGCACGATAAGATGTGCGTCCATACGGGCAAGGATCAAATCGTCGCACCTTACCGTCACCTTGTGTCCGACGGATTTTTTCTTCAAGTGCGAAACGGCTTCGTTGACCACTTCGTCTACAAGCTGGTCGGTAAGCTCCAGCTTCAGGCGTCCGTCATTCAGCCGTGTAACATACAGCAGATTTTCCACCACGCCGATCAGCCATTCGGAATCGTCATAAATATCTTTATAGATCTGCTGCTTGGTTGCTTCGTCCAGGCAGTTTCCGTTATGCAAAAGCGTGTCCGCATTACCCGAAACGGAGCAAAGCGGCGTGCGCAGATCGTGTGAGATCGACCGCAAAAGGTCGGCGCGCAGCTGCTCGCTTTTTGCAAGATCTGCCGCCCGTTCCTTTTCGGCGGCGTTGTGAGCATTATCCATTGCCAGCGCACATTCGTTCACAACCGAAAGTACGATGCTGCTCTCAAATGAATCGGGCTTTTCGGGTTTCATCGGTATCCCGATTACACCGTATACTCTGCCGCCTGCACGGATCGCAAGATAAAGACATTCGGATTTTCCAAACTGTGCTGTCGCTGCTCCTGCACGGCAACCGTTTTGAAGCACCCATTCTGCGGTCTGCCGCTCTGCATCGCTTAGCAGCTTTTCAGCGTGTGTATCCTTTTTTTCGGCATACAGCCGCCCGGACAACATTCCGTTTTCGCCTTTCGTATAGGCAACAATGCTTCGGTCAAGCAGCCGCGAGAGCTGCATACAGGTCACGCTTAAAACATCATCGTTGCTTTTTGCTTTTTGCAGCAGACGATCAGTGTCGAACAGCACCTGCACACGGAACGCGGAGCGAGCCGAGAGCCTTGCATGATCTTTCAGCTTCGAGGCAAGCGTGCCGGTGAGAACGGAAGACGCCAGCATGACTGCAAAGGTAACGGGATAGCCTACGGCATATGTCTGAAAGGACAACCTGGGTTCGGTAAGGAAAAATCCGAACAATACAACACTTAGAAGTGAGCCTGCCATACTGCAAAGGTATCCTTTGGTCAAAACGGAGATCATCAGCACACCTAGGATGTATACCGTAACGATATTGGTATCGGGAAAGTCGAGATGGTCGAACAGAAACCCGATCGCCGTACATACGGCAAGCGCCAGGACGGTCACGGCAATATCCCGCAGCGACGGTATCTCTGCACCTAAGAACAGACGGCGTCTGTGCGGCTTTGTGTAGTTCAGTGCATCGGGAATAATATGAATGTCAACATCGGGGGCGGAGGAGATCAGCTTTTCAGTGAGAGTCGGTCTTCCGAACAGCCATCTGCGTCTGGCACTGCTTTGCCCGATCACAATTTTTGTGACATCGGAAAGCCTGACATATTCCGAGATCTGCAGCGGTACATCCTCGCCGTGCGTCATAACGATCTCGGCGCCGAGCCTTTGCGCGAGCTGTATGTTCTGCGAAAGTCGGGACTGATCCTCATCATTTATGACCGTATCCGTCTGCACATAGATGGCGGTAAATCTTGCATGAAGGGTCTTAGCCATCTTTGCGGCGGTGTGTATGATCCTTGCATTGGATGGCGAAGAGGATAGGCAGACAAGAATATGCTCGTCTGTATCGAATTTTGACTGTTCGTTTTGTACTTTCATCGGTTTCACCGCCATTTTTATTTTATTATTATACAGTAAAACTGTAAAAAAATCTACCGCAGTCTAAAAATCATTCTTCTGCCCATCGGAAAGAATAATATCGACATTTCCGTGCGTTTCACGAAAACGGCGGATCTCACATAATATTTCACTTTCGGACAGCCCCTGCGGCAGCAGAATTTCGGAAGGCTCACGGGATTCGTTTTCCTTTAACAATGCTTTTCTGTTTTCTTCAAGAAATCGATCCAGCCTGCTCATAAGATAAAATCCGAAAGCAAATATGCCAAGCAGGCTGACGATCAGCAATAGTTCAGCCATCCTCACTCACCTCTGTTAAATGCGAAAACACTTTTGCAGTTCTTTGTAAGCACCGAGAACCAAAAGAGTGGTCTTGTTCGTAAGAACGGTTTCCGGTGAAACTGCCATATTGATTTTTCCGTTCTCCTTGGTCGCCATGATATTGATGCTGTATTTTCTGCGGATATCCAGCTCTCCGACGGTTTTTCCGATCCACCCCTCCGGAACCTCTACCTCAAAAATGGCATGAGCCTCATCGACCTCGATGTAATCCCGTATGTGATCGGCGGTGTACCGAATAGCAGCCCAATTTGCTACCTGTTTTTCTGGGTAAACGACCTCGTCCGCTCCGTTACGCAGAAGAAATTTCTCCTGCACATCACGCTCGGCACGGGATACAACTAATTTTGCGCCGAGTTCTTTCAGCAAAGAAGTGGTTTCCAGCGAATTTTGAAAATTTCCTCCTATGGTGACTATGCACACATCAAAGTTTCCGATTCCGAGCGACTTTAAAAATTCCGTGTTTGTGCTGTCACCTATCTGTGCGTTAGTAACGATCGGCAGAATTTTATTGACCCTTTCTTCGTTGCTGTCTACCGCCATCACCTCATGCCCGAGCTTATTCAGCTGCAAAGCGATATGCCTACCGAATCTGCCGAGACCTATCAACAATATGTTTTTCATAATATAGTAACTCCTTTATCCGACTGTGATATTTTCGAGCGGCAGCTTTGCACCGCTCTGATTTTTATTGGAGATCGCCGCATAAATCAGGGTAAGTCCGCCGACTCTGCCGAGATACATCAAGACGATCAAAATAAGCTGAGAAAGAACACCGAGCTGCGGTGTGATCCCAAGGGTAAGCCCGACCGTTCCGACAGCGGACGCCGTTTCGTAAAGGCAGGTGCTAAGCGGCAGACCTTCTGCCGTGCTGATAACAATGCCGCCGACAAAAAACAGCAGGAAATACATTACGGCAACGGCTGCGGCGTTTTTCACTGCCGAACCGTCAATGCGCCTGCCGCAGACTTCGACATCGTCCTTTTTGCAACAGACGGAGAATGCACTCAGAATCAGAACGGCAAGCGTGGTCGTTTTCATACCGCCTGCCGTGGAGCCGGGCGATCCGCCGACGAGCATCAGCAGAATCATAATTGCCTTGGAGGAACCGGTCATAGCGGGAAGATCGGCGGTATTGAAACCGGCGGTTCTCGGTGTGACAGACTGAAAAAGCGACGCAAGAATCCTTTCGGCGAGCGGCAGTCCCGTAAAATCGCAGAAGAAAAAGAATACTGCGGGAGCGATAATGAGGATTGCCGTTGTTACCAATATGACCTTGCTCTGCATCCGGTATTTTTTGAAATGCCACTTGTTTGTGCAAATATCGTCCCAGGTCAAAAATCCAATACCGCCCACAATAATTAAAAGCATAATTGCAATGTTTATTGTAGGCTCTCCGATGTATCCCGTAAGAGACGGGTATTTGTTTTCTGCGGTGCCGAGTATGTCAAAGCCGGCGTTGCAAAAGGCGGAAATCGAATGAAATGCCGCCATCCAAATTCCCTTGATACCGAAGTTTCCGCAAAATGTCGGCAGCATGACGATCATTCCGATAAGCTCGATCAAAAAAGTTCCCCGTACAATAAAGCGGGTCAGGCGGACGATCCCGCCGACCTTCGGGGCAGAGATGGCGTCCTGCATGGTACTGCGCTGCATCAGCGATATTTTTCTGCCAGACAGCATGGCGAAAAATGCCGCAACTGTCACAACACCGAGCCCGCCTATCTGGATCATCAGCAGTATTACCGTCTGCCCGAAAGCGGACCAATAACTGCCCGTATCCTGCACGACCAGCCCCGTAACGCAAACGGCCGAGGTCGATGTGAACAGCGCCTCGTGAAACGGCGTAACAACTCCGGCAGTCGATGAAAACGGCAGCATCAATATCAGTGCTCCGATCAGAATAACCCCGGCAAAGCCCAAAACGATCAGCTTAAAGGATGACAGTCGCTTTTTTCTATGTGTAATTTCAGACATATATACTTCTCCTGTTTTTGTTTGTTTATAAAGAGTATATTATGAAATATAAAAAAACGGTGTAATGATCCGGTGTGCTGTATTAAGATTGCATTAAGATGCTCATTCTTTGAAAAAACAGTGCAGAGTATAGCAAACGCCGAAGGTGCTATATCCATTCTGACAGAACTTGGCATCATATCATGATCAGACATTCAAATAAAATATCCCCATATAAATTCAGAAATAAATAATTTCAGAATTATATGGGGCATTTTATGTCTGTTCTATATTTCTACTAATAAATTATTCACATAAACATATCTATCATAGATAATCATACTCTTTACAAAAGGCCCTTAACGTCCTCTACGATCATCTCTGCATCAAGACGATTATCCTTAAGAACCTCTTCGACATCGTACCTGTCAAGGAATTCCTTCTTGAGACCATAATTCAGCACCTTCATATCTGAATCACCGTAGAATCTTGCAATCTTCTCACCGAATCCGCCGTCCAGTATACCATCTTCAATAGTGATGACAACTGAGTGTTCTGCCTTGAGGTTTTCAAGAAGTTCCTCATCGAGACCTGTGATATAGTAAGGATTGATGACAGTGGCATCTATTCCAAACTCACTCTTCATCTCGTCTGCTGCAGCGTTTGCCAGACTGTAGAAGGTTCCAAGGCCGAGTATGGCAACCTTGCTTCCCTTCTGTGTCACCTCATACTTATTCAGATCTCCGAAGTCCTTCGTCACAGGTCTTCCACTTACCATCGCACCACCTGGAAGCTTGATGGCCACCGGATGCTCATTCTGCTCTATGCTCCAGTCAAGCATAGCAATATACTCTTCCTTTGTTGTCGGAGCAAGATATACAAGATTCGGGATATTTGAAAGCATAGGGATATCCTGAAATCCCAGATGTGTCACATCATTCATTCCATATACAGATCCTGCAAATGTCACTATAGTGGCTGCATTGTTGTTGATACAGAGATCCTGGGATATCTGGTCAAATGTTCTCTGCACAAATGAGCTGTACACACCGAACACTGGTTTTCCGCCGCCTGCTGCAATTCCCGACGCAAGTGCCACCGCTGTCTCCTCTGCGATTCCCACGTCGACAAACTGCTTTCCGGCCTCACGTCTCTTATCCTCTGTAAATCCTATAACCGTCGGTGTTCCCGCTGTGATGGCAACGACCTTTGGATCCTTCTTCATCTTGTCAAGCAGGTAATCACAGGACACGCTTGAGTAGTCCTCCTCGTCACCTTCAAATAATGATCTTCCTGTCTCTATGTCAAATGGTCCGCTGTAGTGCCACTGCTCCTTGTGCTCCTCAGCTGGGGCATAACCCTTTCCCTTGAGGGTTCTGATGTGGACCACAACAGGCTTCTTTGAATCTTTTACCTTCTGGAATGTGTCTATGAGGGCTGCCACATCATTGCCTTCATGCACGTAATAATAATCAAGTCCCATGGCGCGGAACAGATTGCACTCTGCTGTTCCATTAGTGTCTCTGAGTAATTTGAGATTTGTATAGAGTCCTCCGTGGTTCTCGGCTATGGACATATCGTTGTCATTTACAACTATGATAAGGTTGCCATCCAGTTCTTTAGCGTAGTCCAAGCCTTCAAGGGCCTCTCCTCCTGACAGGGAGCCATCGCCTATCACCGCTATCACATTGCCCTCTGCCCCCTGGAGATCCCTTGCCTTTGCAAGGCCTGCAGCCAGACTGATGGATGTTGAAGTATGTCCAACCGTGAAGAAGTCGTGCTCGCTCTCATGCGGGTTGCTGTAACCAGTCACATCATCATAGTTCTCCTCATAGAGGTATGCATCCTTTCTTCCAGTAAGCATCTTGTGCGGATAGCTCTGGTGTGACACGTCATACACAATCTTATCCTTTGGTGATTCAAATACATAGTGAAGTGCTATGGCTGCCTCAACCATACCAAAGTTTGGTCCAAAATGTCCGCCGTGTTTGCTAGCTCTGATGAGAAGTGCATGTCTCATCTCGTCTGCAAGTGTTCCCATCTCGTCTACTGTCAGTTTCTTTACATCCTGTGGTCCGTTGATATTTTCAATATACATTTTTTCTTTATCCTCCTGTTTTTACATAGTGCATTCGCCATCGGTAATTTTCCTGTCCCATACAAGCTTGCCGGTCTTCACGGCCTCCTCATATTTGGATATCTTGTAATGTAATCTATCCATGGTGGCTTCGATCTGTTTTCTCTGCTCCTCAAGCTTCTCATACTGCTCCTTAAGGAGATCCAGCCTCGCGCCAAATGTAGCATCTCCCATCTGGAAGAGTTTTACATATTCAATAAGCGCCTCTATCGGAACACCAGCATTTCTCATGCATACAGTGTGTTCAACCCAATCGACATCTTTTTCCTGATAATCCCTGTTGCCACTAGCATTTCTAGCGACAGGAGGGATAAGTCCCACCCTCTCGTAATACCTGAGCGTATCAGCGGTGATATCAAACTTTTCACTTACTTCTTTGATAGTCATATTGCCACCTCTTTCCTAATTTCAAGAAAACCTTTCTATTTATAGCTATATGCACTCACACAATACCTATATGTTACATTGAATATATCACTTGGAGCTCACTCCAAGTCAACCCCCAATTTTCTCCCCCCTGGGGACGGAGGTACCTGCCCCATACAGTGTCCCCCTGGGGACGGAGGTGCCTAACCCCATACAGGATATAAAAGAGGCGGGCAACGTAGTTACCGCTGTCCGCCTTTATATACATGAATATGTAAATTTTTATGCTACGCACTGATTCCAACTGTCGAGCAGATGTTTACTGCAATGATATCATCCACTGTTACACCAAAGATGGCGGCCAGAATGATCAGGTTGTCTACGGTTGGCATAGCCATACCCTTCTGCCACTTGTATATCGCATTTGGAGTGGCAAATCCAAATATATCCTGCAGATCCTTTACAGAAAGACCTGCATTCTGTCTAAGTTTCACAATATTTCTGCCTGTTCCTGTCATGTCAATTGTTGGTACATTACACATAATACTTCCCTCCCAAAATTCTCATCTCATCTGCATTGCTACAATTGTGACAGATTTCTTCTTCACAAAGACGAGTTCAAAAACACGCAAAAAACGCCCATCCACATGAATACTTCTATAATACTCACATGGATGGACGCTTTTTCGTACATCATGATTCCAATCTATAAATGCTGATAGATCTGGCTGATCTCAGTCTATCGAAACCTATCTGATCTGTTATGTATTTGCCAAGATCATTCAGGTCAGCATATTTGTATGATCATGTTCCGTACGCTCTCGCCCTGTACCATATGAGTATATATGTTCACGCAGCTTATCATCTGTATGCAAAATATTCCCTGCCACATCACTATTAAACTCTCGTGTTGTGTATTTAGCGAAAACTATACTTAACATGATTCTTTCCTTTCCTGACTACCCTTCCGGGTTCCTTTTCCTAAGTCATTTTTTATTGGTGTGTCCTGATTTTCTTCTTTTATTTGACCACCTAAACTGTACTCTACCACAAATATAATTATTTGTCATTACACCGCTGGTATAAAATTATTTTATCCCCGGACCGACCTTTATCCCCGGCTGCTTCAAGCTCCCTCACTATCCAGGTCATGATAACATCCACCAGATACTCCTGCTGTCTTGGGCCAAGCTCCACTCCCGGAGCAAATGTATGCCACTTACGTATGCATTCCCGGCAGCATGCAGCCGTGGCATGCTGTGCCACAAACACAGGATGTCCCCGCATGGGAGTCTGCTTTCCGTCATTTGGTATGAACGCCGGAGCTTCCCTCTGTGCTATGAAATCCCGCGCATGCTGTCTTATGGTATCCAGCCCCTTTTCATTTATATAGTCGATATCTTTCTGTGTCAAATGAAATCCACTGCGAAATTTCGACCTTCCCAGGCGCTCAAAAAGCCGGGCGTACCATTCTTCCTTTGTCAACCCTATCATCTCCATTTATAAGTGCCATCGTATTTCCTCCGTATGAAAACTGATTATAGAAGCTGATTAAGCCTCTGTGTCTAATATATATCTAATCCGTACATTTTCCAAGTTCATTGTTCACTGCCTCACGAATCTTATAAAAAAAATTTTTTAAAGACCATAAAAAAACTCTTGATACTCGTATATATATTGAGAGTTAATGATATACCAGTTACAATAAATCATCGGGACGATACGATGGGCTTTACAATAAGGAGGTTTCAACTATGAAAAAACGAATGACAGCTTTACTACTCAGCGCCTGTATGTGTGCAGGTCTTGCCGGCTGCGGCACAAATACACCGGGGAATAATCCCGGTCACACCAAAACTGATTCGTCGGTCACTTCCCTCACTGACAACATCACTGTGACTTCGGTCAAAACGGATATAACATCATTTGACCAGCTAAAGAACGGAATCAATGAATTCTCTATGAATATGTATTCTGCACTTCCAGCTGACAAGAACATATTTTACTCACCTTACAGCATTGCAAGTGCACTGTCCATGCTGGATGTAGGTGCCGGCGGTACAACAAAAAATGAGCTAGAAAACGCTCTCGGCATAACAGACCTTGATGAGTGGAACGATGAGATGAAGGCATATCTGTCAAAAGACTGGTCTCAGAATACATTTGTCAACACAGCAAATTCAGTATGGATGAACAAGGGAACGACTTGGGCGGCCAATATAAATTCCGACTTTCTTACACCTGCCAAGGATTATTACTCCGGTGAAATCTACGAGGCCGACTTCGATGGTCAGGCAGACAAGGTTGTTCAAAATGTCAACAACTGGGTGAGTGACAACACCAACAAGATGATCCCTGAAATCTTAAAGGAGATTCCTGGCGGAACAGTGATGATGCTCATAAACGCAGTTTATTTCGAAGGAAAATGGTACACTCCTTTTACCGAGGATAAAACTTTTCAGAGCAGCTTCTACGGAACCGACAAAGAAAGCGTTGTTGATATGATGCATCTCTACGGTGAGCACTTCGCATACATGGACAACGGCGAGATCAAGGGAATCACACTTCCATACGACGGCGACAATGTTGTCATGAAGGTGTTCATGCCAACCGCCGATGACGGAGACATAAATGAACTCTTTGACAAACTAAGCAACGAAGAAAAACAGAAACTCATCGACTCTCTGGATGATGCCAGCAACGTAGAGATCGATACCCTCCAGCTCCCAAAATTCACAGATGAGCAGAGTATCGACGGTCTGGACGACATTCTGAAAAACATGGGAATCCAGTCGGCATATTCGGAGAGTGCTGACTTCTCCAAGATCGCCGATGGCATAGCCGTTTCATCAGTCAACCACAAAGCAAAGGTGATCGTGGACGAGAACGGAACCAAGGCTGCAGCAGAGACAGACATCATGATCAAGGAAACAGCAATGATGCCAAGTGAGGAAACATATAACTTTATTGTGGACAAGCCATTTGTGTATGTGATTGAAGATCAGAGCACAGGAATGATCCTGTTCATGGGCAGGGTGAATTCGCTGTAATTTTTGATTATCGACACATACCAGGACTTGCTTCAGCAGCTTTTACTCGCAAAGGAATGGAACATTTTCACTTTTCTTTGCGAATATCAAAAAGCACACAAGATCTCAAAATCTTGTGTGCTTTTTTCTATAGACCCACTATTCCGACTTTCTCTCTGAATTCTCATTGGATTCTGTCGTGTCACCTGTTTCTCTGAGATTCTTCTCTCTTATATACTGGATCGCCTCTTTTATAGCTGCTTCCTCCTCATCCTTTGCTATCTTTCTTGCATAGGATACAGTCTTTACTAGGTTGGCTATGAGTATAATGGCAAGCGGAACAAGAATTATGGGTACAAATATAAGAGGGTTGGACACAAGTCTCACTATCTTGCCAAGTATGAGTGATGACCACACCACCTTGCCAAGCAGATCTCTTGAGTCCACATCATAACGATCCACCACATTATTGGCGTCGCCCTTTGTAATATACCTATAATTATTACCATCCGTCTCTATCGAGACAACTCTATGTGTATTTACCGCACCAGAAAGAGCCGGATCCGATGAATAAAATGATATCACATCATTCTACTTTATGGCTGATGGATCTGTCTGCTTAACAAATGCCTGGTCTCCCCCATTTTTCAAATAATACAATATTGTATATCATAATGACGTATTATTATATGGGAAAATGACAAGTATTCATGTATTAGTAATCTGTTTTTGTGCATATTGCAATATTGCATATGTGCACTATGTTCTACATTCTATCGTCTTGTGAAAATATCGGACCTACTGAGCGGTTGTCACACGGCACCAGTCAAGTACAGCCGAGTAAGAAGCCATCACACTCTCATGCATCTTGCAGATCATATCCACATCAAATTCTTTAACCGCATTCTCCAGCTCCTGCGCCTCATCGCCCAGCTCCATGGCTCCGATCGTTCTGGATGTACTTTTTACCGTATGTATCAATATCCTGTAGCCGTCCCAATCTTTTTCATCAAAAGCCTTCTGTATCTCTGTGCGCTTGTCGTCAGCTGCGTACATTGAAATTATTTCCTTCAAAAAGCTTTCACTGCCCCCGCAGTATGTAAGACCCTTCTCATGGTCAATGTTAACTTCTTTACAGGATGTGTCTGAATCCTGTTTTCCCATAACGTCTAAATCCAACACATCCCTCACCAGCTTCTTTTCCAAAGTCGTCCCCCCCATCTGTATTTAACCGATAACTCCGTACAAGGTCTCAAGGAAAACTATTGGAAGGAACGGCTTCGTAATGTAATCCTCAACCCCCATCTGTCTCGCTCTCTCTATCAGCTTATAATCCTTATAAGCTGTTACGAATATAACCGGTACATCTGTAATCCTGCGTATCTCTTCCAGCGTCTGGAAGCCATCCATGTCTGGCATCTCAATATCCAGCAATATCAGGTCTATCTGCTGATTTCCCACTATGTCTATGGCCTGCTTTCCACTCTCTGCCGCAATAACCTTGTAGAGAGGCTCATTTTTGCAGATATTCTCTATAAGTCTGATATTTATCTTCTCGTCATCTACAACAAGGATATTGCTTACCATCTTCTCGGCTTGTCTCATGTGGTAGTCTTCATCCTCGTCTATCATCCTGAGCATGACTTCTGCAATGTCCGGATCGAACTGACTGCCCTTGCCCTTCTCCATCTCATCGCGCACTATCTTCTGCGGCAGGGCGTATCTGTAACTTCGGTTGGATGTCATGGCATCGTAGCTGTCTGCCACCGCTATGATCCTTGCACACCTTGGTATATTTTCTCCCTTGAGCCCACTTGGATATCCTGTTCCATCGTACCTCTCATGGTGATACTTTGCGCCCACCGCCAGGTCCGGAAATGCATTTATATTCTTGAGAATATGGTATCCATTTACACAGTGAAGCTTTATCATGGAGAATTCTTCATCCGTAAGTCTTCCCGGCTTGTTGATTATGTTGTCAGGAATACGTATCTTGCCCATATCATGGAGCAGTGCTATCTGATACATCTCGTCCTGCTCCTTGATCGTGCCGCCCATCCGTTTCACCAGCTCACGGCTGTATCTGGCGACTCGCACAGAATGACCTTTTGTGTATTTGTCCTTTGCATCTATCGTCTTGGCAAATGCCTGCATGACCATATTATTCAGGTCTGTGAGTTCGTTATTTGTCTCATCGAGCCGGCTCATGATCGCATCCGTACTATTCTTGGATCTGGTACAGAAGAACACTATAATTATGTATAGAACTATTCCAACGCCTATATCGTGGCCTATCAGTTTTCTTATTCCGTGGTACAGCTTCTCATTCGTGATGACCATGACCACATACCATTCATCTACTATGGAATAGCTGAAAACTGTCACCTTCTTATCATTAACAACTGTTTGAAACGGTTCGCCGTCATTGTCCGCTATCCCCTTCATGAGTACAGACATTTCTCCCTGAGTGTAGTTCTGGCCTACCTCTTTCTTGTCCGAGTGGGTTATCACCAATCCTGACTTGTCGCAGACGAATGCATATCCCTGACCATTTAATTTGATATTTTCCGTCTCTGACTGTATTGGATCCAGTGTTACATCCAGAGATATTACACTCTCGCCATCGTAGAGTAACTGGCTGACTGACATCAGAATATCTCCTGTCTGCGCATCGATGTACGGCTGGCCCAGGGTTGGCTGGCCGTCTGCCGCCACTGCTGCCTTATACCATGCGCGCTCCTGAGGCACATAATCATCGCCGGGAACCCAGCCTATGCCATCCAGGTATTCGCCGTTTATAACGCCATATACACCTGTGAACGCCGCATCTATATCCTGGAGATAATAATCCGATTCATTCGTGAGAAAGTTCAGTATATCCTGCCCCGGCCTGCCTTCTCTCATCATATGCTCCACAGTGATCTTCGTAACTTCCACCGCATCCACGGCTCGATTCAGATACGAATTCATATATTCCTGCTCCTGCTTAACAGTCTCTGCCGCCAAAGCCAGAGTATCATTCACTGACTTCCTATAAAATGTCATGATCGTACATAACGACAATACCACAATCGCCATAAAACTCACTATCAGCGTCAGTATATACTGCCTCTTGCCTGCATTCTTCATACCGAATCCCCCCATTTCACGCACATTATTCCGGTCCCAGATCAGCTAAAGTTTATACTTACATATAAATATAATTGTAACATACTACCAACATTAATCAAATATTTAATGGGGACGGAGGTGCCCGCCATCTCCATCCCCAGAGATAAATGACACCCGTTAGAGCGCGCCCATGGCGCGCAAACAAAAACGACCTCCTGGCGGTTTCCCACCAGAAGGTCGTCAATTCCTACCCCGAATAGGCAGGCCATTGCATACATGTTGTCAAATGTAGGAAGGCATTCGCCCCTCTGCCACTTGTAGATCGATACAGGTTCATTGAACCCGAGAAATGCCTGCAATGCTTTTACGGTGATTCCTTTCTGCTCTCTCACTTCTTTGATCCTCTTGCCTGTTGCGCAAAGGTCGATCATTGGAAAATTGTTCTGTGTCATAAATGATACCTCCCATTGTAAATGCTATAAACTATCTGACTACCAATATCTCCAATAGTCTTATAACTGGGTCAATATCCCGAACACTAATAATAAAATATGTCAGAAGGAATCTACAGATACTATAACACAAATAAACCACAGGTTAAAAGTAAACCTGTGGTTTAAAATTTTTTATTCAGTTTTCCCGTTCTGCTTCGCAAGCTTGTACTGGGTCATCTTCCTCTTGGAAGCTATGCGCTTATGCTTCTTTGCCTCAGCCCGCTCCGCAGACCGGTCAGGAAGAATGCCACAGGCCTCAAGGGCTCTCGGCCATGGCCCAAGGTAGGATTTTATCCAGCCAACCTGCTCCGGTGTAAAGTCTGACTTTTTCGGATATCTTCCAAGTGAAATATATGCGTCCAGAAGCATCTGACAACATTCTTCACGTGTATAGCCAGCTCTCTTGTTCTCCATACCTCTTTCCTCCGGATCATCTCTGCGTTTCTATGGCCTGAGAATTATTTTACTTTGACAGACTTCACTGAGCTGCCAAGTCCCATGTATCTCTTGCCATTTATTGTCTTGTAAGCTCTTACTCTCACATAGTATCTCTTGTTCTTTGCTAGATTCTTGATAGTTGCACTGCCATACTTTGCGCTCACATACTTTGTCTTTGCAGACTTAAAGTTCTTGTTTGTAGCATATGTTATCTGATATCCGGTAGCACCGCTTACCTTCTTGTAGGTCACCTTAAGACTTCTGCTGCTGTTTGATGCAAGCTTTGTTATTGATGACTTTGCAGGGGTAACTATCAGAGTTACGATTCCGCTTGCCTTGTTGTAATTGCTGTTGCCTGAGACAGTGATCTTTATCTGTACTCTGCCCGGCTTCTTGGTTCTCACAAGACCTGACTTGCTGTTCACTATCGCAATATTCTTGTTTGTTGATGAGTAAGTTACAGTTCCCTTACCGGCAGCCTTAACGGTTATATATCTGTTGTATACATATAATGTGTTGCCTGTCACTGTCTGGTCTGCCTTATTGATCTTGAAGGTCTGCTCAACACTGCCTGTATAATCGTTCTTACCTGTTATAGTTACCTTGGCTGTTCCGGCGTTCACGTTATTTGCATACGATGCTGTATAATCAGCCGCCTCAAGTTTCTTACCGTCAACTGTTACTGTAACCTCAGGCTTCTGTGCCTTGCCTGTATATGTCACATCTGCAACTTCTATAACTGTGTTGTCCTTTGTGAGTGTAACCTTTGTATCCGGCTCCTCTGGCTCTACAGGAACCTCCTTGACTGTTATCTTGATAACGATCTGTCCAGCCTTGTAGTTCTCTGTTCCCTCAGATGAAACTGTGATCTCAGTCTCACCGACAGCCTTGACTGTCACACGTCCTGTCTCAGGATCTACCTCTGCCACCTCTGGTGCAGATGATGCAAATGTAAGTGTACCCTGTCCTGTAACCTTGAGATCAAATGGCTCTGCATTTTCAAGAACCTCGATCTCAGTCTTTTCTGTAGTTATCGTCTTTGTAGACTTCTTTATCTCGAACTCGCCCTGAATTGTACCAGAGAACTTACCAGTTCCCTTTACTGTACAAGTACCCTTTCCGGCATTTACGTTATCACTGTATGTAGCCTCATAGCTGCTTGGATCAAGCTTCTTGTCATTTACATATACGGTAACTTCCGGTGTGAGCTCCTCTCCAGTGTACTCTGCGTCTGCTATCTCAAGCTTTGTATTGTCCTCAGTGAGTGCTGTCACTGCCATGATCTTGTACCATGCAGTCCTTCCACCTCTTGATGTGATCCTGCACACAACATCATTTGTCAGGTTGATCTTGGCTGAAAGTCCGTCAACCACAACATAATGGCCATCCGCAGTTGTCTTGTATGTCATGTCAAGCTTTACAAGATCTGCGCTCTCCGGCAATACAACACCGACCTCAAATGGATCAGCCTTTGTTCCTGTTCCATTCAGAACCTCTCCATTTGCCTTGTATGTGTAGATAGAATTCCAATTCTCATCGTATTCTGTCTCTGTGGTAAATGTTATCTCTGTTCCATCTATTGTCATGGACTCAAATGTAGGAAGTCCTGAGAATGATGCTGCTACATCTGCTCCTGTGAGCTCATAGTGAAGCTCGATAGTGTCGTTATCCTTTGCAGCCAGTGAACCAAGCCCACCGTTGTCAAAGTCGTCTCCGTTGTATGACAGCATCCATCCTGACATTGAGTAGTCAGCAACTGATGCAAGTCCGTTTACAGATACGATATATGGGCCATAAGCTGACTCCTGAATATCGTAGGCTATTCCGGCATTATCCAGTGCACGCTTTACAGCGTCAACCGCGGAAGCTGCCTCAACCTTTGTGTTCTTAAGGATAACTCCATCCTTTGATGCACCATTTATTCCGGCTGCACTTGCTGTGTAGTCATATACACCTATGTTGAAGATAGTAACTCCGTCAATTACAGTTCTTACCTTCTTGTATGTCTCTACAAATTCTCCATCTTCTGCTGTCAGAGGAACATTTGCCATGATCTCTGCTGCAGGTGCCACGTTCAAGATGGCCTCTCCGTCATTGATCTTGGTAACTGTGTCAACTGTGAGCTTCTTGACTGCCTCTATATTAGCAGCCGATACATATGAAGCCTGATCCTCTGTGATGCTCTCATCTGCTGCGGCTGTGCATGAATATGCAGATCCTGATATTGTCAGATCCTCTGAATAGCCTGCAAATACGCCTGTTGTGGCTGTGTCGCTGCCATTTACAGTTCCTGCGCTGTAGCAGTCTGTGATCTCCACGCCTGCGTCATTTGACGTATTACCCTTGAAAACACCTGCAATACCGCCTGCATTTGTCTGGCCTGTGATCGTTCCTGCATTGTAGCATGAAATGATCTTGCATCCAGGATCCTGTGGATAGTATTCATTGTGGCTTCCGAGTATTCCACCAACATTTGTCTTGGCAGTGATGTCACCATAGTTTGTCGAATTCTGTACGCAGATATTTCGGCTGCTCATAGATCCTATGATTCCGCCGACGGTACCACCGTTTTCTGCCTTAATAGTTCCATGATTTACACAGTTCTCAATCACTGTGTTGCTTATTTTGTTCGTGTTACAGTATCCTACCAGACCACCTATCGAAGCTGATGTATTTGTGCCTGTGTAAGTGATATTTACTTTAGATGTACAACCTGCTACTCTTGCCGGTGCATCTGTGGTTCCCTGATACAGGTATCCCACAACCGCTCCTGCTGCAGTCTTGGTGCTCATGATGATAGTTCCCTCTACTGTGAGGCTGCTGATCCTTGCACCCGCCTGTCCAAATATTCCTGAGTAGCCTATATCATTCTGATACAGATTGCTGATAGTATGTCCCTGGCCGTCAAATGAACCCATGTATATGGCACCCGATGTACCTATTGGTGTCCAGCTATATCCTGCAAGGTTGATATCCGCTGTGAGCACTGCATTTATGTCGACCTTCTTATTGACATTTACCTCATTTTCAAACCAGTACAGCTCTGCACCTGTGCTGATCTGGTATACTCCGTCAACCTGTTCGGGCTCGGTCTTGCTCTCGCCATCCCAAGCAGTTGCACTTGACGCTGTGAGGCTGATGGTCTGTGACATCTCGCCGGAAGTATCCTCCGGGATCTCAAATGTTCCCTCGGCATACATGTATCCGGCACACTTCATAGTGTAATTGTACTGTCTGCCTGCAAGACCATTGAAGCTGCCGTCCTTTACTGTTACGGCATTTCCTTCAGTATCCTTTATGCTTACCTTATATCCTTCTACTGCTTCGTTTGTAGCACCATCCACTACATCAAGCTTTACCTGGACAAAGTCTGTCTTTGCCAGCTTAAATGACATATCCGGGAGACTTCCAAGGTATGCCACACGTACGCTTGCTGCCATCTGTACAGGCTTTCCTGTTGCATGGCGGACCTCTCTGTGTGAACCGTATGGCGAACCAAATCCGCCCTCATACAGAACTCCGCTCAGCGTGTACTCGTCACCTGCAAAATACTGAGGTATCTTGACTGTAACTGTCTGGGCAGCAGGAGTCGATGCAAATGCATACTGGTTGCTTGCTCCTGAGAATTCATTTCCTTCACCATCTGACAGTTTTATAGTTCCGGCCATGTTGTAAATTCCTGCAAGCTTGTTGGCCGGAATATACAGACCGTCGTATGCCTTCTTGCCATCCTCTGTACGCTTACCATATGAAACCTCTATGGTATCACCGGCTCTGAGTTCATCTGCTGAGATCTCGTCACCATCAGCGTTCTTATATGTGTATGATACCGGGACTTCCTTTGCACGTACTACCTGATATGTGCTAACTCCGTCCTTTGTCACCTTTATTATGTTTGATCCCTCTGTGAGCCCGCTTACAGTGTAGCTTCCATCATCATTCTTCTTGACATCTGCTGTTGTAAATCCACTGTATGTAAGCTTGTTTCCCGTGATCTGTGGATGAAGAACTGATACTGCCACTCCATCCTCCGGTGTAAATGTGTACTCTGCACCGGCTGCTCCCTCAAGATAATACAGAACATCGATCTGTGCATCCAGATTGTCTACAGCAGTCTTAGCAGTCTCTGTGTTGCGTCCTGCATTTAATGTCATATTTGTCTGAATGTCTGAGCCGTCATTTCCTACAGTGAATACGACTACACCTGTGTTCTCAGGCCAGATCGCACTGAAGAATGAACCGCCCATACCAGGCTTGTTGATCTCGGCGTCATAGGTTACAAGCAGGATCGCTGTACCCTCTGATTTCGCCTGGATCTCAGCAACCTCTGAGTGCTCTCCCGGAACTACGCTGATGACATCATCAGATACGTTTCCATTCTCATCAATGACTGTATAGTGGTAATCAGGCTCTGCTGACTTGGCATTCATGATTCCCTCTATAGCCTGCCAGTTACGGAAGCACTCAAGGCTGTATGTCTCACCCTTCTGCATTGACACATAGCCCTTCTCATTGGATGTCATGTAGATATCTGCGACATCTGATCTGCTGGCTGACATGTCATGTATGATCGTTCCCGGGTCATATGTATCATTGCCTATATACATATCCTCGGCTGTTACTTTGTATTCTTTGTCCGTGGTGGTAGAGAACCAGTTCCAGTATGTCACTCCCTCTCCGCCAGTTACACGGTAGTAATATGTGATACCACTTCCAAGCTTATACTTGTATGTGTCATATCCGGCATCTGTGCTGTCCATCTTGATGCCAGCCTCATCCTTATATATATAATATGTTGAAAGTGTACCAACTCTGAGCTCAGTCCCCTCTGGAACTGTGAACTCTACTGTCTTTGCCGCTGCAAGAGCTACTGAATAACCGTAGCTTCTGTTGGATGTAAGTGTGTTTGACACAGTCTTAGAGATATAGTCATCTGCTCTATCTCCAACCGGATCATATGTCACTGACACCATATCAGCATAGTAGAACAGTCCTGCATACTTTGCCCAGGCGTCATCTGACCCCTCCCTGGTCTTTACAAACTCTGCATGTCTGTCCACATTGTCAGGAGACATAACCTTACCTGTGACGGTATAGTCAACGTCTTCCTTCCAATATTTTTTGTTGCCATCTACAGTGTCATAACCTGTACATGCTATATCTGTGATGCTGTATATGCTGTATGACTGCTGTGGATCGTCTGTGACTACGAGATCTATAGATCCCATATCTGTCTTCTCGTCACCGCTCTTCTGATATGCTGACAGACGGTATGTACCCGGCTCAAGCTCAAGGGTATACTTGCTGCCATCAGGCTCTCCAACTTCAATCTCATTGCCCTCTGAATCAGCCAGAGTCATGTAAGGAGCAGAATAATTCATGGTTACAGATACTGTATTTCTCTTGTCGCCCCTGATCTTCTTCTCAACTGCCTGAACCTCATCTGCAGTTGCAGTGAGATCTGTCATGACCGCCTGAACCTCTTCACGTAGAGCCTCGTCCTTAGCTATCTCATCTGCATGCTCTGCATAGAGCACATAGAGCTCTGTCTTGTCCTGAGTCTCATAGTATGCATACTCAGAGTCAAATGTATTCTTATCCGGATTGTAGCCATATCCCAGATCTGCGCCATAATCTGCGAGCGTGAACTGCCAACGGATAACGTGTGTATTGTCTACTCCGGCTGCAGAATCTACCTGATATTCTCCTGCGCCGACATTTCCCAGTATATTGTCAACTGTGTTCATCCAGCCAGACATGCTGAAATAGTCAAACTGGCCAAGATCTTTTCCAGTCTTGTCCTTAAGCTCAAGTGCCTTTCCATTCTTCTTCTGATAAGCATCCTTAAGCTCCTGTGGAACATTTGCAGCTCCCTTATCAATGCCCTTTACATTGGCAAGATAATAACTGGAACTGTTGTATTTGTCTGTTCCTGAAGGTTCTGTTTCAAGTCCCTCTTTCTTGAAAAACGCGTAAGTTGCCTGTGATACGGTAAGCTTAGACAGGTCGATGTCTATGCCTTCCTCTTTCCAGACTTCACCGATCTCTTTGTAGGACATTCTCTCTGGCTCGATATAGAATCCCTGGCCAAGAGTAAATCCCTCAAGAGACAGCACAACGTACTCAGTGCTGTAATCAACTTCGCCATCACTCTCTGCGGCGGCAGCCTGAACATAGCCCCAGCTTGCATTTGAAGCAAATGGTGCCACTAAAACTGCGCATGCCAATAAGAATGAAAGCATCAATGTCCTGATTCGTTTCATCTCCTATTTTCCTTTCTTTATTTAATTGTAGGTTATAAAGCAGGGAATATGTATTCTGCTTTTCCCACGCCCAAAAGCTAACAGATGAACTGTCGTGTCATCCGCATCCGGGTACTCCGCATATCCCGGCTGTCTGTGTCTGTCAGACGCCGTCACGCGGCCGGAAATCTCATAAAATCTGCGGGCATTCTGACTGAAAGACACAAGTCTTAACACAGTAATGGCGGTTGCACCGGATTCTCACCGAATTTCCCCCTGATCGGATGCTTTTTCAGGACGGCATCCGAGCAGATTTTCACTATGAAATCACAGGGTTTATAGTAATTGTGAATCGGGGAATTGTCAACTCCAAGTACCACTTAATGTACTTTTTTGTCATATTTTATTAATAAGGTGAGATATGTGTTTTATCCATATCACACATTTCTGCATAATATGTAAGTAGAGAGAAATTACTGAGAATACCTTTGGATTTCATTCTGCTGTCCACAGCATACATTTGGTTTACAAAAGCCGGGTATCCCTATTTTATAGAGATATCCGGCTTTTCTTCTGGCTCTTATTCTGATTACTTTTTAGTTACGGAAGCCAGCTTATTCTGACCTCTTTGAGCTGTCCTGTTGTATCGTCAAACTCAAATGTATAGCCGCTGCTTCCCATATAAACCTCAGAATCTACACTGTACTTGACTATCTTGCCATCTACTTCTGCATTCTCGCTGCACTTTTCAAGCAACTGGTCTTTAGTGATAGTTGTAGGGAATGAGAAGTTCACCTGCCTTGCACCGTCAATCATCATCTCACTGATCTCCGCATTCATGCTGGCATCATAATCCGGGTTTGGCACAAAAAGGTGTGAATACCTTACATATGAGAGAACGCAATCCTCTGCCTTCTGCTCACTGTCAGTAAAGTTGCCAAACATAAACTGCATCGTTACATAGTCATTGATTTCAGCTGTATATCTGTCAGTTTCGTAATTCTTATTTACATTGTTACCACTGTTATTGAGTGAATTCTGCTCAAATGGTATTCCACCGTCTATAAGATCCTTCAAGGTGGACTCACCTAAAGTGAATTTCTTTCCATTATATACAAATGACCTATTGTCAAGATCTGCGTAATTCTCGCTGAGTCCCGATGCCAATGTGAAATCCTCATATACAGGCATCTTAAATTCTGTGGATTCCTCACTGTAATCGGTTTCATCTGCATATGAATCATCAGATTCAGTATCACCTGTATCCTCAGCCTCAGATTCCTCCTCCGTTGCCATTTCCGTTTCGGTTACCTGCTCTGTTGACTCCGTCTCTCTGGTGGATTTGCCATCATTTCCACATCCAACTATAGAAATTCCCATCACCACCGTGATAAGTCCTGCAATCAGCATTTTCTTGTTCCTCATATAATAATCCTCCTTAAAACCTAGTGGCTTTATTATTAAGAATGTCACTATATTTTATCAAGCCGTAATCGGTTGCAACGGGGCAACTATGGGTAGCAAACCGAAACCATAGGTGTTCTCGTCACTTTTTTGCAATCTATAGTGCTTATTTCTCCGTAATGTTCATGAAACTATAATAAGTGTCTCTGTCCATGGCATCCGAATTATCATCGGCAAATCCGCTGACTGTATATATGTTCCCATCCTTCAGATCAGCATATGCATTAAAATAGTATGTGATATTTCTCTTGCCGTCCTTTATATATAAGGTCGAATATGTGTAGTAATAAAATGTCACACCATTTACCTCACACTGACCTTCCTCTGTTACCTTTGATATTCCGGCCCCGGTCTTTCTGTCTGCCATATCAGATGCTGTCATCCAACTATACGGTACGATCGAAGTCACAACCGTGATCTTATCACCGTCTGAATAGTATGTCTTACCTGACAAATCCTCATTCTGAAGGCTGTAATTTTCAGGGATTTCATATGACACGGTAGTATCTCCATTCACGACACTGTCCACTACTCCCGTCTCCATAGCTTCGTCCTCCTGCCAGTATGAGCCTGTCATATCATTTGTCTCATCTGTGGGAACGGCCCCCGCAACAATGGCCACAGCTTCATCGGCAGCCTTCTCATATACCTCAGCTCTCTCCGACCCGCTCAGCGCATCTATATCTATCTCATCAAATCTTATCGAAGTAAAGAAACGCTGCCCTTCCCCGGCATCACATATAAGCTGATAAAAATATGATCTGTCGAACTTCGCACCTCGTTCATTTGCAAGACTCGCTATGTATCTGATATATTCCTTCCCCTGTATCTCGAACTTCTCAGGCTCCAGCTCCATCACATAACCTGCGTCCTCAATATTTTTCTTGCGCTGCTCTCTGTTGTCCCAGAAATCCGCCATCGTCTTATCCTCCACATCGATCTGTATCAGATAATCATCACAGCTTCTTATATTAAGGCAGCCACTCTCATGTATGATTGCCTGTCCTACCGGATTCACAGAGAAGGCATATCCCTTGAACACTATATGCCAAGGCTCTGTCTCATCGTCAGCTATTTTATTTCCATCCTGTTCAGTTTCACTTTTTTCTTCCGTCTTCCGCGCACTGTTCAGATCAATAACGCCCATAAACTCAAGAGCGACAAATGCAGCTCCCGCCAGTATGCATGCTATAACGATCGCGCAGACAATTTTTTTACATTTTTTCATCGGCTGTCTTATCCTCAAGTATGATCTGAAGTGTATCTTCTTTCTTCATCCTTCTTATCTCAAGCCCAATGAGGATCAGAAGAATAATAAACACCAGCATGACAAATGCTGCGGCAATTATGGTTGATGTCTTGTAATTCAGAAACAGACCATCACCGTCCACCCCTGTGTACAACTGTATGTAATCTCCATCCCGTACCCCCGGTACATCAAGCCACACAGTATCCATGATCTTTCGGCCATTGTCATCCAAATATGCCAGATCAGCTTTTGTATACTGCTGATACACCTTCTCCACGCGCACATTTCCGTTCTTATCTGAATGGCTGATCCACTCGTTCCTCACAAACAGCACCGCCACCACAATTACACAGAAAACGCATATGGCTGCCATCACGCAAAATAATATTTTCAATCTGGCAAGCCTGCCTTTTCCCCTGAGATTCTTCAGATGGACAGCATTATTCGCTGAAGTCCCATCCCCGGACACCTCTTCCGGCGCCTCCGGCTCATCACCCTTTCCATATATAAGTTCTCCAACCTGTACATCCAGAATCTCACATATACACACAAGCCTGTCCAAATCAGGATACGCCTTATCCCTCTCCCACTTGGACACAGCCTGTCTGCTGACTCCCATCTTTTCCGCAAATTCCTCCTGATTCAGCCCGGCTTTCTTCCGGTACTCCTGAATCCTGGATCCTATAAGCAGCATTTGTTTTCCTCCTTATCTCCATCTGTTATACTGTTTTTTTCAAACAATTAATCCATGCTTTTGCCAAAGTTATATGCCCCTCTTTTGTAGGGTGTGATCCGTCTAATGTTTCATAACGTAAATTCTGTGATGCCAGATCTGCAACTTCAATTCCCGCAATTTCTGCAGCAATTTTTATTGCCGCATTGTATTCATATATCGATACACCAGCCCATTTATGTGGAAATTTCCAACTATTATCGCCTTTCATATAACTTTCCATCAATGTCCCACATATAATTCTGCTTTTCGGATAATTCATCTTTATCTTTTGCAACATATTATAATAGGACGAGAAAAATGAGGGGCTTCCCAACTTATCATTTGTAATATGAACACCGTTTCCAAAATCATTAAACCCTAAATATATTAGAATCATATCAGGTGTGTACTGCTCTGTATGCAAATTTGATGTACGCTGATCACAATTTCCACTAGGGAATTTTTCACCTGTAACCTTACTTCCAGAATAAGAATTATTAACACAAATGTAGGCGTTAATGAACTGGTTTACCTTTGCCCACCATGTATCATATACCGATGTCATGTCATTTCTTAAAGAGTTGTACTCATCATAAAACACCTTATATCCAATCGGATTATATCCTGAATATGTACTTATAGAATCACCCAAAATAGATACAAATTTTACTTTATTTTTCATTGAAGTCCCCTCTACTTTCCTCTCTTCTTCAAAGTTTCTCGACGTTCTAGTCTATTCTTAACCTAATCGGCCCTAATCGTAACATTTCTACTCAATGGGCCAATCGATAACGCTTTTAACACAATATCCTGACACACTTTCGCTGACGCCTTATCTCCCTGATAACCATTTTCATTTGCTTCTTCAATAAGCTTCTGTATATTTATCATCATAAAACCTCCAATCTAAGTGTCTCCATTACCATGTTTGACTTTGGTAATTCATACGCATATTCTGCAACTAAAGTCATATCCAGTTCATGAACAATCTTTCTATAACTTGCAATTAATTCTTTGTACAAATCAAAAGAAAATTTTCTTTTATTCCGTATCAGTTCCACAAGAAGACGCTCTTTATCATAAATTACAATATCCACACCATCATAATTCATTGTAGTTTTGCCCATATCAAATGCTTCGCTGTTTTCATAAAAATGCTTCACTCTTTCATCGCTGATTTTTCTTGTATTTTTCGGTGTCGCAACATAATAAAAATTTGGTATGGTATCCGTCAATCCATAGTAATAAAAGGCACTATTCAGAGTTATAATTGCATTGGGATATTTCTTAGAAATAATCTCCAGCTCCGGCACACATCTCTTATCAGAATAGATGCCTTTTTCTTTTACATACAGTTCCCCTTCTTGAACACATTTTTTAATTTTATAATCCGTTCCATATTTTTCCAAACACTCCTGATATGACAGCAACATTTTCCTTCATATGTTTTTCTGATTTAGCACCGTTTATCTATTTTGTTCCATGCTCCACAATCATCTCAACATTCTCAAATACATCGACAAACACCTGCTTTGCTCTTTCTAAAAGCTTACGGCATATCTCTGGTTCCTCAAACAAAAAACTAACACGCAGTTCTACGCTTTTAACATTTGGGTACTTTTCTTTATATTGTCCTGAATCTATGTACCAGATATAGGTATTGAGTTTATCTTGCAACAGCAATAAATGTCGATTCATATCTGACCAGTCCATTCCGTCTGTAAGAAGAAGTAACAAGCTGGAGGTGTCTTGTTCATATGCCAAGCCATCAATGGTATCTGTTTTTTCAATATTAAACTTATCATCGTTATTCTCTAACTCCATATCATCACCTATTTCCTTTATTGTATCCTCCGTATGCATTGATGTCGCATTTTTCGAATACACTTTTGATTTCCTGCTCATTTCCAGCCTCTACCAATTGCTCAAAATCCTTCGGCAGCGTCTTTCTCTTTGCTATAGTACCATTCTCCTTTCCGAATTCAGAACTATATCAAAATAGCTTTCATCATTTTTACTTAAATATAGATTCAATTCCTTTTAAATCATCTATTTTTATAATAGGAATAACAGCTTTATCGTAATTATCAAATCCATTGAACAAACTTATTAGTTCGTAACCTATCAACCTCAATTCACGAGCAATCACATTGCTTTGTAAAATATCATAATTGATTTCTTCATGAATCTCCTTCCCATTTAAACAGTAGTTTTGTAATTCTTCCTGATACATCCGATCCAATAAAGTCAAATCTAACTGTTTCTCACATCCAATATTGGATAATATACGATTAATCCCCTTCGTAAACTGCTCCATAGACACCTCACCATCCAAATGAAACAGGAACCCCCGATCAATTAATGCATCAACCCATGCATCATAGAACTCATTAAATGCATCTTCTGTATTATTTTCCATTAATAATCGATACTCAGGCAGAACTGTGATGTCATATCTTGAATTAGTGATAATCTCATTAAAAAACTTATACAAATTTATGTCAGTTGTCTCTTCTTCATAAACAATGTCATAGCCATCATAATCACAGGCAATATCAAATAAATCTTTCTTTTTTTTCGTACCATGTAATAACTTTAAAAAGCTCATGATCCATCCTCCGCTTAAACTAATATCTCTGCCTAACTGCTTCCTCGTATCTTTCAATGGGGCCCATTTGGTTCATTCCCGTCAAGTAGCGGCTTGTGCTCTAACTCTGTAGTCATCTTATTGCCTCCAAAACCACAAAAAAGTATATCTTTTCTAAATCACATTGTAATTATATCATTCAATTTTTTCAATTCTTCTTCATAGGCACAATCTGTCCAACAGGAACTAATATTTTTTCTTTTACACATTTCTGCCTTTGCATCTCCAAATGCGCTTCTCGTTTTTTCAAGATTTTTCTCTCGTACATTCTGCCCCGCTGCGTTCCTTCTCCAACCACAAAAATATACCTTAGCTTCTTCTTCAATTTTTCTTTTTTTAGAAGCAATTTTTAATGTCTCTTTATAATCTGGGCGCATCATAAATTCTTTAGGAATTCTTTTATTTAACGCTTCAAAAAAGTCTAGCGGAACAAATTTATGCGTTGGATCATATTTTATTTCAAGATAATCTACCAATTTTTTATAATCATCAATAAAACATTTGGCCTTATACCCTTTCTCTATTTCCAATTCAAATACCACCGGATATAATCCTAAAGTTGTCAAATACAAGCGGTATGGAATTATATCCGTCAAGAAAATACAACTAAAAATTTTTCCATTAAACCCAAATGGAAATGTTGCTCTCTCTTCTCCCTTTTTCATCATGTCTTTATGCAGGGTTCTTAATCCAGTAAATTCAAACATTTTCATCCAATCACCTTCGTTCTTATACCAATATCAATTTCATTATATCACTTTGGCGAAAAGTATCCTTTCGCCAAAATGTATATCTCCTGTTCCCCCAAGCCTATCCCCTGGGGTAAACCTCCACTTATATCATCACTCTACGGAAACAGAAACGCACATCTATTTTATTCCCCAAATGGCAAAATCCTTTGATTTATTGAGCTTTTCTCGACAGAAGGCAGACTGTTTCAACGGTACTTTCATTGTCCCAACAAAGTTCCTGTGTCTCTCTGTCTCCAAAATACACCGGAAAACGGAACTTTATGTGCTTCAGGAATCTGCCATCTGGCTGCTCCTGCTCGTAAATGTCCACCTGTTCCACAAAGCTGTTAAGAAATTCTTTCTTCTCCAGGTCGGTGAACTTATCATATAGTTTATCAAAATATAAAAGAAATTGATAGACGTTTTCTTCTGATATTTTCTGTTGCTGGATATTCAGCAGGCGATTCTTGACTTCTTCTATACTGTTCTCCACGCCTTCAATTTCATCATACAGACGATATAAGCGTGTCTCCATATCCTGATATTTCTTTTCATAAAATTTATCCATGATGTCCAGGCTATCCATCTGCTGTCCAAGCCTTGCTTTTGCTCCGGTCAGTTGTCTGTGCTGTTTTTCCAGTCCTTCAATCTCTTTTTCTATTTCTTCTGTATCTATTCTTGAACCGATTTTATTCAGAATTGCTTCTTCAAATTTCGGATTCTTCACCAGCTTCCGAATAACTTCTTCCACTGCATTGTTAATCTTCTCCTCACTCCATTGTTTACGATATCCACATTTATGACCATCTACCAGGCGACGGTGTTTGCACGCATAATAGAAATAATCCTTATATAAGGTTCCGTCTTTCTTTTTCTTTCGATTCACGTTCCCATACATACCGCTTCCACATAACGGGCATCTCAATATTCCAGATAAGATATGCTCATGATCGAGACTATGTGTCTTTTCATATTTCACACCTGTTTTTTTCCGTTTTTGATGAGCCAGCTCCCAGTCTGTTTCCGAAATAATCCCTTCATGGATACCATCGTGCAGCATATAATTTTCCTGCTTTACAATGCGATATTCATTTCTTGTACCAGAAACTTTCTCGTTTTTCCTTCGTCCATAAGCCAGCTTTCCACAGTATACCGGATTATCCAGAACGCCTTTTATAAATGATGCGGCAAATGCGTCCAGTGTATTATTCTGTCGTTTTTTCTTTTTATATCCATGCTGGTTCAGCCATGCAGCAATCGCAGAGATTCCCATATTGGTATGAATAAATTTATCATAGATCAGACGAATAATCTCTGCTTCGTCCTCTGCGATCTGCAATTCTCCATTTACCAATTCATAGCCATATGGAGCAAATCCACCGTTCCATTTTCCTTCCCTGGCTTTCTGCTTACGTCCCTCCATTGTCTGAACAAGGATATTCTCTCGTTCAATCTCTGCCACCGCAGACAGAACAGAAATCATCAGCTTTCCACTATCTTTTGAGCTGTCAATTCCATCTTCAACACAGATCAGATTCACTCCAAAATCCTGCATCCGCTGCAAAGAATTTAAAACATCTGCCGCATTACGACCAAATCTGGAAAGCTTGAACACCAGTACAAACTGCACCTCATCTGTGCCATTCTCAATATTATCCAACATTCTCTGAAATTCCGGTCTGCCCTCTACGCTCTTTCCAGATTTACCTTCATCGGAATACTCATTTACGATTTCCATGTTCTGAAATTCCGCATATCTCTTGAGTTTTTCTTTCTGAGCATCCAGACTGTAGCCATCTACCTGCATGGTTGTGGATACTCTGGTATATATATCGCATTTAATCTTTTTATTCTTCATAATCTTCCTCGCAGTATAACTCTGTCTTATTGTCCCAACCTTATTTTAGTACTTGTTCCAACTATTTTCAATACTTATTTTCCGTATTGACGCATTTCTTCGCCAATCGTATAATTAAGTTAGATACAGAGCATTTCTGTTATCAAAATATTGCCCGCCCACCATTGGCGACTTATAAATGATTGGCTCGAAAATATTGTTCGCTTACCGGAAGCGTCTAATAAATGTCCGGCTTGAAAATTATTTAGAAATAATTTCTGTTTTTGATATTGTGTTTTTATCACACATTGCATATACTATAAATACACAAAAAAGCCAAAAAAGAGGAGGTGTTAGTATGGCTACTTCAAGTATTACTCATAATTTTGTCGTATCCAATCCAAATAGCGTAAAGCGTTTTGTCGCAGCAATTGACGAAGCCGACCGTGACCGCACACCAAAGCAGACACTTCCCGGACGTCAGTTAACGAACCCACAGGAAATCTTAGCTTTAATGTCAAAAAGGAAGAAAAAACATGTCTGATAAATATTTTACCGTTAATATTCGGGCATATTTGGATAAAGACGAACCGACATATATCGGAGAGGAAAGTCTTTACGACTTACTCTCCGATTTTTCTTGTCCCAAAAATCCCGATGTGGAATACTTTTTATTACATAATGCGATTGAGTTTACCAAAAAAGATCAATCTATCACTTATCTGGTATTTGATGCTGAAGATGCTTCACTGGTTGGTTATTTTTCACTTACAATAAAACCAATCTCTGTCCGTGCTTCAAATATCAGCAAGACAATGGCAAAAAAACTGTCCCGTGTCAGTATTTTGGATGAAGAAACACAATCCTATACTACCGCAGCTTACCTGATTGCCCAGTTGGGAAAGAACTATTCTCTTCCAAAGGAAAAACGAATTCCTGGAAATATTCTACTGGGATTTGCACTGGAAACCATATCCAGTCTCAAATATTCCGTAGGTGGCGTTATGGAATTTCTTGAATGCGAAGATAATGAATTTCTTCTGAGCTTTTATACGCAAAATCATTTCAAGCCATTTGATACGCGTATTACCGCTTCTCAGAATAATGAGCCACACACTCTGCATCAGCTTTTAAAATTTATTTGATTTAAAAATGCATGAAAAAAGCGACAGTCTGATTTACATTTTGTATTTCAGAAAACTGCCGCTTCTTTTTCTTCCTTATTCTGTTTTTCTTCCTCCAACTCCCGGAGGACTTCTTCGCCGTACTTATCAATCATCCGTACCAGAAAATCAATGCACCGCTCAAATTCAATATTCTGTTGCATAAGCTCCTCCCGTTATTGTTTGTTCTGAGCTTATTTTACAGAACCTGCCTGAAAACCACATTGAATAGAAATTGATTGTAAATTGACACAATCACTTTAAAAATATCCGCATTTTCTTGAATCGAATGTATGTTCGTGCTATGATAGATATACTCAATCTTAACTACGAAAGGGGAATTTCTATTGAATCGATGCGATTTTTCTTCTATTAGCACTTGCTTAAAAAATCATATCAGCGAAAGTAATCAAATGAGTCAGCCTGATTTTTTATACGAATTATTTGAAGATTTTATGGATGATCCGGCAAATCAGGATTTTTCAATGGATAACGGTCTGGTTTGCCGCTGGATGACTGGTCAGGCTAAAATCAGTCCTAAAATATCCGCTTACTATTCCAAGCCATCCAATCAGGAAAAGTTAGCCCATACCATCCACCAGAATCTTCTTCCACTGATGTCTGACTGTAATATGGCTATACAAGATATTTACACTTTATTCATTCAGGATGACAGCATCTCAGATGCGAAAAAGAAAAATCTGACTCCCTTATATAAACCAGCCAGTTCAAGACTGCTGTTTCTTGCAAAACTGATTTCTTTTGGCATGGAACGCCAATTCATCAAACGTAATACCAAAAATCAGAAGCTACTCGCCGGAGGAGCTTTATCCCCCATTGTGCTGGATTATATTATGGACAGTGAGGTTCCGAAACCATGCCGTCATTTTATCGGAAGAGATAAAGAACTGGAAGAATTATATACCATGCTTGAGGAAAACCGTCATGTTTTTCTTTGCGGAATTGCTGGAATCGGAAAAAGTGAACTTGCCAAAGCCTACGCAAAGCGGTACATAAAGCAATACACCAATATCCTTTATGTAGAATATACCGGCAATCTTCATCAGGATATTACTGACATGGATTTTATTGACGATCCGCCGGAAAGCACTGACCAGGAACAGTTTCAAAGACATAACCGTTTTCTGCGTTCCCTGAAATCTGATACTCTGCTTATCATAGATAATTTTAATGTCACTGCCACACAGGACAGCTTTCTGTCAGTAGTATTAAAATATCGCTGTCAGATTTTGTTTACAACCAGAAGCAAACTGGATGAATACTGTACTCTGCCATTAAAAGAAATAGAGGATATGAACGCTCTCTTCCAGCTGGCATCAGTATTTTATTCAGAGGCAGACACGTACCGGCCAACAGTTGAAAAGATCATCGAAACTGTTCACTCTCATACTTTTGCCGTGGAACTGGCAGCAAAACTTCTGGAAAATGGAATCTCAACTCCAGACCAGTTATTAACAAGACTTCAGGTGGAAAAAGCATCTTTCCATAACGAAGATAAAATTAAAATAATCAAAGATGGACAAAGCAGCAAAGCCACCTATTACAGTCATATCCATACGCTGTTTTCGTTATACACTTTATCTCTTAAACAGCAGGATATCATGTGTAATATGTGCTTTCTTCCTTCCACCGGTATTTCTGCCCGTATATTTGCCAAATGGCTGGAATTGCCCACACTAGATGAGATCAACGATTTAATTGAGACTGGTTTTGTCCAAACAACAAAACGTCGCACTATCTCTCTGCATCCGATGATTCAGGAAATCACCATTTCAGAGACAAAACCATCTGTAAGTAGTTGTCACACGTTGCTGGATTCTTTACAGCACATATGTTTAATGCATGGAATGGAAGTAGATTATTATAAAAAGCTATTTCAAACAATCGGAAATATCATAGAATTGATTGAAAAAGATGATATGCCAAAGTATCTGCTTTTTCTGGAAAATGCATTTCCATACATGGATAACTATAACTATCACAAAGGTATGAAGGGAATCATTCAGGAACTGAAGGTGCTGTTAAAGACAAAAAACATTGGAACCGACTCTGACCGGGCATTATTACTAGATTTTCAGGCAACTCTTGAAACCAAACCTGAAAAAGCAATAAAACTAGAAAAGGATGCACTTGCCCAGATAGAAAATATCACTGCTGACAATGCTCGCCTTGTTTCCAACCTTCATGCCAATCTCGGTGGACTTTACCGCATGAACGGTCATCCCGATCTTGCAAGAGAACACATTGAAAAAAGTATCTCACTGCTTGACCAATTTAACCTGCTTCATATAAATGACAGCATACCTCAGATTGCCAATTATGCAATGTTCCTGACAGAACAGCGGGAACCCGAAAGAGGCATCTCTGAATTGCAAAAATTATCCGGCATCATCAAGGAATACCATTCCGATGACTGTCTGGATTATGCCAAAGTACAGGAAACCCTTGGAACCATTTATCTGATGACTGCCAATCTTCCGCAAGCCAAAACACATTTTAAAAGAGCTTTCAAAATATATGAAAAGATCTGGGCTGATGAACCAGAAATGATTGAAGCAAAATATCAGGAAATTCAGGAGTTATATCCACAGATTGGATTTTGCATTGGAAAAAATCTATCCGGTCTTTTAACAAAATAAGCATAATTTACGGCGGGCAACTTGCCCGCCGTAAATTATGCTTTGATTTTTCCAGAAAATATTTTACTTACTTTGTTTTTTATGAGTATGAATACAATTTTTACTTATTTCCGTATCTGCGAAAACTCTTATAAATAAAAGGCAGTAAGGCTATTGCCATCACTGTATACATTACCATTACAAGCGAAATTTGTCGAAATACACAATTCCCAATCTGATAAATAAGTGGGACTTTTACACTTGCCTGTACATTTGTCAAAATTGTTGGTATCAAATTGAAAAGCGTTGTATACCCAGAAAGTGCCCGTCCTATAAATGGCAATAAGCAATATAAAAAGAACGGAATGCAAACAGCGACACTAATTGTATGCATTTTAGCTGCTACTAACATAGACACTACAGCCGCCAGCATACTGGCTATAAATCCACATACAACTGTCAACAAATAGTATTGTCCATATGACATAATGTAAATACTATACGCCTGATACATTTGATAAGGTGTATTCATACCACTGGTTCCCATAATTCCAAAACAAATCACACTAAGTAATATAATTCCCATACAATAAATCATAACTGTCGTAGCTATTCCTGCCAGTATTTTTGTTTTAACAGCTTTTGTACGTCCATACTTTGTAGAGAAAAATACTGCATCTGCTTTTGTCTGAAAATCATCTGCAAATATTCCAGCACAAATAAAACCAACTATGATTGCCAGAATAATAGAATACGTTTCTACATACATAATCATAGTATCCCATGAACTATAAGATTCGTATTCTACTGGTAATTTTATTTCATTATATTTCTTTTCCAAGTATTTTTTCTGTACAGAAGTCTTTCCATATTCTTCTGCCATCTTTTCCATATTTTTATGATAAGTGTCATAGAACTCTTGCACATTTTCTTCTGTAATTTGATTCAGAACACTTTCATCATATTCTGCATCCGGTGTTAATACCGATATTATAAAACCCCTAATATCATCTATCGGTTGTAATGTCGTTCCGTAAATCGCATTTTCTTCTGAGGATTGTGTCATCGCATTTTTATTTTGTTCTATAACTTTTCCAAGTTCATCTTCTGTCAATGTACCTTTCCATGCTCGTCTGTTATCTGTAAGTTTTCTTGTTGCCATAATTCCAGTACTAGCATTTCCATTCTCATCCACATAGCGATTACTTGTAACTGCAAATCCGCTAAAAATGACAGCAAGTATCAATGCCAATCCGATTGCAAATACATTAATTTTCTTTGAAAAAATTCGTTTTAATTCTAATTTAAGCATCTTGTTTTTCCTCCGATTTTTCTCCAAAATAAAATAGAAATGCATCTTCCAGATTTTTTTCTACAGCCACAGCATCTTCTGTTGGCTTTTCTATTGAAATAATTCTAAGCTCTGCTCCGGTTTTTGTTGTTTTTATATTTCCAACCAAATATTCACTCATATATTTGTCTATCATACTTCTCGAAACATTACATTGCCATACCTTTTCTTTCATAGAAGATACTAATTCTTCCGCGGTACCTGCATAAAAAAGTTCTCCATCTTTCATTAACATAATATTATTCGCAATGTACTCAATATCCGATACAATATGTGTAGACAAGAGCACCAAACGTTCTTCCGACAATTCACTAATTAAATTACGAAAACGTATTCTTTCATTCGGGTCTAATCCAGCGGTAGGTTCGTCCAGGACAAGAATTTGCGGATCGTTTAACATCGCCTGTGCTATTCCTACACGTCTAACCATTCCTCCAGACAAATTCTTCATTTTTCTTTTACTGAATTTTTCCATTCCTACTTGATTTAATAATTGCTTCACTTTTTTTCTGGCAAACGGTATTTTTAACCCTTTTATAGAAGAAATGTACATCATGTAATCATATACGGTCAAATCTGGATAATATCCAAAATCCTGTGGTAAATATCCCAGAACTTCTCGGTATTCACCTCCTAGTTTCCATATATCTTTACCATTCCATAATATTTGTCCTTCTGATGGTTGAACAATCGTACAAAGCATACGCATTAATGTGGTCTTTCCTGCTCCATTTACTCCAAGCAGTCCATAAATTCCTTTTTCCATAACACAATTCACTTTATTAACAGCATTTACTTCTCCGTATTGTTTTGTTACATTTTTAAATTCTAATTTCATACGTGTAATCCTCCAAAATTTTTTCATCAAATAGCAATGACTTCTGAACACAAAAAATAAAATATACAAAAGTCAATATCAGCATAACCACCCATACCGGAGTTACAATTTTCTGATAAATAACATCATTTGCAACAATCATCATCCATAAACCAACCCATACCAGACAAGAAAGCACTGCCATATATTCTGATTTTTCCCATCTGCTGTACAATACACGAAAACATATACAACATGAAACATTTACCGGAAGCAAAAAATTAACCACCAAATCACTTAACGAGAGTATTGTTGTTTGATATGTAATCGCCAAAAACACCATAACGATCACCAGATCCACTACTCCAAACATTAACATTCTTGCTGTACAAATCTGACGCAGTGTGTAATAAGACGCCTGCTCAATCTCAATCGCACCATTTCTTCTGTTTTTCCAAATTTCCGGGATAATCAGAACCACAAATATTGTGGCAGATATTCCCATAATCCTCATCATATCTTTTATGTCTGACGTATAATTACTCAACCATATCCATAGACACATAAGAACACAACCTTGTAAAATCCACCATCTTTTTTTTATGAATTTTGTCTGCTCATACAAAAATTCAAAATAAGATGTTCTATGCGATTGTTTCGATAAAACCGACTCTGACAAAATATTCTGACATGCTTTTACTGTTTTGTTCTCTGCTTCAGCCCTTACATACTTTTCTTCAATCTCCTCTTTATATTCCTTTATTTGTTGCTTATAATTCTTCATCTTTTTTCACCTCCAACTCTTTCATTAAAAGTTCTTTTGCTCTTCCGATTCGATATTTTACAAGAGAAAGTTTGATATGAAGTAATTCTGCAATTTCTCTTTGCTTCAATTCCTGAAAAAAATATAAAACTGCCGTTTCTCTAATTTCTTCCGGTAACTTTCTCACTGCCTGTTCAATAGTTAATCGGACTCCTAGCTCTTCTACATGATTTTTACTACAGTCCTCTGATTTTAGCAGTTCCTCTGATGGAATATCTTTTTTCTTTTTGTAATAATTTTTAACGGTATTTCCGGCAATTGTATAAAGATAATTCTTAACTTTTCCATATTCTTTATATCTATATAAATTGGAAAAGAAACGTGTAAACACTTCTTGTGTCAAATCCTCTGCCTCATAGGGATCATTGATATGTAGCAAACAATATTGATATATACTTGAGTAATATTTTTTGACCAGTTTTTCACACGCATCTTCATCTCCTGCTCTTGCTAGATGTACTAACAAAGAATCAGTTTTGTATTCCATTCGCAAATTTGCCTCCCTCTGTTTTCTAAATAATATAACAATCCTACTATAAAAAAAGTTAGGATTTTCTTTTGTTTTTATTTATATTTTTCTAAATATTCTTCCAAACATAAATTTTCTTCTTTCATTATTTTAGCGACAGTCGTTCCAACATAACGGTAATGCCATGGTTCATTACTAATTCCTGTTATATCCGTTTTATCTTCCGGGTAACGTTTTACAAACCCATATTTATATGCATTTTCGTCTAACCATTGATATACTTTTTCAGAAGAACATTTGTCGGTATCCGCATTAATATCAACACTCAGTCCTAATTGGTGTTCGCTTGTATCGGGAATTGCAACATATTTCTCGGCTCTTTTTTTTGCTTCTTTCGCAGAATATCCTTGTTTTTCATATTCATTGATTTTCTCGTCCATAATTTTTTGTTGTTCTTCTGTTGTTCGATATCCTTCTCTAACAAACAGTGCCAGCCCCTCAGCTCTTGCATCATTAAACATTTGTTGTAATTCTGGATAAATCCGTGAATCTACTTTTTTACCATTCGATAATTCTGTCAATTCTACTTGATAATTATTTGGAATATAATGATTTCGATCGACCAAAATAAGATTCCATTCACCCGAAGTGTCTGCAAAGGACTTTTCTGACTGCAAAATTTTCGGTAATGTTAATTCTCCAACCTGCACATCGATTTTTATTGTTCTCCACATTACAACGGTTATTATGATAGTCATTAAAAGAATGAATACTCGTAAAATATTCTTTCTTCTACGATTGCTGTATCTTCTTTTGTTCATTTTCTCTCCCACACTTTCATTATCAAAATATTTCTACTTTTAATATAATTAACAACCAAAACGACAAAAGAGTTAGTATCTAAACTTATTTATCAATAAAAAGTTTATTTTTTCTCAATTCCAGCTCAATTTCCCCTCAATGCCTTTTTCCTCCGATTTTCGTATGCTTATCCCACAGCAGAGCAGTACCACACCGGTACGACCTGCTGAATCAATCAATACGAAAAAAGAAGGGGATAAACCATGCAGAACAATATCCGCAACACAAACCTGCGCTTTAATCTGGACAAAGAACAGCAGCGGAGAGCCTGGGAATATTTACAGACGATGGACAGGCAGGATTTTAAATCTTACAGTCAGGTAATCTCTCTTGCACTGGTAGATTATTTTGACCGCTACTATCGCACACAGGCTGATCCTTATCTGGAAACAAGAGAACGGGAAGAACTTTTTGTGAAACAGATTGTAGATGCAGTGGAAAACAGTCTGAAACAGGCATTGCCACTTTTTCTTTCTGGACTGACTGCAGGCATGGTGCAAAGGGAGCCCCAAATCAGGGCGTCCTTTCCAGCACCTGAAAATTCACAGCCAGATAGTGATGTAGACTGGGATTTTCTTGGAGAATAAACCCTTTTGATTGGAGGTGAACACATGACTGACTTTCTGACAGCAGACACCAACCTGCCATCTTATATGATGTTTCCCCGTTTCCTTCTGGACATGGAAATAAACGAAACTGCCAAAATGCTTTATATTATCCTGCTCGACCGGGCAAGGCTTTCCCAGAAAAATGAGGGCTGGTCAGATACAGATGGTCATGTGTTCATTTACTTTACGATTGAAGCACTGGCAGAAGTTCTCCACAAAAGCCAGATGACTGTTAAAACTGCTCTGGCAGTACTGGAAAAACAGGAGCTTATCTTCCGAAAACGGCAGGGACCCGGACAGCCTAATCGGATTTATGTAAAACTCCCAAAAGAAACCATCCACTATACAGACAGATTTCTTTCCCTAAGACAGACAGAAAACTGTCCTATTGACAGACAGGATTCTTTCCCTGATACAGACAGAAAACTGTCTGGTAATAAGAAAGAGATAAAAAAGAACAATTTAGAAAAAAGAGGGAGTAAGGATCCTCTCTCACCCTATGGAAAATTTCAAAATGTTTTTCTGTCAGAAAAAGAGCTGGAAAATATCCGGCATACAATCCCTGACTGGCAGGATTATATTGAACGCTTATCCGGTTATATGGCTTCTACCGGAAAGCAATATCAGAACCATGCAGCTACCATCATCAGTTGGGCAAGACAGGATCATCCTGCTTCCCGGCAAAGGAATTACGAAAGTGAGGAATACGAAACACTATGACAAGATTTACAGAAAAAGAAAATGCTATAACACCAAACAGAGAACTTCAGCCTGATGAATATTTTAACGAAACAGACCACCTGATCTACTGTTCCAAATGCAATACGCCAAGACAATGCCGGCATGAATTACAGGGAAAGGTTCTTATTCCTTCCATCCGCTGTAAATGCCAGCAGGAAATCTTTGAGCAGGAAGAGGCCCAGAGAAAACTTCATGAAAAACAAATGGAAATAGAGCATCTTAAAACCAGCGGCTTACAGGACAAAGCACTCTATGACTACACTTTTGCCAGGGATAACGGCATCAATCCGGAAATAAAACTGGCACACAATTATGTAAGCAACTGGGAAGAGATGAAAGCAAACGCTTCCGGACTTCTCATCTGGGGTGATGTCGGTACTGGAAAATCTTTTTTTGCAGGCTGCATTGCCAATGCCCTTCTGGAAAAAGGCGTTCCTGTATTGATGACCAACTTTTCCCGGATTCTGAATACCCTTACCGGAATGCATTTTGAAGACAGAAACCAGTTCATCAACAGCTTAAACCGCTACAGTCTTCTGATTATTGATGATCTCGGAATTGAGCGGAACTCTGACTTTGCACTGGAACAGGTATTCAATGTGATCGACAGTCGTTACCGCAGTAAAAAGCCTCTGATCATAACGACCAATCTCACTTTATCCGAGCTGAATAACGCCGCTGATATCGCACACAAACGAATTTATGACCGTATTCTGGAGAGATGTATTCCTGTCCGTATCAATAACCGGAATATTCGTCAGGACAATGCAACAGCTAATTTAAAACAGGCGAAAAAAATCCTGTTGAACAATCATGCTCCGAACCAGAATTGACTCGAAGAAGTATAACACAATGATTACTTTTCACTGACAGTGGTACTACTTTCTTTCCTCATTTATTACCAGAAATATGCCACTGTCAGTTATCTAAAACCATAGTACCAAACCAAAAGATTTTAAAACCAAAACTGCCCGGATACGGGCATAAAAAGGAGGTGCCAGATATGGCAGATAAAAGAATCATGACACCGGAAGAAAAAGCACTTTTACAGGCCAGACACCGCCAGGAAGAAGCCGAAGCAAGAAATCGCAAAAAAGAACGTGATGCCAGAACACACCGATTAGTCCAGGAAGGAGCCATTCTGGAAAGTATTGTTCCCCATATTAAAGAAATGGATTTAGATTCCCTGAAACGGGAGCTGATGATCCGGCTACGGGGAATGTAAACGCACAAGTTCTACTCCCGAAGGGCGCACTTACTCACCACCTGATAAATCAGGCAGTGGTATCCCCTTCGGGGCTCGTGCGCTCTGCCGAGGGCTTTATCCGCTGTTGCAGGCAACATCGAAAGGAGGTGCCAGATATGGCAATTTATCATATGCAAGCCAAAGTCGTCAGCCGTGGTTCCGGTCGGTCTGCTGTTGCTGCTTCTGCTTATATGAGCTGTAGCCGCATGTACAATGATTATGACGGCATCCAGCATGACTATACCAGAAAGCAGGGGCTGATCTATCAGGAGGTGATGCTTCCTTCAATGGCTCCATTGGAATGGAATGACCGGGAACAACTCTGGAATGCTGTGGAAGAAAACGAAAAGACCAAAGACAGCCGACTTGCAAGAGAATTTGTTGTCGCACTCCCCGTTGAGTTGGATAAAGACAGCAATATTTCTCTTCTTCAAAATTTTATTCAAAAGAATTTTGTGGATATGGGCATGTGTGCTGACTTTGCTATTCACAATACAGATGGACACAATCCTCATGCACACATTCTGCTTACCGTCCGTCCACTGAATGAAAACGGAACATGGCAGTATAAAACAGAAAAAGAATATCTCTGTATAAAAAATGGGGAAGAAAGAGGATTTACTGCTTCTGAATTTAAAACTGCTCAGAAACAGGGATGGGAAAAGCAATATCGCTATAAAGTTGGGAAAAAGAAAGAATATCTGACTTCCTCTGTTGCACAGGAAAAAGGATATGAACGGATTGATAAACACCCCAAGAGCAGCCGATATGGCAGACAGAATCCTATTTCCGAACAATGGAACAGTGATGAACAACTTTGTATCTGGCGGGCAAACTGGGCAGATGCCGTAAATGAAATGCTTGCACGTAATCAGATAAATGCTACCATTGATCACCGCAGCTTTGCAGATCAGGGAATCACCGAACAGCCAACCATCCATGAAGGCTACATTGCCCAGAATATGGAAAAGAAAGGCATGATAGCAGACCGCTGTGAAATCAACCGTCAGATTCGTGCGGATAACAAAATGCTCCGGGAATTAAAAGCCCAGGTAGCAAAACTGGCACAGGCTGTAGAAAAATCTATTCCAATAATAGCAGAAACATTGGAAGCAATCCGCAATCACATGATTTTTACACAATATCATTTGCTCCACAATGAGATGCAAAAAGAAGTGATCCATGACTGGATGAATCATTTTAATCCAATACTGAATAAATACAACACAGTTAAAAAGAAACTCAAAGCTAAAGTTACGGAACGGAAAGAACTGAATGTGCAAAAGGATAAAACCAGTATTTTGAATCCCATCCAGCATATAAAATTAAATCAGCAGCTTACCACTATTACCGAAGAAATCGAAGAACTGAAATCAAGGAAAGAGCAGCTAATCTTCCAGGCAGAATGCTCTACCGATAAAGATATGACGAATCTATCCAAGAAATACGGCCAGATGAATAACAATCTTGATATCCTGGATTCTCAGGACATCTCGCTCAAAAAACAGCTTGAAAAAGATGCCGCCGCTTTCCGGGAAGAAAAATTTCGTCCTGAACCTGAACAGTATACAGAATTGCTGGACACCAGAATCCAGATACGTCCTGATTTCCGGGATAAGCTGATTGAGCAGCTCAAAGGTACTTTTGGTAAGTATTATGACTATCACCGCCGTGATATTGCCGCCAATGAGGTAGATTATCTCAATGTGGAAGATCCTGATGTTTTTTCCCATCGTGCCTGGGAACTTGAATATCAGAGGAAACAGGAGATGCGACGAAATCAGCCTGTTCAATCTAAGAAAAAGTCACATGATATGGAATTGTAGTATCTTTAAAGGCGTATGAATTTGCTTCAAACCCATACGCCTTTCTATATTCCAATGAGAAACTTGTCTGCAACGGCTGTTACAGTCTCATACCTATAGCCCAATTTCTATTATTTATTCTTTCCACAACAAAATTTATACTTTAATCCACTTCCACATGGGCATTTCTCGTTTCGAGATATTTTCTTTTTTACAGATATATTTTTATCTTTACTATCTTTTAGCTCTTCTCTAACCAACGGTGGAAAAGCCATATCAATAATTCTATTTGTTAGAAGATGATATGGATTAAGTAAATCATCAACAACCATCATTGTAACTTTGCTTGTATTTCCTATTTCACCATTAAAACTTGCTGAATACGACTGTATCACCCCAAATTCATGCATATGATATTCAGGAGAAGGATCACAGTCAACCAACATAATATCTCCCACCGTATTTGATTTTCCAGTCAAAAAAATTCCAATGGCAGATAATTGTATAATCTTTCTCAGAGAATTACTATAATTTTTATCAATGTTAAATATGTTGTCATTGTTAAATACGTGTAAATCATCTCCAATTAAAGCTGTATACAACAGACTACAAGCATTTTCCAATGATTTTTGAAGAGCGAAAATCATCAAAGTTTCAGCCAGTAATATTTCTTCTATTTTTTCAAATTTTTTTACCAAACATTTTTCTAGTGGTTTAATACTTTCTGGCACTACATCTAAAGGACACGCTACTATCTCCTTCTCCAAAACCATAAACATAGTATGTATGTCATCAGGTTTAAGTTCTTCAACCAAAGCATTAATCGATGAATTAATCAGTTTTTTGTATAGTTTGGATTCTCGAAACGCTTCCGCAGCTTTTTCATATTCCTTTTCAGCTAAGAAAGGGACTCCTGCAGGTGCAGTTATAGGTCTATATTTACTATATGGGTCCAATGCCTTCGCAATCTTAGGATTTGAAATCTCTAACTCCTTAACACATTCTTTTATAAGAGCGTAAATAGTGGCATGTGCTCTTGCAAATATCTGTATGTCCTTATCAGGTAATGGTGTAATCCCTTGTAATACCGTCTTATAATCATCCGTATGTTCATTAGCATAAAGATACCCATAAAACTGGTTATTTCCGTGTTTTGCCGCCTCATGAAACATTGAATATTGGGGTATCACACATTCTTCAGATTTGCTAGTAAAAAGCCTTAGATATGTATCGTTGACAATATTTGTTTCTGCTCTTTTCTGTATTATCTTGCATAATTTGAATACTTCAGATCTAAAATCCACTGCTATCACCACCTTAATTATCTCTTTAATCTACGTTTTTCTTCTGCCGCATATAATTCTTTCTGTATAAGTTCTTTTATCTCATGTTCACCCACATGCTTAACAGTTTCATTAATTGAGTATTTTTGAGTAACATAAACCACATTATCGTTATTTAATAGATTAAGAACGATATTCGGTATAATTCTCCTTGATAGATACAAGAATTTCTCAAACAGAAGTCGTTCGCCAGTTTCGTCATTTAGTACAAATGGTCCCCATTTTTCTGGATGATAACGGCAAAGCGATCCCATAATAAAAAGTGCTGCATACATATTAAACAAAGGCGGCAATGTAATCAACTGTCCATTCTTTATAATACCAGCTTGTAAGTAAGGCTGTCCGGAAAAGGAAATCATTTTAATATCTTTTCCTGACATCTTTTTCCTTAAGATAAGATAATCCCTGTCTGATTCACGTTCATGTCCTACTTGCGGTGGAAGATAATTTTTCTCAAACCCCTCAACATTATTTAGAACTGCACCAATAGCTTCAACCTTATCTTTGTTTAAATATAATCGTTCGATTGTTCCTGTTGGTGTATTAAAAAGATCAAGAAGAAGCGTATTGCCATTTTCTTGTGCATAACATTTTCTATAATCCTGATCGATTTCAACAATAGATGATAAGAAATCCATCATCTTCCATTCACCACACTTTGTCAAATCCTTTTCGAGCCCTAATATTCTCGCAAATTGATGTATACCTCCAGTATTAGGATCTCCAAAAACAACATTAGCCTCTGCAATATATGTACTTATTGTAGAATCTATTGCTGTCATGCCATGATTTTTTATTTCAGGTCTCTTACCTGTCATCAATGAAGTCAATCCTAATAGCAGATTAGTTGCTCCATAATACAAAAGTAGCGGCGATATCTGAAGATTTGCACTCTTACTTGCTTTAAAATATTCATTTGCCTGCAGGAAAGACCCAATAATTGTGTTTATTGTATCTTCATCCCCATCCAAGGAATGTTCCTTTAAATATCTTGAAACGTTCGCTCGATATGAGTATTGTAGTAGTTCTCGCCACAAATCATCTTCTGGACTTTCTGTAAATATTTCTCTATTTATCATGGTTAGCCTTTACCCTCCCTATTAGATGTTTTTAGGATAATTTGATAGTATGTTTTTTATCTCTAAACTGCACAGACACTCTTGCACGAAGAACCATTAACTAAATGGCTTCGTAATATAGTCATTCACCCCAGCTTCTAATCCTGTCACAATGCCTACTTCCATGTTATTTACAGTAAGCAGAATAATCGCTACCTGACTATTTTTCCTGATTTCTCTTACAAAATCAATTCATTTCCATCCAGCAAGTCCACATCCAATAAAATGAATATGATATCTTCCCTTTTCAAGATTTCTCTAGCCTCATGCAAAATTCTGCACTGATAAAAGAAATAAGCATCTTTCTTTAAAACCAGACATATTCCATCATTTAATTTTTGTCATCTTCAACAATCAATTCACTCTGCTTTCTTTCAAATTATATTAATTGTATCATTGCCAGTTTTATAAATCAAACCGTTAAATCACAATCTCCAACGGAAATTATCTTATAAGCAGCAAAAAGCTCCCGAAGGAGCTTTCCACGCTTTAAATATACACTAATTCTTTCAACACAATCTCTTCTGCAGCATTTCGGATATTATTTACCGCCCTGACCCATTCCATCTGGTCACGAGCTTTCATTTCTTCCGTAATGCCTTGCCTCTCCATCATCTGACGCACCAGAATATTCATTCTCTCCTGTGCTTCATCGTCCACAGAATTCAGATGTTCTGTCAATCTGTCTTCCAACATATACAGTGAATACATTACCGGACGATGCTCTTTCAGATATGTTTTCCGCATCATTCCATATTTCCCATAATGCGGTTCTTCATCTGTACTGACAAGATTCGGATAGTAAATTCCGTCTGCGCCAAGTGTGTTGGTTCCACCCATTTTTTCAAATGTGCTTTTCATGTGTTATTCCTCCTTGAAATCAGCGATGTCCTTAGATCATCGCATAATATTTCAGGGCAGCCTTGATAGCATCTTCTTTCTCTTTCGGACATTGTGGAACTCTTGCATTTTCTGATTTTGGAAGATTATAGTTTTCTCCCACTTCAATTCCACATTTGCGTTTTACCTGAGAAATATATAAACTTGAAACCTTCAAGCCAGATTCTTTCAACACATAATCTTTGATTTCCTGATAGGTCGCTTTCAACTCGGCACTGGTGGCATCCAGCTCGTCCAGGTCTAAGTCGATCTCTATCGTGTCATCTGGTTTTTGTTGGGACAAAAGAACAACCGTCTCTACATGGAACGATACCTCCTGATTGATGTCAGAGTAACCGCCTGTTCGCGGAAACATATCATGTCAAAAAGGAAACAAGTCCACGCTTGCCAAAAATCCCGATTCACATCTGAAAATTGTGTAAATTTCAACATCTATATCAAGGTCTTTACTGTCTGCGTTTATGGGAAACAGTCGAGTAATTCCCTTGGATACTATAATAATGCAGGCATTTTGGCATTTCTGTGTTTTTGTCACTGTCTCGACAGTTAAGACAGTAAAAGCTGACTTATTTCCTCATAGAGAAGCTGCACTGACTGCTGATGGGCCAATACACTCCACAGTGTTGAGTTGCTGGATTTCACCGTCTCGACCTTACAAATTGAACTCTTTTTTCAGAATGTCTATCAGTTCTAAAGCTCGCTGCTTATCAAACTGTATTGTCTGCTTTGCACTTCCCGTGCTTCCTTCAGCTCCATAAGTCTGAATCTGAAATAACTTCTCACCACCAACTACCGTTGATGAATATGTCGTTTCTCTGACATCTTGTTTTCTGAAGTTTCTGTTTTCCTTTTCCCATTTATCTACAAACATTAATTCATCCCCGTTCTATATTAAAGTGTGATTCCACAATTGTATTCAACTGCTCTGCTATCTCGACAAAGGGCAAGTTTAAATCCAATGTTCTTACTGTTATCTGATTTCCATGCATCTGATATACATTGTCTGGCTGTATTTCTTCTTCCGTTTTAGCATACAATAACATGCCCGAAACCTTGTGCTCTTCATCACCAAAATCATAATCACGATTCTTAACATAGGTAAAAATTTGATACATGTTGTTAGAGTGAAGAGTGTGTTTATCATACTGCGTTTGCGTTGTGCGACTGTAATATTTTGCATCTATGATAAGCACAATATTTCCCATTTGAAGATGAATGTCACTCTGCATAACCGGCAACATTGTCCTGATGCCATCATCTACAGACCAAGGAATCTGGGATGCACTTACCGTCAATTCCGGGTAATGTCGACTGTAATATTCCAGAATAAACTTTTCATACAATCTACACATACGTTGCTCATCAACAAACGAGGCCAACCTATAATCACCAGCGTCCGTCGTAATAAGCATTCCTTCAATAATTAACTGGCAAATACTAATCAGCATCCTGTAGGTCTGATTATTACGTTGAAATCTTATAGATGACCATCTGATTGATGTCGGCTCCAAAGTATCAACGTTGGAAAAAAACAGCATCTTCTTTTTTAGGTCATCTTTGTATTTAGATTTTACCTTCGCATTTCTCAACAGCAATGTAACCGTTGTTTTAATAATCTGGTTAAAGAGATTATTCTCAGACAGCTCATCAAAATCACAGGTCAGAACTCGTTCATGAGCCAAACGGTTTTTTATGGTGCCGGGCATATTTATTTTTCCACGCATTACAGGAAGTACTTCCTGTCGATTTATATACTCTCTATATAAACCCTGCTTTAGCTGAATGCCGATTCCTTTTGCAAGTATAGCAGCCAAAAGGTCGTACATCTCATCAAATGATTCGACCGCCACATCCTCATAGTTCTCCTGATTCAATGTCTGAAATGCATAAGACAGCATATGGTATATGTTTTTTATTAATATGCTTTTATCCTTTGTCATTGAAATACACCGTGCAGAATATTCTCCCAGCGCTGTAGCTTCGCACTCTCATCGAACCAGTACTCACTGAGCATAGGTAAAATATCAAAGTCGACAACATCCTTCATCCATTCTTCTGAGCAATCATCCGCGTTACAGAAATAGCTGTGACCAATACAGAAACCTTTACCAAGCGATTTGTCCTGCATTATTTCTTTGTTAAGTTCTTTGATGCGCTCAATCAGAGTGTTGAATGTATCGTTTGCAAATCCTTTCTGGTAATTGATAAAACCTTCTGAATCAAATCCGGGTTCCATGTCAAAAAAGCTAAAACGGCGTCTTAGCGCATAGTCAATCATAGCCAAACTTCTATCCGCAGTATTCATCATACCAATGATGTGAAGTCTCTTCGGAACAGAAAAACTCAGTCCGTTATAGGCAAGTGTTGCTTTCTTATCACGGTAGTCTGCTTCTATCAACATTAGCAGTTCTCCGAAAATTTTACTCATATTACCACGGTTGATTTCATCAATTATGAAGAAGTAATCTTTATCCGGATGGTTAGCTGCTTTCTGACAGAACCTATAGAAAATTCCATACTTAAGTTCAAAGCCTTCATCAACCGGTTTATACCCCATCATGAAATCTTCATACGAATAATTCTGATGGAACTGAACAAACTCGATACGGTCGTCATCTACTTCTTCCATAATAGAGTAAGCCAGTCTCTTTGCAGCAAATGTTTTACCAACACCCGGTGCACCCTGAAGGATGATGTTCTTTTTCTTTTTCAATACTGCTGCCAGTCTGTCGTATTTAGCTTCAGTCATGTACACATCTTTTAAGAAGTCAGCTTTTTTATACTCATCCTTACCCTTAGTTGAAGGTGCCGGATTCTCATCACGAATCATATCCAGAATAAATTCATATTCGCCCTTAGTAAGTTTGAACAAGCTACCCTGTGGATTTATGAAATACTCCATTTTTTCAAGCTCAGAGCATTCCTTCAGGGTTGCAAAATCAATCGGGGAAGATAAGCCTTCCAGCTTTTCAAAATAAATCTTCTCTCCATCCTGCTCAGCGCTAATTCGCATTAATGCAACAACCTGCTTTACTGGTGTAGATTCGTAACCTATAACCATATCACCGGCTTTAGCATCTAAGAAATTCTGGAATATACGTCTCTTGTTTCCATTGTCGTTATACAGAGTATAGTCCTGAACCTCGCCAACAGGCATGCTCGCCATACTCCACATTTTGGGATTAGCGTTTAAGAACCAATAACGAAGACCTGACGCATCATTTTTCAAGAGTTCCTCTTTCGTAACATCGAAATAAGGTCTCAGGATATAATCCTCAAACAACTGCATTTCACTTTCTGGAACAGAAATACAGGTAGAGTTATCGTTTGGTGTCCACCATTTCTTATCGCCAGTATATGCGCTTGTATCACGTGACTCAGCTATAATGGTATAACTTCTCTCACACCAGCCATCCTGCTTCTCAGGATTCTCATCAACTTCATCGGAATCAATTCGTCCCAACAATCTGATACTATTTCCACGGCACAAATAGAAAAAGTCACCCTTTTTCATTGTAGCCATGAAGTCTTCGCCCTGAGGTACTTTTGATTTACCTTTTGCCGCTGTATCTTTATGAACAACTACAACTCTTCTTTTCTCAAAAGATGCAGCTTCCATTTCTGAAATACAATCATTTCCATGACTAATTTTCCAGAAATGAGGTGCCAGATTTGCGTAAAGATTTACTTTTGACAAATCAATTCTCTCCAATGCTTCTGCAAGTTCACCTCTGAGCTTCCAAACATAAGAGCCTTCTTCATCTTTTTTAGCAGTTTTACCAACATACAAAACAGGCCACCACTTACTGTTCTCGTCATCACGAGACATTACTGGGCATCCTGTTTTCTGAACAACCCTTCTTGCCAGTGCAGACGAACCTGAATTGTAGAAGTTTTTACTTTCACCGTATTTAATTGCTAACTGGGTACATGTAGCTTTTCCACCATAATCAATCATACGCTTCATGATTTCCAAGCTACTGTCTGTGAACACTTCACTATCGTTAAGCAATGCCTCCCAGTCATCGACTGTTAATGCAGGTGTATAATCTACTGGCCACCACTCATCGGTTGATGGTGCAGATGCATCCTTATTCAAGTATCTGCTAATAAAGAAGCCTACATCAATTGTAAGAGTTCTAAGCTCTGGGTCAGGGTAGCAGGTTCCTGTTATCTGAGAAGCGAGCATATTCTTCAGTTCTTCGTCCTGCTTTAACTCAGCACAGATTTCATTGTAAAAAGCAAAAAAATTGCGAATATTATCTGCGTAGGCGCCTTTCTTGAAAATATAGTCACTCTCCAACTCACTGGATACTGCCTTGATTTCACTTAATTTGTAAATATAATACTTGTCCGGATAGCGTAACCAGAGATATGTGCAAATAGCATTTTCATACTGATAGTGCTGACCCGCTCCATTACCGTATCTTTCAAGAAGGCTGTTAGACTTCTGCTTGAAGCTATCGATACGCTCATACACATCCTTGCTCTCATCAAAAAGCTCGATGAACATAGCTCTAACTTCTTCCTGAGCAATCTCTGCAAACTTAGTTATCATTTTTGCCGGGAAGTTATTTACTGATGCCAGAAGGTTTCCAGTCTGCGATAAAGCCTTTGTCAGCATTCCAGCAAAATCATCGGAATTCACATCCCAATTGACCTGAAAACACTTTACTGCTTCCCATTTATATTTTTCATCTGGCCACTGCGTCTGAACAAATCGCTTCTTATATTCAACAAGTGCAGCCTTTAATCGAAATTTATCAAACATAATAATTCACCGCCTTACTTCGCATCACGCAGGCTCTTGTATATTTCATCAGAGAAAATACCAAGCACCTGATGCTTCATTTCATCATTTGACAATAAGAGTGAGAAGAAGTCCTGATTCTGGGATAATCCTTCAATCAAGGCATCATCAATATCGTCAAAATAAGAGAATTCAAAATCTTTCTGTGTATTATTCTTTGCACTAGTCTTAAGCTTATCTGACTTCATCAGAATATCTCTAATCTGAAGCATAGCCTTTACAACGACATCGTTATCATAGTTCTTGCCAGTGCGACTGTTGATTTCATCAATGATTTCGGACAGTCGTTTTTCTTTATCCTCAGTCAAACCGAAATGTTCTGCTGTAGGGAGTTTCATAACCGGACTTGCAACAAGGTTAGGCTTTGTGTGCTCTTCACCCTTCTTCTGCACAAAGTTTGTAGCTTTAATCTTTCCGTCAAGGTTAAATCCACCACCGGGATGTTTGATATTAATATACGCAAGCAAATAGGCGATATAGTTGTACTTCTTATGAAGGTCAGTATCCTCAAAGCTTGAAACCTGAAGAAGAAACTCATAGAATCGTACAAAGCTTCTCATAATCGCGATACAATTACGCTGTTCTTCATATTCAAAACGTTCCAATAACTTCTTGCTCTTTTGAAGGAAGAATGTCAATCTCTGCTTCTGCTTACCAGTAACTTTCTGCGAATACAGAATATCATTTGCTGCTTCGATATCAACTGGGTCAAGAATTGCATATGCATCAATCTTAGCTTCCAAATCATATACCGCACTTGGCGTAACTGAATTAGAAAGCAATGTCGTTGTGTAGTAAGGTGCAAACGCAGCCTTTATATCTTCATATGTATTCACAAAGTCCAATACAAATGTTTTCTTGTCATATGGTGCACAGATACGGTTCAAACGTGATAAAGTCTGAACTGCATTTACGCCTTTCAGCTTCTTAAGCACATACATAGCACAAAGCTTCGGCTGGTCAAATCCAGTCTGATATTTATTTGCAACCAAAAGCACTTGATAGGCATCTGTATCAAATTCTTTTGTTAAGCGGTCTTCAGGAAATCCATTCATTGAAGCTTCTGTATATTCACATTCATCATCTGGAAGTTTTACCTTCCCCGAGAATGCAACAAGAGCATGAATTCCATCATAGCCCTTCTTAGCAATATAGTCTTCGAAAGCCTGACGATATTTGACTGCTCCCTGACGAGAAGCAGTGATAACCATTGCTTTCGCCTGACCACCAAGTTCCTGCATAACAGAAGTTCTGAAATGCTCAACAATAACCTCTACTCTCTGCGCAATATTGGTATCATGAAGTTCTATAAATCGAGCAATTTGTCTCTTTGCTTCATTGGTCTTGCATCGTGGGTCATCCTCGATTTCTTTGTTAATCTGATAGAAAGTAGAATACTCTGTATAATTCTGAAGCACATCAAGAATAAATCCTTCTTCGATAGCCTGCTTCATTGAGTAAACATGAAATGCCTCTCTCTGTCCCTTTGTATTCAGTCTTCCAAAAAGCTGAATTGTTGTAGGCTTTGGTGTTGCTGTAAATGCAAACATTGATACATTTGCCTGCTTACCATTTCGCTTAATTTCACTTGAAATCATATCTTCAACATCAGCATCCACTTCTTCACCAGACCCCAAAGCCATAGTAACCGCAGCCATATCTTTACCTGCTGTAGAGGAATGAGCCTCATCGATAATAACAGCAAATCGCTTTTCTTTTAATCCGGCCACACTATCCACGATATATGGGAACTTCTGAATTGTTGTAGCTATGATTTTAGTATTTCCGTTCAATGCAATCGCTAAATCAGCAGAGTTGCATTTATCATCCATTACTCTGATGAGACCAGCTTTATGTTCCATACCCATGATGGCCTTCTGGAGCTGGCGGTCAACAACTACTCTATCGGTCACGATGATAACGTTATTAAAAATTATTTTGTTATTTGCATCATGAAGAGAAGTGAGTCTATGAGCAAGCCAAGCTATAGAATTTGTTTTTCCGGAACCGGCACTATGCTGAATTAAATAATTCTGTGCTGTTCCATTCTCTCTTACATCTGCTAATGTTTTTCTGATTACATCCAGCTGATGATATCGAGGGAAAATAAGGTTTTCTGAACGCTTAACTTTTCCGGTCTGCTCATCAACTTTCTCTTTTACTTCAATAAAGATAAACTTGCTAATCAAGTCGAGTACCGTGTCCTTGGTAAGAATATCTTCCCACATGTATGACACACTATATTTGTCCTCAAATATAGGATTACCGGCGCCAGCAGTCACACCTTCACCGTTACCCATATTAAATGGAAGGAAGAATGTAGCATCTCCATCGAGTTTGGTGGTCATGTATACTTCCTCTAAGTCCATCGCAAAGTTTACAAGTGTTCCCGCCTTAAACATGAATAATCTTGTTTTTGGATTTCTGTCTGTACGGAACTGATAAATTGCATCCTGATATGACTGACCTGCAGCATTGCACTTTAACTCAAATGACATAATAGCAAGGCCATTCAGGAAAATAACAACATCAACTCGTTCTTTATCACTGGCCCACACCTCCTCCATAACAGAGAAGATGTTCTGTCCATACTTTCTTGTTAATTCCAGATTAAAAGTCGTAGCTGGCTTGGTATACATCAGTTCAAGCTTCTGATTTGAAAGCTCAATACCATGCTTCAATACTTCAATCAGGCTACCACGAGCTTTAGTCGTCTCAGCGTTAATAAAGCTAACTATGGTCTCTTCCAAATCAGCCTTATAAATCTTTCTGAGATATTCCATTGCTTCTGGCTGTGTATCACTCAAGAACTTAAATAGCATCTCGCGGTCAACAGCGAAATAACGGTCAAAGTTACTGGCCTTACGTATGATGTATCCATTATCCTTTTCCAGTCTTTCAAGAAGGAACTTCTGATACTCTTTTTCAGATACAATGGATGCATGATGAATAATCCTATCAGCGTAGGCTGCTACTCTTTTTGCAGTATTCGCTGCATTTTGAGTTTCTTCAAAATCAATTGTCTGAGTCATCTTCTCATCCATTGATTGGCACCTCCTTCTTTCCGGTTACATATTCATAAATAAAAGTTTTTTTATACTCTTCAAGTATACCTAATTGTTCTTTTTTCTTCTCTATTGCATTCTCTACTTCTGCACATACTTTATCTAAATAATCGCAAATCTTATGTTGCTCTTCTTTTGATTTTGGCAATGGAATATAGATATCTTTCACTTTATCCCAACTACGGAAATCACTTGTATTACCACGTACACCATTTGAAATCAATTTGTATACACCTTGATAAGCAAGATATTGCATATAATAAACAACAAATCTCTTATCCTCAGTACTATCACATACGTGAACAACTCTTGTAATTTTCCCATCGAAATCTGATAATGCAATCGCGCCATGCCACGTATCCATACCATGAATTGCAATATCTCCTTTTCGGATTCCTTGCATAGCATTATCTTCACTTACCATTTTTCCAACAGCGTTTTCATCTCGTACTAACACCTTCCCCTTATTAGAACAAACCAATGCCGTATCCTCAGCCTCAAATGTTCTTGAAAGTTTCGTACAAATATACCCAATTTTTGACATACTCCAACTTTCATTAATTGGTCCAACGTAGAATACGCCACTTTCTTTAGTATTAGAATTAAAATCTAATCCCTTAGTTACAGCTTCTGAAATTACAGAACACTTATAACTTTCTAATACATCAATTTCGCATTGTATATTTGCAAGCAATGTATCAATTTCTTTACACTTTTCATCAAGAAAATCTGCAATTTGTTGCTGTATATTCACAGGAGCTACCGGGATGTATAGTCCACCAAATTTATCCATAGGTATTCTCATTCTAATAGTATTCAGTTTTCCGTTACCAGACTCCTTTATAAGAATACCATTGCCAAGCCCAAATAGACTTCTCTGAAATAATGTAGTTTGAAAAATATAATTATAAAATCGCACATCGTCTTCGGTTTCTTTGGGCCTAAGCATATAATACACTGGACTAACACAGCCAAAATAATTAGAGAGCCCCACTGAACCTGAAAGGATATTCATGCTATTCATAACAATATCTCCCGGATACGCTAATCTATAAGCAGACACATCTTCCTTCGGTTTATTTCCTCCACCTTCCTTTTCGCTATATGGAATAACGCCTTGTTTAGCTGTCAGTGACAAAATAAAGGAAGTTCTTATAGGATTATTCTTTTCTATTCGTTCTCGTAAAACATATTTTATCTTTTTTAACTCCCACGAGGATGGAATCTCGCCAAGCCATTGAATGCCTGTGTCTTTCATTTCACTCATTCCTATCCCCCCTTAACCAAATAACTTTTCTATACTTTCTGATACCATTCTTTCAAGTTCAACAAATTTATCAGCCAGTTCTACACTTGACTGTGGAGCCTGATACTTATAAAAAGTTCTTGTAAACGGAATCTCTGCTCCAGTTTTTATAACCGGTTTTTTTGCTCCTAAATTCTCCTCAAAAAAGGCTTTTGCATCAGGTACATACGGAATGACCTCTCTATCCATATAATCCTGAATATCCTCTTCATAAGCAACAAGTTCTATATCCTTTGAATCCTTATCGTAAATAATATTTCCTTTTTTATCTTTCTGGATTTCTGCACTTTTATCCATTTCAGATAAACCATATGCTATCTTTGAAATAATCTTCTTGTCAGCTGTTGCATTCTTTAAAACATCAGTTAATACTGGTAAAAATTCTTTTTCAGACATATATTTTTTGTCTGATAAAGAGTTTTCTAAAGCTTCGATTATTGCATCGTAGACAGGTTTATTTTCTAAATAGCCTTCAAGTTTTTTCTGTTCTTTTCCAGTAAGTTCCTCTGCATTCTCCAACTCATTGACTTTTGCTTCATCATATAATGTACTTAAAGCACCGGATTGAAGCATATACTGAACCCGTTCTTCTGTAATTGCATAACTTCTTTGCAAAGGTTGCATAATTGCATATTCTCTGTAAATAAAGTCCTCATTCTTAAATATTCTACTTTCTTCACTTTCAATAAAATCAAAATACAACTTCGTAATTTTAGACCTATCATCAGGAGAAATTTCATTTTTCTTTTTACCGAGAGCTTTACGAAGCTTGTGATATATATTTGATGCATCAATAAGTTGAATTTTTCCTTTTCTTTCAGCTCTTTTATTTTTAGACAGAACCCATATATATGTTGCAATTTCTGTATTATAAAATAATTCAGTTGGGAGTGCTATTATCGCCTCTACTAAATCATTTTCAAGAACCCATCTTCTAATTTGGCTCTCACCTGAAGCTGTCCCTCCATTAAATAACGGACTACCATTCTCAATAATTGCAGCTCGTCCAACATTATCATCCATCTTATCAATAGCTGACTGAAGGAAAAGCATCTGCATATCACCAGAACCCGGAAGACCTGCGCCCCAGCGACCATCAAATCCTTTTTTATACTCGTCGTTTACTGCATCTTCAACACCTTCTGCAGCGTCCTTACCTCCCCAAGGAGTACCAAATGGAGGATTTTCAATTACAAAACGCATCTTGGTATCTTTGAAGCAGTCTGCCTTCATAGTATCCTGATAGCAGATATTTTCTGCATTCTGTCCTTTAATCATCATCTCTGCAAGACAGATTGCATAAGACTCCGGATTGATTTCCTGACCAAAAAGGCGCACATCAGCTGTAGGATTATATCTTTTGATGAAGTTATAGCTTGTAGAAAGCATACCACCAGTACCACAAGCTTGGTCTAATACAGTTATAACTTTTCCGTCATCAAAAATATCATCGCAGCCTTCAGCAAGAAGGATATTTACCATAAGCTTGATGATGTCACGGCCTGTGTAGTGGTCACCAGCTTCAGCATTTTCAGAAAATCTACGAATTAAATCCTCGAAAATGTATCCCATCTTTACATTATCAATTGTACGCGGATTAAGGTCTAACTCAGAGAAAGCCTTAACAACACTAAGAAGACGGTTGTTCTTATCCATCTTGTCAATCTGCTTATAGAAATCCAGACCCTTTTCAGCAGATACGATAATCTCCTGAACATTAGGTGAAAAGCTCTGCAGATATGCTTTGAAATTTGCAGCAAGATGGTCTGCGTCATTAACAAGCTCTGCGAGGTCAAATTCACTGGTATTGTAGAACTGGAATCCAGAAATACGATACATAGCTTTAACAGGATAGTTCGGATTTGCCTTGAACTGCTCAACTACCTTCTGCTTTGTAGGTGCCAGCGCACACTCAAAACGACGTATAATAACCATCGGAATAATAACATCTTTGTACTTATCACTCTGGTAGGTACCACGCAGCTTGTTTGCGATAGACCAGATAAAATTCACTTCTGTAGATACATCGACTGGGGAATCATCCCACATTGCATCAATTACTTGTTTGTTAGCCATTGCTTTATCCTCCAATCACGGGAATATACCATTCCCAGCATAGTTCTATTCTTAATTCTTAGGTGTCCCAAAATACGGACTTAGTCTTCATCCTCTGGATAATCATCAAAAGGTGGCATTCCTTCGTATTCCTCCGGATGAAGCTCCCTATATAAATCTCTCAGCTTATATCTTAATTTTGTAGTTTGAGGTCTTAATACCTCTCTTAGTTTACAGCCTTGCTCCCAAGACTCATTTCTTGCAATTAGCACATATCCACGTGGCGTTTCTAAAGCACGCATATATTCATCTGTGAGATACTGTGTCAAATCATTAAGTGCACCAATCGTATCAAAAATAATTCTGCGAAGCTCCTTATTCTTGAACTTCAACATTTTCACGTCCCATTTTTCGCGATAGCTTATATCAATCTCGTCGTAAAGATTGATATCAACTCCGGGAACTGTAAAATCCGTTTTGATGCATTTAATCACAAGCTCGTCGTAGTCTTTTTTGAATTCTTCCAGCAGCTTTGAATCCTCTAAGCTAATTGTGATTTTTCCAAAAGGAACCACTTCACTTTTTACTGCCTCTCCAGCGAGATAAACATTGGCCGGTCCACTAATGTTCACCTCATTAGCATTGCCTATGAATGTATGTCCATCTCCCGGAATATTTATTTCCTTTGATTGAGACTTATCATCACTCATGTTCCACCTCTTCTTCAATATTCATCATCATCTTATAATGCTGTTCCTGCTGCATTGCTTCGAATATTAATTTGAATACAGTCTTATACTGTTCAACATCAGTTCCATCCTCAACAAAGTTTAATCCATCACTAATAATTGCAGGACTTTCGTTGATATAAGAAAGCAATGCAGACGCTAAATGGTATCTGTCATAGTTAGGTTTTTTACCTTCTTCGTAATCTATGAACTTTTCTTTGTTATCTTCAAGAACAATCTTTACTAAGTCATTTCCATCATAACCGCAAAGTTGAATAAAGTAATACTCTAATATACGGCGAATGACATTTGTCAGAGTGTTAACTGTCTTAAGTTCTCTATACTCATCCCATAGAGCTGCATATGAGTTTTGAATTGGATTATAATTTTCTATTTCTGTCGGCACCGTTTGACTCTTTCTCACGCACAAAATAATTCCTGAAACATTATCTGTTTTACGAATCAAATAGAACGAAACACTACGATAACGTTTCACTTGATGATGCGTAATTTCCTTGTGGAAATAAACATTATGCGTCAGAATAAAAATCTGCTTAATGTAATCACCATCGACCTTCTGACTTCTATAGTCAGTATTGTTATAGCAAACTTCAATCATTTCTCTTACAAGAGCACTGACTATGAACAATGCTCCGCTATCCATACTTGATACAGGGTCATCAATAACAACGATTTTTTCTTTCACCTCATCACTACTATAGCTACCCTTTACCAAATGATAAAAATACAGGAATGCAATAAAGTTTCTTTCGCCTTCAGACAGCTTTTCAGCAATGCTTCCGTCCGGACGAATTACTTCATATGTGTTCTGAACGCCTTCCTTGGCTTTTAAGCTGAATCCCTGAAAACCGGATGTGTGAATTATTCTATTGATACCTTCTATTGCTGCTTCTGTGTTTACGACCTGCTTGTTTAGTTCTGCAATATCATTGTTAAGCTGCTTACCCTCAGCAATCAATGTTTTCATCTGTGTATTCAGAGCTGAAACATCAACAGAAATCTTCGTGATGGTGTCTCGATATGTCTTAACAACATCCTTTAGCACATAAGCAAGGTACTCCCACACTTCTTTCTTACACTTGATTTTTTGGTTCTTAATATCGCTAACAATATTATTTCTGGCACTAATTTGAGCATTCAGCTTATCGATAATTGCACCTATATCCAGAAGAAGTGTATCTATATCCTCAAGCGATGCAATCGTCGTAGGCTCCTTAACCTTGGCAGCAATGCGCTGATTGTTAATAGTGATTGCATCTTGCAACATCTTTAATTTGGTTTGATACGGCTCAATGTTTAATCCCGGCATAATCTCGCCGAGATTACCCTGAAGGGTTTTCAATATTGAATCCATCTCGGATTTATATACAGACTGGAATTTTGTTATTTCCGTTATGTCCGACTGATACTGTGCATCAAAACAAGCTGCTATATCTTGGTCAAAATCCTCTGGCAACTTCTGCTGGCAGTATGGACACTTGCCATTCGTCTGTCCAGCGTAATGTGAATGACCTTGTCTTACCCAGTCAGTTGCATTTAACGCTTTAATGAAACTTGCAAATGGGGTTTCACTACTGCTTGCAATTGCCTTACCCATAAGCTCATATCCCGGAAGAGACGCGTAGGTCGCCTTACCAGCCTTCGCATAAACTGCATATTTTTTATCATCACCGTGAAATATTGTATTTACCGTTGATTCCAGTTCAGAAAAATCATGGTCAACTGGGGTTATGGCCAATATCTCTTCAGCGAATAATGCCTTCTTCTTTTTACCGGTGATAACAGCATCAAATACTACTCGCATCCTTTCTGTCTGTTTCCAACACTCTTCTTGATATTCTATCAGCGCAGTATCTTTTTCGCCTTGCTTCTTGTCAGCGGTTTCCTTGGCTTGTTTGTATTCTTCGCCCTTTTGTTTTTTCTGCTCAGCTAATTCTTCTAATTTCTTTTGTACTTCAATATTGGTTTCGCATACTGTAAATACACCTGCTAAATTATCATAGTTTGCAAAGTTAGCATTTACAAAATCAGTATCATAAACCAAGACATCATAATCTGACACAGACTTTCCGTTCTGCCATTCAACCTCTGAATTTGACTTTATTGTTCTCGCTATGGTAGACTTACCAGCACCATTTTTACCATAGAAAAAATTAACGAATGTCGGCTCTATTACTTCACCTGTAAATGTGGCGTCATTTAGTGTTATTTTTTCAATAGCTGATTGCATCTTTGGCTTCATAATAAAACCTCCTCCTTATTCTTTAATTTTTCCTTCTCTAACCCATTCATCTACTTCAGAGATTTTGAACTTATATCTTTTACCTGCCTTATAAACAGGAAGTTTTCCTTCCTTAATCCATGTTCTTACAGTATCCTGACTCAAACTCAAATGCTCTGCGACATCCTCAAGATTGACCCATTTTTCTACCTGCATGCTTTCATATTCTTCGCTCATCTTCTTACCTCCATGAATATTTTCAATGAGTGTTAATGTTACATTCTAAATAGTGGAATACCGTTTTCACCTAAGACCTCCACCATATTTATTCTCTTTATAGCCCAATGCATACGATTGAGTTCGTTAAAATTCGTATTACCTTGAAGCCCCAATTCATATATGAGTTCATTCAGTTTTTGCTGTGGAATCGCATTAAGTAGCTGATAATACACTTTGATTCCATTATCCTGCACCTTCACATCGGTAATAATCCCATAATGTGCGTAGTGATTATCATCGGTTTTGCCATAACTATGGTTTTCTGTAGCTATGATTGTAGGAAACATTTTTATTTCAGCTATAGCCTCCGGTGTTAATGCCGCATACTTCTTTTTCAAATCATCTGATGTACTTTCTGTAATAGCTCTGTCTTTATCCACCATTACATGGCCTGTCCCATCAAGTTCATCACCTGCAACAACAATCAAATTGTAATAGTCCAAATTCAATGTCACCTGCATCGGCGTGTTCTGATACATTCCATTTGGCAAAGAGCTAACCAATATCATGGTTTTGTATTCGTTCTTGACGTTATCTGCATGAGCAATAAGTGTATTGCCATCTCCCGGAAGATTGATTTCTGTGGGAGTGTCATTTTGCTGTAACACAGTAGGTCCAACAGACTGAAGTTTATTCTCCATTCTTCTTTCCTCCGTAGAAATTATTCACTGTGTCGACATGGTTATAAAAGCTATTATTGTTACCAGTGACATTAAAGTTGAAAGTCATCTGTGGTGCATTCTTCTTTGATGGCTCATCACCATCTTTTTGTTCCGACTCAACAGGTTCAATAACTACAGTCTCGTCATCTACTTCCTCTGGTTCTATGCTCTCTGCAACAAACGCATAAGACAATAGTATCTGATGATTTATTCCTTCACCCATATCACCTTCATACACCCTCGGCGCACCGCCTTTAGGAGGGCACCAAGTATCATATGTATCTCTTCCGATTGTAGCTGCCTCCTTACGCATCACAGTGAAATGAAATACACCAAGAAGAAATGCCTGAAAGCAAAAATCTGTTTTCCTTATTATCTGTTCCTTACTAAGTGTATCTCCGTTCTCACAAACATAAAAAGGCTGTTCAGGAAGAATAGTTTCATCTTTATCAATTAATTCGACGAGCGCTTTAACAAGTGTCTCGTCTTTTTTTGTGGTGTCTTTCATATGAAGATACTCTGCACAGAAAGCAATCATAGCATTTAAAGCTTCACTGTAATTATCACTAATTCTCTGATTGAACGCCTTTAATGCTGTTCTATCACTGAAAGGGAAATATGTACCACCTTTGTTTTTGCAACTTTTGTAATCAAATGTATTTCCCTTAATTGTTTTCATCATAGATTCTAACGGTTCCTGAAAATCCGGAACAATTACCTTTGATAATCCTATCAACGATTCTGGCTCGGATAAACCATCAGTATCTCCCATATAGTGTTCTCGCACACCGTATCTTGGTTTTCTGGCCTCCAACAGCAGTGTAAAAAAAGTACCGCCGCAGAGCCTTATATTCTCATTATTTGTCATTGATTGTCCCTCGTTTATAAAATACCAACTCTACTAACTGTACCAACTATGGCAGGCCAACTTAGCTAACTATTGGATGTCTCTATGAGCTACTCATAGGGACTTTTTTAGTTTTGTTTGTTAGAAAAATCGATTTTATAAATCAGATTAACTCCTAACAAACCCCACTAAACCATTATAACACACAGCTGCACTTTTTTCAATCTCAGCGCTATAAACAAACCAAGTAGATGATGAAACTTCAGTGATAGCCATGTGAAAGCCCTGTGAAAGCTCAAAAAGCCAATCACAGGAGGAAAAAATCATGGCAAACAACGAAAACCAGAGTAAAAAACGTTACTATCCACTTCGCGATGATGAGAATCCTTACAAGGTCTCACTCGTGGAAATCACCGAAGCTCAGTACAGAGCTCTGTATCCTGAAATCTGGGCAACCCAGAAACGTGAACAGTACCATCATCGCTGTATGTGTACAAAGAAGTATCTTTGGAAATGCGATGGAAACTGTGATTTATGTGAATACCACGCTGCAGGTGACATTCTTTCATTAGATGTACCTACGGAAGACGGTAATGCGAATATGTATGACACTATTCCCGATACCGCTCCTACTATGGAAGATGTTATTTCAGATGCAATTCTTCTTGAACAGCTTATTGCTAAGTTCCGAGAGCTCGACCCCGATGCTGACCGCATCATCGAGATGCTTGGCAATGACCTCTCCGACCGTAAGATTGCAGAACAGCTTGGTCGCAAGCAGAGAACTTTTGCTGACCAGATGAAGAAGTATAGAACCGAGTTTCGTAATATGCGCGGCTATTAATCTTACATAAGATAGGTAGCAATCCCACTCCTCTGGCATCCATCAAACAGATGTCAGAGGAATTTTTATTTTTTTCAAAATTTCTCCGCTCAAACTTCTCATCCATCTCCAGTGGAAAGTGTAAGGCAGGTCACAACAAGCCTTAACAACCACAGAAACGGAGGTGAAGCAAGTGAAACAGTCCTACTTCGATTCAAGCGGTAACGACCGTGAATTGATTGCAGTACTAACGGCAATCTCACAGGTATCCGCGAGAATGGCGAGAAACATGACAATCCTCGCAAACACAAGACAATCAGAGAAAGGAGAAAGTCGCTATGAGCAAAATGAGCGATATGGCAATGACCATCGAAGAGCTGCGAAGTGCAGCCGCTGCTATTAATGAAGCAGCAAACTGGTTAGCAGAACAGTTCAGCGGTACAGCTGAAGAAGCCCCCACAAAGGAACCTGCTGCCAAGAGAGAAAAGAAACCGGAACTCAAACTTGAGGATGTACGTGCTGTTTTAGCAGAAAAGTCCCGTGCAGGACATACAGCTGCTATCCGTACAATTCTTCAGAAATACGGGGCTTCCAAGTTATCCGGTGTTGACCCTAAGCACTATGAAGCCTTGTTAAAGGATGTGGAGGTGCTTGACAATGCCACCTAAAGGACACGCGGTATTATCCGCATCAGCATCACATCGCTGGTTAAACTGTCCACCTTCTGCAAGACTCTGCGAAAGCTACGATGACAAAGGCAGTGATTATGCTGCCGAAGGAACCGACGCACACGAGCTTTGTGAGTACAAATTGAAGAAGGCTCTGGGCATGGAAGCCAGCGACCCTACTGAAAATTTGACATGGTACAACGAGGAAATGGATGACTGTGCAAATGGTTACGCCGCTTACATCCTCGAACTGGTAGAAGCAGCAAAGGAAACATGCTCTGACCCGAAGGTACTGATTGAACAGCGTGTTGATTTCTCACGCTGGGTTGAACAGGGATTCGGAACTGCTGACTGCATCATTATCGCAGATGGAACCTTGAGAATATGCGATTACAAGCATGGTCTCGGTGTTCTGATATCCGCTGATGATAATCCGCAGATGAAATGTTATGCGCTCGGTGCCTTAGAGCTCTTCGATGATATTTACGACATCGATACCGTCAGCATGACAATCTACCAGCCAAGGCGTCAGAACATCTCTACTTTCGAGATTTCAAAGGACGACCTGTATGCTTGGGCCGATGAAGTATTAAAGCCTACAGCTGACCTTGCATTCGCCGGTGACGGAAACTTCCTCTGCGGTGAATGGTGTGGTTTCTGTAAAGCAAAACATGAATGCCGTGCCAGAGCGGAAGCAAATCTCATGCTTGCACAGTATGACTTCAAACTTCCACCGCTGCTTGAGGATTCTGAAATTGAATACATCCTCTCCCGTGCTGATGAACTGGTAGCTTGGGTATCAGATATTAAAGAATATGCTCTGCAGCAGGCAATCAGCGGTAAGGAATGGAATGGCTGGAAGTTAGTCGAAGGACGCGCCAACCGCAAATATTCCAACGAAGATGCTGTCATTCAGGCTGTTACCGATGCAGGCTTTGACCCTTATGAGAAGAAACTTCTCGGTATCACTGCAATGCAGAAGTTACTGGGTAAATCCAGATTTGATGAGCTACTAACAGCTTATATCGAAAAGCCGCAAGGCAAACCTACTCTTGTGCCGGAGAGCGATAAACGTCCGGCAATGAACAATGCAAAAACTGATTTTATGGAGGAAAATTAAATGAACAAGAATGTAAAAGTATCAAATCCTATGAAGGTAATCACTGGCCCTGACACTCGTTGGTCTTACGCTAACGTATGGGAGCCAAAGTCAATTAACGGAGGTACACCTAAGTACAGCATATCTCTTATCATTCCTAAGTCTGACACCAAGACCATCGCCAAAATTGAAGCTGCAATCGAAGCTGCCTACAAAGAAGGTGAAGCTAAGCTCAAGGGGAATGGCAAGTCTGTCCCTGCTCTTTCTGTCATCAAGACTCCGCTTCGCGATGGCGATATGGAAAGACCTGATGACCCTGCTTATGCCGGCAGCTACTTTGTAAATGCCAATGCTACATCTGCACCGGGTATTGTGGACGCAGACCGCAATCCTATCCTTACTCGCTCTGAGGTTTACTCCGGTGTGTACGGTCGTGCCAGCATCAGCTTCTATGCTTTCAATAGCTCTGGCAATAAGGGAATCGCCTGCGGCCTTAACAATCTGCAGAAGATTCGTGATGGTGAGCCTCTTGGCGGCAAGGCATCTGCTGAGTCTGATTTCGCATCTAATGAAGATGACGATTTCCTTGATTAATGGAGGTGGCGACTATGGAAATGTTACAGTCTATTCTCGTAATCATCCTTCTTGCTATCTGGTTTGTATTCAGTATCGTGTTCCTTATCACTGCGGTTCAGAATCTCATCAATGACCGCAAGCGTGAACAGCGCGAAGTTGAAAAGGACAAGCGTGACCTTGAATACCATGAAGCTCGTATGAAAGAACTCAGCAAATAAACCAATCTCATATTATTAACCGTGGAGGTGGTAGGAGCAATCCTGCCACCTTTGAGGTTTAGAAAGGACAAGCTAATGAAAACACTTAGTATTGATATTGAAACTTTCAGCGATGTACAGCTTCCGAAAACAGGCGTATATCGATACTGTGAGTCTCCTGATTTTGAAATATTGCTATTTGCCTACAGCGTAGATGCTGGACCTGTTCAGGTTGTCGACCTTGCCTGCGGTGAAAAGATACCCGAAGCTATCATTGCTGCGCTTGAAGATGATACTGTCATTAAGTGGGCATTCAATGCTTCTTTTGAACGTATATGTCTCTCTCGCTTCTTAGGTTATCAAACCGGCGAATACTTAAATCCTGAAAGCTGGTGCTGTTCTATGATATGGGCGGCCACAATGGGACTACCATTATCCTTGGAAGGTGTCGGCACAGTTCTTGGACTTGAAAAACAGAAACTTACTGAAGGAAAAGACCTCATCAAATATTTCTGTCAGCCTTGCGCTGCTACTAAATCTAACGGCGGCAGAACCAGAAACAGACCTTTTCATGCTCCTGATAAATGGGAAGCCTTCAAGCGATATAACATCCGTGATGTTGAAACAGAAATGGGTATCCAGCAGAAACTTCATAAATTCCCTGTACCCGATAGTGTTTGGGAAGAATACCACATCGACCAAGAAATCAACGACCGTGGTGTAAGACTGGATATGGAACTTGTGCATCAGGCTATTGAAATGGACTCTCGCTCTCGTGAAGAACTGACTGCTACCATGAAGGATATTACTGCACTTGAAAATCCGAACTCTGTCCAACAGATGAAACAATGGTTATCAGATAACGGTGTAGAAACCGACAGCCTTGATAAAAAGACTGTGGCAGAGCTTTTGAAAAACGCTCCGGAGAAGCTTGCTGACATACTTACTCTCAGGCAGCAACTGGCGAAATCATCTGTGCGTAAATATCAGGCTATGAAAAAGACAGTATGCGATGATGGTCGCGCCCGTGGAATGTTTCAGTTTTATGGGGCAAACCGCACCGGCAGATTTTCAGGACGTAATATCCAGCTGCAGAACCTGCCTCAAAATCATCTTCCTGATTTAGCAGAGGCACGCAGTCTGGTACGTTCCGGTGATTTTGAAGGTGTAAAGCTTTTGTATGAAGATGTACCAGACACCTTATCCCAGCTAATAAGAACAGCATTTATTCCTCGCAATGGCACTCAGTTTCTTGTTGCAGACTTTTCTGCCATCGAAGCTCGTGTGATTGCATGGTTCGCCGGTGAAGAATGGCGCCAGAAGGTCTTTGCCAAAGGCGGTGACATTTACTGTGCTTCTGCTTCACAGATGTTTAAGGTTCCTGTTGAAAAGCATGGTATTAATGGGCACCTGCGCCAGAAAGGTAAAATCGCAGAACTTGCGCTTGGATATGGCGGCTCCGTAGGTGCTTTGAAAGCTATGGGGGCTATCGAAATGGGACTTACAGAAGATGAGCTTCCTGCACTTGTAGATGCTTGGCGCCAGTCAAATCCACATATCGTTGAATTCTGGTGGGCAGTAGACCGTGCTGTTATGGAAGCAGTCAAGTATAAACACACTACCACCGAATATGGACTCACCTTCTCTTGCAGAAGCGGCATGCTCTTTATCACTTTGCCTTCCGGCAGGAACCTTGCATATGTTAAGCCAAAGATAGGAACCAATAAGTTCGGTGGTTCCTGCATTACCTATGAAGGTGTCGGCAGCACTAAGAAATGGGAACGTCTCGATTCTTATGGTCCTAAGTTCGTGGAAAACATTGTGCAGGCAACAGCTCGTGATATCCTTTGCTACGCTATGAAAACTCTGCAGCACTGTTCTATCGTTATGCATATTCATGATGAACTTGTTATCGAGGCTGACCCTCGTATGTCATTGGATGCTGTATGTGAGCAAATGGGAAGAACTCCGCCTTGGGCTAAAGGTTTGATTCTTCGTGCAGATGGTTATACAACACCATTTTACAAAAAAGATTAAATTCATCCGCTCAAACCGAGCGTTCATCTCCAGTGGAAATTAGAGGTGGACGCTCTTTTAGTCTGCCCGGGAAGGAGGACTCTGATATGAGCATCAGCAAATTCAACAACGAAGGTTATCCTGACCCAACTGCCCATGACTCATTGGCGACAATCGAACAGGAACAGCGTGCCCTTCGTGCTTTCAGGCCTATCGTGTATATCTGTTCACCCTATGCAGGTGATATTGAAGCGAATGTTGCTGCTGCAAGAAGATACAGTCGCTTTGCAGTGGATGAAGGATATATACCCATTGCACCACACTTACTGTTTCCGCAGTTTCTTAATGATGCAGAACCTGCAGAACGTGAACTCGGCTTATTCTTTGGTAACGCACTGATGAGCAAGTGTTCTGAAGTATGGGTGTTTGGCAATCGTATCTCATCCGGAATGGAAGCAGAAATCAATCGTGCCAAGTGGAAAAACTACCGCTTGCGCTATTTCACAGAAGAATGTCAGGAGGCTTAATACTATGTATGAAATTAAACAAAACAGACGCAGATTAAAAGATGGTACGGAGATTACCACTTACACCCGTGATGTTGTCAGCTGCAACATTCTCGAAGTTGAAGCAGGAACAACAGGTTTTATGGGAGGCGATACAGGACATGGCGGTCGCACCTATTTTGCTATCCGCGATGAGTGCTGCACCGATATGGATATTCGCGTTATACGTGACCGCTTCGGAGATACAGAAGGATTTGAAGTAATGCTTGGTGGTGACTGCGAGCTAGAAACAATGATTCGTGCACTCAAGTTTATTACTAAGGTGCTGGAGGATGAATCCGAGGAGGTGTACGACTAATGTTTACCATTTACAGTTCTGATGTTACTGGCAATCCCGGTAACTGCTCCTACCCTCATAAGCTGGTTATTCTCGACGAGGATAGCCTGAAAACGGCAATCAGCCATGATTACGTATGTGCTGAATATAAAAACAGCTACCGCAATGGCGAGAATTTTATCGGCAGTGACTGTCTGCCGGTAGACTGCGATAATGACCATTCAGAAAATCCTGAAGACTGGATTACTCCTGAAGATGTTATGCAGGCTTTTCCCGGCGTAACCTTCGCAGTTCATTACAGTCGTTTTCACAACAAGGTCAAGAATGGTAAGCCTGCAAGACCGAAGTTTCATATTCTTTTTCCAATCGAGTATGTAACCGATGCTACGCTTTACGCTGATATGAAAAAGCTGGTCAATTCCATCTTTCCTTACTTTGATACGCAGGCTCTGGATGCCGCTCGTTTCTTCTTTGGGACTGCTGCCGCTGAGGTTGCTCTATATCCGGGACGCATGAACTTAACAGAATATCTCGATGAGGACATTTTCGATGAAGATATGTCAACGGGGCAATATTATAGTTCCTCTATCCCTGAAGGCAGTCGTAATGCTACCATGTCAAGATTTGCCGGAAAGGTCATCAAAAAATATGGTGACAGTGATAAAGCATATCAAGCATTTCTGGATGAAGCTACAAAGTGTAATCCACCACTGGAAGCATCCGAACTTGCTACTATCTGGCACAGTGCTCAGCGTTTCTACGCCCGTGTTTCACAGCAGGATGGATATGTTGCTCCTGAAGTATATAATGACCCTTCCTGTTATAAACCAGAGGATTATTCCGATGTCGGACAAGCTGAGGTGTTAGCAAAGTATTTTTCTAAGGAATTGCGTTACTCTCCGGCTACTCACTTTATACGTTATTCCGACCACTACTGGCAGGAAAGTGAACCCGGCGCTCAGGCTGTGGCACATGAGCTTACAAGACGTCAGCTTAAGGAAGCTAACAATGACCTGTTGGAAGCACTCGACAAAATGAAAAACTGCGGTGCTCAGAATATTCTCGACAGTACATCAAAGGCAAAGGCAGAACAGCTTATGAACGAGGAACAGCTGAAAGTATATCAGGAATTCTTAGCTGCAAAAGCATATCAGGCATTTGCAATTAAGCGCCGCGATTCCAAAAATGTGACATCCACATTAAAAGAATCACACCCAATGCTTGAGATTTCTCCGAGAGACTTGGACGCAGACTGCTTTGCGCTTTGTACTCCTGAAGCAACCTATGACCTTCGTAAAGGCATAGCCGGTGCCCGTGAGCATTCGCCGGAAGACTTCATCACCAAAATCACCAGTGTATCACCGAGTCAGAAAGGCATGCAGATTTGGCTTGACAGTTTGAATCTTATTTTCCAGTACAATCAGGAGCTTATCGATTATGTTCAGATGATTTGTGGTCTTGCTGCTATCGGCAAGGTTTATGTGGAAGCACTCATTATTGCATATGGTGATGGTCGTAATGGTAAGTCCACCTTCTGGAATGCCATCTCACGTGTGCTTGGTTTGTATTCCGGCAACATTTCAGCGGATACCTTAACTGTTGGATGTCGCAGAAACATCAAACCTGAAATGGCAGAAGTTAAAGGAAAGCGTCTGCTCATTGCAGCAGAAATGCAGGAAGGCGCAAGACTAAATGACTCTACCGTAAAACAACTCTGTTCTACTGATGATGTTTTTGCTGAAAAGAAGTATAAAGACCCCTTCTCATTCAAGCCTTGCCACACGCTTGTGCTTTACACAAACCATCTTCCTCGTGTATCTGCATCTGATGATGGTATCTGGAGACGTCTTATTGTAATTCCGTTTAACGCAAAGATTACAGGCAGCAGCGACATCAAGAATTACAGTGAGTATCTCTACGATAATGCAGGCAGTGCTATCCTTGCTTGGATTATTGAAGGAAGCAAGAAAGTCATTGAGCTGGAATATCAGATTCCGGTTCCAGCTTGCGTTCAGGAAGCCATCAACGAATACCGCAGCCAGAACGACTGGTTCTCTCACTTCATTGAAGACAAGTGCGTTGTGGGTGACGATTATAAGGAAAGTTCCTCTTCTCTTTATCAGGCATATCGCAACTACTGCATCGATACCAACGAATACGTGCGCAGTACCGCTGACTTTTATTTTGCATTGGAGAATGCCGGCTATGAGCGTATCACTCAGAACAGAAAGCGCTATTTCAAGGGTCTGCGTATCCGTACCGAAGACGATTTTGAAGAAGAATTCTTGGACTAATTAGAACTAATGACAAGGTGTATCAAGGTGTATTTATAAACTTTTCTATAGGCTATAAAAAATAGAATATATAAAAGTTAGGTAAATACCATTGATACACCTTGCACATCAAGAAAATTAAACTTTGATGGAGGATGACAATGTTAGAAAAACAGATAGAAAACAAGTTAACAAAGTTGGTTAAAAAGGCTGGTGGGATTGCACTTAAATTCGTGTCCCCAAGTTTCGCCGGAATGCCCGACCGCTTAGTATTACTACCTGATGGGGTGTTTGCTTTTGTGGAGCTTAAGGCTCCGGGAAAGGCGCCACGCCCACTTCAGGTATCAAGGCACAAAATGCTACGTTCACTTGGTTTTAAAGTTTATGTGATTGACAGCGTAGAACAGATTGGAGGAATGCTTCATGAACTTCTCACCGCATAATTATCAAGCCTATGCCATTGATTATATTGAAAAACATCCTGTGGCTGCAGTTCTCCTCGATATGGGTCTTGGAAAAACGGTTATTTCATTGACTGCCATCGCGGACCTTCTGTTTGACAGTTTTGAAGCACATCGTGTTTTGGTGGTAGCTCCACTTCGAGTAGCCCGTGATACTTGGCCTGCTGAAATTAGTAAATGGGAACATCTGAAGCATCTCACGTATGCTGTTGCTGTGGGCACGGTAAAGGAACGAAAAGCTGCATTAGCGGCGAATGCTGACATCACAATAATCAACAGAGAGAACTTAGGGTGGCTTATTGATAGCAGCGGTTTCGATTTTAATTACGATATGGTAATTATTGACGAGCTCTCTTCCTTCAAGAACCACACATCAAAACGCTTCCAGTCTCTTATGAAAGTAAGACCAAAGGTGAAAAGAATCATCGGACTTACAGGTACGCCTTCTTCAAACGGACTTATGGATTTATGGGCAGAATTCAAGCTACTGGATTTTGGTGAACGTCTCGGTCGCTTCATTACCCACTACCGCAACAATTACTTCATTCCGGATAAGCGTAATGGTGAAATCATCTACTCTTATAAGCCAATGCCTTATGCCGAAGATGCAATCTACAGAAAAATATCAGATATCACGATTTCAATGAAATCTACTGACCATCTGCAAATGCCAGAACTGATTACATCTCAATATGAGGTTCAATTATCCGAGGATGAAGAAACACGATACGAAGAGCTCAAAGCAGATTTCATATTAGAGCTTCCTGAAGGTGAAGTTACTGCTGCCAATGCCGCTTCTCTTACCGGAAAACTTTCACAGCTTGCCAATGGTGCCATTTACGATGATGAAGGCAATATCGTAGAATTCCATGACCGAAAGCTTGATGCCTTAGAGGACATTATCGAATCAGCAAATGGCAAACCTCTTCTGGTGGCCTACTGGTTCAAGCATGACCTGCAAAGAATCAAAAAACGCTTTGATGTAAGAGAAATCAAGACCAGCAAGGATATCATTGACTGGAATAATGGTAATATCCCGGTTGCAATAATACATCCTGCTTCTGCCGGCCACGGTCTCAATCTTCAAGCAGGTGGTTCCACTCTTGTATGGTTTGGGTTGACATGGTCTTTGGAATTGTATCAACAGACCAACGCCCGTTTATGGAGACAAGGTCAAACATCCGGTACTGTGATAATCGAGCATATTATCACAAAAGGCACTATCGATGAGCGCATCTTAAAGGCCCTATCACTAAAAGAAGTTACACAGAACGCACTTATTGATGCGGTGAAAGCAAATCTATGACAAACAATGCCAATCCGAGGGAAATATCAATAATCCGGAGGTTAAGCATGAACGCAAAAGAGTATTTATTACAGGCTCGCTATCTCGATGAGCGTATTACTTCAAAAACCCAGCAAATTGCTTCTTTAAACGACTTAGCAACAAGATGTACCAGCACATTTTCAGATATGCCTCGAAATCCAAATCATGGCGGTTCCAGATTGGAAGACTGCATTATAAAAATCATTGATTTGGAAGACCGCCTGAAAAAGGACATCGAAAAGCTGGTTGATTTGAAGCGTGAAATCATGGGTGTCATAAAGGCAGTACCAAATGTGGAATATCAGACTCTTCTTGAAAAGCGCTATCTCTGCTTCATCACTTGGGAACAGATAGCGGTCGATATGAACTATTCCATGCAGCACATACACCGAATGCACAGCAGCGCATTAAAAGAAATCGTAGTTCCAAAACAGGATGAGAGTTAATGTGATAGATTGAGAGTATTGTCGTATGATAATATTATAATAGCAAAAAAAGAAAATCACAGAAGCCTTGTTGGACACAAATCCTGCAGGGCTTTTATTATGCCCACAAGGAGGTGTTTCATTTGCCAAGACGACCAAAAAGGCCCTGTTCCTATCCCGGCTGTCCAAATCTTACTGACGGTCGTTTCTGTGAGGAACACGCCAAGCTGGAAGCCAAACGCTACGAACGTTACGACCGAGACCCTGCCACTAAGAGACGTTATGGCAGAGCTTGGAAACGTATCCGCGACAGTTATGCCGCTTCTCATCCCATGTGTGAGCTCTGCCTTGAGAAAGGTGTGTACACACCAACCGAGGAGATACATCACATGAAGCCTTTATCTCAGGGAGGAACTCATGACAGAGATAACCTGAAGGCTCTTTGCAAAGCGTGTCATGCACGAATTCATGCAGAACACGGTGACCGTTGGCACAACAAGGAGTAACTGTAGGGGGAGTCAAAATCTCTACAGCAAACCTTCCGTGGAACGGGCGTGGGGTCACACGCGCAAAGTCGCGTTTTCAAACGGGGTATATAGGCCCTGACGACAAGGAGGTGTATCTAATGGCTAAGGACGGTACCAACCGTGGCGGCGCGCGTATCGGCGCTGGAGCCAAAAAGAAGCCCTTAGCTGACAAGATTGCTGAGGGTAATCCGGGTAAACGAAAGCTGACTGTCATCGAGTTTGAAGACAAAGCTACCGATTTAGAAGGTCAGCAGATGCCCAAGCCATCCAAGCTCTTATCCGCTACTCAAAAAGACGGTAAGTCGCTGGTGGCAGAAGAAGTTTATAAATCAACATGGGAGTGGCTGGCAGAGCGCAGATGCGCGACACTTGTTTCTCCTCAACTTCTTGAACGTTATGCAATGAGCGTAGCCAGATGGATTCAGTGTGAGGAAGCAATTTCCGACTTTGGATTTCTTGCCAAACACCCTACTACGGGAAATGCCATCCAGTCTCCGTATGTAGCCATGAGTCAGAATTTTATGAGCCAGACAAACAGGCTCTGGATGGAAATCTATCAAATCGTAAAAGAAAATTGTGCGACAGAGTATTCCGGCGATACTCCTATGGATGATGCTATGGAACGCCTGCTTCGTGCAAGGAAAGGAAACTAACATGATTGAAAAAGTAAATCCAAGTCATCCGGATAAAATTGCAGACAGAATTGCCGGAGCTATCGTTGACTTAGCATACAAAGCAGAAACTGCTCCGAAGATTGCAGTCGAGGTTTTAATCGGACATAGCAAATGCCACGTTATTATTGAGACAACTGCTTCTCTTTCTACTAATGATATTGAAGCCGCTATCTCTCGTTTAGCTGGTAATGTGGAGCCAGATATCGTTATTGTTCCACAGGATAAGCATTTATCCGACAATCAGTCTTCCGGAATACGCTGCGGCGACAACGGAATCTTCAAAGGGATACCTCTCACTGATGAACAGAAGGCTCTTTCGGTAATTGCCCGTGATATTTATGCACACTATCCATTTGATGGAAAGTACATCATGGATGAGGCAAGACTAATCATTTGTCAAAGCAATGCTTCTACTGCTGAACTCTCCAATATGTACCCACCTGCCGAAGTAAATCCTCTCGGAGACTGGACTGGTGGCACTGATGTAGATACCGGTGCAACCAACAGAAAGCTCGGAAGCGATATGTCCGACTCTGTTACAGGTGGTGGTCTTCACGGTAAAGATTTATCCAAAGCCGATGTTACCCTCAATATTTACGCTTTCTTAAAAGCTCAGGAAACAGGAAAGCCTGTGGCGCTTAGCTGTGCTATTGGCGATGATAATATTGATGGACATCCTTATCAGGAACTCGTCGATATTGCAGCAGATTATATCAAATCTGTCGGCGGCTTCGAGAAGTTTGCTGAATGGGGATTATTCTAAGGAGGCACTTATGGTTATTGAAAAGAAAAAAGTCACGGAGCTGTTTCCTGCGGATTACAATCCCCGTAAGGATTTGAAGCCCGGTGACGCTGAATATGAAAAATTAAAACGCTCCATTGAACAGTTCGGTTATGTGGAGCCTGTTATCTGGAACTCTACTACCGGATGCGTCGTTGGTGGTCATCAGCGACTTAAGGTTTTGCAGGACATGGGAATGACAGAAGTTGACTGTGTTGTTGTAGAGCTTGATATTGAACATGAAAAGGCATTGAACGTTGCTCTCAACAAAATCAGTGGAGAATGGGATAATGATAAGCTGGCTCTTTTGATTGCAGACTTGCAGGGTGCTGACTTTGATGTATCACTTACTGGTTTTGAGCCTGTTGAACTTGATGATTTATTCAAGGACTCCACCAAAGATAAAATCAGGGACGATGATTTTGACGTTGAAGCAGAACTTCAAAAGCCTACCTTCTCTAAAACTGGTGACCTCTGGTGCCTTGGACAGCATCGTCTTTACTGCGGTGATAGTACAAAACCTGAAAGCTATGAACTTCTGATGGCCGGTAAGCAAGCAAATCTTGTAATAACCGACCCTCCGTACAATGTGAACTACGAAGGAACTGCCGGTAAAATACAGAATGATAATATGGACAACGATTCCTTTTATCATTTCCTGCTTGATGCTTTCACAAATATGGCTGGAAACATGGCTGACGACGCTTCTATCTATGTATTTCATGCTGATACCGAAGGGTTGAACTTTAGAAAAGCATTCTCTGATGCAGGTTTCTATCTTTCCGGCTGCTGCATCTGGAAGAAACCTTCGCTGGTTCTTGGACGCTCTCCGTACCAGTGGCAGCATGAGCCTTGCTTGTTTGGCTGGAAGAAATCCGGCAAACATCAATGGTACTCCGGCAGAAAAGAAACAACCATCTGGGAATTCGAGAAGCCTAAGAAAAATGCAGACCATCCTACTATGAAGCCGATTGCACTGATTGCATATCCGATTATGAATTCCAGCATGAGCAACTGCATTGTACTTGACCCGTTTGGTGGTTCCGGCAGCACACTCATTGCCTGTGAACAGACCGGTCGTATATGCCACACAATTGAATTAGATGAAAAGTATGCAGACGTCATCGTAAAGCGCTACATTGAACAGGTAGGCTCCCACGATGGCGTTTCTGTTATCCGTGACGGGCTTACTTATTCGTATGATGAAGTTGCTATCAATGAGGAATCCAACGAAGCCTGATAGACAAAAATCACACCTTCTAAAGGCGCATCTTTGGTACATATATTCTTCCGGAATCGCTTGCTATTATGTGCCTTTAGAGTGATTAATGTACTACCAAAACATAAGGAGGATTCCACTATGGAGATTAAATTCAATGTAACCGGTGCAGACAGAAAACAGCTGGTCGGCATCATTTCAGAAGTAACCGGATGGAAAGCAGTTTACAAGGGTATGCCTTCAGCGGCCTATGTGGTAAACAACATCACAATAACCAAGGATGGCACCTGCTGCTTTGATGAACGAACAGATTACGATATCATTCGCGAGGTGTTGGAAGCAGCTGACAAAATAGGCCTCAAAGCCGAAAGCATCCCGGATGAGCTTTTTGCACAGCCAACCACCGAGGAGCCCACAGAACTTATAACCGAAGACCCATCCTTCACCATTTCCATTCCACTTGATAAGGTTGCAACAGGAAACCTTGCAAACCTGCTGGATGCAAAAGCAAGCCTGATTAAAAAGGCATTAGGAATTACAGACCTTGGCTTCATCATTGAAAAGGACAAAATAACCTTCCCTTGGTTTAGCAAAATCACGGAGCCTGATGAAGCTACAGCCTACACTCAATTTATTGCAGCTCTTTGCCAGATGAGCATCAACCAGAAGCGCATCAGCAGCACTGAAAAAGCAACTGACAATGAAAAGTACACTTTCCGCTGCTTCTTACTTCGCCTTGGATTTATCGGTGACGAATATAAGCAAAGCAGAAAGATTCTCTTGAGAAACCTTTCCGGAAGCTCAGCTTTCAAAAGCGGCACTGCAAAGGAGGTGGCAAACGATGAGATTTCCGAATGAAGTGATTGTAAATAGACTTCGCCAGACCTATCCGGTTGGCACACGCGTTGAGCTTGTACAGATGGATGATGTGCAAGCACCACCAATTGGAACTCGCGGTACAGTTTATGGTGTAGACGACACCGGAAGCATTATGGTTCATTGGGACAATGGTTCCGGCCTGAATGTTGTCTATGGTGAAGACCGCTGCAGAATTGTAAAGGAGGCACCACATGACAGTGAAAATTAAAAAGCAGATTCTTCAGGTAAGAGACACTGCTCTTATCAACATGCTGGACTTTCAGGGCGTTAAGCAGGTAGCTATTGACCTTGGACTTCTGGAACTGGTCGCATACATTGATGAACACCCGGAAGAATACGGTGATTTCATTCTTTATGGCAAGGAATAAACTACACATTTTCCTCTCTGAAACACCTGTAATCTTTGGTACATATATGACTCGAATTAGCTTGCTATTATGTGCTTTTAGAGTGATATATAGTACTACCGAAAGGGAAATACACATTTTTAGGAGGAACCTACCATGAAAAGAATCGAGATTTTAGACAAGACTGCAGAAACAGGAGCACTCTTCAAGGACATCGACATCAACCCAACCTTTGGTGCAGCTTACTTCTACAGCATCGACGCAGGCAATGAACTCATCAACTTCGCCGAAGTTATCTGGGATTACGACATCGACCCAATCCTTGAAAACTGCAAGCGCCTTGGAATTACCGAGTTCACCATTAGCTCAACCTTCTCAAGCCTTATCACAACAATTGCTGAACTTCAGAAACGCGGATGCACACTTGATGGACTTATCGAAATCAACAGCCGCTACGACGACTGGAGAACAGGTGAGAAAGAACGCATTCCTGCTTTCAAGATGAGCATTGCAAAATAAGAAAACAAACAGAAATTACTATTCCCAGATGCAGAGCCGAAAGGCCCTGTATCTCGTTACAGACGGTCGCAGTGATGCGGCTTATTTTTATGCCACAAGGAGGTGAAAAACTTGAAAAAGTTGAAGAAATATAAACCGACCAAGTTCAAAGCCTCAGACTCCAAATATGATGAAGCTGCTGCCGATTATGCAGTAAACTTCATCGAATGCTTATGCCACACCAAAGGAACATGGGCTGGTAAGCCATTTGAACTCATCGACTGGCAGGAACAGATTATCCGAGATATCTTCGGTACTTTAAAGCCTAATGGTTACCGCCAGTTCAATACAGCTTACGTTGAAATTCCTAAGAAGATGGGAAAATCAGAACTTGCAGCTGCTGTTGCACTTCTACTTACATGCGGTGATGGCGAAGAACGTGCAGAGGTTTATGGATGCGCCGCTGACCGCCAGCAAGCAACCATCGTATTTGATGTTGCTGCAGATATGGTGCGTATGTGCCCGGCGCTAAACAAAAGAGTAAAGATACTTGCTTCCCAGAAGCGTATTGTATATCAACCTACAAACAGCTTCTATCAGGTACTTTCCGCAGAAGCCTATTCAAAACATGGCTTCAATATTCATGGCGTTGTGTTTGATGAACTTCACACCCAACCCAACAGAAAGCTATTTGATGTAATGACCAAAGGCTCCGGCGACGCTCGTATGCAGCCACTCTACTTCCTGATTACAACCGCAGGAACGGACACAAACAGCATTTGCTATGAAACCCATCAGAAAGCCAAGGATATCCTTGAGGGAAGAAAAATCGACCCTACCTTCTATCCGGTTATCTATGGCGCTGATGAAACTGACGACTGGACTGACCCGAAGGTCTGGAAGAAAGCTAATCCATCACTTGGAATCACTGTTGGAATCGATAAAGTAAAAGCAGCTTGCGAATCTGCAAAACAAAATCCCGGTGAAGAAAATTCCTTCAGACAGCTCCGTTTGAATCAATGGGTAAAGCAGGCTGTCAGATGGATGCCGATGGAAAAATGGGATAACTGCTCCTTCCGTGTCAATGAAAATGACCTTGAAGGACGCGTTTGCTATGGCGGTCTGGACTTATCTTCCACTACGGATATCACAGCATTTGTTCTGGTTTTCCCTCCGCAGGATGATGACGACAAATATGCGATTCTCCCATACTTCTGGGTACCTGAAGATACGCTTGACCTTCGAGTAAGGCGTGACCATGTCCCGTATGATGTTTGGGAGCGACAAGGATTCCTGCAAACCACCGAAGGAAATGTTGTTCACTACGGTTACATCGAAAAATTCATTGAGCGTCTTGGTGAGCGCTTCAATATCAGAGAAATTGCCTTTGACCGCTGGGGCGCTGTCCAGATGGTTCAGAACTTAGAGAACATGGGCTTCACTGTAGTTCCATTTGGTCAGGGCTTCAAAGATATGTCTCCGCCTACCAAGGAACTAATGAAGCTAACACTTGAAGAAAAACTGGCCCACGGTGGTCATCCTGTACTTCGCTGGATGATAGATAACATCTATATCCGTACTGACCCGGCTGGCAATATTAAAGCTGATAAAGAAAAATCTACAGAGAAAATTGATGGTGCTATTGCTACCATCATGGGACTTGACCGTGCCATTCGCTGTGGTAATGATTCTGGTGCTTCTGTTTATGACAACAGAGGCATTTTGTTTATCTGAAAGGAGGCGCATGAAATATGAGTTTGATTTCCGGTTTATTCAGGTCAAGGGATAAGCCCACAAATAGCATTAATGGAAATGGCTATCGTTTTCTCTTTGGTGGAAGCACCTCTGGAAAATCCGTCAATGAACGTTCTGCTATGCAGATGACTGCAGTTTATGCCTGTGTGCGTATTTTGTCAGAATCCATTGCTGGACTTCCGGTGCATCTTTACCAATACAAAGATGGCGGCAGTAAGGAAAAAGCGCTGGAGCATCCGCTTTACAAGATACTCCATGATGAGCCAAATCCTGAAATGACATCATTTGTATTCAGAGAAACATTAATGACGCACCTTCTTTTGTGGGGAAATGCCTATGCGCAGATTATCCGTAACGGAAAAGGACAGGTTGTTGGCCTATATCCCTTAATGCCAAATCGCATGAGCGTCGACAGAGACAAGCACGGGCATCTTTACTACCAATATCAGATGCAGGATTCCGATGCTCCAACTATGAAGAATGGAACAGTTAATCTGAAGCCTTCCGATGTTCTTCACGTTCCGGGTCTCGGCTTTGACGGCTTAGTTGGTTATTCTCCAATCGCAATGGCCAAGAATGCTATCGGCATGGCTATTGCCTGTGAAGAGTATGGAGCTAAGTTCTTTGCAAACGGTGCTACACCCGGCGGACTTTTAGAGTTTCCGGGTACGGTAAAGAATCCTGATGCAATCCGAGAAAGTTGGAATAAAGGCTTCTCTGGAAGCAACTCGCATAAGATAGCTATTTTGGAGGAAGGCATGAAATATACGCCTATCTCCATCTCTCCGGAACAAGCGCAGTTTCTGGAAACAAGAAAATTTCAGATTGATGAAATAGCTCGAATCTTTCGCGTGCCGCCTCACATGGTCGGTGATTTGGAAAAATCGAGCTTTTCTAATATTGAGCAGCAATCGCTGGAATTTGTGAAGTACACCTTGGAGCCTTGGATAGTTCGCTGGGAACAGGCCCTAAACCGTGCTTTGCTATCTGATTCCGAGAAGGCTGCTTATTTTGTCAAGTTCAACGTCGATGGCTTGCTTCGTGGTGATTATCAAAGCCGAATGAACGGTTATGCCACAGCCAGACAGAATGGCTGGATGTCTGCCAACGATATCCGTGAACTTGAAAACTTAGACCGAATTCCGCCGGAACTTGGTGGTGACTTATATCTCATCAATGGAAACATGACCAAGCTGGAGGATGCAGGTATTTTTGCAGCGACCACTGCTGCTGGAAAGGAGGAAGGTTCCAATGAAGAAGTTTTGGAAGTGGAAAAACAAGATGGTGACAAATCAGGAGACTCAGGAGACGGTAACGGAAAGGACGCTGTTCCTAAACGGAACAATCGCCGAGGAAAGCTGGTTTGATGATGATGTAACGCCTCAGCTCTTTAAGGATGAGCTGCTTTCCGGCAGCGGTGACATTACCGTGTGGATTAATTCTCCCGGTGGTGACTGCGTGGCCGCAGCTCAGATTTACAATATGCTGATGGATTACAAGGGCAATGTCACTATCAAAATTGACGGTATTGCTGCTTCTGCTGCATCCGTTATCGCTATGGCAGGAACCAAGGTCATTGTATCTCCGGTTTCCATGATGATGATTCACAATCCGATGACCGCTGCCTTTGGTAACGCAAGCGAAATGGAAAAGGCCATCGCAATGCTGGATGAAGTCAAAGACTCCATCATCAATGCCTATGAAATCAAAACTGGTATGAGCCGCGCCAAACTCTCTCACCTTATGGATGCAGAAACTTGGATGAACGCAAACATGGCTGTTGAGCTCGGATTTGCAGACGAGATTATGCAACGCCCCTACGAGGAAGAAGAAATGCCTCAGCAGGCAATAGCCGCTTCTTACTCCCGTGCGGCAGTAACCAATTCTCTTATGGAGAAGCTTGCAGCCAAATGCAAAATCGACGTTAAACCCGTCGAACCTGAACCTACAGGTCGCTCTGTTGATTCGTTGATGGAGCACCTTAACACAATCAAAAAGTATATTTAATGGAGGTAATTAACCATGACTATTATGGAACTTCGCGAAAAGCGCAACAAAGCTCTGGATGCAGCTAAAGCATTTCTTGAATCTCATCGTACCGAAAGCGGTGTTCTCACTGCCTCAGACGATGCAACCTATACTAAGATGGAAGCAGACATTGATGCTCTTACCAATGAAATCCATCGCCTTGAACGTCAGGAGCAGCGCGAAGCTGAAATGAGTAAGCCTATTAACACTCCTCTTACTTCTAAGCCTTCTGGCAGCATGGCTCCTAAGAAGAAAGGTCGTGCATCTGATGCATACAAGGAAGGTATGCTGACTGCACTTCGTACCAACTTCCGTCAGGTGTCCAATGTACTTCAGGAAGGTGTCGATGCCGATGGCGGTTATCTTGTTCCTGAAGAGTACGACAGCCGCTTGATTAAGGTACTTAATGGCGAGAATATTATGCGTAAGCTCGGCCACAAGATTACTACTTCCGGCGACCACAAAATCAACATCGCGTCTACCGAGCCTGCTGCAGCATGGATTGAAGAAGGCGGTGCCCTTCAGTTCTCTGATGCACAGTTCGCACAGATTTTGCTTGATGCCCACAAGCTTCATGTAGCAATCAAGGTTACTGAAGAGCTTCTTTACGACAGCGCCTTCAACCTTGAAAACTACATCATAGACGAGTTTGGTAAGGCTCTTTCTAATGCTGAAGAGGACGCATTCCTTAATGGTACCGGCGTAGGCCAGCCTCTTGGACTTTTTGCCGAGACCGGCGGCGGAACTGTCTACAAAACTGTAACCAAGCTTACTGCAGATGACATCATGAACCTTGTCTACGCACTTAAGCGCCCTTACAGAAAGAACTCTGCATTCATTATGAATGACCAGACTATTGCTACTATCCGAACCTTCAAGGACAACAATGGAGCCTATATGTGGCAGCCTTCTTATCAGGCCGGTGAGCCTGACAAGTTACTCGGTTATCCTGTCCATACCTCTCCTTTCGCTCCTACAGATGCGATTGCTTTCGGTGATTACAGCTACTACAACATCGGCGACCGTGGTACTCGTTCCTTCAAGCAGCTTACTGAGCTTTTTGCTGGAAACGGTATGATTGGATTCGTTGCCAAGGAACGTGTTGATGGTAAGCTCATCCTTCCTGAAGCAGTTCAGATTTTGAAGGTCAGTGGCACAACAACTACTAAGGCCTAAATGTAACACTGGCAGTGCCATCAACTCTGGTGGCATCGCTTTTATGATTGGAGGCGATGAGTAATGCTCGTAACACTGGAAGAAATGAAAAATTATCTGCGAGTGGATTTTGAAGATGACGATGCACTCATCGTTGCCCTCATTACATCTGCTCAGCGTATTTGTATGGATATCATCCGTACAGAGGATATCGAGGTTTTCTATGCCTGTGATAATGCAAAAGCTGCTGTCATGTATACCGTAGCTTATATGTATGAGCACAGAGAAGAAGCCGACCATCATGCACTTACGATAACACTCCGCTCACTTCTTTTCGGTGCTCGAAGGGAGGTATTCTGATGAACATTGAGCTTCTAAATGTCCGAATCTCTATCACCAAAAATGAAGTGACCGTGGATGCTCTTGGCAACCATAAAAACGCATGGTTTTCTTACTATGCCTGCTATGCAACAGTAAGTTCTGAAGCAGGAAAAGAAAACACAGATGCCGGACTTGTAATCGACAATTCGAAGATTGATTTCACCATCCGCTGGTGCAAGAAAGCTGCTGCCATTGACTCTACTCATTACCGAGTGGAGTTTAATGGCGAGATTTACGATATCAAGGCTGTTGACCACATGAATTACAAGCGCAAATGCATTAAATTATCCTGCGAGAAAGTGAGGCGGTAAATATGTCTTCTAACAGAGTAACAATTGACCAGATGGCTTCTGTTATCATGGAAGGCTTGCAGGATTATGCTGACCTTGCCACGGATGACTTAAAAGCTGCAGTAAAGAAAGCCGGAACCACCGTAAGAAAGCAGATTCAGGCTACTGCTCCTTCTGATACCGGTAAATATGCTAAAAGCTGGTCAGTAAAAAACACCAAGGAAACCTCAAATTCTCTAGAAGTAACCGTCTATTCCAAAAATCGCTATCAGCTGGCCCACTTACTTGAGTTTGGCCATGCCAAGCGCGGCGGAGGACGTGTTGCAGGCAGAGCGCATATTGCTCCTGCAGAGCAGGCAGGTATTGAGGAACTTGAAAAAGAAATTGAGAGGAGCCTGAAATAATGAAATCAATAGTCAAAATGCTTCAGGAGATGAAGCTGCCTTTTGCTTATGACCATTTCGCTGAAGGCGAATCTCCTGAACCACCTTTTATCTGTTATCTCATACCCGGCAGTAATAACTTTGCTGCAGATGGCGTGGTGTATTTCAAGATAAACGAGGTTCATATTGAGCTGTATACCGACTGCAAAGACCCTGCACTCGAAAACAGTATCGAAGCCGTGATGGATAGTCACGGCATTTTTTATAACAAATCAGAAACTTGGATTGAGAGCGAAAAGCTCTATGAAGTCCTGTACACATTTGAAATGGAGGTAATTAACAATGGCTGATAAGAATAACAAGGTCAAATACAACCTAAAAAACGCTCATTATGCTTTGCTTTCCATTGCAGAAGATGGAACCGTATCCTATGGCACTCCTGTTGCGATGCCCGGTTCCGTATCTATCTCACTGGATGCAAATGGTGAGCCTGAAAACTTCTATGCCGATGGCGTAGCATATTACGTCATCAACAACAATATGGGCTATGACGGTGATTTAGAGCTTGCTCTTATTCCTGAGTCCTTCCGTACAGACGTACTCAAAGAGGAACTCGATGCCAATGGCGTCCTTATTGAAAACTCAGAAGTTGAACTTGCTTCTTTTGCTTTGCTTTTTGAGTTTGATGGCGACCAGAAACACATCCGTCATGTCATGTACAACTGTTCCGCTTCCCGTCCGGGGATTGAAGGCAATACCAACGAGGACAGCAAGGAAGTACAGACTGAGACCCTTTCCATCAAAGCTACACCTCTTGCCAATGGCATGGTAAAAGCCAAGACCGGAAACACAACGGATTCAACTGTTTATGCAGATTGGTATAAGGCTGTTTATATGCCTGCTGCCGCAACTGCTGAAGGAGGTATCGGCTAATGAGTATGACACAGAAAATCGAGATTGACGGTAAAGAGGTTCCTTTTAGGGCCTCTGCTGCCATTCCTCGTATCTATCGTATGAAATTCCACAGGGATATTTACAAAGACCTGCACGAGCTTGAAAAGAGTATCGGTGATGGCAATCCTGAAAATTCATCTCTTGATATGTTTTCGTTAGAAATGTTTGAAAACATCGCCTATATCATGGCCAAGCACGCAGATGCTTCTATCCCTGATAATCCGGAAGACTGGCTGGATGAGTTTAATACATTCTCCATCTATCAGGTTCTTCCTCAGCTCATTCAGCTCTGGGGACTTAACACTCAGACTGATATTGAGTCTAAAAAAAACTTCGCGCAACTGACCGCGAAATGACAACACCCCTCTTCCTGCTTCGCTGCGTGCAGCTCGGATTATCCATCCGAGACCTTGACCTGCTAACTATCGGCATGGTCAATGACATGTTCGCAGAAAGCAGGAATGATGATTACAAATATGCCACTCTTGCTACGCAGGAAGATTTCGACAAATTCTAATGGAAGGAGGTACCCCACATGGCTGCAAGTAGAATCAAAGGAATTACGGTAGAAATCGGTGGTGATACTACCAAACTACAGACCGCCTTAAAGGGCGTCAACTCTTCCATCAAAGATACTCAATCACAGCTAAAGGATGTTGAAAAGCTGCTAAAACTCGACCCCGGCAATACAGAGCTATTAGCGCAGAAACAAAAACTACTCGCTGATGCAGTAAAGGAAACCAAGGAAAAGCTGGAAACCTTAAAAACTGCTGCCGAACAAGCAAATACTGCCCTTGCCAATGGTGATATATCACAGGAACAATATGACGCTCTGCAACGTGAAATTATTGAAACAGAAAACGACCTGAAAAGGCTGGAAGAACAAGCAAATCAATCAGCTACTGCGTTACAGAAAATATCTGCTACTGGTGAAAAGCTAAAAACTGTCGGAGACAACATTTCCTCTGCTGGTGAAAAAATGCTTCCGGTCACTGCTGCTGTTACTGGTCTTGGAACTGCCGCTGTTACAACTGCTGCAAACTTTGAAAGTTCCATGAGTCAAGTGCAAGCCACAATGGGTATCACAGCTGACTCCATGTCTACAGTTGATGGCCAGTCTGTCAATACAATGGACACCCTTTCAGAGCTTGCAAAGAAGATGGGCTCTGAAACAGCCTTCTCTGCATCTGAATGTGCACAAGCATTAAACTACCTTGCTTTGGCCGGTTATGATACTCAGGAAATGTGCGACACTCTTCCTACAGTTCTTAACCTTGCTGCAGCTGGTGGTATCGACCTTGCATCTGCATCGGATATGGTTACCGACGCCATGTCTGCTCTTGGCATGGAAACCTCTGAAGCCGACACAATGGTTGACCAGATGGCAAAGACCGCTTCCAGCACCAACACCTCAGTTGCACAACTCGGTGAAGGTATTCTTACCATTGGTGCTACAGCCAAATCTATCAAAGGCGGCACAGCAGAATTGAATACCGCACTTGGTATCTTAGCCAATAACGGTATCAAGGGTGCTGAAGGTGGTACGCATTTAAGAAACATCATTCTTTCATTGCAAAACCCGACTGATAAAGCCGCTGCTCAGATGCAGGCACTCGGTGTTTCCGTATACGATTCGGAAGGAAATATGCGTTCAATGAACGATATCTTGGGCGACCTGAATACCAGTATGGAAGGCATGACCTCTGAAGAAAAAGCAAATATCATTAGCACGATTTTTAACAAGACTGACCTTTCATCCGTAAATGCTCTTCTTGCCAATACCGGTGAAACATGGGATAGCTTACAAAGCTCCATCACCAACAGTACCGGAGCTGCACAGCAGATGGCTGACACTCAGCTTGATAATCTTCAAGGTCAGATTACTATTTTAAAATCTGCATTAGAGGGACTTGCCATCTCCTTTGGAGAGCTTCTGATGCCATCAATAAAAAGCATTATCGGCGCCATTCAAGGTTTCGTAGACTGGCTGAACAGCATGGATGAAGGAACCAAAAAGGTCATTGTAACGATTGCTCTTGTAGTTGCAGCCATTGGTCCGGTGCTAATTATCATTGGTAAAGTAATATCTGCTGTTGGCACTATTATGACAATCATTCCAAAGCTCGGTGGCGCATTAAAAGCGGTTCAGGGTACTATGGCTGCATTCAATGCAGTATGCGCTGCAAACCCTTATGTGCTTATCATCGCTGCCATTGTTGCATTGATAGCAATCTTCGTTGTTCTCTGGAATAAATGTGATGGCTTCAGACAATTCTGGATAAATCTCTGGGAAGGAATAAAGTCTGTTGTATCTACTGTCGTGGAAGCAATAAGGAACTTTTTTACAGGTGTCATCGACTTTGTAAAAAACAACTGGCAAGGCTTACTCCTTCTTTTAGTAAATCCGTTTGCCGGTGCCTTTAAGCTGCTCTATGACAACTGCGAAGGATTCAGAAACTTCATAGATGGTTTCCTTGAAAATGTGAAGAATATCATTTCCACTGCAATGGAAACTATCAAAACGGTTATTTCAACTATCTGGAACACGATAAAAACTGCCATTGATACAGTGTTAACCGCTATTCAGACAGCCTTCACTACTGCTTGGAATGCAATAAAAACAGCAATCACGACTGTGGTCAATGCAATAAAAACCGTCATCACTACAGTTTGGACGGCCATTCAGACGACAATAACCACAATCGTTAATGCGATATCCACCTTCCTGACAACAGCGTGGACAGCAATACAAACTACGGTTACAACAATTATCAATGCCATCAAGACGGTCATAACCACGGTATGGAATGCGATAAAGGCTACCGTTTCAACAGTCGTCAACGCAATCAAGACTACTATCTCTACGGTATGGAACGGAATCAAAAATACCATAACTTCAATCGTAAATGGCATTAAAACTACCGTATCCAATGTGTTCAATAACATTCTGTCAGGTATCAAAACTACGGTGGGCAATATTTCATCCAGCATAAAATCTGGTTTTCAGACTGCTATAAGCTATATTACCAGCCTCCCTTCAAAGGCTCTACAATGGGGCAAAGATATCATAATGGGTATCGTCAATGGAATAAAAAGCTGTATTTCTGCTGTAGGTGATGCAGTAAAAAGCGTAGCGGATAAAATTACATCATTCTTGCATTTCTCTGTGCCGGATGAAGGCCCTCTTACGGAATACGAAAGCTGGATGCCCGACTTCATGCAGGGACTTGCTAAGGGAATCAATGACAGCCGAGGTCTTATTGAAAAAGCTGTATCAGGAGTTGCCTCTGATATGGTAATCAATCCAAATGTGACAACTGCTGATGCATCTGGTATTGCAATAAGCAGAAGCTCAGCTGGCAATGCAGATATCGTTTCTGGAATTGTCAGTGCACTAAAGGATACCTTTGGTGACATTAATGCACAGGCTGGCGACATTGTCATTCCAGTGTATCTTGGCAACACGATGCTTGATGAGATAATCGTCAATGCACAGCAGCGAACAAATCTAAGAAGCGGAGGCAGATAACATGGCATATTTTCAGTATTTGATTTTTGATGGCGTGAAGCTTCCTCTGCCAAAATCCTATGATGTACAGCTCTCTTCCATTGAAGCAGACTCCAGCGGAGAGACTGAGGCCGGGACTACACAGCGCGATGTCATTCGTGCAGGTGTTGTGGAAATTCCGGTCTCATTTTCTATTACTCCTGTATGGCTGAAAAAACTATCTGCCTTCTCAAAACAAAGCAAGATTGCAGTTCAATACTTCGATATTGAGGACCTGGTACTAAAGGAAGCTGAAATGTACATCGATGGATATAAAGCAAAGCTCGAAAAGGATACCAGCTATAAAGGATTATGGTCTGTATCCTTCACGCTAAAAGAACTATAAGATTGGAGGTGAAAGCGTGTATCCGGTATCTGATGAATTTTTACAGGCAATTGATAGCAATACCAGAAGTTATTATTGGACTGGTTCTATTGTAACCAAGAACCATGTCACTTATGAATTTGATAATAATGACATCGTCAAAGGCTCCGGCTACATCACAAGGCAGTGTTGTGGAAGTTCCGAAATAGAGCTGGGTACCGTTTATGCCTCTGAGCTTGGCATAACTTTACTAAATGACATAGACCGATACACTTTAAATGGAGCGCAGGTAAAAATCTTCTTTCATCTCAATCTTCCAAATGGCTCAGTTGAAACCGTTCCGATGGGTATTTTTGAAGTTACCGAAGCCAACAGAAATATACGCTGCCTTGAACTTAAAGCTTATGATTATATGCTCCGCTTTGACAAGACATTAAAGTTGGAAGCTGCCGGAGGAACAGCGTATAACTTTCTAAATGTTGCTTGTACATCCTGCAAAGTTGAAATGGCTCAAACTCGTGAGCAAATCGAGGCTCTTCCTAATGGCAAAGAAACTCTCGGTATTTATGCAGAAAATGATATGGAGACTTTCCGTGACCTGCTTTTTTATGTTGCACAGGTTCTTGGCTGTGTCTGCCTGATAAACCGAGAAGGAAAGCTTGAGCTTATTCCATACAGCAACACGCCTATTGATACCATTCCGGCAAAGGAACGTTTCAACAGCACTTATTCTGATTTTGTTACACGATATACGGCCATCTCATCCACCAACCAGCTAAAGGAAATCTCTGAATACTACTGTATTGAGCCGGATGATGGTCTAACAATGAACCTTGGAGTAAATCCGCTTCTGCAATTTGGTTTGCAATCAACACGAGCAAGGATTCTAAACAATATCCTGAACCAGATTACTGTTGTGGAATATGTCCCTTTTGACAGCACTACCATCGGAAATCCGGCCTTTGACCCAATGGATGTATTGCGCTTTTCCGGCGGCCATGCAGATGACACAAAGGTTTCATGTATCACCAGCATCACCTACAACATCAATGGCAAACATACTCTGAAATGCGTAGGAAAAAATCCAAAGCTGGCAGCCGCCAAAAGTAAGAATGATAAGAATATTGTAGGCCTGATAAATCAGGTGGAAACCAATAAAACAGTTGTCTACAGTTTTATGAATGTTTCCCCTTACACCATCAAGTCATCACCAACGCAAGTGCTTTCCATTGATTTTACTTCAAAGGAATCTACGACTGCTATGTTCCTTGGTGAGTTCCTATTAAATGTTATTGCTGATGAGGAAGAACGCACTCTTGATGGAATTGCAACCTATGAAGAAGAAAGCGAAGAAGAAACGATTACTGTCTCAAAGCCTGTGCAGTATTCCTTCACGGGCAAGAAAATACCGGAACTTTTAGTCACCTACAAAGTAAACGGAGATACCGTTGAAACTTTCTACCCTGAAAAGACCTGCGTTGATGGAAGGCACATACTAACACTCTTTTATCCGCTGTCTTCCGTAATTGAAAACTCAGAGAACACCTTTGAAGTTTATCTTTCGATTACAGGCGGAACGCTTACAATCGGCGAATTGCAAATAAGAGCAACCATAAGTGGTCAGGGACTTGTTGCTGGTATCGGCGACTGGAATGGGCGTATCAATATCACTGAATCTTTCGACAGCATCAAATTCACCGGTATGGACTTCTCCTACGCTTCTCTTGCTGATAGTACAATGGTACAGTTTCCTCCACGAAACGACTTCTCTATGCGTCAGGTATTTGAATCTATTGCTTTCACCGGTATGGACTTTGGCTATGACAGACTGAATGAGCGCATCAGCGTTGTAGAAGTAGTACAGACCTTTACAATGGATGTTACTGCTCCGGGAGAATATGATTTGACAGTAATTGAAATCAATGAGTCCGATGCCTTCTGTCTCATCAGTGACTACGCAATGGTATCTGAAGAATCTGATATCAATGCCGGATTTCTTCAAAAGCTGGAAATCAACACAACACCATTTGAACGTGTTGAGAAAATGGAGGTAACAGAATGCTGATTGACGAAACCAAATATAACTGGTCGAGAACCGACCCTATTGAAATATTAGCTGAGGAAAATCCCAGCAACATAGAATTTGAAAAGGCTCTGCGCATCTATCGTATTGAAGGTGCCGCAGAGCTTTCTATTTATGAAGATAATACAAAAGAGAATCTGCTCTATGAAGGTTCTCTTCCTTTCGAGCCGGAAACAACAATTGCCTGCACCAGTCTCTATATAGAATTTGTCGCCGATGAAGAAATACCAGCAATAGTACTGATTGCTGAAAGCGGTGATGAAAAAACTGTACTACTTCCATATCTGAATACCACTGAAGGCATGAGTTATATCAACAATGGCTATAACGATGACAGCACCTTTTCAACTGCCGGTCTTGATGCGTTTCTGTTTGATGATGTTGCTGCATCAACTGTATATGTTTCCAGCAATCACTGGTTCGGATTTGGCTCAAATTCAGAGCAACTAAAGATAATGCGCAGAGATGGATGCTCCACTGCTTTATACCGTCAGCAAGGCGTCTGTTCCAACGGTCTGGAGTTTCTAAAAATAAGATTTGAAGGCTACACCGTATACAACAACCGCGTAGAAGCTAACAGGCTGATATTTGAGTTGTTCCTGCTTGGCAGTAATGATATGTTCCTGAATATAATCCAGACTCCTACTTCTGGAAATACAGGCACATCTGAAATCATCTGCAATGGCGCAACGACAGCACTTTCACTTGTTGACAGCTCTGGTGCAGGCGGTGGAACAATGGTCAGCTTCTACCACACCGATGAGTTTGGAAAGAACTGGAATATTGTCTATGACATGTACGAAGGAACCGGCAGTGATTCCCATGGTTATTTGCTGAAGCTTGAAGATGTTTTCTACACAATCACCGATGGCGAGCTTGTTCCTCTGGAAATTGATAACCCCACTGCTGCTATGTTTTATAAATACGGTTCTCAGGAGAAACCTTCAGAAGAATTACTCACGCCACTTGAAAATCCTACTATCTATCTTTGGAAAGCTGGTGGAGAAACACAGCTGCTGAAAGCAACGCTTAAGGCTTATCCATATCCGCAGATAATCACCTCTGTGATTGATATAAGCCATATTTCTATTCTTGGAATTAAGCTGCTCACTGCTCAGTTTTCCGGCGAAGTCGGTATATGCCAGTCCCTTGATAATGGTGAAACATTCTCCGAGGAAGTTCCGCTTTCGGATTGGCTGAACACAGACACTGACGAACTTTACAACAGCTTAAATGAAACAAGGATACTCATTCTGCATTTCGTGCTCCACGATAATGCAACCCTATCTCGTTTCAAAATAACCTACATCAATTAAAGGAGGTCTTGATAAATGCTTAAAGGTACAATAAAAATCGAACTTACTGATGTTCATACCGGCAAGAAAGAAACCGTGGTTGAGCACAATATGATTACCAATGCACTGACTAATATCTTCAAGCCGCTGGGACATTTGAACAATCCATCTACTATGTATAACAGCATCGTGCCATATTATCAGAAGTTACTCGGTGGGTTGCTTCTTTTCGATAATGCCATCGAGGAAAACCCTAATATGCTTTATGCTCCTGCAAGTACAAACCTTATCGGCTGCGCTGCCTACAATGCTCAGAACAATACAAAAGGAACTAAACGTGGAGGTTATAACCAAACAGAAAGCGAGCTCAACATGACAAATCGATATATGAAGTTTGTATATGATTTTGCTACCTCTCAGGCTAATGGTACCATTTCTTGTGTATGCCTGACGCATGTTAATGGCGGTTATACCAGTTACGGAAGCGATGATGCTGTGCTTAACACAAACTATCCTCTTGGAGTGGGCTTCTATGACAGTCCACTCCAATATGTTCATACGAACTATACAGGTGCCAACACAGGCGACCATTATTCTGGCCTTACAGTTGGTACTACAGAGGTCCTTTTCCTGATTGACCGTCAGAATGACATTGCTTACTACTTTAAGATAAAAAATGCTACCAGCATATCCATTGTTAAGCGAAGAGCCTATCTGCAGTCGATATCTGTACTTGAAAACCCATATAGCAGGAAAGCTCTGATTGAAGAAATAGACCTTGATGCTCTTGGGACAACACTTCCAACAGCCTATTTTGCTTATAACTACGACCATTCCGACAGATGCCTTTATATCTTTGCTTCATCCTCCTACCAAATGAATGCAAACAGCACCTTTGTAGTTACTAAAATCAATACAGCCAACTGGCATATCACGCAGTACACTATGGTCAATACAACAAATGTGACCCTCACAGCTAATGGTATGAAATTTGCTTTTGCACATCACGAATATGTTTATCTTAGAAGCTATAACAGTCCTTGTTCTGTTTATAAATTTGAAATAGGCAACTCCGCAAATGTTGTAAAGATAACTATGAAAGGGATGAGCAGCATTGACTGTTCACCGTTTATGGCTTATGAAGGGCGCATTTATTGGGTATGTTGTTCAAGTAACAGCTCCAGCAGGCATATCTATATCATTAACGACCAGACAAATGAATGCCTGAAAACAGAAAATTTTGAAATCTACAGTAACTACTATAACTGTTCATATACTCCTGTTTTGAATGAACCTATGTTATATTTCTGCAGTATCGGAAATTACACAACCAGTGCTTTCTTTACTCCTGCAAACTATCTGGCTACTATCAATAACTTATCCGAGCCGGTAACAAAGACCGCAGATAAGACCATGAAAATCACATATATCATTCAGGAACAGTAATCTTGGAATCAAGCATCTCTTCGGAGGTGCTTTTTTCATACAAATCTTTAGAAACGGAGGAATTTATCATGAAGGAATTCTGGAACACAATTCAACTTTTATTTGCCGGAATTGGAGGATGGCTTGGCTACTTCTTAGGCGGCTGTGACGGTCTGCTTTTTGCACTATTGGCATTCGTGGTTATTGATTACATCACCGGTGTCATGTGCGCAATTGCAGATAAAACTCTATCCAGTGAAGTTGGCTTCAAAGGTATCTGCCGCAAGGTACTTATTTTCTTGCTTGTAGGAATTGCAAATATTCTGGACGTACAAGTTATCGGAACTGGCAGTATTCTTCGTACTGCTGTTATCTTCTTCTACATTTCCAATGAAGGAGTATCCCTTTTAGAAAATGCTGCTCATCTTGGACTTCCGGTACCTGCCAAGATGAAAGCAGTCTTAGAACAGCTTCACGACAAATCAGAAAAGGAGGACTAACGCTATGGTTTATACAAATAGCTCACTAATCGCTTATACTAAACTCAGTCCAAATCACTCAGGGCAGAGAACACACGCTATCGACCGTATTTCACCTCACTGCGTTGTGGGCCAGTGTACTGCTGAGGGACTGGGTGATTGGTTTTACAAATCATCTACTCAGGCATCATCAAATTATGGTATAGACAAGAATGGCCGAATCGGTATGTATGTCGAGGAAAAGAACCGCCCTTGGTGCACTTCCAGCAATGCTAATGACCAGCGCGCTATCACAATCGAATGTGCCTCTGATAAAACAGAACCTTATGCCATGAATGACAAGGTCTACGAAAGACTTATCGAGCTTTGCACAGACATCTGCAAGCGTTATGGCAAAAAGAAACTCTTATGGTTTGCAGATAAGGACAAGTCCCTGAATTACAGCCCTGCTACTGATGAAATGATTATCACGGTACACAGATGGTTTGCAAATAAATCCTGTCCGGGAAATTGGCTGTACGCAAGACTTGGTGATGTTGCATCAAAGGTAACTGCTGCTCTTGAGACAGTTGAAACACCTAACACAGGACTTCAGACTACTGCCTTTAAGACTCTCACCGAGGAACAGGCTGCTGCAAAAATTGGTGAACTCTGCAAGGCTGATATGAAAAAGACTGGTATCCTTGCCTCAATCTCTGCGGCACAGTTTATTCTTGAATCCGGCTATGGAAAATCTGAACTTGCCCAGAATGCCAATAACTGCTTTGGTATGAAGTGCTCACTTTCCGGTAACACTTGGTCTGGCTCAACATGGGACGGTACAAGCAAATACACCAAGGAAACCAAAGAAGAATATACCGCCGGAACGCTCACTACTATCACAGCTGAATTCAGGAAATATCCTTCTGTTGAAGCATCAATTGCTGACCATTCTGCTTATTTGCTTGGTGCGATGAATGGAAGCAAGAAACGATACGATGGACTTGCTGGCTGCACTGATTACAAAAAGGCTGCACAGCTTATTAAGGATGGTGGCTATGCTACAAGTTCAACCTATGTATCAAAGCTCTGCTCCATTATCGAGCGTTTCAATCTTACGCAATACGATGCAACAGAATCATCTGAAAAAATCGTATGGTACAGAGTTCGTAAGTCTTGGTCTGATAGTAAGAGTCAGCTGGGAGCCTACAAGATACTGGACAATGCCAAAGCCTGTGCTGACAAGAATCCGGGATATTATGTATTTGACTCATCTGGAAAGAAAATCTATCCTGCCAAAAACACATCCACTTACAAGTGTCCTTTCTTAGTAAAAGTTTCAATTCCAGACCTTAACATCCGCAAAGGCGCCGGAACCAATTATAGCAAAGCCGGGTTTTATACCGGCGTTGGTGTTTTCACAATTACAGAAGTGAAAGCCGGCGCAGGCTCAACTAAGGGCTGGGGCAAGTTAAAATCCGGTGCAGGCTGGATTTCGCTGGACTTCTGCACAATTCTATAGCCATCAATATCTTTGACCCGTGGGTACTCTACAGTTGAGTATCTACGGGCCTTTTTCTGTTATCTGCAAGGTGTATCAAGGGTATTTTCCTAACTTTTATATAGGCTATATTTTTTATCCCTATACAAAGTTTATATATACATATTGATAGACCTTGTCATTTCTAAATATTTTACCGCTCAAATCATCTGCAAATCTCCAGTGGAAAGTGAAGAACTAAGATTTGGAGGTACTATCATGCAGGCAGAAACCAAAACTGTATTACAAACAACTGACATAGCAGCACACTTGAAGGCTCCTGCAAAGCCTTTGACTGACATAGAAATCCAGCAGGATTACGACTACTTTATGGCACAGGAAACTGCAAATATGCTCCTATCCGCTGGACTTATTTCCTTGGTGGAATTCAACAAATTGACTCAGATAAACCGCGACACATTCTCTCCGATGCTCCGTGAGATTATGCCCAAAATCACTTGATAAATGTAGCGTTTAGAGTGATGTATATACACTGACGAAGGAGGTGAATTACCGTGAAGAAGGTGACAAAAATAGATAAAATACAGCCTTCCAAAGTAGCAAAGAAAAAGCTCCGTGTTGCAGCTTATTGCCGAGTTTCTACGGATTCTGATGCCCAGCTTGAAAGTCTGGAAACTCAGAAAACACATTATGAGAATTACATCAATTCTCGTGATGATTGGGAGTTTGCAGGTCTTTATTTTGATGAAGGTATCACCGGAACCAGAGCAGACAAACGTCCAAAGCTTATGCGCCTCATTGAAGACTGCAAGGCAAAGAAAGTCGACTTTGTAATCACAAAATCTATCAGCCGCTTTTCCAGAAATACAACAGACTGCTTGGACATTGTCAGAACCCTTTTGAACCTGAATATTCCTGTTTACTTCGAAAAAGAAAACATCAACACCGGCTCAATGGAAAGTGAACTATTCCTTTCCATCCTAAGCGGGGTGGCCGAAGGAGAATCCACTTCTATTTCTGAAAATAACAAGTGGGGAATAAAAAAGCGCTTTGAAAACGGAACCTACAAATTAGGGTATGTACCTTATGGCTATCGCTGGGAAAATGGAGAAATCATTGTTGACCCAGAGCAGGCGGTAATCGTAAAGCGTATCTTTTCTGAGCTTCTTGCAGGCAAAGGAACAGATGCTATCGCCAAAAACCTGAATACAGAAAATGTACCTACCAAGAAAGGTGGTCGCTGGACTTCTTCCAGCATTCGAGGCATTCTTGCAAATGAGAAGTACACCGGCGATTGCATTTTTCAGAAGACCTACACGGACAGCAATTTCAATAGGCATAAGAATGATGGTCTGCTCGACCAGTATTATGTAGCAGACCACCACGAAGCAATTATCAGCCATGAAGATTTTGATGCCGCTGCTGCACTGATAGAACAACGTGCAAACGAGAAAGGTATCAAACGCGGAAGCAATAAATACCAACAGCGTTATGCTTTTTCCGGCAAAATCATCTGTAGTGAATGTGGCGACACCTTCCGCAGACGAATTCATACCAGCACTTATGTAAAATATCCTGCTTGGGTCTGCAACACGCACTTAACTGACACCAGCAAATGCACAATGCTTTACTTAAAGGATGATGATATCAAGCTGGCTTTTGCAACAATGATTAACAAACTAATCTACTGTCACAAGCTGGTCTTGAAACCTTATCTTGAATCGCTGCAGGCGAATACAAGTGATAAAGCATTGCTTCGCATCCAGCAGTTAGAAACCTTACTGGAGCAGAATGCCGAGCAGCGTGAAACCTTGCATAAGTTGATGGCTCAAGGATACATTGACCAGATTCTTTTTACGCAGGAGAACAACGCATTGCTTACTCAGGCAAATGACTTCAGAAGCGATATTGAGGCTCTGAACCGCTCCGTGACAGGTGATACCTCAAAGGTATATGAAACAGAGCGCCTGATACACTTCTGCGAACGCGGCGAAATGCTGCTGGAATACAGCGAAGATTTATTTGAACTATTCGTTGACCACATCGAAGTTTACAGTCGACAGTCAATCGGATTTGTACTTCACTGTGGTCTTACTTTTAAGGAGAGAATTTGATGGGACATACACCTTATGGCTACCGAATCGAAAACGGCAAAGCAGTTATTGATGAAGCTGCTGCCACACAGGTTCGTGAGCTTTACAAGAATTATTTATGCGGTCTGTCACTCACCAATGCTGCAAAGGAAGCCGGGCTTGGCTTGCTTCATTCCGGTGCAAAAAGAATGATGCGAAATAGTCACTATCTTGGTGATGACTTCTATCCGGCAATCATTGACAAGGAATCCTTTGATGCAGTTGAAGCTGAACTTAGCAAGCGTTCCACAAAACTTGGACGCAATGACCGCTACAATGCACCAAAAGCAAAAAGGCCACCTACAGCCTTTCGACTTGGTGACATTACAGAAAATTATGACAATCCAATCAGGCAGGCCGAGTACTTATACAGTCTGATAGAAAGCGAGGTTATTTGATGGGAAATGTTATGGTCATCCCTGCAAGAAGGCAAGTTGGAAATACAGCCAGACAGCAGGATGCAAAGCCTAAGCTCCGAGTCGCGGCGTACTGTAGAGTTAGTACCGACAGCGATGAGCAGGCTACAAGTTATGAAGCTCAGGTTGAACACTACACAGAATTTATTCAAAAGAACCCTGAATGGGAATTTGCAGGCATATATGCTGATGATGGTATTTCCGGTACCAACACTAAAAACCGTGACGAGTTTAATCGCATGATTGAAGATTGCGAAGCCGGAACCATCGACATGATTATTACCAAGTCCATCAGCCGATTTGCCAGAAATACGCTGGACTGCTTGAAATACATCAGACAGCTCAAAGATAAGAATATCCCGGTATTCTTTGAAAAAGAAGCCATCAACACGATGGACGCCAAAGGTGAAGTCCTGATTACAATAATGGCTTCACTGGCCCAGCAGGAATCACAATCCCTTAGCCAGAACGTAAAGCTGGGATTACAGTTCCGCTACCAGAATGGTCAGGTGCAAGTAAACCACAATCATTTTCTTGGCTACACCAAGGATGAAGAAGGAAACCTTATCATCGACCCGGAACAAGCTGAAGTTGTAAAGCGCATTTACAGAGAATATCTTGAAGGCTACTCGATGGATAAAATTGCAAAAGGACTTGAAGCTGATGGTATTCTCACCGGCGCCGGTAAAACAAAATGGTGGACGAGCACCATTAACAAAATCCTTCGTAATGAAAAATACATCGGTGATGCGCTTCTTCAAAAGACTTACACCACTGACTTTCTGAACAAGACCAGAGTAAAGAACAACGGTATCGTTCCTCAGTATTATGTTGAAGGAAACCATGAAGCCATTATTCCAAAAGATATCTTCTTACGAGTGCAGGAAGAACTGGTACGCAGGCGAGTAGTAAAGACCAGCGCCAATGGCAAAAAGCGCAGTTACAGCTGCAACCACTGCTTCGCTCAGATTGTTATTTGCGGTGAGTGTGGTGAAATGTTCCGCAGAATCCACTGGAACAACCGTGGCTGCAAATCCATCGTCTGGCGCTGCCTTAGCAGGCTGGAACCTACCGGTGAAGAATGCCATGCAAGAACCGTCAATGAAACGGTATTAGAAAATGTGGTTGTTCAGGCAATAAACACGCTCCTTGGAGATAAGTCAATCTATCAGGCACAGTTACAGCAGAATATTGCTAAAGTCATCAGAGAAGCTCAAAAGAACACCGCTGATGGCATTGACGAGCAGCTGATGGAGCTTCAAAGAGAGCTTATCAAAAAAGCTAACAACAAAGAAGCATACGATGAGATTGCCGACCAAATTTTCAAACTTCGAGAGCAGCGTGAAAAATGCACTGTTGACACCGCTGCCAGAGACGCGCAGATTGCAAGAATTAACGACCTGCAGGATTACATTAAGAAGCAGCGTACCAACCTTGAATCCTTCGACGAAACCTTGGTAAAACGCTGGCTGGGGCAGATAACCGTCCGGGGCAACTATTTCACAGTGGAGCTAAAATCCGGACTAAAAATTGATATTGAAGGATAATGTCCTTAGACGCACGAAACCCTCTCAGCCATGATGGTTGAGAGGGTTATTTTTAGTTATTCATCTTTCTTTCCGCCGCGAGGATATGCCTCTTTCTCTATCCACACACGCTCACCATTTTTGATATAATGCTGCCCATGAGGTCGAACGGTATGTTCTTTTGGTGATGAACGTTCCGCCGAAGTATCTGTATCTACGTCACCAGTTAAAATTTCATCATAGCTACCATCAAAAGTGTCGCTTCCAGTCCGTGATGGTGTATAACTATAATCACCTGAACTGCTATCTCCAGAACTAGAGCGTCCACCGTTTGCTACTGCATCTGCAGCGGCTGCCAATCCAGCTACACCCACCGCCTTAACTATTCCCGTTAGAACGGGATGACGATTAGAAAAATCAACTACTGCTTTAAAGGCCTTTTTGACCGTATTTCCAAAACCTCCAGATTGCTTGATATCGAGTTTTGGATTACTTACCGGTTTTATAGTTCTTGTTTCCGCTTCTGGTTTAATTTTAGGCGTTTCTTCCGTTTCAACCTTTTCTATCGGTTCTGTTAATGTTTCTTCTTTTTTCTCTACAGTTATGCTTGGCTTCATTATCGGCTCAGGCAAGTGGATTACTTCACACGGAATAAATGGGCCATCACCAAAGTCAAATTTTTCTTTAGTTACTGGATTATAATACCAGTTTGTTGGATTTCTCCAGTTTCCGTTATGAGCCTCTAAATGCTCAGCTCTTGTAAGGAACTGAATGTTTCCGGGGTCTCCTTGATATTCCGGATACATTTCAGCGCTCTTCATATGCTGACCTTGAAATGCAACGCCATCGTCATCATAAGCTTTGCCTTTTTCAAGAATATCTTGCTGTTGTTTTGGAGTCCACTCTCTTGTTCCTTTACCTTCCTGAACAAATTCTTGTTCCTTATTCCAAGCAGCAAGTATCGCTTTATTGGATTCTGCTGTTCGTCTCGACATGGAATCAACCTCCTATGCCAAGCAAATCATACAGGTCATTCAAAAAAGCTGTGAAATCATCATAGATTTCATCATCTTCAATTCTTCCGGCTTCCTGATTATAAATAGCGATTTTTTCACCAGCTTTTTCACAGAGAATAGGGTCTCCTGATGCAAGTGCACCGATGACGATATAATCTTCACTAGGTCTGTTATTGTTATCTACATCAATTACAGGTTTATGCTCAATACCATATAACTGAATACCTGCTGGTAAGAAAAATTCTCCACCATCAGAGAACAACAGCCATTCCTTGAATTTTGTAGGAAGCTTTACACTACGCTCCTTCTCAAATTCTGATATCTTTTCTTTTGTTGTTTCTTCAAGAAAACTCATTTTCCCCTGTTCGTTGAATTTATCCACAATCAATTTTAATTCTTCGGAAATCATCTTTGTCACACTCCTTATACAATTTTCTTATTTCGATAGAACCCCTAAGTAGTTAAATAACGTATTCAGTCTTTTAATTTCTTCGTTATATATCGCTTCTTGGTCATTAAAGCTTTGTACTCCAAGTGTAGAAACTATATGCTGCTTTGTATCAGAAATCTTTTCCGCTGAAAGCAAGTGGTCTAATAATATTCTATAATCATGAAGAATATATAATGGAGACATTACTGATGCTATATCTATGTTATCTACCGATAATGAAAGTTTAACCAAAATCGCTTCTATCAGCTTAATTGATTGCCACGATGTGTATTTAGCATTTCTTTCAGAAGAATCATATAGTAGTTCATACAATTTTCTCATCTCGCTAACGTTAAACCCTTCAACAAGAATCTTATCGTAGGCATTTATAACTTCTGCAACTGCAGTCTCGGTAAAAACAACCGGTCTCTTAACCTTTTTCTCATGTTCCTGACACTCATCGGTTAAATGCGATAAATCGACGGAATGCTTTTTCTTTATGTTTGAAATAAATGCTTCTTTGTTTATCAAGATTCTTTTTTCGATTATCGGCTCACTAAATACGCATTTCATCTGGGCTTGATAGAATTCAGAATCAATCAATAAATGGTCTGATGGAACATTAAATGATTTCAATATCCCTTTTGTTTTATCATCCATATCATCGATATCGCCAAGCCACATTATCAATTTCCCATTAGTATTAAATCCAAATGGAACATTCCAGTCATACTGATACAGTCCTGAAAAATCTTTCTTTGCAATATATCCGTAGCTTTCTGAGAATATTTCCACTTCATATTCTGGCATGGCCAAGAAAAACACTAGAGCTTCCTTTTCAAAATATACTGGGGTCAGGAAACCTTTGACAGAATGCTCTTCATCGTAACACAAACCGGGAATATTGTAATAATCCCTATGGTCATAATCGTAATTTTGCTCAGTACAATATTCAAATTTTTTCTTATAGCCAGTAGGATGAAATTCACCTATAGTCTGGTTTTCCTTAACAGCAGTTCTATATGCGCCATCAATCATCTGTTTCGTATGTTCAGGCAAGAACTCATTTCCACATTTTTTACAACGCAATACAAGAATAGGAGAAAAATGCAAAATCCTACCTTCGATAGTACAAGTTAAATCTGTTTCAATAAGCTCACAACATCCATTACAGTTGGAGCACTCATCAAACCTATAGGTCTGATATTCTGTTATAAATTCATCGTATGAAGCAAAGCAACATTCCACAATTACCTCTCCTTCCATAACATCTATTTCACTGTCCGAAAATGCCCTTATTATCGAGTTGCCAGTTTTCAGCTCTTACTCAAAAATACCTGACATCTAATCTACACACTCAATTTGCGTTATCTAATCCGAGGTTACAACCTAACACACATTTTTGCAGTAGATATGTTTCCATATAAAACAACCGAGCCTTTTCAAGAGTTAGGCTTCTAATCCCAACTTCCGAAAAAGCCCGGAAATACGCCACTTTCTGGCTTTTATTTATCTTTCCTTGACATCAGTACTACCGTCTCCACATGAACAGTACCCGGAAATTGATCGACAGCGCATGCCTTAGTCACGAAATATCCGTTCTCCTGCAGAGTCACCAGATCCCTGGCAAGTGATGTAGGCTTGCAGCTTATGTACACAAGCTCCTTCACTCCATAGTTAATGATCTTTGTCAGAGCCTTTGGGTTGATTCCGTCACGTGGTGGATCAAGAACTATGAAATCCGGCTTCTCCTCTATGTCATCTATGACCTTAAGAACATCCCCCGCGATGAACTCACAGTTGTCAAGGCCGTTGAGCTCCGCATTCACACGGGCAGCCTCCACAGCTTCCTCAACGATCTCTACGCCGATGACCTTCTTTGCAACAGGCGCAAGAAGCTGGGCTATCGTTCCGGTTCCACTATAGAGGTCGAATATGACAGCATCCTTTGTATCACCCACATACGAACGAGCCTTGTCGTAGAGTCTCTCAGCGCTCTTGGTATTTGTCTGGAAGAATGAGAACGGCGATATCTTGAACTGAAGTCCAAGGACAGTCTCATATATATACTCTGTTCCGTATAGCAGATTTGTCCTGTCACTGATGACCGCATCCGCCATGGAGTTATTTTCCGTATGAAGGATTCCTGCGATCTTTCCCTCAAGCGGCAGCTCCAGCAGCCCCTTCACGTATGCATCAAGGTCGAGAGCCGCCAGATTCTGGGTGGTTGTCACCAGATTCACCAGCAGATCGCCATTTGTCGCCGAACGTCTGATAACCAGATGGCGCAGAAGCCCCTCGTGCTGCATCTTTTTGTAATATGGGAGTCCCGCCTCCTTGCAGAACTGGACAGTATATTTCACTATCTTGTTCAGATCATCATTTACTATATAGCAGTCATCCATCTGTACGATGTCGTACGTGCTGTTCTTCTTGTGAAGTCCCAGTGCCAGCGGACCATCCTTATACTCATCGCCAAATGAGAACTCCATCTTGTTCCTGTATCCCTTTGTCACAGGAGATGCAAGTATCCCCTGCCACTCATAAGGGTGAACCTCGCTGTCTATCACTCCGTCAAGGAGGCCTTTGACAAGCTCCTCCTTCACCTTGAGCTGGTTCTCGTAGCTGAGCGTCTGGTAACTGCAGCCACCGCACATACCAAAATGCGAACACACTGGCGAAGCATCCTCAAGCTCAGATTTCTCAAGAACCTCAAGGAGCCTTCCGTCCGCCTTGCCCTTCTTCAGCTTGGTTATACGGCTGCTCACTTTCTGACCTTTTATCGCACCCTTAACTGTTACTTTTCTGTCATCCATATGAAAGCTGCCCTTGTTCGGGAACTCATATGTGTCTATCACACCTTCAACTATATCGTGTTTCTTCATATCATTTTACCTGTCCTTTTCTATCAGTCTCTATCGTCATCTTAATTCTGCAACCGCTCATTGTACGGAGAGAAATCTACATATAACTCCTGCACATCTGCCTCTTTTTTGTTGACCATAAGTCTCTCCAGCAGTTCGTCTGCATCCGCCTGTCCAATAACAGATCTGTACAACTGAAGCAGCTTGAGCATATTATGATACTTCTCCATCATGGATGAGTTATAAAAATACGGCACCAGCCTTTTTATTCCAGCCACCTCAAGCTTATTATCATCTTTTTTTCTGGCAACAAGCCAGTGTGGTATAATGCCACAGTTTAATTTCTGATTGCTTTCTTCGCACAACGAAGCCTTTGCCGCTTCAAATGCATTATCCAGAAGCTTTGGTATATCATCAGAGCACATCCTGGTCTCCTCTTTATTGCCATACCATTCCATAACTGCCTTTCTCACCGCAAGACAATTATACCTGTTTATTCTTCCCTCCCTCTGTTCAAAATCAGTAGGATTGGCAGGAATAGACAAATGTACCATTCGATCCGCATAATTATGGAAATCCAGTCCCTCCTGACCTATAGAGGTCGTAGCAAATACAAATGGTGCAAATGGCGAGTTAAACGCAGCCTGAAGCTTGGATATACTATTCACTTTATCGTCGTCATTACCGCTTCCTATACATCGCGCATAGTATGTCTCTACGGGCCTTTCCGCACTTTTCTGATTATCGCCTGTCCTGGATATCTGAAGTCTGCCATCTTTTGTATGTTCATACAATGTAATATAAATTTCTGTTGCCTCATGTACATTATGTCCATCTGACAAGTATGCTGCGTTCCCTATATACTCCAGCTCTTGCAATACATACTGAAGCTTTCCTTCTTCACAGTAATCCTTTATAGACTGTCTGAGACTATCCACATCCATCTGTAAAGTGCCTCCACTGTCCCTAAGGGCAAAACCTTCTTTATTCCTTTTTATCGGCAGTCCCATCTCAGACCACACGGCAAACATACCTGACTCTGATGTCGTAAATATCTTTTCAACCGTTTTTATACCTTCATCACCACTATTACCCCGCTCCGGATTTTCTTCGAAACCAGCCACCAGGCCCAGTATTTGTTCTAATATTTGTTCTAGTATGTCCTTTGCACTTTCCTGAAAATCCTGAAGTTCTTTCTCCGTAATACTCTTATCCTGTTCCTGTTTCAATATCCACCAGATAAGTCTCCGTGTCACTTCTCGGCTGATAAGCCATGCCATAGCTCTCGGTACAACAACTCTGTCTGAGAACATAACGGTCTTGCCAAAGTTTTTGTGCTCTGCAAATGCACCTTTAAGCTCTTTCCAACCGACCACAGAAGGAACCCACAGAAGTCTGGCTGCTCCTGGATGATTCAGAAGTACATCCTCCCTTGTCATGCCATTATACTTACCAGATTTCAGCATAGAATCGATATCCAGAGATTCTATGTCCAGAATATACTCCAACACCTTCTCATAAACTCCATGCCATTCCCCTAGTGTTTTGGACATATCTTTAAAATCATCTTCAAGAATATAACATTTTGAATTATTTTTATATCTTATTTTTCCAGCGCCAACATCTTCATCAAAATTGCGTTTAATTTTATAGCCATCATCGCCGCCGGCCTGTTTGTTCCCTCGATTCATGAACGAGAGAACATATGGGATTCTCTCAGCATATGCTGTCGCTGTACCTGTACCTATATGATACCTGCCATTGCCTGTATCATATTCAACAAGCTCATTCGTATAATCAAGAAGGGCTTTAATCCCACCACATCCGATTTCCTGTTTATCAGTATCTTCAGCGTCTGTGCAGTCTTCTCTCAATTCACGTAGCACATTGATTCTCTCCATTCTGGTAAACACTGATCCCATCTGCCTCTCAAAGGCGTTTTTCTTTTCCAGAACATTTTCCTTGCTTTCTCTGTCCGATCGTGAATATTTTTCAAGTGCAGTCTTATAAGCCTCAAGGGAACTTGAAATTACAGACATACCATTTGTTCCCCCTCCTTTTTCAAGGAAGCGGCACACATCATATATACTTGCATTTTCCGTGCCTGCTGTATCGGTATCCGTCTCATCCTGATCTGCATTTTTACTCATATACATCCTAAATGGAGTTGCAGACAACATCAGAACATATGGATTTCTGTCTTCCCCATCAGACTCCTGTTCCAGAACCTTTCTTATGATACTTTCCTCATCATCTGAAGCCTGACCTATGATCTCCTTGAAATTTTGGAATTCATCCATAATAACCAGCCCGCAGTCCAGCCAGTCCATCGTGATCTCCGCAAAGCCTTTCCTTACGATCTGCCAGGTATTATAAAAGTTTTCTATTTCATATTCATCACCATTACGGCTATCCCTGATAATATTACATGCTTTATTAAACTCTTCATCACACTTACACTTGGTCATGTACAGACCCATCATCTTTTCAAAATCTTCATTTCCCCGACTTGCTTCTGCTGAAATAATTTCATCATCAGAAAAAGCCCGTATCAGTCTATACAGATATTCTCTCTCTTCTACCTTGCCCCGTCCCTTTATATCGATAGATGTCCTTTGTGTCATTGGCAATATTCTAAGTCTGGTCTTCAATGCATTGACTCTGCCCAAAGATTCATATGTGTGATCATTTCCATATACCTTATAATAATCTTGAAGTACCGCTTGAAATTCCACTTCATATTTAGATGAATTGAACTCTTTCCCCGAAAGACAACTGGCACGATTCGTCCACCCCTCGTCTTCATTTTTACCAAGTCCGAGTTTTTCCTCATTCTGCTTGGCGATATTCGTGTTGGAACATATATAAATAACATTAAAATAATAATAATCCGCTTCGTTTTTTATCTGTTCTCCAGACTTGCCGGCAATTTCCTGCTCAAGGAGTTTACACATAAGGCACCTGATGACGCCCCTCGCAATAATAGTCTTTCCAAGGCCCACCTCATCTGCAAGAAGAAATCTTCCGCTGGTACACTCTCCCATATAACTGTCAACGATCCTTCTTATAGCACGTTTCTGATAATCTGTATATTCAATTTCTGTCTTTTCTTTGCCCATAATATCCAATTTCCCCTTTTAAGCATTCGAATTGCGCCATCATATTTTCGACCAGCTTTTTATCCATACATGCAATTTCTGCCTGTTCCTCCTGTGACATACCTTTATTTCGAAGCGCATGCACTTCGTATATGGACTTCACACGATTCTTATACCCTGTTAGAACTGAATCCAGGCTTCTCTTCTCGTTTATACATCTTTGAATCAGCTCTTCTAACGTAGGAATACAATTTCTTATATAGCACTCATACTCCTTAACGCCCAGCCGTTTCCCAGAATCATCAGAGTCATTCTCCGGCTTATCTATACTGCTGTCTTTATAATTTCTGCTGCTTAACAAACCTGCTATTTTCTCATATATCAATATTCTCTGCACATCTAACAGATTATCTGCCGCGTCTGTCTCGTCTCCATCATTATCATTGGTCTGAGCACACCAGCATATATGTATGTTTGCCCGAGCGTATTCTTTGTTCTTATATTCAAGTGTCAGGATAAACTGCTGCCCTGCTTTTCTCCTGTTAAGTCCTGACCAGGATATATCAGTCTCCAGAACATCAGAATTGGGATCTTCCGATATCTCATCAGCAAATGTGATTTTTAGCAGATTCTCACTTCTTTCCGGATAATCGACAGGACATATCTTTACGGATATATGATCGTATTCAGCACTTTCATCCCTCACGAATTTATTTTCTTCTGGGATATTTCGCTTTGCTATAGATTTTTCAAAAGTAGTCAGGCCCTCATTGATCGAAGTGATCAGCTCACCGACATTATCCTTCTCTTGCGCCGTCGCAATCCCGGTCCTGCAAACGGTCAGCGTATAATTATCACTTTGGCTGAATTTCACAGCATACATCTGGCTTATCTGTAGTGCCAATTTTCTAAACTCACTATCTATATCGAGTTCATACTCTTCAGACTCAGTGCCTTGGGGTCTTTTTCTATATGTATACAGTCTATAATCTTCTTGAAAAACTGTCTTTATATAGTCATACCGCTGTTCCGTTATATCTTGAAGCTTCACCACCAGTTCTCTGTTATTTCCAAATGCTCTGTTGGAAAAATTCAGTGATCCCACATAAACCCATTGATCTTTATCTGACAGATATGCCTTAAAATGTGAACTTGATGGTTTTCTGTTTACCTGATTCTCCTCTATCTCATACACAAAGAACTGGCGGCTGTCAGTTTTGTCATCATCCTCCACTATCTGCTTTTCAGCACAACGTTCATACCCCAGCTTTGTCAGTTCATTTTCCATAGTATATATGTTAGTTTTCTTTGGGCATTCTCTCAGAAAACTTTCTGATAAAAACGGTGAAAAAATGTGATCTGCCCCTTTTAGCATATCTTTGAATTCTGTACCTGGGAAAGCTTCCCCAAATGCTGTGATCTCCGGGAGCTCATCCTTTTTAAAGTAATATGAGTCCACAGCAAGATTCTCTATTACCTCGCCTATATTACGGTTGTCGATATATGGACTATCCGATCTGCCGTTTTCTCTTTCATATCCAAGCAATCTATCTATCGCACCTGATATATCAGCTTTTGTGCCTTTCAGTTTTACATATTTGTCCCTGTCTGTTTCAGGCACGTCCTGTTCTCTGTACGCTTCAAGCTCCATACATGCAGCAAATTCCTTGTTGTGTGAATTCACCAGATTCATACTGCCTATAATCAATCGGAACAATGTATCTGCCCCCTCGGCCGTCTTATCTTTTTTCTCAAACTTCACCAGATACATTTTGGGATGGAAACTGTGATCGCGCTCTCCAAGCGAAATCGTGTAATACGCCGTAAATCGTCTTGTATACTGATACATCGTGGAGGCCGAGCTTTTGTCATAGCCATTATTACATACAAATCCTATGTGTTTCTCCATCCATTTCATGTCCTCGATACCTTTATCGAACAGCATCTTCAACCGCTCTGTGATCGACAGACTTGTACCACTGTCCATACCCTTTGCCGGTATATCCCTCATATATAACAGTGCCGACAACAATGCTTTTGCATCAATACTATATGTGCACAGCAATGCGCCCGTGGTTTCATATCCCTTTGGTGGACGAAGCTTGTCCAATAAGTATATATCCTCTATATTTTCCATATTTACTCCCATTTTATATAATTATAAAACAATTCTGATATATAATAGCTTACACACATGGTTATGGTTCCCGGATATCTGTTTTGACTTTCTGTAGGACGATACTCCCACCTGAATGTGTCTATATAATCCTCTGTGTCTTCTATATTTCTTAGATTAGTGCCTAATTTTGACGCAGCCCCCTGCACGTGTTTCTCTCTTTCCTCCACGATACTGGCAATTTTCTCTATATCACTTGTATTTATGTCTTTCTCCAATTCTATGGTTAATTTATTAATAAAATCCCAGCATTCACCTAAATCCCCGTCTTCCCCCTGACTGATAAAACTTTTACAATCTTCATATTTCTTTTTCCAGTAATTTTCTATTTTTTCTTCTTTTATTTCAGTGCTAATCTCGAAATATACTGCAATCTCAGATCTGATTTTTTCTTCATATGATTTACGTTTATCGTCATCTCTGCTGAACAGCAGCCATTTATAACTGAGCTTGGCAATATACTGGATAATAGAATATATCTGGGACTGGCGAAGATATTCATACATATAAAATCCATTATCTTTCCCTACTATACTCTCGCCATACTTGTCATACTTGTCAATTTTTTCAAATTCATAAAGATACTTACTCTTTGGTTTTATTTTTAACTCTTCAAGTAAATCTTCAAGTTTTTCATATTTGAATTTACCCTCTTTACCTTCTTTATATAATTTTGATACAGAATCTTCCCTTAGTACATCTTTTTTATTTGATACAGGTGCTAGGAAACTGGCGATAATATTTGATGTATATGAATATCTGCATATTCTATCATCATCCGGCATCAACACCCGCCTTATATAATCCAGTTTCTCTATTTCATCCAGTTTCCCCGGGCTATAGATATAGTCCTTTTCATAATCTGTAAGATCCTCTACATCTGAGCCAACTTCAACATTATCTATCACATTTTTCACAAATTTATATCGGTCTGTTTCTTTCAGTATGTCCAATAAGCATACACCATTTATCGAATACTTTTCGTCCAGATAATGCAGCATCTTCATCTTATTCTTATATTTCTTGTAAGCGCGATCCTTTGCATCATCAAAGAATCCCTTTCCTTTGCACTCCTCACGATGTTTTTCAACTATATGATGACTGATCATTCTTTCATAATAATCAACATCATCCTCTGATCCTTTTTCTTTAAGTACATGATATATGGCATTGAGATAATATATATATACAAGGTTAGGCATAAGTGTCGTACACTCTGGAAACAGTATCTCCGAGATCCTGTTATTCATCGGTCTGAGCCCCAGAACATCCTTGTTATTTGCCTCCTTAAAAAAATTGCTTATTCCCCTATCACCTTTCCCATACAAACTGCAAAAGCCAAACTCCACAAGTATCCCCCTTCCCATACTCAAAAATGCCGGACACCTACATCACAATGAAGTGCCCGGCACCAATTATACTACCTTTATATCTGCCCTATCCCCACAGATCCTCAAAAAACTTCTTCCTCTTCTTCTCCTCCGGTATGGAACATCAGCCATTTAAAGCTACCTTCGGCAGGGCTGATGCTACATGTCAAATTTTCTTCGAAAACTTGACACATTCGACTCTACCCTCGGCAGCTCATTCTGCGCAAAAAACGGCGTTCCGTGCTGGTCAAAATCAAGCAGCATATACGTTCCAATCCGGTTGTCCCTCGGCAGAGCCAGACTTCCCGGATTCACTATATATGAACCCTTGTAGCTCGTCAGGTCACGGCGGTGGGTGTGTCCATACATTACGAAGTCATATCCTTCCGTGTCGATAAGCTCCTCCAGATATGAAATACCGCTGTTCACACCATACCTGTGTCCATGCGTTATAAATGCCCTCTTATCTCCGATGTTGAATTCGTCATATATCGGGAGCTCCGGGTTGTAATCGCAGTTGCCCCTCACCATGTGGATCTCACAGTCAAACAGATCATGTATCAGCTTTTCATCTCCCTCAACATCTCCGAGATGTATCAGCATTTCCACGTCGCCAACTATATCGTGTATCTGTTTTAAGCAGCTACTCTTGCCATGAGTGTCACTTATTATCAGTACTTTCATCTATTCCTCCTAACGAGAATCCATCGATCCCACTGATCATTAACTGATTTATTCCTGATTCTCACTTACTCTCCCTGTGCGCTCTGATGACGTTCTTCATCAGTCTCAGTGCATTTCCCCTGTGACTGATCTTGTTCTTCTCCTCAGGATCAAGCTCCGCAGTGGTCTTGCCCAGCTCTGGAAGGTAAAATATAGGGTCATACCCGAAACCGTTCTCGCCGCGCTCCTCGTAGCCTATGATTCCCTCTATGGTTCCCCGCTCTGTGTACTCGCTTCCATCCGGGAACACTGCTGCTATAGCGCACACGAATCTTGCTGTCCTCTCAGGATCTGGAACCCCGGCCAGCTTGTCTATTATGTACTGGTTCTTTATCCTGTACGATGTGTCCTCACCAAGGAATCTCGCGCTGTATATTCCAGGCGCCTTGTCCATGTAATCGACCTCAAGTCCTGAGTCATCCGCAAGCACCAGGCATCCGCTTGCCTTGCTGATGGCTCTCGCCTTGATCAGAGCATTCTCCTCAAATGTCTGTCCGTCCTCCACTATGTCTATATCGATCCCAGCCTCCTTCATGGACTGTATCTCAAATCCGAGGTCAGCAAGTATCATGCGGACCTCCTTCATCTTTCCTTCATTTCCCGTTGCAAATATCAGCTTGTCCATAATAGTTCTCCTTTCCCACAGCTTACATACACTTCCTGTTTATTCTGTCTTATCCGTAAATGCCTTGAGGCAGACGTTACATTTTCTCTCTTTTTCCGCACTGTACCACTGATTTCCATACAGACTTATATAGCCTTCTCCATCGGAGATGTCAAAGCTGTCGGTCATGGAATCCGCATCATACTCTATGGCTATCGGGTATTTGCTGCCCGGCGTGGTTATATGTACTATGACCGCAAATTTCTTTTCATCCGGGAGCTTGACCACATCATCCAGGTTGACCGTGTAGTATCCTGCGTACTCCATCTCGCCTGACGCGACAAGCTTCTTATTTGCCAGATCGTCAGTGTCCTCAAAATTTGTAGCCACATATACTTCATATGTCGTCTTTGCATCAGTAGCATAGAATGACACAGCCTCGAGTTCCTCGCTCTTGCCTGCCGTGTAAACATTTGCAAAATAGGCATTCTCCTGGTCAAATCCAAGAACTCCTACCCAGCCCAGCTTGTCCGACTGGTATATCTTATCGTAGTTGTCTGCGCCCTCAAGTCTGGTGTACACAACGCTGGTCTCGCAAATATGTGCATCATAGTAGGATATATAGAAATATCCGTCCTCGCCAAATTCGGTTCCCCAACTGTTCTTACAGATAAAAGCACCATCTTTCTTCGGCGCCTTGTTAAAGTTGTTCTTGCTGTAATTGTCATCCCATCCTACTATTACCACATCGTGGTTGATTCCCTCTGAACCATCATAATAGTACGCATGAGTCTCCTCGTTGTAATACTCCGAGCTACTGTCGGCATCTATCATATCGCTGTATATCGCAGTCTCCACACCGCCCTTGGTGTACACTGCCTCTTTCACAGCCTTCAGATTCTTGTCGTCAATTATCTCCGCCTCCTGCAAATGCTTCACGGCCTTAAGCTTGGAGTTCGTCTTGTCATCCCCGTACGGATCATCCTTCTCGAGAACCGGTCCCTTCCAGGATGCAAGATATGCAATACTCATCCTGTACTGGCCACCCTCAAACTGTTCAACGCCAAATCCGTTGTTCATGGTCATGTTATCCACAGAGAACTGCAGCTTTTCATCCGGCATAAGAGTTGTCTCAAGCGCAGCCAGCGACGCAAATGCCCAGCATGTTCCCGAGTCTCCCTGGTCTCTGACCTCTGTGACCCTGCCCTCTTTTCTCATGTCGTAGGCGGCCGGCAGCTTACTGTCCTCACCGACCTTCTGCAGGGATACACGGCCTGTGTCATAATTGTACTCACATGTATAGTCAAGCGTGTCCGCTATATACTCTATAGGGACAAATGTCTCGTCATCCTTCTTTATCGGCGCATCCGCGATCTTCACGTCCTTGCCGTCCAGCTCTGCATCCTGGGAATCAAGCACCAGTCTGGCGACTCCTTCATTCCTCTTGATCACGATACTGCCATTCACATACTCTATGTATGTGCACTTCATCTTATCCTTGAGCATCTTCAGCGGCATCATAAGGTGAAGATTATTGCTTACATACGGCTTGTACTCGTCCTCTTCCACCTCACTGCCATTTACATACAGTGTGAGTCCCGCTTCATTGTAATCGCCCGCAAGCTTCTCAGACATGCCGGAAACTGCGTGCTGATCCTCCTCGTTCTTCTCCAGACGTCCCGACGGCTCCTTTGTTCCGTAATACGCCAGAGCACCTATGGCAAGGATCAGAATTATATATACAAATTTCTTCAAGCTTCTTCTCTCCTTCGTTTAGGCGGCTTCGGTCCCATAAACTGATAGAAATATGATTTTATCATTCCGTTGTATATCTTGCGGTTTCTGTCGGCCTTTCTGCCGATATACTTCTCCGCATCCGTATACGATGTGATGAGGAACATTGACCAGTCATCAAGACTCCTATAGCTCTCGCCGATGGTCCTGTACAGCCCAGGCAGAGCCTCCTTCTCCTCAAGTCTCTCTCCGTAAGGTGGATTTGTGATTATAAATCCATACTTCTTCGGATTTCTCAGATCCTTCACATCCCTCTGCTGAAAATGGATGTGCTGCTCCACTCCTGCTGCCCTGGCATTCTCCATGGCACACTTCACCATATCGCCATCCAGATCATATCCCTGTATGTTCATCTTCACATCGCGGTCTATGAGATCATGAGCCTCATCCACCGCATTGTACCATATCTTCTTGTCACAGATCTTGGACCACTCCTGGGCCGTGAACTCCCTGTCCATTCCCGGTGCGATGTGTGCGCCTATCATGGCCGCCTCTATCGGAAATGTTCCACTTCCGCAGAACGGATCTACAAGGACTCTGTCGCTGTGCCACGGCGTGAGCATGATCAGCGCGGACGCCAGCGTCTCCGATATAGGAGCCTTTCCAACCAGCTTTCTGTATCCCCTCTTGTGAAGTGACACACCTGACGTGTCAAGTGCTATGGTCACTATATCCTTGAATATAAATACTCTCACCGGATAGCTTGCGCCATCCTCCGTGAACCATGACACTCTGTATGTCTGCTTCAATCTCTCAACCATAGCCTTCTTGACTATGGACTGTATATCCGATGGACTGAAGAGTGCACTCTTGTTTGATGTCGCCTTGGACACCCAGAATTTTGCATCCCTTGTCAGATACTTCTCCCAGGCGATGGCCTTTGTTCCCTCGAACAGCTCGTCAAATGTGGCGGCCTTGAAGCTGCCACATTTAAGCATGATACGCTCGGCTGTCCTTATAAAAATATTTGCCCTTGCAATCGCACTCTCGTCTCCGGCAAATGTGATCCTTCCGTCCTCCACCTGGACTATCTCGTATCCAAGATCAAGTATTTCTTTTTTCAGTACCGACTCCAGTCCAAAATGACATGGAGCTATAAGTTCTACTCTACTCATTTCCTGCCCTTTCTGTGGGTTGTATATTTGTTCTATCTCTGTCTTGTGAGCGGGCCTCTGTACTGCGCCAAGCCTCCCACCGTGTTGATAACTCTGTATCCATCCTCGCTCATGATGAGCGCAGCCTTCATGCTGCTCACCCCATGAGCACAGTATACCAGCATATATTTGCTTTTGGGAAGAGTATACTCCCTCGCTTCTATCAACTCAAATGGAATATTTACCGCCATGGGGATGTGTCCCTCCAGAAATTCATCGCGGTCCCTGACATCCACTATTATGCCGCCCCTTGCAACAGCTTCACGTATGATGTTGCGTATGGGAATACTTGTGAATCCCATTTCTCCACCTCCTTCATACCGACAGAAAAACCTCTTCTGTTATATGATATGAAGGAAATGTCTCATCGACACAATAAAAACGAAGATCCCGGCAGGCGAAAAGCCAATTCCGTCTGTCGGGACCTTATAATTACTTCTTAAGCTGTGCAAGACGCTCGGCAACCTGCTCAGACATCTCAGTGTACTTGGCAAGCTTTGCCTTCTCCTCCTCAACCTTTGCGGCTGGGGCCTTGTCAACGAACTTTGGATTTGCAAGCATTCCTGATGCACGCTTGATCTCTCCGGCAAGCTTAGCAGCCTCCTTCTCAAGTCGCTCGATCTCCTTGTCGATATCCACAAGCTCCTCAAGAGGAATGTATACAGCGGCATCGTGGATCAGTGCTGATACTGCATTCTCATCGATTCCTGTCTTGTCCTCCTGAACGTGTACCTCGCTGGCATAACCCAGTGTGGCAAAGAAGCTCTTTGATGACTCAAATATATGTCTCACGTCCTTCTTTGCAGATACGACATATACCTTTGCCTTTCTGCTAGGTGGTACGTTCATTCCTGTACGAAGGTTTCTGATGGCACGGACTGCTGCCTTGATAGTGTCAACAGCGGCCTCGTCAGCCTCAAAGTTCCACTCGTCTGTGTACTCAGGCCACTTGGAGATCATGATCGACTCCTCCTCGTCCTGAATGTTGCAGAAGATCTCCTCTGTGATGAATGGCATGTATGGATGAAGAAGCTTAAGTGCCTGGATCAGAACTGTCTTAAGTGTCCAGAGTGCTGCTGCCTTTGTCTCATCCTCATCGTTGTAGAGACGAGGCTTAACCATCTCGATATACCAGTCACAGAACTCCTCCCAGATGAAGTCGTATACCTTGGATACAGCGATACCAAGCTCGAACTTCTCCATGTTGTCTGTCATCTCTTTTGCAAGTGTGTTGACCTTGGACAGAATCCAGCGGTCAGCTATTGTCAGGTCTGACAGCTTCACATTTGTGAAATCTGCCTTCTCCATGTTCATCATGATGAAACGTGTTGCGTTCCAGATCTTATTTGCAAAGTTTCTGGAATTCTCAACTCTCTCCCAGTAGAAACGCATGTCGTTTCCAGGAGCATTTCCTGTTATAAGTGTCAGACGAAGGGCATCTGCACCGTACTTATCTATAACCTCAAGCGGGTCAATACCATTTCCAAGTGACTTACTCATCTTACGTCCCTGGTCGTCTCTTACAAGTCCGTGGATCAGCACATGCTTGAATGGGCTCTTGCCTGTCTGCTCAAGTGCTGAGAATACCATACGGATTACCCAGAAGAATATGATGTCGTATCCTGTTACAAGCACGCTTGTAGGATAGAAATACTCGTACTCCGGAGTCTTGTCCGGCCAGCCAAGTGTTGAAAATGGCCACAGTGCTGATGAGAACCATGTATCAAGTGTATCCTCATCCTGTGTAAGGTGTGTGCATCCGCACTTTGGACATACTGTAGGAGTCTCACGGCTGACGATGGTCTCACCGCACTCGTCACAGTACCATGCAGGGATTCTGTGTCCCCACCAGAGCTGTCTTGATATACACCAGTCACGGATATTCTCAAGCCAGTGGATGTATGTCTTGTCGAACTGCTCAGGCACAAATGAGAGCTCATCTGTCTTGATGATGTCAAGAGCTGCCTGGCCCATCTCCTTCATGCGGACAAACCACTGAGGCTTGATCATTGGCTCTACTGTTGTCTTACATCTGTCATGTGTTCCTACGTTGTGGCTGTGCGGAACTACCTTTACGAGAAGTCCCAGTGCGTCAAGGTCTGCCACCATCTGCTTTCTTGCCTCGTAGCGATCCATGCCTGCATACTTGCCTCCGAGCTCATTTATGGTTGCATCATCGTTCAGTATATTTATCTCCTCAAGATTGTGACGCTTTCCAACCTCGAAGTCGTTAGGGTCATGTGCAGGTGTGATCTTTACACATCCTGTTCCAAACTCCTTGTCAACATATGGATCTGCGATAACTGGGATCTGTCTGTCTGTAAGTGGCAGCTCCAACATCTTTCCTACTATATCTGTGTATCTCTCATCGTCAGGATTTACTGCAACGGCTGTATCTCCGAGAAGTGTCTCCGGTCTTGTGGTTGCTATCTCCACAAATCTTCCAGGCTCTCCAACTACAGGATAGTTGATATGCCAGAAGAATCCGTCCTGCTCCTCATGTATAACCTCAGCATCTGATATGGAAGTCTTACATACAGGACACCAGTTGATGATCCTTGAGCCCTTGTAGATGTAGCCCTTCTCGTACAGTCTTACAAATACTTCCTTGACTGCCTTGGAACATCCCTCGTCCATGGTAAATCGCTCTCTGTCCCAGTCCGCGGATGAACCCATCTTCTTGAGCTGGCTCACGATACGGTTGCCGTACTCTTCCTTCCATGCCCATGCATGCTTTAAGAACTCCTCACGGCCGATCTCTTTCTTATCTATTCCCTGCTCCTTCAGCTTCTCTGTAACCTTGACCTCGGTTGCGATGGCTGCGTGGTCTGTACCAGGCTGCCACAGTGCTGAGTAGCCCTGCATTCTCTTGAATCTGATAAGTATATCCTGCATGGTATTGTCCAGGGCATGTCCCATGTGGAGCTGTCCTGTTACATTTGGAGGTGGCATTACGATCGTAAATGGCTTCTTGCTCCTGTCAACCTCTGCGTGGAAATACTTCTTCTCCTCCCACTTTCTGTAGAGTCTGTCCTCTATCTGGGAAGGATCATATGTCTTCTCTAACTCTTTCATCTCATTCTTCCTTTCTATTCTTCCTGATCTCTTACATGTTGATATATACTTTTACAAAATTTTTCACAAAAAAACCCGCTCTCCGGACATTCTGTCAGAAGGGCGAGTAAATATTCGCGTTACCACCTTGTTTTGTATCTCATCTTATCCTATAACGGGAACGCCCCGGCATGGCTTATCCTTGTTAATTATCTTTCAGCCATGCAGCTCAGAAGCTACCTTCACAAGTCTCTGTCAGGAACGGTCTCACAGCCCACGAACCATTCTCTCTGTCTGACTCCACATGCTACTCCTCTTCGTCACAGCATTTGCATATATCTTCTTTATTCATTGTGATAGTACAACATAGGCTGGCTGTACGTCAAGCACAAAGTCATCCTATCTGGTTTCTGAACTGATCCTTGAGTGCACTCAGGATGGAATTCATACGCCTGTCATAGTCCTCTATGTCGCCGTGCATTCTGTTGTACACAGCCTTCTGGACTTTGTTGTATATGGACATCTCATGTACATCCTCCTTTGAATCAGCGATCTCGTTCATCAGATCGTCCAGGAATCCGGCCGGCATACCGCGCTTTCTTATCTCCCTCTGGAGTGTCGCCGTGTCCACCGTCACCGCCATTACACAGAAGTATTCTATCAATGACTCATTGTTCTTATTCAGCGCAAATGCTCTGATGAAAGCATCCTTTGCCTCCTCAAGCTGAAGATTGCCCGCCAGCGCAACGCCTTTGTTGTGATATATATTTCCAAGGAACTCATCGTACTCACCATGTGACTCCTTGTACTCTATGATGTCATCGTATATGGCGTCAGCCTTGATGTAATGCTTGTACATCATGTAGCTGTCAGCTCTCTTCTTGTCCAGCTCATACGGCTTGAGAGTCCTGATCCTCTTGCACTCGTCCATGAATTCCTTCACTTCATCCTTGCTGTAGAACTCACCAAATGTAAGTATCTCCACCATGATATCCTGGATATACGCATTCTTGGCATTGAGCGCGTCTATCTTGTCCGCAAGATCCTCCATGTCTATGGCCGTTCTCAGCCAGTTGCTGAGTCTGTCCGCAAGGTCGTCTTTACCTATGAGCACCATATTGTTGAATATGTAGTAGCACAGCTCCTCATATGAATATATGGTTATCTTCGTATTGAGGAATGTGTACGGATTGTCCGCTGTCTTTGTCTTACAAATAATAATTCCACTCATATGTGTATCACTCTCCCGGATCAAAATGCTGTCCTCTGAGGTATGACGGGATGCTGAACGCACTCTGCTCATACTCATCGGAATCTTCGTCATCCAGATCCTCTTCATCTATGGTTTCTTCATCGTCCGGCTCTGACTCGTCGATCTCAGTCTCGCTGTCATCTGCATCGTCTGTAATGTCATCTGATTCTGATTCGTCATCATCTACCTCATATGCAACATCCACTGATTCCGTTTCGTCATCATCTACCTCATATGCAGCATCCACTGATTCCGTTTCGTCATCATCAATTTCATCTGAAATGTTCTCAGGATCAGAGACCGCATCATCTTCTAACTCTTCAGCCTCCGTCATATCCGCCGCATCGTCATCAATCTCTTCCACAACATCCTCTGCTTCCGTTCCGAAATCGTCCGGCTCTTCCACAGTCTCCGGCTCCACAGGTGACGCTGTTCCGTAATATACCACAGGCTCTTCATGTACCTCCTGCTCGGCTTCCACCGTCTTTGCATTACCATGCTCCACCGCCGGATCTTCGCCTCTCAGTTCCTCGGTGTCACCCATGCGTATCCTGAGCTCCTCTTCCCTTCGCGCTGCCTCAAGCTTCTCCGCATGCTTTCTCCTGATGGCTCCTATGTCAAATTCTTTTCTGTATATCTTATTTGTGGTAGGATACAAACTTCCAAATCCAAGATCACGGATGACTACCGCGCCCTTATCCGCACCATAATACTCCACGGATATCGACAGCTTTGTCGTCTTCTTTGGTCTCGCCGGAAGTCCGTATATCTCCACAGTCTCCCGCCATTCTTCCTCAGTCAGTATATCCTGGTATACGATCTGTATCCTTCTTGTGTTGTCGAGGAATAACTCTATGCTTCCGCGGGTGTTGAACCACTCAAGCCCGCCGTATGCTATCGGCCAGAACGTCTTCTTCTCATCCATGAGATTTATTCCGATATTTGTCTTGACCGTCTGCTCCGTATCTATAAAATATCTGCTGAGCGCCTCCGTGTACACACCGCCAAGCGATCTGTAACATGCACCCTTTGTATATATATTCTGTCCAACAAATACCCTTCTGCCCTGACACAGAACCGCAGCCGACTGCTTCATCCAGTTGTCAGCAAATCCTATTCCCGTGAGGAATACAGAGGATATAAACACCTGTGACATACATTCCTTAACTATATCCGCAAATGCCTCATCCATATCCTCATGGTATTTTCCAAATCTTTTCATGTTCATCCTGTCATGGAAGTTCACATGCTCAACGGTCACTATCAAAGGATATTTCCTTGTCATATCTATCCTGTAAAAATCCAGCCCGCTCCTGCCGAAATCAAACAGTCCCACGCTGTTATTCCTGAGCGGCTCAGGCTGTGCAAATATATAGCACAGACCACTGTCCAGATGGCTCACTATATTAAACTGGTCATGGGTCAGACGGAGTGCCGACTTAAGTCCTCTGACTGCAGCTATGATGCGCGGATCTGTGTCAGCCACTGTGACTGTCAGTTTCTTTATCACAAAACTCTCAAACTGCTCGGTAAACTGTCTTATATGCAGTATCATCATCTTCACAAGAAGATCTCCCGCCTTATAATTACGCCCCGCAACTTCTATATTCTCATTTCTCAGGGTACGCTCATACACCTGATCCACAACCGTTCCATTTTCCTCGAACCTGCAGGCTGAAGCCTTCGCCCCTGCACACCAGCCAGCCAGATCTATGAACTTGTAAGCTTCACTCTGTCCGTCATCCGACTTTTTGTTGTACGCGCTGTAGAACATGATGTTAGGGAGCATATATGTATCCCTCGCCTCCTTGTGGTACACCGATTCCGGCTCCCGCGTGTCAACATTATAATAACTAAGCTGTGTATATTCCGGGCCAAGATCCAGACCCAGATATAACTGTGTGTCAGACATAAATTATGCCCCTCCTTGTGAAAAATCAAAAAATTAAAGCAACATCAAATTGGCGTCGAAGAAATGGCTGTTGTACAGATATGTGTCCATTGCCTGTATGAGCTCATGGTCATTTCTTGTCTCCTGGCTAACCAGCATGCTATTGATAAGTTCAAAGCTGCTGCTTCCATCCTTATGGAATGTCTCATTTTTGAGTATGTCGCTCTCAACCACGACTGAAGTTCCAACCACTCCATCGATGGAGTAGACAAGCGACTCTCCGTGGAATACGACAACTTCCTTAACATACACTCCCGGAATTATCTCATTCATCCTCTCGGATTTGTAGTTTGCCATACTGCTGCTCTCCTGTCCAAAGCTGTAGCTGACCCATACCTGCTTTCCGCTTTCACCCTTGAATATGACATATGTCTTGAATCTCATATCCCCTGGCAGCTTTACGATCGACTCAAATTTTCTGAAGAACGGAAGTATCTTGCTGTATTCTATAAACTGTTTTACATTTGCCTTGATCCATTCCTGCTGCTCCTCAGTGTATCGTCCACTTCGGTTGCTAAAATAATACAGCAGGCTCATTCTGGATATCTCGTCCTTTATATTGCCCTTGGCGATCTCCTTGTACAGATCCTCCATTATATATGAAGGGATCTTCTGATCCTTTATAAAATACTGGTGCGCGCAATATCTGAGGAAAGCTTTCACCACCATGCCTCGGCTGCGGCCGCGATAGTACACCTCAAATATATCGTATATGGACTCTATATATCCGTCCGCGAACATCATCTGTGCGAGTATGTTCTCAGACAGCATATCAATATTTCTGTAATTTGAATTGACCGACTTGAAGAGATTTGCCATCTCCTCGAGTGATCCGTTGTAATTGTTGATGAGATATGACAGTATCTTCTGTCCGGCGTACCCTCTCCTGTATATATACACGCATATGGATATGAGCAGCCTGCTCTCATCGTATCTCTTGTCATCGATTCCAAACTCGGCTATCTTGATCAGCTCATCTATATCCACATCCACATAGCCAAATCTATACATTCCCTCAAATGCATTCTCATACATATCCAGAGCTATATAATATGTATTTATCCTGGAAGCATATGAAGGATCCACGTAATCCAGATCTATCTTGGACAAATATTTTCCGAGAATGTCCGCATCGAAATTCTCATGATAATACTCAACCATATGGGTAAGCGCTTCCTGTCTCACCCTGTAGCTCACCTCAGGGCAGAGTGCGATATCTCTGGCAAGATTTATCTCCTTTGCATCCCTGTGTGTAAATATATCTATATCGTTGTAGAGGAACAACAGGTATCTGTAATCCCTTGGACTGTACTCGTGACAAATGTCCAGATAGCTCCTCTCGTCTACGATTCTCTCCATTCTGTACTGTACGGTGCTCACATATCTGCCGCCGTTGTCATCCAGAAGTGTGACTATGGCAGACGGCGATATTATCTCTACATATGCCTCACCATTAACCACCGGAACCTTGACCTCTCCGCCAAGCTCACTGTGGGATACCAGTATGTGTGTTATATTCTCATTATCACACACGAACTTTCTCTTGAATATTATGTTGATGAGCTTTGTGGCAAATTCCGGTTTCACCGTATCAGGATCAAGGAATTCATCGTATATGACTGTCAGGTCATCGCTCACATTTCCCTGAAGTATCATCTTCTCCATGAAACGCTCAATGGCAGGGACAAAATCCCTGTACACCGACTTCTGGTTCTCCTTGTTCATGATGACATTTGCATATATATACGCCAGCTCCTCGTCCGTCAAAACGTTCTTGTAACTGAAATATCTGAGTATAGCCTCCGGTATCTCATCGTAGTGGTTTTTGTCCATGCTCCTGATAAAGCATTCATTCAGACCAACATACTTGAGATCCTTGTCCGATGCGTCACTGTAATATCTGTGATAACACGGATCGTACATCTTATTCTTGATCAGTATTCCACAAATGGCATCCAGAGTCGTCCTGTCATGCCTCATATCGTATATCTGCTCAAGCATCTTAAATGCCTGCTCGTCAAAATCCTTCTGTCTCGAAGCAGTCTTGACAAACTCCACGATGACATCCTCTGAGACAAATTCATTTCTCATGCCCCATCTGAGGGCTGCGATCTCAAGCGGTGCGATCTTCTTCATCATGAGAGGCTGCTTGTTGAACATGTCGCATATCTCAAAGTATATTACCGGACTGTTTACACCTGAGTTAAACAGCTTCTGTATATCCTCGTAGAGAACCCATTTGTCCTCTGTATAATTCACATCCACAAATAACAGTATCCAGAAATAGAACAGCCTGTTCTTGTCATTTGCCTCAAACCTTTCTCTTACCATGGCAGCAGTTCTGTCTATAATGAACTTCTCCCTGCGCAGAAGCGACTTCAGGTAACTGAGATAACACTTCTCCATGTCCTCCATGCTTGTGAAATTGGCATCCGCATCTATTCTCAGAAATTCCTGCTCGACAAATTCCGTGTGTCCCTCCAGGATCTGCATATGGAGCAGTCCCAGCCTGTACATGCCATACTCCGGTCTGTATTTTATAAGGGTGTTCAGGGCATCCCTGGTCTCCGCTATGTACTTCTTCAGATCGATCTTGTCCGTTCTGAAGTCAATATATGCACGGATCAGAGCCTCCTCCGCCCTCTTGATGGTGAATCTCGTCTGCCTGCTCTTTGGAGTCATCTTGATGACCTCAGGCTTTCTGATGCTCACCTGTATTCTCATATTCTGATAAGTGTTCCATATATAAATGTAACCCGATGACTCCCCGTCGTGGATCTTCTGCGGATCTATGAGGAAACTGAGGTCAAATGTGTTGCCATCGAAGCTGTTCCACTTCAGCACGCTGGTCTCCGGTATGAGGAAATCGCAGTCCGATGCTATCTTGGTATTCGTGTAGCCCCAGGTGTTCTTGGTGATCGTAACCGATGCCCTGACCAATTCGGATGGCATCTCAACCAGCAGATCGTTCTGAGCCACGGACAGTGTGAGTGCCCTCTTCTTGTGTGTATACACAAGGAATTCCTCCATGGCCTGTCCTATGGACAGTGACATTCCCAGTGTGTCATACACCCTCTGAAGCTTTTCATCCCTGCCTATAAAAGTGCGCACAAAATCCTCGCTTCCGAATATCCTTATGGCATCCTCCCAGTTCTCCTCTGCATATGCTGCAAACTGGAACAGATCCTCGAGCTTCTTACCCTCGACCTGAATATATGGAGCGACTATAGCTATATGATAAGGGATGATAAACTCTCCCCCATCAGTGATTATATTTATATGACCCTTGAAGGATTTGCCTTGCTCGATTCCTCGGGCGTCAAATGAATAGCTGACTCTGTTCTTCCTGCCCACAAATGTGTGACTCTTGAAATCCAGTATATAGCGGCTGTCGTATACCATCAGTTTCACTGCACAACTGTTTGAAGAATCCACTGTAAACTCTCCATCATACACAGTTCCCGCCTCGATATTCAATTCTATCTTGCTGACTGATATGGCTACCGCTGGTCTGTCAACCTTAAACTCACCACGAGCATACTGTTCAACTATTCCCTTCATCGTCTGGTCTCCTGTATCTATTTCTATTGTCTTTTTGTCAAAAATCACTCATAGTGGTTGTATTTGAAGCTTCCAATCGGTATAATTGACAAAAAGACATATATTCAGATTATAACAAAATATTGTCTCTTTTTAAACAATATATACAGAAAAATAACTTAAAACAACTGAAAAAGGGGTTTTTTTATGAAAAATGGGGTTATCAATCTAAAAACAGAGAATCTCCTCAGTCAGGTCGAAACTGTTCGTGCAGATCTTAACATGAATCCACTGGGAGTTCCCGAATCTGTTACTAAAGCTATTGCGGACAACATGAGTCAGTTATCAGTATACCCTGATCACAACACAAAGAAATTAAAGGAGGCCATATCCGCATACTCCGGAGCAAAGACAGACGACATAATCGTCGGCGGCAGCTCCTATGAATTTGTCAAGATACTGTGCGAATTTACCTCGCCTAAGAAAGCTATCCTGATAACACCTGGAGCACAGAATTACGAAAAGCTGCTCTCTATGAACAGCTGTGAGATAATCTACTACTCCACACCTGAGGAGGAGGATTTCACCCTCGACATCGCAGATTTTATATCGAAGTTGTCAGAGGACATCGATATTATATTTATATCGAATCCTAATGGTACAACATCACAGATAATCGATGCAGAGTCTTTGGAATTTATAGCCAAGATATGCGATGGCAATAACATAACCATGGTCGTTGACGAGGAATACATGGATTTTGTTGATGATCTGGAGAGTAATTCTGCCATTCCTCTCACATCGGAATACGAGAATGTTATCGTGCTGCGAAACACAACGAAATTTTTTGCAGTTCCCGGACTCAGGCTGGCATATATGATCACATCGAATTCTGTTCTCAAGAAAACACTTGAGATCACCGGACTGCCATTTGCGATAGGCAAGCTTGTGGAGGCCGCCGGAGTCGCCATGTTCACCGACGAAAAATACATTGCCGAATCAAGAGAGCTCATCAGAACCGAGCGCAACCTTGTGTACTCGGCACTGTCCACCCACAAGTCGATCAAGCTGTACAAACCGGCCGCCAACTTCATACTGATCCGTATCCTGAGGGATGCTATTTCCGCGGGTGATGTGGTGGATTACTGCATGCCAAAGGGTCTTTATATACGAAGCTGTGCTGATATAGGCGGACTTGACAACAAATACATAAGATTCTGTTTTATGAATCCAAAACAGGATGACCTGCTGGTCAACACCGTGCTGGAAATAGTCTAGGAAATTACTGTTTTATTTACAGACAACATAATAATAGAAAAGGAGAATTTAAACTATGGAAAACATGACAACCAAGATCACATCGTCTTATAACAATGCACTGGACATCAAAGTAGTTGACGGACATTTTGCAACTAACCATTCCCACATCAACAGATACATCGATATGACAACCATCAAAAGCAGAAGAAAGATGGCTCTCGCTGCTGCCAAATCCATGGCTACAGAGTATGTTGCAACAACGATCGTTGACACCATCGTCTGCATGGACGGAACAGAGGTTATCGGTGCTTACCTTGCAAATGCCCTCACAGAGAACGGTATCGTGTCCATGAACCAGCACCAGACCATATACATCATGACACCTGAGGTTCATTCTTCAGGCCAGCTCATATTCCGTGATAACCTTCAGCCAATGATCAAGAACAAGAACGTTCTCCTTCTCCTTGCATCGGCAACCACCGGCAAGACAATCAAGCAGAGCATCGAATGTATTGAATACTACGGTGGAAGCATCTCAGGAATATCAGCTATCTTCTCAGCTACAGACGAGGTTGCAGGCCACGAGGTTCACTCTCTGTTCAGCAAGAAGGATATCGACGACTATGCTTCTTATTCCGTTGACGAGTGCCCTATGTGTAAGGCCGGCAAGAAGATAGAAGCCATTGTCAACAGCTATGGTTATTCGATGCTGTAATACCACAGAAACAACACAACCTTTCCCTCGCCGCTCACATAAACTAAAACGGCTGCCTCGATGGCATATGGCCTTTCTTACCGAAAACCACATACCATCAGGGCAGCCGTTTATTTTATATTATTCTATTTCCCAAGATAAAATTTCTTTGACCTTTTATGATATACGATCACTCCGGCCAGTGCACCGATCACCGCTGCCACAATAAACCATGCCCATGTCGGCACATCTTTGATATTGTAGCATCTGATATTGATCCACATCTGGTTGATATCCTTGGTGGCATCCTCATCGAAATACTCCATGACCGCACTTCTCTCTATGGCGTCCTGTGACGGATACTGAGCCCCAAGCTGTCTGTTGACCTGTTCCGCAGGAGCTCTGAGAACGTAGTCAGGATCTGAGTTGTCCCCTGTGAAGAAATATCCAAGTGGATAATCAACAACATCCTCCTCGTCATCCTCTGCACCATAAGTGTAATCCAGATAAGAATATATCGTATCGTCATCCCCACCTGCTATGACTGAGGTATAACCAATGTAATACATGTTGCGGACTGCATTGTCAGGTCTTGACACGAAGTTGATAAACGCCTCGGCCGCCTGCTTTCTGTCAGCGTCACCGTCTATTCCATTTTTCAGCATGACCCATCCGTCAAAGTACAGATTTGTGCACTCCTCAGGGACCGCAAAGTCAAGCTTCACACCATCCTCCTCAGCCTGATCCATGGCATAAACTGCATCTCCTGACCACTGGTAATTCGCGACAACCTTTCCTGTTATCATGTCTGCCTTACCGCTGTCAGTCTCAAATGAATACACATTATCCTTTATGTCCTGAAGAAGATCCTGTGACTTTGCTATAGTCTCAGGACTGACATCGTTCATGATATCCTTGAGCTGCTCTGAGTAATCATCCTGAGCCCTGAATTCAGTGTCCATCAGCTTGTCCCTCTGCAGTGCTCCGACTGCGGCGAAGTAGGAATCTCTGACATTGTCTTTTATGGTGATCTGTTTTGAAAACTTAGGGTTGTTGAGGACTGTCCATGTTCCCGCCTCATCAGCAGTCATCTTCTCCGGATTGTACAGAATTCCCGTAATTCCAAACATGAAGCCAGCTGCATATTTGCTCCAGGTCTCTCCATTTATCTCATGCGTCTCAAATGTATCTCTGATGTATGGCGACACACCATTTATATAATAATTCTTGTCGTTGTTCTCATCGAAAAAGTCATCGGACAAAGGCTCAAGCTTGTTCTCAGACATAAGCTTCATGATCATGTACTCCGAAGGACATACAAGATCATACACATCGCCGAGAGTCAGCATATTATAGAGATCCTCATTGGTGCCGAAGCACGAATACTGAACATTCACCTTCACACCATAATTCTCGTAATACCAGTTCTCGAAATCCTCCACCATGGAATTCTCACCAAATATAGTTGTTCCATTGTCCAGTTCCAGGGCTTCGTCTTCATCCCAACCACCCTCGTCAATGTACTCTTCCCAGCTGCACACCCTGAGAGTGACCTCTTTTTCAGTAGCAGATGCGCCGTCACTCTTGACAGAAGCAGCATCTCCTATATCCTCCGCTGCCATTACCGGCAGCATCTGTCCGGCAAGCAATGAAACAGCCATGACTGCTGCCGCCAGCTTTCTGGAAATCGAACGTCCAAAACATCTATGTCTTATCATCGCTCCACCTCCTTCTTTCTTCCGGCCACATTCATAGCCACAACGATTATGACAACCAATGCAAAAATGACTGTTGAGAGCGCCCACAGGGCTGTCTTGATCTCAGTCTGTGAACCTTTTGTCGCATTTACAACGTAAGTACTTATGGTGTCAAATGTCGCAGGCTTGGTGTATGTCGCGATGAAGTAATCATCCAGTGACAGTGTAACAGCCAGCGCAAATCCCGAAATAATACCCGGAAGTATCTGAGGTATCACTACCTTTGTGAGTCCCTGGAAAGGTGTAGCTCCCAGATCTAACGCAGCCTCATACAGACTGCTGTCCATCTGCTTGAGCTTTGGCACCACTGACAGATATACGAAAGGTGCCGACAAAACCACATGGCCGATGACAAGTGGAACATAGCTGTCCTTGCTCATGCCAAATGCAACTATGAGCAGTATACATATAGAGAAACCTGTCACAACATCTGCATTTACAACAGGCACCTCATTCATGGCATTTATTGATGCTGAAGCCCATTTTTTTGAATAAAAAGCACCTATGGCACCGAGTGTTCCTAGTATGGTTGCTATCAGTGCTGAACCGGCAGCCAGAAGCACAGTTCCAACGATCATTGACCTCAGCTCATCTTTGGTGAACAGAGTCACATAATTGTGAAGCGACCATCCGTGAATGCTTCCGATATTTGCCGATGTCGTAAAGCTGTACACAGCCAGTATCAGTATAGGCATATATATGAGAAGCAGCATAATGCATATAAATATAATCTTAGACCATTTCTTCATTATAACAACGCACCTCCTCTGCTTCCGCCGTCGTCATCCGTGTACTTGTTTGTCACAAGTGTGAATACAAGTATTATCACAAGAAGGACGAGTGCTATCATGGAACCGCCGTTCCAGTTGTATGCTGAGAAGTAGCTTCCTATCAGACTACCCATGATATATGTGCTGTTGTAAAGCATATCAAGCACAACATAGTTAGTCATAGATGGCAAAAATACCATAACTATTCCGCTGACGATTCCCGGAACGGTGAGCGGAAGTGTGACCTTGACAAATGTCTGGAAGCTATTTGCCCCAAGATCCACAGCGGCCTCCATAAGGCTGCCGTCAAGCTTCAATATGGTTGTGTATATAGGAAGTATCATAAATGGCAGGAAATCATATGTCATTCCTATAACCGAATTGAGAAACGGGTGGAATGCCAGATTGCCCTCTATAACCGTGAGTACTTCCTTGAGTGCTGTGATCCTCAGTGTGAAGTTGATCCACATCGGGAGCACGAACATCATGACAATTACCGATTTCCTTTTCATCTCACTTCTCGCAAGTATATATGCGATCGGATATGCCAGCAGCAGACACACCAGAGTAGTCACTATGGCAAGCAGAAAGCTGTATGCCAGAGTACCTATGGTGTTCGGGCTGGTAAAGAATCCTGTCAAATTGTCAAATGTAAACCTGCCCTCGCCGTTGGTGAAGGCATAATAAATAATTACAAACAGTGGTGCAACTACAAAGCATATGAGAAATAATGCGTATGGGATGCCCAGCTGTTTTCTTGAAAAACGTAAGCCGTTCATTTTCATCCCTCCATCTATTTCTTAAGTGAAAACTTCATCTTATCCTCTGGAATTATCAGGCTGACTCTGTCCTCCATGTTCCACAGGTACTCGTCATCCACGATAAAGTCCTCCTCATTGTCAGTTCTCACCACATAGCTGTAGTGGTCTCCCTTGTATATAAGATTGATGATATGTCCGCAGAGTATACCAGCTTCCTCGTCATCACTCATGTCGATATCCTCTGGAAGTATAGATACTATTACCTTGATCTTCTCACGGTCTATCGCCTCACCATTTGCATCCACCAGCACGCCATCCTTCATGGCTGAACCCGGAACGATCTCCGTGAGGTCGCATGATACCTTACCGTCAAATACGCCGAGGGCATAATTTCTATTGACTGAGCTCTCAATCTTGTTGATTGCAGTCTCCGATATCATGATGTGTATTCCATCAGGTTCAACATTGAGGCCAACCTTGTCTCCAACCTTGGCGGACTTTGTGGTCTGAATAACTATCTCATTCCTTCCGGACTCAACGGTGATCTCATAGTGTACACCTTTGAACACAACAGATGTCACAACTCCCTTTACAGCGCCCTGTTCAGGTGTAGTAATCATCACATCCTCCGGTCTTACTACGGCGTCCACCTTTGTTCCAATCTCCACGTCATCCAGACAGACAAATTCTGCACCACAGAATCTTACCTTTAACTTGCCCGTCATGATTCCGTTAAAGATGTTACTCTCGCCTATGAAATCCGCAACAAATGCGTTCTTTGGCTCATTATATATATCTTCAGGAGTTCCTATCTGCTGTATCTCACCCTCGCTCATGACAACTATCTTGTCTGACATGGTGAGTGCTTCCTCCTGGTCATGTGTTACATAGATAAAAGTGATTCCCAGCCTGTCATGCATTCCCTTGAGCTCTATCTGCATCTCTTTTCTCATCTTGAGATCCAGTGCGCCAAGAGGCTCATCCAGAAGAAGTATCTCCGGCTCATTGACAAGAGCTCTCGCTATAGCTATTCTCTGCTGCTGTCCACCAGAAAGCGTGGCGACTTTTCTGTCCTCAAAGCCCTCAAGGTCAACCATCTCAAGGACCTTCTTGACCTTCTTCACGATCTCTGCCTTAGGAAGCTTCTTGAGCTTGAGGCCAAATGCTATGTTGTCAAAGATATTCAGATGTGGGAACAGCGCATACCTCTGAAAGACCGTGTTGATAGGTCTCTTATTTGGTGGAAGCTTGCTGATATCCTGTCCATCCAGTAATATCTCTCCTGAAGTAGGAATCTCGAATCCTGCTATCATTCTAAGTGTCGTGGTTTTTCCGCAGCCTGAAGGGCCTAAGAACGTGACGAACTCGCCTCTCTTCACTTCGAGGTTAAAGCCGTCAACTGCTGTGAATCCATTGTCATAGGTCTTGACAATGTTTTTCAATTCAATGATATTGTTGGAATTATTGTTGTTTTTTTCCATTTATTTCCTCCTTAAGTATCGTGACATACTCCGTCACTTACTTACAGTGCCCCAACAAAGCGCATTTGTCATCTGCCATTCCAAATGGACGACAAGAGCGACCGCCCCGCCGTCAGCGGACAACAAATCCACGCTCCATGTATCACTGCTGTATATCTCACCAGCCCGGGGAGCAAATAACGAAAAGCCTATCTGATAGCTCTCCTCGCATGAGCACAACTTTATCTTGCCCTCATACTGTCGGGGAATCAAAAACATGTTAAGAAAAAACCCCTTTATGATACCGGGTGATGGCATGGATCACGGTTAGTAGCCCTATCCACCTGCCTCTCCATGTCGAGATACATTTTAAGGCACGGTATCCAGGGTAAAATAGCTAACAGACTTCCTATTTTTCCCAAAATCCACGAAGATCATTCTGCATTTTATGCAGAAAAATCGACCCTGTCTCCAAACATTCCGCATATTCGCGGCTGCATCCCTGCAATTTGAAACAAAGTCGATTTATTCTAACATATAATCATTGGTAATGATATATATTTTCATTTAATTCTTTAACAAAACAGGTCGTTACCTGTTATTTCATTCTGAACAATGCCGGAATGACTCAAGAGGCAGTCACATTTTACTGAATCCATCAAATCCGAATCGCTATTCAGATAATAGCTAATAAATTCTAGATCAGAAGTACCGCCAGCTGCACCAGTGCTGACAGCCATATGAGAACCACCAGATATATCTTTGCCGCTTTTGTCATGTCGAACCTCCACACACATCCCTTTTACAACTTGTTATTATTATGTTCTACAAGAGGGGATTTTATGCCTGAGCAGGCACAAGTTTACGCAAAGATCGTGCAAAAATCATCTGATAATCCTTCTTTCCGTTTTCCCATATTTCCATGTATATACATACGTAAGCTTCATCTGCCCGTGCTCTGACTGCCATTCAAGATGTCCGTCTTTCATCCGAAAATCTATGCCCAGCTTGTCCGTGTCTATCTCTCCTGGCTGGTATGTTCCATCTTGACCGTCACGAGATACATCGCTGATACCAGCGACCTCGTATCTCACCTTCTCAACATCCGCCTCCACCTGCGCTTTAGCCATGTAACCAGCCGCAGAAAACATAGCCAGATCAAAAATCACGGATACAAAGCCAGCCAAAAGTACAGTCATTATCTTCTTAAACAGATAGGTTCTTATCTTTCTGTCATCGACTGGTTCAAGCCTTCCTCTATATCTTCTATTGTCAGACTGTCTATAATATACAACTGCCCCAGCCACCCAGAATACAACAACAATACACAGGCATATTCCAGGAATCGACACTCCGGGGAGCCAGCGCCACCACCCTACATAATACTTTATGACCACCACCGCAAAACAGAGTGCACATGCAGCCGTGATACATGCTGATATCACGCTATCCCTGTCCCTTCCATCAACGATGCAATAATCTTCTCGTTCTCTCGGCAGATTTTCCAGCACACAATTATATTTCCTTCTGTCGTCTGGGATCTCATATCCGGCCTTGATCAGTTCTCTCAGGTACAGCCATGCGTCCAGGTAGGCAAGCCACAAACCAGCCATAGGGCAAAATGTAATAACGCTGGTCACCATCATAACATCGCAAAATGTACTGACAATATCATCAAAAAACACACCACAGATCATTCCTGCAAGTGTAGGAACAGATACCACCACCGCGGTGATCAGAATTATACGCATTACGCGTCTGTCATATTTTATCTTCATACGACTTCACCCCATTTTTGAACATCAAATAACTTACTATCTCTTACATGCACTACATCAATGCCAGCCCCACAAACATTTTAACTGCTGTCTCTATGATCTCATCCGGGAACTCGAATCCCGCCGTATGGAGCTGGGCATGATCCTCACCATCGCCTACGCCGAAGAATGCTCCCTTTGTCTCCTGCAGATAGTATCCGAAGTCCTCCGACCACCTCATAGGCTCAGCAAGTTCTGTGACCACAATATTCTGGTCAGCAGCACATTTTCTAAGTTTGTCCACATTCACAGCATGATTTTCCGTTGCCGGGAACCGCTCTATCTCCTGTATATCAAGGGTGAAGCCCCCATCGTCCGCAGTATTTTGTGCAATCTGCTTTATCTCATCCACATACCCGGCAAATACCTTTTCTCTCTCAGCCCTCACCGTCATGCGCAGCGTTCCTTCTGATGCAGCCACACCGTAATTGGCACTTCCAATATCCATTCCGATGAGCGTCATCCTGACAAATCCCCTGCTGCGGTTGTACTCCTCCGTAAGCTTCTCTATCTCCAGCAGCAGCCTGGCAAGCGCGGGCCCCGGATTCTTTCCCGCCTCAGGATATGCCGCATGGCTGGCTGTTCCTATCATATGTATCTCAAGCCCCGTTGATGCGCATGCAAATGTTCCATCTATCGTCAGCACATGATTTCTCGGATATCCCGGTATGTTATGAAGTCCATAAATCTCACCTATATTCTTCTCAATTATAAGATCTCTGCACAGCCTTGCCCCGGCACCAATCTCCTCACCGGGCTGGAAAATGAAATAGACGTCCCTGTGTGTATTTCCGCATTTTTCCATTGCACGGGACAGCCAGGCCGCAGCCCCACATAATATACTGCTATGTCCATCATGCCCGCAGTAATGTCCCGGCTTTCCATCCTGCCCACACACTGCATCCATGTCTGCCCTGAACGCGATCGGTGTTCTTTCTTCATCCCCTATTCTGTCATCAGAAGATTTCAGCACCGCATAAAACCAAGCACCTCTATCCACGATCTCAAGGTCAGTATTCTCCCTGAGAAACGACATGAGCACCGCCTTAGTCCGCATCTCATGCATCGAAGCCTCAGGAATGCTGTGAAGCCTGCGCCTGAGGTCATATATCTTTGTCATAAGCTCTTTGTCAATTTCCATAACGCCTCCGTGCTCCTTCTCATCTATCACAGCCCAAGACACATCCTTATAATACCGAGTATCAGCATATGCACTGGATAGAACAGGTAATTCACCAGCTTATTCTGCCTGCCGCGCTTGCCATTGTATGTCAAAGTCAGTCCAAACCCCAACAGTGCCCACGGTTCCTTGAACATCGCCAGGTAGCAGAACGGTATTGCAATTGCGGACTTTTCATGAAATATATACAGGAAATATCCTATAAGTATGGCGTGGTAGTCATAATCAACCGCAAGATTCATCGATATAAGACACACTATGGCAACTATCGGTATCGTTGCTATAAACCATACTGCCTTGGGAAGCTTCTCCATTTTTTTCCTCAGCACATCAATGATCCATATCATTGCCAGCACCATCGCCAATGTAAACATAATATTATTTGCATTCCATTCAAAGAATACGCCACTGGAGAACATGTCATAAGGGATCTCAGATATCACGCCAAATATAAGCAGCATTCCAAGATACTTCCACTTGTTTCTCGTATGAAAATATCCTTCCACCAGCATATATATGAATATCGGGAAAGCTATCCGCCCCAGGACATCAAATACATCACTTACAGCCGATATTATTCCACCGTCCAGATACGGATACAGCAAAGTCTTATTCGTATGATCTATGAGCATTGAAATGAACGCTATATACTTAAGCTGTGCTCCGGAAAGCAGACCTATACCATTCCATGTTATTTTTCTGCGCGTTTCACAAGCTGCACCCTCTGCCTGCTCAAAGTTATTTTTCATCTTATAATTATGTTCTTTCATGCAATTTCTCCTTTGTTTTCCCAACACTTACTGATGTTTTAGTCCTGATATGTATAGTGGTCGTTTTTAGGCCCCCGCACTGATGCACTACCACACTTTTCAACAGTGTTTACACTATAAGTATAACATAACTGCATTGAATAACACAAACCGCCCACACCCCTTTATTTATCCGGGATGTGGGCGGTTTTTAGCAAAACTTCTGCTTTTTACTGCGCATGCTCAAACTGATGCTCTTTGTAGTGATGAGCCTCCTCCAGCATCATGTCCTTGACCTTCATAAGTCTGACCTGAGTGCTTCGCTCATTCTCATCAAGCTTCATGCTTATATACTTTATGCCCTCCCGGGTCTCCGGGATAATGACATGCTCAAGAGCATTTACGCGCCTTCTGGTCTTCTCTATCTCCGCTGCAAGCATCTGGCAGGACTTCTCAACCTCCGCCAGCCTCAGCATATCAGGAAGTATATCCGAGAGGGACTTCACTGCATCATCCAGCTCTCCGGATGTAAATGCAAATCCATATGAATATATGTCATTTGAATTTGCGCTTTTCGTCTTATAGTCGTACACCGGAATGTCAACACTCATTACATTCCTGTCGCCAAGAGCGACCCGCACCTCCTGCTTCGGAGCCATGAGCGCCGTACTCAATGTCTGCTCATTCATCCCCGCCTTCGCTATTACGAAGTTGGTGTTGGCAGCTTTGATGCCAGCCTCAACCTTCTTTCTCAGTTCCATATTCTCTCTTGCCATGTCAAGGAACTGCCTCATCAGTTCATCTCGCTTATCCTTCAGGAGCTTATGACCTCTGGACGCCGTAACCAGCTTCTTCTTTAGCCTTGTCAGCTCCATACGTGTAGGATTGACAACCACATTAGCCATCCGTCTTCTCCTTTCTTCCAAATATATTTTCCAGTTGCCTGACATGTATTATAAAATCAACGTGCATATGGCAATTTCGAATGTTATACACTGAATTGTGTCCCCTTTGCGGCATATATTGCCAATAGGGGGAATTTGAGGTCGCCGGTCCTTAGGTGACGCCGTGAAGGCGGCACCTTAGTACCGCTGCAGACCGAAATAAGCGGAAGCGACCCCCGGTTGGCAATATATGCCGCAAGAGGGGGCGAACACAACCCATATCTTTCGAAATTGCCCACGCCCTCTACTTTCCGTAATACATGTCAAGCCACTTGTCGTCGATACGTTTCAGCTCGCCTCTAGGAAGAATGGAGAGAAGCTTCCAGCCTATGGCAAGTGTCTCCTCGATACTTCTGTCAGTGCCGTACCCCTGGGATACATACTCCTTCTCAAATGCCTCTGCAAACTTTGCATATATGATATCTATATCAGAAAGTGCCGACTCACCCAGGATAGTCATGAGCTCCTTGGCATCCTTTCCTCTTGAATAAGCAGCAAATAACTGGTTCATGGTGCTGGCGTGATCTCCTCTGGTCTTGCCCTCACCGGTTCCCTTATCCTTAAGTCTGGACAGCGATGGAAGTACATCGATAGGCGGTGTGATTCCCTTTCTGTACAGCTCTCTTGAAAGAATGATCTGCCCCTCCGTGATATATCCCGTAAGGTCAGGTATAGGATGAGTCTTGTCATCCTCAGGCATGGTCAGGATCGGTATCATGGTGATACTTCCATTCTTGCCCTTCTGTCTTCCTGCTCTCTCGTACAGAGTTGCCAGGTCAGTGTACATGTATCCAGGATAACCACGGCGTCCCGGAACCTCTTTTCTTGCGGCTGATACCTCACGAAGTGCATCCGCATAGTTCGTGATATCCGTGAGGATTACCAGAACGTGCATGTTCTTCTCAAATGCAAGATACTCAGCGGCGGTAAGTGCCATTCTAGGTGTGGCGATACGCTCAACCGCAGGATCATTTGCCAGGTTGATGAAGAGGACTGTTCTGTCTATGGCACCAGTCTCCTTGAAGCTCTCTGTGAAGAAGTTTGCCTCCTCAAATGTGATACCCATAGCCGCAAATACAACGGCAAATGGCTCATCTGTTCCGCGCACCTTCGCCTGTCTTGCTATCTGTGCTGCAAGCTGGCTGTGCGGAAGTCCTGAAGCCGAGAATATCGGCAGCTTCTGTCCTCTTACCAGTGTGTTCAGTCCGTCTATGGCTGATATACCTGTCTGAATGAACTCAGACGGATAGTTCCTGGCAGCCGGATTCATCGGCAGACCATTGATATCTCTTCTCTCATCAGGAAGTATCTCAGGGCCGCCATCTATAGGTCTTCCAAGTCCGTCAAATACACGGCCAAGCATATCTTCTGATACGCCGAGCTCCATACTCCTTCCAAGGAATCTTACTTTGCTGTTTGAAAGATTTATACCCGTCGAGTTCTCAAAGAGCTGTACCAGGGCATCCTCACCATTTATCTCAAGGACCTTGCATCGTCTGATCTCGCCGTCCGCCAGCTCGATCTCACCCAGCTCATCATAAGCTACATTCTCAACTCCGTGCACCAGCATCAGAGGACCCGCAACTTCCTGTATAGTTCTGTATTCCTTTGGCATAGTCTTAGTCCTCCTTCTCTATAGCTTCCTGAAGCTCTTTGTCAAGCTCCCTGGATATCTTCTCGTACTCTTCATCCACATTCTCAGGAAGCACATATTTGAATCGTCCGATCTTTTCTCTGATCGGCATGTTCAGAATATTTCTTATGCTTGCTCCACCGGCCAGTGCCTGCGCTGACTCCTCGTAGAACGCCATGATGAGCTCCATCATCAGAAACTGCTTGTGAAGCGGTGTGTATGTGTCCACATCATGGAATGAGTTCTGGTGGAGGAAATCCTCTCTGATGGATCTCGCCGCCTCCATCTTCAGCCGGTCTCCCGCTGAAAGGGCATCCATACCTACCATCTTAACGATCTCATCGAGCTCTGCCTCCTCCTGAAGCAGGGTCATCATCTTCTGTCTGTCGACCATGAACTTTTCATTTACATTTTCCTCGAACCATTTGCCCATATTGTCCACATACAGAGAGTATGAGGTCAGCCAGTTGATGGCAGGGAAATGTCTCTTGTACGCAAGCGATGAATCCAGTCCCCAGAATACCTTGACGATTCGAAGTGTTGCCTGTGAAACCGGCTCGGAAATATCACCACCCGGAGGAGAAACCGCACCGATAACCGACAGTGCACCGGTTCTGCCCTCGCTGCCGAGAGTCTTGACCATTCCGGCTCTCTCGTAGAACTGTGCAAGTCTTGAACCGAGGTAAGCAGGGTAACCCTCCTCACCAGGCATCTCCTGCAGACGTCCTGACATCTCTCTGAGTGCCTCAGCCCAACGCGATGTGGAATCCGCCATGAGTGCCACCGAGTAACCCATATCACGGAAATACTCAGCTATAGTTATACCCGTATATATAGATGCCTCTCTGGCCGCAACCGGCATATCCGATGTGTTGGCTATGAGGACTGTTCTCTGCATGAGTGAATGTCCGGTCTTCGGATCCTTCAGCTCTGGGAACTCGTTCAGAACATCTGTCATCTCATTTCCACGCTCTCCGCATCCGATGTAGACAACGATATCCGCCTCAGCCCACTTTGCAAGCTGATGCTGGATGACTGTCTTACCGCTTCCGAAAGGTCCGGGAACCGCAGCCACTCCTCCCTTTGCTATAGGGAAGAATGTATCTACAACTCTCTGTCCTGTGATAAGTGGCATGATCGGTGGTATCTTCTCCTGATATGGACGACCCTTACGAACCGGCCACTTCTGCATGAGTGTCAGCTCCCTGTCACCCTTGTCTGTCTCAACCACACACACAGTCTCCTCGACCGTGAAGTCTCCTGCCTTTATCTCCTTGATGATTCCTGTCACACCATAAGGCACCATGATCTTCTGTGTGACAACCACCGTCTCCTGAACTGTTCCTATCACATCGCCAGCCGACACCTTATCGCCCACCTTTGCCATCGGCACAAATGTCCACTTGATATCTCTCTTCAGCGATGGAACTTCAACTCCTCGCTTCAGGTTGTTACCACATATCTTCATGATATCATCCAGCGGTCTCTGGATTCCATCGTATATACTGCTTATAAGTCCCGGTCCCAGCTCAACTGACAGAGGCATTCCCGTTGACTCGACCGGTGCTCCCGGTGCAAGTCCTGATGTCTCCTCATATACCTGAACTGATGCCTGATCTCCGTGCATCTCTATGATCTCGCCGATAAGTCTGCTCTCACTTACACGCACCACGTCGTACATATTTGCATCACGCATGCCCTCAGCGATGACCAGTGGTCCGGCGACCTTCTTAATCTTTCCTGTAGCCACTTAACAGCTCACGCTCCCTTCTATTTGTATGCTCCACTACTCTTCATTAAATAAAATATCCGAGCCTACAGCCTGCTCAACGGATTTCTTTACTCCCGCTATTCCGGCCCCTGTATTGCCAGATATCCCCGGTATGAGAATGATCGCAGGCTTCATAACCTCTCTGTATCTGTCTATCTCTTTATTGAGATCCGAAGCCAGTGCCTCGGTCATATATATGACTGCATAATTGTCCTCTGCCAGCCTTTTCAGCAACGTGACCCCATAATCCAGATTTTCTACAGGGAATGTATCCAGGCCCAGAGTTGCAAATCCGTATATACTGTCATAATCGCCCATAACAGCTATCTTATACATACATCTCCCTTACCCTTTCCCTGATAGCCTCCTCCGGAAGCTGGTTCAGCTTGCATGTCAATATGATCCTGACTGTCTTTATCTCGTTGAGCCTCGCCAGAATGTACGCCACTATCGGTCCCACCGTAAATGGGTTGTACTTCTGAGGCTTTATCGTTTCTATGATACGGTTGTCACACCATCTCTCAAATGCCGATGCCGACTCAGAAAGTGCCTCTGCCCCACCAGCGTATGCTGTATCTGCAAGGTATCTCTCTATCTCCTCCATGCCAGCCACCGCAGCCGTCGCCAGCCTGTCAATATCCAGAGTGTTGCACTCCGCCATGGCTCTCTTCATGAAATCCTTGTTTTTGCCTGTCTTCATGGATCTCACCGCTATCTTGATATCTGCAACAGCCACCGTCGTCTCTGCATAATCCCTGAGCAGGCTGTCATCTGCCTTCTTTGCAGCCTGCATGATCGCCAGCAGTGTTCCTCGATCTATCACAGCATCGCACATCTGTCCATCTCCAGCCTGTGCCATACAGTCCCAAGCCTCCCTCGCGCAGTCTCTCATGTGTTCTGGAAGTCTGTCCCACGCCTTGTCACTTACGATGGACAGCATCTTCTGACCGTCTATCTCGGCATTGTCGAAGAACACATGGGCAGGAGTCTCCCCAGCAACCACAGTCTTGATCGCCGCCTTGAGGTTGTGATACAGATCTGGAAGTCTTATGACATCGAACACGGACATATCATCCACCATCTCAGCCACAGTAGCCCACGTCTTGTCAGTCTCCGCCCTAAGTATGTCATTCTCATCCATACTGGCTTTATCACTATCGCCCCAGCCCTTCTCTATGATGAACTGAACCGCCTTCTTGTAGGAATCCGTGGCCACGAGCTGTTCTATGACTGCCTGACTCATAAGCGTCATCTCAAGTGCCCTGATCCTGGCAACTGCATATATATATTTGTCTGCCATCTGCCTACCTCCAGCTATCTGTTATCAACAAATAATAATTCATTTACCTTGTCTGCCAAATGTTCTCTGTTCGCGTCCAGCATTGCCCTGAATGAACAGTTTTCCTCGATTCCTCCGTAGATCAGGATAAATCCTCCATCTATATCACAGTTCCCATTGGACACCTTAAGGCTTCCTCCATGAGCTGCAGCTATCTGCTCTATCTGCTTCTCAGTCTGTGGTGTAAGTCGTTTTCTGTCTTTCCCGGAGAAACATATCTCTCCGCTTTTCGGCTGTACCGACTTCTCCAGACATTTGACGATCACCTGGAAATACTCCTCATCCGGGAGCGCCACCATTGCGTCATATGCCTTATCCAGCATATTCCCAATTATGGACTGCTTTGCCGCAAGTATCGCCTGTCTCTTCTTAAGCTCTGATGAGGACTTTGCCCTGAATGATCCGGACTTTTCTGCCTGGGCAACCTTCTCTCTGGTCTCCTCATTCATCTTATCCACAGTCTTTTTGGCATTTGCAATGATGGAATCCGCGTTTCTGGCAGCCTGAGCTTTGATCTCTTCAGCTTCCTTCTGCGCTTCCTGAAGGATCTGTTCTACGATTGTTTCCAATCCCGTCATAAAGTACATCCTCCTTACAAAAAGTTATAATTTGATTCCATTTACTGCAAGAATTGATACCAGAAGTGCAAGGATCGCATATGTCTCAACCATGGCTGGGAAAAGCATCGCCTTACCAAACTGATCAGGCTTCTTTACAACTATTCCAACTGCTGCAACTGCTGTCTTGCCCTGGTGCATTGCTGATACAAGACCAACTACCGCTATTGGAAGACATGCTGCAAGCATCATAAGTCCCTGTGCTACTGTGAGCTCCTTCGGTGTTCCTGAAAGGATTCCTATGTTGGACAATGCTATGAATCCAACAAGAAGTCCGTAGATACCCTGTGTACCCGGAAGAAGCTGGATGATAAGAACTTTTGCGAATTTGCTTGGATCCTCACTTACTACACCTGCTGCCGCCTGACCAGCAACTCCTACTCCATATGCAGATCCCATGCCTGCAAGAATTACTGCAAGCGCAGCTCCCACTAATGCCAAAACCGTTCCCATTGTCATAATATTTTCTCCTCCTAAAATTGGTTTCTTATTTCTGTGTTTCTGTACCACTTACTATATCAACGTACTTCGTATTCTCCCTGAACGGCCTGAATGGATTGCCGCCGCCCTCGTAGAATTTGCCGAAGAACTCTACATACTGGAGACGGCATGTGTGCACGTATGCTCCCAGCATGTTGATCGCAAGGTTGAACAGATGTCCTACTATAAATACGATGACGAACACTATGGCTCCGAATATTCCATCGCCAGCCATGCTTCCCATCTGGTTTATTACCTGTGCTATAACTCCCGTCGCAAGTCCCAGAGCAAGAAGCCTTGAGTACGACAGCAGATCTGACAGCCAGCCTGTCAGGTTGTATATGTCATACAGTCCAAGTGCAAGTCTGAGCACCGGATTCTTGTGGTCTCTTCCCGACATGAGCACGATGATCGCAGCTCCCACAATCGCCAGTCCGTAGCTTGTATTCTTAAGCCAGCCAGGGAAATTGAACTGCATCTGTGCTATGGATGCGAACAGCTCCGTCGGCATGAGCATCAGCACAAGTCCTGTGATGAGCATGAACCACGACAGCACGTCGCATATGAATGATTTCGCATCTCCCTTCTTCAGGCACATATATCCCTTGAGTGCCAGTCCGCCGAACAAATGTATAAGTCCGAACAGCAAAGAGAATAACAAAAGCTTCATCGGGTCATCCAGCGGTGCAAACCATACCGGCTTGAACGTCACCTCGTGGTGGAAAAACGTCCTCGATACCACCGTTATCAGGTCTCCGAAAAAACCACCAAATAATATTCCCCATATCAGTGTGGATATACCACAGTACATGAACAGACGCAGGGACTTTTGAAGTCCGTTCTCCATCTTCGGGAATTTCCTGATCAAAATAAAACATGCCAGGAATATGATGAGTCCATACGCCGCATCGGACAACATGAGTCCGAACAGGAATATATAGAATATCGCCATCGGTGTGGTTGGATCCATCTCACCTTTTCCCGGAAGTCCAAATGACTCCAGTACGCCCTCCGCCGATGCGAACATCTTCGGATTCTGAAGCTGTATAGGTGCCGCTTCATCCTCAGGAACATCATATACATCAGCCATAAGGCTAAATTTCTCATTGAGTACAGCCACTACCCTGTCTACGTCTCTCTCCAGCACATATCCCGATATGACAAATGTGCTCTTTGATTGGAGAATATTTCCAAGGACCTTATATTTATCCGCCCTTATGCGGTAATAGTCAGCCAGAAGTCTCAGCTTGTCTCTGTCATCAGCCATGGATACTAGTTCATTCTTCTTGTCCTCTATCCACTGTTCGAACTCCCTTATATTCTCCCTGTACTTATCTGTCTTCTGTTCAGGTGTTCTTTTGGAGAAATACGAAATTCTTGTAAATCCATGAGATCTCAATATCTCCTCCACCCTCTGTGATACAGGTTTAAGGGCTATTGCCACCATACAAGTCTGATCCTTATCAGATCCTACAACAGTGACTGTGTATCCCGCTATCTCCGGTTCCGCAGAGCTTATATACCCCTGAATATCAGTCTCCGTGAGCCCCGGTGGCATAGTTCCGATCATCACATCCGTCTTCTCGGTCCCTGTGGTATTGATCGGTATGTCCATATTCAGCCACGGCGCCAATCCGTCTATAGCCACCTGACATTTGACTATTTCCGCCTCGCAGCCGGCTATGTCCTTGCTGATCTCCTGGATCTTTTTAACCTCACGGTTATAATCCCATCTTCCAGCTATGATCTCCTGAATGTCAGCCTCTGACGCCTCCTGCCGTCCTTCCAGGCTGGCAAATATGGATTTCTCCTCCGGAGCATATTTATCAATTATCTGTAAGGCTTCATCTGTATTCTGTACTCTCTTCTCGTACTTTGCTCTCTGGCTTGTGGTACTCATCTTCCTGAAGTCATCAGTCTCTTCGTTATCAGTCTGTATCTCAACCATTCCCAGCGACTGGAGCTTCTCAAGAATTGCTTTTCTGTCCCTCTTCATGGCACAGATCTCAATCTTCTTCATAGGAAGTACCGCCATACATTTACCCCCTTTCTTAAAATGCCTGCAGGACTTTTCATCCCACCAGCTCTGCGATGATCATGGAAGTAACCTCGCCTTCCATGGACGCTGCACGTTCCCTGAGATGTGCGATCTCAGCGGTGGCAATATCCATCGCCTTCACCGTGAGCTTCTCCTCCTCAGATCTGCCGGCTCCCTCGGCACTCTTCATGCTTTCTCTCGAAGCTGATCCTGCGGCCGCGATCATATCCGCAGCCTCCTTCTTTGCAGCAGCTACTGTATAGTCGGCTTCTTCCTTGGCCTTGCGAATGATCTCGTCAGCTTCAGACTCTGCATCGGTTATCTTCTTCATAGTCTCCTGCAGCATAACATTCCTCCCTTATAAAAATTTATGAGCAGACTCAATTCCATAAACACTTTATCAAAGCATCACTTTAGATTATTATGTCAAAACTCAAGTAATATTATTTTATAATGAGTTGGCTATATTGTAAATAAACATTTTGTAAAGTTTGTACAACCCCCTTGATATTTTTTTATTGTTAATGTACAATGTGACTATGTTGATAATACTTATGTTTATCCATTAATCATTTTTCTTCCTTTTAACGCGGTTATATGTCGAACAAATGATGCAGTTTGACGAAAACCGCATAAAAAAGATCCCATGACAGTCTTGACCATACTGTCATGGGATTCTTTTTTTAGGAGCATGCGTGCTTCGCAAGGAATCTCCCGCCTTAAAGGCGGGTCCTCCTTACGGCATAACTTATGATACTACTCAATCATTCCGATTCTTCTTACGTGACGCTCATCATTTGAGAATGGTGTGTCGAGGAATATGTCGACTATCTTAAGTGCAAGTCCAGGTCCTATGACTCTGGCACCCATAGCCAGCATATTTGCATCGTTGTGCTCTCTTGTCGCCTGTGCCGAGAAGCAGTCGTGGCAGAGTGCAGCTCTGATTCCCTTTATCTTATTCGCTGAGATCGATATTCCTATTCCTGTTCCGCAGATGATGATTCCCTTATCACACTCACCTGAGGCTACTGCCTTTGCTGCTGCCTGTCCATATACCGGGTAGTCAACTGACTCTGTGCTGTAACAGCCAAAGTTCTTGTACTCAAGGCCTCTCTCCTCAAGATGCTTTATAACCTCCTGCATAAGCTCATATCCGCCGTGGTCACATCCAAGTGCTATCATGTTCTGATTCTCCTTTTTATATAATATTTTTTTCGAAAATAACTAACAGCTTATTATCCTGTGTCCTGCAGCCTTGATGAGACGGTTCATGATGGCGTAGCCCATGTCCCCCTCCTCAAATGACTCGCTGTATATATACTGTGCACCTATGTCATCACAGGTTCTGAGCAGACTGTACAGTCCGGCAGACACAGTTATCTCGTTCTTCTTGCTTCCGGCATCGTATACGTTCTCGCATACTCCGTCATCATAAAGACTGACATTGTCAGTGTCACACAGTATCGCAGTCTTGTATCCCTGCGCCTTTTTCTCCGCAACAAGACTTCTTATCTTCTCAGCCGCAGCCAGTCTATCGCCCTCTACTATGCTGAGTTCTCCCTTTGGAGCATAGTGTGTGTACTTCATCCCTGGAGCCTTAGGTCTCAGAGCATTGTTCATACCTGTTATCGCCGGATCTATAGTCACATCGCCAACGATATCCCTTATCATCTCCGGAGTGATATATCCAGGCCGCAATATAGTCGGTCTGTCTCCGGTCATGTCCACTATCGTCGACTCTATACCGATTCCGACTGCCCCGCCGTCGATGATCATATCTATCCTGCCGTCCATATCCTGCTGCACATGCTGCGCAGTGGTCGGGGATGGTCGTCCGGACAGATTGGCACTTGGAGCTGCGATATACACTCCCGAATCCTTTATGAGCCTCATGGCAACCGGATGTGATGGCATCCTGATGGCAACCGTATCAAGTCCGCCAGTGGTCGTGTGCGGAACGACCTCTTTCTTGTTGAGTATGATGGTGAGTGGTCCCGGCCAGAATGCTTCCATGAGCTTCTTCGTGTCGTCACTCACTGTCTCCGCCAGTTCATACACGCTTGATGTCTCTGCTATATGGACTATGAGCGGATTGTCCGATGGCCGGCCCTTTGCCGCATATATCCGATGTGACGCATCCGGATTCAGCGCGTCTCCTCCAAGGCCATACACTGTCTCTGTCGGGAATGCTACAAGACCACCTCTCTTAAGTATCTCCGCCGCCTGCTCATACATGCGGTCGTCATCCACTCCTGCTTTTGCAATTATAGTGTTCATCACTTTACCTTCTTCTATAATAAATTGTTATCGCTTCTATATTATTGCATATACGCCCATATTTTAGCCCAGCACCGCATGTGTGTCAAATGTTTAGGCTATATTTGGGTAACATATATCATATAACGTCCGCCGCCGTCATATAAAATAGTAATTACACTTCCCGGGTATCACCGATGCGTACTTCCACCAAATTATACATACTTGTATTTGCCATAATATTTGCAGTAATACTTCCTCCTATCCTCTGCTACATATTTATAGTCCGTCCCGCAGACCATACAGCCGGGCAGGATACTTCCACCAATACAGGAAATGAGCGCACATCCACCGAAGGTTTGGACACCACAGATGCGGCAAAATCATTTACGATCCTCATCGATCCGGGACACGGCGGATTTGACCCGGGTAAGGTCAGCCCGGATGGGATCATGGAAAAGGATATAAATCTGGCCATCGCCTCAAAGCTGGCATCGGCACTTACGGATCAGGGATTTTCCGTGTATCTGACCAGAGACTCCGACAAGTCCCTGAACAGTGAAAATGCATCCAGCAAGAAGACTTCAGATCTGAAAGCCCGCACCAACCTCGCCACAAATGTAAACGCTGATCTCTACATCAGCATCCACCAGAACAGCTATTCAGCCGAGTATGTCCACGGAGCGCAGGTATTTTATTACTCCACTTCCTCCGGTGGTAAAGCCTTGGCGGAGTGCATCCAGGAGCATCTCATCTCCGAAGCCGATCCATCCAACACACGGACGGCAAAGGGCAATTCCGAATACCTTGTTTTGCGGGAAAGTCCATGCACCGCCGTCATCGTTGAGTGCGGCTTTTTGAGCAACACAAAGGAATGTTCCGATCTGTGCAATGATGAATACCAGACCGCCCTAGCAAACGCCATCTGCAATGCAGTCTGTACATGGCATGAACAGCACGCCAAATAAAACCAGGAGCTCTGCTGTGACAGCGGCAGAGCCCCCCAAATAGATGTTAAGTGTAATTCTGTGCATATAATTATGTTCTATATGCTACTGCTGCCTTTTAACCCCCTATAGGCATCACCCCCAAATAGTTTATTTTTCCATCCCTGCCATGCAATGTAAAGACAGATGTGTTGTGATGTATTATTCTCCTTTTATGTGCCATGTGTCAGTTATGGAAATGTGTGAGCACTGTCATATCACTATCTCTGGGAATTGTATCTGAGACGATAAGAATCAGACAGAATTTGTAGAAAAATAAAGAAATGAGCTCATCTAAATATCCTGAGCACGTCCCGCTCACAACTCCACAATAACGCATAAAAAGCCATTTTCCAACCCCATTTGAGCATATTTTATGAAATTTTCATAAAAGTATACATAACGTAGAATTAGGGATATTTTTTCACGGAAAATTCCAATATTTTCTCCATATATCCTATTTACTTGCTTGACAAATGTGGTAAACTATAATACACATTTTAATACCATTAAATTATTGAAGGGGGTCGATTCTATGAAGATTGAACGTCTAAGTGAAAATCAGATAAGATGCACACTCAACAAAGCCGATCTCACCGAAAAGCAGCTCAAGATCTCCGAGCTTGCCTATGGCACACCGAAGGCAAAAGAGCTCTTCAAGGATATGATGCAACAGGCATCTGTAGAATTAGGCTTTGAGGCTGACGACACTCCACTTATGATCGAAGCCATACCGGTATCACCAGATTGTCTCATACTCATTGTGACAAAGGTTGAAGATCCGGAAGAACTGGATACCCGCTTTTCCAGATTCTCAAAGACCAGCGAATATGATATTGATGACGATGACGAATACATGGATGATGATGACATAGATGACGATCTTGACGACAACGATGAGTCCAGGGATAACAACGGAACCATCGCAAGACTTGAGATCAGTGGATCCGGTTCCGTTCCACAGGGCGTAAGAGAGGCACTTGAGGGCATTTTCAACACCATATCCGGACTTGCCGGAACCGCAGGAGATTTTGCCGCTGCGGCAAATGGCAGCAATACATCATCTGATGACAGCACCACAGGCACTGCCGCCAGTACAACAGGCAGCACAAAGGAATCAGGTTCAGCAAGGGAGAGCATGTGCTCACTGTACATCTTTGACTCACTTGCAACCATCATAAGTGCAGCAAAACAGGTTGCTTCTTTCTATTTCAGCGAGAACTGCCTGTACAAGAATCCTTCCAACGGAAGATATTATCTGGTTCTCACGAACAGCAATAACACGAGCCAGGAATTTGTGAGAGTCTGCAATATCCTTGCAGAATACGGAACAGCACAGAAGCTCACATATGCCATGCCGGCACATTTCAAGGAGCACTTCACCGCTATTATGCCGGAGGAAGCACTTCAGACACTGTCAGCATTATAAGTAATAGCCAGAGATTCCGGCGCAGCAAAAAAGACGTACCGCACAAGCGATACGTCTTTTTGTTTTATATGTCAATATCATCATTCTCGATAACTGCTTTTGGATTGGTGTAGAAGAGCTCCGTCATGTAATCCTCTCCATACTTTCGCTCTATGTACTCAGCACACTCCCTGAGGTATGGTGCTTTATCCTCTGAATCCAATGCATCACTTGCCACAAAGTGAACAAGCTCTCCCTTGAGAAGCTTTCTCGAAAAATTCTTGATGTCATGTCCAAGATCTCCAACCACAGCCGATGCACTTATCTGTACATATGCACCAAACTGAATGAGCTCCTCGACCTTGTCCTCGTCTTCCTCAAGACATTCATACTGTTCTACATTGGCAACTATCGGTATATATCCGTCCATATTGATGTCTCTTATAGCTTCAGATATCGTCTCAAAATCCACATCATAAGGGAATCTGATCATAACATACTTGCTGTCTGCCATGGAATCCAACTGACCAGATATGATCTTCTGGTGGTTCTCATCGTTATACTCTATCTCTCTTCCAAGATAGACTCTGTAATCTGGATCTATCTTTCCAGCTTCAACGTTGAGCTGTTCCACAAGTCTGTCCAGTTTGTCTCCATCCATTATCGGATTCTTCTTGTTGTATGGCGGGGTGGCAACTATCGTCCTTATTCCCTCATCATACGCTATTCTGAGCATCTCTGCCGCTTCCCGGAAATTATCCGGTCCATCCTCTGTTCCCGGTAAAATATGACAATTAATATCTATCAGTCCAAATATTCCCTGCCCGGGAGGATTTGTTCCGTCTGTCTTCATATATCTCTCCATCCTTTATAGTACACCTGGTTACTTTGGCAAGTATACTACTCAGCCTCCTTTTTTGCAAGATAATCATTGATCTCCTGCTCAAGCTCCTCTGCATCAAGTCCGTGAACGGCTGCTGCCTCCTCAAGACTCTCTCCTGCTGCTGCAAGGCATCCTATGCAATGCATACCTGCTGCCATCAGTATTGCTGCATTTCCTGCATCAACTGCAAGAATGTCATTTATAAGCATGTCTTTACTTATCTTTACCATTATTTATATCCTCCTTAGATTGCACTCTTACTCAGCATTCACATTATATTATACCCAATTTTAAATGTCTATCCCTTTTATTGTTACTTATTGATAAAACCCGTTGTTGATAAATATTATTATCACTTGCTAATTAATGAGTTTTGTTTTACAATAAGCGTGTGATTATTTTTACTTTATAAGGAGGAAACAATTATGGCATTCGTTATTGGCGATTCATGTATCGGTTGTGGTTCATGTGCTGGCTCTTGTCCAGTAGGTGCTATCAGCGATAATGGCGGCGTATTTGTTATCGATGGTTCACAGTGTATCTCATGTGGTGCTTGTGCTGGTTCTTGTCCAGTAGGAACAATCTCAGAGGAGTAATCTACATGATCCGTAACATTCGGATCCATGCTAAGTAACTTATACTACAACTATTATAAAGAAAACGGAGCGGTAACACGCTCCGTTTTCTTTTTATCTTTATTCCTCAACATAAGTGTAGGATTCATTGTGCCACTGGAGCATCATATCCGTATACTCATCTCTTGACACAACTATCTCCTTGTCCTCGACAGGATCATAATATCTTATGTCTGCCTCATTATAGCTCACTATGAGAACATATCTGCCATCGCTTATCCTCGATATTACCGGTATTCCCGAACTCACATAACCGAGGAGCATATCCAGCGAAAGACCTGTAACATCTATGCCCTGTCTCTTTCCAAGAGAGTTAAGAGCCTCGACAGGATCTGTATACTGTGCTATATCATCCTCTGTCACCTGTACTCCCTGATACGTCAGAACCATGTACAGGCAGTCGCCGAGTGACGCATCCACACTTCCCGTACTGCGATGGAATATTCCAGAGGCAATGGTGTTGTATTCCTGGCTCTCAGCCTGCCTGTATATTACCTCGCCTTCGCTTGACACCACTATACCTGATACAGACACTGCATAATTTATCGCATCACCCGCCACGTCATATATCTTTGAAAGTCCAAGATTGTCGTACACATGATAGGTCACCTTATCACGCACTACTGTCATTATCATACTTGCAGCATCAGGATCTATCTTTTCCTTTGTTATGTTCAGCGCCGGTATATAGCTCAGATACATATTTGACGGAACCGTAAAATACAGCCTGTCATATCCGGTTATGGATGACAGATGGGTAGTTCCTATCGTCTCCTTTGTATCGTCCTCCTTGAAGGTTATGAAATCATCGTCCACAGACTTGAATCCACTGTCGGATTTCTCTCCTCTTGTCAGATACAGCAGATTCGTATCCACATCAACCTGCATCAGATAATACCCGCTCTTTGCGTATTCCTTTATCTGCTCGCCATCGCTGTTTACTATATACAATCTGGATGCAGGTATATTATCTCTGGACTCCTCGCTGTACCTCGTACCAACAAATGACTCGGCATCCACATCAACCTGCGCATCAGATATGCTCGACACTCCGTATACCATATCTGAGTCCTTAAAGCCATAACATATCAGACATTCCCCTGCTCCGGCGGTTATCTCATAACTCTTTCCGGTATGCATATTCATCAGAGTCAGCTTTGTATTGCTGCTCTGGTCCTCGCTCTCTCCATACGCCATAACTTCCATGTTCACCGACACCTTGACATCGCTGGCTGACAGTCCCTCCGCAATATAAGACTGCTGTCTCGTCTTCATGTCCACGGCGTTCACCTTTCCGCCGAGCATGTAATAAAACTTATCTCCGTCGTAATATGTCAGTCTGGAGGTCTCGCTCTTCATAGCCTCATAAGGCACATTGCACTCGACGAACAGAAGCTCGTCCACCTCCAGAGTCGTATAATCAAATGTATACAGCGCAACTCCGAGCTTTCCCTCATGATCTCCGCTGTTCATATATCCATACACCGCAAATGTCATATTTCCATCTTTGTCAAAGCTTATGATGTTCATGTCATGGTCGGCGTAAGTGTTTGAGTCATTTGCATGGTCATCCATTCCTGATCCGTACACCAGAGTTATCTGTCCATCGCCGTAGTCATACATCCAGAGCTGTCCATTTCTCACAAATGCGATCTTCTTGTTATCCTCTGTATAGCGGTATTCCAGATCATCCGATGACACGATACCTATCTCATACACATTGTTTATGGCATCTATGCCGTCTTTGTCAAAATACTCGTCCACATATCTGTCATAGCTGAGCATGGTGATCTTCGGCTCAGTCTCCGTAACAGTATCTGCATCCTGTTCATCCGAATAGGCCTCATCATACGAAGCTGTTTCGTCAAAATATATTCCATCAGTGCCGGCTCCGTCCGCCTCATCAGTCTGGCTGGCAACAGGCACATCCTTGTAGCTGATCTTATAGAACTCCTTAACTGTGTAATAGCTCATGACATCCTGCGATGTGATGGACATGGCTTTATATTCCATCTCGATCACCGCATAGTTGACATCTATCTCCTTTATATATGTGTTTACATCGCTTATAACCGTAGGCTTAAGTCCATCCCAGAGGAGATCCGAGTATGCATTTGCAAGATTCACATGTCCCAGTCCGTAGGAATCTCCCGTTCCGCCGCCCGTGTATTCCTGCTTGTAGGTTCCTATGACCGATTCCGACTCCAGCTTGTCAAATGCAAATGTCGCATCGTGGAAATCCTTTGCGGCATTCAGCAGTTGGGACTCATGATAATTGTCATTTACGACCACTCTGGTATAGTATGAAGCACTCCTGCCATCACCGCTCTTAAGCTTGACAACCAGCATATACTCCATATCCTGCTTGAGATCCATTCTCGCACTTATATCAAGCACATCGTAGCCATCAGTTCCCGAGGCCGCCTCCAGATCACCCTTCTCTATAAGGGAATCTCCGGATATCGACCTGATCTCATACGAATACGACGCATCCTTAAATGCATCATTCTCCACCATTATCTCAAGATTCTTATTCTCATCTATCGGCGTCACAGAGTCCCTGAGAAGTGTGAGGTCGACCTCCCCTGTATAACCATGCATACAATTGAGAAGCGAATCGCCATAGCACACATAAGCTAATGGCAGCTCTGCATCCTTCATCTCCGCAGCCAGATTCTTGTAACTTCTATTCTGAAATATATTGACCAAATATATTGTGACCACAAATATTGCTGTCATCACAAGTATTCTTACAAGTACATTTATTTTCTTCTTCACTTAATAAAACCTTCTTCTACGTCTTCTATGCCTGTCGCGTCTCATACAGAATTCATTGCACACAAGCAGTTCGATTATATTTCTCATAACACAATTGGCGCATCCGGGTCCCTCTGGAACATATGGCGGTTCCTCGTACGAAGCTTCACCTGCCGAAGCCATTCCTGCATAACAATCCTCCGATATCTGCCCACTTTCGCTCAGATCATCGTACACCCTTCGCGCAACACGGCGCATCTCTTCTCTGTCAGGATATTGAACAAGCATCGGACTGCCCTCATACTCGAGCTTGTCACACTCCTCCTCCACGGCCATGCTGACCTTTCGGAGTTCTTCCGGGTACATCTCCTTCATGTACTCAATATCCCTCATCATTTCATCTGTCCCATCATCACAGTCAGGAAGCATGATTCCTGTCGAACTCATACTGTATCCACCAGTCTCACCCATACCGGGTATCACAGGTGTCTTGATATTATAGACATTTCCATCCCTTATAAGCCCCCTGAGGTTTTCATCGTCCGGGCTGTAAGGAATATACTTAAATTCTTCACTCATACAAATCTCCCTATCTGCATTGTTGTGTGTCTATTACATAGATATGCAGATGGGGAGAATGTGTGAATATCTCTGTTACTTTTTTCAGAGCTTACTTTATCTGTCTCCGAATGAGATTCCAAGTGTTCTTGCCTCGCTGATGATGTCGTCATCAGGAGATACGTATTTGAGCTTTCCTGCACTCTCTGAGAGTGGGATAGCTGTAACCTTGTTGTCAAGGAATACAACAAGCTTTCCAAAATCCTTTGCCTTTATGAGCTCTGCTGCCTTTGCTCCAAATCTTGATGATATGACTCTGTCATATGCATCCGGACTTCCACCTCTCTGGGTATGTCCAGGTATTGCTATTCTTATATCCTGTGTTGTGTACGCCTTGAGCTTATCAGCCAGCTCATACGCAACTGATGGATATGGATTGTTGGCTATCGCTTCTTTTCTCTTCTTCTTTGGAAGCTCTGCGATCTCCTTCGGAATAGCACCTTCGGCAACTGCAACTATCGTGAAGCCCTTGTTGTCCTTTGTTCTCTTGTCTATAGCCTTATATACCTTATCGATATCGTATGGGATCTCCGGGAGCAGGATCACATCTGCGCCACCGGCGATTCCGGCGTGGAGAGTTATCCAGCCAACCTTGTGGCCCATAATCTCAACGATAAAGATTCTGTTATGCGATGCAGCGGTTGTGTGGATACAGTCTATTGTCTGGGTCGCTATATCAACAGCACTCTGGAAACCAAATGTCATGTCAGTTCCCCACAGATCATTGTCTATGGTCTTTGGCAGACCGATGACATTGAGTCCCTCCTCACTGAGGAGATTTGCGGTCTTCTGTGAACCATTTCCACCTAAAACGCACAGGCAGTCCAGCTTCAGCTTCTTATAGGTATCCTTCATGGACTTTACCTTGTCCAGACCATCCTCAGTTGGCTCTCCCATGAGCTTGAATGGCTGTCTTGAACTGCCGAGGATCGTTCCACCCTTGTTGATAATACCTGAGAAATCAGCCGGCTTCATCTTGATATAGTTGCCTCTTATGAGTCCCTTGTAACCCTCAAGGAATCCATAGATCTCAACCTCGTCAAACAATTCATACAAACCCTTTGCGATTCCGCGCATAGTTGCATTTAATGCCTGACAGTCACCACCACTAGTCAAAAAACCTACTCTTAACATACTCTGCACCTCTTTCTTTTATTTTTCTTATGTACACAGACTGTCTGTATACATTATAAGTATACTCTTCCCTCAAGAGCCCTCAGAAGCGTAACCTCATCTATACACTCCAGATCTCCGCCTACAGGCACACCGCTTGCTATACGGCTGACCTTGATACCGGCCGGCTTCACAAGCTTTGATATATACATCGCAGTCGCCTCACCCTCCGGGCCTGAACCTGTAGCGATTATGAGCTCATCCACATCTTCATTCTGAAGCCTTCTCATGAGCTCGGATATCCTGATATCCGCCGGGCCAATACCCAGGGCAGGATTTATAACTCCGTGGAGCACATGGTAAACACCATCAAACTGTCCTGTTCTCTCATATGCCGCCAGATCCCTCGGGGTCTCCACCACCATTATCACCTTGTGATTCCTGTTTGGTGAACTGCATATAGGACATACCTCCCTGTCAGTTATCGTGTAGCAACAACTGCAGTATTTTATGTTCTTCTTTGCATTCACAATGGCATCGGATAACGCCAGCGCCCTCTCCTCAGGCATACTGATTATGTGAAACGCCAGTCTCTGAGCCGTCTTGGAGCCTATTCCCGGGAGTCTTCCCAGCTCTTCTATAAGTCTGTTTACTTCTCCTCCATAAACTTCCATTAGAACGGCAATCCTCCAAGTCCCATTCCACCTGAGATCTTGCCCATACTGCTATTGTAGTCATCCTCCTGTGCTCTCAGTGCCTCGTTCACAGCCGATATGATAAGATCCTCAAGTGTCTCTATATCATCAGGATCAACAACCTCAGGATCAAGCTTGATCTCCATGAGTTCCTTCTTACCTGACACCTTTGCAGTGACAACTCCTCCACCTACAGATGACTCATACACCTTATCCTCAAGTGTCTTAGTTGTCTCCTCCATCTGCTTCTGCATCTTCTGTGCCTGCTTCATAAGATTGTTCATATTACCAGGCATCATACCTCCTGGGAAACCGCCTCTCTTAGCCATTACAATAGTCCTCCTTATTCTGATTAAATAATTTATAATATGATATCATCATTTCTTATCTATTGGAAAGTTGATCTTGTTCAGGTTCAGTATATTCTCCGTCTCAAGCCTTCCATTATCACTGTGGGAATTCCTTGTACAAAGTATCTCAAATTCAATCTCTCTTCCAAGATATTCCTCGATCACACTCTTCACATGCTCCACATTCTCAGGCTTGTCAAAGTATAACTTCGGCATATCGTCATCCGTCAGCGGGATCATGAGCAGAAGTCTTCTGTGATCATCAGACAGTATGAGCTTCGTCCTTATGGCCGGATCAGCATCATTTCTCTTGAGATATCTTCTCGCAGGAACCGACAGCTTCTCCAGTATATCATTCCAGTTCTCCGCAGCTCTCTGCAGATCCTCGAACTCTGCCTTTGGAAGCTCATTTGCCAGCTTGTCCTGATATTCCTTCATGCCCTTCTGATCTATCACATCGTCAGCCGGGCTTACGGGGGCAGCACTTTGAACCGGCGCAGCCTGTATGCCATTTGCCTCAAGGTCATCAAGCTTCTTCTCAAGCATCCTTACCCTCTCGATCAGACTTGTGGTATCAACCTCCATCTGTGGTCTGCACAGCTTTATGACAGCCATCTCAAGCACTATCCTCTTCTGTGAGGAATACTTGATGCTGGCGGCTGTATCCGAGAACACGTTTATATATCTTACTATTGTGCTCTCCTCCATATGACCGGATATCTCTCTTATGCGTTCCAGATTCTCCTTGGTCATATCCAATCTGTCGCCCTCCGCCGAGGACAGCTTGACAACGAGTATATTCCTGAGAAACCATGTAAATTCATTTACGAAACGGCCAAGCTCACGTCCCTGCCACACAACTTCGTCAACCACATCTATGGCATGTTCAACATCAGATTCCAGCACGCACTCCAGAAGTCTTGCAAATGTATCTATGTCCACAGCTCCTATGGTCTCAAGCACATTATCATATGTAAGCTTCTGTCCGAGATTGAATGCAACGCACTGATCCAGAATAGATAAGGCATCTCTCATGGAACCATCGCCGGATTTTGCGATATAATCTATCGCCTTCTTATCCGCATCAAGTCCCTCCCTGTTCATAAGCTCCTCCAGTCGATCCGAGATGACATCCACCGGGATACGTCTGAAGTCGTACTTCTGACACCTTGACGATATGGTTATAGGTATCTTGTGGGACTCCGTGGTAGCCAGTATGAATATTACATATGATGGCGGCTCCTCGAGAGTCTTTAACAGAGCGTTGAACGCTCCCGGAGACAACATATGAACCTCATCTATGATGTATACCTTATACTTGCCCTCAGTAGGAGGATATGCTACCTCCTCCCTTATCTGCCTTATATTGTCAACACCATTGTTGGAGGCCGCATCTATCTCAATGACATTAAGCGATGATCCATCCGATATGGCTCTGCAGCTTGCACATTCATTACATGGGCTTCCGTCCACCGGATGCTCACAGTTACATGCCTTGGCAAATATCTTGGCGATCGAAGTCTTACCTGTTCCTCTCGTACCGCAAAATAAAAAGGCATGACCAAGTCTATCATTCTTAATCTGGTTTCTAAGAGTGGTAACTATATGATCCTGCCCCTTTACCTCGTCAAAAGTATCAGGTCTCCATTTTCTATATAAAGCTACATACGACATCACCAATACCTACCTTTGTATCATAAAACTCACACAGACTATTATATCTGAATTTACATTTTATATCAATCAGATAAGCAATATTTGAATATGGTATTGCCTGGTGCCTATACACAGAACATCTCTGTCCGCAAGCTGCCAGCTCCTGCCCGCCGGAAGCCTGATCCCATTTATGACAGTTCCATTTGTGGAATCAAGATCTTCGACATAGATCTTCTCTGCATCCTCGTATATCCTTATGTGCCTTCTACTGACGCTGATATCCTCTATAACCTGATCCGCCTGTCGTCTGTCCCGCCCCAATACAACTCCCTCCGGCGTCACCGGAAATTCAGTAGCCACAATGCCTCCGTCTTCGATCAGTCTCACAGACAGTCTCTGCTCCTGTGCGGACTCTCTGCCATCGAGATTATGCTGTGTAAGCAGGGTTGTACAGTCATCCTCCGAGCCAAGCACCGTGGTATCGCCAGGTATTTCGTCAGCCAGACTTACATGTTCCAATGCATCAACATTCTGTTTTTTAGGTCTTCTGTTTTCATCTTCCTCCGCATATCGCAGCTCTGAGCACTCCACGCCCTCCTGCCCCCGCCGTTCATCCTCAGCAGCAGACAGCTTCCTCTTCATCTCCACATAGACAAATAACTCCACGGACAGCACGATGAGTGCCAGCATTATAAATCTCACATCCGCCGCATGCCCCTGTATATAAAATTGAACAGCCGCTATTCCCGTAAATGCCGCCACAGTAAATCCTATGAGTATGAAAAATATCCTATCATATTTGTTTTTCTCCGTTGTCGGTATCGTCAACGCCGCCGCACTGCTTTGATCCGTTCCGAACACCTCATCCATCAAAAGCTCCTGCTCACGGGCCGCAGCCAAAGATTCCACATTTCTTTTTCTATTGCCGGAGCAGCATTTTTCCTGCTCACGGGCAGAGACCTCATCCACATATTTCTGCATCCGCTCCATGTCATAATTTGCCGACACCACCATGTCATATATCTCATACATAAAATCCACAAGCTCAGTGTCCCTGTGATCTACCCTCTTTATGATCTTCTCCACAAGATTCTTTATTCCCATTCTGACATCCGTTCCCTGTCCCGGCACATACACGTATCTGAAACTCTTCTCTGCATCCGAGTAAAATATCTTGTCGGATTCTATCAGAAGATTGTCCGGCTCAAGCATGTATTCTCCCGTCTCCATGACCACACTGCACAACGATCTTATGAGAGCAACAGCCTGCTCCATGGACATTATCCCCCTGTCAGATATATCGTCCAGGCTCTTCATGCCATTTATTTTGCAGTATATGAACATATCTCCGTTGATGGCCCTGAATTCCGGCTGTATTATTCCCTCGACAAAATTATTGTACAGCATGTCCGTCTCATAGGAATTTATGGCTGCTGCACTGACCTCCACCACAAAAAAAGTGTTAATTCCCTCTACCTGGCAATAACTTACCATATTCCTGCCACCTCCTAAGTTCATTTCCTACATCCCTTATCTCCTGTCTGGCCGCAGTCTTTCTGTCACATCTGCCGTCATCTATCAATATCTGTATCCCCGGAAATGACTCTCTGTAAGTTATCTCCGCAACCAGATTCTTCCCATTCATGGCCATTTCCGCATTCACACCATCGGCACATATCACGGTCTCGGATACATTTGTGGACATCGCTTTCTCTGCACTGTCCGTATCCCCCTCACCACTCTCATTGATCCTGTATTCCTCTCGGTTGTACAGTACCAGATATGCCTCCCCCGATGCCGCCGCATGGTTAAACGCTATAAACAACATGTTCATCACCACAAACACGGCACACACAAGTATCGGTGTTATCAGGCACATCTCCAGAACTATAGATCCATTGTCATCCATATATCTGACTCCTCCTGTCTTTTCTTCTCTTCTCCTATCTTTTCCCGCACTCTGAGCACTGAGGAAGTCCCCCGCACTCTGACTTTTTCTTTCTGTATATCGTCCGCTTCAAGCCGGAGCAGCCCAGCGAATAGTGATATTTGTCTCCCTGTTCAGTGACATAAATCACACCATTGCTTTTATATCTTCCACAGATCCTGCACGCCGAAAGCCCGGAATATCTGTCATCCAGAACCTCCCCACTCACGCTTCTCACAGATATCCTGATATGGTAACAGCTCCGCGAGTTGTGGTACACCGAACCATTCTCAGCCACATACACATACTCATCATCATCGTCATCATCCTGCGACCTGTCATATCCCAGGTACGCCCTCTGTCTTATCCTGTCCACGCACCCCACGGTGGATCCTCCGGCAAATGGCAGATTGATCTTCAGCATATATCTGACCTTGAGGCACACAAATCCGTCATCCGACAGCTCTGCATTTATCACCTTAACCCCGGACATTCCGCCGTCGACATATGTGTTCACCGTGCCTTTGTCATCTATGTACTCCCTGATCTTCCTGTTCGCCAGCACGAGCGACACACCATCTGCCATACCTTCAGCATACGGCCCCATGTCCGCGCCCTTTTCGGCTAGCTCATACGCATAGCTGTATTCCGCAAGATACGCAGCCGTCTCATGTAAGCCCTCATATATCACAGTCCGTGTCCGTATACATCCGGCCATGGCAAACACAGTCAGCATGGCAAATATAAACACTGGCAGCACCAGCGATGCCTCCACACTGGCACTACCATGGTCACATCCCAAAGGAGCTGTCTTATATATTCTCCTGCCATACCTGATCCGAACAAAATCTATAGTAATATGCGCTTGGAGAGGCGATTTATCTTTCATATATTTACTTTTCAACATACAACAAGAGAACATATAACACCCCCCTTCAGGATATTTTCATATCTCAATAACTCACACACTGCCTGAAGCTGTACCTGTACAGTCCGTCATCTATCTTCGATACGCCCTCGTGATCTTCTATAAACGATGCAAATTTCCTGTCCTGACTGACCTCAACATCAAATGTCAGAGAATACATCATATTCTTCATCTCAAACGACTCATCCGTCTGTCTGAAATTAAGCTGTATAAGATCCGCCATCCTGTAATACATGCCTCCTTTATTCTCTATCAGAAGTATCGCCAGATAATCCCTGTAGCTCACAGCATCCACGCCTTCATAGTCCACGGAATCCAGATTCATCAGCTTGTCAAGATTGTTGATGTCCGTCACCCAGTATTCGTCTGTCTTCATAAACTGAACGCTTTTGCCGTCAAGCAGCAGCCTTATATCAACAATTGTCTCAGCATAAGCCCAGCATCCGAGCAGCAGATATTTCGCCGCCCCATAGGTGACCCCCGGCACAAGAGCCAGCACCGCAGCTATGGATGACACTTCGGCCATCTTTGCGCTGTCTGAGAGCAGATATGCCAGATTGAGCGGCAGTCTGTGAAGCACTATCCTGTTCACGACCCCCTGCAGATTGTCATGGTCATTATCCTTTCCGGCGATAATGTATTCCACCTCACACTCAAATGGTCTGTCCTGTTTCCTGTCAGTAAATGTATTGAAATTCGCCAGTGCATACCCGACACCATATATGTCATCCACTATTCCGGTCTGTGATCTCTCTCCATCCAACATGAGCTGCCTCTGGAATTTATCCAGATCGTCAAATTCTATGTCCTCCCACTGTCTCGTATCCTCCGCCTGTCCGTCTGACGGAAAGCCATCCAGATCGTATGCCTGATCTGACACCACCCGCCCGGATGGCGTGACAACATTCAGAAGTCCACCTGTCAGGATGCTTTTCAGCGCTTTTCTAGGATCCGTACCGCTCCAACTGCTCTCATCCTGATTCGACTCATTCTTACCATTTTCCACAGCTCCAGAAGCATCCTCCATGGCCTTATCCCCGGATGTTATCATCTCAAGAATGTCTTCTATTCCCTTCTCCTCCATGTACACCTTCATATGGTCGGTTATCTGCAGCTTCATATTCTCGCAGTCATTCTCCAGAAGTCCCCTGCACTCTGCCAGCGCCACATCTTCAACGCTCATATTGTCGCCCTGACCATTTTCCAGAGTATATTCCAGATAATCCTGCGCCATCTGCTCAAGCTTTCCCTCACCGTGTCCGCCAAATGTGCTGTCGACCGCCAGCAGATGATACTCCTCAAACAACTCCTTGTCGTACGCCGCCTTCACATCACAGGCTGCGCCCTCGGCCGCCATTGCGGCCTTGGCACTGCCCATTCTTATCCGCGCCATCTCAAGCACGGAGAGCCCCAGAAGCAGCATGGAGATCAGGATTATACTCAGAAAAACCGTTACATGTCCCTGATTTCTCATACAGCTCCCCCTTAATATATCTTCTTTGCACTCTTGTTGATCGAGTTCCATATGTTGTTCACCAGAGAAGTTATCTGCTGCTTGAATATGACGCACATCGCGATCAAGACCACCATTATAAGGATTATTTCGACCACTCCCATACCTGACTCATCTTCCATAAAATCTTCCCATCTCTTCATACATTTTTCCTCCTTAAAACTTATTATCTTAAAAATTTATTATTGCGGGCAGCATGACTATTACCATGACCACTCCCAGCAGAACCACCATCGGAAGAAGCAGCTTTGTCCCGGCTTCCTCCCCCTTTCTCTTCGCCATCTCCTTTCTGGTCTGCATTGCGTTCTGCTCCTCGCCCGCCATCATGATCAATATATCTCTCGTGCCTTTCTTCACATTCTGTGACAAAAGCGACATGAGCTTTATATACATCGGCAGATTTATCCTGTGCCCCATGTTGTAGTAAGCCTCACTCTCGGATACTCCTGCCTGGATCTCATTTAGCGTATAAATCAGTTCCCTGGTCAGAACACTCCCGCCCTGATCCGTACCGGCACAATCTTCCCTGCCACTCTTCACTATCCTTGCAAATGCACCTCTGACCGTGACTCCTGCTCCAAGATAGAGCGTCAGCTTATCCACAAGCTCCGGGTACTCCGACATGAGCTCGTCGGATCTCTTTTTTTCCATTCCCTGGATCTTCGACCTGTTTCCACCCCATATACAAATGGCTGCGAAACCACCGAGAAACAGTATCATAAGACCGCTTCCGCCTCCCGAGGTGGGCCTGACCGCATATCCGTTTATCTGCTCCGGCAGCGCCACCTCGCTCGAATCTCCACTTCCCGCCTGTATCTCCCTGATGCCTTCCCTTATATCCTTCAGAGCCTTTTCCCTGCCTGTCTCTTCCCTTCCGCACACGCGTATCTGATATGTTCTCTCCGCGCTCAGCTCCCTGTATGTAAGAACAGCCGTGATGGACACTATTCTGTCTTCTCCCTCCGCTATATCGCCGATACGTCCATCGGACGACACCAGCTCGTTGTCCTCGCTTATCCACTGCACATCGAGTCCGAGCGCATCCAGGTGATCCACAAGCTCCAGATCATATATCACTTCGTCGGGGGATTCATTTTCCCCAAGATACAGGTCTTCAATCTCACCAAATCCCTGCTCAAACACTGCTTCCATATCGTCAGGATCATATTCCAGCGGCATGACATCCACATCAAAATCAGTCTTTTCTCCATCTATGTCAGTCTCCAGAGTGACGGTGGACACATCCCCTCCGTACCCATCTCTGGTGAGCACCACCTGATGAGGCGCAAATGCTTCCTTTGCCACAAGGATCACCGCAAGAATACATGTCACCAAAAGCGTCAGCAGGATCTTCGCAATAATGTCTGTGTACATCTCCGCACATTTATCCCTCGCCGCGGCATCCGTACATATGTATACCCTCTTTATCTTCGTGAGCATCTTGTCATTGTCCATATGCGGTTCTATCCAGCCGTATATTTTTCCCGCAGCCCTTTTCAGCATATCCATCATCCTTTCACATATGTATATCTGTGATCTTTCTGCCCCATATCACCGTCGCCGCCGTGATCACCAGACACGCACTCATGGCAGCTATCCCCAGAGCATTGCCATACAGCGCATCCATATATCCAGGATTACACACCCTCAGATACAGAATGATGACAAATGGCATGGCAGACATGATATTCTGCTCCAGCCGTTTTGACGTTATCATCGTGTCTATCTCTTCCTCCACTTCCAGACGCCTGTCAATATTTTCAACCATCTTCTTCATCATCCTGATGAGATTTCCCCCGGAGCCCTTTGCAACTGCGACCACATGAGCAAATTCCTTCACATCCTGAAGTCCTGACCTGTCCGCCATATCCCTCAAAAGACTTTCAACATCAGAGCTCATCTCAAGGCCGTTTATTATGAGCAGCATTTCCTGTCTGATATAAGATTTCCCCTGATACATTCCGTCCAGCTCGTGACAAGCTGGAACAAACGCTTTTTCCAATGAATATCCCGCCGCCATATTTGCGGACAGGGACAGCAGCATTTCCTTAAATTCATTATTAAGTTTATTCTTTCTCTGCCGGCATTTACCATCGGCAATTTTCCTGAGAAATACCAGAATCCCCGGCGTGAACACCAGGCACGGTATAAGACTGTCAAAGAAGAGCACCGACACCATCACCGCTATGACTGAATACACAGCGATACCGGTTACGATTTCCCTGACACTTAGTTTATAAGAATCATAATCTATACCCTGTCTCAGCACACATCCCTCCTTGAATCACTGCTCTCATTAACGCTTATAAATCCAGCCGCCACGAGCTTTGATGTGTTGTGAAGATCATTTATCTTTCTAAGCATTCCTTCCACTCGCCCCCTGTCCTTTCCCATATTGCTCTCATGAAATTCATACAATTTATTCATGACAAATTCACCTCCTTCCAGTCCTGTGACCTCGCTTATCTCTATACATCTTCGGGATCTGTCCCTCAGTCTTCCAAGCTGGACAACTATGTCCACCGCCGACGCTATCTGCTGCCTTATCGCCAGAACAGGCATATCCGCACCCATCAGAACCATGGTCTCAAGCCTCGTCAGCATGTCCCGGGCAGAGTTTGCATGTCCTGTTGACAGGCTTCCATCGTGTCCTGTGTTCATGGCAGTAAGCATATCTATCGCCGCCGCATCCCTGACCTCACCCACTATTATCCGTGAAGGTCTCATTCTGAGGCTCGTCTTGATAAGATCCCTTATGCTCACCGCATTTTCGCCCTCGACATTTGCACTTCTCGCCTCAAGGCTCACCAGATTGTCGATGCCCGCAAGCTGAAGCTCCGCCGAATCCTCTATCGTGACAATTCTCTCATCCGCCGGTATATACCCTGACAGGGCATTCAGAAATGTCGTCTTGCCCGCGCCGGTTCCTCCCGAGATGATTATGTTGTAGCCCGCCACGACCAGATTCTTCAGGAAATCGGCAACCTCCATGGTGACTGATCCGATCTCCACCAGCTTGTCCATGGTCATCTTGTCCTTCGGAAACTTTCTTATGGTCATCACGCTGCCGCTCAGGCTCACCGGCGGCAGCACCACATTCACTCTCGAACCATCCTTAAGCCTTGCATCCACTATCGGCGATGCCTCATTTACTATCCTGTTGCACTCCGCTACGATGCCCTGGATTATGGTCTTGAGCCGTTCCTCGCTCTCAAATGCCTTGTCATACCTGTACATCCTTCCTGCCCGCTCGACAAATATATTGCTGTAGCCATTTATCATTATCTCAGTCACCTCTTCATCGTCGAGAAGCTCTGACAATATATCAAGCCTCCTCAGACTGTTGAACAGTTCCTTCTTCAGCGCAAGCTTATCCCTCACACTCAGCACATTCCCGGACTCAGATTCGAGAATACACCTGTCGATCATATCGCTGACCTGCTCATCTCCTATGTCACCCGACATATCTATACTCTGCATGACCTTACTTCGTATCAACTGTCTGTCATCCTGTTTCATCTTCTGCTTCCTATTTCACTTTCTATAAATCTCAGCATCTCCGCACTTCCCGGAACCGCCAGCGGCACGTTCAACCTGTGCAGCCTCCGAGCAATCTTGCCGAGCTCCCTTCTCTCCAGAACCCTCTCGAACATCCCAAGCTTGTCCTGGGACAATTCATCCTTAAGCTCCGGAACCATTATCTCGTCAAATGCCCCAAGTATCGCCAGATCCTTGAGAACCGCCTGTCCCATATCAAACACAACCGTTGTATATCTGCCCCATCTGCGGAACTCATCGATGAGCCACACCATATCCTCCGTGTCCAGCTCCAGTGCATCTATGTACGATCCCAGATATCCAAGCACGCTGTATTCCTCAAGCTCCACGATATTTTGCTCCATATATCCGGTCAGATCCGGTGACCTCTGTTTCACCAGATATATCACATTCGCCAGAACATCCTCATGGTCGTGAAATGCACTGTACTCCTCCATGCCCACATACAGGCCGCCCCGCACCTCATCATTCATGCACAGGCTGACCGCAAGGTTTGTCTTACCACACCTCCCTATGGGTGATATAACTGCATACGACCTGAACAGCTTTCTTCTGCGGTCCGTATCGTCTATATTCATATATCTGAGGATCTCTGAAGAAATGTTCCGTACCCTGGAATATTTGAATATCCTGTTATGGCTGATCTCTTCTGATCCATCGACTCTATCCCTCGTCATAAATATCATCCGGCAGGCCACCGGCACTTTGCTCTCATCCAGAGGAATATTCTCATCCATCAGCAGAACATCCAGAGTCTTAGTCTCAAGATACCCATACAGTTCTCCCTCCGATGAAAATGCAAGCGCAAACAGCGGATTGTCCCTGTCCGAATTGATATGGTTCATAAGACTTATCATGTAAGCCCTGTCACCATCCAGTATTCCAATCTTGTACTGCTGAATTTTGTCACCTCCACTCTATAGTGCACACGTAATACATGACTCCGCCCATTATGGCAGCAGAGAAATGTACCCTAGACTTCATCAGATTCCTATAAAATTGTTTTGTTGAAATTTCTTTACGATTCGTAACTGACATTAAAACTTCTTTTAAAAGAAAAAATAAAGATATAACTCCTCCGGCCAAAAAGGAGTAAACAATCACCCGGATCACATCGGTTCCTACAAATGTGCCAGCCGTCGCCAGCAGCTTGATATCACCTGCCCCCAAGGCTTTTTTATGAAATAATACAAACAAGATCACCACAGGAATAACACAGCCTGCCACACTGCTCAGAAGTCCATCACACGGTCCTCTGACAACTGCCGACATCAGGAATCCCTGTATCATGCCAACTGCGATAAGCCTGTTCGGAATCCTCCAGTCTCTGAAGTCCGATACCACCGCCATGCTCACAGTTGCGATCAATGGTATTACATAATATATGATCTCTGTCCTCCCTTCTCTCTGAGTTGTAAGCACACCTTACACCCTCTCTCAGCCTTTGTAAAGGGGGGATTTCATAAAGAAAATTTTATAAATTGCGGCTATATACAGGCTGTATATTGCCCAATTTCAATATACAAAAAGCCCGTCCTGTTACGAACGGGCTTCTGATTTTACAGCATGTATATATAATTTTTTTTACTAAAATTGTCCATTTCCCATGTTCTGATTGTTATTTGGGTTCCGGTTATAGTTCTGGTTAGGACTCTGATTAGGATTCATATCAGCCTGCTTCCTTGCCGCCATGGCATTATCAATGTTCTGTATCTCGCTCCTGCTTATGGCTATACTGTCCTGAAGAACCTTTACATTGTTGAAATACTGGAGCAGCTCCTGAGGTGGATTCTCCTTGTTCTGCTCGTAGAAATACTTGCCGATCTCGACCATGTTCCTGTCGATCATCTGCACCTCATTTGATATCTTGTTGTTGAGCTTTGCCTTCTGCGCTGCGTCCTTCGTCTCATCCACCGCATTATTTGCAAACTTCTTGGTCTTGTTGAACACATCCTGGAAAAAATCTGACATATCATATACCTCCATGTAATATAGATCTTTCTTTATCTGCCTTAATATATCCATGTAAAACTAAAAAAACCGGGAATATGGGTGTTGATTCCATAATCCCCGATTTTTTATTTGACTTTGTTTCTCACTATGTCATGTATACTTATGGCCTTTCACATCAGTCGTCTATGTACTTATTCAGTGTATCAACCACATCATTGAGATTATAAGGCTTTGCGATATAATCATCAAGCTGGTTCTCAAGGATCCTCTCCTTGTCACCGAACATGGCTCTCGCCGTAACCGCAATGATCGGAAGTCTCTTTCTCTTCTCCTTGCGCTCTATCTCCCTGATCTCCTGTGTAGCTGCTATACCGTCCATAACTGGCATCTGTACGTCAAACAGTGCCGCATCATATATCTTGGTCTTGAACAGTTCAACAGCCTTCTGGCCATTCTCAGCTATATCGTATGAGAATCCTGCCATACCGAGAAGCTTACCGATAACCTGCTGGTTGACCGGCTCATCCTCTGCAACAAGTATCCTTGCCTTGCTGTGTGCATTGATGGAGAATACCGCTGGCTCCTCCTTCTCCTTGAGAAACTCATCTGCCGCATCCGCAGCCTTGATGACCTTGAGAGGTATCTCAACAATAAATGTTGAACCTATATCTTCCTTACTCTGAACTGTGATGTTACCACCCATCAGCTCAACGATCTGCTTGGTGATGACAAGTCCCAGACCTGAACCACCGTACTTTCTTGTATCTGATGCATCTACCTGGCTGAATCTTATGAACAGCTTGCTCATGTTAGCCTCTGAGATACCTATACCGGTATCTGCAACTGCCATTCTGATCTTAATCTTGTTGTCTCCATCATCCATGGATGCTATCTTGACTCTTACGCTTCCCTCGGATGTAAACTTGATAGCATTTGAAAGCAGGCAGTTGAGAACCTGCTGGATTCTCTGTCCATCACCGCGGACAAGCTTTGGAATATTGCTTCCAAATGAACAGTCGAGCTGCAGTCCCTTGTTGGTTGCGATCGGAACCTGTGCAGCAACTGTGTCCTCAATGGCAGTCCTGATGTCAAATGTCTCTTCCTTGATCTTGTACTTACCAGCCTCAAGCTTGCTTATATCAAGAATATCATTGATAAGTCTGAGCAGTGTGTCTGCACAGTTCTTAGCTGTGATAAGGTTATCTCTGTAATCAGCCTGAAGATCCTCAGCCATAAGTGTGAGCTGGAGCATACCGAGAATACCGTTTATAGGCGTTCTTATCTCGTGGCTCATGTTTGCAAGGAACTCGGCCTGTGTCTTGTATGCTGCATTCGCATCCACGATGGCCTTGCTGAGCTTCTCCTCAGTCTCCTTCTGCTTGGTCACATCTATGACTACCATGTTGATGTAATCAGCCTCAGACTTATACATAACCGTGTTGAACACCTTCTGAAGTGACTCCATGGTGATCTCAACATCCATCAGATCTCCCTCTTTGGTGCCGGAGTTGTTATAAGCTGTGAACCATGCATTGATATCCTGAAGTACCTCTATCTTGCTCTCCTTCAGTATCTTGTCCTTGTAGTCAGACACATCGAGCTTGAAATACTCCCCAAATATCTCATTGGCGTCTACTATCTCGTAGTTTGTTCCGTTGACAGGATCATTAACGATCCTCGCCTGTGCAAATCCTATAGGAAGGTTCATGAAAAGCTTCTTATACTTATCAGACTTTCCTGCTGATCCCATGTTGCCATCTCCGAATACCAGTAATACCAGAACAGCAACGACCGCTGCCAGGACGCCACATATAATAGCTCCCACACCTATACCGGCGACTCCCAGCACTCCCGCCAGCAAAGCCAGAACAGCCATGGCCAGTGCAAGCGGCTTAATCCCAATTTCCTTAATTTTGTCCATTAATGCACCTCTGTTTCTATAAATATTGCGTTTGCCACATAGACACTCCTATGCATATCCACATGGATACATTATATTATAAATAATTATTAAGGTCAACGCTCATATAGTTTTTTATGCTGAATAATGTACAAATTTTCTCTGTTATTTTGTACATATTGGACTACTTTTTATGGTCTCCCAGCCATTCTACCTCGTTATTATGCATATTTTATCTATCAACAGATCTGCATTACTCTATCGCTGCTTCATCATCTGTCCGATCCTCATCCTCTGGCTTCCCCTTTTTGCTACCGCGCTTCTCCTTGATGGTCTTCGCATTCATAAGCAGTGCAAACACAAGCCAGCCGGCAAATGTGAATATCAGGCCGCTCTTGAGTCCTCTAGGGAAATACTTGAACTCTATCACATGGTCTCCCTTCTCAAGATCCAGTGCGATAAATGCTCCCGCAACAGTCTGTATATCGGTCTTTCTGCCATCAACATAGGCAGTCCAGCCCGAATCATATGGTATGGATGTGAACATCAGGCCAGCCTCATCGACTGATATATGTCCCTTCACATATCCATCCTCAAATTTGTTGATATTTAACTGATTGTCAGCCCATCCCTCATACGCCTGGTCAAATGCAGCACCGTTGAGAGTGGCTATCGTAAGTCTTGCAGATGTATTGTCAGGTACACCCGCAGAGAAATAATACTCGACCTCCACGTTGGTTCCCTTTATCAGATGTCCCACATGGTATGTCTGGTACTGAAGTCTCTCGTAATTCTGCTCCTCACCGTTCACATATATCCTTATCTTGGTGATTCCATTGCAGTTCGCTATGATGTACAGATCATTCTGTTCCTCTGTTATGTCAAAGCTGAGTCCAAAGCTCACGATACCCGGTGTGATATCGGAAAGTCCAAAGTATTCACTGTACGGATTGTCATGTGTTATCGTGATGTCATTTGAAGAGCCAGTTACCTCCGGATATATCTGGCTGAACGTACCAGCCACCCCAGTCGACTTTTCCACGAAATTATTTATACTGTCAAACATATTCGATGCGTCAGAAGTCCAGTCTTTCAGCTCGTTATTCACCATGAAGCCCAGCTTGAGCGCCCGGCTGTTCTGGTATACATCAACGCCATCCACTGTATCCACATAGTCCATATCGTAGGACATATGCTCATCCTGTCTCCTGAACAAATATCTTATGCCCAGAACCGAACTTGACACCGGATTTGCTCCGTCAAACAGGAACTCATTGGCACCTGTGTAGAAACCAAGTCCGTGCATGGCATTCACAAGGTCATTTGAAACCGTCGAACCAAACAGGCTGACTCCCTGCATATTGTAATAGGTAGATTCATCCACCACCTTGGTGTTGTTGAGCTCCGTTCTATACGGAAAATGGCCTGTCTTAACAGAATCTATAGCGGCCTGCACACTAGCAGCATCGCCATAGTAATCCGGTATGTTCACCGTTCCGTTGCTCTCGTATCCCTTTGCCGCGCTGAACACGATCTCAGTCAGACACAACACTGAAAGTATAGCTGCCACTGCGAATCTGCCTTTGCCGCGGACAAGTCCCAGCACCAGGATTCCCGCCGAGTACACAGCAAACAGCACCCATGTGAGGATAATTACCGTCCTGTCCATATCAATATTCTTGTCTGCATAAACCAGTAAACCGAACGCCACGATGATTCCCAGGGCTATTCCCGGTATCTGCTTCTTGTCTGTATTTGCAATGGCCTCGTATCCCATGCTCAGCAGAATGAAGATGAACAGGAATGAAAATCTGTTCGGGATTCCGTACTGATCATGGAAGCCGTGCCATATATAGTTGAGCAGCGTATTGTTGAAGCTCATCATGAGAAATACGATCAGTATCACATTCTTAAGCTTCTCGTACCATTTGATCTTTGTATTGAAAATATATATTCCTATCAGCAGTATGGCAAATGTACCGCAGTACAGGTTCACACCGCCGTCAAACTGCTGGCTCTTTATCGGCTCAGTCAAGACAAACATCTGCTTTATCATATCCCATATGCTTCCGTACCACTCCCATTTAGGGAAATGTCTGGTGGCAGACGCCGTGGTGTTAATCCCGATATAAGCCGGGATCAGCAGAAACGCAGACATAGCCGCAGCCATGACAGATGTTCCCGCAAATCTCAAAGTGTCCTCTGCGCCCTTGTATATGTTCTTGTGATTGGTGAGTATAAACTGGAGAACCAGGAATACACATATCATGAAACATATATAGTAGTTACACAGAAGTCCATAGAACAGACTGAGTGTGTACAGTCTGTAGTTGCTGCCGTCCTCCATCATCTGCTCGAAGCCCTGCATGATAAGCGGAAGTATCAGTATACAGTCCATCCACATGAGATTCCATGAATATCCTATGACATAGTTGCTGAGTGCATATGCCACAGCAAATGGAATGATGAGCAGGTTGTTCTTGTTCCTGCACTTGTATCCAAGATAGCTCGCCATGGTCATACCGGACAGAGCTATCTTGATACTTATGAGCAGGCACATCGCTATGTACAGATGCTCCCTGCTGAACAGCACGATTATAAAGTTCAGAGGGCAAGCCATATAGTAGGCGATTATGTCAAGCAGATTGCTTCCCATGCCTATGTCCCACGTATAGAACAGGCTTCCCTCGTTCACCAGTTTGTCATGATAATCAGAGAAGAATGGCAGATACTGGTGAAGACTGTCCACCATGGTAAGGCTGTGTCCGCCAAATGGTCCTATCTCCGCCACCACCCACAGCACGAACATAAATATCGCCGGGATGATAAAAGCGATTATCATGATATAGTTGTCAGCAAATATATCCTTTACAGGCTTTTTATCCTTCTTAAATACGAAGCATTTGCTGAATATATAGTTTATTACAAGTACAACTACCTGAATTATTATCTTTGATATAAACTCATTGTATCTGAAGGAGTCGCACAGCAGGTTGGTTCCAACGACCTCCACCACCATGGCAAACAGACGCATGCCCACAAATGATATGAACTCCCTTATGATCCGGCCTACGCTCTTCCTCTGCTCCGACCTGAACACGTAAAATCCATTTGCAAAGTAAGCAAATAATATGGCAAGCATTATCGCTATGATATTCGCCGCACTTCGCGACAGATCCGTCACAAGTCTCAACACAAAGAATGATACAAGATTCACAGCCGTGGTCATTCCTCCGGCTATAACATATCTGACCATCTCTTTCTCCATAAGCTTTTTTATTTTGTCTACATATTCATTCATATTTCCATACCGATTCCTTACATGATATTCAATAGTTATATCAAATATGATGTACTAATTATAGTTACATATTCTTAAATATTTGCTACTTGAAGTTCGCAAGAAGATATACAAGAGGTGAATTCCAGTAGATCGTTACCTCATTACATGAATAACTCTGTGCGTTGTCGACATAGCATCTCTCCTTTGGAATCTTTGCAAGAACAGCCTTCGCATATGGATCCTCAAGGTTTCCATCGGCACCGCCCACAAGCATTCCAGGCATTGCCTTGCCCAGTGCCTCTGAAGGTCTGTGGTGTGGATTCTCAGGAGTCTGTGAACCATATCCTGTCACATAACAGTAGCTGACTGCATTTCTTCCAAGTATATAGTTGAGCTGGTCTGCCGCATAGTCCACATATGAATCGTCGCCCAGAACCTTTGATGCCATGAGCAGAAGGATTCCGTTATCCGCAACGACCATGTTGCTTCCCCATACATAAGAGCCGCCTGTTGTTGAACCGAAGCCGCTGCCGGCATAGTTATCTACAAGCTTGTCAGCACCCTTCTTAAGTATCTCCTTCTCTGCTGCGCAGTCCTTTACATTTACACAGTAGTCATATATTCCATAATATCCGACATCCGCCCATCCAAGGCCGTACTTAACGCTTCCCTCGATGGCTGTCTTCACATAATCATTGTAGCTCTCATCACCTGTTGCGATATACAGCTCCGCTGCTGCCCACAGGTACTCATCGCTGTCATTGCTGTCAGGATACTCACCTGTAACTATGCTTCCAACGTTCTTAAAGCCTGCATCTCCCTGATGCTGCTCAAGATACTTCCATGCCTTCTGAGCTGCAGCAAGACATGAATCTGCAAATGCTGCATCGTACTTTCTGTATACAACTGAAGCCTTTGCCATAACAGCCGCAAAATCGCCTGTTGCTGTGTTGGATATAGGTGAGAGTATCATCTGAGCAGTCTCCTCAACAGCAGCCACCATCTCAGGGAACACCTCTCCGGTAACCTTGTGATAAACTCCGCCGCTGGTCTCATCCTGCATCTTGAGCATCCAGTCAAGCTCGTATCTGACCTCATCCAGAACGTCAGGAACACCGTTGCCGCTCTCAGGTATTCCGATAGCGTCGTCCTTTGCCGCATACTCTGAATCCTCATATGTAAGGAGCAGATCCTGTACCGCCTTTGCGCCCGGAACAACATATCTTCCGTAGTCTCCGGCATCATGCCATCCGCCGGTCACATCCTTTGCAACATCTGAGCCGTACACTATGGCAGTTCCCGTGTGACATGCAGCGTGTGCAAAATCACCGGCTATGGCTGAATCAAGCTCTGTTCCACATCTCTGGTCATAGAACATGAGCACTGACGCCTTGTATATATCGTCATACACGCCATCCCCAACAGGGAACTCGTATGATTCTGCTCCGGTGTCGAGAACTATCTTGTATGTACCCTGATCCTTGACATCAGAGAAATCTATAACCGCACATTTGTCGCCCACAGCAGGATCGTAATCCCAGCCAGATACGTCACCCTTGCTGACTACCTTGTCATCAGCGACGCTCTTTACCTCGTAGCTCTTGGCGTCTCTGTCAGTCACTGTGGCAAGCTTCTTCGCATCCTTGCCGTAACCCATCTGGTTGATGCCAACCAGCTTTGGATCAGGAATACCCTCAACGCTCTGTGCGCTTGAGGCGTCAACTACAGTGAGCTTGATATTGTCAAAGTATACCTTGTGAGGCACGCTGTCATCACCAACGCCCTCGAAATGTCCCAGATTCATACACATTCTAGGTGCCGGATCCGATGCCTCGCTCATGGTGAACTGGTTGGATATGTGCTGTGTCTCAGTGCCTATCGTTATGTCATCCATCACATAAGCGTGGTAATCACCGCCATTTATCTGAAGTCTGTACTGAATTCCTCTCTCAATGGTGCTGTGCACGTCAAATGACAGCTCATACACACAATCCTGGTTGAGCTCAAATCCGTCATAGTATATCTGGTTCGCATAATCCAGGCTTCCTGTTCCGGTTATATCCAGACACAGTTCTCCGTTCTCTGCTCCGAGTACGGCCTGTCCGCCATTTGAATATGTATGGCACTCGTCCGTGTCATTGTCATCAAAGTTCAGGTCTATCAGGACATCCCCTGCCTTGACCTCTGTCTTCTCCTGTTCAGCCTCCTCCGAAGCAGCCTCCTCTGTCTTCTCCTCCGAGGTCGCAGCCTCGCTGGTCTCCGCCTGGCTTGTCGCCTCTGTCACATCGTCCTTGCCCTGACCTCCGCAGCCAGCCAGCATGGACATACCCATAGCCGCAGCCATCGCAATGGCCAGTACCTTCTTCATCTTTGCCATGTTAACCCTCCATAAACCTTATAATCTCCTGAAACGCCATATGTCCCCCAAAGATATCCAGTGCACTCCCTATGGTCACGTCTATCCTGTTCCTTCCGAGACTTCTGAGCTGTTCCAGATCGTCAAATGATGCCACACCTCCGGCATATGTCATCGGCAGCTTTCCCCATCTTCCAAGCATGTCCGCAACATGGGTCTCTATGCCTGACGCCTTGCCCTCCACATCCACCGCATGAACGAGATACTCGTCGCAGTATTCTGAGAGCCGGTCAAGCGTTGCCTCCTCCACCTTTACATTTGTAAATTTCTGCCATCTGTCAGTGACAATATAATACTCTCCGTCCCTCTTCCGGCAGGACAGATCCAGCACCAGATGTTCTCTGCCCACAGCCTTCTCAAGTGCCTTCAGGTTGTCGTAGTTGATCTCTCCATCCCTGAACACAAATGATGTGGCTATGACATGTGACGCACCCATATCTATGAACCGCTGTGCATTGTCAGCATTTATTCCCCCGCCTATCTGCAGTCCTCCCGGATATGCAGCCAGAGCGAGCTGTGCCTGTCTTACATCGGCGTCATAGTATTCGCTGGACGCAGGATTGAGAAGTATGATATGACCACCCTTAAGTCCATAGCTTTTGTACAGTTCAGCAAAGAAGTCTCCGTCCTTCTGTGATACAAAGTTTTCATCTGCTCTGTCACCCTCATCACAGAGACTGCCTCCAACTATCTGCTTTACCTGTCCATTGTGTATGTCTATGCATGGTCTGAATTTCATATCGTCTGTCTCCTGTCGCGTTTGTCACCTTTTGGTGTAAATTTTGCTCATATAACTGCTATTTTATCATACAAAATACAAATATGACACAATAAATGGATTAACCAGGCAAAACTTTATTTGATTACATGGGCCAAAGGCTTTACAATAGATACAATTATGTGCTTTATGGAAAGGATGGGGAACAACTTATGAATTACTCACTAAAAGCCGAACTGGACAACTGCTATTCCTATGCCGATTCGCTGGACAACGACGGCTACGGTGCGCGCCAGAAGACAGGACTCAAGACAAGAGAGATGCTTCAGTTTGACCTGCTTCAGTTTCTTGCATATCTGTCCAGCTCCGACCAGGCAGAACTTACCCTGGAGATAAAATTTGTCCGCGAATACCTGAACCAGCACTTTACAACAGACAAATTCCGCACATTCAAATATGAGAGAACAACCAGGGATTTTGCCGTGACACCACCTAGATCCCTTACATATTTTGTACAGGGCGATCTGGCCCGGGCAAAGGTAAATCCCAAATCAGTATACCGTTCCAGAGATTACGTCAGAATGTTCAAGCTCATGGGTCAGGAATTCATCGCCTGCAACAACATGACTGACGACAACGAGATAGCAAGGCTCACAGGCTACTGCCTCATGCTCGACAAATATCTCAAGTCCATGAACCTGTACGCCATAGATCCAAGCCCACTGCTCGACAAGTACAACGCACTCCCAAAGAGTGCTTCCCCAGTCTCACAGACTCCGGCTAAGTCGACAGCTTCCGAAAGGGCTGAACCCGTCAAGGATGTGGACACTCTTCTCGAGGAACTGAATTCCATGACCGGTCTCGAGAGCGTGAAGAAGGACATCACCAACCTCGTAAACCTTCTGAAGATCAAGAAGCTCCGCGAGGAAAACGGCATGAAACAACCGTCCGTATCTCTCCACCTTGTATTCTCCGGCAATCCGGGAACAGGAAAGACCACGGTGGCAAGACTTCTTGCAAATATATATAAGGGTCTGGGCATACTGTCAAGAGGACAGCTTGTCGAGGTCGACAGAGGCGGACTTGTTGTGGGATATATTGGTCAGACAGCCGTCAAGACAACCGAGGTCATAGAATCAGCCCTCGGCGGGATCTTATTTATAGATGAGGCTTATACTCTCACCGCAGGCAAAGGTGAGAATGATTTCGGCCAGGAGGCAGTGGACACGCTGCTCAAAGCTATGGAGGATCACAGAGATGATCTCATAGTCATAGTTGCCGGCTACCCGGATCTCATGGAACGGTTCCTGAGCTCCAACCCGGGACTTCGTTCCAGATTCAACAAATTCATCACATTTGAGGATTACACCGGGGACGAGCTTATGTCCATCTTCGAGAGCATGTGTTCCAAGCAGGAATACAAGCTGGACGATGATGCCCGCGCATACGCCTCAGAATACTGGCACGACAAAGCCGCACATCACGACGATACATTTGCCAACGCCCGTGAAGTCCGTAACTTTATGGAATCCGCCATATCCAGGCAGGCCACCAGAATAGTTTCCATGAACAACATTGACGTAGCCACACTTGAGACCCTTACAAAGGAAGATCTGATGGCTTAGGCTTGTAATATTTTTTGGATAAAGAAAGAGAGGTATTTTATTTTGAACAGATCATTATCGACAGATAATCCTATCATGTATTTTCTAACCATAGTGTGCGATATAGTAATATTGCATTTTCTGTGGCTGCTGACTTCCTTGCCAATCCTCACGATAGGTGCATCGACCACAGCACTCTACTACACCACCATGAAATGCATCAGAAACGGTCAGGGCGGCGTGGTCAAGCTGTTCTTCAAGAGCTTCAGGGAGAATTTCAAACAGGCTACAGGGATAGGCGTTCTGGCTCTGCTTGCCGGTGTCCTGTGTGCATTTGACATGTGGTTCGCCGTGAGCAGGAACATCAAGAGTATGCTGGTCATATTCACCATCATGTCACTTATCTACCTGTTCACTGTCCTGTATGTATTCCCTCTTCAGGCGCAGTTTGAGAACACAGTCAAAGCGACCATCAAGAACGCATTCCTCATGTCCATCAAGAATCTTCCATGGACACTTCTCATGGTTGCGATAACGGCAGCGATCGCAGCGGGATGCTATTTCAGCTCCACCGTGCTCGGTCTTATGCTCATATGTGTCGCAGGACTTCATGCTTATCTGTGCTCACTGGTATTTGTACACATCTTCAACGAGTACATGCCGGAGGAGGAAGAGAAGAGCGACGAGGACTTCCATATAGCTGACGATACAGACGAGGACTAACACCCATTGCCAACACATACAGATGAATAATATACATGGCGTGCGCCGGCTTTCTTCAGAAGGCCGGCGCACACGTCTATGGTGACACCGGTTGTATATATGTCATCCACAAGCAGGATATTTCTGTACTCCGGGTACACTCTGCCTATGTCCATGGATGTCTTTATGTTGTTTGCCCTCTCCAGGTTGTCCAACTTCTTCTGCGGTGTGGTGTACTTTCTTCTCACCAGCATATCCTCACAGAATGGAAGCCCCAGTTCATCAGCGACAACCTTCGCCAGTACAGCCGCCTGATTGTAGCCGCGCTGTCTCTGCTTTCTCCTGTGCAAAGGTACACAGGTGACCGCATCTATTCCATACCTTCTGACATACGGGCGCACCTTCTCCGCCATCTGAGCTCCGTAGAAATCACAATATTCTTTTTTGTTATGGTATTTTATCGCCAGAACACTGGCTTTGACGGGTTCCACGTAATTAAATACGGGGAAACCTCTTTCGAAATTTCTTGAATGTTTTTCACAGTCCAGACAGAGCTCCCGCTCTTCACTGTCGACCTCCTTGCCGCACACCATACATGACGGAGCCTTCACATAGGGAAGGCTGTTATGCCCTCTGCATATCAGCCCTTCTCCCATCGCAAGCACCTCGTCACATATCGCACACCGGCGGGGATACAGGAGATCCGTGAGCAGTCGTCCGAACCCGAACTTATCTGCGCATCGTTTCATCTTCTCTCCATCTCCCTGAGTCTCAGTGCAAATGAGGTGTATCTCTTCTGTTCATCCTCATTGTCTATCATCGTATTTACCAGTCCTATATTGCCCACTATGACCACGCTTCTTCTGGCTCTCGTCACCGCCGTATACAGCAGGTTTCTGTTCAAAAGCTTAGGTGGGCATCTGAGAAGCGGGATCACAACCACGGGATACTCACTTCCCTGCGACTTATGTATGGTTATCGCAAATGCATGCTCAAGCTCCTCAAGCTGGTTGTATGGATACTCAGTCTGTCTTCCATCGTCAAATTCCACCACGATCCTCTGCTCGTAGTCGTCAACAGCCTTTACAAATCCAATATCGCCGTTGAACACTCCGACTCCTTCCTCCTTGGCAAATCTGCCCGACGGATCCAGTATCTTCCACTCCTGCTTGTAATTGTTCTTGACCTGCATGACCTTATCGCCCTGTCTGAACACCACATCGCCCCGGTCATGCTCGGGCTTTCCGTGTCCCTCCGGATTGAGGACATCCTGAAGCTGCTTGTTGAGGTTCTCAACACCCATATCATACTTACGCATAGGTGTCAGCACCTGTATATCCGATTTATCCACACCAAAATATGATGGAAGCTGCTTTGTCAGAAGCACCTTGAGCTCTGCCACGATCTCATTGTAGCCATTCCTTGGAACAAAGAAGAAATCCCTGCTCTTGTTCTTGATCTCCACATGCTCTCCATCCTTTATCCTGTGGGCATTGCCTATGATATCGCTGTCCTCGCCCTGTCTGTATATCCTGTCCAGCACCGACACGCTGAACACACTGGACGCTATGATATCCTTGAGCACATTTCCCGGGCCAACTGACGGAAGCTGATCCGAATCACCCACAAGCACAAGTCTTGTGCCCGGAGCCACAGCCTTGAGCAGACTGTAGAAAATGCTGCTGTCAACCATGGACATCTCATCTATTATGATAACATCGGCCTCAAGTGGATTGCTCTCATTCCGCATAAATGTATACGCAGAAGTCTCTTCTCCTTCCACTCCGCCCGTAAGCTCGAGCATTCTGTGTATGGTCTGTGCTCCGTATCCTGTGGCCTCGGTTATCCTCTTGGCTGCACGTCCTGTAGGCGCAGCGAGGACTATCTTCATCCTGAAGCTCTCGTATATCTTGATAAGTACATTTATGATCGTTGTCTTTCCGGTTCCGGGGCCTCCGGTTATGACCGCAACGCCGTGATCCACGGCATTTCTTATGGCAAGTCTCTGGGCATCAGCCAGCTTCATATTCTCTGACTTTTCTACCGTCTCAACAACCTTGTCTATCTTGAGCTTTGCCTTTGAGAAATCTATGTTGAGCTCACACAGAAGTCTTGCCGAATTGAGCTCCATATAATAATTAGGTGCTGCATACACGGCATTTGTCACGTTTGACTCTGACTCCGTATCCAGCAAATCCATGTCTATGTCAGCCACCGGATCATCAAGGCTCACATCTGGAAGCTCCCCTGAATCTGGATCGTCCTTCAGCTCCTTTATGATTATCTTGCCGGCAACGCTGAGCTCAAGTATCTGATTGCATATGGACATCTCAAGCTCCGGATCATATGGCATGTACTCATTCATCAGCAATGAATATGTCTTGTCTACCAGCATCTTCTGGGGAATATACATATGGCCAAGTCCATTTGCACCGGATAGGGCATACATAATAGCGGCTCTTACCCTGAAATCCGAATCTCTTCCGATACCAAGTCTGTCCGCAATCTCGTCCGCTGTCCTGAATCCAACGCCCGTTATATCCTCTGCTATCTTATAGGGATTTGTCCTCACTATGTCGTACACTTCGTCACCGTATTCATTGTAGATCTTTACAGCGAGGTTCACCGGGATATTGAGACCGGTCAGGAACATGAGCGCATCCTGCATCTCTTTCTTCTCGTTGTATGACACGGCAATGTCTCTGGCCTTCCTCTCTGATATTCCACGTATCTCCGCAAGGCGCTCCGGCTCTTCCTCGATTATCCTGAGTGAGTCCATGCGGAACTTCTTCACTATACGTTTTGCCAGAGCCTCTCCGACACCCTTTATGATGCCCGAACCGAGGTACTTCTCAATACTGAGCACATCATCCGGCATCTTGATCTCACATGAGGTGAATTTGAACTGCAAATCATAAGTTGGATGCTCTACATAATCCCCCTCCGCCGATACATAGATCCCCTCTGCAACGCCGTGAAGATTCCCCACAAAAATATCTTCGCCGTCCTCGCCCTCAACGGCGAAGACGGCGTACCCATTGTCTTCATTCTTATATATAACTTTCTCTACGTAACCTTCTCTTACCAAGTTTTCTCTCCTCTGAAGACTGAGTCCTCAGCTCCTGTCTTAATTGTTCTTCTCGCTGAGAAGCTCGATGTACTTTCCTGTACCAATGGCCACCGCTCTGAGTGGATCCTCCGCTGTCATGGTGGTTATTCCTGTCTTCTCCTCAAGCAGCTCCTCAAGTCCGTGGAGCAGCGCACCACCACCGGTCAGAACTATACCACGATCTGCAATATCAGCAGCAAGCTCAGGAGGAGTTCTCTCCAGAACTGAATGAACAGCTTCACATATCTGGGACGCAGGCTCACGAAGTGCCTCCTCCGTCTCATCCGATGTGACCGTAACAGTCTTCGGAAGACCGGTTACAAGGTTTCTGCCTCGTATATCCAACGTTATATTCTCAGGTCTTCTGTAACATGTACCTATCTTGATCTTGATCTCCTCGGCGGTTCTCTCTCCTATGAGAAGGTTATGCTTCTTTCTCATGAATCTGACAACTGCCTCATCAAAATCATCTCCGGCCACCTTAATGGATGCACTGACAACAGGACCTCCGAGAGAGATGACTGCTATATCGGCAGTTCCACCACCTATATCAACTATCATGTTACCACATGGTCTGTATATATCTATTCCTGCGCCAATGGCTGCTGCCACAGGCTCCTCAATTATGGACACATCCCTGGCACCGGCCGCATAGGTTGCATCCTCAACTGCCTTCTTCTCAACCTCTGTAACCTGAGAAGGTACACATACGCTGATCCTAGGTCGTCTTCCAAAATAACTCCTTCCGACAGCCTTCTGTATGAAATACTTGAGCATCTTCTCTGTTATCGTATAATCAGAGATTACGCCCTGCCTGAGAGGTCTGATGGCCACTATATTACCCGGAGTTCTTCCAAGCATAAGTCTCGCCTCTTCACCAATAGCCACTATCTTATTAGTATCCCTGTCGTATGCAACTACTGAAGGCTCCTTGAGTACGACTCCTTTGCCTTTCACATACACCAGTATACTGGCTGTACCTAAATCTATACCAATATCTGCGCTTGCCATCACAAGTCTCCCTTCTATTCGTTCACGTCCCTTAATATTACAAGAGATGCATTGCTGCCGTCAAGCCATTTCATGCTAACTTCAGTCAAATCCATGATCTTGTCGAGACTTCTTATATAGCTTCTCCAGTTGACCTCCTTGCTGTCCGTAGCCAGATGCTGATCCGGACCTCCCATGAGCTTGTACTTATCTCTGAGATTCTCTATAAGGAGCTTACTGTCCTTGTCTGTAAAATCATATCCAAGCATATCGTTCAGAGTCCTGTTCGAGAACAGCACTCTTCCAGTATCAACTTCTCTAATAAATATACCCTCATCCATATAGTTATATGTATCGAGGAGAACACTGTTTATGCGTTTAACGCTGTCATCGCTCTCTATCTTCTCAAGGGCACTTCTGAGTACATCACCTGTCTGCTTTACAAATTCAATCTCTTCTGTGGTCCACAATTTGTTGATAGAGGTATTCGCCAGCACAAATACCGCTCCATAATTGCCATTGACATACACAGGAACTGCGGTAAAGCTCTTAACAGGACCCGCTGACATGATCTTCTTAGCTGCTTCATCCATATGCTTTGCATCTATCACAAGGTATCCCTTGTCCACCAGCTTGCCCGAGCCCTGACCATTCTGCCATGATCTGAACTTCATGTTGGCGCGCTGCCACTCTGTCACATACTCCTCCGCAGACATGCTCTGATTCTTGGACCAGATATACTGGCAATCCAGATCTCCCTGCTTTTCCTTCACATACAGGGCTGCCACGTCAGCATTTAAGACCTCGCCCACCTGTGCTATCACGTCATTGATAACCTGCTGGGAGCTCTTATCTGAAGTGTTCAGGGCATCAAGCAGAATCTTCTGCCACTGCAGCTTGTTCTCCATTATGACCTCCTCTGACTTGGCACGGATCGCCTCCTTTGCCAGGATCTGAGAGCTGAATGCGTATTCGGAGAAAATGCGTCCAAGCTGCCACTGCACCTTGTATACGCTCTCCATTTTCTTCGCATCCTCGTCATCATATGAGCAGCATATCCATGTTGCCACATGCTTGCCATCTATCATGATCGGTGCACCACAGATCATACTTCCCGTGATGTCATCGTCCATCTCCATCATAACCGGAACATTGTTCCTGAGAACTACCTCATTGAGCTTCATATATATCTGCTTATACTGAGGCTTCTCAAACATATCATAGAAATAACCCATATGCTTCTGAGGGCCGGCCGGCTCAACCATCTTCTTGCCCACAGGATCTATGATAGTTGTATAAAGTCCTGTGAGTGCAGAGAACGCCTTCGTTATCAGATTCCACTTCTCGGTATCTATCTGATTCCTTTCCTCATCCGACTGGGTATTTGTCTTCATAATGTACGAGAGCTTGTCATCGAACTCCTTCTTAGCGCGCTCAACACTGTTCTCAAGAGCCTTCTTGTCCGTAATATCAGATATAAAATACTCAACCGTGTATGTGTTATCAGCCGCCTGTGTCACAGAGCTCTGGGACTTCACCCAGATAACCTCGCCTCTGTCGTTGACTATCCTGAACTCTTCCTCGTAGTCCTTGTCCTCGCGCTTCGTGGCGTTTCTGACATTCGCCATAACCCTGCTTCTGTCCTTCGGATGGATATAATCCTCTATGAGTCTGTCACCAAGCTTGATGGCATCCACATTTATTCCCATCTGCTTGGCGTTCGGGGTTATATACTTGAAGATCGGTCTGCCATTCTCGTACTGCTGTACCATGACAAAGCTCTTGATCTTAGACATGGCAGATAATATATACGCCGCCTGATCCTCATTGTATCCGGTCTCCTTGTCCTTTATGAACAGGAGCTCTATTCCATCCATGTCGCCATCTGTGGTTCTCACGATGTGACACTTAAGTCTCATCTTATTTATATCTCTGTGAGCTGATACGATCCTAGTCTCCATCTCAAAATCATCCACTCCGGTATTCTGAACCTTGTAGAGCTGTCCGATCAGAAGGTCATAATCACTCTTAGGGAGCAGGTCGCTGAGTCCCACCAGCCCACTGTAGAAATTGCCATCTGTATATCCATACTCAGATATGTTCTTAGATACGTATCTCGTTCTCCATACGCCCTCCGGCTTATACAGATACAGAGCTATAACGCCTATATGGTTTATGATCCTCTCAAGACTCACGCTTCCTATCGTAACGTCTGATCGAAGCTCAAACAATACCATATACGCCTTCTTGTCACCATATTCAAACTGGTTGACAAATCCACTGACTACATATCTGTCCTTGTCGTTAACTATAAGTCCAAGTCTGTGCCATATGATAGCCTTCTTGTCGTCAAGTGTCGGCCAGAACTCATCGCTGACCATAAACTTATCCGGCTCCATGGCAATGGATTCAACATCCGAACCCACGATCTTAACTGCGGCATTGTTTATGCTGATGACTTCACCATCCTCGCAGAACACAACCGCAGGATATTCAACTATTCCCAGAAAATCTGAATAACCACTAAGTCTGTTTATCTCCATAAATATCTCTCCATATATCCACTGCACAAGTGCAGTTTTATCCCATTATTATACACCCCGTATATTATTTACCCCTTAATGCACATAAAACTTTCCTATGTCCCATCACATAGAAAAGTTTCATGTTACCATATATCATATATTACTACTGTGCATCCTCAGCATCACTAACCATAGCAGTTGCCTCGCTCTTCAGTCCGGTAAATGCCTTGTCGGCAACATCCTTTGTTGAAGCACATGCAGAAATAACATTGTCCAGTGATGACAGAAGATCTGACATATATCTGCTTACGCTCTCGCACTCCTTCTTCACATTGTTGCGAAGTCTGGTTGCATCATCTGTGGCTGCATTTCTTGTATTGGCAGCATCCTTCTGAGCTTCCTCTCTCATAACCTTGCACTCGTAATCTGTCTTTGCCGACAGAGCCTCTGCATCTGCGTGAGATTTATTTCTTGTCTTCTCTGCCTCTGAGTATGCCTCATCCTTCATGCTGTTGCACTTTGCCTCGGTCTGATCATACATCTGCTGGCACTGTATCTCTGTATCTGTCTGGAGCTTTGTGCATCTCTCCTTGACATCTGTCTCATATGCCTCGAGCTCTGCAGTTATAGTATTCTTCTTGTCTGTGCACTCCTTCTCAGTCTGTGCGATCAGTGCGTCTGCGCTCTCACGGGCCTCAAGAAGTGTTCTTGATATTGACTCGTATCTTCCTGCATTCTCAAGCTCTCTCTGCTTGTATGCATTGATCTGCTCCTTGAGTGACTCTATCTCGCTCTCCTGCTCTGAATTGGTCTTCTTGAGAGTCTCTATGGTCTTGGAAGACTCTGTCATATTGACCTCTCTCATGGTCTTGAGACTCAGAACAGCCTCGCTGAGCTTGTTGACGTTCGCCTTAAGCTCCTCTACTTCTTTATTGTGCTTTCCCTTAAGTTCATCAATATAGTAATCAACGGATGCCTTATCATATCCACCAAACTTCACTGTCTTCAGTGATTCTACTCTATCGTCAGTTACAACATCTTCTACCTGTTTTGCCATGACCTTACCTCCGAAAAACTAATCCTATTGTAGATACTCCGTAATTATAGCACACATAATTCTGTAAGCAAAGTATTTTTACCTTTTATGATTACAAACCACTTTTTTTATGCTATATTGTAACTGCTCATTGAATTTAAATTTTACGGAGGATCATATAGATGAAACACCATTCAAAACTTGTCATATTAGGTCTCGCGGCAACCCTCGTGATGACATCACTCACAGGCTGTCTTCACCGCAAGAAGACCACCTATCAGGCATACATGCAGAACGTTCTCGACGTCAACTACAAAGGAAGCTTTGACGGATACGTGAAGGACAACGACGGCTCCGAGGAGGACGCCTCAGCCATGTACAGCGACAGCATAGATTATCTGGCCGGCCAGCTCATCAATCATTACTCACTGAACAACGCAGAGACAGACGAGGTGGATGCTATATTTGACGAGACCGCAAAGGTCATCTACTCCAAGGCCAAATATGAGGTGTCAAGAGCCTATAAGAGCGGAAGCGACTACTATGTGGACGTGACCGTGTATCCTATGGACATTCTCAATCAGGCATTTGACGATGTGTTCGCATATATCGACGACTATAACAAGAAGATCAGCGCCGGCGATTTCAACAACACCACAAAGGAAGATTACGAGAAAGAATTTGCCCAGGGCGTGTCGGATATCCTTCAGAATAAAGCCGCAGACATGGATTACCGCAGTCCTGTTGTGGTCTCTGTGAAGATAACCGATGACGGTGAATATTACTGTGCTGACCCGGTGGGGCTGTCCCAGGTTGATGCATCCATGCTTGCAATAGAGGGTTCCCAGCAGAGCTCAGGCTCTGACAGCTCAAGCGAGGACAGTTCAGACGAAGGCGATATCTCCTCAGGTGGCGAGACCGCCGAGTAACTATATGCATTAAGAATGTGTCTTAAGAATATACATTAAGAAAAGCTCAGCCTGTGTGATTTCTACTGAATCCATCACACAGGCTGAGCTTTATATATATGTTATCTCCGGCTACTTTCTCACCCTGACTGACTTTGTCTTGCTCCATGCTGAGTAGCATCTTGTGCCAAACTTGTTCGAAAAGCTTCTAACCCTTACATAATATGTTTTTCCGCCTTTAATCCGCTGCTTTGCTCCAAGACTCGCAGTCGTCTTGCTTCCACCGCTTAACACCGTGAATGCATATGTACCCTTTTTAAAGTTTGATGTTGTTGAATACTGGATCTGATAGCCATCTGCGCAGCTTATCTTTCCCCACTTTAATCTTACAGACGCAGCCGATGGGCTCTTTATCTGGCTTATACCTGGTATCTTCGGGCTGACAGTAACAGGTATTATCTTCTTCACCTTCACATGATTCGAATCTCCAGCATATACGGTGATGTTTGCCTTGCCTATATACCGGGCTGCGATCGTTATTGTTCCAGCAGAGTCTACCTTTACAGCTTTGTTATCCGAGCTGTAGCTGAGCTTTCCGGCACGTGCGCTCACGCTCTGTGAAATAGATATTCTCTTCGAGCTGGTTGACATCTCTATTCTGTAGCTGCGCTTTTTCAGCGTTATGCTGTTCGGCGCCTTTTTGATCTTAAAATTGATCGTCTTCTGTCCCTGATATGCGCCAGTGCCTGTAATTACAGCCTCTGCTGTTCCGGCAGCTTTGTTCTTATTGTATGAAACCGTATAATCTATACCCTTTTTCAGCGTTTTATTGCCAAGCTTTACTGTTACAGCCGGATTCTTCGAATTACCATCATATGTATATTCTGTTTTGTTAAGCGTAACCTTTGCTGACGATATGCTCTTACGCGTGAGCTTTGAGCCATACACATAGCTTGTCTCACCCTTTGCTCCACAGTATACACATGCATAGTAATACTCTGCCGGGGAATCATAATCTGCTGCCTTCTTCAGATATTGCTCAGTTGTTTTCTTTGCTGTGTAGCTGTGATCAACCGGGTCTGTTGCTGTACCGGTTTCAAAAATCTCACCACACATGCTGCAGACAACATCTCCTGTATATCCGCCGCCCATACAGGTAGCTTTCTTCTCTCCTACAAGCGTTCTATCATGGTCTGTCTTTGGAAGAATCTCAGCAGTCCTGCTGAGTTCTGCCTTGCACACGGTGCAGTATATAACCTTGTCTCGGCTGCCTTCAGCCTGACATGTAGCCAGATTTACATTCTCATACACAGCCTTTCCCTGGGTATGTCCGAGTGGCTCTGTCTTCTCATCCTTTGTCTTTTGGCATCGCTCACATGTGTATCTGATCAGACCTTCTGCTGCACACAAAGCTTTTTTCTTAACCACGCCTGAATCCCATCTATGTCCCAATGCACCAATGGCTATCTTCTTGGTACTCTGATAACTCTTGCCATTCAGCGTGCATTTTGCTGTACACACCTTTGCACCATCGTTCTCGCAGGATGCCTGCGTTATCTTGCTTGTTACAGTCATCGGCTCACTGATCACATGACTCGAATCTCTGGTACAGGTGAGAACCAGCTTGCAAGTGTTGCCATTTGCTGACCACTCATACTTTGGGGCGTAATCATGCCCCAGGCTATCCCCGTGTGTAAATGTCTTTTTGCGATTCACTCTTCCACAGTTATCACAGGAATAATAATATTTCGCAGCAGTTGTACAGGTCGCAGCCTGTGCAAGAGTTTCATCATTTACTATTTCCGCAGTGTATGAATGTCCGCCTATCTCTGTTATATCAAGTTCATACTCAGCCTTCACCCACGGATTATATTTACTGGCAATCGTAATCGTTACAACGCCGTTGCCGATTGCCGAAAGTGATGCCGTAGTCCTAGACACTTCATTCACCTTTACAACAGTCTCATCCGACGATGTAACCGCATACTCATGTATGTCCGCTCTCGTTGGCCAATCCATTATATTTATACTCAGTTCCGCTCCAATTTCATACTCACTTGGTGAAGTAGTCCTGTTATCGCTGTCCTTCTCCTGCCAATACACATATCTGATACTGGTAGGAAGTGACACGATCTTCTCATATCCGCACTTTGAACACGTCTCTACTGTCTGGCTTTCACCCTCATCTGCCTCTGATATGACATACTCATGTCCCCCCTGATCTGCCACATTGAACGTGTATTCCTGACAAATTGAGCTGTCATATTTATGAACTATTCTTATGGTTACATCACCTGTTCCGACCGCCGTAAGCTTAGCATCATATCTTCTATAAGAAGATTCCGGATCACTCACTTTTACAATACCTTCATCCGATGATGTAACTATAAACTCAGAGTTGTCGACCTTCGTTGGTGCATAATCTACTTCCAGATTGATCTCATCACCTACTTCCACATCAGCAGGCTTGTAATATCCATTACTATCACTCCACCATACAGTACGTGTTATCGCCGTCGGGATTGTCACCGTTTTTGTCGTCCCGCACTTTGAACAAATTTTTTCTGTCTCTCCAGATCCCGGTTCTGCCTGACTTATTACATAGTCATGACCACCCACATCTGTTACCGACACAGTGATTACCCTCTTCATATCCGGATTCACGACCGGATATACAGTCACCGTTGTCTCTCCTATCTTGTTCATATGGAATGTTCCAGCATAGTTAGACGAAGGGGTATACGAAATAATAGACGGGTCTGCTATATCAAACACGAATTTGTCATCGGATTTGCTATCTGATGCCGTTGAGAAAGATATGTATGTCTCTATATCCTTTCCTACTTCGAACTCCTGATCATATGTGGCTGATGAAGCAGTTTCCGATAATCTCCAGTACACGTACATCGTCTTTGGTCCTGTTACTTTACATCTCGTACATACGCCATCTGTAAAGCTATGCCCAAGAGCCGGAACCTTATCCTCTATCTTTTTGTAGCCACATTTAGCGCATGTGTATACTGTTCCACCTGTCTCTGTACATGTGGCCTCTTTTTTCACACCTTCACCATACACATGCTCCGTGCATGCATCATACCGCTGTCCAAGCAACTTATCCAGCTTGGCCTGCGCTGCATCCACCTTTTTCTGCCACTTCTCCGGATCTACAGTCTCATAATATTCATCAAACAGCTTCTCAAATTCAGCTATTGTGTACACCTCATATTGGCTAGTATAGTTTGAAAGCTTGCTTGCATTGAAGCATGAAGTATTGCCATACCTGCCATAGAGTGTGAATCCGACTCCCATCACCTGATCTGCTGCCCAGAACATATTGGTATAATGTCCAACCGTGACTCCCTCCGAATCCGCCTTTTGTTCAACAGCTGTAAGCTGACTCTGCGAAGTTATGGATGAATATCCCAGCTCATCCCTTATCTTGTTAAAAGATGCCTTCTCACTGTTCCATCCTGCCGCCGGATCAGTATATCCAAACGCCAGATTCTCACATGACACCTGAAGAAGTGAATGATTTGTGAGTCCTGCACCTCTGTCCGCGCCTGACTGTGCCACCGCCATGAAATAGAAATTAGTCTTAGCCGCATTCCTCTTCATTGCCCCGACATAGTTTTCGTCTGTGTCCCTTAACGAATTAATTTTATTCAATACCGCAAATGTCGCCTTTGTGTTTTCAAGCGATATGGCGTCTTTCTTATCTCCGGTAACAACAACCTTGTTATTTCTCGATTCCGGAAGACCTGTATTATTTCCTCCCGCCCACTTGGAGAAATCTTCCTCACATGCCTCCTGCAGGACAGTCTTGGCCCGATTCAGATCATATTTCTGTTTTGTTGTCAGGTTGCTTTTCGCAAGCATCCAGTCTACAAAACCTATAGAGCCCTGATCATATACGGTCATCACTTCACTCTGATCTTTCTTCACCTGTTCCAACTCACTCTGAGCCTCTTCTATCTGCTGGTCAAGGGTACTGGCCTTAACAGTCTGAATACCTGTCGTCTGAATACCTGCCGTCAGCATCAGCACTGCACACATTACCACTGTTGCTGCTTTTTTACACAGTGTCCTTCCCGATAAGCTTCCTTTTCTTTTCATAATCTTTGATACTCCCCCTTTTTTCACATTCTATTTATATTACCCCTTTACCCACATGTACTCCGGCGCACCTATGCAGGGGATTTATTATAAAATAAGGAGACTCATTATAATAATAAACAAGTCTCCTTATCCAGTATAATATACTATTTTATTTCTCCTTGAAGGTGAACTCTTCATTCGCAAGCTTGAATCTGATTCCATCTATGAGCATCATATCCGTTCCGCTGCTTATGATCTTGCCACCAAGGTAAGTGTGGTTGGTCGACTTGTTATCTCTCAGATAGTACACGCCGTTGACATTGATAATGTAAGCATGGCGGCGGCTGACTGAATTGTTGTCAGTTACCTGATAGTCAACTCCCTGTGTAGACTTACCGATACAGAATATCGGCTTGTCGATCCTTATCCTCTCGCCTGTTCTCGTTCTTATGATGACAGGGCCGCTCTTGCCACGGTTGTTGGCTGTGAGAACTGTTGTCGAACCGTCATCGTTGTCATCAAATCCAATATCATTTGATGAGAAATCCTTAACTTCCTTTGCAAGCTTGAATGAAGAAGTTGTAACATGAGGAGTCTCAGGGACCTCTACCTTAGCCACATTGACCGGGCTGACTCCCGCCGACTTCATAAGCTCCTGCTCATCCTCAGGATGTGCTATATTGTCATTCTTCAGGTCTGTTATAAACTTATAAAATTCTGACAGATAAAATGTAGGATTGTGATCAAAGTATTTGATAAGCTCATATCCGGCATCGGATGCCTTCTTATTCGCAAACTTCATATTGCCCATAAGATCCCTTATAAACTTCTCCATATTACATCTGTCCATAGGCTTATCTATAGGCAGGAATATGAGCTGAACAGCCATATTCTGGAAGTCTATATACATATATCCCTTATTCAGTATAACCTTTCCAATGGACAGATCATTCGCCTTGAGATACATGAGCTGATCTGCAATACTGAATATCAGATCAACCAGCTCATCCTTGTGTATCTTCTTCTCAAGGAACTGATTCATGGTAGTCATGGCTGGAATAGAATATGTCAGAGCTCTCTGACCATCTATATATTCCTCATGGCAGAACGCATTATTGCCCACAAACTGAGCATTGTACAGCTCTACCTCATTGTGAAGAACCTCTACATCGTCTTCAATCTTAAAGTACAATTTGTACTCATCACACAAATACATCTTATCACTCATATAAAACCCTCCGATATTTATCGCACGATATCCATGTAAGTCCCGGAGTCAATTATTCTACTGTAACTGACTTTGCCAGATTACGTGGCTTATCTACGTCCAACCCCTTTGCATCGGACGTGTAATACGCTATAAGCTGCAGGATGACAGCAGCCGAAAATACCGTGAACAATCCATCCTGCTTTGGTATGGATATGTGTTTGTCACATACATCTTTATCATTGTACTCTTCATCCATGCTGACAAGAATGACGTATGCGCCTCTTGCCTTAACCTCGCGTATATTGGAAATCATCTTTCCGTATACAGATTCCTGTGTAGCCAAGGCTATGACCGGAACGTTCTCAGTTATGAGTGCTATTGTTCCATGTTTTAACTCCCCTGCCGCATAAGCCTCAGCGTGAACATAAGAAATCTCTTTCAGCTTCAGTGCACCTTCCAGTGACAGTGTATAATCCAGTCCTCTTCCTATGAAGAATGCATCCGGAGCCATCTTTATATAGTTTGCAACTGTCTTTACTTCATCTGCCTGCTTGAGTGTCTCCTCTATCACCGGGATAACGCCCTGAAGCTGTCTGATGAATTTCTTTGCCCTGTCCTCAGAGTATATACCCTTGACATAGCCAAGTCTGCATCCAATGAGATACATTGCAGCCATCTGTACCGAATATGCCTTGGTACTTGCAACTGCGATCTCAGGACCGGCATGTGTATAAAGGACGTAATCGCTCTCTCTGGCGATGGTCGATCCCTTTACATTGACTATGGACAGAACCTTTGATCCACATCTCTTGGCAAGTCTGAGTGCCTCGAGTGTGTCAATAGTCTCTCCTGACTGTGATGTAACTATTACGAGAGTCTTTTCATTTATGAGTGGTTCCTTGTATCTGAATTCTGATGCTATCTCAACATTAACAGGAATCTTTAACTCCTTCTCAATCATGGCCTTGCCGACTATTCCGGCGTGCATAGCTGTTCCGCATGCAACCACTGTGATGTTCTCAAGATTCTTAAACACCTCATCATCGATGCCGTCCTCAGTGAAATCAGGAAGCTCATTCACTATACGAGGAGTTATCGTGTTTCTCAGTGCCTCTGGCTGCTCATAGATCTCCTTCAGCATAAAGTGCGGATATCCACCCTTCTGAGCTGCCGTTATGTCCCATGTTATCTTGAGCATCTCCGGCTCTACCATGTTCCCCTTCATGTCCTCTACTTTGATGCCTGTGCTTGAGAGTGTCAGTATATGATACTCCGGCACAACAAAGTATTCCTTTGAAAATGATATTATCGCTGTGAGGTCTGATGCAATGATCGATCCCTCATCTGTGTATGAAGCGATCATCGGACTTACATTTCTCACTGCGTATATCTTGCCCGGTCTGTCTGCAAACATAATGCAGAGTGCAAATGAACCGGCTATAGCCTTAACAGCCTTTCTGATAGTCTCGATGGGATTGCCATCGTACAGTGTGTCCAGAAGTGCTGCTACTACCTCTGTGTCCGTCTCGGATACCAGCCTGTCGGCCAGTCCGTATTCTCTCACAATGTCGTTATAGTTCTCTATAATTCCATTATGTATAAGTGCCACATCTCCGCACTTATGTGGATGTGCATTCACATCCGTAACTCCGCCGTGAGTAGCCCATCTCGTATGGCCTATTCCACAGGTTGATCTGTACACAGGACTGTCGTCGCTGCACATCTCCCTGAGGTCTTCCACTCTGCCGGCTTTCTTCTTGATCGTCAGTGTATCATCATCATTAAGCAGTGCTATTCCCGCACTGTCATATCCCCTGTACTCGAGCTTTGCCAGTCCGTCAATAAGAATGTCCTTGGCTGGTTTCTTTCCTACATATCCTATGATTCCACACATATTAAATTAATCTCCTTTCGGCTTATAACCACGCTGTATACTGATAATATTATAATATGGCGCACTAAAAAAAGGTGAAGCCACCATACATAACAGCTATGGGTGTCCGGTCATGATTCTTTGTTTTGGAGTTACCCCCATATTTGGATATCATGTGCGCATCCAGACTCTGCGTGAAGGCATCCGCCGAATATTCGATAACCTTCAACCTCGTTATCCCTGAAAGCCAAAGCCCAGGGGTCATGGCGCTAAGATTTCTAAATCTTTCCAAAGGCACACTCCTCCTGTCCGTGCACCTAACAAAATTCTATCATGAAACATCTAATAAATCAATGCAGAAAGGCCTCTGCGTATAATCTTTGTAACATAAAATTTACTTCAGCTTTATAAATAAAAACAGGGAAACACCACGGATCCCGGCCGTGTGCCCGGCCTGTGATGCTTCCCTCATTATATCCACTATTTTATATCTCAGCTTATAAAGCATCCACCTGGGAAGTCCTTCTCGGTGGTCAGGAGTGACAGATTACCCTCAGGATCCTCTGCGCACAGAAGCATACCCTCTGATACGACTCCGGCAAGCTTGCATGGCTTGAGGTTTACTATAGCCACAACCTTCTTGCCAACCATATCCTCAGCGGAATATGTACCCTTGATTCCGGACACAATCTGCTTCACATTGTTCTTGCCAAAGCTTACCTGTGAACAGAGAAGCTTTCTGGAGTTTGGAACCTCCTCACAGGAAACGATCTCGCCGATCATGAGCTGCATCTTCTGGAACTCCTCAATGCTTATCTCCTGCTTGTCAACTACATCAGGATTGGCCTTGAGTGCCTGAACCTTTGCCTCTGCGATCTTGATCTTCTTGGTCTCAGCAGAATTCTCCTTCTCTTCCTTCTGCTTCTTGGCCTGCTCGTACATGGACTCCTTCTCCACTGGAGCGAACTCGGCAACCTTAGCCATAACTTCCTTCACGTCAAGACGTGCGAATAGGATCTCAGGCTGCTCTGTTACCTTTGTTCCTGACTTGTACAGACCAAACTTTCCAAGCTCTGTGACCTTTCTCTTCTCGGTATTGAGCTGTGCCATGATCTTCTCAGTTGTCTCAGGCATATATGGCTCAAGGAGTGTTGCACCTATAACGATGCTCTCGACAAGGTTGTACAGAACTGTGTTCAGTCTGTCCTTCTTGTCCTCCTCCTTTGCGAGTGCCCAAGGCATTGTCTCATCTATGTACTTGTTGCATCTCTTGAACAGTGCAAATATCTCTGTGATCGCATCTGCAACCTTGAGCTTATCCATGCACTCTGCAACCTTGTATCTGCAGTCCATAACGACCTTCTTAAGATCCTCATCGACAGGCTCTGTGACGTTGGTATTTGTCACAATGCCACCGAAATACTTGTTTGACATCGATATGGTTCTATTGACCAGATTTCCAAGTGTATTTGCAAGCTCTGAGTTGAGTCTCTCAACCATGAGCTCCCATGAGATAACTCCATCATTCTCAAATGGCATCTCGTGAAGAACAAAGAATCTGACAGCATCCACGCCAAATATATTGACCATATCGTCAGCGTACATTACGTTGCCCTTCGACTTACTCATCTTGCCATCACTCTGGAGGAGCCAAGGATGTCCAAATACCTGCTTTGGAAGCGGAAGTCCGAGTGCCATCAGCATGATAGGCCAGTAAATGGTATGGAATCTCAGGATATCCTTGCCGATCAAGTGAAGATCTGCCGGCCAGTATTTATAAAACTTCTCATCGCTCTTTCCATCTACGTCATATCCAAGTCCAGTTATGTAGTTTGAAAGCGCATCAACCCATACATATACAACATGTTTTGGATCAAAGTCTACCGGAATTCCCCACTTGAATGATGTTCTTGAAACACACAGATCCTGAAGTCCCGGCTTTAAGAAGTTGTTGACCATCTCGTTACGTCTTGACTCAGGCTGTATAAACTCAGGATGCTGCTCTATATGCTTCATGAGCTTGTCCTGATACTTGCTCATCTTGAAGAAGTATGCCTCCTCCTTGGCCTCCTGAACAGGTCTTCCACAGTCCGGGCACTTGCCATCTATGAGCTGTCCATCTGTAAAGAACGACTCACATGGTGTACAGTATTTTCCTACATAATGTCCCTTATATATATCACCCTGATCGTACAGCTTCTTAAATATCTTCTGTACCTGCTTCTCATGGTAATCATCTGTTGTACGGATAAACTTGTCATATGAAGTATTCATGAGATCCCATATTCTCTTGATCTCACCTGATGTCTCATCAACGAATTCCTTTGGGGTCTGCATGTTCTCAAAAGCCTTGTTCTCGATCTTCTGTCCATGCTCATCTGTTCCTGTCATGAATCTTACATCATAACCTGCGAATCTCTTGTACCTTGCAATGCTGTCAGCCAACACGATCTCGTAGGTGTTGCCTATATGAGGTTTACCTGATGCATATGCAATGGCGGTTGTAATATAATACGGTTTTTTTGCCATTTCAAAAACCCTCCCTGAAAAAATACTACAAGCACAAATGAAATGCTTGTGCAACTTTACCGAAAAACTCCTCGGTAATTGTAAATTATATGCCCTTTTATTATTTATTGTCAAGAAGATGGGATATTAAATAAGTCTGTTACGATGGTCATTCTATAACGCTGCCAATAAACTTGTCATCGTCTCTCTCTCAAAAGCGCATCACATTCCTGAGAACGGCAAACATCACCGCCCCGGCAATACATATAAATATAAGTATATTGTCAAATCGCGATAATTTTCTGTTTCCATATCTTACGAATACATAATCGTTTTTTACAATTATGTATGCCAACGCCGGAAGAGCTATAAACATAAATTGATTATAAGCAAATGCCTTTGCAAGATCCAGCCTTACGGCCGCAAGGATAGCCCGTGTTATCCCGCATCCTGGGCATAAAAATCCGGTTATCTTTCTGAATATACATGGTATGGCAAGTCCTGTCACTCTTATGAATATATAATAGAGGATGCCTATCCCCACGAGGATGGCATCCCTTTTAATTATCGCATTTCTTCTTGATTTCTGTATCTGATCCATGCTCTGTATTTCTTTGTCTCCGCCGACTACTGCTGGCTGTTATCACTGCCTGAAGCATCTGCTGATGTGTTAATATTCTGATCTGACTGCTGGCCAAATGTATTCTGGTCTAAACCGGCCTGCTGACCATATCCCTGCTGATTGTATGCATTCTGATCATATCCCTGCTGGCTGTATGGCTGCTGTCCGTATGCCTGCTGATTATATGCGTTCTGATCATATCCCTGCTGGCTGTATGGCTGCTGTCCGTATGCCTGCTGGTTATATGCGTTCTGATCATATCCCTGCTGGCTGTATGGCTGCTGACCATATCCCTGCTGATTGTATGTATTCTGACCATATCCCTGCTGGTTGTATGTATTCTGACCATATCCCTGCTGACCATATGGCTGCTGACTGTAGGTCTGCTGACCATATCCTGTATTCATCTGAGGTATAGCCTCTGCATATTTGTTTGCAGTGTCCTGCATAAGCGCATATGCAATAATTCCAAGTCCAAATACCTGAAGAAGGACGTATAAGATGCCTGAGTTGCTTGATGGTACACCGTTCTTATTCTTTATGATATCAACTTTCTCACCCATCTTATATGCCCAGAACCATCCATAGATGTTACATGTAACGATAGTGAGCAAAAGCGACATTCCACCACTTGTTGCATCTGTCTCTCCTGACTCCTGATTGATATCGTCTGTCAGCACAACAAACCAATACAATCCATATATTCCGCATGTCACAATTGAAAGCAGAATACATATTCCAATATTCCTCTGTTTGATCATAATTGATAATCCTCCTTAAATTTAGATCCTTAATTACATATGTATGACTTGTGTATGACTGCAATTATACTGTTCCTATATAACCACTACATAACTGCAATAAAAATAATAGAATAGCCCCGCAGACACAACTCAGCCTACGGGACTATTTTCTCATACATTTTGTCTGTATGCAACTGCATCTATACATTTTTCAATGTATATTTGTATGCAATTTGATTCATTACGCATTTTTATTGATGGTATCCTGCATAATAGCATATGATACGATTCCAAGTCCGCATAACTGGAGCAGAAGGAAAAGTATGCTTGAGTTTCCTGCTGGCTGACCATTCTTTGTCTTTATGGCATCAATCTTCTCGCCCATCTTGTATGCCCAGAACCATCCATAGATATTACATGTAACGATAGTAAGCAACAATGCTACCCCACCGCTTGTTGCATCTGTCTGTCCAGATTCCTGATTAGCATCATTTGTAAGGCAAACGAACCAATACAGTGCATATATTCCAAATGTAATGATTGAAAATACTATGCACAAAGCAATGTTTCTCTGCTTGATCATAAAATGTCCTCCCTTTGATTTAATTATAAATTTTTTATAAAAATTTTATAAAATAATAAAACCATATATGCACATCTTTGTCAATAAAAATCAAAAAATTAAGCTGTTTTTTGCTTTATTATCTATATTTTTTTTATAATCAGGCATAAATCTTCAAATATTTACATTCATGATTTATGTGATGTCGTAAACTGTTTTACTTTTGAAACCATGTGCTATATAATAAAATTTCAGGCAGACATATATCAACACCCGTATCCTAAATATATTGCCAGGATCCATAGATTATGTTTGTCCGTATTGCAAGTAATTTATAATTATAGAGAAAAGAGGACATTTGTTATGAAAAACATGCTTAACTTCAAGAATTTCACAGCTGGTGAGCTGATGGATATTCTCAATCTGGCACTTGATATGAAGAAGAACCCTGAGAAGTACGCTCATGCTCTTGATGGCAAGAAGCTCTACACTCTTTTTGAGAAAACTTCCACAAGAACATTCCTTTCATTTACAACAGGTATAACTGAGCTCGGCGGTACATATTACAACCAGCTCTGGAAGGATTCCAACTTTACACTCGGTGAGCCTGTATCAGAGATTAAGTATGTATGCAGAAATGTAGATATCATCATGGCTCGTCTTGTAAAGAACGAGACTGTTGAGCTGTTCGGTGACAATGTTACTGTTCCATTTATCAACGGATGTGACAGTTCTTATCATCCATGCCAGATCCTGGCAGATGCCCTCACTATTATAGAAAAGTTTGGCAGTCTCGATGTAAAACTTATGTACATCGGTGCCAAGAATAATGTATTCAACTCTCTTGTTGAGTTCTTCGCAAAGATGAAGAAAGGAACCATCTATGGACTCACACCACTTGTAAACAACACTGTATGTGGTGATGACTTCTTTGAAGCAGCAAAGGCTACAGGCCACTATGTTGAACTCGATCCTACCATGAGCATGGAGGAGGCAAAGAAGTACGCAAAGGATATGGATATCCTCTACACAGATACATGGGTAGACATGGAGTTCTTCAACAACCCTGCATACAAGCAGCAGAAGGAAGAGACTCTCGCCAAGATGATGCCTTACCAGCTCAACGAGGAATTTACAGAGGGCAGCAAGGCTATAGTATTCCACGACATGCCTATGCACCAGGGATTTGAGATCTCACAGGGCGTTATCGACAAGAACCTCAACCACATTTTGGATGAGGCTGAGAACAGACGTCACGCTGAGAAGGCTGTTATGTATACCCTTCTTAATTCTTAAAATATTCATTCTGATAACCTAAGGAGGATCATGTCAAATGAGACATTTAATAGACCCAATGGACCTGTCAGTTGAGGAGGTTGACCACCTTCTCGTGCTGGCACAGGACATCATCGACAATAAAGAGAAATACAGCGAGGTGTGCAAGGGCAAGAAGCTTGCAACTCTGTTCTTTGAACCAAGCACACGCACAAGACTTAGCTTCGAGGCTGCCATGATGGAACTTGGCGGAAACGTTCTCGGATTTTCATCTGCGAGCTCCTCATCTTCAACAAAAGGTGAGAGTGTGGGCGATACCGTCAAGATCGTCAGCTGTTATGCCGATATTATAGCTATGAGACATTATAAAGAGGGTGCCCCGATGCTGGCTTCCATGAAATCAGATGTTCCTATTATTAATGCTGGTGACGGCGGTCACAATCACCCTACGCAGACATTGGCCGATCTTCTCACAATAAAGAGAGAGAAGGGCAGACTAAACAATATGACCATAGGTTTCTGCGGAGATCTTATGTTTGGTCGTACGGTTCATTCACTTATAAAGGCCATGTCACGATACGAAGGCATAAAATTTATTCTCATATCACCGGATGAATTAAAATTACCTGATTATATAAGAACAGAAGTCATCGAAAAGAATAATATACCATATGAGGAGATTTCCTCTCTTGAGGATGCTATCGGATCTCTGGACGTTCTCTATATGACAAGAGTCCAGAAAGAACGTTTCTTCAACGAGGCGGACTACATAAGACTGAAAGATACCTATATTCTTGACAAGTCAAAGCTGGCTCTCGCTAGGCCTGACCTGTCGATCCTTCACCCGCTTCCTCGTGTAAATGAGATATCTGTTGAGGTGGATGACGATCCGAGAGCATGTTATTTCCGACAAGCACTCAACGGCAAATATGTCCGAATGGCACTCATCATGGACCTTCTCGGACTCGACAAGGATTTTAAGGCATAGGAGGAATGATCATGAATATTGACAGTATTCAGAATGGTATTGTACTTGACCATATAACAGCAGGCAAAGCCCTGCAGATATACAACGATCTTCATCTTGATAAGCTGGATTGCTCCGTTGCTATAATCAAGAATGTTAAAAGCGAGAAGATGGGAAGAAAGGACATTCTTAAGATAGATCAGGATATCGACATAAACCTTGATGTTCTGGGGTATATCGACCCGGATATATCCGTCAACATCATCAAGGACGGCAAGCTCGTTGAAAAACGTAAGATCGAACTGCCTGAGAGACTGGTTGGAATAAAGAAATGTACCAATCCAAGATGCATTACGACCACAGAGCAGGGAATAACCCATATATTCAAACTCACAGACAGAGAAAAGCGAATTTACAGATGTATATACTGTGAAGCAGACAAGTAACTGTTTACTTTTCAGTTTTATGTGCTATAATCTATAAAGTTGCGATAATCCGAGAATTATCTAAGAGGTGAAATATGGAACAGTATGTTATCAAGGGAGGTCGTCCTCTGGAGGGCGAAGTTACCATTGCGGGTGCTAAGAATGCCGCACTTGGAATACTTGCCGCTGCAGTCATGACCGACCAGGAAGTCACAATAGAAAACGTACCGAACGTCAGAGATACAAGAGTCCTTCTTCAGGCCATTCAGGGTATCGGCGCAAGGGTCCGTTACATAGACGAGCACACGGTTGCTATATGTGGTGGAACCATCAATCCGAATACCAATCTCTGTGTCGACGACGAATATATCAGAAAGATCAGAGCATCCTACTATCTGCTCGGCGCACTGCTTGGCAAATATAACCATTCACAGGTCGCTCTTCCAGGCGGATGCGACATCGGAGCCCGTCCGATAGATCTGCACATAAAAGGTTTTGAAGCACTTGGAGCCCACGTTGATATAGCAAACGGTATGATATCCGTTGAGGCTGATGAGCTGATCGGAAGCCACATTTACATGGATGTGATCTCAGTAGGTGCCACCATCAATGTCATGATGGCCGCCGTAATGGCAAACGGCAAGACTACCATAGAGAACGCAGCCAAGGAGCCACATATCGTTGATGTTGCCAATTTCCTCAACAGTATGGGTGCTAACATCAAGGGTGCCGGAACTGATGTCATCCGTATCCGTGGCGTAAAGTCACTTCACGGAACTACATATTCCATCATTCCGGATCAGATCGAGGCAGGAACCTTCATGGTTGCAGCAGCAGCCACCAGAGGCAACGTCCTCATCAAGAACGTAATTCCTAAGCATCTTGAGGCTATAACCTCAAAGCTTACAGATATAGGTGCCACTGTCATCGAGTACGATGATTCAGTGAGAGTAATGTGCAACAAGAGACTCAAGGCTACCAACATCAAGACTCTGCCATATCCGGGATTCCCGACAGATATGCAGCCACAGATGGCGGTTACACTTGCACTGTCCAACGGAACAAGCATCGTCACCGAGAGCATATTTGAGAACAGATTCAAGTATGTCGCAGAGCTTTCAAGAATGGGCGCACACATCAGAGTCGAGGGCAACACCGCTATTCTCGATGGTGTGGAGACATTCACCGGTGCAAATGTTGCAGCACCTGACCTGAGAGCAGGCGCAGCACTTGTAATTGCGGCACTTGTGGCCAACGACTTCTCTACTGTATGTGATATCAAGTATATCCAGAGAGGCTACGAGAAGTTCGACGAAAAGCTTCGCGGACTTGGTGCTCTAATCGAGAAGGTAGAGACGGACAAAGAGATCCAGAAATTCAAGCTCAAAGTAGGTTAATATATACGACATAAGGCGAAAAGCTTTTGCCGGTCAGCACTTGTCTGACCGGCAAAAGCTTTTTTGTTGCAATTTTATTACTTTTTTATAACTTTTTTCACAAAAATGGTGCTCATTTGCAATAATTATGGTAAACTTAGACTGATGTAATTTTGTCATAAATACTATTTTATATATAGATTTGTTTTATGAAAAATGGAGGTTACTATGGATATCAATAATAAACGAACCCGGACTACTATTTCTATCGTAATGCTTATTTGGGCGGTCGTCTGTATCGCGGTGACCGGACTGTATGTGGGAAACAATCACGCAGAAGCCGCGACCACGGGAACTCTCACGTCTGACTACGTGTATTTCCGCAAATCACCAAACGGCACGCCTATAAAATATAACGGCTCGGCCATACTCCTCAGGAAGGGTCAGAAGATGACCGTACTGAGCACTTCCAACAAGACATGGTACAAGGTCAAGCTTACATATAAGAAGAAGCGCTACACCGGTTATGTGTACTCCGCATTTATCAAGGTGACAAGGACAACCTCCAAGAAGGCTCACCTTCGAAAAAATGAAAACTATGTATATTTCCGAAAAACGCCAAACGGCACGCCGCTGAAGTATAACGGATCGCCGATCATGCTCATGGGCGGTCAGAGCATGACCGTACTGAGCACTTCCAACAAGACATGGTACAAGGTCAAGCTTACATATAAGAAGAAGCGCTACACCGGTTATGTATATTCCAAGTTCATCGTGATCGACTCCACTTCAGCCACAACAAAGGCCACGACCAAGGCTACTACGCAGCAGCCTACCACAGCGGCTCAGGCAGCCAAGAGCGGTTATGTGAATGAAGACTATGTATACTTCCGCAAGACGGCAGCGGGTACACCTATAACCTACAACGGAAGCGCGATCATGCTCATGAAGGGACAGGCACTCTCCGTGACTGATACATCCAACAAGTCATGGTACAAGGTCAACCTCACATACAGCAGCAAGAAGTATACAGGATTTATCTCCTCATCGCTCATCACAATGGGAACATACAAGGAACCTGACGGTAACCAGACATCGGATGCAGCATTTGAAAAGCAGTTATCCGCCCAGAACTTCCCTGAGAGCTACAAGGTGCTTCTCAGAAAGCTCCATGCGGAGCATCCAAACTGGATATTCAAGGCGGTACACACCAACCTTAACTGGAACGACGTGGTCAAGAACGAGGTCAACGTACAGGGACGTGTCAACAACCTTGTAAACTGTACATCTTCCAGTCCTAACTACGGCTGGAGATCACAGACCGTTGGATACAACTACAAGACAGACTCCTACTCATCATATGATGGTTCAACATGGTTTGCAGCCTCGGACGATCTTGTAAAGTATTACCTCGATCCGAGAACATATATGTCATCCGCAAGCTCCATGTTCGCATTTGAAAAGCTGTCATACGACTCATCACAGACAAAGTCAGGAGTTGAGGCTATATTATCTGGTTCGTTTATGCACAATGCGCACCCAACCGGTTCGACCACCACATATTCGTCCATGATAATCACCGCAGCACAGAAATCCGGCGTCAGCCCTTACCACATTGCTTCACGTATCAAGCAGGAGGTCGGAGGCTCGATAACCTCGGGAACAAACGGTAAGAATGCCACATATCCCGGCATATATAACTTCTACAATATCGGTGCATTTGAGAGTGCATCGGGTAACGCTATAACAAACGGTCTGAGATGGGCTTCATCGGGCACATCGTACAACAGGCCATGGACAACACCTGCCAAATCAATAATCGGCGGTGCGATGTATATCGGAGAGTCCTACATCAACAAGGGTCAGAACACTCTGTATACTCAGAAGTTCAACGTAACCTACACAGACTGCCTGTACTGGCATCAGTACATGGGAAATGTACAGGCCCCTACAACAGAGGCATGGAAGGTATATGATGCCTACAAGTCTTCAGGAGCACTCAACAAAGCCATAACATTTGCCATACCTGTTTACAAGAATATGCCAAGCACAGCAATGAAGATGCCTGCGGCTAATCCGGGCAACCAGAACAACTACCTGAAAACACTCTCTGTAAGCGGCCAGAAGCTGTCACCTACATTTGCAATAAACAGCACTACACAGTACACGGTAAATGTGCGCTCATCTGTATCAAGTGCGACAATAAACGCTTCACCTGTAAGCAGCTACTCCACAGTGAGCGGAACGGGAACAAAAACCCTGAAATCAGGAAAGAATACATTTAAGATAGTATGTAAATCCCAGAGTAAAGCTACACGTACTTACACCATAATAATTAACAGAGGATAAGGAGGACTCGGTGGATAACCGTATATGAATATTATGAGGACTACAAGATTTAGCTTTAGAACGTTTATGACAGAAGTTGCATGTGTGTTGACTATGATGCTTTTCATGCTTCATACCACTTATGCCGCTACAGTCGCATTTAGTGTTGAGGTTCCATCCACCACGGTCGTTGTTGGCGATACCGTGGAGATCAAGGTAAGTATAAACGCAGCCGATCAGGCTTTATCAAGCTACAGCTACAATATCACATATGATTCCACATTGCTCAAGGCTGTGAGCGGCGGCACCGTGGAATCTGAGGGCACCGTAAGCTACTCCCAGGCAAATGTAAAGCCTGGAGATGCAATGACAGCAACATTTACATTTACCGCCATTGCGAGCGGAACTGCCAGCATAGAGACATCAGCAGTTGAGGTCATCTCCGACACAGAAGAGTCGATAGACATGACACCGTCATACAACTCGGTAACCATCAGCGACAAGTCAGCCGCCGCTTCCACCGAAGCAGCTTCATCTACTGTCAGCGATACCGGTTCAGAAGCCGAGCCTGCAACACCTCTTGCATTGATCGACAGCGAGACCAAGCCTGTTGTTACTGAGGATGAGGTAGGAACACTCACAGAGGCAGATCAGAACGCATCCGCACCTGCAGATACCCTTGTAAGCGTTCACTCAAACAACAACACTTATAACATCATTCCAAAGCCTAATTCAGTCTCAGTGCCAACCGGATATCTTCCAGTGAAGATCAACCTGAACGACACGGACATCAGAGCTTATATGAAGGGAAGCAGTTCCAACACCGTTCTCCTCTACGCAGCAACAAACGACGGACACCAGGGCTGGTATTTCTTCAATCCAAATGAAGGAACTTTCCTTGACGCAACGGATCTCATCGAGGAGACTGATTCGCTGTCCAGCTTCATAGACAAGCACAAGTTCGTAATAATGCTCATAGCCATCATAGTTCTTGTGATACTGGTCGTTGTCATCATCATCCTTGCTGTCTCACTCAAGGGTCTCATCGCTGATTACGAGGCTCAGATAGACAAGCTGAAGAAGGACAACGAGGAGAAGGAAAGCACAGCAAATGAAACATCAGAAGCTGCCGAGCCTTCCGCAAAAGCCGCTGAACACGTCAGAATGCCTCACCACGACAATAGCGAGGTGCCCACCATCAACAACAAAGCGCTCTTCCCTGGGGACGACGAGGTTATCCACGAGAGTTACGCAGACTCCGATTACGACAATCAGGTATCTCCTGATGAGGACGATGTCATCCACACTGACGACTATGACGACACTGCATTTGAGGATGTCGCCGATGACAGCGAGCCTATAGATTCAGCATTTGACGTCAAAGAGGATACGGAGAGTACGGAGAGCAAGATCCAGGCATCCCTCGACGAGATAGATGCGGCACTTGAATCCGCAAAGAAATACAAAGATTAATACTCACGGAATAACGTGATATACAAAAAGCACATGTATCAGTTTCAATCTGATACATGTGCTTTTATATTTGTCTGAATTTTTTTAATCTGCTTATAAGTATGCTTTCAGCACATCCACCTTGTCCAGCTTCTCCCATGGGAGATCAAGATCTGTTCTTCCGAAGTGTCCGTAAGCTGCTGTCTGCTTGTAGATAGGTCTTCTGAGGTCAAGCATCTTGATGATACCTGCTGGTCTTAAGTCAAAGTGCTCTCTAATGATCTCGACAAGCTTCTCATCTGAAAGCTTTCCTGTGCCAAATGTGTCTACCATGATGGATGTAGGTCTTGCAACACCGATAGCGTATGAGAGCTGTATCTCACACTTGTCAGCCAGACCTGCTGCAACTATGTTTTTAGCCACGTAGCGGGCCGCATAAGCCGCTGAACGGTCTACCTTGGTACAATCCTTGCCTGAGAAGGCTCCGCCGCCGTGACGGGCATATCCGCCGTATGTGTCAACGATGATCTTACGTCCTGTGAGACCACTGTCACCATTTGGTCCACCTATTACGAATCTTCCTGTTGGATTGATGAAGAACTTGGTATTCTCATCGATGAGCTCCTGTGGAAGGACCTCGTCGAATATATACTTCTTAACGTCAGCGTGGATCTGCTCCTGGCTGACTTCCTCTCCGTGCTGTGTTGAGAGAACGACTGCATCAAGTCTTACAGGCTTGTCATTCTCATCGTACTCAACTGTTACCTGTGTCTTACCGTCCGGTCTTAAGTATGGGAGTGTTCCGTTCTTTCTTACCTCTGTGAGCTTTCTTGCAAGCTTGTGGGCAAGTGCTATTGGATATGGCATGTACTCAGGTGTCTCATTTGTTGCAAATCCGAACATCATACCCTGATCTCCGGCACCGATCGCCTCGATATCATCCTCGCTCATGAGATGCTCCTTTGCCTCGAGTGCCTTGTCAACTCCCATGGCAATATCTGATGACTGCTCGTCTATGGCTGTGATAACGCCGCATGTATCGCAGTCAAATCCGTACTTTGCTCTGTCGTATCCGATCTCTCTGATCGTCTCACGAACGATCTTCTGAATATCCACATAAGCGTTGGTTGTGATCTCTCCCATGACAAGCACAAGACCTGTCGTGATGGATGTCTCACATGCCACACGGCTCATTGGATCCTGCTCCATCAGCGCGTCAAGCACTGCATCTGATATCTGGTCACAGATTTTGTCAGGATGTCCTTCTGTTACTGATTCCGATGTAAATAATCTTCTTTCCATACTACTTCCTTTCCTTTTTGTACATAAGAAAAACCGCTTCGTATGAGCGGTTTGATCGTGTCTGTCAAGCCTCTCATTGTTCGAGCACAGATCTTGTATCACCTACATATCTGCGTCGCTCAGGTCGGCACCTTCCGAATCTGACATCGGGGTTGCCATGGCTTCTTCGTCCCTTCTGACTCCACCATTCTGAATAAGAGCGTTTTTCTAATATCTATAAATGCAATCATTACTCTATATCATTGAGAGTTATTAGTCAACATATTTTTGGGGGAAATGATGCTTAATGAATATTTTTATATACAAATGGCAATGGGCTGTATACAACATACCATTGCCACTGTAACTGTCAACTTTATTTTGCCGCAATAAAATCTGATACTGCGTTTGTACCAAATACATCCTCCAATTTTCCATAAGTTGCTGGCACATAACTTATACTCACATCATGAATATTAGCTTTCAATGTTCCTGAGCTTGAATTGCTTGTCTCTGAAACATATATTACGATTCCATAATCAGCAAACTGCCATCCTATATAAGTGCTATACGCTGTTACTGAATCACTTCCATAATTCTCAGGATTTCTCATATTATCAATGAATTCTTTTGCATCATATGTTTCTCCAGGTCTTGTCTGATTGTCTGCATCGCAAAACCAGCCAATATAGTTAGGAGTTCCAAGCATATCATACAGCTTATCCATCAGCAGATATTTACCATCTTCATCTGGATTTTCATTACACATATTGTCATACTCATCCTCCGTGAGTCCAAGGGCATCATAATACATAGCCGTAGGTCCTAACATCCAATTGCCATCAGAAATAGCCTGCTTAATATTAGTCTCCTGACTATCATCTTCTTTGCCCAATATAAGATCCGGCATATATGCATATACTGTACCTGTTTTATCTAATATCATAAAATCCAGGCTGGTAAAACTGTCAGTATAACTATCAACTATAGATGATAGAGTCCCCTGATCTACTCCGGCAGCCAATACCTGATAATCCATAAGACTATCTATATTAATTGGCAATGTCAATTTGTCTGGAAACAGTGCAGCACCAGATGGTTCGTCCAACACAGCTTTATCGGTAACCTCATTCCTCAGCACCCAGGCTCCCATACTATCATCTGAAACAACACTTCCGCCATCACTTGTAGTTTCTTCTGAAGATTCTAATTCCTGAACAGTGCTCTGTTCCTTTGTGCTCTGTTCCTTTGTACTCTGGACATCTCCATTATCGCCCGTATCTTTTCCGCACCCTACAAGCATTGCTGAGAGTGCAATACACATCGCTCCATACACTAACTTTTTGCGCATAATAATCCTCCTAGTAACTAGTTATTTTTCTAAGTTTTAGCTTATCTAATACTCCCTTGTAACTTTTATAGTATAACCGTTCAGCCTATATGCTGCAAGTCAATCTTTATTTGGATTTATAAATCGCTATCCATAACCAGCGTCAACCCAAACGCCACCGCCATACCCACGGCACTTGCCACCATGAGCATGCCGAAGCCTACTCCGAGAAATACCGGCATGGAAGCTGCTCCCGGGAGTACGAAGCTCACCGCAGAAGCGGGATCCCAAGGAAATGAACCGTCTGCCCCGACTCCAGGACTGTGTTGAGCACAGGATACATGCTCACACCAGCCACGACCACAGCCACATATTTGTTCGCTCCGAATTTCTTTGCTGAGGAGTAGGCAAGCACCAGTATGCCCTTGAGTGTTCCCGCCGCACTGAGTACGTTCACAACAGGAAGAAATATTCCTGATATTCCATCTATTATTCTGTTCAAAAGACCTTTCTTTTCCATATAAACCATATAAGCAGCAAATGCAGGGGATAGAACAGGTAGAAAAAATACTTGAGCTTCATCCTTCCTCTCTCTCCGCTGTACATATTCACAGGTATCATCGCCAACAGAGCGTATAGCTGATTCATGCCCAGGCAGAGAATGTATACCAGCGAACTGAGCACCACGATCTCAATGTTCTGCTTCTTATTGAAATATGCCAGAGTATAAGCATCCGCTCCACTCCGCTCCTTCTCGATCAGATAGAACATGACTATGATTCCCACTCCCGCCATGCCGTAGTCGAATCTCAGGAACTCCGCCAGAAGTGCTGCGGCCAGTGCGATCTCGACCTTCCATCTTCCGATTGACCCCCGGCTATCCATGGCGTATATGGCAAACAGTCCGGCTGTCAGGGTGAATAATATGTTCTGAGCCCCCGGATACCAGATCGTATCGTGCATTGCCAGATCAAATGGTATCTCTGACACCACCGCAAATATTCCAAGTCTCAGAAGATACCTCCTCACGTCGGATGTACGCAGAAGCCCCTGTACAAGCAGGAATGCAAATACAGGAAATGCCAGACGCCCCACAGCGCGCATTATGTAGTTGTTATCCATGAATACTATGCCTATGTGATCTACGGCCATACACACACAGGCTGTCAGCTTGAGCGCATTTGACGACAGCCGCCTCAGCCCTCTTTCCTCAGTTTCTTCATTATACTCCATATACAGTCCTTTCCTACCGCCTGCTCTTTCTATCAGTAACACCGTAACAGAAAAAACAGCACATGACTTATGTTCATCATGTGCTGCTCTTCTCACAAAACCTTATATATCTATCTTCAATCGTCTAGATTCTCTTTCTGAGAGCCTTAGACAATGCTGACAGCTCCTCTGTATCAGCCTTACCCGGTATCCAGGTCATAGTCACGTTGTCCTTGATGTATCTTGGAACAAGGTGCATATGGAAGTGGAATACAGTCTGGCCTGCTGCCTCGCCGTTGTTCTGAAGGATATTCAGTCCGTCCGGATTCAGCTCAGCCTTCTGTGCCTTTGCCACCTCTGTAGCTATAGTAAATATCTTGGCTGCTGTCTCAGCATCCATGCTGTATATATTGTCAAAATGTTCTTTCGGGATAATAAGCGCATGGCCCTTGTTAGCAGGATTCACATCAAGTATTACTCTGCAGATACTATCCTCATAAACTGTCGCTGATGGAATCTCACCGTTGGCTATCTTACAAAAAATGCAATCGTCCTTATTCATATAAGTTTTACCTCCTCATTGCCTCTATCCATTGTAAACCATCTGACAAAATATTACAAGCACCAAAGAGAACACCAGTTTTATACACCAGTCAAATAATTCTATAATATTGACATGTAAAATTCATTTTTCCTGTCCCTGCCCTGCGGAAATGTCTTTCTGGCACCGGCTATGACCGCAGGATCCAGCTCCGCAACGAGCAGTCTGTCGCTCACCCTCTCCGCCATCTCATTGCCGTAGACATCATATATATGTGAGCTCGGGACATATCTCTCCCTTTTACCCATGCCCACTCTGTTCACGCCTATCACGTATGCCTGATTCTCAATGGCCCTCGCCCTGAGCAGCGCTTCCCACTGGGCAACTCTCTCCTCAGGCCAGTTGGCTATCACAAGTATGGCATCGTAAGAATCCCTCGCCGCCGAAAATATCTCCGGGAATCTGAGATCATAGCATATGTATCCGCCCAGCCTCAGATCCTTGACATTCGCCTGACAAATACGGCTGCCTGCCCGGTACACCCTGTCCTCACCGCTGAACGAAAAAGGATGTATCTTTGCGTAATCCATGATCACCTCATCACCGCTGACGATCGCCAGCTTATTTTCAAATACCTTCCTTCTGCTCTCATCAAACTCACCGCTTCCATCAGCCATGAAAGCTTCTATATAACCAAATGCCATGGCCATATCGTATTTCCTGCTGTTCTCCATGAAAAACGAAACGCTCTCCGGTATCTCACCATCCCTGTACGCCTCCCACATGCGAGCGGGCATCATGGTAAATCCCGTCAGCGTCATCTCAGGAAACACCAAGAGCTCAACGCCATTCTCATATGCCTCCTGCATAACCCCAAGACAGTGCTCCCTGGCATACTCCTTATCCTCGTATCCAATATCGATCTCCGTGATTCCGACCTTTATCATATCCCGCCTCCTGTGTATACACTCTGTATATCGTTCGAATTCTATATTAAGTATTTTACACAATAACGTGTGTTTTGCAAATGTTAACCTGTGTTCAAAATTTATGGTTGACATTCCTCCCATATGTATATATAATGTCAACCATAGCCCTTGTGTATAGGTTAACAAATCCAGGCAGTATTCGTCATCAGCCCGTCGAAACTACCTGGATTTGTTGTGAATAAGCTGTACACAGGCATTACAATCATTGGAGGATTATTACAAATGAAAAAAGCATTTACCACTGTAGAGCTGGTCATGATGGCCATGTTCACTGCAATTCTGTGTGCATCCGCTTACCTGAGCATTCCAACACCGCTCCCTAACGCAGCACACATCACATTACTCAACTTTATGATAATTCTGATAGCTCTCGTATTTGAGCTCAGAGACTCAACGATCATAATAGCACTTTGGATGATCATGGGTGCCATCGGCGTTCCTGTATTCATCGGCGGAGGCGCAGGCCTTGGATATCTGTTCGGAGTATTCGGTGGATACACCTTCTCATTCATCATTGCATCAATCGTAGTCGGTCTCATCAAAGGCCAAAAGTACAAGAGACTTAAGTATACCATCGTTGCGATCATAGGTGTCGTGATCATTGATATCGTGGGAATGATCTGGTGGAAGTTCAACGGTAACCTCACATGGAAGGTTGCATTCTTATCAGGTTTCGTGGCATTCATTCCACTCGACCTCGTTAAGGCTGTCATCGCCGCACAGCTCGTTCCACTGTTCAAGAGACTTCTCCCTGAGAAGGACGACAAAGAGGCCAATGAACAGGCAAAAGAAGCCTGATTAATGGAAATACACAAACTTAAGTGCAATTATAGCTGTCGGCTATGATTGCACTTTTTTGTTACCATCTCGTTTAGTAAACATATTTACTAAAATTAAAGGGGTCACAAACCCGTATGTTATCATTTTTGCGGGTGATCGAATGCAGTATATGGAATTTAGCAAGGATAAAAAGTATATAGAAAGAATCCGGGGACTGCGGGAAGATCATGACTTTACACAACAATATGTTGCCCGCTATCTGAACACCTCACAGACCATGTACGCACGTTATGAAAGGGGCGCAAGCGCGCTGCCAATCCATCACCTTATATATCTCACCGAGTTATATAACGTGTCATCCGATTACATTCTTGGAATCACCAACAACCCTGTTCCATACGAAGAATATTACAGAGAAGCCGCTGTCACCGACCAGGATCCCAGATCACCGGGAAAATACGATATACACTGGAAGGGCAACAGCTAATTCTTTCCCGCACGTTTGACCACTATCAACCTGTCACCGGCTTTCACGTCATCCCCCTCAAGGCTGTTGAGCTTTCTTATGGAATCAAGACTGGAATAATACTGTTTTGCGATCGACCATATGCTGTCACCATCACGCACAACATAGCCCACTATACCTGGCGCCACCGCTTTCTTCTTCATATCGACCGGAGCCACCGTCATGTCATCGATAAGTTCTATCTCTTTCCGGGTAAATATGGTCATTCCCATATCCACTATGGCTTTTATCTCCACCTCGTCATTGCCCGGCAGCGCCGCCGTGATCTGATTGAGTGCAGGGGTAATCCTGATGGAATCCTGAGTTCTGAGCGGAACAGTCTCCACCCTGTATGAAAATGGAGCTACCACCTCCATCTGACACAGAGGTCTGCTGTCATCCGATGACACATAAAGAACTGCCGCCTTCACAGCACCCTCGACGACCACGGCGTCATCCGCCGGCCTGACATCGTCTATATCCACACTGCCCGTCACATTTACGATCTGGAGAATGGACGGCTGGCTGCTCTTGAGCCTCTCCTTCTTCACGACCCTCGTCTTTGCATTGTTTCTCATGAGAAGGTTCTCGTAGCTGAATCTGCTCCTGACGGGATCGACCTGCGCAGAATATGAGAACATATCCTTGAGAAGGTCTGCCTCCACGTCCTCGTACACCTTGATGTCCACATTGAGGCTGCTCTCCACCTGGAGTATCCTGTCCTCACCGCCGTCATTTGCACGCACGGACACCGAACCGCGGGATGCGGTTATCATATCGTCCAGTATCATATCCTCGTCTATTCCATCGCAGTTCACAGTGTCCTGGAACTCCCTCGTGGCGCTGACATACTGCACCGGAGCCACCTCGTCATCCGGCTTGTATATGACAAATATGTCCATCTTGCCGCTTATATGTACCCCCACGTCCGTGGCACGGCTCTCTATCTCTGAGAAGCTCACCTGATCCCACAGCACACGTCCGATATTCGGCTTATTTGCCGGGATCTCTATGTCCTCCTTTATCTTCATTATGTCTCTGGAAGACGCCGCAAGATTTGTAAAGCTTACCTTCTCCGTCATGCACTCTATACCAGAGCCGTTTGCTATGCCCACGGCGCCATCTGCGGTGATCTGCTGGCACGCCCAGAGCTTCACGCCCACAAGCCCTCTCACCTCGTATTTTCTGGAATTTATCACGGTCACGTACAGATCCTCCAGCACACCCTGTACGGAAACCTTATCTCCCAGCGACAGTTCATCCGCATTTATCGTCTCCTCAAATGGCAGCTCTCCGTCATGGCTCTCAAATGAATCCCCCTCCCGGTCCGTCTGGTATAGGATGGCGTAGCTCACAGTTCCTGTGATGCGCGCCTTGCCCTCCATGACGTCTATGTTTTCTATCGTCACCTGTCCTTTGCTGGCTATCTGTCTGTCTATATCCCCCTTCACATCAGGGACATTGAAATCGTCATCCACGGTAAACTCAACATATTTTGCCGCCTTAAGATTCGTCGTTGTGATCCTGTTCTTAGTAAGCTCCATATTTTCCCCACCTTATTTTTTATGATATACCGTTTTACTTGAATACAACCGGAAGATCCATCTTCACTATCCTGACCACCATATAAGGAAATGATACATTGTCTCCCTTCACGCCATCCGTCGGAGTCGCCACCTGTCTTAAAACTCCCTTGATGTAAATGGCATTGTCGTCCTTGTACATCTCCTCCAGAGTCACCCCAACGTCATCCCTCTCCTGCATGCCCGCAGCGATGACTATATATGTATATGTGCTGTTTGAATATACGAGATTAAATGGGTTTTCCTTCTTTTTGTCTATGATGGTAACCAGTTCATCCGGCAGCATGGTCTCATCGCACACGTCATAGAGCAGCGGCTCACCACTGTCCGACACCTCAAACCTTGCACATCCAACGCAGAATATCATGAGCTCCAGTGCAACCACCAGCAGGAAGGTAAGTCTGCCCCACATTCTCCCTCTTAGAAACTCTTTTTCATTTTCCACATGTATCACCTCCACCATTTGCTTTTTAAGGTGTCTGGCTGTCATTTTAAGCCACTTAACACACTTTGGTATAGTATATGTACCCCATTTGCTCTTTATGTCTGTAAACGCAAAAAAGAGGCGGGATATCCTGTTTGATATCCCGCCTCCGTATCAGAAGCTCGTCCTTCTGTATATTATTCTGTCATTCTACTCTGCGTCTGCAGGTGCGCTCTTCTCAGCCTCGATCTCGGCCTCAGCCTCTGGTGTGACCTCGATTCCAAGCTCAGCGAGCTGTTTGTCGTCTACATAGTCAGGCGCATTTGTCATGAGACATGATGCATCCTTTACCTTAGGGAATGCGATTACGTCACGGATAGAATCCTGCTTTGCCATGAGCATGACCAGACGGTCAAGACCATAGGCAAGTCCTGCGTGAGGTGGTACTCCGTACTTGAACGCATCCAGAAGGAATCCGAATCTCTCGTGAGCCTCGGCCTTTGTAAAGCCAAGGCACTCGAACATCTTCTCCTGAATGTCATCCTGATGGATTCTGACTGAACCTCCACCGATCTCATTTCCGTTTAATACTATATCATAAGCCTTTGCACGAACCCTGCCCGGATCAGAATCGATGTACTGAAGATCCTCCTCCATAGGCATGGTAAATGGATGGTGCATAGCTGTGAATCTGTTCTCCTCGTCTGACCACTCAAGAAGTGGGAACTCTGTGATCCACACGAATCTGTATACATTCTTGTCCACAAGTCCCATGAGCTCTGCCAGATGGCATCTCAGTGCGCCGAGGACTGTCCATACGATCTTTGTCTTGTCCGCTGCGAACAGAAGCAGGTCGCCAGGCTTTCCATCCATGGCTGCCACAAGGGCGTTCATCTGCTCCTCTGTCATGAACTTGGCAAATGATGACTTGTAGCTTCCATCCTCGTTGATAACTATATATGCAAGTCCCTTTGCGCCGTATGTCTTTGCATACTCGATAAGGGCATCTATCTTCTTTCTAGGCATGCTTCCCTGTCCCTCGGCATTGATACCGCGGACTGTTCCGCCATTTGCAAGGGCACCTGTGAATACTCCGAACTCACAGTCCTTGACAACATCGCTGACATCCTTGAGCTCGAGTCCAAATCTGAGGTCAGGCTTATCTGAACCAAATCTGTCCATCGCCTCCTGCCATGTCATTCTCTGAATTGGAAGCTGGATGTCGAGATCAAGTATCTCCTTGAAGAGCTTTGCAAGAAGACGCTCATTTACATCGATTACATCGTCAACGTCAACAAATGAGAGCTCCATATCCATCTGGGTGAACTCCGGCTGTCTGTCTGCACGGAGATCCTCGTCACGGAAGCATCTTGCGATCTGGAAATATCTGTCGTAACCAGAGCACATAAGAAGCTGCTTGAAGAGCTGTGGTGACTGTGGCAGAGCGTAGAATGTACCAGGGTGTACACGGCTTGGCACAAGGTAATCTCTTGCTCCCTCTGGTGTTGACTTGGTCAGCATAGGTGTCTCTATCTCAAGGAATCCCTCATCTGCCATGAACTGTCTGGCGATGGTGGCTACCTTACTCTTCATGATAAGATTTCTCTGGAGGTCTGGACGTCTGAGGTCGAGATATCTGTACTTGAGCCTTATCTCCTCCTTGGTCTTGCTGTTCTCCTCTATAGGGAATGGAGGTGTCTCTGCCTCTGACAGTATACGGAGGCTGCTTGCAACGACTTCGATGTCTCCTGTTGCAAGGTTCTCATTCACTGCACCCGCACGCTTGCACACTGTTCCCTCAATGGCTGCAACGAACTCTGAACGAAGCTTTCCTGCCTTCTCGAAGCACTCTGCGCCACACTGTGACTCCTCAAATATAACCTGTAATATTCCACTTCTATCTCGAAGATCTACAAAGATTATTCCACCTTTATTTCTGCTCTTCTGAACCCAGCCCATCACGGTGACTTTCTCACCTATGTTGGCACTGCTAACCTCTGTACATCTGTGGCTTCTCTTAAGCCCCTGCATAGATTCTGCCATCTTACGCTATCCTCCTAAAATTAAAAACTTTCCTTATGTCACTATACACTTTTTTCATTTTTCGTCAAGACCTGGTATATCGCCGTGAAGCACCTGATCCACCCTGTTCATGATGTCTGTGGTGTTGATCAGCCGCTGGAACGCCAGGAACGCCCTCATGTCGAAGTGTCTCACCTCATCTATCACCATTCCAAATGCCGTATCCGCGTCAAATGCCTTCCTGTATGGTCTGTCGCTGACCAGTGCACTGAACACATCGCACACTCTGATAAGTCTTGCGCCGAGTGGTATCTCCTCGCCCCGCATCCTGTACGGATATCCCGAGCCGTCATAGTTCTCATGGTGATAGTGCACCATATCCACTATGTCCTGATCGTAGCCCTCACGCTTAAGTATCTCCGCGCCAAGCTTGGCATGCAGCCTGACGTATCTCATCTCCTCGATCTTCATCGCACCCTGCCGCCGTCCATATATGTAAGGACTCACCTGCAGCTTGCCCACATCGTGCAGCATTCCCGCCACGGCAACCTTGTGTATGAATTCCTCATCGCAGCCCAGCTCCCTCGCCAGCTCAGATGCCAGTATACTCACACACATTCCATGGCGCACCGCATCATTCATATCAACTGAATAGCATTCTTCTGCATCCTTCTCCAATGCTAATCCCATATAAATCCCGCTTTCTTACGCTCGATCATCTCATCTATTCGAGCTATATAATCGTCTACACTCTTACAATTCTCTATTCTGTCTATACGTGTCCCCTCTGTCACTCCGTCATGTCCTGGTCTCACCACAAGCTTCGATGAGCTTCCGGCACCGAGACCGATGATGTCAGTCCTCTCCTCCATGATGAGTATATTGTACAGGCACTCAAGCCCCGGCTTCGAGTAACCCACGTTCTCCAGATTGCCGGTCATGTTCTTCTGTCTGTACAGATAGTATGGATCAAGCCCCATCTCAGCCGCCGCCCTCGTAACAGCACCAAGCTGGCTGTCTATATCCGACTTCAGGGTGTCACGGTATTTGTCCATCTCTATGTTCAGATTCGCCGCCCTCTTGATGGCAAGGGTGTGAACCGTCAGACTTTCAGGGGAAAGCTCCTTCACCTGTCTCAGCGTGTTCTCCACACTGTCCGTGTCCTCTCCCGGAAGTCCCACTATCAGATCCATGTTGATGTTGTCAAAGCCCGCTCTCCGGGCATTCTCCATGGCTATGACCGTCTGCTCCGGCGTATGTGCCCTGCCTATGGTCCTTAATGTCTCCTCGTTCATGGTCTGTGGATTTATGCTTATACGCGTCACTCCGTGGCGCTTCATGACCTCAAGCTTGTCAAATGTGGTACTGTCCGGTCTGCCCGCTTCTATGGTGAACTCCCTCACCTGTGACAGGTCAAATGACTTCTCTATCATGCTGCAGAGTCTGTCCATATGCTCCGCAGATATGGATGACGGCGTTCCGCCTCCCACATATATTGATATGAGCCGTTTTCCGGAATATGCCTCCGCAACGTATGCCATCTCTTTCTCGACTGCGTCCAGATATGCATCCACCTTATTCTTATATACCGCGATCGGATATGAGGTAAATGAACAGTACAAACATCTTGTCGGACAGAACGGTATGCCTATATACAGACAGTATTCGTCCTCCTCCGCCACAGAGTCTATGATTTTCTTCTCCCTGTCAGCCACCGCCACTGCCAGCTCGGCTTTCTCACGGGAGGTTCCATATATCTCCTGGTAGTTTCCTATTATATCCTCTGAGGTCATACCGGCTTCCATATAAGACACAGCTATCTTCGTAGGTCTGATACCCGTCAGGGAGCCCCACGGAAGTCTGCGGTCTGTATACTCCGAAAGCATGTTGTATATCGCCAGCTTTAACGGATTCCTCACGGCACTCTTATCCCGGCAGTCGCCATCCACAGGAATCTGTGTGCTGCACGCCAAAGTCCGCTCTCCTCCGTCTGCTACAGAATACAGCTCTATATTTATTCTATTGTCATCTATATCCGCCACAAGCGCCTTGTCTATCTCCGCCTTAAGCTCCGGCTTTTTGTCAAATATCTCCGGAACCACTATTCTTTCACCGCCGTAGAAGGCCTGGAGACTCACCCGGAGATCATTGTTGTAATCTTCTATATTCTGTATCAGTAATATCATATTTCCACCATGATCCGCCCATCAGAAGAACGGATTCATCTTCTTCTCTTTTCTTATAAGTGTTGTCTCCCCGTGTCCAGGGTACACCACGGTATCATCAGGAAGCACAAACAGCTTCTCTCTTATGTTCTCGAGCAGCACATGCTCATCACCTGTAGGGAAATCCGATCTTCCCACACTGTATTTGAACAGCGTATCCCCTGAGAACAGTATATTCTCTGACTCGAAGTAATAGCACATTCCGCCTCTGGTATGTCCCGACACACTGATGCATCTCATCTCAGTGCCAAGCAGCTTCTTCACACTGCCGTCGCTCAGATAGTGATCCGTCTCAGTCTCTATCACCTTTTCAAATACACTGGTCATCATCGCCGACAGGTTCACCCTGCTGTTGCCGAGAACTTCCTTCTCGTCCTCCGAAGCATATGTATCCGCGCCTGTGAGCTTCTTCAGATCTCCCATCGCCGCCATGTGATCCACATGACCGTGAGTGAGATAAATGCCAACGCAGGTATACTCATTCTTCTTCAGTGTGTTGTATATATAATTCGCATTCCATGAAGGATCAATGACTATAGCCTCCCCGGTCTGCTCATTTGCCACTATATAACAATTCGTCTGGAATCCTCCCAGCTCACTTCTGATAACTTTTAATTCCGCCATATAAACCTTTCCGGCCATCAGCCCGTAGTTCTCTCTATATCAATTATATTATCAATATTCCTTATCTTGGCAATTATCGTATTCAACTGTTCCTTCGACTTGATCGCAAATGAGATCGTGATCGTAGCCTTGCCCTGCTTGCTTGTACGGCTGTTGATACTGTTTACGTTTATATTTGCCTCGCTGAGGATCTTGGTTATGTCAAATAATATGCCGTTTCTGTCATCTGCATATATATTTATCTCGGTCATGTATGTGTTCGATGCAACAGCGTCATCCTTCCACTCGGCCTCGATGACTCTGGCTCTGTCCGCCTCGCTCATGCACAACACATTTACACAGTCAGTACGGTGTATGGACACACCTCGTCCTCTGGTGATAAATCCTATGATCTCATCCCCCGGAACAGGTGAACAGCACTTGGAGAATCTCACGGCAACGTCATCTATGCCGTTTACGATTATTCCACCCTTGCCGGTATGGTTGCCATGGTTCTTCTTCACCGAATACTCGTCCAGAACCTCAGCGTTCGTGGCAGTCTGTGGCTTGTGCTCCTTGTTGTACTCATCAATCAGACGGTTTACTATCTGACCTTCCTTGATTCCGCCATGTCCAACGGCGGCAACTATGGAATCCCAATCCTGGAAATTGTACTTCTTGTATATCTTCTCCTGATACTCAGGCTTTGAGTACATGGAGTAGTCTATTCCCTTTGATTTGCAGTAGTTCAGTATGAGCTCTCTTCCGCGGCTGATATTCTCATCCTTGAGCTGATGCTTAAACCACTGGTTGATCTTTGTCCTCGCCTGTGTACTCTTGACTATATTCAGCCAGTCACGGCTTGGTCCTGTGGAGTTCTGTGAGGTTATGATCTCCACACGATCTCCGTTGTTGAGCTTGGTATCTATAGGAACCTGTCGTCCGTTGATCCTTGCACCGACCATCTTGTTGCCCACCGCCGTGTGAATGGCATAAGCAAAATCTATAGGTGTGGATCCGCTAGGAAGGTTCTTAACATCTCCGGCAGGAGTAAAGCAGTATACCTGTTCAGCAAAGAGATCAAGGTCAGTCTTGACAAAGCTCATGAACTCCTTGTTGTCATCGGTATCCCTCTGCCACTCAAGGATCTGACGGAGCCAGGAGAGCTTTTCCTCCTCCTTCTGCATGACCGTACCGGTTATGTTCTCCTTGTACTTCCAGTGCGCAGCGATACCATACTCAGCCGTTCTGTGCATCTCGTAGGTTCTTATCTGTATCTCAAATGGCTGTCCCTCAGGTCCGATCAGTGTGGTGTGAAGGGACTGGTACATGTTGGACTTAGGCATGGCTATGTAGTCCTTGAATCTTCCCGGAATAGGCTTGTACATCTCATGAATGATACCCAGTGCTGAGTAACAGTCCCTGACCGTATTCACCTTGATACGTACCGCAAATATATCGTATATCTGATCCAGAGTCTTGTTCTGGTTCTTCATCTTCTTATATATACTGAAGAAATGCTTTACTCTTCCGTCTATCTCAGCCTCAAGTCCGGCATTATCAATATGCTTCTTGACATCGGCAACGACCCTCTTGATATAAGCATCCCTCTCGGTAAGCTTCTCATCTATCTGCGCCTTGAGATCCTTGTACACATCCGGCATGAGGTACATCATGGACAGGTCATCCAGCTCGACCTTGATCTTGCTGATACCAAGTCTGTGTGCGATAGGCGCATATATATCCATGGTCTCTCTGGCCTTCTCTATCTGCTTCTCCGGTGACTGATACTGGAGGGTTCTCAGATTGTGGAGTCTGTCCGCCAGCTTTATCAGTATGACTCTGATATCCTTCGCCATGGAGAGGAACATCTTACGCAGATTCTCCGCCTGAACCTCTATCTTGTCCGTGGTCATCTTGAGCTGTGTCAGCTTCGTAACTCCATCCACAAGGAAAGCAACCTCCTCGGAGAACTCCGCTGCTATCTCCTCAGATGTCATGACTGTATCCTCAACGACATCGTGGAGTATCCCTGCCACTATCGTCTCCTTGTCGAGCTCAAGCTCTGCCAGGATTATGGCCACATTCAGAGGGTGCATGATATAAGGCTCCCCGGACTTTCTGAGCTGTCCCTTGTGGGCAGCGTCCGCCACCTTATATGCCTTCTCTATCATAGTGATGTCGGCAGATGGGTGATATGTGAGTATCCTTGAGATAAGCTCCTTATACAATTCCTCCGGCGGTGTAAAATCTGCCGGTGTGGACAGATCTATCTCTCTCTTCGCCTTCATCTGCTTATTCGCCTGCTCCTCCAGCTTTATAAGTTCATTCTGAGGAACATTCTTGCCAGACGCAAGAGCCTTCTCGATGGCTGCTATTCCATCCTTCGTGGCCTGCTCCGAGGTGATAACACCTGCTTCCGCAGCCCTCTTTGTCTCCTGAGCTATTATATTGTCCTGTGTCTTATCCAATGTCTCTCCCATATGCTCACCACACTTCCTGTTTTATTCTGCCCTGATCATTCGCCCTCAAACTGTACTACTGAAGCCACGTCATATTTGGAAAGTCTCTCTCTTCCCTTCAGGTCTGTCAGCTCTATGAGGAATACCATCTTGACTACTATTCCGCCAAGGCTCTCTATAAGCTTAGCCGCAGCCTCTATGGTTCCACCTGTTGCAATAAGATCATCCACCAGCACGACCTTCTCACCCGGCTTGATGGAATCCTTATGTATCTCTATAGTAGCCTGTCCATACTCAAGATCGTAAGACATCTCCACGGTCTCTCTCGGAAGCTTGCCCTTCTTTCTCACGAGAACAAGTCCCTTGCCGTTCTTGTATGCCAGCGGTGCTCCAAATATAAATCCTCTGGACTCTGCTCCGGCGATGACATCGTAATCTACTCCCTCCAGCAGCTTGTCCATCTCATCGATGGCCAGCTTCATGCCCTCAGGATTCTCTGTTACACTTGTCACATCCCTGAATATGATTCCCGGCTGTGGAAAATCAGGAATACTCTTGATATACTTTTCTACCTCACTCATCTTACGTCCTCCTGTATGATATATATTACAAATGTACTTAATAGTATTCTCATCAAAGTCAGCTTATATTCCCTTGTTATAGGCCTCCATCTTCATCTGGAGTGAACGTCTTCCCATATATTCATTGATGGTCGGATAGTATGCGACATCTATCACTACGGCGTTCGGCTGACCATTTAACATTTTAACACATTCATCCTCTCCAAACCACTGTTTTATGTTATTCACAAATGTATCCGGATCAAAATCTATGGCATCCACGCACCTTCCGTACCCGGTATCAAGCTGGAGCTTCAGAAGATTTTTGTTTCTTCCAAGTATCTGCGCCCTTCGCACCGGTACTGCCGCCTGTGCAAACAGCGGTTTCCTGTTACCCTTTCCGTATGGTTCAAGCCTCTCGATCTGTTCCGTCAGCTCTATGCTGTTGTACGCCAGCGGCATGGCCACATCTATCATCAGCTTAGGTGTTATATCTTCATCCGTCAGCACCGCCGCTTCATTGAGCTTCCGCCTCAGCTCGTCAAGCCTCTCCTTCTCTATGGAAAAGCCCGCCGCCATGGCATGTCCGCCAAATGCAGTGAACATCTCCCGGAACCGGTTCAGCTCCTCGAACATGTTGTAGCTGTCTATGGATCTTCCCGATCCTTTCAGTATCCCCGGCGTCTCTGCGTCCGTGAACACCATCACAGGTCTTGTGTATGCCTCCTTGAGCCTGCTGGCGATTATTCCCACAACGCTCTCATGTACAGCCGGTATATACACCACAAGTACCTTGTCCGCAAGGGTAGCCGCCTGTCCGAACTCTCCGTTCACAGTGGCTGTCTCAAGCATATCTGTTATATGCCGGGCTCCGGCCTCCGTCATGCTCTTTCTCTCATTGTTGACAGCCAGCAGTTCCCTAGCCTTTGCCTCGGCGACATTTGGATCTCTCTCAAGCAAGAACTCAAGGCTCTGTTTCGCATCCCCCAGTCTTCCCGCCGCATTGATGCACGGCCCTATCAGAAATCCCAGATCATACGTTGATATCTTCTTCTCATTTCTGCCGCTGAGCATCATGAGGGCATTCAGACCCGGATTGCGGCTGTCCTTCAGACTTTCAAGGGCATATTTTACATAGAGTCTGTTCTCATCCACCAGATCCATCATGTCACAGTTGGTAGCCAGCCCCAGGATCTCCATGAATTCATTTACCTCGCTCTCGGCTATCCCGCATATCCTGTACATGTACTGGATGAGCTTGAACGCAACGCCGGCCCCGCACAGCCCCTTGAATGGATATTCACAGTCCTGCCTCTGATTGTCTATGACCGCATCCGCCTGGGGCAGCATATATACCCGCTCGCCGCCATCACTCTCCTCAAATGGGATCTGATGGTGATCCGTGACGATGACCGTAAGCCCGCGCTCCTTCGCATATCTCACCTGTTCTATCGCCGCTATTCCATTGTCGCAGGTTATGATAGTATCAACACCATCCGCTATGGCGGCATCTATAAGTCTTTTATTTATTCCGTATCCATCATGCACTCGATGTGGAATGTCGTAATCCACCACGGTGCAGTCATCAGCGCAGCTTCCGTGCAGCGCCGTCCATGTTCTCCGAAGGCCGAGAAGCAATATATAATTGGAGGTAACCCCGTCCACGTCGTAGTCCGAGATTATCCTTATCCTCCTGTTATCGCTAAGCTTTTCCTTTATTATCTCACCGGCTTCCACCATATCCTTCATCAGTGCCGGATCGTGCATGGAATCCCAGCCGCCATCAAGGTACATAGCTATGGCTTTCTCCCCGGTGACTCCTCTGTTCGTGATAACCCTCGCCACAACAGGACTCACACCGAACCTCTCGCCTATGGCATTAAAGTCCGCTCTTTTGCCCGCCACTCTCCACTCTGGCTTCTTCACATATTTATCTATTATATCCTTCTGCTCCGGTGTCAATGTCATCTTCTGTTCTCCGTATCATTTTATCGCAGGAACATATCCGCATCCCTGCTGTATCCATCCACATATTTTAGCAGACGCATTATGGTATTACCAGTGTAAATGCCGCCATTTTGCCTGTAAATGTTGACATTTCACCTGTTATGTCTATTTGCTTTTTATTGTATAAATGTTATAATAAATATACATTTTGAATATATCTTTTGTGCATTTTGATGGCAGTATCTGAAAGTTCTATCACAAATGCGCAGTGCAAAGGAGGAGATATTTTTATGGCAAACAGATTCGTACTCAATGAAACCTCTTACCACGGAGCGGGTGCCATCGCTGAGATCGCCACAGAGGCAGTCGGCAGAGGCTTCGCCAAGGCTCTTGTGTGCTCAGATCCTGATCTGATCAAGTTCGGTGTGACCAAGAAGGTCACCGATGTTCTGGACGGTGCAGGACTTGCATACGAGATCTATTCCAACATCAAGCCAAACCCTACTATAGAGAACGTGCAGCAGGGTGTGGCCGCATTTAAGGCTGCTGAGGCAGATTACATCATCGCCATAGGCGGCGGATCATCCATGGACACTGCCAAGGGTATCGGCATAGTTATTGCCAACCCTGATTTTGCAGACATCAGAAGCCTGGAGGGTGTTGCACCTACAAAGAATAAATCAGTTCCTATATTTGCAGTTCCAACTACAGCCGGAACCGCAGCAGAGGTAACTATCAACTACGTCATCACAGATGTTGAGAAGAACCGCAAGATGGTATGTGTTGATCCTAAGGACATTCCTGTTGTGGCATTTGTCGATCCTGAGATGATGAGCTCCATGCCAAAGGGACTCACAGCAGCCACAGGTATGGATGCACTGACACACGCAATCGAGGGTTACATCACCGCAGCCGCATGGGAGCTGTCAGACATGTTCCACCTCAAGGCAATCGAGATCATCAGCCGTTCACTCAGAGGGGCTGTTGCCAATACGCCTGAGGGCCGTGCTGATATGGCGCTGGGCCAGTATGTTGCAGGCATGGGCTTCTCAAATGTAGGTCTTGGAATCGTTCATTCCATGGCTCATCCACTGGGAGCTCTGTATGACACACCTCACGGTGTTGCCAACGCGATTATCCTGCCTACTGTAATGGAATACAATGCAGAAGCAACAGGAGAAAAGTATCGTGAGATAGCAAGAGCCATGGGCGTCAAGGGCGTAGACGACATGACCCAGGAAGAATACAGAAAAGCTGCAGTTGACGCAGTACGCCAGTTGTCAATCGATGTAGGCATTCCTACAGACCTTAAAGACATTGTAAAGCCAGAGGATATTCCATTCCTGGCACAGTCAGCCTACGATGACGCATGTCGCCCGGGCAATCCAAAGGAGACTAGCGTGGAGGATATCACCAAGCTCTACGAGTCATTGATCTAACTGACCCATTAGATCAAAATATGTCAGTCCTTTGCCGGGACTTACATATTATATATGGGACCTCACCAGTCCCCTTAAACCCCTAAAAACTAACTAAAAGAACTCCTGTTACAGAGGCTTTGCCGCTCTGCATCAGGAGTTCTTTTTTATTCGTCGGATCCATCTGTCATGCTCTGATGGACTCAAGAATATACTCTTGAAACTCATTCATATTCTTAAATATAAAATCTGCCTTATCCCTCATCTCATCATCCGGCTGCACGAGGTCCGGGATCATAGCAATCTTCATCCCTGCCGCATATGCTGCTCTGACTCCGTTGTATGAGTCCTCCACCGCCCATGCACTCTCCGACTCAACTCCAAGTTCTTCACAGGCCTTCAGGAATATATCCGGTGCGGGTTTGCTCCGATCTACCATGTCTCCACATACAAGCTTGTCGAAGTAATCTATCACCCCGAGGTTGATGAGCTCCATGGTGACTACCTCTTTTCTGGTGGATGTGGCAAGGGCACATGGTATGCCATTATCCCTGAGCATCTTCAGCATGTCTGTAACTCCCGGCTTCAGCACAAGCTCTCCCTCTGCCGCTGCCCGGTGGAATTCCGCCGCCATCTCAACCTTGAGGCTCTCATATCTCTCCTCATCCAATGTATCCTGTCCTTCATCACATCTTCCTTTGTACATCTGCACGAACAGCTTCTTCGCCGCCTCACGGTTGAGTCCAAGGGCAGCCATACAGAAGCTCTCTATGTCCTCTATGCCATATTTGTCCGCTGTCTTCTGCCAGCTCTTGACAACCAATTGTTCTGAATCGAGGATGACTCCATCCATATCAAACACCACTGCTTTACAATTCATATCTCTTCCATCTCCCAATAATACAACAGGCTTCCACAGCATCTCTGCCATGGAAGCCTGTTATCATCTGTCATCTGACATCCGTCCGATAACTTTATTCTATTAAGCATCTTTTTCTGTCTTACCAAGCTTTGTCTTCATGTAGTACCAGAGTGGACCTGTGATACATACTGAAGAGTAAGCACCGATAACTACACCAGCCATAAGTGTGAGAGCGAACTCCTTGATGGATGCCACTCCCATGATATACAGAACGAATATTGTAACAAATGTTGTGAGTGATGTATATATTGTTCTGCTGAAGGTCTGGTTGATACTCAGGTTGACTATATCCTTGTATGTGGCCTTCTTAGGCTTCATAACACCTATATTCTCTCTTACACGGTCGAATATGATGATCGTCGCATTGATCGAGTAACCCACTATGGTAAGCAGACATGCGATACATGTGTTACCAACTGTAAGTCTCAGTATAATATACAGACAGAATACCATCGCAACATCGTGGAGAAGTGCGATAACTGCACTTGCACCAAACTTCACATCATGGAATCTGATAGCAATGTATATAAGCATCAGAATAGCTGCAAGGATAACTGAGAATATAGCGTTCTTAGACATCTCGCTGCTGACCGATCCACTTATTACATTTGCCTCCTTGACATCTGCGCCAAGCTTGTCTGTGAGTGCGTTGCGCACCTTGGACATCTGTGAATCATCTGTTCCGTCATCTGAAAGTTCTGGCATCTTGAACACGATCTCATTTGTTCCGGATACTGTCTGAACTGATATTCCTGCCTCACCGATACCGGCAGCCTCTGCAATGACAGGAACTATATCTTTCTCAGCCTCGCTAAGTGAGTACTCTTTGTCAAAACCTACTGTAAGGCTTGTACCGCCTGCAAACTCAACACTGAAGTTAAGTGGTGAACCCTTTGACTTATTATTAACAGGCATCATACAGAAGCATGCGATGATCACAATGAGTGATCCGAGCATACAGAACTTACCTGCCTTCACGAAGTTTGTCTTCTTTGGCTCTCTTGCAACGCCGAAATACTTGGCATCTGTAACGCCGAGATTTACAAGCGCTGTGAGCAGTGACTGGCTGACTGCCAGAGCTGTAAATACTGAAAGAACGACACCGATAGCCAGTGTGATCGCAAATCCCTTGATAGTACCTGTTCCGAATATTCCAAGTACAAGAGCTGCTATAAGTGTTGTAACGTTACCATCTATTATGGCTGACAGGGCATTGTGGAAACCACCCTTTACAGCCTGCTTTACGGACTTGCCATCCGCCAGCTCCTCTTTGATACGCGTGAATATGATTACGTTGGCATCGACCGCCATACCTACTGACAGGATAACACCAGCTATACCAGGAAGTGTCAGTGTTACGTTGAACAGATTGAGTACCAGCAGATCAAGTATTGTGTAGAATGCCAGAGCAAATGATGCCACAAGACCTGGGATCCTGAATACTATGATCATGATAAGAAATACAAGTGCAATACCGATCGCACCTGCCTTAAGGCTTGTGCTGATGGCATCTGATCCAAGTGTAGCACCTACTATATTGGAACGAACCTGCTTAAGTGTAAGAGGAAGTGCACCGATACGGATAGTAGTAGCAAGCTGCTCGGCCTCCTCGTAGCTTCCGATCTTGTTGATTTCTGCGCTTCCGCCTGTTATGGCTGACTGTACTGTTGGTGCACTTACGACCTTGTTGTCATATATAATGTATACTATATTCCCAACATTTGCCGCGGTAACATCAGCGAACTTCTGAGCTCCCTCATCGGTGAATGCAAGCTGTACCACATTGTCATTGCCGTTATCTGAGTCAATTCCGGCTGTGGCATTCTTGATGTCATCTCCTGTAAGAGCAGCCTCATACTCCTGTCCCTGTGACCACTTTGTATAATTGTCCGGATCAAGAAACTCAAGCTTTCCCTCTATATTCAGAGCATTAAGTATCTCATCTGCATTTGTTACACCCGGGATCTCTGCTGTGATCTTCTTGTCTCCATCTTCATAGACTGAGTACTCATTGGTGTAGGCCTCTACACGCTGCTCAATCTTATACTTGGTATCCTCGAGATCCTTGTCGCTGTAATCATCCTCCTGAATCTCGTAAGTTACACTCAGACCACCCTTAAGGTCAAGTCCAAGCTTGATGTACTCGACTTTACCTCTGTCTGCAACACCGAATATTGCTGTATATATAGCAACACCCAGTATAAGCAGAAAGGCAATGATGACGAGCACAGCGTTTCTCTTTGTCTTCTTCATCGTCTTCTCCTTTTACCCTTTTTATTCCTCTTCTGCCTCATCGGCCATAGCCGCCTTCAGCATGATTGCACATTCTATACGCTTCTTCTGAAGCTCACAACCTATGTCATATGCATCAAGTATATTGCCGTGGAACTTGTATGAGTTGGCCGCACAGCCACCGCTGCAATAGAATCTTGCAAAGCAGTCCTTACACTTATCCTTGGCATATACATTGCACAGCTTGAATTCATTGACTATATCCTGATTCTTGATTCCATCAAATACATTTCCTATACAGAAATCGTCCTCACCAACAAACTGATGGCAAGGATAAAGGTCTCCCCAAGGAGTGACCGCCATGTACTCTGTACCTGAACCACAACCGGAAAGTCTCTTGGCTACGCAAGGTCCACCCTCAAGATCTATCATGAAGTGGAAGAAATTGAAGCCTCTTCCCTCCTTATGTCTCTTGATCATCTCCTTAGCCAGGATATCGTACTGCTCAAGCAGTACCGGTATATCCTCTTCCTTTATAGCATATGGCTCGTCCGGAAGTGATACAACAGGCTCAACGGATATCTGGTCAAATCCCAGATCCGCCATATGAAGCACGTCCTGTGAGAAATCAAGATTGTTATGAGTGTAAGTACCTCTTACGTAGTAGCTCTTGCCTGCTCTCTTCTTGGCAAATTCCTGGAACTTGGATAGTATGACATCATAACTTCCCTTGCCATTCCTGGTAGGTCTCATGTAGTCGTGGACTTCCTTCCTTCCATCTATGCTGAGCACCACGTTCGCCATCTCTCTGTTGGCAAATTCCATGATCTCGTCATTCAGAAGCACTCCGTTGGTAGTAAGTGTGAATCTGAACTTCTTGTCATACTTCTCCTCAAGGCTTCTTCCGTATTCCACGGTCTTCCTGACTACATCCCAGTTCATAAGCGGCTCACCGCCGAAGAAATCCACCTCGAGATTTCTTCTTAAACCGGAATTCGCAACCAGAAAATCCAGGGATTTCTTTGCCACCTCAAGTGACATAAGCGCCCTGTCTCCCTTATATTCTCCCTCACCGGCAAAGCAGTATCTGCAGGCAAGGTTACAGTCATGGGCGATATGCAGACACAACGCCTTGACAACTGTCTTTCTCTTCTTGAAATCTATAATATAATCTTTGTATACGTCATCTGTAAATAATGTTCCGTCCTCTACCAGTTGGGCTACCTCGTCATAAGCCTCGGAAACATCTGCGCTGTCATACTGTGACAGTGCCTTTATAATCTGCTCTTTATCATTCTCCTCATATAAAGAAATAATATCATAGACAAGATCGTCTACGACATGTACAGAACCACTACAGACATCAAGCACTATATTATAACCATTGTTCTTGTACTGATGAACCATAATTCTCCTTCAATATATTCCATCGGATCTATCCGTGAAATTCTAATTCAAGGCGCCACACACGGCACCCTTATACACGCACTAAAGAGGACTGTCATCATAAACGACGGTCCCCTTTAGCTGATCAAATACAAACCTGTTACAAATTACTTGTTGTTAACATTCTCACAGCTCTGATTACCAACTGTGCATGATGTCTTACAAGCTGACTGGCATGATGTCTGGCACTCGCCACATCCACCCTTGACCATTGTATTCTTCATAGTCCTGTTTGTGAGTGTTTTAATTCTCTTCATTCTGGATACACCTCTCTTTTTATGTCATATATCGGGATTATAACACAAAGATATATAAAGTAAAAGTTTTTTTTAACTGAGCATAGCCCCCAGCATCCCGCCTGCAACGCACATAATACACTTGGTTATAACTGCTATTCCCTCTCTGTCGCCTGAACCTGTAAACAGCACCGACACGGTCAATGCGACCGATATGTAAGTCAGGCCATACACCATCCCCCACAGGAAACGCTTCTCCCTGACTTTTCTGCCCGTAACAAAGCCCCCGGCAAATGTGGCCACTATGTATATCACAACAACCAGTATACCGAGCACCTTATCGCTTATCCCCACTTTGTATACGACCACCGCCGTTATAAACAGCATGATTATCGTGAGCAGATAGGACAGGATCAGTCCCTTTACAACTCCCATAAATTTCTGACTTGCAGACATACTACCACCATATTCTTTACTCTTTACATTATTATGATGTTCCTCCTCATTTTATTAATAAAAATACAGCCTGTTTACTTAAACAGGCTGCATATATCTTCTATATCATAAAAGGTTTTGTATGCACGCTCGCGCGTGATATCATTTGGGTTTATCAGATCCACCACCATGACCGTACATAGCCCTGCCCGGCTGGCAGATATGATACCATTCACAGAGTCCTCAACGGCCACCGCTTCGTCTGGGTTTACGCCCAGCTTCCCGCAGGCCTTCAGATATATATCAGGCTCCGGCTTTCCGTGGGTGATCTCGTCTCCGCATACCTTTTCATCGAAGTATCCGGCTATTCCAACGCTATCAAGTCTCTGCTGCGCACTCGTCCTCGCAGTGGAGGTTGCAAGTGCCATCTTCACGCCGTGTTCTTTTAAGAATCTCAGCGTGTCCTCGACATGTGGCTTTATGTCTATTCCATACTTTTCCACATGTTCATCGAACAGATCCATTGTTCTCTGTCTGAACGCAAGATAATCAAAATCTTCGCCCATTATTTCCTTAAATACCCGGGCGTTGGAGGTCTTGTTGCCTCCAGCCACCCGGTCACATACATTTTCCATCTGTGCCTCAGGAATCCCTATGCTCATGCCGTTTTCCTTCCAGCACTTCCTGTATATCTTCTCCGTGTCTACCAACACGCCGTCCATATCAAATACAACTGCCCTGTACATAGCACTTTCTCCTACATTAAACAGCGGCGTTTTTCTTTCTTCTTCTGCCAGCTATGATGATGAATGCAAGCAATGCAAGAAGCAGGATCGCTGCGATTATTATTATGATCAGCACAACCGGTGACATCTTTTCGCTGAGCTTGAAGGTGAATACCTCTCCGGTCTCTCTGTCATATGTTGTCGCTATATTACCGGCCTTATCCTGGGCTGTTACCTCAACCGTGTATGTATCATACTGGTCTACCTGCATCTCATACTTGTTATCTGCCTGATAGCTTGCAGGATCTATGGTATTGCCATTTATAACGATGGATGTGATCTCGTCTTCCTCATTCTCAAGACCTATCGTCATGTTGAATGGCTCTCTGAGAGTCTCTCCATCCTCAACACCTGTTATGATGATTCGTGGTGCAGTACCATCATACGTATAATCAAATTCCTGTGTTGCCGTGTGTCCAACCTTGTCAGTTACTGTAAGTGTTATCTTGTGATATCCGTCTGTCATATCTGAGAAATCGATAAGATTTACTCCGTCTATCTTGGCGTCAACCGAGAAGTCTGAAGTATCACTTACATCCCACAGTGCTTCGTAGCCCTTGTCTCGTATATCAGCAAAATCTGATGCATTGAGAAGCAGTGTTCCGTCATCGCTTGCAATGCTCTTGCTCATGAATCCGGCAAGTGTCGATGTAGCCTTGAGCTCAGGTGGTGTGTTATCGACTGTGAATACCAGGCTGTAATCATCAGCCTTATTTCCCAGTTCATCCTGCGCTGTTATTGACACCTCGTATACACCATCCTCAGAGAATCTCTGGCTTCCTGTGCTGAGCTCTGAAGAATTGCTGTAATTTGTAAAGTATGATGATGACACATCCTTGCTGTCCTTCTTCACGGTTATCTTCACATCATCTGTCGAGAAGAATGACTCCTGAACGCTCAGTGACATATCAACATAGTTCGGTGCGGAAGAATCCATACTTCCTATTGGGTCGTAATTCTTTACTTCCTTGTTGTCCTTATCCACTGCGCTCACCTTTACAACAGGTGCCTTTGAGTCAACCTTGAAGGTCTTGGTCTGGCTGGCTGCCACATTTCCTGCAAGATCTCTTGCATTTGCTGTGATCGTGTACTCGCCATCCTCTGTAAAGTTGTAAGTTGCGGTATGTGGATTGCTTCCTGAGAAGCTGCTTGTTCCCAGCGTAGCGATATTCGATGCCGCTGTTCCGTCCGTCTTTCTGGTTATTGTCACGTTAAATGCATCTGCGGCAAGATTGTTGTTCTCATATGCAAATGAGAATGCCTCATCTATGCTGATGGTTGCATTTACCGCCGTTGTCTGTCTGTCGTTCATTCCTGAAATCGATATAACCGGTGCAGTCTTATCGATTCTGAACTTCACTGTTCTGGTCACAGCCTTGTTGCCCGCCTTATCCTCTGCGGACACGGTGACTGTGTAATCGCCCTGGGCGTCAAATGTCACACCGCTGAGTACCTCTCTGACTGTGCTGACTCCATCGCCCTTTGTTCCCCAGGTAACATTCTTTCTGATATCTCTGTTCTCTACAACAGATCCACCCTCATTTGTTCTGACTACATGAATGGTGTACTTTCCACCTCTCATGTTATCTGTAAGTGTTACAGGGACTGTCACATCGCTGTTGTTTATAGTGTTGACATTTCCAAGCTGTATCTCAGGCTTGTGCTTGTCTATGTAGAAATGGGTTCCTGTTGTTCCTTCATTTCCACACTTGTCGGTAACGGTCATGGTGAGATCATACTCACCTTCCTTATCATATGTGTACTTCTTGCCCCATGTTCCGCCGTTACTCTTTATATAGAAGTATTGCGGATTCTCATCCACTGCTACTTTTCCATCATTCTCTGTGATAATAGTGTTCTGAAGCGACTTGAACTGTTCCTCCACACCAACTCTGAATGATATTGAAGTCTTGAAGTAATTGTTATTATCCAGTCTGTACTCAGGATCATCGTCCACATACACAAGTGGCTCTGTGGTGTCGACGTAATAATTCTTTGTCTTGAGAGCACTTGTGCCCTCCTGAACACCGAACGCCTCGTCTGCTGCCGGCTTCAGTGCATTGCCGGAATTATCGGCTCCCTCAACTGTGAAATAATATACAGTTGCCTTGCCGCCCTTGGCTGTCATCTTATATGCTGCAGTGGTCTTGCCATCTGCTGTCTGGAACGGAACTGTGGTCTCTGACCAGTTTGAATCACTGTAGGTCTTGTAGTGCACCTTAAGCGTCGCATTCTGTGTATCCATTCCATAATCGTCTTCTATGCCAAATGTAATAGTTCTGCTCCTGTTAAGGAATCTGCTGCTTCCACCGGACACAACTGATATCTCAGGGCTCTTCTTATCTATTACAAATGAAGTTGTTGCCTTACCCGACTCATTGCCAACCTCATCGACAGCAACGATCGTGATATTATAAAGTCCAGGCTCTCTGAATGTTGTGGACTTTGCTGCATTTGCAGTGTAATCCGCATCCAGCTCATACTTGCTTATGCTCCTGCCATCGCGTGTTCCTGTCACAACGAACTTCTCCACGAAGTAATTGTCAGTTCCCCTTGCTGTTATGGTCACATTGCTGTTATTCCAGTAATTTATCAGCTTTCCGCCGGCAGTTCCATCTATTGACACTGATGGCTTGACGGTATCAACTATCAGGTGTATCTCCTGACTGGCCTTGCTCTCGTTTCCTGCTCTGTCCTTCAGCTTAACAGTCATCGTGTACTCTGTATTTTCATCTGTTATGCCAAGGGCCTTTGCATCCAGTGTCTTTTCTATATCATTTCCTGATACATTAATGCTTCCTGTAATGTCCTGTGATCCGGCTGCGCTGCTTCTGCCTACTGTATATGTAACCTTGCCATTGCTGTCATCGTTATCGGAACCTGTGATCTCGATCTTCACATCGCTCTTTGAGCTGTAATAGAATGTTGATCCCTTGTCGTACTTTGAGTTGACACACTCCAGCTTCACATTTGCCGGTGCAGTCTTATCATAGTAAACCTTTATGCTCTGTACTTCTTTGAACTTCGTGTCAGCATTGTTCGGATCGTGTATTCTCGCCATGAGTGAGATCTCGTACACACCCTCATCTGGAAGCTCGTAGGATATGTTGACCGTATTCTTGTCATATGCAGCGGCAACTGTACCCTTTACCTCAACTGCCTTATCCTTCTTTCCTGCAAATGATGTTCTGGTGATCACCAGCTTTGCGTCATCTGCTGCAAGCTGGAAGCCTGATACTGCACCCTCTACAGTCAGAGTATCATCATTTCTCCAGAATATAGCGCCGTTGTCAGCATCTGTACCGTTCACAGATAACTTCTCTCCTGAAAGGCCATCCACATTGACATACACATATGTGTTCGTCTCTGTCTTATTTCCAGCCTCGTCAGTTACCACAACTGTCAGGACATAACTTCCTGAACCATCTATGCTTATCTCTTTTCCGCTCTGCAGGCCATTGTCACCTGTAGATGTTGAATACCAGTTCTTGACCGATGTATATGATCCATTTGCATCTGCCTTCTTGAGTGAAGCGACCGCCGATGCAACACCTGATGTGGCATCGCTGTACTTTATATTAAGAACAGCTTCCTTTGCGTCTGTGACTGTATACTGCTGATCATTGTTTGTCCTGTCTGTTCCGGCGTTGTCCGTAACCTTTACAACAGGTGCTGTGTTATCCACCTTGACAACAGTCTCGATCCTGCCCTCTATTCCGGCGAAGTCCTTTGCCGCAAATGTGATGGTGTGCTCTCCATCAGCCAGATATATGTCTGACTTTGTTGAATCCTGTACATCTCCACCGCTCACACGGACATCGCTGCTGTATGTGAACTTGTTTCCTTTTTCAAGTATCGTTTCCTTCTTGCCATCCACGCTGTATGACACGGTGTCTATGTAAGAATACTCTCCAGTTGCCTTCACTGTCAGCTTTGTGGATTTCACATAGCTTGTGGAACCGCCTGTAACTGTGAGTTCAGGCTTTCCTTCCTTTACAAATACAATGTCGCCATCCTCATCTGCGCCGACTGAGTTATTGCCAAACTCGTTCTCCTTGGCGTAAATGACAAGCTTCTTTGCATTGTCTGCATTGTCCTTCTTGAACCACTGTGCACTTATCTCGAATTCATATTCATATCCGCCGGACACAGCCTTTTTGCCTGTGCACTCCACTGCTGAAGCTGCACCCGTAAGCTCGTAGTACAGGCTCACGTCATCTATCTCAGTGTTATCACTGCCGACTGTAACCTTCTTCACCTGTACAGTGAACTTATAAGCATCATCTACCTTGAGCTGAGGGAATCTGTAATCCACTCCGTTCTTCTGTATGATCTCAGGGGTAACACTTGTTATGACAGGAGCTCCGTTGAGCTTCTTGACGATAACACTGGTCTCCTCTGACTTGTTTCCTGCAACATCGACCGCTCTGAACTTGTATGTTCCACTCTTATCAGGTGCAACAAACTGGGATGTGCTCTCAGTCTTGCTCCAGGTCTTTCCATTGTCTGATGAATACTCCACATAGTCTATTCCTGTGGCATTTTCCTCTGCTGCATCTGTGGTATCCTTGGCGTCTATCACAAATGTTCTGTCGGCATCACTGCTTGTGAGGTTCAGGAGATAATAGCCATCGCTCACCTTGTTGTGAAGGTTGTAGTTATCATCAGCCTCAACCGATATTGTAGGTGCCTGCTTATCCACGGCAACCTTTATGGTTCCAAGCAGCTCGAAATCACCGCTCTCATCAGTACCTGTATAATAGTAAATAGCTATCTTCTGTACTGCTGTGTCATTCTTCAGCTCATACACATTATCAAATGTGACAAGCTTTCCTGCTGCATCTGTGGCTGTAGCGATCTTATCGTCCGCTGTAGCTCCTTTGTAAACAGCCACTCCTAACTTGCTACTGTCGATTCCGTCAACTTTGTCGGACTTGATCTTGAACTTTATTGCCTTGTCAAAATCCTTGAAGCCATACACCATATCCGCCTTATCGCCCTTTACAATGGCCGTTACATCTATGGTCTGTATATCTTCCTCCTCCGCAAACAAATGAAAATGTGAATCGATCGCCACAAGAGTGAGTGTCATAACTACCGCCATCGTAAGCGCGATCAGTCGATGCAAAAGTGATTTATTCTGCATAACCTTTTTCATGTCCCTCTCCTCCTATATCTCTTCATCGGAATGTACTATAATTACATTCTTTATCATTCTTACCGAGCTCGCTGCGCGTCCTCCCTGAAGAACGGCTGTGGAATCATCTGCGTCATCGCTTCTAAGTACGTCCGTTGCTTCCTCGTCTGCGTCATCGCTTCTGAGTATGTCCGTTGCTTCCTCGTCCGCCTCATCGCTTCTGAGTATGTCCGTTGCTTCCTCGTCTGCGTCATCGCTTCTGAGTATGTCCGTTGCTTCCTCGTCTGCCTCGTCATTTCTGAGTACATCCGTTGCTTCCTCATCCGCATCTTCTCTGAGGATGTCTGTCGCCTCCTCAAAGCTGCTGCCATTGATATCAAGATTCTCTTCGTCTTCCCTCAGAATATCTGTTGCCTCCTCGGCATCATCGCGGAGAATATCAGTTGCAGTCTCGCCTTCATCCTCCAGTCTCTTTTTCCCGAGATCAGCTATCGCTTTCTCGTAATTTGCCATTCCCTTTTCAGAATGTTTTTCGGCTGCAGTTGACTTTACATCCCTTACCGAAATTCTGGATGTATGGTTCTTGATCGCCTCCTGTTTGGAGGCACCGCCTCCCTGTACACTCTCATAGCCCTTCTCCTTGATCTCATCGATCTTCTTACGGGCTGTTGAGCCTGTGGCAATTCCCACCGCCTTCGGTATCTTTAACACAAAGAACAGTACCACCGCCACAATAGCGAATACGATCGCAAGTGCCAGGCCGCCATATAACATTACATTATAAACTGTTGCCATAACCTTTCACTCCTCCCTTACTCGCTCGTTGACCTTGAACTGCCATTTACTATGCTCTTAACTGTCAGGTCATTGGATAACGACTGCCATCCCTGCTTAAGACCATTTGCAAGTGCCGGAACTTTGTTACCGTTCTCGTACACTTTCCTCACAGCCCTTGTGGCACTGGCATTCCATGATGCCGAATCGCTTCCAAATTTATTCGAATATCTATCGACCAGATAGCTCAGATGGCTTACGTACACGACCGCTGCGTTGTCATCGGTTCCAAGTGTAGTCTCAGCGTTGCCATATATTCTCTCTGCCTCATCATAGTAGCTGTCATCGCCGCTGTTCTCTGCCATCTTGATATAAGTCTCAGCCTCGTTCACCGAGTATTCTGAATATGCTTTCTTGGATGTCTCTGTCGCATTCTCGCCCTCTATATCCAGACTGTTCAGATAAAGCGCTGCACTGTTCGCCGCAGAGTTGTAATAATGTAACTGCTGGCCCGCATCATCCGCATTCTCGGCAAGTTCTGTATATACCGAGTACATAACTCCTGAATACTGGCCATTGTAGTATTTTACGCCTCTGTCCGCCGGGAACTGGCTGTTCAGCACCTCTGCGTTGTCGTCCAGGTTCTTCATCGCCTCATCCATCAGCACCTCTATTCTGTTCGCAAGCTCCGGATCATTGGATATCTCGCCAAGATATATGTAAGCTATGTTGAGGTAATTGGTGTATTTGTCAGGATTGGTGTCATCTATGTTGTCACTGTTGTAATCCTGGAATGCAAATATATTTTCCTTGTTCGTATCAAAGCTTGCAGACTTGTTTATCTTGCTGTCACATATCGCAGCGTAATACTTTGCCTGCTTTGCCTGATCCGGGAAGTCCTTGCTCTCATCAACCATATTGAAATATTTCTTGGCCGCACTGTAGTCCTTGACCTCGTCGTAATACAACATGGCTATCTTGAACTTTACGTCGTCCTTTATCTCGTCCTTGTTCTTAAGTGCAAGTCTTATTCCCTTTTCTGCCGCCGTCTCGGTGTTGGCCGAAGTGTTTCCATCGTCCTCTGTATAATAGTAAGCATATGTCTCCATGTAGCCTATATAGGCATCCGATGCGGTTGGGTCTATGTCGACAGCCGCCTTATAGCACTCAAATGCCTTGTTGTAATCGCCCTCGTCGACTGCATCCCTCGCCTCGTTGACCTTGTTGTTGTAATCAAGATCCTTGAGCTGGCCTTTCTTTACTCCGCCTATCACAGCACAGCACGCTGAGAGTATCGATAATCCCGCAACCACTGAGAACGCTGCTATCTTATGCTTTGCCTTTGCCTTGTATGCATCGTCGAGCTCGTTGTAGTGATCCAGCGCATACAGCAGTTCTGAACAGGACTGATATCTGTCCTCAGGACTCGGCTGACAGCACGTCTGTATAATTCTCTCAAATCCTGATGAGAGCATCGGATTCCACTGTCTGATAGGCTTTATCTCGTAAGGAGGCTCACATGGATTCTTGCCGGTAACAAGGTGATAGAGCGTTGCTCCCAGATTGTAAATATCTGTTCTTGCATCCGTGTTGTAGATTCCATGTCCCTGCGCATCACCGAACTGCTCCGGTGCCGCATAGCCTCTTGTTCCAAGAGCCGTGGTATCCGCATTGTTCTCCACTATGTATTCCTTAGCCGTTCCAAAGTCGATAAGCTTTACCGAGCCATCCGGCTTCAGCATGACATTTGAAGGCTTCATATCTCTGTATATGATCGGCGGATTCATGGAATGCAGGTAGTCAAGTGCACTGGCAAGCGCCCTGCCCCATTCGATTACCTTTTCCTGTGGCTGTGCTCCCTCCGCCTTGAGCACATCGCTGAGTGGACGTCCTTCTACGAAGTCCATGACAACGTAGATCGTGCCATTCTCATTGATGATATCAACGATTCGTGGCAGTACCGGATGATCCACATCCTTGAGGATATTTGCTTCTCGCTCCAATCCCTTTAAGAGTGTGGCTGTACTCTTGGAGCCATCATTCTTGATCTCCTTTACAGCCCACTGTTTATTAAGTCGGTTATCCATGGCAAGATAAACTATTGACATACCACCCTGACCGACTTTTTTAAGTATTTCGTATTTTCCGTCTAATACCGTTCCTAACTCTGTCATATATCGATCCCCATTACTCCGATTTAATAAGCACTACTGTTACATTATCCGTTTCTTTTCTGTACTTCACAAGCTCTGTGAGGAACTCACAGCCCTCCTTCATCTTCGCCTCGTCGACGCATGTTCCCGGGCCAAGTCTCTCTATCATCTCCTGAGGCGTTATCTTATGTCTGAATCCATCAGAACACAGCATGTAATGCGCTCCGGAAGCTGCCTGCCCAACTACGAAATCCGGTTCCACCACAGGTGAAGCTCCGATACACTGGAGAAGTACGCTTCGTCTGCTGTCCGTCTCCGCCTGCTCCGGTGTAAGTCTTCCCGCTGCGATCTCCCTTGCAACAAGCGTCTGATCTGCGGTAAGCTGCCTTATCCCTGAAGTGATCTCATACACTCGGCTGTCTCCAACATGGAGAATGTAGTACATTCCTCTGTATATGAGGATCGCAGAAATGGTCGTACCAAGCATAAATCCATTCTGCTCGCCATACGCCTTGATCTTCTCATTCTGCTCCACGGCAAGTCTTATCCACTGGTATCTCAGCAGCTCTTCACTAAAGCTGTTGTTGTCAACCATCTCAACAAACTGTGTGTCAAACCAGTTGCAGAAAGCTGTTATGACTTCCTTGCTGGCAACCTCTCCCTTTGCCAGACCTCCCATGCCATCACATACGAGGGAGAACACGACCTGTCCATTTGGAGTATCCGCTATCTTGATCGCCAGCGAATCCTGATTTGTCTTTTTCTTTATTCCTACGTCTGTATTGTATACTGCGCTAAACCCCATATACATTCCTCCCAATATTTATGTCTCAACTTTCGTTGCGGATATTCTATCTAATGTGATAGACAAGCTCCTCATCCCCGAGTATAACGATCGCATTGTTCGTCAGGAACTTTTCTTCGCCCGCCTTCAATTCCTCTCCGTTCACAAATGTACCATTTGTAGACTTGTTATCCCTGATGAAGCACACTCCATTTCTCTTGGTGATGACACAATGAACTCTGCTTATAGCTGAATTGTCAGTAATCGCATAGTCCACAAGTCTTGCCTTATGTCCGATCTTGAACTCTGCCTTGTCCAAGCTTATTCTCTCGCCCGTCTTCACCCTAAGGAAATATGGTGCCGGTGCTCCATCAAATGGATTGCCCTGCACTGGCTGTGCCTGTGGCATCGGTGGTGTCTGTGGCATTGGTGGTACCGGCTGCATCTGCGGCATTGGTGGCACCGGCTGCATCTGCGGCATTGGTGGTACCGGCTGCATCTGTGGCATTGGTGGCACCGGCTGCATCTGCGGCATTGGCTGCGCCTGTGGCATTGGTGGAATCGGGTTTCCTCCAAATGGGTTGCCCTGCATTGGAGGTATTGGCTTTATCTCCTGTGGCTGTGTTTCAACCGGCTCTGCTGGCTCAGGCTTGACATCCTGCGGCTCTGTCACAACAGGCTCTACAACCTCCGGCTTGGCATCCTGTGCTTCTGCTTCAACCGCCTCATCATTCTCCGTTTTATCACTCTGCGGCTGTGCTCCAGCCACCTCAGGCTTAATTGGCTCCTCCATCGGTGGCACGCCTACCGGTGGCATTCCATTTGGTCCCATTGGGCCGTTTGGTATTGGGTCATTCGGTCCCATTGGCGGCATGCCCATCGGTGGCATTCCGTTTGGCACCTGGCCATTCGGTCCCATTGGCGGCATGCCCATCGGTGGCATTCCGTTCGGTGCCTGTCCATTCGGTCCCATTGGGCCGTTTGGCACCTGGCCATTCGGCCCCATTGGCGGCATGCCCATCGGTGGCATTCCGTTTGGCACCTGGCCATTTGGTCCCATTGAGCCGTTTGGCATCGGACCGTTTGGTTCCATCGGCATCATGCCCATTGGCGGCATTCCGTTCGGAACCTTGCCATTCGGCATCTGACCATTTGATCCCATCGGGCCGTTCGGTCCCATCGGTGGCATTCCCATCTGTGGCATTCCCATCGGTGGCATTCCGTTTGGCATCTGGCCGTTTGGTCCCATCGGCTGTGCATATCCATTCATTCTCGCATTATTTCTCATAACCTCGAGTCTGCTCACCTTAGGTGACTCACCTCGAAGTATGTGGCTGTTGCCACCCTTTGGAGCATTTGTGGAAAGCTCCTTCATTCTGTCTATCTCAGCAGCGTCTATGCCTGCTTCTGCAAGCATCGCCTTAACCTCGTTCTTCATGTCCGAGTTTGAAAATGTACCTCTCATATTCGCACAGTTTATAAGGCGTGCTACGTAATTGTCATTGTCATTCTCTGAGTATCTCGCATCAACTATCACCGACTTCACAAATGCTCTGACATCGTTGAGATCTGTCACTTCCTTCTGTACCGGAGCGACAATAAAGCAGACATCGTATGTCTCAGGCGATACAAATACACACTGCTCGTCCCTTGCAACATAGCTGAGCGAAACCATATTCTTACCAAACATCTCCAGTGCATGCAGAATGTTGTACAGAAGTGTGAGTATCTCCTTCTTGTTCATCTCCTGTCTCAGTATCTCCGCAAGAGGCTTCTTGTCATCGATCTGATAATTGAACACCCTGACTCCGGCATTCTCCTGCATGTCACACGGTGCCATCTCAGGCATAGATCCGCTTCTGCTCATATCATACACTTTAGCATCTATCACATCACTGATATCCAGACTGTAACTCACTCTGTAAGTTTCCCCCGCCGGAACTACAACAACCTTTTCTCTGTTCATTTTTTCAATCCCTTTCGTCTAAATCCGCATATTTTCCGTCAAAAATTATTCCTTCATTCAAACACCAAAAGCAGGTATTGCTACCTGCTCTTATCCCACATCGTGGGTGGTGTATATTAACTTAATTTGAAGATAAAGTCCTCTCCACCGATGCTTATCATGGCATCGTTTGAAAGCTTCTGCTCTGCATTCTCATCCAGGCGCGCTCCGTTGAGATATGTGCCATTTGTCGCCTTGTTATCCTTCAGATAACATCCATCCTCTCTCTGGTAGATGATGACATGTACCTTGCTGATGGCCCCATTACCACCGACATGGTAATCAACACCTCTTGCCGCCTTTCCTATCTTGAACACAGCCTTGTTGACCATAACTCGCTCGCCTGTGTTGACACGGACTATATATGGCATAGCCTTTGGAGCGTTCTTGTTAACCGCTGCCTTCTCAGGTTCGGTATCCTTAACTACGTTCATTCCTCCGGTCAGCTCAACAGTGCTTCCTGTGCCCTTCTGCTCAGGCTCCTCTGCCTTCTCCTTCACCGGATCCATATTCGTCTCAGGCTCCGGCTGGTCACCGTTCATGAACTGTGGTGCAACTATCTGTTCTGTAGGGTTATCTATCTGAGCTTCCTCTGTCTCAGCAACCGCCTTCTGTATGATCTTCGCACGGTTGATCTTGATATTCTTAACAACAGGTGGATTATCCATAGGCTCGTCCGTAGATATCAGAACCGGCTTCTGCTCATCCTTCTTGTCAAGCTCAACCTCCGTAACTCCATCGGCAGCCTTTGCAACCTCTGTAAGTCCTGATGGCTCATGTACTGCCATATCTGATGTGAGAGCCTCTGTCATGCCCTCCTCGTCGTCCTCTTCTTCCTCATCAAGGCTCTCATCTAACTCGAGCTCCTCAAGAACGCTGTCATCAAATACCGACATATCTATCTCGCTTGATACATTCTCTTTCTTCGTCTCATCCGAATCAAAATCAAGATCCTTGAATATTGCATTCGCTGCGGCCGCCTCGTCGCTGATCTCCTCTACCTCATCAAGCTCGTCTTCCTCATCATCGCCAAATGATACGTCCTCAAACTCAGGCAGATCATCCATACTTGTATCAGATTCCACCGTGTCAACTGAAGACTGTGAAACCGACATATCTGATCCTATATCAACGAAGTTCTCCTCCACCTGCATTCCTGCAGACTCCATAAGCTCTGTGAGCTGTGCATAGAAGTTTCTCACTGTGAACTTGTCTGCATTCAACAGATTGAGAAGCTTTGCCACATAGTTGCAATCCTCACTGTCATCATAAATAACGCTCGTCAGCAAGTCCTTTGCGAACATCCTGAATTCGGCATTGATATTGGCTTCTGACTCAACTGGAACACATAACATTCCAACATCGTATGTAACCGGATTAACATATGTAAAGTCCTTGTGAAGAACCACATATGATGCCGGTATTCCAAGATCACGTAAATTAACTATACCAGAAGCTACCCCTCTGATTATCCCCAATATCTTCTCAGCATTTACCGTATTCGAAAGGAGTGCGTCAACCGTTGTCCTGCCTGTAACGTTATATGTAAGATAATCGTTCTCATCATCCTCTTCATAAATGATATCAATGAGCTCAGGAATCCGGTTCTCCTCCAGATAATCCAATAACTCCTCGTCAAACTCACAATCATCATTCAGAATATATGACAAATATTTCTCAGAGCCGATATTTCTTACCTTGAAACTTATTTTCCTCATCAAATATTCCTCCTATCGCACCTCCATAAGCGCATAACTAGATGCATAAAAACCCAAAAGGGTACATACTCCTTTATTATATATAAAAAGTCTATATATCGCAAGCAGTTTATACCCTTTTAGATAATTTTCGCTATATAATTTTGTCTATATTTTTTTACTCTGAATCAGTGCTTTCATCGGAGCCATCTTCTGATCCATCACCCTCTGCAGCTTCCTTTTCCGCCTTGGCTGCATCAGCCTTTTCTATGTCAGCAAGATGTCCCTCGTATGTCTTATTAAAGATACATGCTCCCTGGCTCTCATCTGATGTCAGGTAGTAGTAGTAATCATGCTTAACCGCATTCAGGACACCCTCTATGGATGCCTCGCCCGGATTACATATAGGGCCGACAGGAAGTCCTGTGTACTTGTAGGTATTGTACGGTGAATCAACCTCCAGATCATCATATGACAGTTCTGCCTGATTGTACTGACCGTCAGTCACAACATAGAGAACAGATGGATCTACCTGAAGAGGCATGTCATCATTCAATCTGTTGATAAATACTCCCGCAACCATCGCTCTGTCTGAATCCAGCTTACACTCCTTCTCAACTATGGAAGCCATGGTGAGAACCTCAAAATCTGTATATCCAAGCTCCTCTGCCTTCTTCCTGAAGTCATCTGTGTAAATGCTGTTAAACTTGTCTATCATGTCCTGTATGAGCTCCTTTGGAGTCATATCTGCATATATGTCGTAAGTAGCAGGGAACAGGAAGCCCTGTAATGCGTACTTGACTTCCGATGAAGGTATCTCAAACGGATACTCAAACTCTCCCGACTTGCACGCCTCAAGGAACTCCTTTGCAGAGCAGAAGCCCAGCTCCTCGCATCTGTCAGCGATCTGTTCAACCGTAAATCCCTCAGGAACTGTCAGTGTATATTTTACCTCTCTGGTCGACTCCACGTAACACAGAGTCTTTATCATATCCAATGTCGACATACCTGTTGTGAGTGTGTAAGTACCCGGCTGAAGACTGTGGCTGTACTGCGAGCCGGTCATTCTGAGCTGGAATGCAAGCTTATACTTTATAAGCCCCGCATCTTTAAGTATAGATGCTGCCTCCTTGACAGATGTATCCTCAGGTATGGTAACCTCGATCTTCTCTCCGCCGCCGGCACTGTAGGTGCCCTCGTATTCCTGCATAAATCCGGTATACGTCTCCTTAACCTTGTATACCCCGAACAGCACCAGACATACCGCCAGCGCTATTATAATAACGGGTCTTGCTATGTTTCTCCAATCCATCTCTTTCTCCTTCTGTATCTGCAAATTTCATTTGCCTGTTCTGTTAACTGATGTTATCATTACCCTATCTTATACCAAGAAAGGAATGATATACATGGCAAATCCAATAGTTACTATCACTATGGAAAATGGCGATGTCATGAAAGCAGAACTCTATCCTGACATTGCTCCAAACACTGTAAACAACTTCATCTCACTGATCAAGAAAGGCTTCTATGACGGAATAATCTTCCATCGTGTAATAAAAGGCTTCATGATACAGGGTGGAGACCCTCAGGGAATCGGCATCGGCGGTCCTGGATACTCAATCAAAGGTGAATTCTCACAGAACGGATTCAAGAACGATCTGGCTCACACTCCCGGAGTGCTGTCAATGGCCCGTTCCATGATGCCTGACTCAGCAGGTTCACAGTTCTTTATCATGCATAAGACATCTCCTCATCTGGACGGTGCTTACGCTGCCTTCGGTAAGGTTATCGAGGGACTTGACATCGTAGACAAGATTGCAAATGTGCCAACTGACTACAATGACAAGCCTCGTCAGGAACAGAAGATGAAGACTGTAACAGTCGAGACCTTCGGTGTTGATTATCCTGAACCTGTAAAGGCTTAATTGAAAGTATTATAACCCATATAGCAGTTTTTGAAAACACTTATAATTCTTCTTACAAAAAAATAAACATCTGCCCTGCGATCCCAGGTATACAGGAGTTCGCAGCAGATGTTTTTTTATGTTCATTTATTGTACTATCCTTCCATCTTTCATCTCATATATCTCATCGCACAGATATTCCAGCTCCTCCCTGTCGTGGCAGGCAGTGATTATAAGACTTCCTCCATCACGCAGCTTCAGCAGCTCCTTCTTTATGTTATCTACAGACTCTTCATCAAGTGCGTTGATAGGTTCATCCAGCACTATGACATCCGGCTCTCCCATGATTGCATTTGCTATGCCAAGCTTCTGCTTCATTCCAAGGGAATACTTTCTGTATACCCTCTTATCATCCGGATCAAGACCTGTCCTCTCTATGGCATATCTGACATCGTCATCACTGATCCCTCCCATGAGCTTTGCCAGAAGCCTGAGGTTCCTGAAGCCTGTGTACTGAGGCAGAAATGACGGATTCTCTATCAGAGCACCTATACTCCGTGGAAACTTTATGTCCCTGTGGAGCTCTTCATCATCTATATATATGTGTCCTCCATCAGGTATGAGCAGACCACATATAGCTCTCATAAGCATTGTCTTGCCACAGCCATTCTTTCCACGGAGTCCATATATCCTGCCCGGAGTCATGGTCAGACTGATATCATTAAGTATAACTGAACCCTTTATCTTCTTATTCAGATTTTCTATCCTTATCTCGCTCATATGTATTCTCCTATCAGATTATATCCTTATTATCAAAATACACGATTCCTCCTGCAAATGCAGTGATCAGCATACCAGCCGCAAGCACCACTCCACTCATGGGATTAACCCCATCTGCCACTACATATGACACTCTCTGCCACATCGTATAATTTCCCGACAGATACCATACAGTATAGTATGCCGACAGAACATACACTCCACACACCGCTGCAAAGCTGATGACCGGCGTGATTATAAAACCCGCCAGTACCTGAAGCTGGCTTATCCCCAGCGTTACCAGCATCGGTATAAATAATGTTATCAGAAGCAGATCTGCGGCACTAAGATTGTATGTCTGCGGAGGATACAGCCGTGTTGTCAGCGCCGCCGTCATATCCATGGTCATATCTGCCCCATATGCCGCCGCCATTAAATATATCGTCAGCACACATACAGCAAAATACATTACCACAGCCACCGTACAGTATATGAGCTTGCTGACCCACCAGCTTCTTCTGCTTCCGGACGCAAGGCACACCACTCTCGCATTTGCGGCAAAATCATCACTGGAATAATATGCCAGGAAATAGGCCAGGCCTATCTGGAACGCAAACCAGTATATCGGTATGTAAAATACGCTCCTTGGATCAAAGTAATACACCTCCATCCCCTTCATCGCAAACAGAAGATAGTCCGCAAATGTTCCGTTGGTCAACAGGATATTCCCATCTGCAAGCTCGATAAGATATGCGTGGAGCTCACGTGTCTGCGACACCGCAAACAGTAACGGCAGTATAAAAAGAACACATCTCCTTAATATTCCATTTTCCATATCTCTTCCGAGAAGTCTCAGAGTCCTCATTTCCGCATCACCTCATATCTGTCCACCACATACATTCCTTTTTTATCTGTATTTCCTTCTTTCATAGAATATCCCTTCTTCTGTGCCATATGTATATAAGAACGAGTGCCGCTGCACTCACCGCAGCATACATCGTCACCATCTGGTACCTGTATGTAACCACATTCTGCAGTGGATTGACCATCTGCATGGCTGACCAGGTTCCAATCCCACGTCCCTCAAACATCACACCGGTAAATACATACAATGCGAACGGAGCCATTATCGTTGAAAATCTGCTCCCGCACCACCTCGCAAAGCACATAGCCACAAGACCTGTTATCCCTCCAAACACTGCATCGAGCAGCGTAAACAGCAACGCATAGCACACAGGATGCTCTGCAAATATTCTCGGGAACATGTGGCAGTCTATAATTCCTGCATACAAAAATGTCAGTTTTTCCGGTCTTTTATCCGGATATATCCCCGCAGCAATGAACATGGCTATGAGCAGCGGGCACGCCACGGCTGCCGCTCCCGAAGCCGCCACAGCCGCTTCCTTTGCAATCATATAGCTTAAGCGGGACGTCTTAATACATATACTGCTTTCATATCCGGTTTTTTGATCCTGATAACACGACCCCGCATACGGAAAACACGCAATCAGTGGCAGCAGTACGTAAAACAAGCTGTTGTATGCAAACTGATAGTCTGTCCCGATCCATGTCTGGATCAAAGCCCTGCCTCTGTTAAATCCATACTGGCTGACATTAAGCCATATGTCCGCCAGCCCAATCAACGTTCCCAGAGCTATGCTTACTGCAAGCCACTTATTTCTGAACGCTCTGGTCATTTCAAATCTTAATACTCTCATATCTCAACACCACTTCATTCAATATCCAGTCTGATCATCAGCTTATCAGGTTCAAGGGTGAGTACATAATAGAAGCTCTCCCGCTCCAGGTTATCCCACGTATCCCTGCTAAATGACACCCGCGCCAGACTTGTCACATACCATATATCCTGATTCATTCCGGGCTCCAGATCATTACTTGTAAACGTATTCAGTTCCCGGCCAGAATACAAATTCACCGAACTGCACCATGTCTGTGACTCAAAGCCACACTCAGTCGCCGCCATCACAGTATCCCAATCGATCGGTTCTTCAGTTGTATTATCTACATTCAGGCGTGTACAGATAAACCGATCCTCCGGGCTCAGCACATCCACACTGTCCACATTAAAACGTGCTTTATACTCATCTATACTGTATATGCGGGTCTCCCTGCATTTTATAAGCAATCCATCCACCGATACATTCTCAGCCGCTTCTACAACTCTGGTGTCATCACTGTACGCCCTGTTAACGCTGTATATTCTTCCGCACCACAAGGTGACTGCACACAAGCTCACAACACCCAATGCCATCAGAACACCTCTCCTCATGCATATACCTCCACAAAATCTGATTCCCACCTCATGGCTTGTCATCCGCTTCCGGCTTTGGGAGTGCATCCAGATCCACAAAATCCGGAAGATCCGCCGGATTGTACGTAAAATATCCTGTGATCACCTGTCCATAATAATATTTCACGCCATCCTCCGGCTCCTGTGGCACAACAAGTCCAATCGTACATTCCATTGTCTCGTGTCCTTCCAGTCTGTATAGATAGTACCAACTGGCTCTGTCATCGCCCTCTGTGTGGACTGATTTGTCAAAGTATACCATTCCTTCTACGAACGAAACCTCACTCTCACCGGGAATCCTCTCCACAATGTCGTATGGGAACACATTCTTCACAACCGCATCCCCGGTATTCGTCAGTCTGCACTTAATAAAATACAGCTTATTGGTCTTTACCACAGTCTGCGTATGCTTATCTATCACATCCTGATACTGTGCAGTTATCTCCTCACACTCCTCAGGAGTATACGCATCCCCTGCCGACTCCTGAAATTCCTTGTATCCCGGAGCCTCCTCATACAGAGCATCCCAGTCTGTTATCTCCTCCTCCGACTCAGGCTCCGGCAGAGTCTCACTGCGAAAATATTCAACCGGATATTTATCCTCTGTTGTTATCTCGTCACCTGTGTATACATCAGCCGACAGCAGCTCTATCTTCACCGCTCCTGACATCAGCACGTTATCACCCACACCTTCTTTTTCACTTATTTTCTCTCCGGTCTTGTTTCCCGAAGCTTCGCTGTCTGTCTCTTCAGATGCCGCCTCAGACGACTTCCTTAACGCTCTGTCCTCTGGGGTTTCCCGTTTTTTCTGGAGCACATACGCCGAAGCTGCCACTGCTGCCATGATCAGCACTGCTGCCACTGTCATCACAAGATATCTTTTCTTCTTCACTTCTACTCCTCCCAACTCTGCCTTTGCCATCCGTCTTATGTCACTGCTTTAATCAGTCATAAATAGTGTAATTTCTTGTGGAATCCGGACTCCACCAGCCCTTTGAATCAGTCTGTGCTTTGACTGTCCTGTGCATCCTCAAGCCTGCATAGGCATAGCCTTTTTCGTTTACCATGTTTGTGATACTCGCCTCAATTCCAAGCGGAATAATATGCGTATCAGATTTTACTATTGGGTTTGTCCCTTTTGATGAATGCGAGCCCATTACTGTGTAACTGAGCTTTGGTCCTACTGTTGGATATACATAAACCTTTGTCTTATTATATTTACGTCTGTACGAACTATAACCATATCCGCTGTTATTGTTGCTAAAAGTAAACAGCTCGTTATCTGTATTAGAATATGATTCTTTGCATGTAACCACTGTACCTGCATTATTTGTATGTACATTCTCAGCCTTAGCCGGTGCTGCAATTCCCACTGTTCCTGACACCGCCATTGCGCCTGCGACAGCAAACATCGCAAGCTTTGTTTTCATTGACTTCTTCATAACCTTTTGTCTCTCCTATTAATTATCTGCAACAACCATATCCATACAATATAGTTATTGTAAGATTTCACCCCAAGACTCACCGCTCCAATTATCAGCACACCTGCTATACCACGATCCTCATCGCTTCTGTATTTTCTGCCCAGCAGGATCTGTGTTAATAATATTCCCAGCTTGTTGTTTAGATTATCTATTCGACCACCTCCACTTTTCTTTTATCATACAACTACTTAGATTGCAATATATTTTACTTAATTTGTCATGAACGGTATCTATCATGTCATAAACGACAATTGACGCGGTATAAATTGGCTTTGTATAATGTTTCAAATATATTATCTTTATGGAGGTTGCCATGATACATCATATCGTAGACTCTTTTTGTTATATTATTGAAATTTTATATGATCTCATCTTGCTCTCATCCATTGCCGGAGTACATATAAAAGAAATGCGACATCCTGTGATAAGTGCAATTTTATACTTTTGTTTGGGAACCTTTTTTTCATCCCTGTTTCCAGGTGCGCTTGGGTGGATCATCTTATGTTCACTAGCCTATTTAACGACTCTTTTTATCTTAAATACGACTATATTTAATTCTCTAATTGCCTTCGTCATATCACACACTTTTATCCTTCTTATTCAAAATTCTATAATTCTGTTATTTTACAGAGTGAATTTTAATAATCAGATAGCCTCCTCCATCGCAGGCTCCCTGATTACTTTTTCTATTGCTTGTGCTATATGCAGGCTACTTCCATTCCATAGCTTCTACTCTCAGTTGATTAATGGCAAATTTTTATCCAAGTACCTTGTAATACATGTTTTTCTGATAATCATGCTTGAGCTGGGACTGCGTAAATACAGCACATTTAACACAATCATATATATCCCCCTCATCTCATTTTTCACCGTGATAGTACTCATCACCGACATAGTAATCCTCAGCCAGCAACAGATCATCAGCAAGCAGCAGCACGATCTGGCAAATTACAACATCTATCAGCCTATGATGGATGATCTGATTGAGGACGTCACGGGAAAGCAGCATGACTTTGACAATATATTGACCGGTATTCGAATGCTTCCATATACGCACACCGACTACAGTTCATTAAAGGAGGCTCTTATCAGCAGTTCAGATGAGGTTATATCCGAATACAGAACCACCGAGCTTCTGAAAATCAACATGTTCGTGATCGCCGGGTTTATATACAGCAAACAAAAGCAGGCAGAAAAGGCGCACAAAAAGCTGAATATTGTCGTTCACAGCTATCTGCTCGAGAGCCGGATGCCTGAATATGAGCTGGTCAGGGTTCTGGGAATACTCATCGACAATGCACTGGAGGCCATATCTGAGCACGATAGTATGACTCTGCACCTGGATAGCCGTGACGGCAGGATCATCATCACCACTCTGAACAGGGGTCCTCTGCTAACACCCGAGATCAGAGCAAAGCTTTTCACGGCAGGCTATACCACCAAGACCTGTGATCGTCAGAAGCACGGTCTTGGTCTTTACAATCTCAGGCGTCTGGTATTTAAATATAATGGAAAAATATATCTGGAAAACGATTATCTTCTGGATGATACTCTGGTGCGTTTTGAAGTAATGGTTTAAAATACAACACATAGAAGGAAGGAGTCTTTTACAATGAGAGCTTTGGTAGTTGAAGACAATGTGGCACAATTAAATGGTCTGGCGGAAATAATAGAAGAAACCTTCCCCGACATAGAATGTCTGAAGGCCGCCTGCTATGATGCTGCTCTGGCTCTGGCAGATTCGCACAGCATCCAGCTTTTTCTGCTGGATATACAGCTTGGCGCCGACCCGGATAAGGACGGAATAACGCTGGGAGAACAATTGCGGAGGAATCCGCGTTATCAGACAACTCCTATTTTGTACGTGACAGCTCTTGTAAACGAAGCTCCCAGAGCGATCCACAAGACCAACTGCTACGATTATCTGGTCAAGCCCTACTCACAGCAGGATCTGATAGAATCTGTCTCCAAGCTTCTGAACCTTTCTCTGATCAGGGAGGAACCAATAGAGCTTACCGACAGAGATGGTGTACTTGCCAGGATCAGACCAGACAATATACTATACATTAAATCCGAGCTGCGAAACATGCATGTCCACACAACCACCGGACTATTTATATCCACAGGAACACGACTCTCTGTATTTGCGGACTCTCTTCCATCGTATTTTGCGCGCTGCCACAAGAGCTTTATCGTAAACCTTCATCATGTGGATACCTACGACAAGGTTACCGCCATGGTATCGCTTGACACACCGGACTATCAATGGATACCGGTTGGCCGCAAATATGCCACAGAGTTTGGTCACAGACTTAAGGCTTCCACAACTGCGCACAAACACGTTGAACAGGCTTAGCAATGATAAGGAGTATTTGAAATGCCGAATTCTATAATTGATCTCCTATGCTTTACATTGGAAACAATGAAGGATGTTATTTTTATATCTGCCCTCATCGGAAGAAAATTCCGGGATATGCGCCACCCAATTATTGGAATGGCTGCTTACCTTATACTCGGGAATGCAGTTTCCTTAATTTTCCCAAATGCATTTGGATGGCTGGCATTATGCCTGCTGTCCTATCTCATGCTGTTGTATATTATGAAGACCAGATATTTTTATGTATTGATGGCGTATATTCTTGAATATCTGTATGCGGCTTTTCTTGAGGACATTATCATCATGGGTATGACACGTCTGGGTGTGAACAATGAGATATACCTGTCCATTTCCTGTGCTGTATTTTCATTTCTGATCTCAGTGGCTCTGTGCAGATATGCGCCTATGAACCGTGTGTTCCAAACCTTCATGGGCGGCAGTGGAATTATCAAATTCCTGTCTATTCATTTGTACGTTGTGTATATGATTGAGACTGGGCTGTACAAATTCAGCACCATCGACACCTCGGTGTATATACCTGTGATATCATGCTTTGCGGTTGTGGTCATTCTCTCGGATATCATCATTCTGGGACAGCAGCGAACCATAGGAAAGCAGCAGCACGACCTGGAATGCTTTAAAACCTATCAGCCTATGATGGCTGATCTGATAAAGGATCTGCGAAGCAAACAGCACGACTTTGATAACCATCTGATGGCAGTCAGAATGCTTCCATACACCTATAGGGATTATGAGTCTCTGAAAAATGCCCTGATAAACTATTCGGACAATATGGTATCTGAATACCGTGAGTCTGAGCTGCTTCGCATCAATCTGTCTGTTGTCGCCGGTTTTATATATAGCAAGATGATCAATGCTGAAAAGAACGGAAAGACTCTGAATGTGATAGTCAGACAGCATACGTTGAAAAGCTGTATGCCCGAATATGAGATCATACGTATACTTGGAATATTAATAGACAATGCTCTGGAGGCTGTAGATGTTCCGGGATCTGCCACCCTGTCTCTTGACAGCAGTCAGAACCAGATCATCATAAGTACCATGAACAAAGGTCCTGTGTTGAGCTCTGATCTTAGAAGAAATATGTTTACCTACGGCTACACAACCAAGACCATCGACAAACAGCATCACGGATATGGTCTTCCGAACATGAAAAAACTTGTGGATGAATATGAGGGAAAGATATGTCTGGATAACCGAACCATATCCGGACAGAATTATATTTGCTTCGAGGTGACAGTGTAACGCAGCTCATGCACCTAGAAAACCGGCAGTATACAGTTGAGCTTCAACTGATATACTGCCGGTTTTCTATGCTTATCTATGATCTGCCTGTTACAGCTCTACATCCCAGAAATCCTTGATGGTTGCGAAGTAATCCTCAGGTGTCTCTGCACGGCGGATGAGTTTGAATGAGCCGTCCGGTCTGAGCAGAACCTCTGCTGACTTCAGCTTGCCGTTGTAGTTGTAGCCCATGGCAAAGCCATGTGCTCCGGTGTCGTGGATGACAAGGATATCTCCCATGTCGATTTTCGGAAGCATTCTGTCTATAGCGAACTTGTCATTGTTCTCACACAGTGAACCTGTCACATCATACTTGTGATCACACGGCTCATTCTCTTTGCCGAGGACTGTGATGTGATGGTATGCACCGTACATGGCAGGTCTCATGAGGTTGACTGCACATGCGTCTACGCCGATGTACTCCTTGTGTGTGTGCTTCTCATGGATAGCTGTTGTAACAAGGTGTCCATAAGGTGCCAGCATGAAACGTCCAAGCTCTGTGAAGATAGCAACATCACCCATTCCTGCAGGTACGAGAACCTCCTCGTATACCTTTCTTACACCCTCGCCGATGACCATGATGTCATTTGGCTCCTTGTCAGGTGTGTATGGGATTCCTACTCCGCCTGAAAGATTGATGAAGTCAAGCTTTACACCTGTCTTCTCCTTGATCTCAACTGCTGTCTCGAACAGGATCTTTGCAAGTGTTGGATAATATTCATTTGTCACTGTATTGCTGGCAAGGAAGGCATGCATTCCAAATCTCTTCACGCCCTTTGCCTTGAGGATCTTGTATGCCTCGATGATCTGATCCTTGGTCATACCATACTTTGCATCACCAGGGTTGTCCATGATGGTGGTTGATATGGAGAACTTTCCGCCCGGGTTGAATCTGCAGCAGATCTTCTCTGGAATTCCTGCTGACTTCTCCAGGAAATCAATGTGTGTGAAATCGTCAAGATTGATGGTTGCGTTAAGCTTCTTCGCAAGCACGAATTCTTCGGCAGGAGTGTCATTGGATGAGAACATGATCTCATCGCCCTTAAATCCCATCTTGTCTGACATCATAAGCTCTGTCAGTGATGAACAGTCTGTTCCGCAGCCCTCTTCCTTGAGGATCTTGAGTATCGTTGGGTTTGGAGTAGCCTTTACAGCGAAATACTCCTTGAATCCTTTATTCCATGAAAACGCCTTATAAAGCTTTCGCGCATTCTCTCTGATTCCTTCTTCATCGTAAATGTGAAACGGTGTAGGGATCTCCCTGATGATCTCCTCTGCCTTTGCCTTTGTAATAAATGGTGTCTTCATCTTTTTTGTCCTTTCTGTGCTGTATTATGGCAAGTATCCTGCATATTATGCGTTGTTCTCCGCTGCAACAAGGTTCTCACTCTTGTGCATCTTACGGAGAAGTGGCTTTTCTATCTTACCTGTAGCATTTCTCGGAACGTGCTCAAATATGATCTTCCTTGGTCTCTTGTATCTTGGAAGTTCTTTACAGAACTCGTTGATCTCTTCCTCTGTGCAGGTCATGCCATCCTTTACCTCTATGATCGCCGCTGTGATCTCTCCGAGACGGGCATCTGCGATACCAATGACCGCAACGTCCTTGATCTTCTCGTATTTGCTGAGGAAGTTCTCTATCTGTACAGGGTAGATATTCTCTCCACCACTGATTATAACATCTTTCTTTCTATCTACAAGATAAATAAATCCATCTTCGTCCTGCATAGCCATATCTCCTGTGTACAGCCAGCCGTCCTTCAGGCACTCCTCTGTCGCCTTCGGATTCTTGTAGTAGCAGGTCATGACACCAGGTCCCTTGAGGATAAGCTCGCCGACTGCGCCCTGCTCGACCTCTGTTCCGTCCTCGTTCACGATCTTCGCCTGCCAGCCATAACCCGGCACGCCTATAGCTCCGACCTTATGTATGTTCTCAACTCCCAAATGTACAGCGCCCGGTCCGATGGACTCTGAAAGACCATAGTTCGTGTCGTACTGATGGTTAGGGAATATCTCTTTCCATTTCTTTATAAGACTCTGTGGTACCGGCTGTGCTCCAATGTGCATCAGTCTCCACTGTGACAGCTCATAATCTTCAAGATGTACATCGCCGTTCTCTATGGCAAGCAGTATATCCTGAGCCCATGGCACCAGAAGCCATACTATAGTACACTTCTCGTCGCTTACCGTCTGAAGTATAGTCTTGGCGCTTACTCCCTTGAGCAGAACTGCCTTTCCGCCCACTATCAGACTTCCAAACCAGTGCATCTTGGCACCTGTGTGGTACAGTGGCGGAATACACAGGAACACATCATCCTTTGTCTGTCCGTGATGTACATTCTCGACCTTTGCCGCATGCATCAGGCTCTCATGGTTGTGCAGAATAGCCTTTGGGAATCCTGTTGTTCCAGATGAGAAATATATAGCCGCATCATCACTGTCCTTGATGTCCCTCTTCTCGAATACACTTGAGCAGTTGGATGTCAGCTTGTCATAGTCCTCTGCAAATGTAGGACAATTGCCGCCCACATAGAAGAGGATTCTCTTCTCAGCTATCTCGTCAACGACAGCCTCTATACGTCCGATGAACTCAGGGCCAAATACAAGCACGTCAACATCTGCAAGCTCTACACAGTATTTGATCTCCTCCGCATCGTATCTGAAGTTGAACGGAACCACTATGGCTCCTGTCTTCAATACTCCGAAATATATTGGAAGCCACTCAAGGCAGTTCATCATGAGGATACCTACCTTGTCTCCCTTCTGGATTCCGCGTGATACCAGTAGATTGGCAAATCTGTTTGCCTTCTCGTTGAACACGCTCCATGTGATCTCTCTTCTGTACTGGCATGTAGGATTCGACTCTATGAGCTCATACTCCCTCCATGTAACCCTTCTCGTCTCCTGCACATCAGGATTTATCTCTACCAGAGCGACATCATTTCCATATTCTCTGGCATTTCTCTCTAAGTAATCTGTGATTGGCATAATCGTAACTCCTAACCTCTCTTAATAATTGCTCTTCTTTCTCAATTAAAAGCTTTAACGCGTTAAATTGCACGCTCTTTACAGTATATCCCTCACATGGAAAATATACAATAGGCAATTACATTTGAATACTATCATAAAAAATAGTGCTGATGTATAAGTTTTTTATCACTTATACACCAGCACTATTTCTTTTTCATGGATTCATCACTCTACGCGTAGAATGATGCCTTGATCATATTGATATAGCTGTTCATCATCTGTGATCCCACAAATGTCGCAATCATCAGGCCAACGCTGAGCGCCGGGCCAAATGCGAAATGATCGTCCTTGCCTTTCTTACGCCTTGCAAGAAGTATCACGCCCTGGCATCCACCAATGATAAGTCCGATGAAGAATGCTATGACGGTTGCCTTCCAGCCAAGGAAGAATCCTGCGGCAAACATGAGCTTGATATCTCCTCCGCCAAATCCATCCGGTATAACCAGCACTATCAGGAACAGAGGAAGACTCACGCAAAGCATTCCAATAAGTCTGCTCACAAGAGAGAGATCTCCGCCTGTCAGTGAAAATCCACCTCTCGTGAATATGGATATAACTCCAAGCACCAGTATGCATACATTCAGCACAAATGGTATCTCCATGGTATCAGCGTCTATGAATGTGATGATAGTCAGCAGTCCAAAGAACAGGAATACCGTAACCGCCTCAAGGCTCACATCAAACTGCCACACCATAAGCACTCCGAACACCCCACCAAGGATCTGTATGAACAGACATCTCGGAGAAAACTTCTCAAAGCTCTTCGGCTTTCCCTTAAATATATTCTCGTTGTCAGGCAGCTTGAGTATGATCTCATTTGCCAGAGTGAAAAGCACCACCCCAAGTAAAAACGCAACTATACAAGCTGCTATATTGATTGAATTCATAAATATAAAATCCCTTCTAAAAATATCACTGCTCACGATGGTCGATGACACGCTGTGTCTTCTTCTCACTTCTAGGCAGCGTTCCAACAGGGACAACAGTAATCTTCGGTGTAACTCCGATCCTTGACTTGAACAGATCTCTGATCTGACGTCCTGTCTGCTCAAAATCTACACGTCCCTCGGCCTCAACTGTAACCAGCATGATATCCTTATTGGCAGGCTCGTCATGGGCTATATTTATGGTGTACTCACTTGGGACTCCATCCACAAGTGCAAGCAGCTCCTCAACCTGACTTGGGAACATATTTACGCCGTGTACCTTGAACATATCATCACTTCTGCCCTTGATGATATCCAGTCTAGGATGCTTTCTTCCGCATGGACACTCACCCGGAATGATCCTTGATATATCGTGTGTCCTGAAACGGATGAGCGGAGCCCCCTCCTTAACCAGAGTAGTGATAACTATCTCTCCCTCCTCTCCGTCAGGGAGAGTCTTTCCGGTCTTCGGATCTATTATCTCTATATAAACATAATCATCCCAATAGTGCATTCCATTCTGGGCATCGCAGCTTATTCCGATACCAGGTCCATAGATCTCTGTAAGTCCATATATATCATACAGCTCTATTCCAAGCTTCTCTTTTATATACTTTCTCTTCTTCTCACTCCAGCGTTCTGAGCCAAATACGCCCTTTTTCAAATGTATCTTATCCTTAAGCCCTCTCTTATCTATCTCCTCGGCAAGAAGAAGTGCGTATGATGATGTTGCTGTGAGAACTGTACTTTCAAGATCGATCATCATCTGTAACTGTTTGTCAGTATTTCCAGGACCCATAGGAATCACCATGGCACCAAGCTTCTCCGCGCCTGCCTGAAATCCTATTCCGGCTGTCCACAGACCATATCCCGGTGTGATATGTACCCGGTCTTTCTTTGTCACTCCTGCTGTCTCGTAGCATCTTGCGAACATGGTTGCCCAGTCATCGACATCCTTTGCTGTATAAGGTATGATAACCGGCTTTCCTGTTGTTCCTGAAGATGAATGGATACGTACCACTTCCTCATCCGGAACAGCCTGTATTCCCAGTGGATAAGCATTTCTCAGATCATCCTTGCTTGAAAACGGAAGCTCCTCAAATGCCTCCTGACTTGTCACATCTGTTATACCAAGTTCTCTGTACTTCTTACCATAATAGCTGTCAGTCTTTACAAGTCTCTTTATCTGAGCGTCCACCTGACTGAGCTGTGTGTCATTTAACTTCATAATTTTTACTCTCCTTTTTCCCTTCGGTCAGCCCATCGCCAACTACATCTTCATCGCATATTCAAATACTTTCTTGTTCACCTCTACAAACTTCGGATTCACTCCATTCTCAATAGCTGAAATGATATCCGCCTCGTCAAGTCCAAGTCTGCCGCTGGCTGCTGCAACTCCAAGAAGTGCTATGTTGTAGAACTTTGCCGAACCAAATTCACGGCTTATCGCCGCGCCATCCATGACTATACAATCGCATTTATCCTTCAGGTAGTCAAGCATCGGCTGCGCCTCGTAGCCTGAATTCATGAGCGAGTCAGTCGCCGGTTTCACCGGGACGTTGTTGGTGATGACGATTCCTCCCTTTTTCAGATAAGCCAGATTGCGCACCGCCTCTGCAGGCTCAAACGCAAGTATAATGTCAGCACCGCCCTGGGCTATGAGTGGCGAATACGCCTCACCGATCCTCACATGGCTCGTGACACTTCCGCCTCTCTGCGCCATTCCTATGGTCTCCGCCGAATGTACCGTCTCGCCCTTTGCCATATAAGCCGATGCGATGAGCTTGGACGCAAGAACCGTTCCCTGTCCGCCTACTCCGCAGACCAGAATATCTTTATTCATTGCAAGCACCTCCTATCGCCCCCACCGGACAGATCTGTGAACAAAGACCGCATCCCGTACACAGGCTTTCATCTATCGCCACCTTAGCATCCTTCAGGATTATCGCAGGGCAGCCTATCTCTCTGATACATTTCTTACACTGTATACACTTTTCGAATATCTCCATCTTGCCAGACGGCTTGGTGATGGCTATACATGGCGACTTGAAAATGATCGCTTTGACACCTCTGATATCCGCACACTCCTTAACTGCTGCCACGCTCGCCTCAAGATCAAGCGGATCAACAGTGACTATCTTCTTCACTCCGATTCCTTCAAGAACCTTCTGTATACTCACCTTGTCCACGAACTGGCCCATCATATTGCGTCCTGTTCCCGGATGTGGCTGGTGTCCCGTCATGGCTGTGGTCGAATTGTCCAGCACGCACAGGATCATATTTGCATCATTGTACACTGCATTTACCACGCCGGTCATACCAGACGCGAAGAATGTGGAATCTCCCACAAATGCAAAGCACACGCCGTCTTCATCCACCCAGTGGAAGCCCTGCGCCATGGTGATTCCGGCACCCATGCACAGACAGGTGTCAACCATGTCAAGCGGCATGGCATTTCCAAGTGTATAGCATCCGATATCTCCGCAGAAATAACTCTTTCTGCCGGCCATCGCCTTCTTTACCGCATAGAATGACGCTCTGTGAGGGCATCCCGCACACAGCACAGGCGGTCTCACAGGAAGCTCCGGTGCATCTGACACATCCACCTGGGAAGTCTTCTCAAGTCCCAGAAAATCGCACAGGATGTCTGCAGCCTTGTTGGTAGAAAGCTCTCCGCTCGCCGGCACATCACCGGTCTGCTTTCCTCTGACATCTATATCCATATGGTATTTGCCTGCAAGGCGTAATATCTGATTCTCTATGTATGGGCTTAGCTCCTCAAGGCACATGACCTCAGTCACCCCATCCAGCGCATTCTTCACGAACTGTTCAGGGAACGGATGTGGGGTTGCTATACGGACCAGCTTCACATCAGGCACGTTCTTGAGTGTCTCCTTTGCATAGCAGTAGCTGATTCCCGAAGCAAATACCGCCTTGCTGCCGCATCCCTCCACTGTATTCATGGAGTAGCTGCCGAAGTCGTCCCCAATCTCTACATTTCTTTTTTCTATCATGGCATGATTGGCAAATGACAATCTCGGGAATATAACCCATTTCTTTGAATCCTTTACAAATCCCTCATATTCCTTTGCCTTCCACTCGTCTTTTACCTCTATGGATGCATATGCATGACACACTCTGGTTGTCGGTCTGAACAGAACCGGAGTCTTGTATTTCTCCGAGTAGTCAAATGCATCCTGTATCATCTGATATGCCTCCTCAGGAGTCGACGGGTCAAATACCGGGATCCTGCAAAAGTCTGCAAACATCCTCGTATCCTGCTCCGTCTGTGACGATATCGGTCCCGGATCATCCGCAGACACAATGACCATTCCGCCCTTTATTCCGACATACGCCAGCGACATAAGCGGATCCGATGCCACGTTTAGACCCACCTGTTTCATGGTCACAAGCGTTCTCGCTCCACTGTATGATGCACTGGCGGCAACCTCCATGGCCGCCTTCTCATTTACCGACCACTCCACATGGACTCCGTCGTGCGGGTATTTTGCTACTGTCTCCAGTATCTCCGAAGACGGGGTTCCCGGATATCCCGCCACAAGGTTCAGACCCGCCGCAAGTGCACCGAGGGCTATGGCCCCGTTACCCATAACATATTCTTTTCTCATAACAATACTACCTTCCAAGTCATTTATAAATTCTCTTATATTTCGATATTATACCCTCCACAGCTTTCAATGACAACAAATATTCGGGGCAGCACCACTTTACTGTTATAAAGTGGTGCTGCCCCGAATATTTTCTGCTATATATCTCTATACAATTTGCATGCACTGTATGAGCAGCAGCCACGCAAGTCCATAGTATGTGATAACCGCCACAAGATCATTTACCGTGGTGATGAGCGGGCCGGATGCCACTGCCGGATCAACCTTGATCTTGTGAAAGAACATAGGTACAAGGGTTCCAACCAGACTTGATATTACCATTGCCACTAGCAGTGATACACCAACACAGCCAGATATCATGAACGCTTTTCCCATAGTGAAACCTTTGAACACACCGATATATACCCCAAGGAAGATCAATGACAACGCTCCTAGGATCAGGCCGTTTCCAAATCCAACTCTCATCTCCTTGACCACGAGCGACATTTTTTCCTTTCCTGTCAGATTCTCATCCATGAGCACACGGATCGTCACCGCAAGGGACTGCGTGCCGACATTGCCCGCCATATCCAGAATCAGAGACTGAAAACACATGACGATCGGCAACACCGCCACCACACCTTCAAATGCTCCGACAACCGTGGACACTCCCATGCCCAGAAACAGCAGTATGATGAGCCACGGCATGCGCTTTTTCATGCTTTCAAATGTTGTCTCCTTCAGATCTTCCTCCGCAGTCAGACCTGCCAGCTTGGCATAGTCATCACCCATTTCATCGTCCACTGCCTCTATGACATCCTGTGCAGTAAGGATACCGATTATCTTTTTTTCGCCGTTCAGCACAGGGAGGGAATCCTCCGCATAATCTTTGATATCTTCTATGCACTCCGATATCTTCTCATGATCTATCAGATACGGATAGGAATCAATGATTATATCGTCCAGCTCATCATGCTCTCTGGCAATTATGAGATCCTTCAGATCTATGGCGCCGCAGAACCTTCCCTCGTCGTCAACCACGTAGAGTGTTGATATATTGTCTTTTTCTCCCGCCTGCTGTACAAGCTCGTGCATGGCCTGACGTATGGTCAGATTTCTCGATATGCTTATATAATTGTTGGTTATAAGACTTCCTATCTCATCATCATCGTAGGAATTTATGAGACGGATATCCGCCTTCAGATCCTCGTCAAGTATCGGACGCAGCTGATTCTTGACTTTCTCATCCACATCCTCCAGAAGATCGACAGCGTCGTCCGAATCCATCTCATTTATGACTTCTGCCAGCCTGCCTATACCCAGCTCCTGTATATACTCCTCCGGTTCCTCTATATATGAAAAAATGTTGGATATCCATTCCGGATCAAGACTGTCATACAGGGATTTTCTCTCCTCATTTGTCAGCAGCTCCAGACTCTGTGCAATGTCCTTCTCGTGGTAATCCTTCAGCCTGTCAACAAGCTGTTCTCGGTCATAACCACTTCTTATTATCGTTACGATATCCTGCGCAAATGTTGATTCCTTTAATATCTCTTTCGTCATTCTAAGCCTCCATTCTCCCTAAAAAGGGCATAAAAAACCATCGTAGCAAATGCTACGCAAACTCTACTGCTTTGTTGCGACATTCTTTAACGATGGACAGACTTAGACCATATATAAAAAGCGCTTATACAGACACCTGAAGATAATCCGGGTCTGTTTCATCGTTATATGTACTTCGACCATGACTATCACAACTGTCCATATTTTTCGCCTCCTTTGTTTTTTCCTTTTAGGTATAATAACATGACACCAAACAGAAATAAACATAAGCTTTGTAAAATATATATTCTGCGTGGCTTTTGACAACATCATAACACACATGTTGACTCATTCAACAAATAAAAATATAATTACATGGTTACTATAATTTGACAGTTGTAAAACAGGAGAATGACTATGAATAACAGACCATTTGCAGGAAGAACTGCAGCAGTTATAGATCTGGCAAAGCTCAGGAGCAATATTGCCAACATAAAATCAAGACTGAAACCGGGTGTTGAATTTATCGCTGTCATGAAGGGCGATGGATACCGCCACGGTATTGCAGGACTTTACCCGACTCTTAAAGAGTGTGGCATAGACAGCTACGCCGTCGCTATCTGGGAAGAGGGAAAGATGCTCAGGGACGCAGGTGCCACAGAGCCTATCCTTATCCTCGGCGATACAGCGGATGACATGCTGGACGAGGCCGCAAAGTACGACCTTGATCTCACTGTCTTTTCAATGGAGGGTGCTGAGAACATGGCTGCCGCTGCAAGAAGAGCCGGCAAGAAACAGAATGTCCAGATAAAGCTGAACACCGGTATGAACCGAATAGGATTCCCGGTATGTCAGGAATCATTTGACACTATAAAGAAGATCTGCGAGATGGAGGACCTGAACGTAACAGGTATATTTACACATTTTGCAAGGGCAGATGAGGGGGATCACACAAGTGCAAGAAAGCAGCTTGACCTATATCTCCACGCCGTAAATGAACTTGAGAAGATGGGGGTTGTCATACCAAAGCACCACGTAGCCAACAGCCCTGCCATACTGATGCTGCCTGAGGCACAGCTCGACGCAGTCAGATGCGGTGATATCCTCTATGGTCTCACTCCTTCTGATGATTTTGACTGGAAGAATTCAGGACTTCAGGAGATCCTCAGCTGGTACACATACGTTGCCATGGTGAAGGAGGTTCCTGCCGGATCCGAGGTTGGCTACGGCGGAACGTTTGTTACCGAAAGACCTACAAAGATCGCAACACTTCCGGTAGGTTTTGCGGACGGCTATAGCCGTTACCTGTCCAACAAGGGCAAGGTCATCATAAATGGTCATGAGGCACCGATCATCGGACGCGTATGTATGGATCAGTGCATGGCGGACGTCACAGACATCCCGGATGTACAGCGCGGCGACACTGTAACCCTTCTCGGTGAGGGCATGTCCATCGAGGACATGGCAAATATGCTTGACACGAATGTGGATGTGATCGTGTGCAACATATCGGTGAGGGTTCCGAGGGTGTATATAAATGGGGATATCTGATCGGCAGCGCCACGGAGGAGAAGGTATGACTTTTGGAGAACGATTGTATGAATTGCGAAATAAAAATAATCTATCCCAGGAAGAGCTTGCAGAGGTTTTAGATGTGTCCCGGCAATCGATTTCCAAATGGGAAAATGATAAGGCATATCCTGAGATGACAAGGCTGTTTATGAAAACGAACGGAAATGATTTCAAGAATTGGATGAATCACGGAACCAAAATCCAGATATTGATAAGAAGGATAATGATTATAGGCCTGATCGCACTTATGATATATGGCACAGGTTATGCTATTGGAACATTTATTGCACACCTTGGGTTTTAAAGGTGGAGATAAATCTGAAATAAAGGGGACTTTTAAAAAGCAAAAAAGCCCCCATCTTTTGTGTTCAACCTACTCTTCCTTCGAGCTGGATGTCGATCCTTTATCTATTCTCTTATTCCTATTTCATCACAGCATTATACACATCCCTCTTAGGGACTCCGCGGTCAACAGCCGCCTGCTTGATCGCATCTTTCTTGGACATGCCCTGATCAACGTACGTCTGAACATGTTCCTCCACGGACATAGCCTCGAACAAGTTCTTCTTCTCCTCCTCAAGTTTCTTCACATCAAGCCCCTCTATCACGATAACGAATTCTCCTCTTGGATCTTCCTCCTCGTAGCGGGCTATCGCCTGTGAAAGCATCATTGGTTCTATCGTCTCATGTTTCTTGGTGATCTCTCTGGCAAGTGTTATATGCCTGTCACCGAGTGTCTCCATGAGTTCCGCCAAAGTTTTCTTCAGCTTGTGAGGGGCCTCATACATCACCATTGTCCTCGTCTCACGCTTCATCTCCTCGAGAACCCTCGTCCTGTCCTTCTTGTCATATGGAAGAAACGCCTCAAATGCGAATCTTCTGGTCGAAAGTCCGGAGCTGATGAGTGCCGATATGCATGCGCACGCCCCCGGCACCGGTGTAACCTCAAGCCCTGCGGCAAGAGCCTGTCTCACAAGCTCCTCCCCGGGATCAGATATACCCGGAGTTCCGGCATCAGTGATAACTGCAACGCTTTGTCCCTGCTGCATTTTCTCAACGAGAACCTTTGCCTTATCGTATTTGTTGTATTCATGATAGCTTGTCATCGGAGTCTTGATCTCGAAATGATTGAGCAGCTTGATACTGTTTCTTGTATCCTCCGCCGCTATCACATCCACCTCGGAAAGAACCCTGACAGCCCTGTATGTCATATCCTCAAGATTGCCTATAGGTGTTGCCACCAGATATAATTTGCCTGCCATATATAAACCTCACTATCTGTAATATGTACATTAGGGTGTTTACAACATTTTTCACTTTCATGCTGCAGCCGTTGCCTGTTACCGCTTTGCACTGCCTTCATACGTCGCAAGCAGCTGCTCCGTGTACACTCCCGGAGCTTTGTAGACTATCATAGGCGGATCGATCTTGATCATGGAGTTGCCACCCTTGACGGCCTCCACTATGACCATGTTTGGCTCCTTATCTATGTATGGATGTACAAGCTGCATCCTCTTTGGCTCAAGCCTGTGCTCATGCAGGCATTCAAATATCTCAGCCAGCCTGAACGGCTTGTGTATCATATAAAAGCTTCCGCCGGGTTTAAGGGCATACTCTGCCGCAGCCACCACCTGATCCAATGTCACATGAACCTCATGTCTCGCTATGTTCTTCGGAGCATCCGGATTCTCCAGACCGTGACTGCCCTTTATGTATGGCGGATTTGAGGTCACTATGTCAAAGGAGGCCTTCTTGTAGTTACAAGAGACCTCCTTTATATCTCCGTTATCTATTCGCACTAAACCGTCAAGCCCATTGAGGCTCACGCTCCTTGCCGCCATGTCCGCGCATTCAGTCTGGAGTTCTATACCTATAAAACGTGCATTATCAGCAGGCTTAGCATCCGTCAATCCTCGTTTTATTTCCGGATGATCAGACGCTATCTTACGGTCAATAGCGTCCAAAACAGCCAGCCTCTCCTTCCGGGTAAGAGTCCCTTCTCCATATTCCTTTGCAGCAAGAAGTATAGGTATGATACCTGTTCCTGTCCCGAGATCCAAATATCTGCCCTTCCTCTTAAATCGCACATAATTTGCAAGCAGCACAGCGTCCATTCCAAAACAGAACATCCCGCTGTTCTGTATGATCTGATATCCTCTGCACTGCAGATCATCTATCCTCTCATCAGGTTTTATAACCACATCCGGTTTAATCGTCAAATTTGGACTTTCCACCCTTGTCCTCCAATGCCTCAAGTGCCTTGTACTCCTCAGCGCTGAGTCTCTCTGAATTCTTTCTTCTCTTAGGCTTGAACTTGAGTTCAGCCACAGGATACTCCATAACTTCCTTGTTGTCATCCTTGTCTGTCACCACGATCTTAACCTTCTGTCGGAGAACGTTCACTGACATTACCTCGCCCTTATTGCCATCTATGGTCCTGACGAAATCTCCTACATTCGGAAGCTTCTCATTCAGATACTCGTAAGTGTCCTGCTCATGCTTCAGACAGCACATAAGTCTTCCGCACACACCGGATATCTTAGTAGGATTCAGTGACAGGTTCTGCTCCTTTGCCATCTTGATTGATACTGGAACGAACTCCGACAAATGCTTGTTACAGCAGAGCTCCCTTCCACATATGCCGATTCCGCCAACCATCTTGGTCTCATCGCGGACACCGATCTGTCTGAGCTCTATTCTTGTCTTGAACACCGACGCAAGATCCTTTACCAGCTCTCGGAAATCGATTCTCCTGTCTGCTGTGAAGTAGAACAGCACCTTATTGTTGTCAAATGTATACTCAGCCTCGATGAGCTTCATGTCCAGCTTATGCTTTGCGATCTTCTCAAGACATATGCCAAATGCTCTCTTGCTCTTCTTCTTGTTATCCTCGTATCTTCTGGTGTCATCCTCTGTGGCAATTCTTATGATTGGCTTGAGTGACGCCGTTATCTTGCCCTCTTCTACCTCTCGTCTTCCCAGAACCACTTTGCCGTACTCCACACCCCTTGCGGTCTCGACAATGACAAAACTGCCGGCCTCGACCTCAAAGTTCTGTGGATCAAAATAATATATCTTACCGTTTGGTCTGAAACGAACTCCTATAATCTCTTTCATTAACAATTCTCCTTCATGGTTAGGAGCATAAGCTCCATGACAATGTCAAAGCTGACATTCGCCTCAAGTCTGACCTTGGCCTTGTCCATAGACTTGAGTACCTTTTCTATACCCTCATAGCTGATGTGTGAAGACTGCTTTCTTATATCAGAATAATACTCCTTGAACATCAACCGGCCCGGGTTATTGGACACCTTGAGCATAAGAATGTCCCTGTACCACATCATCATCAGATCGATGTAGTCACTTACCTTGAGCTTGTACAGCTCCATATTCTTAATGGCAAATATCATGTCATCAACCGACATATCACTTATATGTCTCATGAACTTCACCACATTTTCCTTGATCTCCTTGTACTCATCACTAGTTGCAAGCCTGATGGCCTTTCCCAGATTGCCCTGGGCAAAATCCATACAGAAGTCAGCCTTCTGCTTGTCCAGCTTGAGCTCGTTCATGAGATAATCAAGTATATCATGTTCTCTGACAGGCTTCACATTCAGCACTATACATCTGGACTGTATAGTCTGAAGCATCTTATCAAGATTGTTGGTGAGCAGTATGATTATTGCATAGGACGGAGCTTCCTCGATCGTCTTTAACAAAGCGTTCTGTGCATTCACATTCAGAAGCTGTGCATCCTCTATAACATATATCTTATATCTGCTGCTATAAGGCTTGATATCAATATCAGAATTCACCTGATCACGTATCTCTTCAACCGAGATCACATTTGGCTTGTCGTGGGTCACCCACACGATATCAGGCTGATTTCCCGTCTCACACTGAAGACATGACTTACAATGATTACATGGCTCTGTACCGCCCTCCTCACACTGGAGAGTCTTGACCAACGCCCTGGTAAGGGTCTTTTTTCCACTTCCTGTCTCGCCATTGATGATGTAGCCCTGGGATATCTTACCCAGCTCAATGCTGCTCTTGAAGTGGCGTATTATGTCCTCATGTCCGATTATGTCTGTGAAATCTATCATATATACCAACCCCCTTACAATTAATTGTTTCTGTATGTCTATTCTGACCTTCTCCAAAATCAAAATATATTAAAGATTAAGTTTCTTCTCTACATACCCTACTATTATACCATGAATCTCATCAATAGGTAAAGTAGCGTCTATCTTCACTATTCTCTCAGTGTGCATATCCGCAAGCATGCGGTATCCATCCACGACCTTCTGATGGAACTCCATTTTTTCATTCTCCATTCTGTCAAGTTCAGCCTGGTTCTTCTTTCTGGATATTCCCTCCTGGGCGTCAAGATCCATGAGGAATGTCATATCCGGCATGATTCCCTGAAGTGCAAATTCATTTACCTTATACACCGTGTCAACTCCGAGTCCTCTTCCGATTCCCTGATACACAGCGGATGAGTCCACAAATCTGTCTGCAATCACCGCCTGACCGGCATCCAGTGCAGGCTTGATATTCTCTTTCACAAGCTGTGCTCTCGCCGAAGCATACAGAAGCAACTCAGTCATATATCCCATCTCTGTAAAATCCTTGTTCAATATAACCTCGCGGATCGCCTCACTTATGGGATTTCCCCCCGGATCTCTGGTTATCAGCACGTCATAGCCTTTCTTCTCCAGATATTCCTTAAGCAGCTCCCTCTGTGTGGTCTTGCCCGCTCCGTCCGGGCCCTCTATAGTTATAAATATTCCTTTCATATCCTAACCCTGCCATATGCTGTTCCTGCACATGTACACCTTTCATATTTATATTGTGATTCTTATCAAACCTTCCAGATCATAATGCTACATATCATTCTCCGCACAGCACTTTGATATAACCGTCATTGACTCCTGCCACATTAAGTCCGCTGTCTATCATGGACTTTATTCCGTTCACTGCCTGCCGGTCAACAACCTCTCCCGGCGCCAGCACAGGTATTCCCGGCGGATATGCATATACAAATGCCCCCGACACCTTTCCAGCCGCACCCTTAATCGGCACGCTCTCCACTGATCTGTCCCACGCGGTTCCCGGCGGCATAGCTGACCTTCTGCCGGATATGATATCCAGCTCCTGCCGGTCTGTTTTATCCGGCTCATAGCCAAGGTTCCCGTCTATCTCAGCCACCGCATTAAATAGTATATCATAACTGTCTGCACTGTCCACAACAGATGATATACAAATGACATAACTCACCGATGCCATCTCAACAATCAGCCCATACCTGTCCGCCAGAATTTCAGCAAGCATAACCCCTGTAAATTTCTGTCCCGACTCGTCTACAGTTCCCGGTCTCACGACAAATACCAGTCTGCCCTCATCATGGTCGAACACTTTACACGCATTACAGATCTCATCATTTTTCACTGAGGAAGCATCAGGTCTGAACAGCCGTATATTTCTGAGCCCATCACATTTCCCGGCAAATGCCTCAAGCCTCCGCCCATACCTGGCAAATTCATCTCTGTTATTTGCGCCAAATGCAACTGCCTTCTCCATGCTCTGCATAAATATATACGAAGGTGATGATGTCTGGAATATCTGCAGATATCTCCTGACTCTCTCATCAAGTTTCGGATTCATCACATGAAGGAGCGATGTCTGGGTAAGTGCAGGCATGGTCTTGTGCAGGCTCTCGATGACAATATCCGCGCCCTGCTGCATGGCGGTCTCATGTCCTTCCATGAAGTTCAGATGTGCTCCCTGTGCCTCGTCCACAATGAGATATATTCCATACCTGTGTACTATCCCGGCTATGGTCCTTATATCAGATATGACACCCTCATATGTCGGCGATGTGATTATCACCGCTCTTGGCTTTCTGCCATCTGCTACCAATTCCTTAAGAGCAAGCTCCAGCTTATCCGGCGATATGTCACCCAGTATGTCTGTCCTCTCTGACATTTCACGATCATCTTCATCGCCTGGAGCCATCATTTCCGATATTTCGCAGTCATCTTCTCCATCATCTGACATTCCATTCGATATTGCTCCGACTTCATTCTGACCCACACCGTCAGGCCAGCTCATACTCACATAATCCGGCACTATATACTCGGGCTCAAGCTCCAACATACAGATAGCGTTGTACACCGCCTTGTGGCAGTTTCTTGCCGCAAGTATCACGTCTCCCCTGTGACAGGTGGCGTGTATAGCTGTCATAAGTCCGGATGTGGAACCGTTCACCAGCATATATGTTGCAAATGTTCCATACACCTTCTTCATCTCGGCAATACTGTCCGCTATGAACATCTCCGGCTCATGCATGTCGTCAAGATCTTTAGCCTCAGTGAAATCATGTGCATACACCCCGTTCCAGAAGTTTTCCCGGGATTTTGAAATGTTATCAACATTTTGGACGGCTTCTATCGGCTGTCTCTTGTGCCCAGGCATGTGCCACGGGTATGTACCCTTCTCTATATATTTTTCAAGTGCTTCATTTATATATTCCTTCACCAGTTTTTCTCCGTAACATAGATTCTGTGTGATATAATACCATACTTTTATGTATTTGTAACAGCACAGACTTCTCCCAACGTCTGCACAGATATAAAAAACAGGAGAAGCTCTATCCGGCTTCTCCTGCGAGGGGTATGAAAAGAAAGTTTTGCCTATTTTATGATCTTCCAAATGCTGCAACGGCATCCTCGATCTTCTGTAATTCGTCATCGGTCATGACTGTATGTGCCTGCTTTTCAGCAGCCTTGAGATTGCTGATGATCTGCTCAGGCTTTGAAGCACCGATCAGCACTGTTGTGACCTCCGGCTTGTTCAGCAGCCATGCTATGGCAAGCTCTGATAGCTTCATATCATATCCGGCTGCGATCTCATTTAACTGGTTGAGGAGAGGTCTAGTTTCAAGCACCTGATCCTCATGAAGGAATCTTCCGTCCTTCACAGCCCTGCTGTCCGCCGGCATGTCCTTCAGGTATCTGTCTGTCAGCATTCCCTGTGCCAGAGGCGAGAAGCATATGAGTCCCTTGCCTGATGCGTATGTCTGCTTCAAAAGCCCATTGTTCTCGACAGATCTGTCCAGTATGCTGTATCTGTTCTGATTTATCACAAATGGCACATGAAGCTCATCAAGTATGCGCTCCGCCTTTGCCATGGTAGGTCCGTCATAGTTGGAGAGTCCGACATAAAGTGCCTTTCCACTCTTCACTATCTGCGCCATTGCTCCCATGGTCTCCTCGAGTGGAGTGTTCGGATCCATTCTGTGATGATAGAATATATCCACATATGGGATGCCAAGTCTTTTAAGGCTCTGGTCAAGACTTGCTATGAGATATTTTCTGCTGCCCCAGTTGCCGTAAGGGCCTTCCCACATATCGAATCCGGCCTTCGTACTGATTATCAGCTCATCCCTGTACGCACCCAGTTCCTCTCTGAGTATCTTTCCAAAGTTTTCCTCCGCACTTCCGTACACCGGGCCATAGTTGTTTGCTATATCAAAATGTGTTATTCCGTTGTCAAATGCGGTAAAGCACATCTTCTTCATATTCTCATAATCGTCATTTGTTCCAAAGTTGTGCCAGAGACCAAGTGCCAGAGGCGGCATCATGAGACCGCTCTTTCCGCAATGTCTGTAAAATCCTGTACCTTCAACATTCTTATATCTATTCTCTGCTGCCTTATAATCTCCCATATTGATACCTCTCTTAAAATTATCCTTACGATGGTTTCTTTTTATATATGCAAGTTATCACTACATTTTGAAGTATATCATACCGATTACATCAAAAAAATATGAATATTTTTGTATTATATATGAAAATTTTATTATGATTTCTATAAATGTCCTACCTAAATTATCACGGACATTTTTACTATCCTCCGTATGCCTGTTACGCATTTACTGGGAGCTTATCAATACCGAAAAAGTGCCATCATGATATACAGACGATGTCGCCTTTCTGTGTCCTTTATTCTGCTTTTACAGCCCATCTCATCTTCGTCGATCTTGCTCTCGGATTGCGGGCGCACTCCTCCGCTGACGGTCTGATGACATCCTTGCTGACTTCGCTGTAAACACCAGCCTTCGCTCCCGCCTTGAACGCTCTCTTTACCAGTCTGTCCTCACCTGAATGGAATGTCAGTATCGCCACTTTTCCACCAGGTCTGAGCGCATCCGGCAGCTTGTCAAGGAAATCATACAAAACCTCAAACTCACTGTTCACATCTATTCGCAGAGCCTGAAAACACCTCTGACAGGATTTCTTTACAGCCTCTTTTCTGTCCTTCTCCGGCACAAATGCCAATGCCTCCTCGATTGCATCCTTCATCTGCGTGGTGGTCTCCACATAATTCTTAGTTCGGTTTCTCTTCATGATGACCGTAGCGATCTCCTCCGCATAAGGCTCGTCCGAGTTCTCCTGGAACATCCCAACGAGTTCCTCATACGAAACCTCCCGTAGACGCTCCGCCGCCGACTCACCCTTCTCCGGATCAAGCCTCAGATCAAGTGGTCCATCAAACTTGTATGTGAATCCCCTGTCTGGATTGTCTATCTGCATGGAAGACACTCCGAGATCCGCAAGGATAAAATCAAATCCCCCGGCCTCCTCTGCCACCTGGTCGATATTCCTGAAATTTGTCTGCTTTATCGTGAGTATATCCTCTCCGTATCCAGCTTCAAACAGTCTCTGCTTCGTCTTCACTATCTCTATAGGATCAACATCCAGTGCATACATATGACCTTTTCCCTGAAGCTTCTCAAGCATACGCCTTGTGTGACCACCATAGCCCAGTGTCGCATCAAGCCCCTGCTGTCCCGGCTGTATCTGAAGGAAATCCAGTATCTCATTTACACATATTGAAATGTGCATCCCTGCCGGGGTACTTCCCTTGCTTATGACTTTCTCTATCGTATCCGCATATTTTTCAGGATCGTGCTCCTTGTATTTCTCCTCAAACCTCTTCGGATGGGTGCCACTGTAGTGCACTCTCCTCTTGTGTATCTTTTCTTCCATATATTCTTATCTCCTTAGCCGCCGTCTGCCATACAAGGCCCCGGAACATTTATGTCATAATACCATATATCTGCGAAACAAGCCACACAACACTAAAAAAATGGAAGCCACGGCATTCATCCGTGACTTCCAGAATAATAGCATCATATAATTATTATTATTTACCAGCTATAATGTGATGTATCATGGTGAGCTGGCTCCTGAGTGCATCCACAGATATCTGTCCCGGAGCGGAAGGTATTCCCGCCGTGGCAAATGATACTGTATTGCCATACATCTCGCCTGTGGTTCTCGTCTCCACGCCGAGCTCGCCCATGGATATAACTATGAGAGGCGTCTGATTTCCTCTATCCTGCAGTTCCTTTGCAGCCTGCATCATATCTACGACCTGCGATCCCTCCTCAGGCATCATGGCTATCTTGGCTATATCTGCACCTGTGAATATGATGGACTTAAATCTGTCAACTATCTGTTCCATAGGTATAGTAGTCTTGAAATCATGATTAGACACTATGACATACACGCCCTTGGAATGAGCCTCCGCTATGACTTCATCCACAATCTCCATGTCGGAGAAATATTCTATATCCACGATGTCTATATATCCACTGTCTATAGCGTCAATAAGAAGGTCGTGATACTGGCTGAGTGTTGCCTCCATGCAGCCACCCTCGCCCTTTGTTCGGAATGTAAATATAATAGGGAACTGCCCCAGCTTATCATGGATCTTCGCCAGAGTCTTCATAAGTGCCTCTCTGTCAAAGCACTTCTCGTACATATCCGCTCTGAATTCCACCATGTCTGGTTCCGACTTCGCTATGATCCTCAACTGATAGTCCACATCATAATCCGTCGGAGCTACCAGAGGTACACAGATCTTAGTCATTCCCTCTCCTATCGCCACATTCTTCACATTAACGACCTTCATCACTGCCTCCTGCCTTTTTCACATTTTCCCTGCACGCTGTACAGCTATTACTTTATCTCAATTGCATCCATGAATGTCTCACACAGCTTCTGCGCGTCAACCTTGTCGACCTTATCCCAGTAGCTGATAGAACATGTGACTACATCCTCGCCTGTAGGATATACCAACAGCACCTCTGTTCTGTCCATATCATATGATGTGAGCTGTATCACAAGATATGTTACCTCTGTGCCATCCTTTGCCTTCACTGTGCCATCTGTCATCTCGTTGACCTTGGAGTTCTCATCGTTGTAATACTCTGTGTAAGTATCCTTCATGTTCTTCACAAGATCACTTGCTGAATAGTGTGTATATGTAGAATAGCTTGCATATACATCGCCCTTCTCATCATTATAAGATATGGTATACTCTGAAGCATAGCTTCTCTCGTATCCCTTTGGATCATTGATCTTTACTGACTTATCGCCAAGGCTTAATGTAACCTTTGAAAGGTCTTTCTCCTCTGTGCTGTCATTTGACTTCTCTGTGGTTGCTTCCTCTGTTGTAGCTGCCTCTGTTGTCTCAGGCTCTTCCTCCTCAGTATCCTTTGAGTCGGTGCCGAACTTTCCGTCAAGTCTGCCGTCAACACTTACTGAGTCAAATATCTCGCTCCATGCTGATACGATCTTTTCCATCTTATCCATGTTGATGTACTGATCTACATCATCACTGTTGAGAACTGAGTAATCAACCACATCTCCTGCTGCAGGAGCCTCTATCTTGTTGTCCTTCTCTGCTACCTTGAGATTTCCTGAGCACTGAAGAACATCCTCGCCTGATACTGTAACTGTGAGCTTTGCATCATTTATGCTGAATGACTCGCCCTTCTTGACATCTGCAAGGACACCCTCAAATACAGCCTGAGCAGTCTCACCCTGTACATCAACAGATATGCTTCCACTCATCTTACCGCTGTTCTTGTCATAGTCTGATGTCACATTTCCTGTGAACTCCTGGCTCTCTCCGCCGCTCATTGCTGATAATGTGTACTTCTTGTCAGTTGATATCTTATCTCCTGATGTGTCAGTCTTTGACTCACTCTTGAGCTCTATATTTACATCTGAACCGTATGTAAGTGCTATCTTTGTTACAGCATCTGATGTGACATTTCCGTCACCCATGTAATCTGCTGTGAATGAAATCTTAACGCCTGCTGCTGCAAGATCATAATCCCAGTCAACACGGATCACCTTGTCGTTTTCTACGTATACATTTGCAACGGCATCCTTTGTCATTACTGCGCTGACCAGAGATGGAATAGTGCCGATGGACTGCTTGAGCTGATCCTTTGTAACACCCATCTGATCCATCATATCATCTGACAGATTGCTGTCCATGTACTTGTTCAGACAGTCAACCAGTGCCTGTGAGAACTCATCTATAGCGTCTGTTGTGATTGTCACTGTGTAGTGGTCTGCCTTGATGGTCTTGCCATTTGCATTTGTAAACTCATCCTTGCCGACCTTCTCATATGTTATGGACTCTGCAAGCTTATCTGCAGCCGGCTTGAGATCCTCATCTATGATCTTCTGAAGAGCCTCGCTGTCAACTGAACCGCCGGCTCCCGCATCCTTGCTGTCGAGCTCTGCCATAACACTGTTCATGTCAAATGAAAATGTCTTGGTAAAGAGATCAGGACATGACATATAGAGCGTCTGACCGATCATTACAACATCCGCACTGACTGTCTCGCCTGCCAGTGTCATGGAAGAACCAAGCTTGAAGCTGTTCTGTCCGTCGCTCTTGGCTGTGCTTGCGTCAAATGTAAATGTTGAACCGTCGAGCTGACCATCTCCGGCAACCTTGTCGATGGTAAAATCTGACTGAACGTCCAGCTTGTCGACATCTATGTCATCTGCTCCGACGATACCTGCAATATTATTGTTCTCAAGTTCCTTTGCTGTGTTCTCCATCGCATCCTTGACCGCATCCTTAGGGCTCTTCTTGATGAACACGAAGAATACAACAACAAGTGCTGCTATGATAACAAGCGCTGCCACAACTGCTATTATGGCTATCTTGATACCCTTTCTCTTCTTTGGAGACTCAGGCTTGTGCGCCTGATCACCATACATGTTCACGGTCTGATCATATACACTCTGCTGTGCATTCATCTGCTGACCGTACTGATCTGCAAACTGCTGACCCGCAAACTGCTGATTTGCATCGTACTGCTGCTGGCCATACTGTCCTGCATACTGCTGCTGGCCGTACTGTCCTGCGTACTGCTGGTTTGCTCCATACTGCTGCTGGCCGTACTGTCCTGCGTACTGCTGGTTCGCTCCATACTGCTGCTGACCGTACTGTCCTGCGTACTGCTGGTTCGCTCCATACTGCTGCTGGCCGTACTGTCCTGCGTACTGCTGATCTGCTGCGTACTGCTGGTTTGCATCGTACTGCTGCTGACCGTACTGTCCTGCATACTGCTGGTCTGCGCTATACTGCTGACCCGCATCGCCCTGCTGATTCTGTGATGGCTGTGGACCATCGGCGCCGTTAGGATTCATTCCGTCCGGCATCTGATTCATGTTATTATCACTCATAATATCTCCCTTTCTGTGTGAATAACCATTATCCTTCCTCTGTAAATTTACACAAATACTTATAAAATGTAAACATTTTTTATTATCTCTTCATATTATGTAAGCAATGTGAAATGGCACGTTAACGCCTGATACGCCACATTGCCGGCACTAAAAATCAGCTTCATCGTCGAAACTGAGTCCAAGTTTTCCAAGTATTGACTTTGGAACATAAGCTTCTATAAATATGCCATCGTCCAGATATTCCTCTGTCTGGATCTCACCATATTTGTGGATAAGTCCTGTGAGTCCTGCTTCAGAATATGCAAATGTATGCCTTATATATGACTTCTGATTTCTGAGTATTTCCTCTATCGCACTGGCAAGCTCCGGGAGTCCCTGTCCCGTGGCAGCCGAGATATACAGAGTCTTGTCCGCTCTCAGATCGCGCACACCCACCAGATCATCCTTTGATATTCTGTCTATCTTGTTGAATACAGTTATCACAGGTTTTCCCGAGTTCTCTTCTATCTTGAGCTGCTTTAATGTGCTGTACACCGTCTCTATGTTCTTATCCCAGTTTTCATCCGATGCGTCCACAACATGAAGGATGACATCACAGTATTTTGCCTCCTCCAGAGTGGAGCCAAAAGCCTCGACCAGATGATGCGGCAGCTTCCTTATAAAACCGACCGTATCGGTGAGCAGTATATTCTGTCCGCCCGGCAGCTTGTATCCTCTTGTCGTAGGATCAAGGGTCGCAAATAATTTGTCTTCCTGTAATACTCCTGCCCCCGTGAGTGCATTCAGCAGGGTCGACTTGCCCGCATTTGTGTATCCGACTATGCCCACAACCGGCACAGCGCTCCTCTGTCTCTGCTTTCTCTGCTGGCTTCTCTGAGATTCAACGTTCCTGAGCTCCGCCTTCAGTCTGGAGATCCTGTCCCTTATGACTCGTCTGTCTATCTCCAGCTTCTTCTCTCCGGGTCCTCTCGTTCCGATTCCGCCGCCCAGTCTCGACAGCGAATCTCTCATTCCAACAAGTCTGGTGGCTCTGAACTTGAGCTGTGCAAGTTCCACCTGCAGCTTGCCCTCGTAGCTTCCAGCATGTGCTGCAAATATATCGAGAATGACCATTGTCCTGTCCATAACCTTTATGTCCAGTGCGTCCTGAAGGTTCATCAACTGTGCCGGTGACAGCTCGTCATCACAGCACACTCCTGTGGCGCCCAGCTCATATATCATCTCCCTGAGCTCCTCAACCTTTCCTCTTCCCAGATACAGGTCATTTGCAATGCGGTCCCTGTTCTGCACCAGTCGTCCCACGACCTCGGCTCCGGCTGTGTCTATGAGCTCCGTGAGCTCGTCCAGGGATGCCTGTATCTCCAGTGAGACCTCTTTCTGTGTATATCCACCTGTATCGGCGGCAAATATGATTATCTTTTCCTTTATCTTCTCTGCTTCGAGATCATAAATCGTACTTTTCCTGTCTGCCATGATCCACCTCTACTTTTCAACGGTGACTGTGACTGTGTGATAGGATGATCTGTTACCGCTGCTGTCCTGCGCACAGCACACAACTGTATAGCTGCCCGCCTTAGACTCCATCTTGTTAACAGCCACGCATATAACGTCCTGTCCAAGACTTGTGAGTGCCTGTCCATCCAGAGTCTTGCCATTGCCATCTGTGGCCACTCCTGTCCTTATCAGTGTATCACCATCCTGTGCGTTCACATAAGATGCAACAAGCTCTGCAAGCTCATCAGCCTGTCCATTGTAACTCTCCAGCTTTATCTCCACAGGAACCCTTGTTATAACAGGGGCTTCATCATCCTCCACTGTTATCTCGATACTCTTCCATATCTCCTTGCCCTGATCTGTAAAGCTGTACTTTACTGTATATTTCCCCAGCTTCATATTGTCCACGGTTCCCTCAACCTTCAACTGGTCCGTTACATCCTCACGCTGTGAATTGAAGGCCCATATTCCCGCCATTGTGTCATAGTTCTCGCCCTGGTTTATGCTGTGGCTCTCCGCACCGTATATCACGGCTGTTCCTGCGGTCGGATTCTCCTCAACCATGTCTGTCGGGTCCCATCCGGTCTCATCAGTGTTATCCAGTCTGGTCACCGGCACAGGTCTTCCAAGTGGTCCATAGTAATTACTGTCAAATATATCCACATATGTTCCGGCCTCACAGTTCTCGTATATCCATTTGGTATCTGCAACACACAGTCTGACGCATCCCAGTGATGCCCCTGTTCCAAGCTTGTTGAATTCCCATGTCTCAAGAGAATCCTTTGTGGTGTCAAGATATGGTACGGAATGGAACAGAGTGTCACCGTCTATCTGTGACACATACTGGCCATAACAGTTGTCAAACAGTGCAAGCCAGTCCCACTTTAGCTGTATGTTGAACAGTCCGACTGGAGTTTCTCCCACCGGTGATACCGAACAGCGCATGGCTTTAACCGGAACGGTGTAATATCCAGCAGCGTCCAGCTTGTATATAGTAACTATATTTTCCTGTCTGTTTATCTTGATGGCATACGGACAGCCATTGTCCGCCAGATCCTCACCATTATAATTCTCTTCCTGCTCCGTCTCCGGAACCGCTATGTCTGTACATTCCACAGTTCCCTGAACCTTGAGTTCCGCAGCCTTTTCTGTTGTTGCTGCTGAGGCATCGCCATTCGTATTATCACTGTCCGTCGATGTTCCTGTGACAACCGAGTCCTTTTCATTACGATTATCCAGTTTACTCTTAAGTCTGTAGTTTTTCACAGCAAGGCCTATGACCAGTCCCAGCAGAATGACGCCCACTGCGTATAACGCCATTCTCTCGAGCTCCGCATGTCTCTTCCTGTTACGCTTATTTTTTTGTATGTTATTCTTTTCCATATTTTCCATTTCTTTCTATAATATATGTCAAATGTTAGTATGCACAATCAAGCAATTTTTAATCGTTACACTTTAACATAACATTTTATATAACAAAATAAAACATTTTTCTTTAAAATTAAGCAAAAACCACATTGACTTTATCGCGAACTGTTGTACAATCGAATATCAGGCGCAAAAAAATAAGGAGGGTTATTATATATGAAAGATCTGACAGTCGGAAAACCAATGAAAGTCATATGGTTATTTGCTGTTCCTATGATACTGGGACAGATCGCACAGCAGTTATACAGTTTTACAGACTCAGCCATCGTGGGCAACTACGTAAGCTCACAGGCACTCGCCGCGGTTGGCGCAACCTCAGTCATTTCGAATATGATAATAGGCTTCCTCAACAGCGGAACCATGGGACTTGCCATCCCTATAGCCAAATACTATGGTGCAAAGGACTATCACAATATGAGAAGATGTATCGGTGCATCGGCCATCATGACACTGCTGGCATCCATTGTCCTGACCGTTCTGAGTCTCATATTTATAAGGCCTATCCTGGTACTTCTCAAAACACCGGACGACATACTGGATATGGCAGCAAGCTACGTTATAATCATAATCGTTGGAATTATATTCTGTTCATTATATAATCTGTGCGCCAACATACTGCGTGCAGTCGGAGACAGCAAGACGCCTCTTATATTCCTCGGTATATCAGTTGTACTCAATATCGTTCTGGATCTTATGTTTATAAGGGCATTTGACATGGGAGTACGGGGTGCAGCCATCGCCACCGATATATCACAGGCGCTGGCGGGCATACTTGCCCTGATCTATATACTTGTGAAGGCAAAGCATCTGATTCCGGAGAAGGATGAATACTCCGTAGAGAAGAGTGATCGGGCAGACCTCATACAGTCCGCACTTGCCATGGGATTTATGAGCTGTATAGTGAACATCGGAACGGTCATACTCCAGAGAGCCATCAATGGACTCGGAACTGATATAGTAACCGCCCACACAGCGGCAAGAAAGATATTTGATATCCTCATGTTCATGTTATATATAGTAGGAAATGCCGTGACGACATATGTAAGCCAGAATATGGGCGCAGGCAGATACGACCGGGTACATCAGGGTGTGAGGGCTGCGATCATCATAAACACGATCATAACCACTGTCATGATAATATTCGGCTGGCTGCTCAGCCCGGCACTTATAAAGCTGGTTGCAGGTACATCTGCCAGTGCCATCATAGATCCGGCCGTGAGATATGTAAGGATCGGCGTGACGTGCTTCTATGTACTTGGTCCTCTGTTCGTCCTGAGATGTGCAATGCAGGGAATGGGCAGGAAGATCGTTCCGGTCATGTCATCCACTATAGAGCTGATCGGCAAGGTACTTGCGGTTATGATCCTCACTCCAAGACTTGGATATCTCGGAGTTACCATCACAGAGCCTATCATCTGGTTCTGCTGTACACTGATGCTCTCCATAATGTATCTCACAACCCCTGTTGAGAAGCTTGTTGAGAAGAGACGTGCTGCAAACTGATATTGCATACAAATATAAACCAACAAATAAAGCCCCACTGCCGGTGGTCTTCATCACCGCCGACAGTGGGGCTCTTTGTATGGCTAAAATGAGTATTACTTCTTATCCTTTTTGATAACGATATAGCCTGCACCAGCCATGATAAGTGATGCTATCATTATCGCAAACATTACGTCTACAGGTGACTTATCTCCTGTATTTACCACGTTCTGTCCATTTCCACCTGTGCTTCCATCCGTTGTTGCTGCTGTGGTAGCCTCAGTTGTCTTGTCGTCATTGCCAGGCTTCTCAGTTGTTGGAGCCTCGGTAGTCTGATCCTCTGTGGTTGGATTCTCTGTGGTTGGAGCCTCTGTTGTTGGATTGGCCTTACCCGGATCTGCCTCATCCTTCTTAACCAGTGACTTATCTGTTATGATAAGTCCATTCTTGTCCACTGGATTCTTCTTGAGCATATCATCTGTGAGCTTCACTGCCTGGATTCCATCAAAGTAGATAGTTGAGTCAACTGTCCACTTGCCAGTGTGATCCTCCGGCACGATCGAGTTGCACCATACAGCAAATTTGACTATATCCGATGCATCGAGTGTACCACCCTTCTTACCCTTGAATGAGCTGAATGGAATAGTAACATACTGTGCCTTTGTTCCCTTTACGAAATCTGTGAGGTATACCTCAAATTCCTCGCCGCTTCCATCTGTGATCTGGATCACAAGTTTCTGTCCCATACCGTCCGGCTGTACCCACATCTCAAGCGCATTATACTTTGAGAAATCATTGTTTGTAAGCTCTGACTTGATCCTTCCTGTCCACACCTCTGATCCATTTGTCTCAAGCTTATACTTGAACGCACCGCCGTATGTGCCACCGTTCTTATGAGTCTTGTCAAGAACAAAGCTTGAGCTGCATCCTGCGGCTGAGTTAGATGTGTATGTGGAATCCAGAAGTCCGTCGCTTCCTGAATAGTACTCGAAGTCCTCGATGACATTTACAGGAGCCTTATCCTTGGCCTTTCCAAGGCTTATGTGTGACAGCTGTGCGAGCTGCTCGCCATCTGCCAGGAGTGTGATGGTTGCTGTATCTGTCTTTCCAAGCTTGCTGAGATTCTTCTCTGTAAGATCAGCCGTGTAAAGTGCTGGCTCTGATCCTGCAGCGGCAATCTCGGCTCCAGCCTCAGCGTTGAGTGTAAGCTTAACACCTGTATCAGGATTGTTGATAATGAACTGAACCTTTGATGCATTCTTAACACCAGCCTTGAGTGTTGTCGCCTTGAGGATGGTATCTCTGTCAAATGGATATACCATGTAACCCATCTGGCCCGTGTATGTATTTGCAGATACTCCTGCAAGGGTTCCCATGTTACTGTAGAATCCTGTATCGCCACCAAATATTGATGAGTCGTCGTTGTAGTACTTTATGAAGTCATTTATAAGCTCCTGTCCATGTGTGTCGTCATACTTGTATGGTACATAGAAGTTGCTGTCTCCGAAGTTGGCCCATACGAGGTAGTATGGCATGTTGTTCTTCTTCGCAATGTCGTTGACTTCCTGATACCAGTTCTTTCCTGAAGCCTCTGTTCCAACCGGATTACCCTTTACGAGAAGTCCCTCGTTGTCTGAACCATCCTTCTTCATGACTCTGACACCGCACTCAGCGATGGCTGGTATCTTGCCCCTCTTTGCAGCTATTGATGACACGATATTACATGTTGTATCAAGACTGTCAAAGAAAGAATTGTCTGCAGCTGCAGGATACGAATTGTAATCGTTGTAGTAGTCAAATGCAAGGATATCTACATACTCATCGCCTGGATAGTATGACATGTAAGCTGCCTCTGATGTGATAGGTCCGTTTGGCGAGTATACCCAGAGAAGGTTGTGTACACCGCTCTGCTCCATGTAATCCTTGGTATATCTGTAGAGAGACTTGTATGTCTCAGCTGTGTTCATTGATCCCCACCAGAACCAGCTTCCTGTATTCTCGTGGAATGGTCTGATCATGATAGGTATTCCTGCAGCCTGAAGCTGTGATGCGTAGTCTGCGATCACATCGAGGTAAGCTGTAAATACCTCATTGTACTCTCCACCTGGGAGAATCTGCTTTACTATGTCATTTGACAGATCCTTGGACTCTGAGAAATCACATCCGTAGAAACTGTATGTTCCATCCGAGTTCTTCACTATCTTGGAGCTGGAGAAGTTTGGCATATGCATTGACAATGACACGATCGCACCATTTGCCGCTGCAGTCTTGCTGTATGCCACTGAGTTTGCCAGTGCCGAAGCCACGTCTGAACCGCCTGCCTCCGAGCCTGTAACTGCCAGTGAGTCGATTCCGAACACACCGCTGACCTGTCCAGTCACATCATATACATCACCGAGTGACGCCTGTGGATTTACGCTTCTGCTCACATCATTCTGATGTCCGAACAGAACCTGATCGCTGTTCATGAGCGTATTCAGGTATGCCGCAAGTGCCTTTGCACTGTCTGCAGCATTCGCATCACTCACTCTAACTGATGATGGCATCTGTGAAAGATCCGCTGGTGAACCAGCACCAGGAGTCTCTGTTATCTCAACAAAATTCTTTGTTGTATCTGCCTGTGACAGAACAAGATTATCAAGATATACATTGCCCTTGAAGCTTGTGCTGCTTCCTATGATTCCTATTGTCACATCTGTGAGTGGTTTATCTGTCGGAGTAAATCCCATAGTAACTGTAGCCTTCTTTAATCCATCGCCGATATCCTCTGCATCATCGTCAATGGTTGTATCTTTATTTATTATTCCATTTGCAAAAAACTTGATCTTGCTTCCCTTGAGCTTTGCCGGGTAGATGATATCCACACTGAGCTGGTTGTACTGGCTCACATCCATAGCCTTTGTAGGAACACACTTAACCTTTGCCTCACTCCAGGAGGAAGTTGAATCTGCTGAGTAGTCAACAGAAACCTTAAGTCTCTCATTTGCACTGTCATATGATATGTCAGGTGTGGCAGTACCTGCCTTGTTGGCTGCATCGCCGTGCTTGTATGCATATCCGGCCTCTGTGCTCCACTTGTCATAATCCTCAGCCGATGAGAGATCTGAGATCACAGCAGGATCTCTCTGCTCAAGTCCGCCGCTGCTCTCCTTAACATCAAGTACCTTAACGTTGCTTATTGTGATCTTGCCAGCATATGCTGAGTTGGAATTGTACTGGAATACGATCTCCTGCACATTTCCCACCTCTGATACATCAAATGCAAATGATATATCGCACTTGCCATCGACAAAGTTCTCAGCCTTGATGAACGGATAGTCGCCTGACTTGACGTAATCCCAGCTGTCGCCTGTCTTCATGGCACATGCAAGCTGTATCGCGTTATATGACCCGTCTGACGCCTCGGCACCATCAAGTCCCGTTGCATCTGCATCAAGTGTAACTGTAGCTGTGAGCTTTGCCTTTGCTCCAACTTTGACATTGTCTACTGTAGGAATATCTGTATAGCTTCCTGTATCATTGCTGGCAAATGCCTTGTCTGTCCACTTTGCATCGCTCGCTGTGTCAAACACAAGGCTTGCATCTGCAAAATTTCCAACCTCAGTCTCTGATGTTGTCGGCTTCTTGCCACTCTCTACCTTGTCAACTGCAACGCCGCCGATGAGAACCTTTCCTGTAAATGCTGAGTTTGCATTGTACTGGAATACGATCTCCTGAACATCGCCTGCATCCACTCCGTTAAAGTTGAACTCTACGCTGCACTTGCCATCTGTAAGGTTCTCACTCTTTAAAAATGGATAGTCATCTGACTTGACATATGTCCAGCTATCGCCTGTCTTGATGGCACATGCAAGCTGGATCGCATTGTACGATCCATCTGATGCCTCGGCACCATCAAGGCCTGATATATCGCCGTCGAGAGAAACTGTCGCTGTGAGTTTCGCCTTTTCACCTACAGTTGCCCCCTCTATTCTCGCCATGTCGGCATATGTAGCGCTGTCATTGCTGGCATACGCTTTATCTTTCCATGTCTTATCTGAAACAGCGTCAAATGTGAGAACTGCATCTGAACTGCTCCATACTGTATTGTCTGTGATCGAAGGTGCTGCCACACCTGTCACATTTCCTGTTGCTGATGATCCGCCACCTGGCTCTTCTCCACCATCAGGCTCCTCTCCTGAATCATCACTCTGAATCTCTACATCAGATATTGATATTGTTCCAGTATATGCAGAGTTTGAATTGTACTGGAATATTATCTCGTTCACAGCTCCTGTATCCTCCACATCAAATGCAAATGATACCTGTGTCTTGCCATCTGTAAAATTTTCCGCTTTAAGGAATGGATAATCATCAGACTTGGTGTATGTCCATCCATCGCCAGTCTTGATTGCACAGGAAAGCTGGATCACATTATACGTTCCGTCAGCAGCCTCCGCACCATCCAATCCTGAAAAATCTCCATTAAGTGTTACATTTGCCGTGAGCACAGCCTTTTTACCCACAGACACATCATCGATCCTGCCTAACTCTGGGTATGTACCTTCATCATTGCTGGCATAAATTTTATCTGTCCACTTGGCATCTGCGCCAGTGTCAAATACCAGTTTGTCTGTAGTGATGCTCCACGCCATTTCCGCAGACGGCTCTGATGCATCAGCTGAGACTATTGCCCCTGCACTTCCCCAGAATGAGCCAACCATTGCAACTGCACATGTCACAGCAACAAGTCTTGTTCTAAATCTCACCATATTCCTTACCCTTTCTTTTTTGTGATATTCCTCCACTTTACTCACCACGAACAGCCTAATTCGTGATTAATATTTATACATATACTTATATTAACTCATTTTTTAATTGTTGAACATGTCATTAATTACCGAATATTTAAGTTGTTTTTTATTGCTTTTGCACGTCATATTAGTCAATAATTTAAGTTATTTGCAATTAATATTAGTTTCTTGTTACCGCACGGATTGTTACTGCTCGCAGAGCGGGTAATCAGTGGTTTAACACACGTTGTAATTAATACATAAAAAAGCCAGCTGGCATAATACCAACTGGCTTTATATTAGTTTATTCATTTTTTAAATATTGAAGTATCTAATCAAAATATCTGAATGTTTCCACACATGCCATTGATTCTTCCACTATATTATAAATATCTATGAAAAAATTCGTTGTGCCTAGAGATTAAACTTACCGGAATATCAACTATCAGGGTACGAATTGCATCTACTCATAACATGCACTGCATGAACTTGTATATGTACCAACCTCTTATAAGCACTGGTCTTGCGGTATGTGATATGACCTGATGCCCTTGAAACACCACTCATATCTTGTGTTTTGAACAATCACGATGGATCAAATCTGGTATCAAATACCTGCGTCCTGGCACTTCAATCATGCTATATACAGCATCTGCATGTGGACTGATTCAAGATTTATCTTAAAGGCATCTCGTGTGGAAACAACTTCCCAGTTCTGAGTTACCATCATGATAAAAATGTTCTTCAATTGTCTCCAACGGAACCTCCTCCTTTCGTGAACTTGTACCACGGATCTCTGTTTCCTGCGCACCATGTGTAAAGTCTTTTTCACGATTCTATAAATCTCTGAGATAACTTCGTACATGTTACGTGTCACGGGTGACAATCTATGGTGTGCCATCTGTATCTTTTTCAAATGGCCGTTCTTTAATGTACCTTTATTATACATGATGCAAGGCAAATCGTCAACATATTTTTTGACAATTTATTAATTTTATTGTCATTGTTGTTGCGTTTTACCATCAACTTGTCTTTTATGTATATAATTGTGTGAATATTATACACATTTTATCTGTCCATCTTCTATCCTTACGATACGATCGGCCTGATCTGCTATATTTCCATCGTGAGTAACCATAATTATAGTCTGTCCATCTTCACTCTGCAGTTCTCTAAGCAGTCTCAGGACTTCTTTTCCTGATTGAGAGTCCAGATTTCCGGTAGGTTCATCGCAGAGCAACACTTTTGGTTTGTGTATGAGCGCTCTGGCTATCGCAACCCTCTGCTGCTGTCCACCGGACAACTGTGACGGATAATGTGTCAGTCTCTCTGAAATTCCAAGTTTTTCAGTAAGCTTATCAAAGTACTCCTCATCTACCTTAACCTTATCTATCATCATTGGCAGGAATATATTTTCCTTTGCTGTCAGCTCTGGCACCAGATTGAAGAACTGGAATACGAAACCTATATTTTTTCTGCGGAATTTTGCAAGCTGTGCATCTGAATATCTGAGTATATCTTCATCATCATAGAATATCTCTCCTTCTGCCTTTGTATCCAGTCCGCCCATCAGATGCAGCAATGTTGACTTTCCACTGCCTGATGTTCCTATAATCGCCGTAAATTTTCCATACTCAAATTCCACATTACAGTTGCGAAGTGCATGAACAGCATTTGTTCCTTCACCATACGTCTTATTTAAATCCTTTATCTGAATCATATGCATCGTCCCCCTTACTCTTTTTCAGCCAGATCATCAATTATCTCTTCCGATTTCTTCTTATGAATGACCAGCACCGTAATAATCGTCGAAATCACAACAAGGAATGTTCCTATCAGTACCAACGCTCTTCCCACAGGGACAACAAATATCTCGCTGTCAAATAGAAATACATGCTGGAGTCTCGTTACCTCTTTTATAACATCTGCATCGACGTTCCATAAATCTGTCTCCGGCCAGTTGAACATGTTTAGCGCCTGTTCGTACTTGTAGCGCAAAAGCCATCTCATGCCATACACCATACCGGCTCCGACAGCACATGATACCAGGGCATTTCTTATGTTATACCATATAAACGTCATGTTCCATGAGTGCTTCTCCATTCCAAGAGCCCGCATGATCGCCACGTTCCGCCTGCCATTCTGGTAACGCATGGTGACAAGTTCCCAATATCCCCATGCCGCCATGATAAGAAGAATAAAGAACAGACATATTGTGCTCGCATACTGTGATATATATGCCTCACGATACTCCTTATCACACTCATCTATCGTTCGTATCCTGAGTTCCATTGAAGAGTCCAATATGTCAGCAAACCTGGATACAACTCTATCAATATCTCCCCTGTTGCTTAGAGATATATATGTAACGTCATAACATGTCTTAAACATCCCAATACTGACTGCTGTGTCCTGTGAGGCCACTATTGCATATCCATACTGTGAAGCTCTGCCAAGACCTGCATACAATATCGGATCGCTCTCCTTTGTGGTCTCCGGAATCACGATTATCGCATCCACGATTTCAACAGTCTCCTTGTATTCGCCTTTTCCGTTCACTGTCATTGTATGCATTACATCGCCTATCTTATATGGCGACTCCGCGGTCATTCCGTCATATTCATATTCAACACACGCCACACCATTTTCATGGGTACCTATTGACCCCTCTTTTACATATTTATCCAGCTTTCTCATTCCGTTATCATCCAGCCATATCGCTGGAACGTTGAAATAAAATCTATCGTCTGCATGATAGAATTCTTCTGTATCTTCCGGAAACTGGACCTCCGCCTGCCACAATCCATCCGGAATATCCTCGTCATTTCTATCATAAAATATATCAAAGCCATCGTTTGTGGAGAAACTCTCTATTGACTTTACTTCGTTCATATCCGCAATGCTCTTGCGCCCATCCTCAGTAAGTCCTGTATCTGTAAGCAATACTCCACCAGTAATCCCCGACCCCTGATCATAAAGGCATATATCTACATCACTGGTTTCCATATCCAATTGTCCATATGTATAATATGTGTCTCTGTCCAGATCATCATTGTGAAAATATCCTTTTCCCTTGCCGTCCATAGAGCAGAATGCGTAGCACATCACCGCCGCAAACAGGATCAGGGCAACAGACAACATCTGCATTATATTTGCAAATGGAATACCGGAAACCACCGATTTGATTCTCCCGAATGATCTCACACGATCTCTTCTTATAAGTCTTCTTGATTTTATATGAAGGTATATATAAAAAAGTAAATATCCAAGAGTAAATGTACCTGTTGCACACACAACAGAGATTACAAATGGATTTTCTGTAATCTGCTGTACACACCACTCCACTGTATAACCGCGCAATTTAGGCAGCCTCAGAAAACGACTTTGAATCTCGAGTATGACCTCATATACAGTGATTCCAACGACTCCACCGCATATCACTCCTGAAACCAGCAGGATTCCCCATTCCAATATATGTATCCAAGCCACTTTCATCCGGCTGGCTCCTATATCTCTCACGATATCCAGGGATTTCTGCCTCTCGCTCATAACAGTTATCATCACGCCAAACAGGGATATAGCCGACAAGATCACAGCAATAACACTGAAATATAGTATTCCCTGGACAGAGTCCGACAGATAACTTTCGCTGTTAAGCTTCTCGTTTCCAAGGGTAATGTTGCAGATATCTTCTGCAGCCGATCTGCTGCGGCCGGATCTTGGCCATATTCCAGTTTTGTCATAATAATCCTGCGCAAACTCTTCCATAGCGCTCTCCGACTGCTCTGTTATCTCGTCATCACCATACAGTGAGACAGCAGTATATACGAATGTATTCTCATCCAAATCACAGTCATCCCGCCACAGATATATAGTTGGCATCTGTACTTCCGAAAGGTCAGATCCCCAGTCTACTCTGTTCTCCTTAAGATCTCTTCTGCTGTCTGTACACAATACACCTGTGATAGTAAACGTAATCTGTCCCACATGTCTACCTGTTCTCAACAGATATGTATCATCCAAATCATAACTGTCAAATGTTACTTCCTTTCCAACATACGAGTCAGGATCAACAGTAAAAAACATATCCTCCAACACATAATCGTACACTGCTGCCTCCCCGGTTTTTTCAGGGAATCTTCCCGACGAAAGCTTTACATACTCAAGCTCCTCTGCCGTATCGTCAATATATGTACCATATGTATACTGTGTTTTGTCATTTCCCAGCTTTCCACATATAGCCGTACGCCCGATCATGCTGACCCTTTTGTCTTGTGACATCTCCTCATATGCATCACTGCCAAGATTGCTATACAGGTAAAATGTCTTACTACTTCCCCGCAGCTTGTCATCATACTGCCGTCTACATTCTGTTCTCTCCATCAAAAGTGCAATCAACAGGAAAGCCGTTAATATCACTATCGAGGTAAGCATGCTCGCAAACTGCTTTTTATGATATCTCCAGTATTTTGTTATCAGAAATAAGTTTGTTTTCATATGTCCCCCCGCTATACACAATTAGCTCCGTCAGATTTTGACGGAGCTATATTTTTAGTACATTCTTTTTAATATTTCCACTGGAATCCTTTACTGTTATTTTCACTTTTCCTTTCGTTGAAGCATTATATATCAGTGTCATAGTTGTACCTGCCGTTGTTACATGTCCTACTTTAGTATAACTAGTGCAATCATAGTCATAATAATATGATGCAACCGCTCTTGCAACACTATTATTTTCTACAGCTAGCTCTTCTGCCATTGTGGTCTCGCTCTCCCCCGCAAGTGCACTCACCCCAGGCATACATGATATCGTCATTACCGCTGTCATCACGCATACAATCATTCTCTTAAACATCCTCATATGCATATCCTCCTAAATTCAAATTATTGTCTACTTTTTTTAGCAAACTCTTCTAAGCCATCCGGCTCCTTCGGCTGATAATATCTAGTCTTGCATCCTTCCACAACAAGTGGGGATATTACCACTGAGCATGCACATAATAATCTTCCTGCCTTGACAAGTAATTTTCTCACAATACATATCCTCCTTTCTACTGCTATACAATCGACAACTATGTTTATAAGGTTATTATAAATGCATTTTTCGACTATTTTTTCAAAATGGACTAATTGGTCAAAATTAAGGAGTGAACGGTAATTTATTACCACATACTCCTTAATTTTGACCGTTTACTCCATTCCTATTGCTACATACGTCACTCGTGCTATCATTAACTTTACTCATTTGATATCAATATTAGGGAGAGTATTTTATGATTAATTATATATGTTTGAAGATTTCTAATTACCTTATCAAAGAAAAAATAATTACAGATAAAGAAAGAAATATATATTCCTACCTTTTCTCATGTGTATTTGAAGAAATTATTTTTGACCTTATAACACTTGCCACAGGGATTATTTTTCATAGATTAATTACATCTGTTCTATTCATAATAATAACTATGCCATTGCGCTATTTTGCAGGTGGCTATCACGCATCAACACCTTTGCGGTGCACCATCTTGTCATATGGAATCATGATAATTGTGGTATTATTTCCACAATTATCATTTGAACATTCAGAAACTATTCAAGCAATCATATTTTTTGTCTGCATTGCCATAATTATGATAGTTTCACCTGTTGATACAGAAAATAAAAGATTTAACATCTCAGACAAAATCAGTCTACAAAAGAAAGCCAGGATTACCGTAATATTAATATGTGGAATCCAACTTATATTATGGTACAATAAATCCAATCAGCATACACAAACTATTACATTGTGTGTATTAATATGTACATTAAGTTTACTTGCAGGATATATAAGGAATATAAAAAATGTCTCTTAAAAATATTAATATAGCAATTTGTGACGATGAAGTATCATCAATTTATTCAATAAAAAAATACTTGATTTCATATCAAATACAATTTGATATCGACTGTGAAATTCACACTTTTACAGACAGTTCTAAATTTTTGTCTTCATTTGAAACAAACAAATACAACATTGTATTTCTTGACATTGATATGCCAAATATGGATGGTTTAGAGATTTCCAAACATATAAGGAAAAAATATTCAGATGATGTATACATTGTATTTGTGACTTCATATCCAAGCTATATGCATGATAGCTTTCAGGTTCATCCTTTTCAATATCTTATAAAACCTGTTTTCTACAATATTTTTCAAAATATTATGTCTGACCTTTTAACATATATGCAAAGCAAGAACAATATACGCATAGTAGTAGATACATATAATGAAAAACTTCTTGTAAATGTGAATGATGTAATCTACATTCGTACAAGCAAGAGCCAAAAACTCCATCTTATTTATACACTACGCGATTCTCAAATAATTGGTCGTGGAGCGTTATCATCATTGGCAACCTCTCTTGCTGAACATGGATTTATTTTAACCAATCAAAGCACTCTGGTAAATACAAAGCATATAACCCACTTTAACGATAAGTTGTTAGGTCTTGATAATGGAGACGTAATCAATATTTCTAGAAGAAACCTAAAAAAATTCAGAACTTTTTTTGCAAAGCAAATCATCTCAGATATGAAAGGGTAAATACAATGGACATTATTTTTGATATTATGCCAACGCTTTTATACAGTGCAGATATGTATATATTTTTTTATGTTATATTCAACGACAAAAGACGATTTAATTATAACTTTATTTTTGGTATTTTTATAATCTGGGGAGTTGAAATGCTACAAAATATTATTGTTCTCCCACTTTCCGGAGATGTATCCATGAAAGCAACTGTTATGAGAGTTTCTCTTTCCTTTTTATTAACTACCATTCTTTCACTTTTATTTACTGCCACAATCACATCAAGATTATTTACATCTATTTCCTTTGTGACAATTACTATGCTATGCGAAAATATGTCATATTCAACTATAAATCGCTTTCTTGCAACAAATATTGAAAACGACACAATCCCTGTTGCCGTTTTCAATTCTGTTTTTTCTCTTTCTGATTTTTATTGTCTCATATTTGTTCTGCTTGTTACAATTATATTTAGAAAGATTCATATATCACTGTCAATTATTGATATTTCAGCTATTGTGGTAATTCCTGTCATATCTCTCATAATTTTAATAACCCCTGATATATTTGCCTTTAACAAGACAAATCCTCGAGCTTATAGCAATCTTATAAATTTACTGCTTACTATAAATATTGTTAATTTCTTCCTGATCAATGAAATATCTAAAAAGGAAGAATTACAAGCGCAAACAGAACAATTATCAAGACAGATTGAATTCCAACAAAACAAATACGTTCAACTTGGAGAGGCTTATAAAAGTCTCCGCAGTTTTATGCATGATACAAATAAACACTTTATATATATACAAAATTGTATAAAAAATAAAAATTATGACGCAGTCATTCCTTATACTAATGATACTTTAAACGATCTCAAATCCAGATACTGTTCTATAAACACAGGCAACCTGGTAATAGATTCATTTGTGAGTAACCTGAAAGAAGTGGCTGACAAATACCATATAACTCTTGATACAAGTATAAAACTGAGTACTACTCAGATACCTCTTACAGATTATGACCTGACTATAGTTTTAGGTAATCTTTTCGACAATGCCATAACCGCATGTAATGATGTTGAAAATGCGGTAATTACAGTCAAGCTACAAACTATAAGAAATACATTCACCATTTATGTTGAAAATTCTTATAATGCTTCGAAAAAACATTCTTCAGACAATGATTTTGACTTTATCCATGGATATGGTCTGAAAAATGTAAAAAATTCTGTAGAAAAATATAATGGTTTCTGCATAATAGACCCGCAAAACTGCTTATATGCTGTAACTTGCATCATTCCACTCAACCAAATAATATAAAAACAAGACTGTATCTGTATTGCAATAGCACATATGTATTCATATTTCTAAAATACATGCCACTGGCAGCTTCTCAGATACAGCCTTGTTATATAATTTCTTTTACTGGTGGTAATAGCTCAGGAAATCAGCCAGCTTTGCTGTTGCTGCCTTGAGTATCTCCATATTCGGAAGATATACTATTCTGAAGTGATCCGGATCCTTCCAGTTAAATCCCGTTCCACATGTGACGAGGATGTGCTTATCCCTCAAAAGATCAAGAGCGAACTGTTCATCATTTGTGATGTTGAACTTCTCCTTGTCAAGTTTCGGGAATATGTAGAACGCTGCCTCCGGCTTAACCACACTTATTCCCGGTATATCGCAGAGTGCTTTATAAATATACTCTCTCTGATCATAGATCCTTCCTCCAGGCAGAAGCAGCTCATCTGCACTCTGGTAGCCTCCAAGACAGGTCTGAACTATACTTTGGGCAGGAACATTCGAGCAAAGTCTCATGGATGACAGGAGGTTAAGTCCCTCTATGTATCCCTTCACATTGCTCTTGTTTCCACACAGACACATCCAGCCCACTCTGTAACCTGCAACTCGGTGTGACTTGCTCAGTCCGTTAAAACTTATCGTGAAAAGGTCAGGTGCCAGTGAAGCCAGAGCCACATGCTCTTTATCATCCATGACAAGTCTGTCATATATCTCATCAGCAAAAAGGATAAGCTCATTCTCCCTTGCAACCTGAACTATCTGCTCAAGAACCTCCTTTGGATAGAGAGCTCCTGTAGGGTTGTTAGGGTTGATGACTACGATTCCTTTTGTTCTTGAGGTTATCTTCTTCTTGATATCTTCTATATCCGGATACCAGTTGGACTGCTCATCGCAGAGATAATGAACCGCTGTTCCTCCTGCCAGGTTGACAGACGCCGTCCACAATGGATAGTCTGGCATTGGAACAAGTATCTCATCACCAGAATCCAGCAATCCCTGCATGGACATGGTGATAAGTTCGCTGACTCCATTTCCTGTATATATGTCATCGATTCCTACATTTGGAATATTCTTCAGCTGGCAATACTGCATGATCGCCTTTCTTGCAGAAAAAAGTCCCTTTGAATCCGAATATCCCTCGGTATCTCTGAGGTTATATGCCATATCCCTTACAACTTCATCAGGTGCCATAAGTCCGTGCGGTGCAGGATTTCCTATGTTCAGTTTAAGGACATTTACCCCTTCAGCCACCATTCTGTTTGCCTCGTCCATAACAGGACCTCTTATGTCGTAACACACATTGTCAAGCTTTGATGATTTTTCGAATTTTCTCATGATACACACTCCTTTATATCTCTTGATCCCTTGTTGTCTGTGTTTGCTGATTGTTGGTTTAACTTGCGTTTTCTTCGAGATTACTCCGCATCTTCGATGCCTGCGTGCAAGCTCGCGCATCGCAGCCGCTTGCTTTCCGGCTTTCCTTTGCGTTTTCTTCGAGATTACTCCGCATCTTCGATGCTCCCGTAATCTCTGCACGACATTCACACTCCGCCCTACCGGGCTTCGTGTTTCATGTCGCGCGCGGGTGACAATTGTCTGCCGATGCCCGCGAGCAAGCTCGCGCATCGCAGCCGCTTGTCACCCTGAAAACGCAAAATAAAAGCCCTAAGCATACTTATAATATGCTTAGGGCGAACTTTCTTGTCCGTGTTACCACCTAAATTCAGGAACTTATTCCTGCTCTCAGCCGACAGCCATCACTATCGTTGTTCCTATAACGTGGAACCTTCCGTTGACCACTACCCGGAAAACTTTCGCGGTCACAGCTCGGGGACTGCTTCCTTAAGGTGTCCTATAGGCTCGCACCAAACGCCTACTCTCTGAAGTGACAGTGACTTAAGTACTCCTTCCTGTCTTTGCCTTTATCTGATTTTTAGGATAGCATTCTGATGTCGTGTTGTCAAACAGTTTTTTTATTTCATAAATGCACACTCATCCTCGTTACAGAGTATTCCCTCTGGATTGTACATATTCATATGGAATACATGGCCGCTATCAGGATTGTTCTGTCCATACGCTTTTGTGATATGTGCAACTCCAACTTTGTTCAGCACCTCATCCAACGCTTTTGTATGTGATGCCAGATCATCATTTACACTGTACATGAGATACGCCTCCGGAAACTCAGCATTTACATAATCAAGCTGATCCATAAACAGCTTGTATTGTTCCTCAGCCACAGCATATGCCTGGCTTATTTTCTTACTTTCACATTTTTCAGCTTTGTCGTGTGAACTTGTTTTTCCGTCACTATTCTGGTCATCATCCACATCATTTCTCAGATACCATGCGGATATATTGTCATTTCTTTCTGCCATCTTGTATGCACCACAGTTAAGGCATACCTTCTTAGGCAGTAGGTCATATGTGAAGAAATCAAGCTTTGCCCTGTAATCGCTGTTTGATGCTATGATGCAATAATTTGCCGTGAGCTGTGCCCCCGCCGAATCACCGACCATGTAGAGATTGTCCATGTCTATTCCAAGTGTCTGCGCATTCTCATGGATATACCGAATGAGATACGCCACATCCTCTATAGCAGCAGGATATTTGTTCTGCGGTGACAATCTATAGTTGAAGTTCACCACCACATACCCGTGCTCCGCAAGAAGGCAGCTATAGTGGCTGTACAGTTCCTTGTCACCATAGAACCAGCCTCCGCCATGCACGCTCACTATCACCGGATATTTTCTGTTTTCATCTGTCATATACGATATTGGAACGCAGAGATCCATGTAGCTGTTGGATGTATAGCTTGCAGAATCCACGTCTGCGGCATCCCCGGAATCGGCAAAGAATATAATGTTCCTCTCTACACCTTTGTCCCATGTTTCAATCAGCTCATTGAAACGGACCTCATCAAGCTCCTTTTTGTAATCCAGATTCTTTATCTGTACAACATTTGCCGGATATTCAAGCCCTCTGTCTCTCGCCGCATCACTTGCTTTCCAGGCGTGACGCATATTTACCCATGCCGGAAGATTCTTGTCCACCGCACCTCGGCTGAATATCTCTGCTACGTTCTTCATCATTCTTTCTCTGTCCATAATTTCCTCCATTATTTTAATCTCTGTGCTGTATCCTGAAATAGTCCAGGTACTTTTTAAACTTATCCTGCGCAGTAAGGCAGGTATCCCGCAGATACCCTCTTTCTCTATTCCATTCTGAAAGTCCTCTATAATAATACCATTTGAGATCTTCATCTATGATAAATGGAATTATATCATATTTCAGACACTCCTTGAACAATATCAGCCTGCCAACCCTGCCATTGCCATCTTGAAACGGATGAATACTTTCAAATTCATGGTGAAAATCCAGAATATCATCTAGTGTCTTTTCATTGAGCTTGCGGTATCTTGCAAGGAGATTTTTCATTTTCTCTGGAACTTCTTCCGGCAAAGCCGTATCATGACCGCCCACCTCATTCGGAACTTTCTTGTAATCTCCCACCGCAAGCCATTCTTTTCGTGAGTCCTGAGTTCCATTCTTTAGAATCAAATGCAGCTCCTTTATCATTTTCTCACTTAATAAGTTCTTTGCATCATCGATCACCAGATCTATACACCTGAAATGGTTGGTCGTCTCGACTATATCGTCAACATTTATCGCCTGATCACTCACGCCTATAGTATTTGTCTCATATATATACCGTGTCTGATCATGACTGAGCATGTTGCCCTCTATATGATTGGAATTGTAAGTGAAATCCACCTGTATCTTATGATAAATGCCACCTTTAATTCCATTTTTTTTCTCTTCTCTCAGCACAGTCAGCAGATCCCGGTTCTCTTCTCCCGCAGATTGACGCATTGGTTTCTGCGCAGAATCCGGTATATTCCACGTCTTTCCCGTCAGAAAAGCCCCAGGAATCTTATCATGAGCGCAGTAATTTCTAACGGTTCGTTCTGACACATTCCATTTTTTTGCAGTCTCTGCAACTGAAATATAACCCATGAAAATCCCTCCTTTTACGCAATGGGCTTTTATCATCTGCACAGTGTTTTGTATATAGATAGTATATGCCGTTACCGGCAAGAAATCAACTTTTTCAAGATTTGAAACCGTTCATTTCTTGCCGATAACGGCATATCTTACATTACTCATATATAGGTTCAAAGTCGTCTGCTCCGTGTCCACACAGAGGACATACATAATCTGCCGGGAGCTCACTTCCTTCATATACATAGTTACATATCTTGCAGCGCCATCCCACTATCTTCTTATCTGTCTTAGGAGGCTTGTCTGCCTTTGGCTTTACATGTGCCTGATAATCAGCATATGTGAGAGGAGCCTTGTCTGACAGCATCTTTGCATCAACCACCTCCGCGATGAACAACGTGTGTGTTCCGAGATCGTGACTCTCAACAACCTTGCCGCTGATTACTGCACATGCATACCAACCCATGTATGGAATTCCATTGATATCCTCCGGCATCTTTATGCTCTCGAACTTGTCCACATCTCTTCCCGACTGGAAACCGAAGTGCTTTATCGAGTCAAATGTACACTGCTCGTCAAGTACACTGAGGGCAAACACACCACTCTCCTTGAGCAGATCACATGTGTAATTCGTGTTGAGAACCGATATCGCAACCCGCGTTGGATTGTTCGCCACCTGTATACAGGTGTTGATGATGCAGCCATTTGCCTTGTCGCCCAGCTTTGTGGACAACATGAAAATCCCGTATGATAAACTGTAAATCGCCTTTTTATCCATGATAATAACCTCCTTGTCAATCATAATTAATCAGTTATATAGATTTATTCTCAATAAGATATTTCTATAATACCACATTATCATGCAAAAAGCTCCCCCTGTTTATCACAGGGAGAGCCTTTATTTAGTGAATAAATCTATCTCTCAACAGATATTATGTCATTTATTCCGTTGGCTGATTCCTGATAAAATACTTTTATTTTATCCCCGCTCTGTATAAATATCAGTTCCTCGTTCTCTGAGAAATCCTGCTTGTATACATTGCCATTTTCATCCGTGATATACACATATGTCGTCTCATCCATGTTGATATATTTGATATCAGCTACCGTGATCTGTCTGTTTGGTATATCGTCCGTCATGCTCTGCGTACTCTTAAGTCCGTTCTCTGCCAGCAGCTTGTTGTATGCCGCAAGTGCGTCCTTCTGGGTAGTGCCTGTAGCTACAATATTGTACTTCTCCACATCGACAAGCGCATACATCTTTACCAGGCCACCGTTGTCCTTTAAGACCATGATGTAGGTTGGTATTCCGCTGATATTGATGAGTGATGGGAAGGATGCCTTATAACCAAGATGCTGTACCTGTCCCTCTGCCGATGACATGGCTGAGTATTCCTCTGCACCTGCCACCTTATAATATTTGCTCTCTCCTGTCCGGAGATTCATCAGAGCAAATCCTATGTTGGACTCGTCACCATTTACCGATGTGACACCTGTATATACCCACACATCGCCGTCCATAACCTTGTAACCATAATCATCCGTAGTCCTCTTGCAGCCCTTATTGCCAAATACGCTGTTCCAGTAGCCGCCTGAGAGCTCGCCGTACCAGTCGTATTTCTGGCACACCAGGTCGCCATCATATACACGGTCCACCCAGTGTGGAACATCACTGACTTCATGGTACTCTGTATCGCCCGTACACGGATCGCATATAACCACGCCCTTTACATCCTTTGCACCGAAGAGTCCTGCATGCGACTCAAGAACCGGACAGATGTAATATGGATTGCCATCGTCATTGAGCTCCAGATAGAAACCTTCAAATATATATGTCGGATAAGCCATCTGGACATGTCTGTACAGGTTCTTGTTGAAATACGCTGAAGGTGAATACACTATAGGCTTTTCAGTCTGTATATAGTGTGCCTCATTCTTTACAGGATCCACAAGAACATAACCCGGGATTCCGTTCTTCCTGTTGTTCATATATTTGATGAATCCCGCATAGTTGAGTGCTGCGACCTTCATCGGCGCGCCATTGTAATCTATAGTGCTGTAATTGCCGCTGACCTCATACTGGCTGACCACATCCGAGAGTGAACCGACGGCTCTCTCACCTATGATCCTCGCTGTGCTTGTATCCATCAGTGCAATGTCATTTATCTGCCTGCTCTCCGGGATATCCGTCTGGAAGTCCCCATCCTCTATATTGATGAGACTTGCATACTTTGATGCACAAAACAGCTTGGATGACGCCGCCACCATAATGAGTCCGACCACTATCATTATTACTACTATCCATGCTGCCGGTTTCGTTGCTTTCGTTGCGACACTTCTGGTATCATTACTCTCCACCGTGAAATCAAGCGTACAAAAGCCAACAAGCGCAACTGAAATGACCATCCACACCCAGAAACTTGTACTCTGTATGTTGATCGCCGGTGTTGCCGCATAATAGTATATAAGCTCTCCTATGACCAGCACGACAAATGCTATCACATTCCATTTGCCGAGCCTTCCTGGGGGCTTTGCAAATATCTCCTTTGCCGCTCCTATGCTTTTCTTTTTCTTTGTCTGTTTACCCATGCTGCCCTTCTTTCCGGCTTACCACGATCTGATTTTTCGCTGCATATACTTACCGGATCGTGTCTGCCATTAATCTATCTACTCCATATGTCTGCCCCATATATTATCATCTATTCCGATAAAAATATATATCTATCCGGTATATGTTATGCCTCGTATCGTTCTGCCAGTGAACGATTGTATATATGTGCTCTCCTGTACTTTTTGTTATCCTTTTGCCTTCTCTATCCACTTCACAGCCTTCGCCAGCCTCTTCCCGGAATCGGCAAAATGTCCACCTGGATTTACCTCATATATAACATCATTGTCTTTTTTGAGAAGTTCGCAAATCTCCTTTGTCCGATCCGCCACAGTTGACATCAGCCTGTCGGATGTCCGCGATTCTTTGCCGCCTAGGCTGATGTATATACGTTTATTCGCAAGTGTTGGCTGGCTGTTTACATATTCCACAAATCCCGGATACCACATTGAGCCCGAACACGTGGCACATCCGGCAAATATATCCGTCTGATACATTGCCCAAAGTGCAAAAAGCCCGGCAAGCGAATATCCCATGATATAAAGAGGTCTGTTCGCCTGGCTTTGAATATCCAACTGCGGTACGACCTGCTGTTCTATATAATCCAGTGTCCGTCCCGCCTCTCCGGCAAATGATCCATCGACCTCATCCGATCTCCACGGTGAGAGATCCCTGTTCCAGTCATCTATCTGTATCGCAACAAGTGTAAAATGTTCTTCTCCCACCAGTTCTCTGATAGAATCCGCTGTGTGCTCCAGTTCATCTCCCCTGTGTGGGTACATGACCCAGAGGATGATCGGACCATTTTCCGAAGATATAAGTGTGTGTAACTGCATATATGTTCATCTCCTATAATGTGTCGGCTATCTTCTGGACTTTCTCCACTGATATGTTCAGTTTCTTCGCTATCTCTTCTATAGGAACCTTCACATCCAAATATGCCCTCACTGCACCCTTTAATTCTCCTCGCGCCTCGCCTATAGATATTCCTCTTTCTTCTCCTCTGGCTTCCGCCCTATCAAGTACTTCACACATATTTTTTAAACCTCCTTTATTTCCGTTAGCCTGCGCCTGTTCAAATCTTTCGTCCTGCGTCAATACGCTCATGAGCTTTAACACCTCGTCGTCAACAATTGTTTTTCCACCGAACAACAATACATTTACTATATCTGCAAATACATCATTATAATCTGCCAGTATCTTTTCTGTTATATCCTTTTCTCCCATACAAACCTTCCTCCTCTTGTTTCTATGAAAAGTAAAGAAACCAATAGAGGATAGTTGCATGAATTTATAGCCATATTTTTTATAATTATACTATAGCAAAACCTGAGCGGCAACACACCTCTACCGTCTCCATATTAATTTGAATTATTTTGTGATAATCGCAGTGAAGTACTGCAAAGATCAATTTCTGAATTACACATAACATGATAAACGAAATATAACACGCTGATTTTAGAAATACAATTAAATAACTATAAACTATTCAAAAGTATTGAACTCGTATTTTCATACCATTTCAAATGAACGTTTATTGGAACTGCAAAAATCAGCTACACAAAAATAAAATTTAACAAGATATAAGGATCATCTGTGGGTAATCAACTTACTCACGGATGATTTTTATTTATACGGCGGTTTCTCATAGTTGACTTATTGCGGAGTCTGTATTATATATTATAATACAGATAATACAAAAAAGGAGGGACACCACATGATCATAGAGCTTGACATGAGCAGTGACACACCCATATATGTACAGCTGCGCAATCAGATAGTAAAGGGAATCGGCAAAGGCGAGATACATCCAGGCGAAAAGCTTCCCACTGTAAGACAGCTTGCGGCGGATGCCGGTGTGAACACAATGACTGTGAATAAGACATACCAGATACTCAAAAACGAGGGATATATCAGAACTGACAGAAGGCTTGGAGCATTTGTATCAGAAAATATCAATATGGACGCCGAGTTCCGTGACAAGCTGGAATCTGAGTTGGAACTTCTGTCCGCCGAGGCAAGCATAACCGGAATGAACCGGAATGATTTCCTCAAGTTGTGCGATGAAGTATATTCCAAAATGAAGTCTTCTCCAATCCAAATATCCACTAAAATAACAGAAAGGAGCCGCTTATGAGCATAGCATTATTTATCATCTTCCTGTTTATGAACTTCTTCATACTGCTCATAATGAAGTTCGTATATACAAGTAATTATTCGTATACCGAGGGAATGCTCCTGGGTGTCCACATTCCAAAGGAACACAGTGAAGACGAAACCGTCCTGAATATTGTTGCTGCTGCCAGACGTAAGATGAACCGGATTATCTGGATAAATCTCATCCTTGGAACATCCCTGTGCTTTGTCGTGTTCTGGGAGATCATTATATTCGTACTGGCATACACTATCTGGATGATCGCATTCTGTTTCCTTATAACATATGCAAACAACTCCGCGCACAGGAAAATGTATGCCCTAAAGATGAAAAATGACTGGATAATCCCTGCTCAGAAAAGAAAACGCTACATTGATACAAATGTGTCAACCCAGATCGGCAAAAGTGAGATCAGTTTCAATTATCATGGAATAATAATCCTTGTGGAGCTCATTTGCCTAGTGCCATTTGTGATAGGGAAAAGTGCGGTCATATCAACCACAATGATAATAATGGGACTCTGCTCCGTCCTGATGTCACTTACATCCATGATATTCCACATATATGTAAACCGGCACGAGCGAACTGTGTACAGCTCGGATACCCAGCTCAACCAGACCGTCAACAGAACCATGAAGATATACAAGGGACTAGCAATGCTGATTCTTTCGGCAACAAATGCTGTCGCATGGGTATATATCACTATTGACACCCTGATTCATTGCATATCATCAGCCAGTAAGTCCCAGCAAATTTCGCTTTCTGATATCCTGAATTTCAAGGGTGCGCTTGTAAATGTCTCGCTGTGCAGCTCCGCACTCTATGTCTATATATTTGTCCAGACTCTTGCTGCCATCGGATTGTTTGCACCTCTCCTCATGGCACAAAGCAGAAAACGTGAACTCTTGGCCGCCGACACCCAGCCTCTCTACGTGGATGACGACGAATACTGGAAAACCGGATATTACTACAATCCTTCCGACCCGCATGTGCTGGTTCAGAACAGATTGCAGAGTGGAAATTATACATTTAACTATGCCACCAGGAGCGCAAAGATTTTTACAGGACTTACATGTATCATTATCACCGCCTGCATTGTCTGGACGATAGGTGCGCTTGTGCCATTCATAAACGTGCATATCGACACTCATCTTGACTCCAACAAACTCACAGTGTCTGCTGCCATATACTCATCGGAGATATATTTTGATGACATAGAGGAGGTTCAGCTTCTGAATGAACTGCCAGACGATGATTTTGTTCGCACAAACGGAGGTGCCACCGATGAATACCTGATCGGCCATTTCAAGAGCAGCACCTACGGCAAATGTGAGCTGTATGTATACGCAGACAGTTATCCCATCATCATGATAAAGACGAGGGACGAAGTGATATTTCTGAACACCAGGGATTCTGATGATACATATTCTATCTTCGAATCCATACATTCATGAGATAACGCCAAAACAGGTACAATAGATAAGACCATCATGCATTTTAACACTAAATACATGATGGTCTTTTGATCTGTTCACACATAGCCATTCCGTCTACGCTATCATTTTCTTAAGAAATGCTCCCTGTTAGGATACTCCTGCCTGAACGCCGCCAGTGCGGCACTCTGAAGTATGGCAAATTCCTTGTCCATGTGCAGCATATGCGGTGCGTCAAATGCGATGGAGCTTATCTGATCTGCGATCTTCTTCGCCACCCCCTCATCCGAGAGCTGCCCCATGCCAAATGCTATGGATGTGAAACCTCTGCCGCCTCTGCTCACCTCGATGAACTTGAGAAACGCATTCTTGAGCTCATAAAGCAGTATCTCCTGTTCCTCGGCACTTCTCCTGTCTGCGTCGAACAGGCAGAGCTTGCTTATGATCTCCACAGCCTGTTTCTTTTTCTGACCTCCGATGTCAACAGAACCGCCCTCCGATATGTATTTGAGCTCCATAAGGCAGCCCACAAATGCATCATTCTTCGGCTTTCTCTTGCCATATCTCGCCGTCCACAATCTCTGACGGAAGACAGTAGACGAACCGGCGCTGTCACCATCCATATCCGTGCTGTTATTCTCCAGCAGTTCAAGTCTCTTATCTGCATCCGTCTCTTTGTAAAATTCTTCTATCCAGCTATTTTCCATATGTATCCTTCCCGAATATTTAATTCACAATTTTTTATTCACGTATCAGTCGGTTACCCTTATCTGTGCAGGAAATCATCCACGCTGTCAACATCGACCTTCCAGTAAGGCGACACGTAATATTTGCCCTCTTCAAGATTATGATCATCAATGCTGTTTCCCTTGAAGAGATCAACTGCCAACCGCGCTATCTCTCCCGCCTGGGCCTCCTTGTCATTATAAACTGTTCCCTGCATGTTTCCCTGCTTTATCGCCTGGAGAGCATCATCAAGTCCGTCTATTCCAAAGATCACAGGCCATTTGTCCCGGCTTATACTTGAGTTATCGTACGCCTCAACTGCGCCCAGTGCCATCTCATCATTGTTGGATATGACAAGCTCTATCTGACTGCCATACTGACTTATAAGCTGAGTCATTCTGTTCTCCGCCTGACCTCTGTTCCAGTCTGCAAACTGATAACTGAGCTTCTCAAGATCCACTCCCTTATCCATGATGGTCTTCACCGAACAGTCGGTTCTGCTTATGGCATCCTGATGTCCGGCCTCCCCCTCCAGAAGAACATACTGTATCTTGCCATCACCGTTGCGATCCACTTCGCTGTGCTTCTTTATATAATTTGCCGCAATCTCACCCTGCATATCACCGGATTCTTTTGCGTCACAGCCAACATAGTAGAGCTTTTCCCACTGCATCAAGTCATCACGCACCGGCTCTCTGTTGAAAAAGATCACTGGTATATCACTCTGCCTTGCTGACTTGATAATATTTGCCGGTGCGGTTCTGTCCACAAGATTTACACACAGCACATCGCAGCCTGCATCTATCATCTCATCAACTATCTCATCCTGCTCACGCTGATCATTATCACCACTTCTCACCGATACTATCACATTCATGTTTGTGGTCTCCATAGTGTTAAGCTGAAATTTCACCTTTTCAATCATGGCATTTATGAATGGATCATCTGCTGTATAAGTGACCACCCCGACTCTCATGGTTTTGTTTGATTTTTTATTGCTGCTGCCGCAGCCCATAAGCGAGACTATCATCGCAGCTGCCAGCAAAAGCACATATATTTTTCTTCGTTTCTGTCTACTCATATGAATATAAAAACCTCTCTACATCATCGGAGAACAAATCGTCACTGTATATTATCTTTATGCCCTCCTCCCGACTCTTCATCGTATACAACCTGCTGTTCAGACCTTTTACTACCTCTGTCACACTGGCATAGCCAACACCGTATCCATCCGGAATAACAAGGCACTTTATCTTGCCCGCATCAAGCAGCGCCACAGATTTTACGCTGGTCCCCATTCCATATATCTGGGCGCCATTGTACATACCATTATCCGCATTCTCTCCTATCTCATCGATCGCATATGTGTCCATCACAACCATGTAGTCCACCTTTCCCAGAATATCCACAATGTCACATATGTTCTGATTGCCACATCGGCTGTACACCCAGCTCACCTCGCATCCGGTTCCTTCTATCGCATCCATAAGTCCTGCTTTTCCGCTCACACTTCCCTCTGTCTGGGAATATCCGGTTATAATGCCTATGCTTTTGCCACGGAGTCCGTCCGCATCATTTGCCCTGATCTGTTCTCCAAGGGTATATCCTATCTTGTAGTTATCAGGTTTTATCGTGACAAATCCCGAGGCGCCATCTTCACTGTATGCATCCTGGGTTATAAGTACAAATGGTACATCGCCAAGCTGTCCCAGCATATCCGATGTATCCTCGCCCGGTGCAGGACAAATTATGAATGCATCTACATCATTTTCAAGCTGTTCATCTATGAGTTCCTTCTCATCCTGGGCTGACTCGATATCATCGGTGTTGCATATGATAAGATGGACATCATTGACATTTGCTGATTGTTTAAGTCCATTTATAAGTCCATCCCACCTCTTATCACCGGAATTTGAAAGTATGACCGCTACTCTTTTCTGAGGTACATTTTCCCGGAATATCTGGTGTATAAAGAATCCGGCTATTACAACCAAAAACAGCTCCGCGATCAGGAATGTTATCTTACTCTTCTTCATCTGTCGCCATCCCCCTTCCAAAATCCTGCCTCTCAAGTCTCTCTCTGTTCTCCTCCGTGTAAGGAATGGCTGGAATGTGAATGACAACCTTTGTTCCCTCGTCCGGCTCACTGTACACCTTTAATCCATATTCGCTGCCAAACATCAGCTTTATCCTGGAGTGAACATTGATAACACCCACTCCGGAGCCATGCTTTGGCACCTTATTGTTGTCCACAAGGATGTTCCGGACAACATCCTCCGACATACCCATGCCATTATCCTCAACTGAAATGTAGATGTCATTGCCCTTCTTCTCACCGCGGACAGTTATCTTGCCTCCATCGTCCTCATCCATGTTGCCCACACCGTAGTATATTGCATTTTCCAGGATTGGCTGCACGATAAGTTTAACTGTACAATAGTCATTTATCTCTTCGTCTATGATAAATTCTGTAGCAAATCTTTCTTTATATCTTACCTTCTGTATGTTCATGTAACTCGTGCTGTGCTGGATCTCGTCCGCTATCCTTATGACAGTTCTGCCTTTTGACAGACTTATCCTCAGCAGCTTTGCAAGCTCAGATATCATAAATACTGCATCTGTATTTCTGTTCGCCTCCACCATCCATGTTATGGACTCCAGTGTATTATACAGGAAATGCGGATTGATCTGACTCTGGAGCGCATCCATCTCACTCTTTCTCCGCTCATTCTGCTGTCTGATTATCTCCTGCATCAGAATCTCTATCTGCTCATAGGATTTCTTGACCGAATATCCCAGATGTCTTATCTCGGAAGATCCTCCAATATATATATCCGTGGTTCCACCTGTCTCATATGACTTTACTGATTCATTCAGCTTAAGTATAGGCTTTGAGATTTTCTTTGTTATGATCCTGTTCACCCACAAGAGCATCATAAGCAATATCACAACCGTAGTTATGATGTAATATCTGTACTGATTGATGCTGGCAGTCTGAACACTTTCCGGGACAACTCCTATGATCTTCCATCCAGTGTAGGCTATACTGCTGACAACAACATTTTCTGTGCCACCCGTCATCTTGATCTCATATGTACCGTCATCGTATACCGCTGCCTCTGTACTTTCCTCTGTGAAAAAGCCTCTGTCTATCTCTGCTCTTCGCGGATGGTATATGATATCTCCGTCACGGTTGCACAGATAATAATAAGTCTCACTTGAAGAATCATTGATCCTTGAAAGAGCCTCCTCGATCACGGAATACTTCATATCTATCAGAAGCACGCCGTTTACCGGCTTATCTCCATCATTGATATCAACAGAACGGCTGAGGGATATGACCCAATAATACCTGTTGGCGCCATCTTGAAACAGATCTTGTATATGAGGTGTAGAAAAGTGCATATTCTCTATATCTTCAGATGCATTCTTGTACCATTCCTGTTCCTCCACATTAACCTTATCCTTCTGCACTGCAACCGGCTCCGCAGCAATAAGCTTCCCGGAATTGTCGTACAACGCCATACTCTGCACTTTGTCAACATTCACCTCATATAAAAGGCTGAACTGTCTGCTGAACTCCTGACTGGAGATGTCATATTCCTGGATAATGTTATAATTCACTCCATTAGATATCTGTCTGATACCTGCCAGGTCTGTATCCACTTTATCCACAGTACTCTCTATCATGCTTTCTGCATTTGACACTGCAGTCTGCTTTATCGCAAGCTTGAATCTATTGTAAATAAGAAACCCCATAACAACAGTTGTGGTTATCGTCAGTCCTGTGAGCACCGCCATGATTATTGATTGTATGTCAAATCCTATAAATCTGCCATGATGAAACCAGCCTCGCAGCCTCGTGCGCAGAGAATATTTATTTTTCTGCTTTTTGCCCTGAGCATCCTTTTTCTCTCTAATCTTCAAAACAATTCTACTCCCCTTATACTTTCTCTGCTCTACTTATTCCCCGCATGTTCAGTTCTGTACTTTGATGGCGACATTCCAAATCTCTTCTTGAACACATAGCTAAAGTAATTTGCATCCTGATATCCAACCTGCTCTGCTATCTTATAGCTCTTCTCATTTGTCTCAAGTATGAGATTGGCTGCGTGATCCATCCTGTAATCCGTCAGATACGAGATAAATGCCTTGCCTGTCTCCTTCTTGAACACCGATGAAAAATACGAATTGGACACACCAAGCTCTGAGCACACCGTATCCAGCGACAGATCAGGCTCCATATACCTGTCAACTATCATATTCTGGGCATCCGTTACCATTCTTCTGGATGTGTTATTTCTGGCATTTTTCAATTCCTCGCCGATCGCCATCGATGTGTCTATGAGCCATGCTGTGAGGGTAACTTCATCCATCTCCGGAACCTTCTCATATGGGTTACTGATTCCACCTGAAAAATTGTCAAAATCTATAAAATTATTTGCGCAGAATCTGTAGAATGTTCCTACCATCTCCATGAGCGTCAGCTTGTACCTGTTCATGGTCTGTGCAGATCTGTGCAGTTTCTCTATCTCATCATGTACTGCACCCTCAATGGCATCTCTTTTGCCAAGATATATTGACTTGATAAGTTCATGCATATTTGCATCTTCATACTGTACTGCTGCCTTCTGCTCCTTCGGTGCGATCTCAGCAATGTTTATAGCCCTCTGGGTTCCGTATAAAACCCTATATGATACAGCTTCCCTGGCACCCTCATATGAATTGTTGATATTCAGAAGACTGTCGCACACTCTGCCAATACCGGCAGTCACCACTGCCCCCATGACTCGGTAAGCCCATCTGCAGAATCTGTCGCAGGCATCCGTCAGCTCTGCCATGGCATCCTCTGAGGCTATCTCGATGATGAGCACTGTGTTGCCCAAGTATGTAAATACCTTGCATTTCCATGTATCAGCAATTCTGTCCTTGATCTGCTGTTCCACTGACATTGACAACAGAAGCGGGTTCATTCCATCTGGAACGTGATGCTCCGATGTATGAAAAACCGCGCAGCAATAAAGCGGTCCCTTCATATCGATCTGGTATGCTGCAAGGAATTTCTCATAATCCGACTCGCTCACTCTGCCCTCTATCAGTGATACAAACAGATTTGTCTGAAGAACAGGCAGAGATGCATTGAAATAATTTGCAAGCTTCTCTACATTCAGCTTTTCCTCCCTCTCCTTGTCCAGAGAGTTCTTGACCCTCTTCAGACAATCCGAGAGTTCTAATGCATTTATAGGCTTGAGCATGTACTCCTCTATCTCAAGGTGCACCGCCTCCTTGGCATACTCAAACTCATCAAACCCTGTGAATATGATGATGTGTATATTCTGATAATCATTGTTGAGTCGTCTGGACAGCTCAAGACCGTCCATATATGGCATCTTAATATCCGTTATGACCACATCCGGCTGCAGCTTCTCCACCAGTTCAAGAGCCTTCACACCATTGTTGGCACTTCCCACAACATCAAACCCAAGCATATCCCAGTGGATCTTTCTCTCTATAACATCTATAACCTCTTCCTCGTCATCGACAAGGATAACCTTGTATTTATCCATCTAACAGAAATCCTTTCTATATATCAAATGCCACCCGGTTCACCGGTCTTTTCCAGCAATGTAATTATATCAAATACCGCAGAGAATATCTGTACTTTTATTATTATTTCATTATTTCTTCATCTATACCGTCAAGGAATTTTCCTCACCTGTCCGTGACTCGAAGCCTTGCCTGTTTCCAGCTGAGGATCCAGCTTGTTTACGGCTGAACATCTTGCCCTCCCGTAATCTGGAATATTTTCCCTATCTTCAACAAAATAGCTGCTGTAGGATAAAATTGTAACTCCCCCCATATAACCCTTACAGGAAAATAGAGCGAAGGAAGCGGAACACTCGCCCAAGATTTTACAATATATAAATATCTCCACAGGCCAGCCTTCCTTGCATGCGCCTGCCACTTTTATGCATGCCCCTCCTTATGAAAAAAACCGCTCAATCCATCCTGTAGACGATCCGAGCGGCTTTTTATATAAAGGTTTTGTGAGAGTTAAATTTGTTGTTCCTTACTTCTTCTGTACATACTTGAGACAGTCAAGAGTTACAGCGGCAAGGATGATGATACCTTCGAATATGAACTGAAGGTTTGTATCAATACCAAGAATAGTAAGTGAGTAGGTAAGTGATGTGAAGATAAGAACACCAGTTACAACACCGGAGATCTTACCGATACCACCTGTGAATGAAACACCACCAACAACGCAGGCTGCTATGGCGTCCATATCCCAGCCCTGTCCATAAGCTGCACTACCTGAACCAACCATTCTGTTACACTCAAGCCATGATCCGAATCCGTAAAGGATACCGGCAAGGATGAATGCGCCAAGTGTTACCTTGAAAACTGATATACCTGAAACTGCTGCTGCCTCTGGGTTTCCACCTACAGCGTACAGATTCTTACCAAATGTAGTCTTGTTCCAGATGAACCATACTACAACTACAGCAACTATTGCCCAAATGATAATAGTTGGGAAGTTTCCTATTGTTGGGATGAACATATTTGGTATTGCTGAATCAATAGCACCAAATGAAACACCCTTTGTCGCATATGTTACAAGTCCGAAGATTATCAGCATGTTCGCCATTGTTGAGATGAACGGATGCATCTTGTACTTCGCCATGAAGAAACCTGCAATACTTGAGAATACTGTTGTGAGGATAATACATGCAACAAGTGCAAATAATGCTTTTCCTACAACCGGCATACTTGAGAAATCAAATATGTGTCCGAACACACCACCTGTATTTGCACCGTTGTGCATGATAATGGTAGCTGTAACCATACCCATACCAACCATACGTCCAATCGAAAGATCGGTACCAGTCAGGAGGATAAGTCCCGCAACACCGAGTGCCAGGAACATTCTAGGTGATGCCTGCTGAAGTATATTCAGTATATTGGTAACTGTGAGGAGCTGTGTGTTCTTCACAATCGGAGTGATGATACAAAGTGCAATGAATATCAACACGATTACTATATACAGACCATTCTTGTAAAGGAACTGTGTTGTATTGAATGTGTACTTGTAATTCTCAAATTTCTGTGCTCTGCTCTGCATGAATGTGTACTTGGACATTCTAAGAAGATCTATCAGATGATACTTGTGTGAAAATGCATCATGCTTTCTGTCCTTGATCTCCTGAAGTCTTGACTCATGTGTCATCTGTGCATCAAAGAGCTTGTTCTTGTATACATATTTCTCGTCCTTGATCTCTTCCGAATCAGAGAGCTTTGCAAGTGTCTGCTCATGCTCTGTCTTGAGTGTTGCCTTTACTCTCTCATAGGACTCATTTTCTGCTGCCTTCTCAGCCTCGCAGCTTGCCACTACCTTGCTGTAGTACTCGCTGTCATAGTGCTCCTTAAGGTATCCCTCTGCATCGGCGATGAGCTTTGCAACCTTATCTTTGTTGGCTGCCTCAACTGCCTTTGCCTTCTCCAGAGCTGCCTTATCCTTTGCGATTATGCTATCCTTTTCATCCTTTGATAAATTCTTATCTTCCTTTGCGATAGCTATATGGTTCTTCAAACTACGAACCTTGTCAGATCCATCAACTCGAAGTTCATCGATCTGAGCCTGTATCTTTCCAACATATTCATCAATCGGCTTGAGGAGTTTTTCCTCTGCATCAGCCGAAAGGATCATATTTTTATCTGCCATATCCATGCTCCTCTCTATTACAAATATTTAGCACTAAGTCTTAACAATTCTTCCTGATTAGTCTCCTTGGTATTTACAATTCCGGCAAGGTGTCCATTTGACATAACACCTATACGGTTTGTGATACCCAGGATCTCCGGCATCTCAGAGGAGACAACTATGATAGTCTTGCCCTGCTTTGCCATGTTGATTATAAGTTCATATATTTCATACTTAGCTCCTACATCGATACCTCTTGTAGGATCATCCATCATGAATACATTTGGTGAACGCTCAAGCCATTTTCCGAAGATAACCTTCTGCTGATTACCACCGGACAGGTTGGCTATCATATCGTCAGGTCCCATACACTTGGTGTGCATGACCTTGATCTCCTCAGCTGTGGCACGAACCATGCTGTCATGTGACAGTGCCACGCCGCTCTTGTAGTGGTTCATATTTGCAATGGTGGTATTGAAGGTGATATCTGCCTTGAGGAAAAGGCCATTTGCCTTTCTCTCCTCAGTGATAAGGGCAAATCCGTGATCCATAGCATCCTTTGGACCAGTGAAGTTCATGATCTTGCCACCATACATTACATTTCCTGCTGCTCTTGTACGAATACCAAAAATTGTTTCCAGGAGCTCTGTACGGCCTGCACCAACCAGACCATATAGACCGAATATCTCACCCTTCTTCACATCAAATGTGATGTTCTGGAGCTTCGGTGCATACTTTGTGGAGAGTCCCTGCACTGAGAGGATCGTCTCACCCGGCGTATTGTCGACCGGCGGGAATCTGTTATCAAGTGAACGACCAACCATGGCTGATATAAGCTCGTTCATGTTGGTGTCCTTGCTGTCCTTTGTCATGACCAGACTACCGTCTCGGAGAACTGATATCTGATCACAGATCTCGAATATCTCATCCATCTTATGTGAGATGTAGATCAGGGAAATTCCCTGCTCCTTGAGCTGTCTCATCATCTTGAAAAGCTTTGCAACCTCAGGTGCTGTCAGCGATGATGTAGGCTCATCAAGTACGATTACCTTGGAATTGTACGAGATAGCCTTTGCGATCTCACACATCTGTCTCTGGGAAACTGACATTCTCTTCATCGGCTGTGTAAGATTGACCGTTATACCCAGCTTTCTGAACAAGTCTGAAGCTTCCTTCTTCATACGGCCCTCATCGATGACTCCAAGAGAGTTCTTTGGATAACGTCCAAGGAACAGGTTGTCAACAACGCTTCTCTCAAGACACTGATTTAATTCCTGATGAACCATCGCAACTCCATTCTCGAGTGCATCCTTAGGGCCAGAAAAATTTACTTCTTTTCCATCTAATATTATTGTGCCTTCGTCCTTCTGATAGGTTCCGAAGAGACACTTCATCATTGTCGATTTACCGGCACCATTCTCACCCATAAGTCCCATGATCGAACCAGGTTTAACATTCAAATTAATATGGTTAAGGACCTTGTTTCTGCCGAATGATTTGCTCATGCCTTGAATCGATAAGATGTATTTATTCTTATCTTCTGCCATATCTCTACTTCCTTTCATTGAACATCAGCCCATTAATAGTCGCCTTCGGCGAGGACTGATGCTACATATCAAGTTTTCATAGAAAACTTGATACATGCTCTTAGTAAAAGAAGGGTATCAAATGTTTAGTCTGACACCCCTCTGAGTTAAATCATTTCCTATTGATCAATCATCCAGGTAACTTATATTACTTAGAGAGAATTGATGTGTATGATGCTGCATTGTCTGTCTTAACCATGTTGATTGCAAATGCATCATACTCGCCTGGGTTACCAAGACGGTTTGTGATGTTAGACTCTGTCTGTCCATCACCACCGATGTAATCTACATTCAGGTTAAGAAGGTCATCGTAGTTCTGAAGAAGTGGCTGGTATGTTGAGCTCAGGAAGTTATCTGAAGCGTTGTAGATATCAAGCCATACCTTCTTGCTTGGGCTCTTGCTTGAGTCAAGCTGCTTTGAAACCTTGTCATAAACCTTTGTTGAATCTGTGAAATCCTGATAGTTGTCTGCTGTTACTGCCACATTCAGTGCGTAGTATGATCTCTCGTCTGCGCTGTATCTGTAGTCAACACCTTCCTCAAGCTGGTTTCCAGCCTCGTCTGCTGTACCGATACCAGTATCAACATCTACACCATCAAGTGCGTTACGGAGAACTCTCAGTGTCAGGTAAGCCTGAACATCTGCATGCTGTGAAATTGTTCCGCCGTAGCCCTCTGCAATTGCTGCAACTGCATCGCTGTTAGCATCGTATCCAAATGTAGGAACCTTTGCGTCCTTTGCCCAGGCATTGAACATTGACATTCCCATACCATCGTTATTTGAAACAACTACATCGATCTGATCACCAAATGAAGCTGTCCATGTTCCTATTGCATTACCAGCTGTAGCTGCATCCCATGTAGCTCCTGCTGAGTTCTTCATCTCCTGTGATGCAAGCTCTCTGATCGTATATGTCTTGCCATCTACATCAAGCTTAGCATCCTGTACTACTGTTGCCTTACCATCTACGTTTGTTCCGGCTGGTGTTGAATCAACTGCTCCGCTTGCATCAACTCCTGTGCCAAGTGCTGAACGAACACCTCTTGTACGCGCGATTGAATCATTGTGTCCGATATCACCGATTGCAAGTACATATCCGATGACTCCATCACCGTTACGATCGATCGTTGCTGCGTTTGCCTTGATGTAATCAAGAACCATCTGTCCCTGAAGCTCAGCACCCTGATTAGCATCAAATCCTACATAATATGTGTCCTTGTTGTAGCTAAGGGCATCCTTGTCAAGCTCTCCTGTTGAGCTGTTGGATGGCTGACGGTTGAACCAGCAAAGTGGCTTGTCCTTGTTTGCTACTCCGCTGCTTGAACTTCCGCCACTTGAGCTTCCGCCTGATCCACATCCTACCATTGATAATGCAAGTGTTGCAGCTGCTGCTACAGCTAAAATTCTTCTTTTTCTCATATTACGTTCCCTCCTGTGTTTTGGCTTTGTGTGTTTTATTTTTTCGTCTTGCCTCATTGACTGTATTCATTATAATTTGACAGGGGTTTTGAAAGAATAGAATATTTTTGGATTAATTAGCAAAATTTTGCGATTTATTGAAATTTTTATAGATATTTTTAACAATAGCGGTTGTTTAATGGTTATATATTAGGATATTTTTGACTTAATAGTGATGGTTTAGCTTGCTTTACTGGGCAATTTTCACCTGTCACCGGCAAGTTTGGAGGGCGGGATGGTCTGTGATGACATATTCTATACGGTGGCTTAGCGGCGTTTTAGTGGCACTTCCTATAACAGCTTGTTTTTATCTTTTGGTTGTTTTCCATCTGTTTTGCGCATAGTCATAAAAGCAAGCTGCCTTCCTCACATAGCACATGCCTCTCGCATCACTGCACATTTATGGCGATGAGCAATTCATGCTAAAACATGGTCATGTACAATAATCCACGCAAGCAAAAAAGAGCGTGGGTTCGACTCACCCACGCTCTTTTTCAGGCTTACATATTCACATTCAAGTAATTTCCACAATAAGGACATTTGCTGGAATATCCAGTCGCTGCACGGAAACTCGAACCACAATTCGGGCATCTGACCGCCACAAGTCTCAGCTTATCCGGTGCCACCGGCTTGTCGTCCATGAGCTCTTCCTCACCAGGAAGCCTCTCATCCCTTACTGAATCCGGATCATAGCCGTATTTGCCGTTGTACTCAAATATATCTATCGTCAGACCTATCGGGTACATGCCGGCACCCCTTGTGAATCCCGTTGGTATTATAGCCTCCCGCTCAACATGGTAGCTGTCAAAATAATGCACGATTGTGTCCATCATATATGTATTGTTCACCCTGACAGAAGTATTCTCCGTGTATCCATATATCTTTGCAGGATACCTCACGCCCTTTTTCACTATCATCTTCTTGTTGTGAACCAATATCGCCACCACTATGTCCATTCCCCCACCGATCAGTAAGAAACTTCCCGGAAGGCTCAGCATAGCCAGGGGGAATTTGCCAGGCTCCGCCACAATTGCAAATATAATTCCCACGAAAACACCGACAGCAAGGAATATACTGCCAACCAAAACCACTATCTTATGAGCTGCATTCATCTTATTTCTCCTTTTCCCCAATATCTGCAAAAACCACCGATTCTCTGCTCATACAATGTCTACATCACCATCTGCCAGATTATGTACAATACAAGCAAGTGTCCCGGATAAAATGCATAACAGAAGTATTTAAACCACTTCTTATGGTATCCCAATTTTCCATTGTATAGCCATATCACCGGCAATGCGATTAGCGCAAACGCCTGCTGCGGGAATTCAAAGCTATGTCCCGCTATACTAAACGTATAACAATATCCACTAAGCAGCTGTGCATTGATATAATACATACACACGAGCTGTGCTATCAATTTCCATGGTTCCTTGCCCCGGAACAGATAGAACATTATAACCATGACAACTCCCGCTCCATAGAAATCAACCATGGTGATCGTTCCTATCACATATCCCACAAGTGTCACAACAACCGCAACCGGGATCCACAGCCATACCTTGCCCGTTTTCCTTACCTTGTCTATCAATGCTATCAGCAGTAATCCTATGAGAAATGTCCAAAGTACATTCTGATGAAACAGATACAGGACACTGTCTCCGGACACAAGATCAAATGGAACTTCAGATATCACCGCAAATATCAGCATTCTGCACAGATATCTGCGGAAATTACTGGTATGGTAAAATCCCTCAACTATCATGAACGCAAATATCGGAAATGCTATTCTTCCTATGCACGTAAGTATATCCACATACGGAAACAACGTTGCCCACATGTGATCACTGAGCATGCATGCCATCGCAATGATATGCAGCATACAGGAGCTGAATACTCCTGCCTTTATATTCCAGGACTGTTTCCCCGGATCAATCATTTTACCATTCTGTATATCCGTCATATTGGTTCCTCCTTTTTATATGACTTCGTCATATTGGTTCCTTCTCTTTATAATGTGCCGCCAACTCCTTCGCCCTTGTTAAATCCGAATATGGCGCAGCATATCAGATCTATGATAAACAATACCGACAATGTGATACATATAATGTTCTGCACTTTTTTGCTCTTGGAATTCAGAAATTCACTGAGCTTCGGTGCCGCTATATACACTCCAAACAGACTTCCCATGCCAAACGCAAGAAGCCCTACCAGACATATTCTTCCATTTACATTAAGGAACTCGTTCTTGTAGTCCCAATACTGTGAGTTAAAGAAGAAATCCAGTGCCCAGCTCGCTATAAATTCTATGATTCCACATACCACCATCGCCATAGCAAACAGCTTTGCTTTATCTGCCTTGAAGCGGTCAAGCAGGAATATGATAGCAACGCCACCGACTCCGTACACGGGCAGCCATGGTCCATACATGGTTCCGCGGTTTACAAGAACATGATCCATAACTATATAGAGCAAGACCTCCCACAGCCATCCTATAAAACAGAACACAAAGAAGAAGAAAATGAAATCCCTAAGACTGTATTCACTCTTCACCTTCATTCCCTCAGGAACCTCAACCGCGACATCCTGGAGAATATAGACCGGCTTGGTCCATACCTCAGCAACTCCCGCGTCTCCTGCCGACTGATAAGCAGCCTCGATAACCTTTTTGTTATATGGTGCAGCATTGAATGCTTCCTCGACAAAATTTTCCACACCTATATTCTGTCTGAACCAGAAGTACATCTCCACATCAAGCTCCATCTGGAACGGTAATGCTACCAGAAGTCCTGCAACCGGTATAGCCTTGATCATCCACACGTGGATGCATGACAGATCCGTCAGGAACATTTTCCACTTATAGCCTCTCGTCATCTCCCTTGACATGTTCTTCGCATCTCTCCACTTGAGTCTTGGATTCTCCGCCAGGAGATATGGAACCATCCTATACTGATAATACTTGTACACACCACCGATTATCGTGAGCCACCAGAGTGTCATAACAACATTGTAACAGAACATGACCCACATAAGTCTGAGTAAATAATGTCTGTGGAAAGGTGCAAACATTCGGTTGATGGACACCTTGTCACTGTATCTGCACTCCATGGCATAACGGCATTTGCCCACTATCGCCGCACTCTGTATAAAGAAATGGACAACAGCCATGATAAGAGCAGATATCAGGAGCATCACTATGACCTCGCCGGGATTTCTCTTCACGTATGCCGTATTGGCGCCTAAAAGCTTGATGATCCAAGTCTGTTTCACCGTCACCGAATCTATCATCCGGGCAACTGTCTCTGCTTTTTTCTCCGACATATGCTCAACCATCGGCATATTCTTCACATATTCCTTGAGTATGGTCACATTGTCCGCCTCATGCTCTGTCTCCTGCCCGAGCACCTGATCTATACCCTTCACGAACTTTGTCTGTGAAGAATCATCTACCCCAAGATAAGAGAATACAAAACACACAGCGACCATAGCCATCCAAGCCATAAGTCCACGTTTAAATACCGTGTTCCACGCTCCCTTTCTAAGCTGTTTCCTGTTCCAATCCATCTATAGTTCCTCCCAAGCTAATATTTAAAGTAATTCAACAACATATATCTGCAAAACCCGTAACCTGAATTATGGCTTGATGGTTTCATATTGCCTATCAGGGGAATATGAAACCGGTCAAGCCATTCCACAGCCCCCCTAGATGAAGTCGAAGGTCGCCTGTTCATAGGAAAGTTCCTGATATTCCAGCTCCTCCTGATCCGTCTTGCTGGTGTAGTCCACCACTACCGTTTGCTGCTTTCCGCCCACCATCTGCTGTCCCAGGATATAGTTCACGTCAAAGCGTCCGGTGATGGCCGGTGTCGCGCCACGGGCAGGTACGATGAGCTGCACATGATTAGCTGCCAGCATGGCAAATATAGGCTCCCAAATATATATATCTTTTGCTGCACCAAATGGGTTATCGATAAATATAGTCTTGGACTGTATCGACTCCTCAGGTGCCAGACTGTACATTCCGGCAATGTAGTTGATGACAGCAACCAGAAACTGGATGTAGATTCCCTGAGACTGTCCCGTACTTCCAACAGCCTCCTCATATCTGAGGTAACGGCTCTGTTCCTTTATCCTCTCTCTCTTGTAGAGGTTAAGTCTGATCGCATTCATATCTGTGACCATGACACCGAACAGCTTCTTGAGTCCCAGACAGTCACGGATGTACTTGATCCTCTTTCGTTCATCCTCGTAGGCATCCGCACCCTTCACTATGTCATCTATATAGTCAGACATCCTTTGCTTCACAAATTCATCCTTCACATAAGGTATAGTTAGATCGACCATCTTGATCACATCATCGCCCACCGTGATACGTGACAGCTTTGGAAGCTTCTCAAGCTCAGTCTTCACATCCATACATCTCTGTACACACTGGTTCTCGAAGTTCTCCTTAATGGCAACCATATCCTCGATGCCCTTCTCAACACGCTCCTTCTCCAGCTTGATGAACTCAATGATCTGAAGAAGATTTGCCAGAAGCTCCTTTGCCTGACTGTAGGTATCCGGAACCTGCACATCCTGCCTGATCGTATTGGCCATCTCGAATACTCCCATCTCCACTAGTGTATCCGCCGTCTGTCCCTTGAATCTCATGATCTCATTCTTTGCGCGGTCAAGGGCTTTCATGCTCCTGTCGTACTTCATGAGGCTTGTCTCAAATAACTGTCTGAGGGTATCCATGTCCTCATCAAGCACATTTCCACCTGAGACATCTATATCGTTGGTATCGATGATCCTCTTTACGTCCTTATACAGATCCACCATGAAACCATACTGCTTATAGTAATCGCTGTACGCCTTCTCAGCTTCTTTGAATATGCGGTTCATATCCGCAAGCACCGCATCTCCATTGGCTATGGCTGTATCTGCATCGGCTGCAGATATCTCCTCACGCACATAGCTGCCATCACCGTATGTTCTATTGATGTTCTCTATCGCATACTCTATGCTTCCCTCAAGCTTGCTATACGCCTTCTGGTCAGCCTTCTGCTGCTGCATCAGCGACGCCTCTATCAGTGTGAGCCTTGCCAGCTCATCGTCCATCTCCCTGAGATGGTCCTCTGACGTCGGATAGAGCTCTCCTGCCCCGGCAAATACCGCCATGTCAAAGCCTCTCTTCTCTATGGTCTTCTGTATTCTGTCCATTGACTTCTTCAGCGCATCCATGAGCTTCTTCTTGTCCTCAAGATCCGGCGCATGCTCCTTTGAAACCGCCAGCATAGCCATAAATTCCTGTTCAAGCCGTTCATCTGAAATGTCCAAAGTCTCCTTGTATTCCTCCGGTATTCCGTCCTGCCATGCCGCAGCAGCCACGCCTGCACCATCTGTATTTTCAGCAACTCCCGCATTCTCAGACTTCGGCAGATACGGTTCGAAATACTCCGTCCACTTGTACTGGATATCCTCTATATTCCTTGTAAGCCCCGCAAGCTTTGACTCAGTCTCTCCAACCGTCGTCGACCACTTCAGCACATCGCTCTGAAGTCCTGACAGCTTTGCCACAAGGTCAGACTTCCTCTGCTTATACTCGGCAAGTCTCTGCTCCTCCGGTCTTGCAAGATCCGACAGCTGCTCTATCATGACAAATGTCTGTCTTCTGTCAGATTCCTTCTGCTGACTCTGCTGCAGGTCTCCATATCTCTCGGTGTTATTCTTAAGCTCCGTCTCTGTAACCTTGATCGATGTCTTAAGCTCCTCAAGCTCATCCTTCTTATCGAGCAGTGCCTGGTTCAGCTCTCTCTCCCTGTCCTCGGCACCTGTATATCTCGCATCCACAAGCCTTGTGACAAATGCAAGATCCTCCTGATAAGTCGCAAGCTTCTCATTTATCAGACTGATCTCCTCCGTGAGACCTGCTATCTTATCAGCATTTGCCTTTCTGGCGTCCTCTATGGAGTCCTTAGACATGAAATATTTCCTGTCTCTTCCTATGATAAGCATGTTCTCGGCGGGAACTATCGCTGAGTCTGAAAGCTTATCCATATCGTACACCATTACACATTCGCTGCCGGTGTCTATCGAACCGAGATTTATATCGTCCTCCAGACTATCAAATCCCTTTGTCACAACACTGTACGGCAGGTATGGATTTGCCTGAAGCAGCTCCTCCTTTGTATCACCCGGGAGTGCCGACAGATAATCCGCACCATGCATGGCCATGAGCCCATGTCTGGTGAAGATGTAGTTTATCACAGTCTCAGCACCCTCCGACGGCGGAAATGGTCTGCCATCCTCATAGCATTTCGCAAGCTTTGTCAGTCTGTCGATCTCCTGCTGGCGCTTGATCGTCTCTGTTATGGTGCCCCTAATCCTGTCATTTATAACACCTGTTATATCCTGTGGATTCTCCACAGAGTATACTGCCATGATGCTGTCGAGCTGGCTTCCCGACTGCCTGTACGCCTCGGCGTCAAGCCTTGCATCCTCGCAGCTTCTCTCCAGCGCATCATACTCAGCCTGCACAGTCGTCAGTCTGTATCTGTCATCGTACAGCTTTGTCCTGCCATCTGCTATGGCTATCTCCAACTCTGTCATCTCAGCAAGTATCCTGTCAGACTCCTCCTGAGCCTTGTTCATCATATCCTTCACATCACCCACTACGAGCAGGTTGACCGATGCAGCCAGCTCACTTATGCGGGCACTTATCTCATCAATCTTGGCTGTGGCATCAGCGATATTATTCTCCGCCACCGCCTGGGCGATCTCGCCCTCCCTCATGACCTTTCTGCAGTACTCCGCCTCCTCAAGTGCGTGATCATAGCTGGTCTGGGCCTCTTCCCTTGCCGCCATGAGCTCTGCAAGCTTCTTCTCATCACGGATGCGTCTGTTGTACGCATACACCGCCATCTTCTCACTGGATGATCCGATGTTGTTTCTTATATTGTCGACTATCAGTCTGCTCTCTTCGTACTGTCGCTTGTTCTCCCTGTATACAAGGTAGTCATTTACACTCTCCTTGTAGCCGATCTGGTTTTTCAGCTCCGCAAGCTTCTTCTCATTGTCCTCTATCTGCGTGACAGTGTCATTCATCTTGCGGTTCATGTCCTCAAGGCGCAGATAATCCCTGGTGACCCTGAGATTTGCCAGACGCTTGTTCTGCTGTTCCATCTGCTCCCCGGCGTCAGCCTTTGCCTTCGCCAGCTCCTCCATATGGGTGTCGCCCTCCTGTGTACACGCCCTTCCTGTGGCATACACATCGGCCAGGCCCTTACATATCCTGTCGTTGTCCTCGTAGAGATCTATGCATGAGTTCACCTTGCCCTCGAGCACATTTATCAATTCTATCTGGTGGTCATAGTTGGCTATGTCACGCTTTCTCTGTGCCAGAACGTTCAGCTTGTCCTTGATGTCGAGAAGAGTCTCTGCCATGGTGTCTTCCTCACCGTTTCGTCCTGTCTTTGTGGCAAATGCCTTCTCTATGATCTCCTCTATAAGCAGATCCTCCACTACCTTCCTTGTGGTCCTGTAATTTGTCTCAAAATACGTTCTTACGTGCCCCTCTGTCTTGTTGATTCCACGTATGATTTCCCAGTGGCTCTCGTGGAGACCATAGCCGCTTATAAATCTCTGGTACTCGCCCTTCTTGTCAAATACCCTGACCTCCAGACTCATATCCCTGTGTCCGAGATCCTTGAGATATGTCTTTAAACCGTTGAATGTGATCCTCTCATTACCCTCCGACAAAGGAAGGTTCACTATGTCATTCTTGTTATATTCCCTGTAGAAAATGCAGTAATTAAAATACTCTATGGATGCAGTGTCCTTCTGTACCTCCCCGGCATCCGCAGCATCCTTCGCCTTTCTGGCACAGAATCCGGTGGTCATGTATCTGTAGCCATCCTTTATATCCGCCTCGTCAAGCTTCCACTCGATCAGCGAATGGATGACTGTGTTGCCGCCGCCCGCACGGAAAAGCTTCTCCACAGGCTGCTTCTCATCCAGAGTACAGTTCGGTATCAGGTTCTGAAGGAGCAGAAGCATGAGAATACTCTTTCCTCCTCCATTTGCCAGATCATACAGCGTGTTCTTGCCATACATTCTCATGGTGAAGTCATCATACTGCTGTGTACCAAAGTTATATTTTACATTGTTGACCCTTATCCTGTTGATACTAGGCATCCTCTTCTTCACCTCCAAGCAGCTGATACAGCCGTCCTCTGTATTCCTCAAAATAGTTCTCCGACAAAGCCTTCATCCTGTCTGTCGGATAGTACCTGTCCGCATTCTCCACAAATAACCGCTGGGCCAACATGAAGTTGAACACCAGCTTCACATAACCCGCCCGGGATGCCTTGGACGCCCTGGCGCTGTCGCCCTCCTGATTGCCCGTCACCGCCGGGAGCTCATCCCACAGAAGCGCTATCGCCTTGAAGCTGTCCTGCTCCACCTCATCAGTTGACAGAACATCAAGCTTCTTCGTTATGTCCGCAAGATATTTGCTTGTCTCATCTATAATGTTCTCTGACTTCACATACTCCCTGAACTGATAGCTGGATGAATCCTTGTAAAAATAGAGAAGTGTCATATACATAATGAAGTAACACAGATAGAGCTCCTTGTTCAGACGAAGTCCCAGAAGCTTCTTCATGTCGTCATTCGTATAGCCAAATACCCTGTTGCCCTCTCCGGCTGTTATATACAAGCTGTCATTGTACTCGTACAGTGACAGGTTCATCTTCTTCATCATATTCATGACGATGTCGTACACCTCGGCATTGCCGTAGAATTCATCGTACAGCGGGCCGTTGTCGGGATGCTTCTTGCAGATCTCCTCACCTGATATTAACTTGGAATATATCTCTATCGCCTTGTCCAGATTCTTACTTTCCATCTTTTTCTCCTATTCTCCGTACAATCACTCTCAGCTGGTTTTGTTAAACTGAATTCCCGTAACGTACATGTCCTCGCCAATCTGTATCTCTTCGTCTGGATGGAATTCCAGTGTAAATGTCATGCCTCTGAACGCATCCAGTGTGAGTTCCGGTGCATACATCTCACGGGAGAGACCAGAACCGCCATGCCCCATATCACCATCGGTCTGATTCTGCAAAATAGCAATACCTTTGCCAGTTTTTATTCTCTCTATGTGATCTACCAGCATTCCCTCCAGCATAGTGTCCGGCTTTGCCAGTATCTCATCCACACTGTACCTGTCCTTCTGTGCCAGGTGTGTGAGGAAGGAATAGTAATCTTTGTTGTCGTAGATTTCTTTTCCAAACTTAACTTCAAGTATTCCATTGAATTCCTTGAGACTCAGGTGTCCCCATTTGTTCAGCTGGTCAAGAAGTTCGTGGAACAGCTTTGTGAAGTTGGCACTTATCTGTTCATCGAGCAGTTCATCTTCGTAACGGAAGTTCGGATCAAGCTGCTCCTTCTTCACCTTTGTGGTCTTCGCATTGTCCTCGGACTTCAGCGTGAGCATGTGATCTATGGATGTCATGCTGAACGTTTTCACGATCCTCGGAGCAAAGAGAGGCGCAAGTATAGTGAGCATCTTATCCGGTCTGTCAACTTTTATGATGCTCTGAAGCTGTCCCGCAAAGTCAAATGCAGGTCTCAGCTTCTGAAGCTTTGCCTTGTGTATAATATTGTCCGATATGTTCTGCAGCTCCATTGTGTTGCTTATCAGACTTCCGTGCTTGATGATGGTCCTCTTGAGTTCAAGCTCAAGCTGGCTTATCTCCTCCATAGCTTTCAGGTTGCCCTTGCCCATATTATCATAGCTCGCCTTAGTGATCGCTTTGTCCACCAGAGCTTTGTTCTTGGCAAAGAGCTTCTGCTCGTCAGCGAACCATTTGCCGACGGTCTTCATATAATTCTCGTACTCCTCCGCGCCCTTGAACACGTCGATGGACAGAAGATTTACTATCTCATCCTTCTCGCGGATCAGCCTGTTCACCTCGCTATTGATCCTGCGCACGACCTCGATACCGCCACGGAAGTTCTCTCCAACGATCATCTTTTCCAGAAGAAGCTGCTGCACGTTGATCTTGCTCTCGTCCTTGATCTCCTTGGTGTCCAGATAGAATTCGATTCCATCCGCAGTGATGAAATACAGGACCTTGCCATCCACTATATGGCTGTCTATCAGCTTCACTCGTCCCGTCTTGCGCTGCTTCTTTCCCGGATCATAGAACGTGAATTCAAATGCTCTTCCGTCGTTCTTGATCTTGTCAAATATATACATTATCAGGTCAGCCCTGTCATCTCCCGCAATCTCCACATCGAAATCACGGTCAAGGAGCTGCCCCATGAATTCCTCATATTCATCGTATGACACTTCACGCTCATTGAAGCTGTTCTCCTGAATAAAAAAACGCAGAATCGCCATGGTTATATAACCCATGTCCAGCTGTGCATAACGACCTTCCTTATACTGCGCAAATGTGGTCTCAGCCAGAACAAAAAACGGGTAATATTTCCTCAGATTCTGCATTCTTGCATTATGTTCTTCAATTATGTCATTTATCATCACGTATTTGAGTGCCATGTTTTCTCTATCTCTGTACTTTCCTGATTATAATAGATCTTATACCATATACTTTTCCTGATATATCTGCCCATATTCTGAGACACATATCTTCTCTATCCGCATATGGACACACAGATTTAGTATACCATGACACATTTGTTCACACAACGATATTTATCTTCCGTACTTCAGCTCATTTATCGATCTTCCACACACTGTCAACATGAATTCCGTGGCACTCTCACTGTTCTGTCCCACATCATTCAGCCCGACATATCCCGGCTGATAGCCCTCGCAGTCACCCTCTATCTGAAACTGGACTGTGACCGTCACCTGCTGCCCCTTATATGTGGCATTCCCTTCAAACTGCACTATCTGACTTCCGTCCGTCGCGACAAATGCCTGCCAGTGTTCATCGCTGCAATAGGCATCCAGACCATCCCCATAGGTTGTGTCTCCATCCGGGAATATCTTCTGTTCCTTTATATAATCTATCCTCTTATCCGGAATATCGGCTGCATCTTTGCCGATCCCCGCCTCACCGATACCTGTCACGCACATGGACAATGTGAGTATGACTGCCAAAAGCTTGCAGAATTTGTTCTCCCTAAACTTCTCCCACCGCTTGATATTCAGTACAAATGCAAGGATTCCTCCCACGATCGCACCACCCACATGCGCATAGATATCTATATTCTTCTCATTTGTATACAGAGCATATATGACCACAACAACTATGGATATCATCATATCTTTTCTGCTTGCTTTCCTGTTGCCCATGAATGTCAGGAACACAGCAGCACATATGATTCCGAACACCGCCCCTGATGCTCCTATAGAGAAATGCATTCTGTCAGGATCAGTCATATGATACACATTCATGGATATGATCCCGGCAACAATTCCTGATACAAAGTATATGATAGTCGTCCTCAGGGAGCCAAGTTTTCTCTCCACCGTGGAGCCAAACATATATAGTGCAAACATATTGCCAAAGAGATGATCAAAGCCAGAATGCAGGAACATCGCCGATATAAGTCGTCCATACTCGCCATTCAGCTTCACGTACTGATAGTTGAGTCCACCGGTTCTGGAGTAATTGTCCACACCGATGCACATGATGCCAGCTATGACATTTGCCACTATCAATGCAATCGTAACTATAGGGATCGTCCTCTTTATCTGTGGCTGCGGGGAAGCTCCACCGCCCATCTGCTCAGGTCTGATCACATATGCTGTGTCCTGGTCAATATCCTGCTCAAATCTCCCATAGTCATCATGTTCAAAGCCATAGCCGAAATTGTTTTCTTCCATATAATACTCTCCTGACAATGCCCCCCACGGCTGGCATCCACATACTGTTCATTGTTTTACACGATACACTGTTTTTCCACCTTGCAGTACCATTCTTCACACCTTTTTTCTTAGTCGAATACTCTCTTAAGAACCTCGTCCCCATACAGAACCTTCTTGGCAAGTTCTCTGTACTTCTCCTCATGAAGGTATGTGTGTCTGTGAGGCTTTATCTGTGGTGCCATGTCTATCGCCTTTGCGAAATCTTCTCTCTTGAGATCAAGTGTAGCTACATAATCCCAGAAACCGGTCTTCTCAAATATAGCATTTACCCTGACATATCTGTGATCCTGAACGACCGCCATGATATATGTGGCAATTCCCACCTGGATTCCATGAAGCTGTGGCTGTTCAAGCATCTTGTCAAGTGCATGTGAAATCAGGTGTTCGCTTCCGGATGTCGGTGTGCTTCCGCCTGCAATCTCATTAGCAACACCGCTCATGGCAAGGGAATCGAGAAGCTCCTTCAGGAAGAGATCATCCTTGATCGTCTCAAATGGTGTTCTGACGAAACTGTTCACTGCCTTCTTCGCGATCATAACCGCGAAATCATTCATCTCTGAATATCCAAGGTCTGACTCGAAAAGCCAGTCATAGAGAGATGTGATCTTGGATACCATGTCGCCGATTCCTGAGTAAAGGAATCTCTCCGGTGCAGACTTAATGATCTCCGTATCCGCTATGATTCCGTATGCCATCCTTGCAGGCACCGATGTACGCCGTCCATTTACCATAAGTGATGCGCTGGCGCTTGAGAAACCATCCGATGATGCCGATGTCGGAATACTTATAAAAGGAAGCTTTCTGAGATATGCCGCATACTTTGCCACATCAATAACCTTTCCTCCGCCGATACCCACGATCACCTGGGCCTTCGCATCTATATCAAATGCCAGCTTGATTATATCCTCTATATTGGTGGAATCCAGCTCTCTGTACTCCACAACTGTCACATTTTCTTTCTTCAGAGAATCCATGACCTGCTGTCCAAACATGTCTATGAGTCCATTTCCAAAATAAATAACAGCATTCTTCATCCCGGAAGCACTTATATATTTGCCCAGATCATTCAGGGTTCCCTTTCCGATCTTAAGAATGGTTGGTATTGCTATATGACTTCCTGCCATCTGTTTATCCTCCTAAATACATTTCTACCATTATACATTATATGATCAGCAAAAATAAACAAGACAATACACATTTTGTCTCATACCTTTACTTACCTTTCTAATTTCTAGCCGTGTCTGCCTTATGCTGTTTTCATATCCTTTAAATTTCTTACAGCATCTTCATATTTTTACCCGAAAAACACATTTTCTACACAACTTCTCCAAAATTAGAACACATTTTCTCGGTATATTATTAACTGTAAACAGCGAGAGCGTAAGCGAGTTGTTTACAATCCCCTTTTTCATAAACGACTGCAACACCCTCCCCTCACATAATGTAGTTGCAGTCACTCCCTTTTAATACAAAAAGAAGAGACTGCCAGAGATGGCAGCCTTTTCTTTTTGTATTCAGATAATTTATAATTACTCACTTCTGAGCGCTATAACAGGATCCTTCTTAGCTGCAAGTCTCGATGGGATAAGTCCTCCGATCAATGTCAGTATAACGCTGATGATTACCAGCATCACTCCACCCTTCCAAGGAAGCGCCGATACACCGGCAACGTTGATATAACTCTCTATCACCTTACTGATCGGTATATTGATCAGCACCGTCACGCCGATTCCTATGAGTCCTGAGAAGAGACCTATGATAAATGTCTCCGCATTGAACACTCTTGAGATATCCTTCTTTGAAGCTCCTATGCTTCGCAGAATACCAATCTCCTTTGTTCTCTCAAGAACTGAGATATATGTGATTATTCCGATCATGATGGATGAAACTATCAATGATATAGCCACAAATGCAATGAGTACATAGGTTATCGCGTTGATGATCTTGGTCACCGATGACAGCATGATTCCAATATAATCAGTGTATGTGATCTCCTTGTCAGGATAATCCGCATTGTACTTGTCTATGAGCTTTGTTATCTCGTCCTTATCCGCAAATTCTGCACAGTAGAGGTTGATGGAAGCCGGCTTTGCAAGCTCTGCATATCCAAGCTTTGACATGTTATCCTCATAAGTAGATGTTGACTCCTGGAAGAAACCGTAACCCTTGAGCATATCGAAGAGCTGATCCTTGGTCATGGACGTCATCTGTGCCTGCATGTCCTCAGTAACCTGACCTGAAGCCATAAGCTGCTGCATAACAGAATCCATATCCACATCATCCGCTGTCAGTTCCTTGCCATCTGAAAATGGCATTCCTGTAAATATGTCAGTATCAGGATTATCCATCTGAGCCTTGAGTACATCTGTCTTCTCGTTCTCTGAAACTATGTAATTGGCAAGCTCCGATGTGTAACCTATATATCCCGGCTGCATGGTAGTTGCATACGCTTTATCCGAAGCCCTGATTACTGCCGACACCTTTACTTCAAGGCCCCCAGCCACTGCAGACTTCAGAAAATCAGCATCAGAACTCATATCTGTGTATGTTCCATCATCATTCTTCTTGTACAGATTGCCCGGAAGCACAACCTTAAACTTGAGATTAAGAAGGTCATCGTATGTAAACACCATCTGCTCAAGCTCCGGTGCCTCTCCGCCAGCAAGTATGGTTGAAACCATATCGCTCAGTTCCTTTGAATCCCTAAGTCCAAGAGTATACAGTGTAAAATCACTTATCTCATTGTTCTTGTCGACGACAAGTACAACCTCGTTCTTGTTCTCAGGCCAGTGTCCTGCCAGTACATCGTACTGCTGCTTAAGCAGAGTGTCATTGTCAAGCATCTGTGTCCACATGTCCATTGATGATGAGCCGTAACTAAACGCCGACATGAAATCTGCCGTTGACTCCTGTGCCTCCGCCATACCTCCAAATCCCATATCTGCCATTGTGGTGCTTGGATTTACCTGGGCAACACCGCCATTTGCACTGTTCTCGTTAAACACATATAATGGTGTATCATATGTGTATGTTATATCACTTGTATACTTGGTGAAGCCGTTTGCATCGTCTTCTATATAATTCTTAAATGACTCAAGGTCGTTCTCCTTCACATCTGACACCATGGACACGAGCATGTCTCCCATGATATCTCCCGAATATATCTTGTCCTCGCCAGCGTGATTGTGATCTGAATTCTCCTCGTTGTTACCTACCATCTTTGAGAGCAGCTCATTGTAATCCATCGCTTTCTTCGTTATCTGCACTGGATATGTGGCAAGTGTCTCCTCCTGTACATCGTTTATGTACTTCTGGAATCCAGACGATAGCGACAATATAAGTGCTATTCCTATGATTCCTATACTTCCGGCAAATGCTGTTAAGAATGTCCTTCCTTTCTTGGTCATGAGGTTGTTCAGACTCAGCGAGAACGCTGTGAACATACTCATTGATGTCTTTCTAGGTTCATAACTTCCGTCATCCTCCTTTGCTTCATCCTCATCTGAGAATGGATTGGAGTCATCTATTATATTTCCATCGAGGAGCTTTACGATTCTTGTTGAATACTGCTGTGCCAACTCCGGGTTGTGCGTGACCATAATAACCAGCTTGTCCTTGGCTATCTCCTTGAGCAGTTCCATGATCTGAACACTTGTCTCTGTGTCAAGTGCACCCGTTGGCTCATCCGCCAACAGAATATCCGGATCGTTTATGAGTGCTCTGGCGATGGCAACTCTCTGCATCTGTCCACCGGACATCTGGTTTGGTTTCTTGTGAATCTGATTTCCCAGACCAACCCTCTCCAAAACCTCCTTCGCTCTCTTTCTTCTCTCTGCCTTTGATACTCCAGACAAAGTAAGCGCAAGCTCTACATTTGACAGTACCGACTGATGCGGTATCAGATTGTAGCTCTGGAATACAAATCCGACTGAATTGTTTCTATATGAATCCCAGTCTCTTGACTTGAAATCCTTTGTCGACTTGCCATTGATAACCAGATCTCCACTGGTGTACTGATCCAGTCCGCCCACTATGTTCAGAAGCGTTGTCTTTCCACAACCCGACTGGCCAAGTATGGACACGAACTCATTTCTCCTAAAGTTCACAGATACACCCTTAAGTGCCTGAACAACTTCATCACCAGTGTGATAATCCTTCACGATATTCTTAAGCTGAAGCATTACGTCCTCCCTTTTTAAGATTATATTGTGCAAAAGCATAGTAAGGTACTTTGCGCCACGTCTGTGTGCATACACATAACGTATTATGTTCTATATGCATTACACTTTTATATATTTGTCATTATTACTGGCAAATCATAGCATTTAATTTTTTTCAATGCAATTAAGGCGGACTATTCTTTATAAATGTTTTATTTTTTTCATTTCTATCGATAAGTTCAAACTAACTATATGTTGAACTTTTGGCTAAAAATTCTTTTATTTTCTTATTATATGGGGTATAATCAGCGTAAGTGGGTACATTGTATCCAAATATAATTTTACGGAGGATTTTACAAATGTTAGTTTCAGCAACAGAAATGTTAAAGAAAGCTAAGGCTGGTCACTACGCAGTAGGTCAGTTCAACATCAACAACCTTGAGTGGACAAAGGCTGTTCTCCTCACAGCTCAGGAGCTTCAGTCACCTGTTATCCTTGGTGTTTCAGAGGGCGCTGGAAAGTATATGACAGGATTTGAGACAGTTGCAGCAATGGTTAAGGCTATGGATGAGTCACTTGGAATCACAGTTCCTGTAGCTCTTCACCTTGATCACGGAACATACGAAGGATGCTACAAGTGTGTTAAGGCTGGATTTACTTCAATCATGTTCGATGGTTCACACTATCCATTCGAGGAGAACCTTGCTAAGTCAACAGAGCTCGTTAACGTAGCTCATCAGCTTGGCCTCTCAATCGAGTGTGAGGTTGGTTCTATCGGTGGTGAGGAAGACGGAGTTATTGGTATGGGCGAGTGCGCTGATCCAGCGGAGTGCAAGACTATCGCTGATCTCGGCGTTGATATGCTTGCTGCTGGTATCGGTAACATCCATGGTAAGTACCCAGCTAACTGGAAGGGACTTAGCTTTGAGACCCTTGATGCTATCCAGCAGAAGACAGGCGTTATGCCATTAGTTCTTCACGGTGGTACAGGTATCCCAGCTGACATGATCAAGAAGGCTATTTCACTTGGCGTTTCAAAGATCAACGTTAACACAGAGTGCCAGTTATCATTCGCAGATGCTACAAGAAAGTACATCGAGGCTGGTAAGGATCTTGAGGGCAAGGGATTTGATCCTAGAAAGCTTCTCGCTCCTGGTTTCGAGGCTATCAAGGCTACTGTTAAGGAGAAGATGGAACTCTTCGGATCAGTTGGTAAGGCTAACGACTAATTCTTTAACAGAACAATTAACAAATGTAACGATAAACTGTTCGACAACTTTCGGACAAGTATCGCTCGCGTAAACTTAAAGGAACCCCATCACAGCTTGTACAAGCCATGATGGGGTTCTTATTCTTACTTATTTTTCTTTTATATTATTTTTTATCTTCACTAATATAAATTTCTAAATTCTAATCTTGCTTCTCTGCCTTATCCTTCTTCCTGCTGATTGTCCACCATATAGGAACTGATATCAGCATGAAAAGTGCCGCTGCCACGCTGATCCATGCACCGACTCCGAGTCTTGCATTTGCCGCTGCATCTAGCTTTCCAAGATCTATCAATGACAGAACAAATTCAAATATCAATATTCCGCCAACAACTATAGATATAACAAGGTCTGCTATATAACAGCCTGCCTTGTTGATAAATGCACAGATCACGTCTGCTATAATAACTACCGCCACAACAAGCATTGACAGTACATTTATCCCAAACACTCCAACTATGCTTCTGGCATCTGTCCCCATATAAGCATAAGGAATAAATACTGATACAACAGCCATGATAATGCCGATCAGGTTTAACATATTAGGTACATGTGTGGATCCCTTCTTCACATCATCAGGTATGTTCTGCCTGTTCTCATATCCCATATATCCCATAGGGTTGTTGTATGGCGTTGGCTGTACCGGATGGCCGTACTGCGACTGTGGCTGGTATGGCTGCTGGGTTGGCTGACCATACTGCGGCATCTGCTGGTATGGTGTCTGCATTGGCTGTGCTCCCTGGCTATACTGTGACTGTGGCTGATATGGCTGCTGGACTGGCTGTGCTCCCTGGCTATACTGTGACTGTGGCTGATATGGCTGCTGGGCTGGCTGACCGTACTGCGACTGTGGCTGGTATGACTGCTGCACCGGCTGGCCATACTGTGGCATATGCTGATACAGTGACTGAGCTGGCTGTGCTACCTGACTATATGGTGCTTGAACTGACTGCACACCCTGACCATTCTGTGCCTGACTATTCTCAGCCATCATAGCCTTTTTCTGCTCAGAAGTCGACCCGCCATCAACTCTGTCAATATCTTCTACTCTATTCTGTTCATCCATGTTCGTCATCTACCTCCGATGTAATTATTCGACACATCCCTTACATATCGAGATACCTCTTCAGATACTGTCCTGTATAGGACTGAGGTATCTTCGCAACTTCCTCTGGAGTTCCTCTGGCAATAACCGTTCCACCGCCAGCACCTCCTTCAGGTCCCATGTCAATAATATAATCTGCGGTCTTGATAACGTCAAGATTATGTTCGATAACCACAACTGTGTTGCCGCCCTCGCTGAGCCTTCTGAGTATATCCACAAGTCTGTGCACATCAGCAAAATGAAGTCCCGTGGTTGGCTCATCAAGTACATATATTGTCTTTCCTGTTCCACGCCTTGACAACTCGGTTGCAAGCTTGATTCTCTGCGCCTCTCCGCCCGACAGAGTGGTGGATGGCTGTCCAAGCCTGATATATCCTAGTCCCACATCTCGCAACGTTTCTATCTTCCTGAGTATTCTCGGAACATTTGCAAAGAACTCACATGCCTCATCAACAGTCATATCGAGAACTTCATTGATACTCTTACCCTTGTATTTGACCTCCAGGGTCTCCCTGTTGTATCTCTTTCCTCCGCACACCTCACATGGCACATATATATCTGGCAGGAAGTGCATCTCTATCTTGATTATTCCATCTCCACGACACGCCTCACATCGTCCACCAGATACATTGAAGCTGAATCTTCCCTTGCCGTAACCTCTTGCCTTGGCATCCTTGGTTCCGGCAAACAGATCCCTTATCAGATCAAATGTACCTGTGTAGGTAGCCGGATTGGATCTCGGCGTTCTACCTATAGGTGACTGGTCTATATTTATGATCTTGTCCAAAGCATCATAACCGATGATATGGTCATGCTTTCCTGCCTTAACCCTGCTTTTATTGAGTCTTCTCGCAAGTTTCTTGTACAGGATCTCATTTACCAGAGAACTCTTTCCTGAACCAGACACACCCGTCACACATGTCATGATTCCAAGTGGTATGTCCACATCTATATGCTTGAGATTGTTCTCATAAGCATTCTTGACAGTGAGCCATCCGGTTGGCTTTCTCCTCACATCCGGAACCTCTATCTTCTTCCTGCCGCTTAAGTAGTCACCGGTGATAGAATTCTCACATTTCATAATGTCTTCAGCCGTACCCTCAGCTACCACATATCCACCATTTGCACCGGCTCCCGGTCCTATATCTATAATGTGATCCGCCGCCCTCATAGTGTCCTCGTCGTGCTCTACAACTATCAGTGTATTTCCAAGGTCTCTCAGATTCTTGAGCGCTGCGATCAACTTGTCATTGTCCCTCTGATGAAGTCCGATACTTGGCTCATCCAGAATATATGCAACTCCGACCAGACCTGAACCTATCTGTGTGGCAAGTCTAATTCTCTGTGCCTCTCCACCTGAGAGCGTACTTGTACCTCTGCTCAGGCACAGATAGTCAAGGCCCACATCTATAAGGAAATGCAGTCTCGACCTGATCTCCTTGAGTATGGCCGCACCTATCATCTTCTGTCTGTCAGTGAGTTCCAGATCCTTCATAAACTTTGCAAGTTCTGTGATAGGAAGCTCTGTAAGTTCAGCAATATTCTTATCTCCAACTGTAACAGCAAGGGCTGTCGGTTTAAGTCTCTTACCACCACAGACCTCACACGGAGTTACAGTCATGAATGTCTCATACTCGGCCTTTGTGGACTCCGCAGATGTCTCCCTGTATCTTCTGGCAACACTCTTTATGAGTCCCTCAAATGTTATATCATACACTCCCTCCCCGCGCTGTCCTTTATAATGCACCTTAACCGGTCGTGAGTTCTTTCCATATAATAAGAGATCTTTTATATCCTGTGGATAATCCTGAAATGGCGTATCAAGAGAGAATCCATACTCCGCACTGAGTGCCTTGAGTATTGCATTTGAATAGCTCTTGCCATCATTGCACGACTGCCATCCCAGAACCACAATGGCTCCATCATTTATCGACAAACTCTGATCGGGTATCATAAGATCCGGATCAAATTCCATCTTGAAGCCAAGACCTGCACATGTCGGGCATGCGCCAAATGGATTGTTGAACGAAAAGCTTCTCGGCTCTATCTCATCTATGCTGATTCCGCAATCCGGGCATGAAAAACTGTCTGAGAAATTGATAATGGTATTCTCCTTCTGAACACCATTCTCATCCCTCTCCCCGATCACCTCAATCTTCATAAGCCCCTCTGCAAGCTGAAGTGCGGTCTCTATGGAATCTGTGAGTCGCCTCTCCACATCCTGTCTTACAACCAGACGATCAACAACTATATCTATACTGTGCTTCTTGTTCTTATCGAGCTTTATCTCCTCCGACAGCTCATACATGCTGCCATCGACAACCACTCTGACAAATCCGCTCTTCTTTGCCTTCTCCAGCAGCTTTACATGCTCTCCCTTTCGGCCTCTGACCACAGGCGCAAGCACCATGAACTTTGTCCTCTCAGGTAGCTTCATGATCTCATCCACCATCTGGTCAACCGTCTGTCTGCTTATGACCTTACCACAGTTCGGGCAGTGTGGTATTCCCACTCTGGCATATAGAAGTCTGAAATAGTCGTATATCTCAGTGACAGTGCCAACTGTGGATCGGGGATTTCTGTTTGTTGACTTCTGATCTATGGAGATTGCAGGGGAAAGTCCCTCTATCTTATCCACGTCCGGCTTCTCAGCCTGTCCAAGGAACTGTCTCGCATAGGAGGACAGCGACTCCATGTATCGTCTCTGTCCCTCCGCATATATCGTGTCAAATGCCAGTGAAGACTTACCTGATCCCGAAAGTCCTGTCACGACAACAAATTTGTCCCTTGGAATCTTGACATTGATATTTTTCAGATTATTTTCACGTGCGCCCTCAATAGTAATATACTTCCTGTCAATATTCCTGCTGGCGTTGAAATAATCATCATCTTTCATGCTCGCATCCGTTATATTCTCCAAATGCTCACCACGTTCATAATTCTTATTGTCTTCCATCTTGATCTAACCTTTTCTCTTTATTATTTATATTTGTTATATCTTAATTATCTACCCTGCATCCATCTATTCTTTATCATAATCTCTCAGTGCCTCCTTATACACCTTGAGCTGATCCCTGATCTCTGCCGCCACCTCAAAGTTGAGGTCTGCTGCCGCCATATTCATCTTCTTGGTCAGCTTGGCGATAACCTTCTGAAGCTCCTTCTTCGTCATGGACTCAGCGTCCTTATCCTCCTCTGGAAGTTCCTCCTTCTTCACCTCTATGGTTATGAGATCCCTTATGCTCTTCTCTATAGTCTTAGGGGTTATTCCATGTTCCTCATTATACTTCTGCTGTATCTCACGACGTCTGCTCGTCTCATCGAGGGCATACTTCATAGAACCCGTGATAGTATCCGCATACATGATGACATGTCCATCCACATTTCGGGCTGCTCTTCCTATGGTCTGGATGAGTGATGTCTCCGATCGCAGGAAACCTTCCTTATCAGCGTCAAGTATTGCCACCAGAGTGATCTCCGGTATATCAAGACCCTCTCTCAGAAGGTTGATTCCAACAAGCACATCAAATACTCCAAGGCGGAGATCTCTCACTATCTCAACTCTCTCCATGGTGTCTATATCCGAGTGCAGATATTTTACCTTTATATCATTGTCCCTCATATAGCTGGTGAGATCTTCAGCCATACGCTTGGTAAGTGTTGTCACAAGTACCTTGTGTCCCTGCTCGGTCTCCTTGCGAACCTCTTTCAGCAGATCATCTATCTGACCTTCCACCGGTCTGACCTCAACCGGCGGATCAAGAAGTCCTGTAGGTCTGATGATCTGTTCAGCCATAAGCATCTGGTGCTCCTCCTCGTATTTGCCCGGTGTGGCAGATACGAACATGACCTGATCAATCTTCTGCTCAAATTCCGAGAAGTTGAGTGGTCTGTTGTCAAGTGCCGATGGCAATCTGAATCCATAGTCCACCAGATTCATTTTACGGGAACGGTCTCCAGAATACATCGCACCGACCTGAGGCACCGTCATATGTGACTCATCTATAATAAGAAGAAAGTCATCATCAAAGAAATCCAGCAGTGTGCTCGGCGTCTCTCCGGCTGATCTTCCAGCCAGCGGACCGGAATAGTTCTCTATACCAGAGCAAAATCCAGTCTCTCTCATCATCTCCATATCAAAGTTAGTTCTCTCCTCGATACGCTGTGCCTCGATGAGTTTATCCTTTGACTTGAAGTAAGCAACTCTGTCCTTGAGCTCCGCCTCTATCCTCTTCAGAGCCTTCTCCATCTTCTCCTGTCCAACCACATAGTGAGATGCCGGAAACAGGCATGTATATGTCAGATCTCTCTTTCCCTCTCCGGTGAGCGGATCAAACTCTGTGATCCTGTCTATCTCATCCCCGAAGAATTCTATCCTTATTCCATCGTCAAATGTTGACACAGGAATTATCTCAAGTACATCCCCACGCACTCTGAATGTGCCTCTCTGCAGATCCATGTCATTCCTGTCATACTGTATATCTGTCAGTTCATCGATGACCTGATCTCTGTCCTTTATCATGCCAACTCTGAACGACAACATCTGATTCCTGTACTCGTCCGGATCACCGATGCCATATATACACGATACAGATGCAACCACTATGACATCTTTTCTGTCTATGAGTGCTGCTGTGGCGCTATGTCTCATCCGGTCAATATCGTCATTAATAGACGAATCCTTTGCAATATAAGTATCCGTAGACGCCACATATGCTTCCGGCTGATAATAATCGTAGTATGATACAAAATACTCCACCGCATTGTTCGGGAAAAATTCTTTCATCTCCCCATAAAGCTGCGCCGCCAGAGTCTTGTTATGTGCAAGTATCAGTGTTGGCTTATTAAGCTGCTGTATGACATTCGCCATGGTAAAAGTCTTACCAGATCCGGTTACACCCAGCAGCGTCTCAAACTGATTACCTTCCTGAAAACCCTTTACCAATTTTTCTATTGCCTCCGGCTGATCTCCGGTGGGCTTGTATTCCGATACCAATTCAAAATGATCCATAAAAATCTCCTCAAAATTCTTTACACAAACTGCCACCTTCTCATGGCAGCACCCAGGCTAAAGCCTGCCTATATTATATCGAACATTAGTTCTTATATCAAGCAAAAACATGACAGCTGTCCAAGTTTATTTATACCCCGGACAACCACCATCATACACCAGTTAACCATTCTGTTCACGCTATACACATCACCACTACGCCACCATTTCATCCTCCACCAGACTTATATCATAGCGTCCCTTATCATCAACAGTTACCACAATATCCTCAAAGCCAGTATAGAATCTCAACACATACATTTCATCTGTCTTTGAGATGAATACCTCCGCGTTCATCTGCGCCATGCTGGCAAGACATTCGCCAAGCACGCCCTCGCTGACTCTGATAATCTGCCACTCTTTCTCTTCCTGACGCTTTACCGGCATCTCTTTATAATGAAGGAATAGATTCTCCTCCAACGCCTTTGATCTGCAGCTGCATCTGTGAAAATAGCTGCCGATGATCATATAAAGCATGTATGCTGTCTCCTGCTGTCTGTGTGATGTCTTTTCTGTAAATGAATATCTCATAATCGTTACCTCCATAATGAAAAAATAAACCTAAAATAAATCTACAAAATGTTGTCAATGTGTTATCTGAAGCTTTACCAGCTCACACCTTATCAGTGCCCGCTCCCCGGTCTGTCATTTTTCAGCCGACGACAGTCGCTGTGTCCGTATTCTTTGCTGCCCCGGATACCAGGCAGATGCATATTCAGTTTTCATTTGAAATCTGCCCCATGCCCAAAAGGCAACAAAAAAAGAGTCATGATTGCAGACTTGTAGCACTTGCTACTCATCATGTTTTCAAACTCTTCTACTTAAAATATGATTTATTCAATTTTCATTATGGATATCAGCAATCGCTGATGTATATGTTATATCAAAAACTAATTGTGGTGTCAACATATTTATAAATATATCTATAAAACACAAGAGAGCCAGATTTCTCCGACTCTCTTAAATATGCATCCACAAATGCATACCCCAATTAGTATCTATAATTTCCTACCTTATCGCATCTTTCATGCTCTTCACATAATCTCTCACATAAGGCACACAGTCCTTGCCGTACTGGGCACACAGCTTGACGATGGCTGAACCGACGATGACACCGTCTGACTTCTCCGCCATCTGCTTTGCCTGCTCAGGTGTGGATATTCCGAAACCTACAGCGCAAGGGATGTCCTTCGCCTTCTTCACCAGATCGACCATTGCTCCTATGTCTGTGGTGATCTTGGTTCTGGTTCCGGTTACACCGAGTGATGACACGCAATATACAAATCCACTCGCATCATTTGCGATCATGGATATTCTCTCATGGGATGTAGGTGCGATGAGTGAAATGAGATCCACATCATACTGCTTGCAGATTCCATCAAACTCGCCCTTCTCCTCGTAAGGAATGTCAGGAAGGATCAGACCGTCTATGCCAATCTCCCTGCATGTGCTGATGAATCTCTCCGAACCGTACGAGAACACGACATTTGCATATGTCATGAACACCATAGGTATTGTCACCTTCTTGCGGAGCTTTCTCACAAGATCAAATACATTGTCTGTCGTCACGCCGCCTGCAAGCGCTCTTATATTTGCGCCCTGAATGACCGGACCCTCGGCTGTCGGGTCTGAGAATGGGATTCCCAGTTCTATAAGGTCTGCACCGGCCTCTACCATTGCGTATACTACCTCCTCTGTCACATCCAGCGACGGATCGCCACATGTCACAAATGGTATAAATGCTTTTCCATGCTCAAATGCTTTTGCTATATTACTCATGAAGATCCTCCCCTCTGTATCTTGCGATGGCTGCAACATCCTTGTCGCCGCGTCCTGATACATTGATCACTATTATCTTATCCTTGTCCATTGTAGGTGCCAGCTTCATGGCGTAAGCCACAGCGTGTGCGCTCTCTATCGCAGGGATGATTCCCTCGATTCTTGACAGATACTCAAATGCATCCACAGCCTCGTCATCTGTGATCGCCACATACTCTGCACGTCCGATGTCATGAAGATATGCGTGCTCAGGTCCGATTCCCGGATAGTCAAGTCCCGCTGAGATCGAATAAACTGGGGCGATCTGTCCAAATTCATCCTGACAGAAGTAGGACTTCATGCCGTGGAATATTCCAAGCTTTCCGGTTGCGATAGTTGCCGCAGTCTCGAATGTATCAACGCCTCTGCCTGCTGCCTCACAGCCGATCAGCCTGACGCTCTCGTCAGGTATAAAATCATAGAAAGCTCCGATGGCATTTGAACCGCCGCCCACACATGCCATGACAACATCAGGAAGTCTTCCCTCCTTCTCCATGAGCTGTGCCTTGATCTCTTTACTGATCACAGCCTGGAAATCACGAACGATCTCAGGGAAAGGATATGGTCCCATGACTGAGCCGAGTACATAGTGCGTGTCATCAATTCTGCTTGTCCACTCACGGAACGCCTCAGATACAGCATCCTTCAGTGTGGCTGTTCCGGTCTTTACCGGATGAACCTTTGCTCCTAAGAGTCTCATTCTGTACACGTTGAGAGCCTGTCTGATCGTGTCCTCCTCACCCATATATATATCGCACTCCATGCCCATCATGGCTGCAACTGTAGCTGTTGCAACTCCATGCTGTCCGGCACCGGTCTCCGCAATAACCCTTGTCTTGCCCATTCTCTTAGCAAGGAGCATCTGTCCGATTACGTTGTTGATCTTGTGCGCTCCTGTGTGGTTCAGATCCTCTCTCTTGAGGTATATCTTCGCTCCGCCCAGATCCTTTGTCATTCTCTCCGCATAGTAAAGTCTGCTGGGTCTTCCCGCATACTCGTTGAGCATCTCTGTGAGTTCTCTGTTGAACTCCGGATCATCCTTATATTTCTTGTAAGCCTCCTCCAGCTCCAGCATCGCATTCATCAGAGTCTCTGGAATGTACTGGCCGCCGTGAACGCCAAATCTGCCTTTTGACATATGTTTTTCCTCCTGTTTTGTCTTCTCAGATATATTTTCAAATGTAATTTCTACACCTTTGTATTGTGTTTCTTCTATATAATATAGCAAGCAAACATATTGTATTTCGTTCTCTACATTAATTTTTCAGATGAGCCTGAATACTTCTTACTCGCCCTTCAGTTCCGCAAACAACTTCTTCTTGTCGGGACTTCTCATAAATGTCTCACCTATGAGCACCGCATCAGTTCCATTTGCCTTGAGCCTGTCTATGTCCTCTTTTGCCTTGATTCCACTCTCAGACACATACACCATCTTCTGGGGTGCTAAAGTGTCAGCCGCAGCTCCTGTACCAGTGACAGGTACCTCCGTCCCCATATGGGTGGCTGGCACCGTATCCGGTATCAGCTTTCTAAGACGAACACTGTTCATGATGTCCACCGTAAATGTTCTGAGGTCTCTGTTGTTCACCCCGATGATGCCGGCTCCGCAGGCTATCGCCCGTCTGACCTCATCCTCATCGTGAGCCTCAACCAGAGCCGACATCCCAAGTTCATGCGCAAGCTGCAGGTATAATCCAAGCTGCTCGTCATCCAGTATTGCGCAAATCAAAAGCACCGCCGAGGCTCCTATGACCTTTGCCTCATATATCATATACTCGTCAACTGTAAAATCCTTCCTCAGCAGCGGTATATTTACCTCCTTCTTTATATCCATCAGGAACTGATTGCTTCCCTGGAAATAAAACGGCTCAGTGAGCACCGATATGGCTGAAGCACCAGCCGCCTCATATTCCTTTGCGATCTCAACATAGGGAAAGTCAGGTGCGATAAGCCCCTTGGAAGGCGATGCCTTCTTGACCTCACAGATAAACGATATTCCATCCGCTGCCAGATTATCCCTAAATGGGAACTTACTATATGGGCTGCTGCCGTTATCCGTCTCTCTGGCAACTATATCAAGTGCCTGTCTCTTCATCTCCTCAAGAGGAACTTTTTTCTTCTGCTCCGCCACACGTTCCTTTGTCTTTTCCGCTATCTCATCTAATATCATCTCTTACCTCTCTATGTAACCTTCTATCATAGTCTGCGATGAAGCTTATCTACTCATTTGTCAGTCTTACAAATGCATCAAGCGTCTCAGCAGCCTTGCCACTGTCGATCACGTCCTCTGCCACCTTTATTCCGTCTGCTATGGAGTCTGCCTTGCCTGCAATGTAGATACAAGCTGCTGCGTTCAGTACAACTGCATTTCTCTTGGCTCCAGTAATCTTACCTGACAGGATATCGCGGGTGATCTGTGCATTTTCCTCAGGATCGCCGCCCACCAGATCCTCCTTACTGCACCTCTCAAATCCGAAATCCTCTGGCTTGATCTCATACTTTGTGATCTCGCCATCTTTGATCTCTGCTACAGTTGTAGGTGCGCTCATGGAGATCTCATCCAGACAATCCTGTCCGTATACGACAAGTCCCCGTTTTACGCCAAGACCAACAAGTACAGGAGCCATCTGATCAACAAGCTCCTCCTTGTATACTCCCATGATCTGCATCTGAGCCTTTGCTGGGTTGGTGAGAGGTCCAAGGATATTGAATACTGTCGGTATTCCAAGTGCCTTTCTGACCGGGCCTGCATATTTCATCGCCTTGTGATATACCTGGGCAAACATAAAGCTCATGTTGCACTCAGCAAGAACCTTGCCCATCTTTTCAGGTGATATGGAGATATTTACACCAAGAGCCTCAAGTACATCCGCTGCTCCACTCTTGCTCGATACGCTTCTGTTGCCGTGCTTTGCGATCGGTACTCCGGCCGCCGCTGCAACTATACCACTCGTTGTCGATATGTTAAATGAATTCGCACAATCCCCACCTGTTCCCACGATCTCAAGAACATCTATTCCGTCATGTGGAAGAGACTCCGCATGGTCTCTCATTCCATTTGCACTGGCTGTTATCTCATCAAGTGTCTCGCCCTTCATATGAAGCGCTGTGAGATATCCAGCCGTTGTCTCTCCCGGCACCTGGCCGCTGAATATTTCATCCATGCTGGCATATGCCTCATCGTATGTAAGATCCTGTCCTGCTGCTGCCTTCTTAAGAGTTTCCTGTATCATCGCCATATCCTCCTTATTTTATATCATTTTATATCTCTAAAAAATTCCTGAGCATTATCTTGCCCTTCGGTGTCAATATCGACTCCGGATGGAACTGAACTCCGTATACCTCGTGATCCCTGTGTTTTACTGCCATGATCCCTCCATCCTCCGTTCTTGCTGTGACCTCCAGACATTCTGGGAAATTCTCATCGTCTGCTGCCAGTGAATGATATCTGGCAACCTGTATCTTGCTCTGAAGTCCTCTGAACAATCTGCAGTTCAGATTCACATCAACCAGCGACATCTTTCCATGCATAAGTTTCTTTGCATATGTGACTGTCGCACCATATGTCTCACAAATCGCCTGATGTCCGAGACACACGCCAAGGATTGGTACTTTTCCTGCAAAATATCTCACCGCATCCTCACACATTCCCGCATCCGAAGGTCTTCCGGGACCCGGTGAGATGATTATGTGATCCGGATTCATCGCCTCGATCTCCTCACAGGTGAACTCATCATTTCTTATGACCTTTATATCCGGATTTATTGCCCCCACAAGCTGATACAGGTTGTAGGAGAAGCTGTCATAATTATCTATAAGTATTGTCATTTGTTTTGTCCTCCTTGTATTTATTGTGCATGCGCATGAAAAGCGCTCATTGTGAGTGCTGTTGTAACTGCCTTTGCCTTGTTGATACATTCCTGGAACTCATTTGCCGGAACACTATCCGCCACGATTCCTGCTCCGGATCTGACAAATACCTTGTCACCCTTTTTGTATGCGATCCTTATGGCTATACATGTATCAAGATTCCCTGTGAAATCTATGTATCCTATGGCTCCACCATATATTCCTCTCTTGTTGTCCTCCAGCTCGTTGATGATCTGACACGCCCTGATCTTCGGTGCTCCCGAGAGGGTTCCTGCTGGAAGTACCGCATCTACGGCTGACAGCTCATCATACCTGCTGTCATCGATCTCTCCTTTGACCGTTGACCCGATATGCATTACATGTGAGTACCTCTGAACCTTCATGTACTGCTCAACCTCAACAGTTCCGAACTTGCTTATCTTACCAAGATCATTTCTTCCGAGATCCACCAGCATATTGTGCTCCGCCAGCTCCTTCTCATCCGCCATAAGTCCGGCCTCAAGTCTCATATCCTCTTCCTTTGTCTTTCCCCTCGGTCTCGTTCCAGCAAGAGGAAATGTGTGGAGCACACCATTCTCAAGCTTTACCAGTGTCTCAGGTGATGCGCCCGCAACCTCTATCTGGTCGCCGCTGAAGTAGAACATATACGGAGAAGGATTTGTGCTTCTGAGAACCCTGTATGTATTGAACAGTGAACCCTCCATCTCAGCCTCAAGTCTGTTTGACAGAACCACCTGGAAGATATCTCCCTCGAATATGTACCTCTTTGCCCTCTCGACCATGCTGCAATATTTTTCTTTATTGAACAGAGGCTTGAAATCACTCTTCATCTTAACCGGCTCTATCTCAGCCATCTCTCCATCGAGGATTAGCTTCTTCATATCTTCTATGTCAGCAAGTGCCTTTGCATATCCGGCTTCTATATCGGACGTGTCAGCATTTGCAATGAGGATCAGCTTTGACTTGAAATTGTCAAATGCTATGACCTTGTCAAAGAGCATGAGATCCAGATCCTGAAATTCCTCATCGTCATCGGCATCGATCACAAGCTTCTTCTCACTGTACTTTATATAATCATATGAGAAGTAACCGACAAACCCGCCTGTAAATGTTGGAAGTCCTTCTATCTTCGGACTCCTGTAATCCTTAAGTATCTCTCTTATGAATCCCTCAGGATGAATGTCATCCGCTTTCTTTATCACATTTCCATCTATATCCTTGAGCTGTATGTGCCCATTCATGCATGTGACATCAAGCTTTGGATTGTAACCAAGAAATGTGTACCGTCCCCACACCTCCTGATTCTCCACGCTCTCAAGTATGTAACAGTGCTCATTTGCCGCTTTCAGCTTTCTGAGTAAGTTGATAGGTGTGATCACATCCGATAACATCTCACAGCACACCGGAACCATCCTATATCCGTCTGCCGCATATTTCTTTGCCTCGTTAAGTTCTGGTCTTATCATGTCTCATCCTCCTTGCCAATTAATCCATTATGAGCAGACGCATGAAAGGCGCTTCGCGCGGCGTCTGCGTGCTTCACAACATGTCGTCAAGCGTAGCTTGATGACCTACTCGCACATCAGTGCGTTTCCTTTTTAGGATTCCTCCCGCTTATGCGGGTCCCTCCTTATGAAAATAAAAAAAACCACAGGACATAAAAAAAATTCCTTATCCTACAAACATTAGGACAAGAAATCTAATCTCCTGCGGTGCCACCTAATTTCATCAATAAATAAAAAAAAATATATATAAATAATTTATATATATTTATATATATCGATGCCCTCGACCATATACAATCATATATGTACCTTCTATAACGGTAGGTCTCCGTCTCCCCTACTTGAATCTCAAATCTTTCGGTTTGCCCTCACAAGTCCATTCACCTGCACTCCCATCGCTGCAATCACACCACCTGCAACTCTCTGAACATGTTATATGCCGCTACTCCTCTTGATCAACGGTTTATCTTATATCTGTAACCATAATGCGCTTTCCTAGTAAATTTGTCAAGAATAATTTTTCAAGTTTTTGTTATATTTTCACTCGCTTTTTACTGTTTCCCGCATATTTGCTGGACTTTTTCCACTTATCATTTATTTTATACTTTCTTTATTATTTGTTGATTGACTACCCCATCTAACTGAAATATTCTATACATTAGGCATTATAATAGAGAACACATCTATTCAAAATATAATCTTTTCCGAAAAATTCGAAAAGTTATCAACATTAAGGAGCAGTTATGAACACAAGTACAATTTCTTCAAATTCTGAAGAGAGGATGGGCACGGCGCCGATATTTAAACTTATGCTCTCCATGGGCATTCCAACATTTGTGGCGCAGCTCATCAATCTCTTATACAACATAGTGGACAGAATATACATAGGACATATCCCCGAGGTAGGCGCAGCATCCCTCACCGGAATCGGACTGTGTCTCCCGATCATCACCCTTGTAAGTGCATTCAGCGTGTTCGTGGGCGCGGGCGGAGCACCTCTGGCTTCCATTGCTCTCGGTAAAGGCGACAGGGACAAGGCACAGCGCATCCTGTCAAATGGCGTAACCCTGCTCATCATATTTACAGTTATTGTTATGGCTGTCATCTACACATTGAAGAAACCGCTTCTGTATTTCTTCGGTGCCAGCGATGCCACCTATCCACATGCCGATGACTATCTGAGCATTTACCTTATAGGCACTATATTTGTCATGATCACCACCGGACTGAACACATTTATCACAGCCCAGGGACAGTCAAAGACCGCCATGTTTTCTGTGCTCATAGGAGCCATATTCAACATCATCCTCGATCCGATATTCATATTTGCACTGAACCTCGGAATCAAGGGTGCGGCCATAGCGACCGTCATATCCCAGGCGATAAGTGCGGCATGGGTTATCAGATTTCTGACATCCGACAAGGCTAGTCTTCGCATATCAGCGCAGATGATGCGTCCACAAGGCAAGCTGATCCTGTCAATTGCAGCTCTCGGTGTGTCACCATTTATCATGCAGGTCACGGAGAGCCTTATAACCATCGTGTTCACTCACGGGCTCCAGAAGTACGGCGATGACCTGTACGTGGGATCATTCACCATACTCCAAAGTATCATGCAGATTATATTTATCCCGATGAGCGGTTTCTCCCAGGGAGTCCAGCCCATCATCAGCTACAACTACGGCAAGGGCAACGTGGACAGAGTGAAGAAGACATGTACCATACTGATAACCATGTCCATCATAGTGTCATTTGTCCTGGCTGGGGCCGCATTCCTGTTTCCGTCCGTGGCAGCCGGAATATTTACCTCGGATGAATCCCTCAAAGCACTCTGTGCAAAAGTTCTTCCGATATACATATTCGGAATGATGTTCTTTGGCATACAGAACGGATGTCAGCAGTCCTTCATATCCATGGGACAAGCAGGCAAATCCCTTATATTTGCACTGCTGAGAAAGGTCATACTGATAATCCCACTCGCGATCATCCTGCCATACTGCACGCACTCAGTCATGAGTATTTACTACGCCGAGCCTATCAGCGACATAGTGTCCGCATTCTCATGCGGCGCAACATTCATGCTGACATTTAAGTCAATGATGAAAGGTGCAGGGAAGAAGTAACCCTCCTCATTTTCCTTCTCAGCAACACCATGCCCACCACGCACGACACGATCTCCGTGATCGGGAATGCCCACCATATCAGTGATACATCCGCCTGACCGCCTCTGACCAGAGCCGCAAATGCTCCGGCAAGCGGCAGGATGATTATCAACTGTCTGAGCAGCGATATCACAAGCGATTCCACACCGCCTTCAAGGGCCTGATATATTCCCTGAAATGCAACATTTACCCCGGCAAATACGAAACTTAGGGAGATTATCCTCATGGCGTCTATAAAATACACTCTGGACTGTCCCGCATTAAAAAGTCCGGCAAATGCAGCTGGAAACAGCTCTGTCACAGCCATTCCAAACACCATCAGCACTATTGTGTAGATTATTCCATACTTAATCGCATCATTTATCCTCTTTCTGTCACCCATTCCATAGCTGTATGCCGTGATCGGGGTGATCGCATCCCTGAGTCCAAATGCGAGAAACAGCACAAACTGCTGAACCTTGTAGAACAGACCATATGCAGTCTGCGCCGACTGGTTAAACTTGAGAATGAGATTCAGCGCGTATACCATGATGGACATAAGTGCCTGGGCTATGATGGCCGGGAGTCCTATGGCATATATTCCCCGGATGATTCTCCAGTCAGGCTTCATGTATGCACATCCATGTTCAAATTCCTTATTAAGTCTCAGATGGAACACGCACAGCAGAACCGCAGACGCTATCTGACCTATAATAGTCGCATAGGCGGCTCCTCTGACACCCATCTCAGGAAATGGTCCCACTCCGTATATGAGAAGCGGATCAAGTATGATGTTTATGACAGCTCCCATCACCTGACCTATCGTTGAATACATGGATCTGCCAGTTGCCTGAAGCAGCTTCTCAAACAACGAGAAGAATATTATTCCAAATGAATACACACAGCATATTCTTAGATAATCCACAGCCATCTCTGTGACCTGCGTGTCCATAGTCTGTGAGACTATATAAGTCCTCACTCCCAATATTCCAAATAACAAACACACCACATATATTACAGCACCGAGAAACAGACTGTTGCCAGCCACCTTGGCAGCTCTTTCCTTATCACCCTGACCAAGGGTTCTGGCAATAAACGCATTTGTGCCGACTCCCGTGCCTATGCCCAGAGCAACCATGAGCATCTGCACCGGAAATACCAGCGTGAGGGCATTTAACGCAGCCTCACTTCCCACCTTCATATTTCCCACAAATGCGCTGTCTACGATGTTGTACACCGCCTGAAGCGCCATGGAAAGAATCATAGGAATACCCATCTGGATCATCAGCTTTCCAACTGGCATATCTTTCATCTTATTTCTCTCTCTGTTTTCCTCTTTGTTCTTATCTATTTCTTCCACTCTTCAAACTCCTTTCCCTGAACAAAAAAAGCAGCTACCGCCTAAGTTAGTTGGACTTACGCTGAATAGCTACACACTAGAAAATTATTATATATACACATAAAAAGCGAGTGACAAAACTGGATTTACGCAATCTTTGCCACTCGCTTTCGATGTGTATTATACTTTTTGTTTTTGAAAAAGTAAAGTTGTAAAATTTATAATGGACTGAACATGTTATCCAGAATATCCTGATAATTTCTGTCACCAAGTGTCTCTATAGCTATTATCATCGTATACTTTCCGTCATCTGATCTTACTATTACATTTGTCAGAGAGTACTCAGTTCCAGACATATCAGCCGTTGCTGTACATATGTAGTGCTCTTCGCCAAATACTGTACACTTGGAATAATCAGTCTCAATATTGCTTGCTTCAGCGCCAATTCTACTTGCTGTAGATGTAATAACAGTATCCATCTGAGCAACAGTTGCCTTTGCTACTGTATTCTCATCAGCCCACACATCATAACCGTAATTTCCACCACCCTTAGGGGACTTTATTTTGAGCAGAATATAGTGTGTACCATCATTTGCACAGAATGCATAATCGTTTCCTACCGTAAAGCTATTGTCCAGATTATCCAATGCCCTCTGTACAGTCTCATCGCTATTGGAATCCTCCACAACCTCAGAGATATCGGTGGCAGTCAGTAATGAACCTCTTGTCTGAATTCCATAGCTTCCTTCAAGGTTGATCTTAAATCCAAAATACGAATTCTCATAACCATTCTTGGTGTATACACCTACTATTGAAGGATCAGCTTCTGCCTCTTCACTGTCCTCTGTATCTTCCTCTGTGTCCTCCTCATCAATGGCGACCGAACTGTCCTCAGTATCATCTGCAGTGTCCTGTGTTTCAGTATCCTGCTCCTCTGTTGCTGCTTCTGTCTCAGCTTCAGTTGTAGCCTTAGTTACAGAATTGTCATTGCCCCCACAGCCTGTCAGCATCAATCCCATCATCATTGCAGCCACTACAATATAACTTGTTCCCTTTTTCATATTGTTCATTTCCTCCTAAATGTATAAAATTAGCAACATCTCTATTATAAGGTAACTATTATATTATGCAAGATATTTATGATTGCAAACTATACAAACCTGACGGCTGTCCACTATAGCTATGAACTTTTCTTTATTATATACGTCCACCATATACAGGAAAACCACTGCTCGCTCCATAGCTCTCGATCTTCTTGAAATTCTTAAGAGCCTCCATATCCTCTGCACTTATCTCGAAATCGACCTCTGTATTGCTCTTCATGTGCTCTGGATTGGCCGTCTTTGGCAGTGAAATTGTTCCGAGCTGGATAGTATATCTGATGCAGAGCTGTGGAACAGTCACACCATACTTGTCCGCCATAGCCTTGATCTCAGGCTGATTGAGTATCTCACCATGTGCGATAGGTGAATAAGCCTCAACAAGTATATCGTTCTTCTGACAGTAATCCACCAGTTCTATCGGAGTATTGCTGATGTGAAGAAGTATCTGGTTGACCATAGGCTTGATCTCAGCAGTCTCCATAAGGCTCTCGATATCACCGATCTGGAAATTGGATATACCAATAGCCTTGAGCTTGCCTTCCTTGTATGCCTCCTCAAGTGCTCTCCATGCTGCTCTGTTGCCCTCCACGTATCTGTCATCGCTCTGATTTACCTTTACCCAAGGCTGTGGGCTGTGAATGATCATCATATCGAGATAGTCAAGTCCCATCTTCTCAAGCGTTCCATCGATTCCCGCCTTGGCCTCCTCATATGTCTTGTGCTCAGCCGCAACCTTTGAGACTACGAACAGTTCTTCTCTTGGAATACCACAGGTTCTAACTCCTTCGCCTACTCCGCGCTCATTGCCGTATGCCTGTGCAGTGTCAATATGTCTGTAACCTATCTTTACGGCCTCCCTCACGGCATCTGCTATCTTGTCATCGTCGATGAACCATGTTCCAAGTCCAAGCTTTGGAATTGCTACTCCATTGTTAAGTGTGTAAGTTTCTTTTAACATTTTTATATCCTCCTGTTTCTTTTTATTTCAATTTCAAATTATTTCCAGCTATGTTTATTACATCTGTTCAGTTACTTATCTGACACATTACTGTCCAAGGCCGAGCCCGCTTATCCAGTCGGCCACATCCTGCTGTGTCACACCCGACGAGAATCTCTGACCATCCTTCCAGTCTCCGCTTCCTGCCTCAGAAGCCAGATCATCTGCACTGCTTCCCAGTCCTGAGCTCGCCGATGTGCAGAACGGATATACAGTCTTGCCAGTGAAGTCATTTGCCTTGACAAATGAATCTACCGGCCATGCAGACGTTCCCCACCATATAGGATAACCTACAAATACCGTATCATACGATTCCCAGCCAGGAACTTCAGTGGTGGTAAGCTCCACATCCCTGAGGCTTTCGTCATTGTGTTCCTTTGATACCCTGCTGCTGTCATCATTGTAGTTCAGATCATCCGATGTATACTCCTGGGCCGGGGTGATCTCAAATATATCTGCTCCTGTCTCTGCCGCTATATATTCTGCAGCATCTTTTGTATTTCCAGTTGCTGAAAAATAGATCACCAGAGTCTTACCTGTCTCTGTGTCAACATTGTCTGTCTCATCAGCGCTGCTTTCCTCGCTGGTCTGTTCCTCTGATACCGTAGAGTCAGCGTTGTCGTTGCTTGTATCGGCCTCATTGACCGCATCCGTAACAACCTCTGTCTGGGTTTCTGCCTGTGTGGTACTTTTACTTTCTGTGCTGTCACCACTTCCGCATCCAACAAGTCCAAAAGCCATAACAGCACACACTAAAAATGCTCCTAATTTCTTCATTAAAGCGTCCTCCTGTCTGTTTTAACTACCATATTTTCGAAAAACGTCAGGAACTGTTTCTCTGACATATCTAATAATACTCTTTGGAGTTCACTTCAAGGCAAGGACTTTTTTGTATTCTTGATTTTTCTATCGTCTGCTCATTTTTGCTGTATTTTCACTCCACAAATCAAGCACCATATATTTTGTATCTTTTTCCTTCTGAATCACCCATTTTAGGAAAATATTATCTCCTTTTCCATATAAAAAGGCCCGAAAGACACAAAATCTGTAAATTTGTATCTTTCGAGCCAATTTCAATCTTATTTGCGAAAATATTGTATCTTTTCTGTTGTAATCTGCCTGATGGAAACAATTTTGAGATAATTTTCTTCCACCGGATTTCAGCCAATCTTTATGATAAAGTCATATCTCCATCCTTAACCCAGCCGAGTTTTCTCACCACCATGTTGATGAGCGGGCAGAGAACTGCAGGAAGTACAAATGAGATTAGGATCAGACCAACCCAGTCCATAGCTGTGACCGCTGTCTTGCTTCCCGCCTCGATATCATTCATCCAGCCTGTGTATACTCCGATCTGTCCAACCAGACCACATGTACCCATACCTGATGATACAGGAGTTCCATTCATCTGAAGCTTGAACAGACATGTTGCAAGAGGACCTGTGATCGCAGAGGTAACTATAGGTGCGATCCAGATTCTCGGATTCTTGATGATGTTACCCATCTGGAGCATTGATGTTCCGATTCCCTGTGAAACAAGGCCACCCCATTTATTCTCTCTGAATGACATAACTGCAAATCCAACCATCTGCGCACAACATCCCGCCACAGCAGCACCGCCGGCCAGACCTGTAAGTCCGAATGCCGCACATATCGCAGCGGATGATATCGGAAGTGTAAGTGCCACACCGACGAGAACTGATACCGCAATACCCATCCAGAACGGCTGAAGGTTTGTAGCCAGCATGATGAGATCTCCGACCTTCATGGCTATGGCACCGAGTGTAGGTGCAAGAAGTGCAGACACAGCCACACCACTTCCGATGGTAACCAGAGGTGTCACCAGTATGTCAATCTTTGTCTCCTTTGAGACAACCTTTCCAAGTTCAGTTGCAATAACTGCAATAAAATAAACTGCCAGCGGGCCTCCTGCGCCGCCCAAGGCATTTGCCGCAAATCCAACTGTTATCAGTGAGAACAATACGAGCTGTGGTGCCTTAAGAGCATATCCTATAGCCACCGCCATCGCCGGCCCTGCCATCGCAGAAGCGAGACCGCCAACTGTATAATCTGTCCCATTCACGGTCGCAACAACCGCTTTGAGAAATCCTACACCAAACTGATTGCCAAGTGTGTTCAATATAGTTCCGATCAGCAGAGTACAGAACAATCCCTGTGCCATGGCACCCAGGGCATCTATTCCGTATCTCTTGACACTGAACACAATGTCCTTCTTCTTCAAGAATCCTTTTACCTTTTCCATCATTCTTCTCCTTATTGGAATTATATTGCTGTCAATTACTTCAATTTCTCAAGTATACCCAGTGTATACCTCCATGTTCTCTGTACACTGGCAACATCCATAGACTCTCTGCTGGTATGGATATTTTTCATATCCGGGCCAAATGATACGCAGTCCAGACCCGGCATCTTGCCAGCGAAAAGTCCACACTCCACTCCGGCGTGAATCGCCTGTATAACAGGCTTTCTTCCATACTGCTCTTCAAACACATCCACCATAATATCTCTGAGAGGAGAATCATGTCTGTACTCCCATGCAGGATAATCCCCCTGCACTTCCAGACTTCCACCAGCCGAGACAGATACACATCGGAGCTGATCTATCAGATTTTCCTTTTCAGACTGTACACTGCTTCTTACTGAAAAGCTTGCTGTGACCTCATCCTCAGTTGTATTCAATATTCCAAGATTCAGCGATGTCTGCACAAGCCCTTCTACATCATTGCTCATCTTCTGAATTCCATTTGGCATCATCATAAGACTCCTGATAACTATATCCGATGACTTTTCTGTCATAACTCTGTTGATCATGGTTCTACCATACATATCGTTCTGCACATCATCCGCGTTATTATATGAACCCAGATCATCTGACAGATCCGTTTCTACTTTCACTATAAGCTCTGGATCAGTATTTCCAAATTCATGCCTCAGAATATTCTCATTCTTTTCCGCAGATTTTACAAAGTTATCCACATCCTCCGGATCAATACCCACATATGCCTTCGCCTTGTTAGGTATTGCATTGTCCTTAAGACCGCCCTGTATAGATATCAGTCTGTATGGAACATCCCTTCCTATATTATATAGAAGTCTTGCAAGCTGCTTGTCGGCATTTGCCCTCTGTTTTATGATCTCCACGCCGGAATGTCCACCGGTAAGACCCTCTACAATAATTTTCACAACTGAATGATCATCTTCTGCATTCTCATATTCAACCGGAATATGGCACGTAGCACACGCACCTCCGGCACATGACACCAGCAGATACCCCTCATCCTCAGAATCCAGATTGAGCATGATCCGTGACTTAAGTGGACTACAGTCAATCGCCGCAGCTCCCAGCATTCCTATCTCCTCATCAACCGTAAATACACACTCAATCGGTGGATGTGGTATATCGTCGGCATCCAGTATAGCCAGTGCAAATGCCACAGCTATCCCGTCATCTCCGCCAAGGGTGGTTCCATCAGCGGATATCACTCCGTCCTCAAGCACTAGTCTCAGTCCGTCCCGCTCAAAATCAATATCACAGTCAACATCTTTCTCACAGACCATATCCATATGTCCCTGTAGCATGACAGGGGCACTGTCCTCATACCCGGCAGTTCCGTCCTTGAATATGATCACATTGTTGCTCTCATCCTGTATATATCTCAGATTTTTGTCTATGGCAAACTTCACCAGATAATCACTTATCTTCTTTGTATCCGACGATCCGTGTGGAATCCCACATATCTCCTCAAAAAAACGAAAAACTCCATATGGTTCGATATTTGATAAAACTCCCATGCTATATTCTCCTTTTTATAGTATTTTTCATGCCTAATTACTTTATTAGAATACTTTCTATCAGGTATTTCATTTCAACTCTACAATCCGTATACTATCATGTCTCTGATTATATATTTGACACCCGTCAATTTCAACTCACCTCTCAAATTTCATAGTACCTGCATTCGTTGACTTTGTAACCTCTTAATGATATATATTAATCAAATGCGTAACTTAGCATACAACACAGATTGCACAGACATCCATGTGCAGTAGATTGGAGAGTATCATGTCAGAGAATTGTACACACAACTGCAGTACCTGTGGCCAGAGCTGTTCCAGCAGAACAGAACCACAGAGTCTTATCATAGAGCCACATCCAGGTTCGCATATAAAGCATATTATTGCCGTGGTCAGCGGCAAAGGAGGAGTCGGCAAATCCTCAGTAACCTGTCAGCTCGCCGTTCTCATGCAGCGCATGGGTTACAAGACAGCCATACTTGACGCAGATATCACAGGACCTTCTATTCCAAAGGCATTTGGCGTACATAAGACACCAGAGGCAGAAGGAGATTTCCTGTATCCCGATGAGACGGAAACAGGAATCAAGATCATGTCTGTGAATCTTCTTCTGGACGACGAGACAACACCTGTCCTCTGGAGAGGACCTATCATAGCGGGAACAGTCAAGCAGTTCTACTCAGACATCATCTGGGGAGACATAGACTATATGTTCATCGACTGTCCTCCTGGAACCGGCGACGTGCCACTTACCATATTCCAGTCCATCCCTATAGATGGAGTTGTGGTAGTTACCACCCCTCAGGATCTCGTATCTGTCATCGTTGGAAAGGCTGTTCACATGGCAGACAGCATGAATATCCCTGTCATTGGTATGATAGAGAATATGTCATATTTCATTTGTCCTGACTGCAATAACAAGCACTATATATTTGGCAAGAGCCAGCTTGAGCAGGTCATAAGAGACCTGTATATAGGGCACGCGATCCGTCTGCCTATCAATCCTTCCCTTGCGGGGCTTATGGATAGGGGTGAGATAGAGCACATGGAAGCAAATGCTGATCTTCAGGAATTTGCTGATCTCATAAGCACATTTGACCCTGACAAATACTAATTCACCTGTCAGTTAATAACAATTATCATCTATTTTGGAGGTAAATAATATGGATATCCGGCACATCCTGAACAACTGCATATTGTGTCCAAGAAAATGCGGTGTAGACCGTACATCCGGTCACACAGGTGCCTGCCATATGACAGACACAGTCAGGGTGAGCCGTGCAGCGCTACACATGTGGGAAGAGCCATGTATATCCGGAGAGAACGGTTCAGGTGCCGTATTCTTCTCCGGATGTGCACTTGGATGCTGCTTCTGCCAGAATAAAGCCATATCCGGAGGCAAGGCTGGCAAGAATATATCCATATCAAGGCTGTGCAACATTTTCTTTGAGCTTCAGGATAAGGGTGCCAACAACATCAATCTTGTCACACCGGATCACTATATACCACAGATCATATCAGCTATAGACATGGCGAGATCACGGAACTTCAAGCTTCCATTTGTATATAACTGCAGTGGTTATGAAACGGCCGAGATGATACAGCTACTTGATGGCTATATAGACGTGTATCTTCCTGATTTCAAATTCATGTCACCGGATCTGTCCGCAAAATACAGTAATGCTCCAGACTATCCTGAACATGCCAAAGCCTCCATATCTGAGATGGTCAGACAATGCGGAGGAGACCAGACCCGCTTTGATGACGACGGAATTATGCAGAGAGGTGTTATCGTCCGTCATCTGCAGCTTCCTGATCATCTGGATGATTCCAAGTCAATAATCACATATCTATATAACACATACAAAGATTCAATATATATAAGCATCATGAACCAGTACACCCCTATGCCGGGAATTGAGAATAGATTTCCAGAACTTGGCAAAACTATAACTCCTTCTGAATACGATGAGCTTGTGGATTATGCCATTGATATCGGCGTTGAAAATGGATTTATACAGGAGGGTGAGACAGCAAAAGAGAGCTTCATTCCAGCATTCGATAACGAAGGCGTGTAACCCACACATCTTCAAATAAGGAAATAAATAAAAGACCATGGATTTTTGCACAAAAAAATGGACCAGCCACAACATATTGCAGTCAATCCATCTTGTAGTGGGCCGCCGGGGGCTCGAACCCCGCACACCCTGATTAAGAGTCAGGTGCTCTACCAAATGAGCTAGCGGCCCGTATTTATTTGTTATGTTCGTCACAACAGAATAGATTATATATCAGTTCTGAGAATAATGCAAGTGTTTTTCTCATTTTTTTCAACTTTTCTGACATCCAGCAAATGATTTCAAACTGAGTGACAAAAAAATGGACCAGCCACAATTATATTGCAGTCAATCCACCTTGTAGTGGGCCGCCGGGGGCTCGAACCCCGCACACCCTGATTAAGAGTCAGGTGCTCTACCAAATGAGCTAGCGGCCCGTATTTATTATGTTGTGTTCGTCACAACAGATTAGAGTATACATTAGTTCTTTTTATAATGCAAGTGTTTTTTTCAACTTTTTTCATTTTTATTTGTTCGGTATTACTCTGCTCCTATCCCATACCAAAATTACCAGTTATATATATTGTTTGAATATCATTTTCGCCTATGTTATTATTATAAGGTATGACTTTTTCAATAAAAAGAAGATTTTTACAATAAATAGATGGAGATTACTATGAGACTGAGAAATGTAAAAGGATCAAGAGAGACTATCGCAGCAAATGACTATGTAGTGCACAATGAAACAGGCATGAAGGGGCATTGGCATGAGTTATTTGACAACGATAACCCTATACATATTGAGATAGGCATGGGCAAGGGACAGTTTATCATGGAGCTTGCAAGACGCAATCCTGATATCAATTACATAGGCATAGAGAAGTATTCAAGTGTCCTGGTGCGTGCCCTTGAGAAAAGAGAGCTTGAACCTGAGATGACGAATCTCTACTTTATAAGAATGGATGCCGAATATATAACTGACGTATTCGATACAAATGAAGTAGATAGAATATATCTCAATTTCTCGGACCCATGGCCAAAGGACAGGCATGCCAAGAGACGTCTCACATCTACACATTTTCTTGGTCTGTATGATCAGCTCCTCGCCCCTGAGGGAAGAGTTATATTTAAGACTGATAACAGAGGACTCTTTGATTTCTCTCTGGAACAGGTTCCCGAGGCAGGATGGATCCTTGAGAACTACACATATGACCTTCACAATTCAGAATACAACGAAGGCAACATCATGACCGAGTATGAGACCAAATTCTCAGCAATGGGAACACCTATCAACAGACTCGTCGCATACAGAGAAAAGAAATAAACGTTGATTTTGCATTTGTTGACACACAGTTTTTGGTATACTACAATGAAGATTACAGCAAATTTATGGAAAGGAGTTTCATCATGGATACATCTTCTATAGAAAGTCTCAAATTGGTGCGCAAGACCAATCAGGATCTGTTGAATTTCTTTAATGATTCATATATCAGCAAGCTTGAGCAGGTTCAGTCACTCAAAACTGAAGATTTTGAACTCAAGGCAAAGATAGACCAGCTTATAAAGACATTAGATGTATACTCCTTCAAGACAAGCACTGGTCACAATGTATTTTCACCATTCTCAGTAGACACCACCTCACAGCAGGAAAAGGCTACTCAGATAGAGCTTCAGTTAAAGGAGCTTCAGGATATGCAGCAGACTCTTCATCTTCAGATCAAAGAGGACGAAGAAGAAACCGCATTGCTTAAGAAGCGTATAACTGATCTATCCACCTCCAACAGACATATAGATGATCTTCTGACGGAGATGACTGAGGAAGTATCTACTATTAATAATGAAGATACAACAGAAACAGACGGACCAGATACTGATTCCCTGACAGCAGCGGATCACGGAAAAAATATCCTCAGATTGTACCAATATGAGAAAAAACAGCTTGCGGACAGGATTCAATCTGACATCACAGATGTTCTTGACTCCAATTCACACAAGCTGGATGTACTGTCCTGGCTTATAAGATCAGATATCAACAGAGCTAAGGTCACACTCGAAGAGCTCACCTCATCAACGGCAAAACTTGCCGACCATGTAGATGAACTTGCCAATTCTCTCTCTGGAGAATCAGACAGCGAAGAGCCTGTATGGAATCATCTTGAGAAACTCTTCCAGGGTTACAGGGATGAACATCCTGAATGTGGCATATCATACGACATCAACTGTGCTGATTATGCCATGAATATTCCAGGTATTGTAGCTACATATCTTTTATCAATAACTAAAGATATTATGGACAACATATTTGTTCATTCAAATGCCAACAAGGTTTCAATCAAGATATATCTGAGCAGTAAGCTCATAGATGTATATATCAACGACAATGGCGTGGGTATAGACAACAATTATGATACCAACAGTCCATGGTACAGCAGTCTCCACAGAATCAAGGAGATCATATATCTGTTAAATGGAACTCTGAAGATCGATGGAGATTCAAAAACCGGAACAAATGTAAGATTTACTATTCCACTTGAATAATAACGTATCTGTTGAAAGACATATATTACTTAGTTTACAGGTTGGATATCTTAAAGTAACAAAGTGTTATATTGTGTATATGTTGTTTTATCAACACATATATATTTCGAATAAAATAAACATAAAAGGAACATTATCATGAAAGAAAAAATTGCACAGCTTATCTCAAATAACGTAGAAGGAATCGAAATGTCAGATATCATTGCTTCAATCGAGATTCCACCACGCCCTGATATGGGTGATTTTGCATTTCCTTGCTTCAGACTGGCAAAGGTGCTCAGAAAAGCCCCAAATATGATTGCAGCCGATATAAAGGAAGCCATAGGAGATGTAGATTTCATCGAGAAGATCGATGTAGCAGGTGCATACCTGAACTTCTATATCAAGAAAGATGTATTTGTAAAGACAATGATAGAGGCAGCCAACACAGATGACTTCGGCAAATCCGATATAGGCGAGGGACAGACCATATGTATTGACTACTCATCTCCTAACGTTGCAAAGAATTTCCACGTTGGCCATCTCAGAACTACAATAATCGGTAACTCTCTTTACAAGATTCATTCCAAGCTTGGATACAATGTTGTAAGAATAAATCACCTTGGCGATTGGGGCACACAGTTTGGTAAGCTTATCGTAGCTTACAAGGCATGGGGTTCAAAGGAAGCTGTTGAGAAGGATGGAATCTCAGAGCTCATGAAGCTGTATGTGAAGTTCCATGAAGAGGCTGACAAGAATCCAGAGCTTGTTGACGAGGCAAGAGCATGGTTCAACAAGATGGAAAATGGAGACGAGGAAGCACTCAGCATATGGCAGTGGTTCAAGGATATAAGTCTTGTTGAATACAAGAGAACATACAACCTCCTCGGAATGGATTTCGACTACTATCTTGGAGAGAGTTTCTATAGAGACAAGTGCCAGGCTGTTGTGGACAAGGTTAAGGCTGCCGGTCTTCTGAAGGAGAGCGAAGGTGCTATGATCGTTGATCTCTCAGATTACGATATGGCTCCATGTATCATAACCAAGAAAGACGGAAGCTCAATATACGCAACAAGAGATCTTGCTGCTATATTCTATAGAAAAGACACATATCACTTCTCAAAGTGCTTATATGTAACCGGTCAGGAGCAGAAACTTCATTTTGCACAGGTATTCAAGGTAGTTGAGCTTCTTGGAAACGAATGGGCAAAGGATCAGCTTGTTCACATTCCTTATGGTCTTGTAAGTCTTGAGGGAGCAAAGCTTTCTACCAGAAGCGGTAATATCATATACGCAGAGGATATTCTGAAGGATGCCATTGCAAAGAGTCTTGAGATAATCACCGAAAAGAGCCCAAATCTTCCAAACAAGGAGGATGTAGCCAAGAAAGTTGGTGTTGGTGCTGTTCTTTTCAATGACTTATATAACCAGAGAATCAAGGATGTATCATTTAGCTGGGATAAGGTTCTCAACTTTGATGGTGAGACAGGTCCTTATGTTCAGTATACACATGCAAGATGCTGCAGCGTTGTAAGACTTGCTGAGTCATTCGATCCATCAAAACCGGTTAACTACAGTCTCATTACAGAGCAGGATGCCATAGAGTTATTAAAAGAGATCAACAGATTCCCATCTGTGATCAAGGATGCTGCTGATAAGTATGAGCCATCTGTTGTAGCAAGATATGCAGTTGATGTTGCTCAGGCATTTAACAAGTTCTATAACTCAACAAGAATCAATGTAGATGATGTTGAGCTCAAGAATGCAAGAGTTATGCTCACATATCTCACTAAGAATACAATATCTGAAGCACTTAACCTCCTTGGAATCGAAGCTCCAGAGGCAATGTAATCAGTGTTTCTTCTATATTAATATATGACCATATAACCTGGTTAAAGAAAAAGAGAATGTTTCACGTGAAACATTCTCTTTTTCTCATATATCTCCAGGAACCATTTTAAATTATATTGTCATAGATATTATTGTTTTTGATACTTTTCTCTAAATAATATTACTCATGATATTTCTGTTCTGAATATTCTTATCTGGCTGTCATTGTTCTGGATATTATCGTTCTGAGTATTATCGTTCTGAGTATTATCGTTCTGAGTATTATCATTCTGAATATTTCATTCTGAATATTGTCTTCTAAACACTATCTTCCAGACATCATTGTTCAGAAATTATTATCCTAGATAATTTTGTTCTGAATATCTTTACTTCAGGTATTTTTTCTTATATCTGAATATTTTTAGGTATTCTTCTCTTGTTTTTCTAAGTTTTACAGTTCTCTTTGTGAAGAAATTGTTTATTAAAATAACAAAATCATATTTCTAACCATATTACGTATTATATAATCTCTTCTGTTCTATTCCTTTATATACTTCTATATTCTACATTGCGTTTTTATGAATACAGAATCTTTAAAGCTGTTAAATACTAAATTATATGGTGATTTAAATAATTTCAATAAATAGATCCTTTGTATATTTAATTTTGCTTTAATATTATATATATTTGAATGTTTCACGTGAAACTTTATGATAAATGTATTTCAACTCAAACTTCAGATATCGCATGCATTTGTTTTCTACACTTATAAATCTTTTACATCTTGTTTGTCGTTTCTGCTACCTTATTATTCATTTACATTATTACAAAGTATTTTACGACTCAATTATCACTCCATGAACTACTTTTCTGATTTATTTGATAATATTCATGTTTCACGTGAAACATTTTCATCATTACATATAATATTTATATGTCTAAGTAATCCACATATAATAATTGTACTTTTTTGTCTATTATTCTGATTTTTTCAAAGAATTTCCAGAACTTTCAAGCATAGTCAATACTTTACTTACCTTTTTAACCATTAATTCAATTATAAAATGTTTCACGTGAAACTTTACCCATATAACGAATACAAAACATGCACACACTATTTATCAGATTTTACACAGTTTAATTGCCACTTTGTATACGATATTATCCATTCATTAGATAATAGAATGTTTCACGTGAAACATTTTATTAAACATCATATTTTTTCTGTATTTTGTAGAATTAGCACTTTATAAGTGCTATAATAGACAAGCACTATTTATAATATAAAATATCATCATATTTTATCTATATTAAATAAGCAAACAACAATGTTTCACGTGAAACATTCTTTTTTTGAATGAAAAGGAGACAAAATGGGCAGAATTATAGCGATTGCTAACCAGAAAGGTGGCGTTGGCAAGACAACAACAGCCATAAACCTTGCCGCATGTCTGGCAGCAAAGGGTAAAAAAGTTCTGGCCGTTGATATGGATCCACAGGGTAATATGACAAGTGGATTAGGTGTAGACAGGGATTCTCTTGAATACACAGTCTATGATATGTTGAGAAATGAGTGCAACATAGGAGAATGTATGCTCATAAACGTATATCCTGGTCTTAATCTCATTCCTGCCAACAGAGAACTGGCAGGTGCTGAGGTTGAATTTGTCGGAATGGAGGATATGCAGCACATTCTTAAGACACATATCAAGAAGGTAAAGAACAAATTTGATTACGTTATCATTGATTGTCCTCCTGCACTTGGAATGCTTACTGTAAATGCTCTTACAGCAGCAAATACGGTACTTGTACCTATTCAATGTGAATTTTTCGCACTGGATGGTCTCTCACAGTTGGTATACACTATCGAACTGATAAGAAAAAATCTGAACAGACTTCTTACTATAGAAGGTGTTGTATTTACAATGTTTGACTCAAGAACCAATTTATCAGTTCAGGTCGTTGAAAATGTAAAAGAAAACCTCAAACAACACATATACAACACAGTTATACCGAGAAATGTCAGACTTGCTGAAGCGCCAAGTTACGGAATGCCAATAATTGAGTATGATCCAAGATCAGCCGGAGCTGAGCATTATATGATGTTGGCAGATGAAGTTATAGAAAATGACTACTATAGATAATGGAGGGCTAATATGGCACAGAAAAAAGGTTTAGGAAGAGGTTTGAACGACCTTTTAGGCACTTCAGAGGCTTCAAAGCCGTCCCGAAGTAGAAATAATCAGCAAAACTCCTCTGAAAACACAAGTAAAGAGGTAAAAACAGTAACCAAAGAGGTTGTGAAGGAAGTTGTAAAAGAGGTTGAACAGAAGATTAAGATCAATCTCATTGAGCCAAATAAGTCACAGCCAAGAAAGCAGTTTGATGAAGAAGCATTACAGGAATTATCTGATTCCATTAAGAAATATGGTGTTCTTGAGCCTCTGATTGTCACTAAAAAAGGCGATTATTATGAGATAATTGCAGGTGAAAGACGTTGGAGAGCTGCCAGAATGGCAGGAATAAAGGAAGTTCCTGTAGTTATACGTGATTATACTGACAAAGAAATAATGGAGATTTCTCTTATAGAGAATATTCAGAGAGAGGATCTGAATCCAATTGAAGAAGCTGAGGCTTACGAAGCTCTTATATCGGAATATAATCTCAAGCAGGAAGAAGTTGCAGAGAGAGTATCAAAAAGCAGATCAACAATAACCAATTCTCTCCGACTTCTGAAGCTTTGCGAGGATGTAAGACAGATGGTCATGTATAATATGATATCAACAGGACATGCCAGAGCACTTATTCCTATAGAAGATCCTAAATTACAGTACGAAACGGCTGCAATTGTATACGATCAGAAGCTCAGTGTTAGAGAAACAGAGGCATATGTAAAGGCAATTCTGGAGAAAAAGCCGGAAAAAGAGGAAAAACAGAAGCCTCAAAAGGATTTATCCGTCTTCTATTCTGATATAGAGAACAAATTAAAGTCAATTTTAGGTGCAAAGATAGCTATCAAGGCATCTAATAACGACAAAGGCAAAATTGAGATAAACTACTATTCTCAGGACGAGCTTGACCGAATAACAGAGATGCTTTACTCAATCAATAAAGAAATGATGTAGTAACCATCTGCATCATACATATGCACAATCAAGGAAGGACAATATTATAATGGAAAGTTCCATATTACAAAAAATAGGTATTGATCCTGCCTACATACTAATTGGTATGCTGGTTCTCATAATAGCCTTGTTTGTACTATTATTCATATTGATGGGCAATATTAAAAATAGAAACAAACAGATAAAAAGGCTGTTGAGCGGAACTCAGGCAGGTGATCTTGAAGATATTATCATGAAAAGATTCGCTGAGATGGATGCTGTAAAAAACAATTCCAAGCGACTCACAAAGGAACATAAGGAAATACAGAGTCATCTTTCAGCATGTGTCAGTAAAATTGGTCTTGTAAAGTATAATGCATTTGAAGGAATGGGTGGTAATCTAAGTTTTGCACTTGCTCTTCTGGATACAGAGAACAATGGTGTCGTACTCAACTGTATGCATACCAGAGAAGGCTGTTTTAACTATGCAAAAGAGATCATAGGTGGCGAAGCATATGTTGCACTGTCAGAAGAGGAAAAAGAGGCTATTGAACGAGCTAAAACCCTCGAGGATGAAATAGCTGAAAACAAACTAAAATAACCATATTTCAAAAAAATATTATACAAAACATGCAACGTACAAATGTGTATAAAACACATAAAATAGAAAAGCTTATAAAGCACAAAAGTATATAAAATACAAAAGCGTATAAAACGTAAAATCGCTAAAACGATAAGAACAAGATTTATAAAATAAACAAGAAAATAAAAAGAAACAAAAACATGAAAATATATTATGTAGCTACATTATTATAATATATTTTCAAATAAATTTATATATTTAATAGGAGGATATCATGATTGATATTAAATTCTTAAGAGAAAACCCAGACGTAGTAAAACAGAATATAAAGAATAAATTCCAGAATGACAAACTTCCACTTGTCGATGAAGTAATAGAGCTTGACAAACAGGCTCGTGCTGCTCAGCAGGAAGCTGATACACTCAGAGCAAACAAGAATGCAATAGCAAAGCAGATCGGTGCTCTTATGGCTCAGGGAAAGAAGGAAGAGGCTGAGGAAGTTAAGAAGCAGGTTGCTGAGACATCAGCAAGACTCAAGGAGCTTGAAGCTTTAGAGCCTGAGCTCAAGGAGAAAGTTAAGAAGATCATGATGATAATTCCTAACATCATTGATCCATCAGTTCCTATAGGAAAGGATGACTCAGAGAATGTAGAGGTTCAGAAGTATGGAGAGCCTGTTGTTCCTGACTTTGAGATTCCTTATCATGCAGATATCATGGAGGCACTTGGAGGAATTGACCTCGATTCAGCAAGAAAAGTTGCAGGAAACGGCTTCTACTATCTCATGGGCGACATAGCAAGACTTCACTCTGCTATTATCTCATACGCAAGAGATTTCATGATAGACAGAGGATTCACATATTGTATTCCACCTTTCATGATCAGAAGCAACGTTGTCACAGGTGTTATGAGCTTTGCTGAGATGGATGCCATGATGTATAAGATTGAGGGTGAGGATCTGTATCTCATCGGAACTTCAGAGCACTCAATGATCGGTAAGTTCATCGACACTATAATTCCTGAGGATGAGCTTCCAAAGACTCTTACAAGCTACTCACCTTGCTTCAGAAAAGAGAAGGGTGCTCACGGAATTGAGGAGAGAGGTGTATACAGAATCCATCAGTTTGAGAAGCAGGAAATGATCGTTGTATGTAAGCCTGAGGACAGCAAGATGTGGTTTGACAAGCTGTGGCAGAACACAGTTGATCTCTTCAGATCAATGGATATCCCTGTAAGAACACTTGAGTGTTGTTCTGGAGATCTTGCAGATCTCAAGGTTAAGTCTGTAGATGTTGAGGCATGGTCACCTCGTCAGAAGAAATACTTCGAGGTTGGAAGCTGTTCAAACCTTGGCGATGCACAGGCAAGAAGACTTCAGATCAGAGTAAAGGGCGAGGATGGCAAGAAGTATCTCGCTCATACACTCAACAATACAGTTGTTGCTCCACCAAGAATGCTTATCGCTTTCCTTGAGAACAATCTCCAGGCTGACGGAAGAGTCAGAATTCCAGAGAAGCTTCGTCCATACATGGGTGGAAAAGAGTATCTTGAGAAGACAGGAAAGTAATAATATAAATAAAAACATACAACAAGGGAGGTGTCGGAATGCATAGTTTTCTTCCATCTATAGGCTTTACTAACATAAAAAACAGACAGCAGCTTGAACCTATATACAGGCAGATCCTTGAATCGCCTGACAGGAAATTTATATCAACTATAAGTGCTGACACCTGTCTTGTACAATTCAGCAAAGACTTTGGGGAGAGATTTGGAATATCGCTTGTAGGTGAAATGTCAAAGGATGGCTCAATATCCATTGAGTATTATTTTCCTTACGTCACATCAAAGCTTTTGACCGATGACGAAAATATATACGTTGAGAAATATTCTGACAAGAGAGCATATGCCGGTGTTAGCAGTGATTTCAGTCTTGGAATGACTCTTATTTTCTTCATAACCAACATAGCAGACTATGAAAAATCATTGTGGATGAACAGATCAAACAAGTACTTTTCAAAGGCGTATTTTTCCGGTCTGTCAGTAAATGGTATGATCATTCTTGATGTGGATGATCACAGTGATAAAAATACATCCTACGGCAATGCAAAGAGAAGTAAACTCATCGAGGCTGCAAAGAAGGGTGATCCGGACGCAATAGAAAGTCTTACTCTTGAAGATATGGACACCTATAACACTATTGGAAGAAGGACTCACAAAGAGGATGTTCTGTCCATAGTGAAATCAAGCTTCATGCCTGTCGGTATTGAGACTGATCACTACGCAGTTATAGGAACTATCACATCATATATCGAGACAACCAACAGCTATACAAATGAATCGATATATCTGATTGATGTAGAAAGCAATGATCTGACATTTACCGTAGCGATCAACAAAAACCATCTTCTGGGTGAACCTGCTCCGGGAAGAAGATTCAAGGGTGATGTGTGGCTTCAGGGGCATATAGTTAATCCTTGACTATAAACTCTATAAATGTTACACTTATAATTGATGTGCATCTGTAGCTCAGCAGGATAGAGCGTCCGCCTCCTAAGCGGAAGGTCGTGGGTTCGAATCCCGTCAGGTGCACTATTTTTCACTAATAAATTTTCTAAAGGGACATGACTATGAATTATATTGTTATGGATCTTGAATGGAATCAAAGCTACAATGGGCATATGGGTGAACACCCACGTATGCCTTTTGAAATTATAGAGATTGGTGCCGTTAAGGTAGATAAGAATCTCAACATCATTGACGAATACTCAAGTCTTATCAAACCAAAAATTTATAAGAAATTACATTCAAAGATCAGAACAATTCTGAACTATGATGAGGATGACCTGAGTCTCGGAAGAGGATTCAAGGAAGTCTGTTCAGAATTTCTTGACTGGTGTGGAAAAGATTACATATTCTGCACATGGGGACCTATGGACCTCACAGAGCTTCAGACTAATATGGACTTTTATTATATGGACAAGCTTCCTAGGCCACTTAAGTTTCTGAATCTCCAAAGTATATATGCAAGCGTTACGAATACCTCAGGAATACCTCAGAGTATGAGTAAACTTGAAAAAGCGGTCAGTGAGATGAATATTCCAGAAAATGAACCATTTCACACAGCTCTCAACGATGCAAGATACACCGCACTTGTTATGAAAGAGATGAAAGCCAAGAATATAAATCAGCTTTACAGCTTTGATCTCTATATAACACCTAAGAATAAAGAAGAAGAGATTGAAGTATCTCATAATAACCAGTACGAATATATCTCAAGGGGTTTCAGAAATAAACATGCAGCACTGGACGATGAAAAAGTAACTCAGATTCGTTGTTACAAATGCAGCAAGAAGGTCAAGACACATATTGACTGGTTTGCAAATAGTCCATCATCGTACATGTGTGTTGGAAAATGCTGGATGCATGGTTATTTTTGTGGCAAGATAAAATTCAAATCTGTAAACAATAACTATTATGTTCACAAGACAATAAAACCTATCGACAAACAGGGTATAGAGGCAATTAAACAAAAACAGGAAGATATTCGTGAAAAAAGAAAAGAAAAAAGACATATGAAATCTTCAAACTAAAAAATAAAACAGCCATTTGAGGCTGTTTTATTTTTTTATGCTATTGGCTTTTTAGCAGCTCCCGCTTTTCTCGGGTATTTGTTGTCTGTATTTGCAATCTTCTTTACAAACACAAAGCTTCTCTGGTTATTGGTCTCCGGTATATTCGTATTAAATATGTTCTCGACCTGTCCCCCAAGAATCCTGATTGCTTTCTTTCCATCCCGCATCTCTTCCGGCAAAGCATTTGACTTATAAGATACAAAATATCCACCCGGCTTGACAAATGGAATACACCATTCCGACAGAGTTGCAAGATTGGCAACTGCCCTGGATACAGCCAGATCATATTTTTCTCTATGTATCTCATCCCTGCCTCCATCCTCTGCTCTTGAATGAACAGTGTGGATATCCTGCAGTCCAAGTTCATCTATAACTTCATCGAGGAATTTTAATCTCTTATTCAACGAATCCATAAGTGTTATATTCAGCTCTGGAAAAGCAATCTTCAGAGGAATTCCCGGAAATCCTGCACCTGTACCAACATCTATAACGTCAATATTCTCATGAAGATCTTTATACTTTGAAAGAAGCAGACTGTCAGCAAAATGCTTTATTATTACATCTTCCTTCTCAGTTATGGCTGTAAGATTCATTACCTTATTCCACTCAACCAGAATATCATAATATTTTGAAAATTGTTCTATCTGCTTATCACTCAATTCCAGACCAAACTGTTTTGTTATGGAATTTAATCTGTCCATATTGTTCTCCTTCAACAAATTATTCTGAATAACTTCTATACCAGTTTAGTCTCTACCCTTCATCTTGAGATACACCAGCAATACTGATATATCAGCCGGAGAAACTCCTGATATTCTTGACGCCTGTCCAATATTTTCAGGTCTGATGAGAGACAGCTTCTGTCTGGCCTCGATCCTGAGATTTGATATATCATTATAGTCAATATCTGCCGGCAGCTTTTTCTTCTCCAGCTTCTTAAACTGATTTACCTGCTGATTCTGTCTGTCTATATATCCCTGATATTTTATGGTTATATTTATCTGTTCTATAACATCATCCGGAAGTTTGGTTCTTCCCTCATCTATTGGTTCAATCGCCTCATATGACAGTTCCGGTCTTCTTATAAGTTCTGCAAGAGATGCAGCAGTCTTAAGTCCTGTACTTCCAAGATCCTCAAGGAACTTCTGTATGGTTGAATTTGCTCCAACCATGGTGCTCTCAAGTCTCTGTATCTCATCCATTATCTGTTGTCTCTTCTTTGTAAATGCAGCATATCTCTTGTCATCTATAAGACCGATCTCATGTCCGATCTCCGTGAGTCTCAGATCAGCGTTATCCTGTCTGAGAAGAAGTCTGTACTCAGCTCTGGATGTCATCATTCTGTATGGCTCCGATGTCTCTTTTGTGACAAGATCATCTATAAGAACTCCTATATATGCCTGTGATCTGTCAAGAACCACCGCTTCCTTGCCCTGTACTTTTCTGGCAGCATTGATTCCTGCCATTATACCCTGGGCTGCAGCCTCCTCATATCCTGAACTTCCATTTATCTGGCCGGCACCAAAAAGTCCTGATACACTCTTAAACTCCAGAGAAGGTTTTAAGTTAATGGCATTTATACAATCATACTCGATGGCATAAGCATTCCTTATTATCTTTGCATTCTCCAGCCCCTTCATGCTGTGTATCATCTCATACTGAACATCCTCAGGAAGAGAGCTGCTCATTCCACCCATATACATCTCATTCGTATATTCACCCTCAGGCTCAATAAATATCTGATGTCTGGTCTTATCAGGGAATTTCGTAACCTTATCCTCAATAGAAGGGCAGTATCTTGGTCCTGTACCCTCGATCACGCCTGAAAACAGAGGTGATCTGTCTATATTATCTCTGATTATCTCATGTGTCTTCTCATTTGTGTAACAGAGCCAGCATGATATTTGATCACGTCTTATATCCGCCTCAGTATTTGTAAATGAGAATGGAACTATCTTCTCATCGCCCTTCTGTTCCTCCATCTGAGAAAAATCTATCGTTCTTTTATCCAGTCTGGCAGGGGTTCCCGTCTTGAATCTTCTTATCTCTATCCCTGCATTCTTCATGGAATCTGACAAATAATTAGCTGCCATAAGTCCATTAGGTCCGGTGTGATATACGACATCTCCGTATATACATCTCGCCTTGAGGTATGTTCCTGTACACAGAACCACAGCCTTTGCAAAATAAGTTGCTCCCGAATATGTCTTTACACCCTTAACCACATTATCCTCGATGATAATTTCCGACACCTCTGCCTGTCTCAATGTGAGATTATCTGTATTCTCAAGGGTGTGCTTCATGGTTCTGGAATAATTTGCCTTGTCTGCCTGGGCACGAAGAGAGTGAACCGCCGGACCCTTAGACGCATTGAGCATCTTTGACTGAATATACGTCTTGTCTATATTCTTGCCCATCTCTCCACCAAGTGCATCTATTTCCCTTACCAGATGTCCCTTAGAGCTTCCTCCTACATTCGGATTACATGGCATCATGGCCACACTGTCCATACTCACCGTAAAAATAATAGTATTCAGACCAAGTCTTGCACTTGCAAGAGCTGCCTCACATCCTGCATGTCCTGCCCCCACAACTACCACATCATATTCTTCATTCAAAACAGGCATACAAATGTCCTCCTTCCAGTACCTTATATCCTGCAATCTATTTTCCCATACAGAATTCCTTAAATATCTTATCAGCCAGATCATCTCTGGCAGTTTCACCTATTATCAAACCGAGATGTTCATACGCATCCATGAGATCAATGGAGAAAAAGTCTTCCTCCATTCCCATATCTATGCTTTCTTTAACCTTTAACAGTGCATTTTTGGTGCACACAAGTTCATTTTTGTGTCGGGTATTAGTGATATAAAGCTGATCATTATATGTCAGTGTACCCTCAAAAAACATCCTGTTCAGAAGCTCATACAATTCTTCACTTCCATCACCGGTCAGTGCTGACAACTGAATTATATCTGCATCTATATATTTCTTAATATCCGATTCGTCTATCTTCTTTTCCAGATCAGATTTGTTGAGTATCACAACAACATTCTTATCCTGTATTCTGGACATGATCCTGTGATCGTTCTCATCCAGGTCAATTGAACTGTCTACCACATAGAGCACAAGATCAGCTTTATCCACAGACTCTAATGCCTTATCCACACCTATCTTCTCAACTACATCATCTGTATCTCTTATTCCCGCAGTGTCAACTATGTTCAGAGTTATACCTCTTACATTTATCACTTCACTGAGCGTATCCCTGGTTGTGCCGGCCATATCTGTTACAATCGCCCTTTCTTCGCCCACAAACATATTCATCAGCGAAGACTTACCCGCATTCGGTTTACCAACAATAACCGTATTTATTCCCTCAGACAACACTTTTCCATTGTCAAATGTTGTCAAAAGGTTATCCACACTATCTACAAGGTTATCCACAATTATTTCTAACTTTTGTGGAAAACCATCCAGACTGTAGTGTTCAGGATCATCCAAAGCAGATTCAATAAACGCCACATTGTACAGAATCTGTTCTCTCATATCAATGATCTTATCCCTAAGTCTTCCCTGAAGCTGCTCCACAGACGTTCTGGCTGCAAAGTCATTCTTTGCATTTATTATATCCATAACGGATTCTGCCTGTGACAGATCTATCCTTCCACCGAGGAATGCTCTCTTTGTAAATTCTCCAGGTTCGGCTGCCCTTGCACCACATTTTATTACCAGATCAAGTATCTTTCGGAGAACTACTATACCTCCGTGACACTGAAGTTCACACACATCCTCACATGTGTACGTATGGGGAGCCTTCATGACCAGAAGTATAGCCTCATCTATCATTCTGTCATCCTCATACACACCACCAAATGCAGCAGTGTAAGATTTCATATTTACCGCTTTTTTGTTTTTATTTGCAGCGCGGAACAACATGTCTGTTATCTCACATGCCCTGTCTCCGCTGATCCTTATTATTCCAACTCCGGCATTACTCATACCGGTGGTTATAGCTGCAATGGTATCTTCCTTGAACATATCTGTCTTACACTTTTCCTTTCACCGTGATTAAACAACCTATCTATGTAGTGTACAACATTACCAATTCATTTTCCATATAAAAAGACTAAACTGCAACAAAAAAGAGACCATTTTCTCAAATGATCTCTTTCCTGTCACCATAAAATATTGCGATGATCTTTACACGCATCAGCGTGACTATTATTTCTTCTTGAGATATACAATAACCTTACGATATGGCTCCTCGCCCTCGCTTCTGGTTGCTACATACTTGTCGTTCTGAAGAGTAGCATGGATTATTCTTCTCTCATAAGGATTCATTGGCTCAAGAGCAAATGATCTCTTTGATCTCTTAACCTTGAATGCTATATTCTTGGCAAGATTCTCAAGTGTCTCTTTTCTTCTTGCTCTGTAGTTCTCTGTATCGAGCTTAACTCTGATACGTGACTCGCTCTTCTTATTGATAGCAAGTGTAATAATATACTGAAGAGCATCTAGAGTCTGTCCACGCTTTCCAATCAAAATTCCCATCTCTGGTCCCTCAAGATTGATAGACAGAACATTCTCTTCCTCATCAAAATCCATCTGGATCTCTGTCTGGATATCCATAGCCTTGAACAGGCTGTCAAGGTACTCCTTAACATCGTCCAGGAATGTCTTCTTTTTTCTTGCCTTTATGATACAAGGCTTTGAACCTATACCAAGAAATCCCTTTGTCTCTTCGCTGATAACTTCATACTCAAGATCTGTACTAGGGACTCCAAGTTCAACACTGGCCTGCATAAGGGCTTCATCTTTGGTCTTACCTTTGAATTCTAAGAATTCCATTATTTATTTCCTCCCTTATCGTTGCTATTGTTCTGGTACTTAAGCATTATATTCGCCTTAGCTCCTATACTGCCTGGTTTATAGTTTACATTTTCTCTGCGGGTTACATCATCACTGTCAACATTCACTGAATGTGCAGGATTAACATAACTCTTAAGTCTTGAAGAAGCCATCTTATTTATATTCTCTGACTGACTGTTCTCTGTTGGAACGTTACCATTCTGAGCATCCATCATTCTCTCATAGAAAGATTTCTTATCAGGGTTCTTCTTCTTTGCCTGCTTCTTGGCAGCCTTCTCGGCACACTTTGCAAGCAGCTCATCCTTGTCCTGATGATTATAATAAGCATCAACTATAAGCTGAGATATTATCATAATAACAGAACCAACTATCCAGTAAAGACCGATAGCTATAGGAAGAGTTATACAGAATATAAGTGACATGATAGGCATGTAGTACATCATACCCTTCATCATGTTGTTGGCTGTCTGCTGATTGCTATCCATGTTGCTATTCTGTGATGACTTCATGGATATCTTTGTCTGTAAGAACTGCATGAGAGCAGAAACGATAGGAACCACCAAAGCTATTGAAAGCTTCCATCCCGGTGCATCTGCAATATTCAGTCCAAACAGGAACTGGTTCATATTGTGGAACTGATCAACATAGCTTGTGAGAGTAGCATTACCTGTAAGATCAAGATTAGCTATCAGCTTATCCCAATCACTCTTAGAAAACTTATCAAGCACATCAATGATCTGATTCTTTGTAGGGTCATCACCCATCTGTTTCAATGCCATTGTAACTGTGCTTACCTTCGATTCACCTGCTACATCACTTATAGCCTTGACATAATCTGTCTTGGTACTCAGTATCTCTACAATCTTTCCGTAGGTCTTTGTCATTGATGGAACATACGCAGGTATATTCTGGATAACTCTGTACAGACCGTAAAATATAGGTAACTGTATAAGTGAAGTCAGACATCCTGATGCCATACTGACGCCATATTTCTTCTGGATCTTCTGAGTTTCCTGCTGCTGCTTCATCATTGAGTCCTGATCAGTCTTGCCTTTATATTTCTTTGTTGCCTTGGCAATCTCAGGCTGGATGAAACTCATGATCTTACTTGATCTCTGCTGCTTGAAATATAATGGGAACAGCGCGCCTCTCAGTACAAATGTGAACAAAATAACGCACACACTGAGATTGACGTATGTGAATCCCATATGGCTTCCAATAAATCCAACGAACATGTAAATCCAATTGAATATCTTACCGAGCAGCCAACAAACTGGTCCGAGTATCATACCATCTTCTCTTGTTAGAAACATAATTTTCTCCTTTATGGAACTGGATCATATCCTCCTTTTGAAAAAGGATTGCATCTAAGTATCCTCCATACTGCAAGGAGACCACCTTTTAAAACTCCATACTTTTCGATAGCCTCAATTGCATACTGCGAACAAGTAGGAAAATACTTGCAGGTAGCATGTCCCTTAAGCGGTGACAAATACTTCCTGTAAAATTTGATTAAACCAATAAATATTTTTTTCATTTCTTTACCCTATGTGGTTTATCTTCTTTAACCCACACAAATGCATCAAAGCACTCTCAATGTCCTGACATTTCTTGTCCTTTGATGACGGTCTGGCTACTATCACTATGTCATAGCCAACATCAATATTTGCTCTGTTTAATCGGTAAGCTTCTCTAATCAATCTGGTTACCCTGTGTCTTACCACACTGTTACCAACTTTCTTACTAACAGAGATTCCGAGTCTGTTGTAATCCAAGCCGTTGCTTCTCAGATACATAACTAAATATTTATTGGCTACCGAATTCTTTGTGCTGTACACACTGCCAAACTCTCTGCTGTTTTTTAATGTAATCATCTTACTCATTGTGTAACCACCGAAACTTTGATTATTAGAAAAACTGTTGCTGTGACCCTATAAAAAAAGGTCACAACCATGTGACCTTACGCTGATAATTTCTTTCTTCCCTTAGCTCTTCTAGCGGCCAGTACCTTTCTGCCATTAGCAGTACTCATTCTCTTTCTAAAGCCATGAACCTTAGATCTCTGTCTCTTCTTAGGCTGGAATGTCATCTTCATTACAAAACACCTCCTTCTTTACAAATTTACTTGCCTATTATAAATAAATAGGTAATGTGAGTCAAGCCTTTTTTGCCGTTTTTCCTATATTTTATAAGGATTTCAGCCACTATTTGATAAAGGTGACGAATCGTTCTGGATTAATTAGGTGGATACATTAATATTAATCACAAAATGTTGTGGTTTCATAGATTAATCACATTTTTGTAAGCATTTAATTTTTGTTACCAGTCGCTTTACATAATGTTATCCACAATTTGTTGGTAACTTGTTGATAACTTTTTACTTTTGTGGGTTTAATTCTAAAAAACCCAGTATTTATCGCTGTTTGTGATGTTCACAAATATAAAACAGTCATTTTTTTATATTTACATAAGTTTGAAAATAATAATTATTATGAAACTTATGTAACAAAGTTATCAACATTCCATGTGGATTATACACAAATAAGATTTTTTATTAACTTTTTTATTTTTTTGCCCCTTATTCTCGTTTATTTTGATTTTACCCCCAAATACGTGTACCTAACCGTATAAGCATGTAAAATCAAAATAAAGGCAATTTATCTTGTTTTTAACCTTAATATGCTTGAAATAGGGGTGCATTTATTATAAAATGTAATAGTGTTATTAATAATAGGAAGAATTATTTTTTTGAGGAAGGTTTTTTACGATGAAGGACTTAATATTAGCCAAGTGGAATGACATTTTGAATATACTTGAAAATGAACATGGAATTTCCCATATCATGATCCATACATGGATCGAACCTCTCAAGATATATTCAGTTGAGGATAACAAGGTCTATTTCACTCTGGACGAGGATTACGGACAGAGAGGCGTAGAATTTCTCAAGAGAAAATTATTTGATATATATCTTGAAACAGTTCTCAGAGAGCTCTTTCAGGACGATTCAATTCAGGTTATATTCACACTCGAGAGTCAGATGAGAAAGGATGAAAAGTCCCCTACATATTCAGAGGACTACAACGATGCCATTGCCAAGAGCAATCTCAGACCTGACTACACATTTGAGAACTTTATTGTTGGTGAGAGTAACAAGCACGCTCACGCAACATGTCTGGCAGTTGCCGATTCACCTGGACAGGACAAGTTCAATCCACTTTTCCTGTATGGAGGATCAGGACTGGGCAAGACTCATCTTATGCAGTCCATAGCCCACTATATACTCCAACACAATAGTAATATGAAGGTTCTCTATGTGCCATCGAACAAATTCACAAATGAGATCATAGAAGCAATCTCCAAGAATAAAACTGAAGAATTCAGGAACAAATACAGAACAGTGGATGTTCTTCTGATCGATGATATCCAGTACCTGATTGGTAAGGCAAGTACGCAGCAGGAATTCTTTGACACCTTCAACGCTCTTCATGACGAAGGTAAGCAGATAATCCTGTCGTCGGATAAGCCACCAAAGGAGATCAAGACTCTGGATGAGAGATTCAGATCAAGATTTGAGTGGGGTGTTCCTATCGACATCCACGCTCCTGATTACGAGACACGTATGGCTATCCTCAAGAACAAGGCTGAGATAAAGGGACTTACCGATATCATCAGCGAGGAGATATTTGAGTATATCGCCAACAATATAACCTACAACGTACGTGAGCTTGAGGGTGCGCTCAACAAGCTCAGCGTATATTCAGAGCTCGGAGATATCAAGATCACTGAGGAACTTGCCAAGAACGTCCTCAAGGATTTCATATCCAAGGATTCCAAGGTGACCATAACACCTGAGCTCATTATCAACACGGTTTCAGAGCATACGAATATATCAGTCAGTGACATCGTATCCACGAAGAGAAGCCAGGATATAGCCACTGCCCGTCAGATATCCATGTACCTGTGCAGAAAGTACACGGACAAGGGTCTGAAGAGTATAGGAGATGCATTTGGAGGAAAGGATCACTCCACCGTGCACAGCAATATACAGAAGGTTGAAGATAAGATTGAGAAGGATCCTGAATTTGCCGAGATGGTTGACGTCATAATAAAGAAGCTTAATCCACAAAAATAGCAAGTTATCCACATTTTTATCTTATAAACTCACTAATTTGTTTATAACCTTACAAACATAACGTGATTGTATATTGTTATTTGATGTTTGTTACATGTTGTTATGTGTTTGAGAATTGTTCTTACGTCAAATGAACCTGATTTTGACATGTTGGTAAATGGTCAGTTTATGAACAGGTTAAAATTGATTAGTAACATGGACACATAATTCTCAAAGCCTTGATTTGTAAGGGCTTGATACACTTTCAACATTATCAAAATCACTACTACTGATACTACTAATTATCTTAATATATTTATAGTTAAGCGCTCGCGCTGTTTGTTGTTATTTGAAGTTATACACACATATCATATTTTGATGATCATTATATTTGGACATGAAAGGAGATCACACTTAAAATGAAAATTTCCATAAGAAAATCTAACTTACTTCAGGGTATAAATATCGTATCAAAGGCTGTCTCAAACAAGACGACCCATCCGATACTGTCTTGTATCCTGGTTGAAGCTGCAGGCGGTGTTATCAAGCTCACAGCTAATGACATGGAGATAGGAATAGAAAGTTATGTTGACGGTACTGTTATAGAGGATGGAAAGGTTGCACTCGAGGCAAAGCTTTTCTCAGATTTCATAAGAAAGCTTCCTGACAGCGACATAACTATAGAGAGTGATAAGGACAGCAAGACACTTATCAAGTGTGAGAGACTTGAGTTCAACATACCTGGAAAGTCAGGAGAGGATTTCTCCAATCTTCCTGTTGTATCAAAGGATAAGTTCATAACCATATCCCAGTTTGCGCTGAGAGAGGTTATCAATCAGACAATATTCTCTATATCAGATAATGAGAACAATAAGCTTATGACCGGTGAGTTATTTGAGGTATCAAACAATAAGCTCAGCGTGGTTTCTCTGGATGGACACAGAATATCCATCAGATATATAGAGCTCAAGGGAGATAATTCAGACATTAAGGTTGTAGTTCCAGGAAAATCCCTCAGCGACATAAGCAAGATCATGAACGGTGGAGTTGATGATCCTGTAAATATTTATTTCACTGACAACAATATATTATTTGAGTTTGACAATACAAAGGTTGTTTCAAGACTGATAGAGGGCGAGTATTTCAGAATAAGCCATATGCTCTCAGTTGATTATCAGATCAAGATGAAGATAAACAAGAGAGAGTTCCTTGACAGTTTGGACAGAGCAACTCTTCTTATAAAGGATTCAGACAAGAAGCCTATCAGACTCAGCATTGATGACAGAACTCTCGGTCTCAAGATTAGTTCTCTCATCGGTTCTCTGAATGAGGAGATAGATATCGAGAAGGAAGGTAACAATCTTGTCATTGGATTTAATCCAAAGCTTATAATAGATGCACTCAGAGTAATTGACGATGAGAATGTAACTATTTATTTCAACAATACAAAATCTCCATGTGTTATCAAGGATGATGCAGAGACATATATCTACCTTATCCTTCCTATGGGAATCAACGAAGAGTAAGAAGGGGTGAGAATATGGAGATAATCAAGTTAAGAGATGAGTTCATAAAGCTTGGACAGGCGCTTAAGGCTGCCGGTCTGGTGGAGTCAGGAGTTGACGCAAAGGAGGTCATAGTTCAGGGACTGGTTGTGGTTAACGGTGAGATAGAGACCAGACGTGGAAGAAAGCTTTATGATGGTGATGAAGTAGAATTTGATGGTGATAAGATAAGTATTCAGAAATAATTGTGGTCGCCATCTTGCAGATGGTGAAGGTTATGTATATAGAGTCGATAGAGCTGAGTAATTACAGAAATTACAGTAATGTGAAAGTAGAATTTGGAAAAAATACGAATATCCTGTACGGCGATAACGCCCAGGGCAAGACAAATATACTTGAATCCATATACATGGCAGCGACTACGAAGTCACACAGAAAAAATACGCAGGATAAAGATATCATAAAGATAGGTGAAGATGAGAGCCATATAAGATTATTTGTCAACAAGAAAGACATATCGCACAAGATAGATATGCATCTTCGAAAGAGCAAAAATAAGGGAGTGGCGATCGATGGCATACCCATAAGGAGGGCCACGGAATTATATGGTCTTCTCAATGTCATATTCTTTTCACCTGAAGATCTGACTATCATTAAAAATGGACCAGCCGAGAGGAGAAGGTTCATGGATCTTGAATTGTGTCAGATAAGCAGATTGTATTATCAGAATCTGGCATCATATAACAGGATACTCAATCAGCGAAATAATCTGTTAAAGCAGATTTATCATAACAGAAGTCTCATGGATACACTGGATGTGTGGAATATGCAGCTTGTGGACTATGGGTCGAGGATAATAAAAGAGAGAAGAAATTTTATCGACATGATGAATGAGATAATTGGGGAGATCCACAGTCATCTCACATCGGGCAAGGAAAAGCTGGAGATAGTGTATGAGTGCAATGTCGATGAAGATAAATTCGATGAGACACTTCAGGAAAAGACTGAGATGGATATCAGATATTCAAGTACACAGTCTGGTCCACACAGAGATGATATAAGTTTTCTCATAAATGGAATAGACGCCAGAAAATATGGTTCACAGGGACAGCAGAGAACAGTTGCCCTGTCACTCAAGATGGCGGAGATAAAACTTGTAAAAAGGATAATCAATGATAATCCGATATTGCTTCTGGACGATGTCATGAGCGAGCTGGACACCAGCAGACGTGATGCATTGATAGAAGAGATAAAAGATATACAGACTATCATAACCTGTACGGGATATGATGATTTTGTTAAAGAGCAGGTAATAATCAACAATGTTTATAGCGTGGTGGAGGGAACGGCCACCAGAGTAAGAACGGAGGAAGCATGACAATGGAAAATGATAATTATGGAGCTGAACAGATACAGGTTCTGGAGGGACTGGAAGCAGTCAGAAAGAGACCTGGTATGTACATAGGAAGTACATCCTCCACTGGACTTCACCATCTTGTATACGAGATAGTTGATAATTCTGTAGATGAGGCTCTGGCAGGATATTGTACCCACATTCAGGTGTATATAAATGAGGATAACTCCATCACCGTAGTGGATGATGGACGAGGAATTCCTGTTGGAATACATAAAAAGCAGGGAATACCTGCTGTTGAGGTGGTATTTACCATACTTCATGCCGGCGGAAAGTTCGGCGGTGGAGGATATAAGGTATCCGGAGGACTTCACGGTGTTGGTGCATCAGTTGTAAATGCACTTTCAACATGGCTTGAAGTCGAGATTACCAGAGATGGCAAGGTGTACAAGCAGAGATATGAGAAGGGCAAGGTTATGTACAAGCTTCAGGTTATAGGTGAAGCACCTGAGGGAGTATCAGGAACAAAGGTTACATTCCTGCCGGATCATACAATATTTGAAGATAACATATACGATTACGATATACTGAGAAACAGACTTCGTGAGATGGCATTCCTTACAAAGGGCCTGAAGATAAGTCTTACAGACAAGAGACTTATTCCTGAGAAGGTAAGATCATTCCACTATGAGGGTGGTATAAAGGAGTTTGTAACATATCTGAACAGACACAGAGATCCTCTGTACAATGAGGTAATCTACTGTGAGGGAGTCAGAGATGGAATAAGTGTTGAAGTGGCACTTCAGCACAATGATTCATACAATGAATCCACATACAGCTTTGTAAATAACATCAACACACCTGAGGGTGGAACACATCTGACAGGATTTAAGTCAGCCATAACAAAGGTGTTCAATGATTATGCAAGAAAGAATAATATTATCAAGGATAAGGATGACAATCTCTCGGGTGATGATCTGAGAGAGGGACTTGCAGCCATCGTATCTATCAAGATAAGTGATCCTCAGTTCGAGGGTCAGACAAAGCAGAAGCTTGGTAATTCAGAGGCAAGACCTGCAGTTGAGAGTGTTGTAACTGAGCAGCTTACATATTATCTTGAGCAGAATCCGCAGATTGCTAAGATAATTGTGAATAAAGCGGCTGTTGCACAGAGAGCCAGAATAGCTGCAAGAAAGGCAAGGGATGTTGCAAGGAAGGCAAATCTTTCAGACAACATGGCACTTCCTGGAAAGCTTGCGGATTGTTCAGACAAGGATCCAAAGAACTGTGAGATATACATAGTCGAGGGAGATTCCGCCGGTGGTTCAGCTAAGACAGCGAGATCAAGAGCAACACAGGCCATACTTCCACTCAGAGGTAAGATCCTTAATGTTGAGAAGGCAAGAATAGACAGAATCCTTGGAAATGAAGAGATCAAAGCCATGATCACCGCATTTGGAACAGGTATCCATGAGAACTTCAATATAGAGAAGCTCAGATATAACAAGATCATCATCATGACCGATGCCGATGTGGATGGAGCTCATATAGCAACTCTTCTCCTCACATTCTTCTACAGATTCATGCCTGATCTTATCAGAAAGGGTCATGTATATCTGGCACAGCCACCACTTTACAAGCTGGAGAAGAACAAGAAGGTATGGTATGCGTACAGTGATGATGAGCTGAACAGTATACTTGATGAAGTCGGAAGAGATCAGAACAACAAGATACAGCGATACAAGGGACTTGGAGAGATGGATGCAGAACAGCTCTGGGAGACAACCATGGATCCAGAAAAACGAATTCTTCTCAGAGTGGCAATTGATGATGACGATGAGTCAGAGATCGATATGACATTCAATGTACTCATGGGAGATAAGGTTGAACCACGTCGTGAGTTTATAGAGACAAATGCCAAGTATGTAAAGAATCTCGATATATAGTATATTGATTAAATAAATGTGACAAAACATAACCAATATCGAGAGAAAGGAAATCAAAAAATGGATGACGATAAGATTTTTGATAAAATAGATGAAGTTGGTCTGAAAAAAACAATGGAGCGTTCATATATAGATTATGCCATGAGCGTTATCGCTGCCAGAGCTCTTCCTGATGTAAGAGATGGTCTTAAACCTGTTCAGCGAAGAATACTTCATTCTATGATAGAACTTAACAATGGACCTGATAAGCCACACCGTAAATGTGCCCGTATCGTCGGTGATACAATGGGTAAATATCATCCACATGGAGACAGTTCAATATACGAGGCACTTGTAAAGCTGGCTCAGGAGTGGAATACCAGATATCCACTTGTGGATGGACATGGAAACTTTGGATCGGTCGACGGTGACCATGCCGCTGCCATGCGATATACAGAGGCAAGACTTTCCAAGATATCCATGGAAATGATGGCAGATATCAACAAAGATACAGTTGATTTCACACCTAACTTTGATGGTACAGAGAAAGAACCTGTGGTACTACCATCACGTTATCCTAACCTATTGGTGAATGGTACATCAGGTATCGCAGTAGGTATGGCTACCAATATTCCACCACATAATTTAAAGGAAACTATCGATGCAGCCATAAAGATCATCGATAACAGAGTGGAAGAAGGACGTGAGACAGAGATAGATGAGATCATGGACATAGTAAAGGGTCCGGATTTCCCTACAGGCGCACAGATACTGGGCAGACAGGGAATAAACGATGCATATAGAACAGGTCGAGGCAAGATAAAAGTACGTGCAATCACAGAAATCGAAACAATGAACAACGGAAAGCACCGCATTGTTGTAACCGAACTACCATATATGGTAAATAAATCACTTCTTATAAAGAATATGGTCGATCTTGTCAAGAACAAGAGAATCGATGGAATCACAGATATAAGAGATGAGTCTTCAAGAGAGGGAATGAGAGTTGTCATTGAGCTTAGAAAGGATGTCAATGCCAACGTAATACTCAACCAGCTCTTCAAGCACACACAGCTCCAGGATACATTTGGATGTATCATGCTGGCTCTGGTGGATGGAGTACCTAAGATACTCAACATCAAGGACATGCTCACATACTACCTGAAGCATCAGGAGGATGTTGTCACAAGAAGAACAAAGTATGATCTGAACAAGGCTGAGGAGAGAGCCCACATATTACAGGGTTATCTCATAGCACTGGACAACATAGATGAGGTCATCACGATCATCAGAAATTCAAAGAATGTTGGAGAGGCTAAGGCAAAGCTGATCGAAAGATTTGGACTTTCCGAGGCACAGGCCGGAGCAATCGTTGATATGAGACTCCGTGCTCTGACAGGTCTGGAAAGAGAGAAGATCGAGAACGAGTACAATGAGCTTATTGCGAAGATAGCTGAGTACAAGGAGATACTTGCAGATGAGAATAAGCTTCTCGGAGTTATCAAGACTGAGCTTGCAGCGATAGCTGACAAGTACGGTGATGAGAGAAGAACATCCATAACTGCATATTCAGATGATATAACAGATGAGGAGCTTATCAAGAGAGAAGAGATAGTTATCTCCATGACAAAGCTCGGATATATCAAGAGAATGCCAAAGGATACCTTCAAGGTACAGAACAGAGGCGGCAAGGGTATCAAGGGAATGAACACCATCGACAACGATATAATCGATGAGATATTCCTTACTAATACCCACAACTTCATAATGTTCTTCACCAATATGGGAAGAGTATACAGAATGAAGGGATACGAGATACCTGAGTCGGGACGTAATGCAAGGGGTGTTGCGATAGTCAACCTTCTTCAGCTTCTTCCTGGTGAGAAGGTAACAGCCATAATTCCTATAGCCGGATTTGACAAGAAGTATCTTATGATGGCTACAAAGAATGGTATTGTAAAGAAGACCAAGATAGAGGCATTTGAGAATATAAGAAAGACCGGTCTGGCAGCCATAACACTGAATGAGGGAGATGAACTCATAGAGGTTAAGGCAACGAGCGGTGAGAATGATGTATTTCTTGTAACTGCCAAGGGTATGTGTATCAGATTCAACGAGGAATGTGTCCGTGATACAGGACGTACATCCATGGGTGTACGTGGAATAAGATGTGACGAGGGAGATGAAGTCATAGCAATGCAGCTTGATGTTCAGGGAGATGAGATTCTCTTCGTAACCACAAAGGGTATGGGTAAGAGAACTGAACTGTCAGAATTTGCCCCTCAGATGAGAGGCGGTAAGGGTGTCAAGTGTTACAGGATAACCGAGAAGACCGGTGACATCGTCAGCGCAAAGGCTGTGACAAATGATCATGATATCATGATGATGACCAATGAGGGAATCATGATCAGAATGCATTGTTCAGATATAACTGTAATAGGAAGAATAACCTCAGGTGTCAAGCTTATGAATATAGGCAAGGATGGCAACACATTTGTGGCATCTGTTGCAAAGCTTGCAAGAAGTGATGAGGATGAAGAGGCAGAGGACTCAGAGAATCCAGAATCAGCAGAAAATGAAGTATCAGAGAATGTAGAGAACGATACGGAGAATGATGCCGAGAGTAATTCAGAGGAGTAATTATAATTACAAATAAAGATAGATGTACTGTGTTGTAATATGCAAGACAGTACATCTTTTTTTATGTCCATGGATGTTTACAGATTGTGTGCAAATAGCCGTTATGATATACTTATCTTGGATTACACATTGGGAGAAAATAATCCTGAACGCAGGATTTTGAAGGTTATTATAAAGAGATTGGAATTATGGGAAAATACAACAAATTTATTGGGGGTAAAAGGCATGACGGCGAATGTGATACAGGTGGTGGCATCGGCAGCTACAACGGCTGCATCTACGGTTACAGAGGCAACAACGGAAGGAAAACTGGACAAGATATTCCAGAGCTCCGAGAAGGCGTCTGAACTTTCTTACAGTATAATGAACATCATATATATATTGGCGGCGATGATCATAGTTGTTGCGATATTTACAGTGGTGTTGTATATATACAAATTCATCATGAACAGGAGAGATCCAAACTACAAAAAGAACGATGATACGTTCCTGGATGATTAAAGCAAATTTATAAAATGGCGGTGAAGAGATGAGAGTTATTGCAGCAGAAGAGATTACCAGAAATGTAAGGGAGATGTGCATCGAAGCAAATGTAAATCTGTCTGAGGATATGGAGAAGGCGGTCAGGGATTCAGTAGAATCTGAGGACAGTCCACTCGGAAAGCAGATACTTGGACAGTTGTGTGAGAATCTGGATATAGCAAAGGAGAATGATATTCCTATCTGTCAGGATACGGGAATGGCTGTTTTCTTTGTGAATGTTGGACAGGATGTACATATAGAAGGAATGAACATAACTGATGCCATAAACGAAGGTGTGAGACAGGGATACACTGACGGATACCTGAGAAAATCAGTGGTAAAGGATCCTCTTATCAGAGAAAATACAAAGGATAATACCCCGGCGATTATACATTATGATATAGTTCCGGGAGATAAAATAGAGATAACTATAGCTCCAAAGGGATTTGGAAGCGAGAATATGAGCAAGGTGTACATGCTCAAGCCGGCAGATGGAGAAGAGGGTGTGAAAGCTGCTGTTCTTCAGGCTGTAAAGGATGCAGGACCAAATGCATGTCCTCCCGTATTTGTAGGTGTGGGTCTTGGAGGAGACTTTGAGCTCGCTGCGAAGCTTGCAAAGAAGGCTCTTACAAGAAAGGTCGGAGTTCACTCAGACAGAGAGCATATAGCAAGGATAGAGAGTGAGCTTCTGGAGATGATCAACAACACTGGAATAGGACCTGGCGGTCTTGGAGGAAAAACCACGGCACTGGCTGTGAACATAGAGACATATGCCACTCACATAGCCGGAATGCCACTGGCAGTTAATATGTGCTGTCATGTGAACAGACACGTTACGAGAGTATTATAGGAGGAGGTTAGGTTCATCATGGATAGACATATAAAGGCACCATTTGACAGAGAAGAGGTAAAGACCCTCAAGGCAGGGGATTATGTATATATAGATGGAATAGTGTACAGTGCCAGAGATGCCGCACACAAGAGAATGTATGATTCCATCATGGAATCAGGATGCGTGGACGCCAGTGGAACTGAGTTATACGAGAAGGGCATAGTTCCTATAGACCTTAACGGCAATGTGATATATTATCTCGGACCGACACCGGCAAAGCCTGGACAGGTCATAGGATCGGCGGGACCGACAACCAGCAGCAGAATGGACAAATACACTCCACTCATTCTCAGCAAGGGCCTGTGTGGAATGATAGGAAAGGGAAAGAGAAGCCCGGAGGTTATACAGGCAATAATAGACAACAAGGCTGTGTATCTGGCAGCCGTTGGCGGTGCAGGAGCGCTTCTCTCCAAATGTATCAAGAAATCCGAGGTGATCGCATACGATGATCTCGGAACAGAGGCTATAAGGAAGATGACAGTGGAGAATTTCCCAGCTATTGTGGTTATAGATTCAGAGGGACACAACCTGTATGAAACAGCGGTAAAGGATTATCTTGAGCAGAATAAATAATACAGGAATAAAATAAAAAGTATACAGAATCTCAACAATGAATTAGCAAAAATGCACAAAATAATTGTTGAATATTACAGTCACAATAATGTTGACTAAAATATATTAAACTTGTAAAATTTTAATATGAGTTAGTCTCATATTAAATTAATTGTTGTATTAACAAGGGAAAGAAGAAAAAGGAGAGATTTAATGAGAAGAGAAAAAGTTTTCAACAGATCGTTATTGATCCTTGCAATCATGTCAATCATGCTCTTTGCAATGACAATAACAGCATCGGCAGCATCAGGAAAAGCAGTAACAAATCTTCAGCAGACAGATGATACCAAGACAAGTGTCACAGTTCAGTGGAGCGGTAATTATGGAGAGGAATACTTAGTGTATTTATCCCAGGACAGATCTTCAGGATATCAGGCATTAAGTTCTTATACTTCAACATCAAATAAGAAGTATATTTACAATCTTCAGGCCGGCAGAGCATACTATGTAATAGTTCAGACATATGTCAACAAGCAGCTTGTTGGACAGTCAGATCCTCTTCAGGTCATAACAACTCCTGAGAGCGTAGATTACAAGTCAATAAAGCAGACTTCAGGCACAAAGAATAAGATCGGTTTACAGTGGAACAGCGTTTCAGGTGTAACAGGATATGTAGTTGCCAAGATCAGCGGTTCAAAGGTTGAGGCTCAGTATAATGTTACTACAAACAAGGCAACTGTACCTGCAAAGGCCGGAACACATTATAGTGGATATTATGTATATTCATATAAGAGATCAGAGTCAAACTACATAGCACTTGGTTATGGACAGTCAACAGGTACACTCTACTCAGCACCTGTTAACCCACAGTATGTTGCCGATGCAAAGGCAGGAACTCTTATATGGAGCCCAGCTAAGAGAGGAAATGTAATAACAATCGGATGGAAGGCAAATCCAAACTATGACTATCCTACAGGATATCAGGTTCAGATCTACTCTCTCAACGGAAAGACCAGATTATACACAACAAAGGCTACAACAAAGACTAGCGTTAAGATCAACAACGCAAGGGTTCGTAAGGCAATCAACAACAAGGGATTCAAGGTAAGAATCCGTGCATACAAAGAGGCAAATGGTGGTGCTAAGTGCTGGAGTGACTGGTCATCATTCAAGACGATCATACCTCAGGCATGTGTAAAGAAGAATAATGTAACTTCTGTAAGCAGCACTTCTGCAAAGGTTAAATGGAAGAAAGTAGCAAATACAAAGTATTATCTTGTATACTATACAAAGAATCCATACGCTTCAAATGCAAAATGGATAAAGAAAAAGGTAAGTGCTAAGAGCAGCTCTTATACAATAAGAGGTCTTAAGGCATATTCTACATTTGGAGTATATGTTATCCCTGTTGTCAAGGTAGGAGGAAAGACCTACAGAGGACAGGCTTGTGAGTATATAAGATGCAGTTACTACTATAGATAAGATAGTAAGAAACATCTACAAAACGATAAGAGGGCGGATACAAAAAGTATCCGCCTTTTTTGTCGATTTTAGGCTTATTATTTTCTTGTAAAAACTCCTTGACATTCACTGCCAGGTTTGGTATTATAAACAAGCGTCAAAAATTAAATACTCTTTGGTAGGAGATTTTTATTTAGGCATTTTGCAGAAGTACTCAAGTGGCTGAAGAGGCGCCCCTGCTAAGGGTGTAGGCCGTTTGCGCGGCGCGAGGGTTCAAATCCCTCCTTCTGCGTTTCCTTTTTTGGAGATGCTTATGACGTTATTCCTCGATAGCTCAATGGTAGAGCACTCGGCTGTTAACCGAGGGGTTGTAGGTTCGAGCCCTACTCGGGGAGCTTTAATTAAATAATATGGTGCGATAGCCAAGTGGTAAGGCCCCGGTCTGCAACACCGTCATCGCCGGTTCAAATCCGGCTCGCACCTCTCAAGCGGAAGATATATGTAATATATATCTTCCTTTTTTTGTAACCTTGAATATGCTTTTTTTGTCTGTTATACTGTAGAGGTATATTGGCTATTGAAATAGTAGGAGGTGGGGTATGACTCAAATTTTAAAAGATTCAATAAAAATTGAATACAAACTTGATCAGGTTACTCCTATTAGCAAATATGAAATGAATGCCTATAATGTGCCTTTTGCAGGCAACACAAGCATGTGCAGGGAAGTGTTTGTTAAGGGGGAAAGAAAACTCGAATTCTCAATAGATGGGGATATGAGTCTTAGTCAGATAATGCAGAAACCGGTTTTCAGGGATGAAATGGTGGAATACATATTCAGCATAAGCAAGCAGCTTGTGTCAGTCATACAGAATGGACTAGCACTTGAGAAGGTAGTGTGGGATACGAATTATATGTATGTGAGATTTAGTGACTTCTCCATACAGCTTCTGTATCTTCCACTTGAAAGCAAATTTGACAAGAAGGACATTGGGGAGTTCGTGAAGAGCATCTTGTCAGGATTTGTCTATGCACACACACCAGCCATAGAATGTGCTAACCAGATAGTTGATTATTTCAACGATCACAGGGAGTTTGATGCATTTCATTTCAATGAATTTGTGTCAGATCTCAGAGCATCAAGTCAGCTCCTTATAATACAGGGTGAAAAGGGCAAGAGTAAGGTACTCACTTCAAATGAGAATAATAAAGAGCTTGCAATCCACAAAGCCGAGGAGGCAGCCAGAAAGGCTGAAGAGGCAAGAATGCAGGCCGAGAATGAGGTAAAGAGACAGATAGAGGAAGCAAAGTATCAGGCGGAAGTTGCCAGACAGGCAGAGGAGACCCGTATGAAGGCCGAGGCGGCAAGGGTCGAAGCCGAGATATGGAGACAGAAGGTCACTGCTGAGGCAAAGGATTATGAGCAGACAGCGGTACTCACAGCTCAGGATATGTACTCATATCAGGGCAATTCCGATGACAGTGAGAGGCTTAAGGCTGAAGAAATGTTCAGGAATGCCGAGGAGGAGCGAATCAGGGCAGAGAAGGTTTCATCGCAGTATGCAGATGAGATAAGACGTGCCAGAGAGCAGGAGATGCATGCTGAGGAGGCTAGAATGCAGGCAGAATTTGCAGCCCGCAAGAATGCTGAGGAGGCTAAGAGACAGGCAGGCCTTGCAAAGCTCAAGGCGGAGGAAGCCAAGAGACTCAGCGAGCAGCCGGATGAGGAGCCACCTACAACACTGTTCAGCAACAGAACACTTGTCACAGGCAGCAAGCCGACCCTCACCAGAAAGACTACGGGTGAGAGCGTTCAGATTAATAAACAGGTATTCTGTATTGGCAAGGCTGATCAGGGTGTTGACTATAAGGTAACAGGAAACAAGTCTATAAGTAGAAGACATGCCTATATCACCAGTATCAATGGAACACATTATCTGAGAGATAACAACTCAACAAACCATACATTTCTGAACGGAACTCAGGTGTACAGCAATGTTGATGTGACTATCCCTGATAACAGTGTGATAAGGCTTTCAAATGAGGAGTTCATATTCAGGATAAATTCTTAAATATGAAGTTCGATAAATGTAATAAATCAGGTTGATCCGTAAGGGATGTGTCAAGTTTTCTATGAAAACTTGACATGTAGCTCCAGCCATTTGCCGAAGGCAAATTTTGCATGGCTGGAGTTCAAGATGGAGGAAGAGATATGTATTGTGATAATTGTGGTTGTGAATTGGGGGAGAACGTAAGAAAGTGTCCTGTCTGTGGAAAAGAATTTCCTTTGATAGAGCCGGAAGTTGACGACAGCACAACTGTGCTTACAAGTGAGCCGGACGTCGATGAGGACGATGACAGCACAACTGTCCTGACAGGCGGAACACAGGGCATGCCTCAGATGATGCAGCAGCCACAGGGTAATCCTGTGCCACCGCAGCAGCCTCAGATGGGAATGCCACAACCTCAGATAATGCCACAGGAAGGCGCCGATATAATGATAAAGAAAAAGGGCGAGAAGAAGGGTATGAGCAAGGGTGCAAAGGCCGCACTCATAGCTATACCAGTGGCTATCGTCATCGCTATAGGCGTCTTTGCATTTATATTTGTTCCAAAGTTTAGAAAGTATAACGAGGCCAACGACCTCATGGACCAGGGAAAGGTTGAAGAGGCCGTGACACTGTATAAGGATCTTGGAAAATTCAAGGATTCCTATACAAAGGCAAACGGAGACGCTTATTATGAGTATGCCGAGGGTCTTGAAAAAGAAGGCAAGAACCTTGAGGCGGCTGAATATTATAAGAAGTCAGGCAATAGCAGAAAGGCTGCAGAGAACTACAGCAAGTCATCTGACGGTGACGAGGAGAGTTTCAGCAGCGATGACGCATTTGATAAGGCTTATCAGTGTTATTACAATGCGGGAATGGATCAGATGAATGCGGCATCCTACGATGCAGCCATAGATGCATTCAACAATGCAGGCTCATACAAGGATGCATCGGACAAGGTTATCGAGTGTACATATAAGAAGGCGGAGGCACTTATAACAGCCAAGAAGTACGATGACGCCATCAGTATTCTGTCAACCATAGAGGAGTACAGCGATTCCCAGACTCTTCTTGCAAAGTGCTATTACAACAAGGCATCAGAGCTGCTCGACAGCGGCAAATATGACGATGCGTATGATATGTACATGAAGTCAGAATTTGATGACTACAAGAACAAGGCCAGTGAGTGTACATACAAGAAGGCAGAGCAGTATTACAAGAACAAGGATTACGAGAATGCCATCAAGAGCTATGATAAGGTTGACAAGGATTACAAGGACTGTGTAGCTGAGAAAGACAAGTGTTATCAGGCACTTGGAGCCCAGGCATACAAGGACAAGGAATACAAGAAGTCAGTTGATTACTATGAGAAGGTAGTCAAGACTGATGTGTCCAAGAAGATAGCAAATGGAAAGCTTGCATTTGCAAATGCAAATAAGAACGCAGCCAATGAGACTACAATGACGTATCTCGGAGAACTCAGATACGACGGCAACGAGAAGGCTCAGAAGCTGTATTCAGAGCTTGTGAAGTGGAATATAGAATCATTTGTAAACAGCAGTGAAAAAGATCTTGATAAGGGATCTAACAGCATCAAGACAAAGGATGGATCAGATATATATATTCATACGTCATTTGGATTTGACGGTGATGACTCTATGAAGATATCGGGATACGTTGTGTATGCGGATGGAAACAAGTCTGACGTCATAACATTCTCAGATCCTGTGGTTGACGGCTGGTCAACATGGGTCAAGATATCAGGTGACAGCGCACCTAAGGGTGTAACATATCTGTATCTTCAGAACGAGACGACCAAGAAGATCATAGAGGTATATCCGTTCACAATAAAGTAAAGAGACAGGGTGATATATGTGATAAACAGACCTGAATTGCTGGCTCTGGAATTCTACAAGTTGCGGCCTTTTAAGGGCAGTGACAAGGGTATCCGTTACATGATACAGAAGGATGTTGTGGAGATTGAGCCGGAGGGTGAAAAAGATCAGACAGAGGAAGATGCACCGAAGGAGACAAAGACTGTACTCACGGCATTTATATGGCCGGAGCCATTCTGTTTTGAGGTCACACCGGATGAACAGAAGGGATCGAAGCAGTTTGATTTTTCCGAGGAAGGATTGTGTGAGGCCATAGCCTGGTTGAATGAAAATCATGATGCATATGCACAAAAAAAACAATAATAAACTACTTAAAAGAATAATTGGAATAACAGCGACTGTCATCATTCTGGTGGCAGCAGTTGTTGCAATTATTTTTTTTCATCTTATGAGAAAACCTCAGATAAAGCTTGTGGAGGCCATGGTAAATACCATCAATTCTTCCAGAGAGTCGGAGATGAATCAGCAGTATGGCACATTTGACATGGGTATGAACATGATAAATGGCAGTCAGAGCTTTTCATTTGAGGATAATTCTGATCACAGCGTTGACATATCGCTGAAGAGAAGTGCTTCGGATCACAATTTTCTTGCGGAGGCAGGAGTTGATGACAAGACATTCAAGCTCTATGCAAATAAGAGGACTTCTCTCATATATATAGATGATATGGCAATCAGAATACAGTACGCTGACAATCTCATCACGAACATGAGCAATTCTCAGGTGGTATCACTGCTCGGGATAGACAGCGACACAGTATACTCATTTGGCACTGCTTATGAGAATTGTATGAGGATGGCTGCAAATAATTATACGGACATCAATGGTGACGATATCCAGACAGATATTATCCAGAAGACACTTAAGTATTTCTTCAATATGGAGGGTACGAGTGAGGGAAAACAGACTGTGGTCACGGGAGACAGAACCCAGGACTGCAAGGTTTATTCTGTCATCTTCAATGTGGATGATTTCTACAGTTATCTGGACGACTGTTTTGGCACACATGATATAGATCTTCAGGAAGTGTATGACATGCTTGACAAATACATACCGGAGATAGATACCATTGACAATACGGCAGAATTGGTACATGATATAAAGCAATTTGTGGATGAAATGTTAGACGGCAGGGATATCACGCTCTATTTTGCTGTGAACAGTAAAAATGAGCTGGTCAAGCTGTATGCGGATCATGTGTCCGACAGGGATATGAGCATGTCGCTGACATTTTACGGAGACAAATATACAGCACAGTCGTATGAGTTCACTGTTACTGACAATTCTGACAACCATCTTGTGATAAAAAAGAGGGATGTGAGCAGTGACGGAGAGACAGGAGTGGTGTTTGATGTGGATATATCGGCAGCCGATCTCATGGATTCCGTGAAGCCTGTCAGCATAAGTGCATCGGTGGAACTCAGATTGTCGGGAAGTGATGCGGTTCTTGGTATACAGGTTGGAGATGCCGTGTTCAGAAAGAACGCGGATATAACCGGATATAAAAAGGGAGAGAGCATTGATCTGGCGTGGAGTGGCGACAGTGACGGAAGCATGCATATCGGATGTGATCCGGGAGCCATAGACAAACCGGAATACAGGGACAGCCTGGATATATTTGACACAGATGTGATAAGTGCGTATAAATTTATAAAAGAGATAATGAACAGATAGATGGAGATTTGTATATGAGTGATACATCAGTTGTGGATAACTCCACGGGCAAAGAAAAAAGCAGATATACATCGGGAACCATATATAAGATGATAATTGCTATAACGTTCCTTCTGGCATTTGGACTGATAATGATATTCAGCGCATCCAGTTACGGTACGGCTGCCAGCAATTTCAGAAGCCAGTTGGTGTTTATCGTTTTCGGAGCATTGGCAATATGGGGATTGGCGTTTTTCCCATACGGTCTGTATAAGAAGCTTACATGGCCTGCATATTTTCTGTCATTGATACTGACATTTTTGCTTCTCACGCCATTGGGAGTAAATGTAAATGGTGCGACGAGATGGATCCAGATCCCTCACATACCATTCAGAATCCAGATCGCTGATATAGTGAAGACTCTCATGATCATATTCATAGCTTCATTTATAAGCAGCAAATGGAGAGAGATGCATAAGTGGCAGACTGTCATAATACTGTGGGTGCTTGTGGGACTCCAGGCGGGACTTTTGCTCGTCATATCCACAAACCTGAGTTCGTGTCTGGTCGTTCTTGGAATATGTTACTGTTCAACATTTATAGCCAGCAAGAACTGGAAACTGCATTTGGGAATATTGCTGATAGCTGTGGTGGTGGCGGTGGTCTATGTGAAGGTAGCCACGAGCTACCTGCCTACGGAGGAAGAACTTCTGTCAAATGACAACTTCCGTGCAAAGCGAATCCTGGGATGGCTGTACACAGAAAAATATGAGAAGAGTGCAGGATATCAGGTCATACAGTCGCTGTATGCCATAGGAAGCGGATCTTTCTTCGGCAAGGGACTTGGAAATGGAACACAGAAGCTTTCGGCTATACCGGAGGCCCAGAATGATATGATCTTCGCGATAATCTGCGAGGAACTTGGTGTGGCAGGAGCAATCATGTTATTTCTTCTGTATGGCTATCTGTTATACCAGATGTATGTTATAGTTAAAGAGTCATCGAACGTATTTGGAAGCATGATGGTCATAGGTGTGATGGTACACCTTGTATGCCAGATAGTGATCAACGTAAGCGTTGCGACAAATGTAATTCCGAATACAGGTGTTACTCTTCCTTTCATAAGCTCGGGAGGTTCCGCACTTCTCATGACCATGGTCGAGTGTGGTATGTGTATAGGAATCAGAAGGCAGCAGACGAGAAGAGTGTATCAGAAGCATTTGAATGAATAAAATCCATGTGAGGAATAAGAGAGGTAGTATATGGTAAAGTTTAGAAAAATTGCGTTTTTGACAATGGCAGCAGTATTGTTGTCAACTTGTGCGACAGGAATCTCAAATCTGTCAGAAAGCAGGGTCGGCGGACAGTACACGGTGTACGCTGCGGAGACTCAGGCTGATGCCGGAGAGAGTGTTGCGACATTGACGGATGCAACTGCCACTGTGAAGAATAAGAAGGGCTGGTATACCAAGAACGGTAAGACATATTATTACGATGAGAACGGCAAGGCGTTAAAGAGCAAGTTCCTTACATACAAGGGCGACAAATATTATTTTAACAGATATGGCCGCATGGTGAGAGGTCTTAACAAGATCCAGAATAATTACTATTACTTCAGAACAAATGGCAAGGCACTGGTGAATACCTGGAAGAAAATAAAGGGTAAGAAGTATTACTTTGGTTCTGATGGAAAAGCCTATAAGGGTGCACATAAGGTAAAGAATAGCAAGTATTACTATAATTTCTCAAGTAATGGTTATCTTGCGGAGGGTGTCAGAAAGATAAATGGCGTGACATACAGATTTGGTTCCAATGGAAAGCCATATACAGGATGGTATACTACAAAGCTTGGAAACAGACAGTATTACAGCGCTTCAGGTGTTGCATACAAAGGACCTAAGAAGGTAAATGGCAAGCTGTATCTGTTCGACAAGAATGGTGCACTGGTGAAGGGCAGAGGCTGGAAATATTACAACGGCAAGCGTTACTTCGTAAGCGTCAAGGGAACATTACTCACCGGATACAGATATGTGGATGGAGCATACTATTACTTCAGTAAGAGCGGTGCCATGTACAGAAGCAAGTGGGCATATGCGAATGGATATAAGTTCTATTTCAACAGAGGTGGCAAGAGACTCACAGATGTTGATAAGATCCTCGGAAAACAGGATTCCTATGAGATAAAGGTCAACAAGACCACAAATGTTGTGACTGTATATGCAAAGGATGGCAACAAGGGATATATCATTCCGGTAAAGGCATTTGTATGTTCAGGCGGTGACACAACACCTCTTGGAACATTCTATACACCTGCAAAGGGAAGATGGTGGACACTGATGGGACCATGTTATGGACAGTGGGATACACTTATAACAGGTGATATACTGTTCCACTCTGTGTATTACGGAGAGGAGGATCCTACCACATTATCAGTCAGCGCTTATAACATGCTCGGAACGACATGCTCACACGGATGTATAAGACTTAAGGCAGGAGATGCAAAGTGGATATATGACAACTGCGATCTTGGAACAAAGGTAACTATATTCGAGAGCAATAAGAGCGGCCCGTTCCCTAAGCCTACATCAGTTCAGCTTGATTACAGCCATACATGGGATCCTACAGATCCAACCATGGCATACAAGTGTAGAGAGAACGGATGTCATAAGGAAATAGCGTGGTAATATCGTGTTCAATGTGGAGAGAATAGATATATGAAAAAAGCGTCGTGGATGGACATGGGCAGAAAATATATATTATTTATGATTGCGGTCATCTGTTTTGCAGGTATCTGCATGGGATGCGGGAAGGTGGATGACGGTCAGGAGGAGAGTACCGGTATCCAGATAAAGAGCGGTGATGTTGAATCCGCGGAGAATATGACTCAGATAGGAGTGTATCTCGATGTGGATAAGAACAGTTCCGAGATAACGGATGTGAAGTACAAGATATCCGGTGACATAGGTATCGTGAGTTTCAGGTACAGCGGAGTGAAGGTTGAACTCAGAGGCTCCTGCAAATACGAGATGTACGATCTGGCGGGCGTTGAGAACACCAGCAATGGTGACATGATAACCGGCAACATCCAGGGATACAGTGCTACTTATTACACTCTGACTCCCGGACGTATAGCTTTCTGGAGCGATGGAACAATTAACTATTCGCTATATATATACGTCACAGCCAGTGATGAGGTACTCAATGAAGTGCTGTCACATATAGTATTTGAGAACAGATATACGGACAGGGCTGATGTCCAGCAGCAGATAGAGACGGACAGCAGAGCATTTGCTGAGAAGATCGTGAAGGTGTTCAATGATGAAGATCTTGAGACCATGAAGGATATGGTTTTATATCCTCAGGAGACAAGTGGTGGACAGTCCATAGCAAATGAAAATGAGCTGTTGAATATAAGCAAAAAAGACCTGTTCACAGATATACTCATGAAGGCTCTGAACGATGAGAATGCGCTGGATAATCTGAGAAAAACTAACGACGGTTCCGAATATGTAATCGGAACAAATTATAAAAATGTACATTTTATATTGAACGATGACGGACAGTTTGTCATCACAAAAATAAATAACTGATATTTACCCCCTGCACATAAGGGCAACTGATATGTGCAGGGGATTTTTCTGTTTAAAATACTGAAAAAGTTCTATTTGCCACGAATAAGTTCAGAATGTGATAAGTATGGGAGTATAGTGGGAAAATTTAGAGGACGATTCGCGTTGAGACTGTGTATTAAAGTCCTTAGAATTGTATCAGGACAGGAAATAACTTAAGACAGGACCTGATCTGAGACAAGGAGGAGATATACACGATGACAGAGAGAGTTTACAGTATAAGTGAGGCAGCAGCCAAGGTTGAGGTTGAGTCACATGTGCTTAGGTATTGGGAGGAAGAGCTTGAGATCGATATCAAGAGAAATGACATGGGTCACAGGTGCTACAGTGAGAAGGATGTAAAGATACTTCAGAGGGTTAAGACTTTGAAGGATAAGGGGATACAGCTCAAGGCGATAAAGGATATGGTTCACAGAATGTATGAACTTCTTGACGAGGGAGAGAGCACAGAGGAAAAAAATGCGGATGATGCGGTGACGGAGCTTATCGCAGAGAGTGAAAATACAGAGAAGAAGACCATAGAAACCATAAGGGTGAGCAGCGATGTGGGGGATGATTCAAGAATAGTTGATTTCAAGATGGCACAATTCCAGAATATCATGGACAAGATAATCAGCAACTCCATAAAGGACAACCTTAAGGTGATAACACAGTCAGTGTCCGCTGCGGTGTCCGATGACGTGGTAAAACAGATGGATGTGCTGATGAAGGAGAAGGAGGATCAGGAGGAAGCGAGATACAGAAAGCTTGACGCCACCATAAGAGAACTTCAGCAGACCAGACAGGAGGTTGCGGCAACGGAGATAAAGAGGAAGAAAAAGGGCATTTTCAGAAGAAAACAGAGAGAGAGTTTATAAAAACTTCACACACTAACAATAGGGATTAATGCTATAATTAGCGCTAGTAAGATGGGAGTTAACACGAATGAAGATTACTAAGAAAGTTAAGATAGCGATAATTTTTATATGGATAGCAGCGATATTGTCCATGGTTATAGGTACGGCTATCATAGGGCGATATTTTATCACTGGAACTTATGGCCGAAATCACTCACTGCAGCTTTTATATTCGGAGGACGATCCGGTCAATGATGTGTACAAATCTCTGTCCACATTGCGTGAGGAAGTTATAAGCAAGGTGAAGAAGAATCCTTCATACTATACAACCCAGGATAATGCAGATGCACTGGATGAAAAGAGCTCGGTATTAAATACTCATATAGCAGTGAAGAAGGATGGAGAGTACATATATAGTTCCGTTGATCCTTTTTCTGAGAGCCTGAAGGAGCAGTTAAAGAGAAATGATAACAGTTCGAATATCAATGCGATAGATGGTGATTCGATTGATACCGGAAATAACAGTGATATAAAGGTTCAGGAATATCTCATAACCCAGCCGTCATTCTATCTGTGCAACCAGGTATCATATGTGCTGGATGGAAGTCAGGTAGATATTTACATGCTCACATACTATGGTAATTATATGGCGAAGTTCAGGGGAACCATCATGGGTTATTCCATACTGATGGTTCTAATGATGATGCTCCTGAGCGGTGTCGTGGCATTCCTTGTATACCAGCAGTTTGTGAATCCTCTTGTCAAGCTCAAGGAGGCAGCAGAGCGTATGGGCTCAGGCAACCTTGACGAGAAGATAGACTTTGGCGATAACAGAGTCGATGAGGTTGGTGAGCTCTGTGAGTCATTTGAGGATATGAGACAGAAACTGTCAGACTTTACCAAGGCGAAGATGAGATATGAGGAAGAGAACAGGCAGCTCATAAGCAATATATCACACGATCTCCGTACTCCTATCACGACCATCAAGGGTTATGTGGAGGGAATCATGGATGGAGTTGCAGATACCCCTGAGAAGCAGGAGAGATATCTGAAGATGATATACAGCAAGGCAAATGAGATGGACAGCCTCATCAATGAGCTTTCACTGTATACGAATATCAACAACAACGCCATACCATATGAGTTCCACAGGGTATCGGTGAAGGATTATTTTGATGACTGTATGGAGGAGGTATATACGACGCTCCTTTCCAAGAACATGACGCTCACATACAAGAACTATTGTGATGACGATGTGAAGGTCATAGTTGATCCTGACCAGCTCAAGAGGGTCATCAACAACATAATTACAAATGCTATCAAGTATACCGATAAGGAATATGGACAGATAGATATCAACATATATGACAATGACGCGGAGGTTAAGGTATCCATAAGCGACAATGGCCGTGGAATAGATTCAGAGAGTCTGCCTCATATATTTGACAGAATGTACAGAGCTGACAGCGCAAGACAGTCAAGAGGCGGAAGTGGTCTTGGACTTGCTATATGCAAGAAGATCGTTGAGGAGCACGGCGGCAACATATATGCCACAAGCCAGCTTGGTGTCGGAACAACGATAGTATTTACCCTGAAGAAGTATATTCCAAAGGTTGAGGAGATCGAGGGTGATACTTCTGACGCCAGCGGTGAACAGCAGGCAAATGTAAAAAAGGATACACAGAAAAAAGATGATCAGAGAAAAGACAATCAGAAAAAGGATGGTCAGAGAAAAGGATCATTGCAGATCATAAATTCACTAAAGAAAAGGAGAGATACAGATGAGTAAGATATTGATCATAGAAGATGAGCTTAGTATTGCAGAGCTTGAGAGAGATTATCTGGAGCTCAATGATTTCGAGGTAGAGATAGAGACAAATGGACTTAAGGGTCTTGAGAAGGCATTGGATGAGGAATACAGTCTTATCCTTCTGGATCTCATGCTCCCTGAGGTGGATGGATTTGAGATATGCCGACAGATAAGGGAGAAGAAGGATATTCCGATCATCATGGTAACAGCCAAGAAGAATGATATAGACAAGATCAGAGGTCTTGGTCTGGGAGTTGACGACTATGTCACAAAGCCATTCAGTCCAAGTGAGCTGGTGGCAAGAGTCAAGGCGCACATATCCAGATACGAGAGACTTGTTGGTTCAACGGCACTCAAGAATGACGTCATCGAGATCAGAGGTCTTAAGATAGACAAGACGGACAGAAGAGTGTATGTTGATAACGAGGAGAAGGTATTTACGAATAAGGAGTTCGATATACTGTGCTTCCTTGCCAGCAACCCAAACAAGGTATTTTCCAAGGATGAGCTGTTCAGCAAGATATGGAATATGGACAGCATAGGAGATATAGCCACGGTTACTGTTCATATCAAGAAGATCAGAGAGAAGATTGAATTTGACACATCGAATCCACAGTACATAGAGACTGTGTGGGGCGTGGGCTATAGGTTTAGGATGTGATAAGAAAGCCCCAGACGGCGAACATGCAGCGTTCATGCTTGCATGAAACGCTGCATGTTCATCGGATGGGCAGATATTCATGAGCATGTATGCCGATAGGCAGGAATGCGAATGAATGTGCGATTACGAGAGCCACGAAGTGGCGAAGTAATCGTAAGGCTTTCTTATCACAATTATAATAAGCCCCAGATGGCGAATGAGGAGAAAACAAATGAAATTAAACATTTTACATGAGGATAATGATATAATCGTGGCTGTAAAGCCATGTGGTGTGCCAACTCAGCCGGACAAGACCAATTCAGAGAGCATGGTGAGTATGCTCAAGCTCAGGATATACGAGAAGGAGAACAGAAAAGAGGAGCCATATCTTGTGCCTATACACAGACTGGACAGGCCTGTAGGCGGAGTTATGGTATTTGCCAAGACTCCTGAGGCGGCTGCAAATCTCTCAAAGCAGAGCGAGGATGGTTCTATGATGAAGTATTATCAGGCGATCCTCACTGGTGAGCTTCCAAATGACCAGGGAGTTTTGAAGGATTATCTTCTTCACGATACTAAGGACAATGTGACAAAGGTCGTGGACAAGGACACACCTGGAGCAAAGTATTCCGAGTTGGAATATGAGGTGCTGGATGTCATGGATACGGACGAGGGAGTTCTGTCATATATACTTGTTGAACTCATAACTGGAAGACATCATCAGATCAGGGCTCAGTTTGCGAAGAGAAAGTGCGGAATATGGGGTGACACGAAGTACAACCCTAAGTTCCAGAAGACGAAGAAGAAATATAAAGAAATAGGACTTCACGCGTCCAGATTGGAATTTGACCATCCGACAACAGGGGAACACATGGTGTTCAAGCATGAGCCGGAGGGCGGAGCATTTGCCATTCTGGATCTGGATGAGTTTTAGTTAAAATGGTATTTACAGGGCGGATGTTGGCATGTTTCGTGTTGACATACGTCCTGAAATTTTGTAGATTAAAGAGTGTATGCATTAGGTAGTTCAGCTATGCAGCAGATATAGAATGTTTTAGAATTAAGGAGATAAATAAGATGGCAAACGATAAGAAGATGGTTGAAGCTATTACTTCCATGGATGAAGATTTTGCACAGTGGTATACTGACGTTGTCCTCAAGGCAGGACTTATCGCATATACCAACGTGAAGGGATGTATGGCTATCAAGCCCGCAGGATATGCAATCTGGGAGCTTATACAGAAGCAGCTTGATGAGAGATTCAAGGCTACAGGTGTGGAGAATGTGTACATGCCTATGCTTATTCCAGAGAGCCTTCTTGAGAAGGAGAAGGATCACGTTGAGGGATTTGCACCTGAGGTAGCATGGGTTACTTATGGCGGACTCAATCCACTCACAGAGCGTATGTGTGTAAGACCTACATCAGAGACTCTGTTCTGTGATTTCTACAAGAATGATATCCAGTCATATCGTGATCTGCCAAGGGTATATAATCAGTGGTGTTCAGTTATGCGTTGGGAGAAGGAGACAAGACCATTCCTTCGTTCAAGAGAGTTCCTGTGGCAGGAGGGACACACTGCACATGCAACAGCCGAGGAGGCTGAGGCAAGAACAATACAGATGCTGAATCTGTATGCAGACTTCTGTGAGGATGTACTGGCTATGCCTGTTATCCGTGGACAGAAGACAGAGAAGGAGAAGTTCGCAGGAGCAGAGGCAACATACACAATAGAGGCACTTATGCACGATGGCAAGGCGCTCCAGTCAGGAACAAGCCATAACTTCGGAGACGGATTTGCCAAGGCATTTGGAATACAGTTTACAGACAAGGACAACAAGCTCAAGTATGTTCATCAGACATCATGGGGTATGACAACAAGACTTATCGGAGCCATCATCATGGTTCACGGAGACAATTCAGGTCTTGTACTTCCTCCAAAGGTTGCTCCAACTCAGGTCATGATCATTCCTATCATGCAGAAGAAAGCAGGAGTGCTTGAGAAGGCAGCAGAGCTCCGTGAGAAGCTTGGAGCATTCAGAGTAAAGGTCGATGACAGCGACAAGAGCCCAGGCTGGAAGTTCTCAGAGCAGGAGATGAGAGGTATTCCTATCAGAGTTGAGATCGGACCAAAGGATATCGAGGCCAATCAGGCAGTTCTGGTACGCCGTGACACAAGAGAGAAGATCACAGTATCACTTGATGAGATAGATACAAAGGTTGGAGAGCTTCTTGGGACTATCCAGAAGGATATGTTCGAGAGAGCAAAGGCTCACAGAGATTCACATACACATGCAGCTCTTAACTGGGATGAGTTCAAGAATATCATCGACAACGAGCAGGGCTTTGTAAAGGCTATGTGGTGCGGCGAGACAGCTTGTGAGGAGGCTATCAAGGATGAGACAGGAGCATCCACAAGATGTATGCCATTTGCACAGGAGCATCTTTCAGATGTATGTGTACACTGCGGCAAGCCGGCCAAGAAGATGGTATACTTCGGAAGAGCATACTAAAATATAGATAATAATCATGTATAATAACTTCTTCAGCATTTTGCTGGAGAAGTTATTATTTTACAGATATAAAGATGCGGAGAGAAGATATATGAGAATAGACATTCCAGAGGGAGCAAATAAAGTTATAGAGGGTCTTGAGGCAGCAGGCTATGAGGCCTATATAGTCGGCGGCTGCGTGAGAGACAGCATACTCGGAAGAGAGCCGGGGGACTGGGATATCACCACATCTGCCAGACCTGAGCAGGTCAAGGAGATATTCAGGCGAACCGTAGATACAGGAATAGAGCATGGAACCGTAACAGTCATGATGGGCAAGGAAGGCTATGAGGTCACGACGTACAGGATAGATGGAGAGTACAGTGATCACAGGAGACCGGATCAGGTGGAGTTCACAGCCAGCCTTGAGGAGGATCTGAAGAGAAGAGACTTCACCATAAATGCCATGGCGTACAGCCACAGCAAGGGCATAATAGATATGTTTGGCGGTGTGCAGGATCTGAATGACAAGGTTATAAGGGCTGTCGGTGTGGCAAGGGACAGATTCGATGAGGATGCACTTAGGATACTCAGAGCCATAAGATTTGCGGGACAGCTTGGATTTGACATAGAGAGGGATACCCGAAAGGCCATGATCATCCAGGCACAGTACCTCAAGGATATAAGTGCGGAGAGGATCAGGGTGGAGCTCACAAAGCTCCTTGTATCAGATCACCCGGACAAGCTGCTCGAGGCCTATGTTACAGGGATCACTGCATATATCCTTCCTGAATTTGACAAGATGATGGAGCAGCCACAGAACAACCAGTATCACAGATACAATGTGGGTGTACACTCCATTGAGGCGGTTAAGAATATAAGAGCTGATGTAACCATGAGATGGGCGGCACTTCTCCACGATATAGGCAAGCCATCCACACACACTGTGGACGAGAATGGAACAGATCACTTTTACGACCACCAGATCGCGGGAGTTCCACTGGCGGAGGCGGTTCTCAGAAGACTGAAGTTTGACAACAATACCATCAAGGACGTGTGCAAGCTGGTGAGATGGCATGACTTTGGCATGGGCTGCGTTCCGAAGAAGAATACCATCAGGAAGCTTCTCGGAGAGGTTGGAAAGGATTTCTTCCCATATATAATCGAGATCAAGAAAGCCGATATGGCTGCCCAGAGCGATTACAAGCTGGAGGAGAGACAGAGCCAGCTTGCGGAGCTTGAGAAGAAATATGAAGAGATCGTGGCAGATGCTGACTGCGTCAGGATCAAGGACCTCAAGGTAAATGGCGGAGACCTCATAAAGATGGGAATAAAGCCGGGACCTCAGATGGGCGAGATACTTCAGAAACTGCTGGATATGGTTATAGAAGACCCGGAGAAGAACGACAGGGAATATCTTATTGAACAGGTCAAAATGATGTAAGGAGTATGTATTTCCCATATCATATAAAAAAGAATTATTGGATGATGCGATAACAGTCGTAAAAAAATCCGGTAAAATATAATAACTTAAGAATGAATCTTAACAGCCCCTCATACAATAATTTAGCAGGTTATTATTGCTATAAAGTGAGCGACAGTTGTAGGAGGGGGTTTTTATTTGGCTGAAAAAATGGGTGAAGTGTATGAAGCATACGATATGGAAGTACAGGGAACGGGCAGAGGAAGAGGTGCTGTGATCCTGATGACGGACAAGGGGGTCAGACAGGTGTCATCCCTGAATGGAACTGACGAGAGGCTTCAGCAGGAGAAGGAATTCAAGGATAAGATATATGAAAAGGGCTTCTGTAATATAGACCGGGTCGTGGCCAACAGAGAAGACGAGCTGGTGACCTGCGACAGGTATGGAAATCCATTTGTGTGCAGGGAATATTTCCAAGGGCGGGAGTGTAATGCATCAAGCATAAGGGATCTTGAGAAAGCAGTTATAAATCTGGCGTGGTTTCACAGAGCCGGAAGGGAACTGTACATGGAGGAGAATACGTCATACACAAAAAAAACTCCGGGAAATCTGGATAGAAAGGTAAATGAGCTTCGCAGGATAAGAAATTTTGTCAGCAGGAGAACCCTGAAGAATGACTTTGAGATGATGTACATAAAGACATTTGATTATTTTTACAGCCAGGCAGAGAAGTGCCTGTCGCTGTTTCAGGATAATTTCACATACAACGACAAATGGCTTGGCTATTGTCACGGCTCGTATAATTATCACAGCGTGATGTTCTGTGATGGATACATAGCAACCATAAATTTTGACCGGTTCCATGTGGGATACCAGCTCATGGATCTGTACCAGTTTCTCCGCAAAGCCATGGAGAAGAACAGGTATGATATCACCATGGCGAAGGACATTCTGAGTGCGTACAGTCAGATCAATTATCTTGAACATGAGGATTATGAATTCATATATCTTATGTACAGTTTCCCGGAGAAGTTCTGGAAGATAAGTAACCGGTATATGAACACCAGAAAGAGCTACATATCCCCGGTTTTGATGGAAAAACTCCAAAAAGTTATCGAAGATGACCAAGAAAAGCTCAAAATTTTGAGTGAAATTAACGATACCTATGGACTTCACAAGCTGACAAATTAAGAGTATAATGTTGGGGCGTGGATAATAATTGAGTTAGACACGTGATACTGAATTGTGATGTATTTTACAGATGGTTTTTTCGTGTGTGTGTTTTCCATTTGTAGGATGCTCTATGGGTAACATAAAGCAATAGATTTCACAGGAGGCAAAATGATGAGCGATTATAATTACAAGGACGTGTATGAGCAGTGGGTGAACAATCCTTTGTTTGGTCAGGAAACCAAGGATGAGCTCTTAGCGATCAAGGACGACGAGAAAGAGATAGAAGAAAGATTCTATTGTGATCTTGTATTTGGAACAGCCGGACTTCGAGGCATCATCGGAGCTGGTACTAACAGAATGAACATATATGTAGTGCGCAAGGCTACACAGGGACTTGCAAACTACATCATCAAGGCGGGCAAGCAGGACAAAGGTGTGGCAATAGCTTATGATTCAAGAAGAATGTCACCTGAGTTCTCTATGGAGGCAGCTCTCTGCCTGGCAGCAAATGGCATAAAGGCTTACAGATTCGAGTCACTCAGACCGACACCTGAGCTTTCATTTGCAGTGAGATATCTGGACTGTGTAGCTGGTATCAATGTAACAGCATCACACAACCCACCAGAGTACAATGGATATAAGGTATACTGGGAGGATGGCGCACAGATCACACCACCTCATGACCAGGGAATCATGGCCGAGGTAAAGGCCATCACAGATTTCGCAGATACAAAGACCATGGACATGGTAGAGGCAAAGAAGAAGGGGCTTCTTGTAACTATCGGTTCAGAGGTTGATGACGCATACATGGGCGAGCTCAAGAAGCTCATCCTCAATCAGGATGCAATTGACAAGTATGGCAAGGATATCAAGATCGTGTACACACCACTTCACGGAACAGGCAACATCCCTGTAAGAAGGATTCTCAAGGAGATCGGATTTGAGAATGTGTACGTGGTTCCTGAGCAGGAGCTTCCGGATGGAGATTTCCCAACAGTTGAGTATCCAAACCCAGAGGCAAAGGAAGCATTTGCACTGGCACTCAAGCTGGCAAAGGAGGTCGATGCAGATCTCGTTCTGGCAACAGACCCTGATGCCGACAGACTCGGATGCTACGCCAAGGATTCCAAGACAGGTGAGTACAAGGTATTCACAGGTAACATGTCAGGAAGCTTACTCTGCGAGTATGAGGTGAGCCAGATGAAGGAGAAGAATGGCAGCCTTCCAGCAGACGGAGCAATCATCAAGACTATCGTTACTACCAACATGGTAGATGCTATAGCAAAGTATTATGGAACAGATCTCATCGAGTGTTTCACAGGTTTCAAGAACATTGGCCGTGAGATCCTCAGATTTGAGCAGACAGGCAAGGGAACATACCTCTTCGGATTCGAGGAGAGCTACGGATGCCTGATCGGAACCCACGCAAGAGACAAGGATGCCGTTGTTGCAACTATGGCTCTCTGCGAGGCAGCAGCTTACTACAAGGGTCAGGGCAAGACTCTTTGGGATGCAATGATGGATATGTACGAGAAGTACGGATATTATGTAGATGACATCAAGACCGTAACACTCAAGGGTGTTGAGGGATCTAAGAAGATCGGACACATCATGAATATCCTCCGTGCAAATGTACCTGAGGATGTTGCAGGCTACAAGACAAAGGTAGTTCGTGACTATCGTCTTGAGTATATAAGAAACATCGAGACAGGCGAGGTTAAGCCTACCGGTTTCCCTAATGCAAATGTACTCTACTATGAGCTTGAGAACGATGCATGGCTTGCAGTAAGACCTTCAGGAACTGAGCCAAAGATCAAGTTCTACTACGGAGTAAAGGGTTCATCATACGATGAGGCACAGAAGGAGTCAGCAGCATTTGGTGACAAGGTCATGGATCTTATCTATGATATACTTGAAAAGTAATAAAGAAAAATAATCATAAACAAACGGATTGTTACAGTGACGTATAATATACGGTCACAATGTAGCAGTCCGTTTTTTATTTTAAAATAAATTAAGTATACAAAGGAGGTAAACTGCTCTTATTATATGGGCAAAGACAGTGGGAGAATAGATTATGACAGAGAGTGTAAAGAAAAATAAAGAAATCAGGACAAATCGGTATTTCTGGATCGCATGCATAGTGCTGGTGTTACTGCAGTATGGACTGTGCATCCACTACGGGCTTAAGAGACAGTATCTGTTTTGTGATGAGGTGTACAGCTATGGCCTTGCAAACTCCACGGACAAGACTTTTCTCCATCCGGGAGAGGACAACACGCCACTTGATGAGTGGGTGACGGGGTCATATTTTGAAAACTATATGAATTATAACGATGATTCATTCAACTACAGTGCGGCATACAGAAATCAGGAAAATGATGTCCACCCGCCGGTATATTATATGCTGCTGCATACGGTGTGCTACTTTTTCAAAGGAGCGGGATACAGTGCAGTTCCGGGAATAGTGCTCAACCTCATACTCCTGATATTTGTGGATATTCTTCTGTTGTATGTGGCGGCATATCTGCTTGGAAACAGATGGTATGGACTGATGGCGGCAGCTCTGTGGGGCGTATCATCGGTGGGCATAAGCAACTGTATGCTCATACGGATGTATCTTCTTCAGACCTTGAATGTATTGCTGCTGACGGCGGTTCATGTATATATACTGAGACATAAAAAGAAGATGACCGTGCCGTATTTTATATTGCTGGCACTGGCGGTCATGTTCGGCGGACTCACACACTATTATTTCTACTTCTATGTTGCCGGACTTGGATTGTGTGTATGTATATACCTGCTGTATATGCGAAAGGTAAAGCAGATGTTTGTGTATGGCTTTAGTCTTGTTGCTGGACTTGGTGCGGCAATAGCGGTATTTCCCGCAACGATAAAGCACATATTTGGTTACAGGGGAAGCTATGCTACCGATAATCTGATAGGACTTTCCGGTCACAAATTCTTATATTATATCAGTTATATAAACAGGTCGTATTTTGCAGGACTGCTTCCGCTGATCGTACTTGTGGCACTGGTGCTCATCGTGGCAAGGATAGTGCTTTCATTTGTGGATATAAAGATATCCTTGGTCAGGGAAAATGATGGATTATCCTACAGAGTATGTATACACAGGAGAGATATAGATGCGGACAGAACAGGAAGGATAGAGTCACGCTCACTGTTATTGGCGGGAGTTATCGTGGCTGACGCCGTTCTTGCATTTGTGGGAATACAGGGGTCCGAGCTTGTAAATGCAAGATATATCTACTCGGCACTTCCTATAGTGGCTGTGTTTATGATATGGTGTATGATGAAGCTGGTTCCAGTAATAACCAGGAAGAGATGTGCAGTTGTAACCGCTGTCATATGCCTGGTATTATGTGCAGGCAGTATAGCTGTAAAGGGTATAGACTGGCAGTACATGGGCTACAGCGACTGGAGCACAGCCATGGAGGAGATGAAGGGACAGGACTGTATCATACTGTGTCACGGAGATGGCAAATGGAACAACGTGTACGCGGGAATGAACGTATTTTCCCAGATGGGAAGATGCAGGTATGTGTATGAGGATGATATAGACAGCATCGCAGACCTGGTGGAGGACTGTGGCGATGAGATATATGTGGCGGTCATCAATGATCCAAAATTTGAAAAGAAAAAGATACACAAGATGACTGAGAAAATAGCAGAGATAACAAAGTATACAAAGAAATCTATAGAATACAGATTTTCAGGAATACGAATTTATAAATTTAAAGCAGGTGAAACAAAATGAAAAAAGTTAGCTTGATAATTCCATGCTATAACGAAGAGCAGGCTCTTCCGATATTTGCAGGGGAGCTGGACAAGGTGAGACAGGAACTCAGGCAGTATGATTTTGAGGTTCTTATGGTTAATGATGGTTCGTCGGATAAGACTCTTGAGACCATGAAAAAGATCTCAGAGGAATACGATTATTTCAAGTATTTGTCATTTTCCAGAAACTTTGGTAAGGAGGCTGCAATGTATGCGGGCTTCTGCAATGCAGATGGGGATTACGTGGCGGTGATGGATGCCGACATGCAGGATCCGCCAAGTCTGCTCCCGGAGATGCTCGGTATACTTGAGCAGGGAGAATATGACAGTGTGGCGACCAGAAGAGTCACCAGAAAGGGCGAGCCGCCGATAAGATCATGGTTTGCGCGGATGTTCTACAAGATCATCAACAAGATATCCGACGCCGATGTCGTGGATGGCGCCAGGGATTTCAGGCTTATGAAGGCAGAGATGAAGGATGCCATCGTGTCGATGTGCGAGTACAACAGATTCTCCAAGGGAATATTTGGCTGGATCGGGTTCAGGACAAAATGGCTGGAATACGAGAATGTGGAGAGAGTTGCGGGCGAGACGAAGTGGAACTTCTGGAAGCTTTTCAAATACGCACTGGACGGAATAATCAACTTCTCCGAGGCGCCGATGAGTATAGCTTCAGGATTTGGAATATTTTGTACATTTGTCGCATTTGTCATGATGCTGTTCTTCTTCATAAGAAAGCTGGTGTGGGGAGACCCTGTTGCGGGATGGCCGTCACTTGTGTGCATCATACTGTTTATATCAGGACTCCAGTTCCTGTGCATAGGAATAATGGGTAAATATATCGCCAAGACATATATGGAGACCAAGAGCAGACCACATTATATAATTTCCGACACCAATAAAGACGACGTGAATAAGATAAATTGATAACATTATGAAGCTGTATTGTGATGGAATGGTTATGATACAGCTTTATTTGGATGATAAGACGTTTTATGTAATATTTACATCCGTTACAGGTACATATAGTTGTAATTTGACTACTTGATAGCTTATAATTTAGATGATACTGTTTTAGTCAAATGGGGCTTATGTTTGGTAGACATGGGGGTAACATGCAATGAATCTTACAGTAAAATGTCCATCCTGCGGCGGTGTTGTGGTACTGAATCCTAAGACGAGGCAGCTGCAGTGTACGCAGTGTGATTCGGTGATCAGCAGAGGCATAGGAGAAGAAAACTCTGCCATGACCAGGAATGAGGATGGAGAGCTTGTAGATAAGAGAAGCTATAAGGCAATTCAGAAGATTGCCAGAATAAAAAGATACATAACTGATGCCACGGATACGATATACACATTGGATGAGATCAATATTGGAAAGGATGATGAATCACCAAGGTATATGGATATGAATCTATATGAATGTACATCCTGTGGTGCAAGACTTATGGTGAAATCCACGGAAACTTCCAGTTTCTGTGCGTATTGTGGGCAGCCGATGATATTGGTTGACAGAGTTAAGGATGAACTGGAGCCGGACCTTATTATTCCATTTGGAATTTCTCAGAAGAGAGCAGAACAGCTTATACGTGACAGGTTCTGTAAGGGGTGGTTTGTTCCGGATGAGATAAAGAAATTTGAGATTGATAAGATACGAGGAATATATATACCATATTGGCTGGCATCTTATCATGTTAGAAAAAAGCTCAAGTATGTATTTCAGGAGAATGAAAAAGGCGAGCGCGTTAGTAATTATGAAAAATGCTTTGGTTCTATAGCAGCAGTTGCACAGAAAACTGCAGACAAAACAGTCACACACAATTGTATGAGAGATTGTGAGTGTACAGTTCCAAGGGTACCTGGTGATGCAACAAGAAGATTGAATGATCACATTTCGGCAAGACTGGAGCCTTATGATTTAGAGAAGGCTTTGACGTTTTCCCCAGAATATCTGTCCGGATTTTACACGGACAGGTACGATGTACCAGCTGCCGAGATCGCAGCCGTTGCAAAGAGAAAGAGCAATGATGCGGTGAAGGAAGAGATGATGAGCGATGTTCCGAAAAACGCCCGGGTTACTGAGGAAAAAACGGATATAAAGATGACAGATATCGAGTATGCATTGCTGCCAGCGTGGTTCATGACTTTTCGTTATCAGGGAATACTCTATACCGTGGCGGTGAATGGGCAGACCGGCAAGGTCGTGGGAAATGTCCCATCCAACAGATTTAAGGTTGGGGCATCCATAGCGATACTTATGACAGTGATGGTTGTGCTGTGTACATATGTATCTGTATTTGTTGGGGGACTTATGACGGATCTGTATAGGATAAGTGCAGGTGTGGATGATTCAAGTGGAGCCTTTATGGTATTTTCCGCGTATGTGGCTGGAGTTATATATAGTTTGGTGAGCTTCTGGCGTGCGATCAACAAGCTTCACAGATCAAGGATAGATATTCACAGATTCAGAAGTTATGGCACTATAGAATACGTGAAGGAAAGGCAGGATAAGACATGGGTTCGATAGTATTTTTGTATGTTGCAATAGGTATCGTGTGCGGGATATGCTTAACGGTATCCATAGTGATTTCTGCTCTTGTAAGATCCAACAATATTGGACAGAATGAGGAGAAGAAAGCGGAATATGTTGATTATACTACATTTGTGTATCATGCAAAGTATGACAGCCACAGCCCGATTAACTATTTCGATGGATATTATAAGGATTGAGTCAGATCCTTCGATATCGCACAGAAGTTTATAGAGCAATGATATGATGACAAAACCAGGGGGATTTGGTATCATATTTTTGATATATTTTCACATAGGGAAAGGAATTGGAGGTAACAGGAATGAACGAGAATCAGGATCAGCAGTTTGGTCAGCCACAGGGAGAACAGCAGGTGGCAGATCAGGCACAGACAAATCAGCAGGCGGCGGAGAACAGCCAGCCACAGGCAGATCAGCAGGCAGCGGCTTACAGCCAGCCGCAGATGAGTCAGCAGGGAGTGTACAATCAGCAAGGCTATGGCCAGCAGATGAACCAGCAGGGTGCATACAATCAGCAGGGTTATGGCCAGCAGATGAACCAGCAGGGTGCATACAACCAGCAGGGCTACGGTCAGCAGATGAACCAGCAGATGTATAATCAGCAGGGTTATGGCCAGCAGATGAACCAGGGAGCATACAATCAGCAGGGCTACGGTCAGCAGATGAACCAGCAGATGTATGGTCAGCAGGGCTACGGCCAGCCACAGATGAACCAGCAGATGTACGGCCAGCAGGGCTATGCACAGCCACAGCCGAAGAAGCCATCAGCAGCGGGCAATATGATAAATGATCTTCTCAAGAATGTGATAGGTCTTTTCAAGAGCCCTGCAGATACAGCGGGTGAGATGGTTCAGAGTGACAACATGGTTCCTGGCGGAATACTTGCAGGGGTAAATGCCATCCTCTCACTTATATTTGTAACTGTCGGATTCCTCATAATGGGATTTGACTTTGGCGATTCAATAGCAAAGGGCTTCTACATGTTCTTCTTCACTATAATCGCAGCAGTCATCATGACAGCAGCGGTATTTATCGCCGGAGGAATTATATTCAAGGGTGGAATCACATTTGGAAAAGCACTTAACGCCGTTGGTGTATTTGCACTTTATGAGGCAATAGCAATGGTTGCAGGAATCATATTTGAGATCATCTCAGCACTCTTCCACAAGGTTGATTTCCTCAGCGGAATCATCGGAGGCTTTGGATACATACTCTTCCTCGGAATAAGCCTTTGCGGAATCGTGATCGCAGCTCATGCGTTATTCGATAACCTTGAGACAAATGACAACTCAAAGATATTTGCAGTTATCGCTGCTATAGTTATCTCAGTATTCCTCATCACTGTTATAGATAACATCGCAGAAAAGATATTCAGTGACAGCGCAACATGTGCAGAGCAGGTACTCAGCTACTTCAAGAACGCTGCAACAGTATTTGGTTACCGTCACTGGTAAGACATAATTTATAGATATTTTACAGGAAGCAGACAGATCTGAAAATTGACAGGTTTGTCTGCTTTTGTTAAAATATAAAGGTGTTTTTGGTGTTAACTTATATAAAAGGGTGGCAAAGATATAGTAAAGGAAAGGACGGGTTATGGTAAGAAAGGTTGGTTTAACTGACAGTGTTGGTTTTGCTTGTCTGGAAGATCTACAGTTGTCGAACTCCTATATGTGGGGTACCGCAATCAGTCTGGACTATTGTGGCAGAGAGGATTGTATAAAAGGCTGGAAGTTTGGTCCATACGTCAGAGAATCATATGTTATCCATATGGTAAAGAAGGGCAAGGGTACATTTACAATTGCGGGGAAGACTTATGAACTGGGACCTGGACAGGCGTTTATCATCAGACCTGGTGAGGAGACTACTTACAGGGCTGACGATGATGATCCATGGAGTTACATGTGGGTTGGATTTCATGGCTACAGAGCTGAAGATTTTATAGAATCTATGGGCTATAAGAAAGATTCGCCTATCATAAAGATCGAGCAGATGGACATATGTACAGAATGTATCAACAAGATGCTCGAATATTCCCAGATCACACGTATAAACGAGGTGAAGAGACAGAGTGCGCTTATGATGTTGTTTGCTACTATTATGGAGGATAATACATCTGATCAGCAGGAGAATGACAATGTAGAGTATCCAAGCAAGATATACGTCAAGGCGGCAGTTGATTTCATCACTGAGAAGTATATGAACAAGATCAAGATAGATGATATTGCTGATTTCATAGGAATAAGCAGAAGTCATCTGACAGGAAGCTTCAAGAAGGAGATGGGTGTATCACCACAGGAATATCTGATTAATTTCCGATTGGAGAAAGCTGCAAGTCTGCTTAGATCTTCAAAGGAGCAGATCAATATAATCGCATATCAGTGTGGTTATGAGGATTCTCTTTCTTTCTCCAAAGCATTCAAGCAGAAGTTTGGAATGAGTCCTAAGTCATTCAGGAATCTTGAGGTTGAGCTTGAGACGAATGATGCCAAGTTTGGACATGAGGCTTCGAAGCTGTAAGATATAATTGAATCAAAAAATTTGAATTAAGCAAAAGGCGGGTGTGCGATTTGTCGCACATCCGCCTTTGCTGTATTTACGATATACGGTAAAAACTACTGTCTGCCATGATATGAATTGTCAACGATAAGCTTCTTGGTAACCTTTGTGGATTCAGGATTATCCTCATCTGATTCAGATGTCTGGTCATCGCTGTGCATCCATGAAGCAGGATCATCGTCCGTGTACTTCTTTGTAACCTCATCCAGATATGGGGTGAATGCCTTCAAAAACATGAATGATGATACATATGCTATAAGGCCAAAGCCACAGACTATGAACACGAATATACCTACCATAAATACCTGAGTGCTGGATAGCAGAACATATGCAGGCAGAGTGTAGAGAACCATGATCACTATTGTAAATATGAAGTTCTTGGCTGCCAGGTAAATGGACTGCAAGAGAAGGTTCTTCAATGTGTTCTTAAAGGCACTTATGACAGGGAACAGGTAAATTGCGATGAAGCAAGTCAATATCATAAGCACGACACTGGTGTAGTACATGAGCTTGTTCTCCTGTGGACCACCCTTGCCAAAAAGGTTGAAATCCAGAGTGAATATAAATGATATAAGAAGGAATAGCAGCCATGAAATCGTTGACTGTTTGAAATTATCCTTGAAGCCTTTGAAGAATAATTTCACTACACCTCCATTTTCGCCTGTCCTCTGCTTCTTTAACAGAGTGAAATACATTGCGCTCATGGAAGCTCCCATGGTGACTATGGGAATACTACACAATATGAATAGAATGTTCACTATTATAATATCGCCGAGCGTTCCAAAAAATCTGGAAAACCAGCCGTCACTGCTGAAAATGTTCATAAAAATCCTCCTGATGTAAAAAGTGATAATATCGTTTGTTTAACTATAGCACAAAAAGGTATGCCAATATATAGCGAATTTTACAATTTACCATATGTATTCTACAATTTACCATAAAATAGCACAAAAACAGCGAACTTAACTACTTAAAAATATACATTTGTGACAAAAACCCATGATATTTTGACATTTTACCATGTAAAAAACTTCACCAAAATTTTATAATTCAATCATAGGAAGCACACAGAACGTTTTTTAAGGAGGAAGGTTTTATGAGAAGAACAATGAAGAAAGCAGTAGCAGTAGGGCTTGCAGCGGCAACAGCATTTTCACTGTGCGCATGTGGTGGCGGTGATGGAAGCAAGGGTAGCAGCAAGGATGCACTTGAGGTAGTTATCTGGGATAACAACCAGCAGAAGGGTCTGCAGCAGATATGTGATCTCTTCACAGAAGAGACAGGAATCAAGGTTGATGTACAGGTTAAGGAGTGGGATTCATACTGGACACTTCTTGAGGCTGGAGCATCAGGTGGAGATATGCCGGATGTATTCTGGATGCACTCCAACAACTCACAGATGTACATGAAGAACAACAAGCTCTTAAAGCTCGATGACTACATTGAGAAGAGCGATAAGGTTGATATGAGCAACTACATGTCAGAGATCACAGAGCTCTACACATATGATGGCTCATATTACGCAGTACCAAAGGATTACGATACAATCGCTCTCTGGTACAACAAGAAGATGTTTGATGATGCAGGACTTTCTTATCCAGATGAGACATGGACATGGGATGACCTCTATGATGCAGCTAAGAAGCTTACTAATGGCGATCAGTACGGTTTCTGTATGAACACATCAAACGATCAGGACACATACTACAACATGGTTTACTCAATGGGCGGTTACATCGTAAATGACGATCACACAAAGTCAGGATATGACGATGCCAACACTATCAAGGCTATGGATTATGTAGGAAAGCTCCTCAAGGATTGCTGCCCACCGGCAACAACAATGTCAGAGACAGGTACAGACGTTATGTTCCAGTCAGGTACAGTAGCAATGATCACACAGGGTTCATGGATGACAGCAGGATTCCTTGACAACGAGTATCTCGTTGAGAACTGTGACGTAGCAATTCTTCCATACGACAAGACAACAGGTATGAGAACTTCTATCTGTAACGGACTTGGATGGGCTGCATCAGCAGACACAAAGAGACCAGATGACTGTTGGAAGCTTATCGAGTGGTTAGGTTCAAAGGAGATGCAGGAGAAGCAGGCTGAGCTTGGTGTAACAATGTCAGCTTACAATAACACATCAGATAAGTGGGTTAACTGCACAGACAAGTTCAACCTCAACGCTTACCTTGATATCACAAAGGAGTCAACAGTTCCAGGCGTAACAAATGAGCTTATACTCAGACCTTACACATACAATTCAACAGTATGGTCACAGGCAGCACAGACATTCTTCGCAGATGCATGGGCAGACACATCAAAGATGGAGCAGTCATGTAAGGACTTCGCAACACAGATGAACGAGTACATCGCAGAGGAAGACAAGTAATCCTACAGAGCATTTATAAGATAACATAACAGTGGGTAGGATGGAGGTCCTGCCCATTGCTTACCAGAAACAGGTGGGGTGTTAATTACAATATAAATGAATAAGAGGAGGGATTTTATGTCAGATAACAACAAGAAAGTTGAAGAAAAAGCGGCTGAGATAATTCAGGCTACAGAGACACAGACAGTTAAGCCGGCAGCAGCAGAAGATAAAGAGTTCAAGAAAAAGAAGTCAACAACATGGGAAAGAAACCAGCGCAAATGGGGCTGGGCATTCATCCTCCCAACAATGATAGGAATCATCGTACTTAACTTATGGCCTATAGTACAGACAATATATCAGTCATTCTGCAAGGTCGGTTCATTCGGAGATTCATCATTTGCAGGATTTGCAAATTACAAGAAGATGTTTGCTGACCCTGAGGTATGGCAGTCACTTCTCAATACATTCAAGTATGCGATCATTGAGGTTCCATTCTCAATCGCCATCGCACTTATACTTGCGGTATTCCTGAATCGCAAGATGCACGGAAGAACAATATACAGAGCAATATTCTTCCTGCCAATGGTAGTTGCACCTGCAGCTGTAGCCATGGTATGGAGATGGTTATACAATTCACAGTTCGGTCTGTTAAACCACATCCTCGGTACAAAGATCGAGTGGATATCCAATCCAAAGATCGCATGGATCTCAGTTGCAATCATCGGTGTATGGTCGATCATTGGTTACAACATGGTTCTGTTCCTTGCAGGACTTCAGGAGATACCTAAGGATTACTACGAGGCAGCGGATATTGACGGAGCATCAGGAGTAAGAGCATTCTTCAAGATTACTCTTCCACTTCTCTCACCTACAGTATTCTTCGTACTCGTAACAAGAGTAATCGGAGCACTTCAGGTATTCGACCTTGTATACATGGTAATGGATATTTCCAATCCGGCCCTCAAGAAGACAGAGTCCATCGTATATCTGTTCTACCAGTATTCGTTCCAGAATGGTAACAAGGGTTATGGATCAGCAATAGTAGTTCTTCTTCTCGCAGTCATCATGGTACTCACAGTATTCCAGATGATAGGTCAGAAGAAGTGGGTTCATTATAACTAGGAAGGGGGAATCGATATGACAAGAGGCGTACAGTTTAAGAGAAGAATGCAGAAATTATTGATTCACCTCATTCTGATCATATTCTCAATTATTATGATAGTGCCATTTGTATGGATGACACTCACAGCATTTAAGACAGTAACAGAGGCAACTTCGGTAAGTCCATTCGTAATATTCCCATCACAGTGGCGTACAGACGCGTTCACAACTGTTTGGAATAACATGAACTTCCTTGTCCTTTACAAGAACACATTACTGCTCATATTCTTCAGAGTTGTATGTGCATGTCTCACAGCAACACTCGCAGGATATGCATTTGCAAGACTTAAGTTCAAGGGCAGAGACTTTATGTTCTCTCTGATACTTTTCCAGATGATGATTCCTTCACAGATATTCATCATCCCACAGTTCCTGATGATCAGTAAGATGGGCATGACAAATACAATGTTTGCTCTGGTATTCCCGGGAATTGTAACAGCGTTCGGTACTTTCCTGCTCAAGCAGGCTTACATGGGACTTCCTGGAGATCTCGAGGAGGCAGCGAGACTTGACGGATGTAACATTCCAAAGACATTCGTGTTCGTCATGGCTCCGCTTGCAAGATCATCGATGGTTGCCCTCGGTATATTCACAGCAGTGTTCGCATTCAAGGATCTGATGTGGCCACTGGTTGTAAACAGCAGTGCAAACAAGATGCCGCTCTCAGCAGCTCTTGCAACAATGCAGGGACAGTATCAGTCCAATTATCCACAGCTGATGGCTGCATCTCTTATATCATGTATACCAATGATCGTTATATACCTGATATTCCAGAAGCAGTTCGTAGAAGGTATTGCAACATCAGGTGGAAAGCTCTAAAGAAAGTTAAAGAAGATATTATATATGCTCACAGGGTGACGTCACTTAATGACGCCACCCTTGTGAAATATATCGTAAATACGAAGTATTTACGATGCTGCAGACGCCGCGCGAAGCGCCTCCCATGCGTCTGTTCCAAAATATATCGTAAATACGAAGTATTTACGATGCCGTGGACGCCGCGCGGAGCGCCTCTCATGCGTCCACTCCAAAGTATATCGTAAGTGCGAAACAAAAGGAGGACGTCTATGAAAAAGCCGATAATCACGGAAGAAGAAAAACAGAAGATAAAAGAGATGGACTCCACACGCAAAAAAATAGGATATATCTGGGATTATTACAAGCTTTGGATAATCGGTGCGGTCGTTCTCGTGGGACTTGTAGTGTATTTCACTGTTGTGTTTGCAACGAGGGAGGACAAGCCGATACTGGATGTCGTCCTTGTGAACAACTACGATGATGTTTCAGAGGACTGCAGGCTGACACAGGGATTTGTGTCGTATGTAGGGGAAGAAAATCTCCCGGGAAGGGTTACATTTGACAACAATGCATTTTTTAATCTGGCAAATAACTCAGATTATAAGAACAGTTACTATATGAAGGTGCTGGCATACCTTGAGGCGGACACTGCTCAGGCAGTCTTGTGCCAGTATGACAATCTCATAGGTCTGGCGAAGAGCGGCAGACTTGCAGACCTGTCGGATGAGAAGGTCGGCGATATATATGATAAGTATAAGGATAGGATAATTTATTACGAGGATGAAGAGGGGAAGAAGATACCTGTCGGAATAGATGTATCTGAAGGATACAAGGCGGCAGGACTTACTGAGTACACAGATGGCAAGGCATATATTGGATTGTCAGCATATGCGGCGGATTATGGATATGTGGAGAAATTTGTGGACTACATGGTGGAACTTGGAATACAATCCGGCGGAGCCGGTTGTAGATAAATTATGAGGAAAGACCAGTCAAATGAAATTTGGCTGTAGAGAAACTGGAGATCACGAAAAGGAGGACTTGGGCATGGCAATATTGATAAATGAAGAGAAAAAGCTTTTCACATTGAACACCAAAAATACTACATATCAGATGAAGGTGATTGACTATGGGTATCTGGCTCATCTGTATTATGGCAAGAAAATGGACGGGGATATGTCATATGTCATAACTCATTACGATAGAGGATTCTCAGGCAATCCTTATGAAGCACAGGAGCACAGAGAATTCTCTCTGGACAACATTCCACTGGAATATAGCTGCTACGGCAACGGAGATTTCAGGACTCCGGCATTCAACATAAAGGACATAGAGGGAATACATGGATGTGATCTCAGATATGTTTCATATGAGGTGATGGACAGTAAGTATAGTCTCAAGGGACTTCCTGCTGCTTACACAAATGACGGCGAGAAGGGTGAGACCCTTAAGATCGTTCTTCAGGATCCTCAGGTGGGAGTGGAGGTTGATCTTCTGTATGGAATTATAAAGGATAAGGATCTGATCACAAGATCAGCTATAGTCAGAAATATAAGCGATGCGGATATATTTGTGGCAAAGGCATCAAGTGTGAGCCTGGATTTTGTGACAGGTGATTATGATCTCATCCACTTCCACGGAAGACATGCTATGGAGCGCATGTATGAGAGAGAAGCTATAAATCATGGTGTGAAGAAGATCGGAAGCACAAGGGGTACATCAAGCCATCAGCACAGCCCATTTGTGGTTATAGCAGGCAAGGATGCAAATGAAGATGCGGGCGACTGCTACGGAATCTCACTTCTCTATAGTGGAAGCTTCAACTGTGAGGTTGAGAAGGATCAGACAGATCAGGTGAGACTCAACATGGGCGTTCAGGATGAGATGTTTGAGTATGTGCTCTATCCTGAGAGTGAGTTTGTGGCACCTGAGGTAGTTATGGTATATACACCTGATGGATTTGCCGACATGTCACACAAGATGCATGATGTTGTGAGATACAATATCTGCCGCGGCGAGTACAAGACAAAGAGAAGACCTATTCTCATCAACAGTTGGGAGGCAGTATACTTCGACTTCAACGGTGATGATATAGTTAATATAGCAAAGCAGGCTTCAGAGCTCGGCGTTGAGATGCTGGTTCTGGATGACGGCTGGTTCGGTGTGAGAAATGATGACAAGTCAGGTCTCGGCGACTGGTTTGTAAATGAGGATAAGATGGGCGGCCCTATGGCTGATGTTGTCAAGAGGGTTAAGGATCTCGGCATGAAGTTCGGTATCTGGATCGAGCCTGAGATGGTATCCGAGAAGAGCGAGCTTTTCAAGGAGCATCCAGATTATGCATTTGTGATCCCTGGAAGAAAGCCTGTCATGGGAAGAAGCCAGCTCAATCTGGACTTCTCAAGAAAAGAGGTCGTAAACTGTATATTTAATCAGCTGACAGCGGTGCTTGACAAGATAGATGTTGATTATATAAAGATGGATATGAACAGAAGCATCTTAAATGTATACTCCATGACAGAGGGAATCCAGAACAATGGAACTATCCTCTACAAGTATGTTCTCGGTGTATATGATTTCATGGAGAGACTTCAGGCGAGATATCCAAAGATGTTCATCGAGGGCTGCAGCGGTGGCGGTGGAAGATTTGATGCCGGAATGATGTATTACACACCACAGATCTGGTGCAGTGATGATACAGATGCCATCTGCAGACTTGACATACAGTATGGAACTTCATTTGGATATCCTATATCGGTGGTTGGTTCACACGTATCAGCGGTTCCAAATCATCAGACAGGCAGGACAACTCCATTCAATACAAGAGCCGTTGTTGCCATGGCAGGAAGCTTTGGCTACGAGCTTGATCTGAACAAGGTCAGCGATGAGGAGAAGGAAGAGGTAAAGGCTCAGGTAGAAAACTACAAGAAGTACTGGGATCTTCTTCATAATGGACTTTACTACAGACTGACGGATGCGGATAAGAGCAAAGGTGTAGCTGCATGGTCATTTGTCGCAAGGGACAAGTCAGAGACCCTTGTCAATATCGTGACGGTGGAGAGCTTCTGCAATGCCCCTGTACCTTTTGTCAGAGTAAAGGGACTTGATGCGGATGCCACATATGTTGACGAGGAGACTGGCGCAGAGTACAGCGGACAGGGACTTGACCAGATAGGACTTCCTGTACCACTCAAGTTCGGCGAGTACAATGCTTACCAGATCCATCTGGTTAGAAAGTAAAATTGCATAAGTGATATTGTGTTATTTATACATAAATATTAATTATATTGTATTAAATTACAGCTTCATGATAATATGAGGCTGTAATTTTTTGTGCTTATATATTCGGCATAAATGTGCTGAATATGTATGGGAGAAAAAGGGAGGTTACATATGAAATTGAAGGGGATAATGGCTGCGGCTGTAACTGTAGCCATGGTGTCGTCGTGCAGTCCTATGCCGATGACGACTGCACAGGCACAGACTTTACTGTCAAATATGACAGCGTATGCCGTACAGATGAATGAAGCTGAGATATCAGCAGCTACAGAGGATATTTCAGAGCTTGAGGGTGACTATGGGGTTGTGAACATAGTTAATGGCAAGGAGAGTAAAATATCATTTGTCACGGATGAGACAGGATATTATGAGATAATATTGCAGGGAAGCCAGTCACGGCTGATGCTTCAGGAGACCTTGTATAACAGTAAGAGTAAGCGCCTTGCTACAGGTAAAAAGGATGGCAGTGGATGCTGCAGGCTGGTATACAAGTGCACTGCGGGGGAGAAATACATTCTTGGGTCTAAGTATGCCCGTTCTTATACAGTTTCCGAAAGTGCAAATATAAGCGTGAGAAAGCTTCCGGATGTGGCGGCAATAAAAATGGTGCCGGATAATACAACGATACTGGAGGGAACACCAGACTCCATAACATCGGCGTACGCAACGGTAACCTATTCCGGTGGAAAGGTGCGCAGTTCAGGTATCAGCGGCTCAGACTGTAAGATAGATGGAGTTACATACAGTCTGTGGGTGAAGGATTCCAAGGGAAATTATTATTATGAGGGCGATGCAGGGGATATGGTATCGTATGCGGATGCGGAAAAGCTTCCGGCCGGTACATATACCGTTCAGCTTACAGACAAAATGGATAGTGAGCCGGACCAGTCGACCAAGATATATGATTCGTACACTGCAAAGGTGCAGACTCCTGCTGAATATTTTGTAGGAAAAAGGAATATCAGTGAGACGGATACCTACGCATATGATACCAGGGTGGACGGTTACGAGTATTACAGATTTATACCATCTGCAACTGCTGACTTTGTGTTTGAAGTAGATGAATCATCAACTGCATTTATAGATGTATATGATTCGGACATGGCGGTGGTTGAGACCGATAATGACAGGTATTCATTTGTCAAGGGAAAGACCTATTATGTCAGACTTTCAGGAACAACGGATGATGACAATGAAACATTGAATGAGGTCAGGCTCAAGGCGAAGAAGTATGTGGCACCTTCAGGGGTGACATTGAAGCTGGCAAAGAGCGAATGGGCAGCCGGAACGCCGATAAGCTTCATGAATGGTGCGAGCAGTACAATAAAGTATAATGATAAGTCCACGGAAAGCATAGATCTGACCGGTGGAAGTGGATACAGTAATGGAAACAGATATACAGTATATTATTCGTCATCTGATGATAACTGGAAAGAGTACGAATATGAAAAAGGTGTAACTCTTTCAGAGGGCGAGTACAAAGTAGCTGTGGGATATGATGCGGCTGAGGAAGATCAGGAGCTGCTCGGCACGGCAGTGCTTAAGGTAGTGTCCATAGACAAGCTGAGCGCAGGACAGCTCTTCGAAGGTGTCAACAATGTGAGTGTCGGAACGGATGAGTATGACAAGGCTTATTACAGTTTTGTCATGCCATTTGACGGAAGTGTGGTAATAGAAAGCGACAGTCCTTATTGTGTATATGAGTCCGGTGATGAGGGCCCGGTAGAGGTTACAGGAAAACTTACCGGAGGCAGCACCTATTACGTAGGCCTGTATAATGAGTTATCTACATCCAAGACAAATGTGAGACTGAGCTTTATTCCGAAAGTGACAGATATGATTGCTGTTCCCGAGAACACAGATTTCATCAGAATGGGCAGCTACGATAAGGATATCAGCAGTTATGTAGATGGAACCAGAGTAAAGATCTCGTATGCTGACGGAAAAACAGAGGAGCTGGTGTTTGACGATTCGGACAGTGTGGAAACCTCCAGAGGAGACGAGGTACGTGCTGAGATAGTTACAGATATAGAAAATGAGTGCCCTGTCGGAGCGGCACAGATTAGGATATACACACTGTATAGTGAGGACTCTTATGCATATGACATAGAGATAAAGGATATAGAGGATGTTGCTGCCGGAAGTCTTGCGGAGGGATCTAACCAGGTAAGTCTGTCGGAGAATGGCAGTGCATATTATACGTTTAAGCCTTCGATATCTGCCAGGTATACATTTGCCCCAGTGGGCGGTATGGAGATCTACAGCAAGATCGACGCTGACGATGAGACAATGTATGATCTGAAGAAACTTAGTGTATCGGATGGCGAGGCTGCACTTGAGAGCGGCAATACATACTATATCTGTCTCGATGGCGGAGTAGAGGACAAGTGGGGAGATACGCAGACCAGTTGGAGCATGAATGTGACAAGGGGAGAAACTTTGTCAAATTCAAAGATCAGTTCATGGAAGCTGAGAGATAACAGAACCTATGAATTCCTTCCAGATATGAAATTATCAGGTATCAAAAACCTTCTGGATAGAGAGACTCTCCAGTTTGTATATGATGATGGCAGTGTAAAAGAGGCCAGTGTCGGTGACAGCGAGGATAATGAGCTGATCACGAGTACATGGTACAGATATAACGAGAAAACTGGAAAGTATGTCGAGATCGCAGGCTTTGGCAGCAGGGTTGATACTGGCAGATACATGGTTGAACTTGCAATCGCTGGTGCGGATGGCATGGATACGGTTGATATACCATTTGCAGTGAAGACTGCACAGAGCATGAGCCTTGGAACATGGGACGGCTCAAAGACGCTGGATATTTCCGGCGACAGATATGTGTATGTATATAAGGTAAGTGCCCAGGCGGGTTCGTATGTGGTATCCGCTGATGAGAAGATCGATGGCATCAGGATTTTAGATGCAAATGGAACAGAGATAACGACTAACAACGTGGCTTATTCATCTGATGGATTTGGCAGTGCGGGATTTGACACAGCAGGCGGGGATCTGTATGTATGTGTGTATCCGGGAAAAAATGTAAATAAATGCGGCGTGACAATGAAGGATATCGTCAAGGCTGTAAGTGTAAGCACAACCGTTTCTAAGACTGAATATCTGAGGAAATTTGATGAGATCAAGGGCAGCATAAAAACCGTTGTCACATATTCTGATGGAAGTACCAGAACATTTGGCGCGGATGACGATGATATAAGCTTTACGATCAAGAAAAACGGCAGGGTGAGCAGCTATTTAAGCATCGACACGATAACAGAACAGACCGGATTATATGAGATAATACCTTCCATATGGGGAATGGCTGACGATTGTGAAGTTCAGGGAGCATCATTTGACGTCGTAGATCTGAATGTGGATGAGCTGGAGTACCTGATATCAGATGAGCCTGTGGTGCTTTCAGGTGTTGAGAACACTGGGGATGTAAAGCTGTACAGATTTGATATTGCGTCAGATGGAGTGGTATCCCTTCAGAGACAGGGCTTTGAGCTTAAGGGTATATATACCATTGAGGATGATGGCAGCTTTTCAGATACATATAGCAGTGGAGATGCTTTCTCTCTGAAAAAGGGAAGCTATATTATAGCACTCTATGCGAGAGAGAAAGATGATCAGATAACATTTACATATCACGATTCGTATGTGACAGGTAATGGAAAAATAACACCGGGTCAGAAGATAACAGCGGATATAAGCTATGACGGAGAGGGCATCGAGTATGAATTTATCCCAACGGAGACCGGAGAGTACAGATTTACGGTGGACTGCGGAGATAATACAGTATACACCAGAATCTATGCTGATGGAGTTCTGGAAAAGACATACTCACGGAACGGCGGACAACTCATTATAGATAGGACATTTGAGGCGAACCGCAGTTATACATTCAGGATCAGCCTTGCGTCGCAGCAGACAGGAAGCGTGACGATCACTCCTGAGAAGGTGGAGGCAGAGGTAGAGAACGAGTACGATATCTCCGCTGTGAGCATATCAGGATGCAAGGTGAAGAAGACGGAGGACGGATACAGTGTAACCGGAGATATAGAGATAACATATGCAAATAATGAGAGTCAGAAGACACCATTTGTCAGCGGAAGATGGACAGATGCATATGGAAATACCATTCAGGGAATCATGTCTGTTGTGAAAAATGACACATACACAGATGTGACCCTGGATCTCAGATATAAGAATACGGGTTCATCAGAGTGGATATATGCTGAGTCAAAGACCCAGAAGTTTGGGGCTGGAGATGACGAGGGATGGATCATAACCAAGACTCCGACATGTACTGAGAACGGAGAGAAGACAAGGTACATTGAGGATGAGGATATATATGAGACCGAGGTGATCCCTGCTACAGGACACAGCTTCACAAAGTATGAGTCAGATGGAAATGCCACATGTTCGCAGAAGGGAACCAAGACGGCAAAGTGTGACAATAACTGCGGAGAAAAGGATACTATCATAGACGATGAGACCACAGTTCCTCACGATTATCAGACGGTGTGGACGGTTAAGAAAAAGGCATCACAGACCCGTGACGGATATAAGGTGCATGTGTGCAAAAACTGCAAGTCAGCCAGCAAGGAAACTCAGAGTATATACAGGATAAAGAGTATCAGGCTTGCATACAGCGCTGTTGAGTATGATGGTACAGCTAAGAAGCCTGCGGTAGAGGTCAAAGACTCAAAGGGCAGAAAGGTTGCCGCAGGAAATTACAGCGTTTCATATTCAAATAACAAGAATATCGGCAAGGCCAAAGTTGTCATCAAATTCAAGGGTGACTATGAAGGGGAGAAGACACTCACATTTGACATCAAGATGGGTGTGAGAAAAGTTGAGTCCGTTGACAACACAGCAAATGGAATAAAGTTGAGCTGGAAGAAGTATAAAGCGGCATCGGGATATGTTGTTTACAGAGGAGTAAATGGAAAAGCATATACGATAGCAGGTGTTGTTCAGAATCCGGATACAACATCGTTCGTGGACGTCACAGCTAAAAATGTGGGTGTAAAGTATACATATAAGATAAGAACTTATAAGACATTTGGCGATGTGACATACAATTCGGCATTTGGCGGCGAGAAGACAGGAAGTTATGTACCTGCCGTGAAGCTGAAGAAATTCACAAGTGCATCGGCCGGAACAGCCAAGGTTACATATAATAAGGCAGTCAAGGCCACCGGATATCAGATACAGTATGCAGACAATGCATCGTTTAAATCTGCAAAGACGGCCAATGTAAACGGAGGTTCAGTTACAAGTAAGACCATCAAACGACTTACTAAGGGCAAGAGATATTATGTCAGAGTACGAAGCTTTAAGAAGATTGATGGTAAGGTTTACTATTCCGCATGGAGTGGAAAGAAATCGGTTGTAATAAAGAAGAGATAATATCAAAAGAAATAGAAGAATCCGTCATGGATACAATCTGTATCCGTGGCGGATTGTTTTTTTATTCTGTGTGTTCATCATCATAACGCCTTTTATTACATAATAGCGAAAGAAAACAGGTAATAAAGTGTAAAATTTGAGATAATGTGATGTTTTTGGTTGGACATGGCAGATATAAAATGCTACCATGATTCTATGGGAACATTATTGTTCCAGAGCAGCAAAAGGGATGAGCAGAATAAGGAGAGAAAAATGGACGAGAATAACGTAAATGGATTTAATGATATGGACGACGATGAGGACGAGGGAACTACTGTCCTCACGACTCCGGGAGTGAGCGCATTTTCTTCGGTGCAGAACAGTGCACAAGGGCAGCCGAACCCAGGTCAGCCACAGCAGAATCAGCAGCCGGGTGGATTTGGACAGCCGATGGGCGGACAGTATGGAGGATTTGGACAGCCACAGTATGGTCAGCCGCAGTACGGTCAGGGTCAGCAGTTTGGTGGAAATGTCCAGTCGACAGGTGGACAGTATGGAGGATTTGGACAGCCACAGTATGGTCAGCCGCAGTACGGTCAGGGTCAGCAGTTTGGTGGAAATGTCCAGTCGACAGGTGGACAGTATGGAGGATTTGGACAGCCACAGTATGGTCAGCCGCAGTACGGTCAGGGTCAGCAGTTTGGTGGAAATGTCCAGTCGACAGGTGGACAGTATGGAGGATTTGGGCAGCCACAGTATGGTCAGCCACAGTACAGCCAGCAGCCGGGCATGACTCCGGGTGTTATGGAGCCGGGCAAAAAGGTGAACAAGAAGCTTATAGCAATAATAGGCGGAATCGCAGCGGCAGTCCTGATCGCGATAATAGTCGTTGTTCTGATCCTGGCGGGTGGTCCCGGTGAGAGAAGTGCCAAGAAGGTCGGAGACAAGCTGGTGACAGCCTATGAAAAAGGCGATGCCGATGCCATGGTTGATCTGATGGACAAGGAATATTACAAGCTGTATAACAGGATAAGAAGCTATACAGGCAGTGATGACTATGTCAAGGATACATTCAACGAGCAGGTCAGCGACATGGTAGATGAGGTAGGCAAGGTCAAGAGTATCAAGGTCGAGGACCGATCAGAGAAGGAATATGACGAGGATAAGCTTAAGGATGTAAATGATACATTTGACATGCTGGATGTCGACATGACGGTTGACAAGTGCTACGAGGTGGATCTTGATGTCAAGATAAAAGGATCTACTGACGAATCAGATGGCGAGATCATATACACAGTTATAAAGACTGGCGGTAAGTGGTATCTTGTAGACTATGATCTCTACGTATATTAGAAAATAAATCTCATGGATTGAGGATTGATTTCTCAGTCCATGAGATTTTTGTATATATTAGATAGATGCGAACGTGTTTTATAGTAAATATGCATAAAAAACAAATTGTATTTGTATATGCATGGTGATAATATAAAAAACGTAAGAAATTTTTATATGTATCTTAATAATGGAGCTGGTGGATATATCGTATACAGAAAGTCCGGCAGAGTGACATACTATTCGGCATGGAGCACAACAAAGAATGTGGTTATAAAGAAGTAGAATAGTAAAGTATTTGCGCATATTGCGATTGACAAACCACAAATACTTGCTATACTAATGAATGGATAGGTTCAGAAATGGCTTATACAGGCGGTTTTCTGGATCATATAAGTTAAAAACGATGACAGAGACAGTACGGAGTCTGCGAGATCAGCAGCGAGCCGGGGGCGGTGCGAGCCCGGTGACAGTAGAGACTTTCGGAATATCACTCTGGAGTTGCAGACCAAAAGAGATTTGCTCAAGTAGGCTCTGACGTATTTCCTGCGTTAAGGGGAGCGCATATGTTAGTATGTAAGTAATAGGTGGTATAACGAACTTAAAGCCCTTCGTCCTGATTACGACGAAGGGCTTTTTTATATTTATCACAGAAAGGAAAGACGACATGTACGACAAGGTTTCGACTAAACTGGAATTCGTGAACAGAGAGCAGAAGGTATTGGACTTCTGGAAAGAAAATCAGGTATTTGAGAAGAGTGTTGAAGAGACAAAGGATCTGCCAACATACACATTCTATGATGGCCCTCCAACAGCAAATGGTAAGCCACATATCGGACACGTTCTTACACGTGTAATCAAGGATATGATCCCTAGATATCAGACAATGAAGGGACATAACGTAGTCAGAAAGGCCGGATGGGATACACACGGTCTGCCTGTTGAGCTCGAGGTTGAGAAGCTCTTGGGAATCGACGGCAAGGAACAGATAGAGGAATACGGACTGGAGCCATTCATCCAGAAATGTAAGGAGTCCGTATGGAAATACAAGGGCATGTGGGAAGAGTTCTCAGGCAAGGTCGGTTTCTGGGCTGATATGGACAACCCATATGTAACATACCATGATGACTTCATCGAGTCAGAGTGGTGGGCGCTGAAAAAGATCTGGGATCAGGGACTTCTGTACAAGGGCTTCAAGATCGTGCCTTACTGTCCAAGATGTGGAACACCTCTTTCAAGCCATGAGGTTGCACAGGGATACAAGACAGTCAAGGAGCGTTCAGCAGTAGTAAGATTCAAGGTTATCGGAGAGGATGCATATTTCCTCGCATGGACAACAACACCTTGGACACTTCCTTCAAACGTAGCACTCTGTGTAAATCCAGATGAGACATACGTGAAGGTTAAGGCAGCAGACGGCTACACATATTATCTTGCACAGGCGCTTGCAGACAAGGTTCTCGGCGGTCTTGCAAAGGAAGCAGCAGACGATCAGGCAGCAGTTCCTGCATACGAGGTTCTTGAGACATATGTCGGTAAGGATCTTGAGTACAAGGAGTATGAGCCACTCTATGAGTGCGTAAAGCCTGTATGTGAGAAGCAGCACAAGAAGGGCCACTTCATCACATGTGACACTTATGTAACTATGACAGATGGTACCGGTATCGTTCATATCGCACCCGCATTTGGTGAGGACGATGCAAATGTCGGAAGAAACTACGATCTTCCATTTGTACAGTTTGTAGATGGCAAGGGTGATCTCACTGAGGAGACTCCATTTGCTGGAATGTTCGTAAAGGATGCAGACCCTGAGGTACTGAAGGATCTGGACGCAAGGGGACTTCTTTTCGATGCGCCTAAGTTCGAGCATGAGTATCCACACTGCTGGAGATGTGACACACCACTTATCTACTACGCAAGAGATACATGGTTCATCAAGATGACAGCGGTAAGAGACAAGCTGGTTAAGAATAATGACACTGTAAACTGGATCCCGGAGAGCATCGGTAAGGGACGTTTCGGCGACTGGCTGAAGAACGTTCAGGACTGGGGACTTTCAAGAAACCGTTACTGGGGTACTCCGCTGAACATCTGGGAGTGTGAGTGCGGCTGCAGACATGCCATCGGATCAAAGGAAGAGCTCCGCTCAATGAGTGACAACTGCCCTGAGGACATCGAGCTTCACCGTCCGTTCATCGACGCTGTAACCATCAAGTGTCCTGAGTGTGGCAAGCAGATGCACAGAGTTACAGAGGTTATTGATTGCTGGTTCGATTCAGGATCAATGCCATTTGCACAGTGGCACTATCCGTTTGAGAATCAGGATATATTTGAGAAGCACTTCCCTGCTGACTTCATCAGTGAGGCTGTTGACCAGACAAGAGGATGGTTCTACTCACTTATGGCGATCTCAACACTGCTGTTCGACAAGGCTCCGTTTAAGAACGTAATCGTTCTCGGACATGTCCAGGATAAGGACGGACAGAAGATGAGTAAGTCCAAGGGAAATGCGGTAGATCCTATGGATGCTCTGAACAAGTACGGCGCAGATGCCATCAGATGGTACTTCTACAGCAATTCAGCACCATGGCTTCCTAACAGATTCCATGAGGATGCGGTTGTTGAGTGTCAGAGAAAGTTCATGGGTACACTGTGGAACACATATGCGTTCTATGTACTCTATGCAAATATAGACAACTTCAATCCACTTGAGCATGAGCTAGAGTACGATAAGTTGTCACTTATGGATAAGTGGCTCCTGTCCAAGCTGAACTCAACAGTCAAGGCAGTTGACGCAAACCTTGGCGCATACAAGATCCCTGAGACAACAAGAGTTCTTGAGGAGTTCGTGGATGACATGAGTAACTGGTATGTCCGTCGTGGACGTGAGAGATACTGGGCAAAGGGCATGGAGCAGGACAAGGTAAATGCTTACATGACACTTTACACAGCGCTCGTTACTATAGCACAGACAGTAGCTCCTATGCTCCCATTCATGGCAGAGGATATTTACCAGAATCTGGTTAGAAATATAGACAAGGATGCACCTCTTTCAGTTCATCTGTGCTCATTCCCTGAGGTGGATGAGAAGATGATCGATCCAGAGCTCGAGGTAGCTATGGACGAGATCCTGAAGATCGTTGTTCTGGGACGTGCAGCAAGAAATACAGCAAATATCAAGAACAGACAGCCAATCGGCAAGATGTATGTCAAGGCTGACAAGAAGCTTTTCGGTGAGGAGAAGGCTATCATCGAGGATGAGCTTAATGTGAAGAACGTTGAGTTCGATGATGATGTAAGCGCTTACACAACATACAGCTTCAAGCCACAGCTTCGTACAGTCGGACCTAAGTACGGCAAGCACCTTGGTAAGATCAAGGAGCATCTGTCAGCACTGGATGGCAACGCAGCCATGGCAGAGCTCAAGGCAGAGGGCGCTCTGAAGTTTGAGGCAGACGGAGAGGAGATCGTACTCACTGAGGCTGATCTTCTGATCGACATGGCTCAGATGGACGGTTTCGTATCTGAGGCAGACGGCGGTGTGACAGTAGTCATCGACACAAACCTGTCAGAGGAGCTTCTTGAGGAAGGATTTGTCCGTGAGATAGTATCCAAGGTTCAGACTATGAGAAAAGAGGCTGGATTCGAGGTTATGGACAAGATCACTGTATACGCAGACGGAAGCCAGAAGGCAAATGACATCATCGCAGCAAATGCAGACGCTATCATCGGTGACGTTATGGCAACAGAGATCGTAACCGGTTCTGTTGATGGATATTCCAAGGAGTGGAACATCAACGGCGAGAAGGTAACTCTTGGAGTGAAGAAGAACGACTAAGGGATATAATATTAGGGTTTAAAACAGGCATTTTGGAAAAAATTATCCCTGATCAAGAGAATACGGCCCGAAAGGTACAAATCTTAAAGATTTTGTATCTTTCGGGCTATTTTTATGTGATTTAGGAAAATTTTGTACTTTCTTTAAATATATTTGGATATTAGGGGATGACGGTGGAATTACGATTTATTAAGTTTGTGTATGTGTGGTGTTGGGAGTATATTATTGTATGAATAAATCGTACAAAGGACTGCCGTCAATATGTATATTGGCCAGTCAGAAAAACAAAGGAGAAAAAAGATGATAGCAATTTTCATTGCACCTTTTTACATAGCGTTAAATATATATTTGTTCTGGAGAATAAAGGGCTGGGTACAGGCATATTTCCCGAAACTCAAAGGCAAGAAGGGCTGGATAGTCCCGATAGTGCTATATGCATTTCTGGCGTCGGCGCTGGTGATCGCATTCTTCCTGCCACAGGGAAGGTTCAAACGTGGCATGAAGCTGGTGGGAAATTACTGGCTGGGTGTTCTGCTTTATATGATATTCTTCATAGTGATAGCCGAGCTTGGAAGATTCCTACTGCTTCATGTATTCAGAGTGAGCAAAGATAAGATATGTGTGCCGCGGGTTCGCAGGATAGTAGGCTGTGTGTGCGCAACACTTATCATGTGTATATCATTCTGGGGAGTGGTAAATGCGAGACTTGTGCGGGTGACGCCTTATGATGTGACCATCAATAAGGAAGCACGGGATGAGAATGGTAAGAAGATGGATTCCATGAAGATAGTGCTGGTTGCAGATCTTCATCTTGGATACAACATAGGCGTCAGGCAGGTTCAAAGAATAGTGAATTCTATAAATAAGCAGGACGCAGATCTGGTGCTGATAGCGGGTGATATATTTGACAACGAATGGGAAGCCGTTGACCAGCCGGAGGAGCTTGAGAAAATACTCCGGGGGATCAAATCAAAGTATGGAGTGTATGCATGCTATGGCAACCACGATATACAGGAGCAGGTGCTTGCCGGATTTACATTTGGCGGGCAGAAGGAGAAGACCAGCAGCCCGGAGATGGACGAGTTTATAGAGAAAGCGGGAATCACACTTCTTCGCGACGAGGGAGTGTTGATAAACGATTCCATATATATCTATGGCCGCCGCGATGCCCACAGACCGGGAAGTGGAGTCACAGACAGAGCATCCGCAGACGAGATCACGAAAAATGTGGACAAATCAAAACCTATCATAGTCCTTGATCATGAGCCAAAGGAGCTGGAGGAGCTGTCGTCGGCAGGTGTGGATATGGATCTGTGTGGACACACCCATGACGGACAAATGTTCCCAGGCAACATACTTGTGGCGATGATGTGGGAAAATTCCTGCGGCTACCTGAACGTTGACGGCATGCACAACATAGTGACATCCGGAGTCGGTGTGTTTGGCCCAGATATGCGGGTTGGAACCAAGGCGGAGATATGCCCGATAACGGTGAATTTTAAATGACCACCACACCACATAATATTTCGCCAACCGCTCGCATAACTTAATTAATAAAGGAAAATAACCATAACACCACAATACTCTGGACTTTGTGGCAAAAATACAGTAAATTTACGGGTATATAAACTGATTCGGGATAAAAATGAGGGGAGTGCCGGGTCGGATGATATGGATAACCTGGAAAGAGGAGGCGGTTGTATGGAAAAGTTAAATGAGATCGTGTCGGCGGTGGATGGATTTGTCTGGGGACCGGTCATGCTGGTGCTTCTGGTTGGAACGGGAATATTTCTGACGATCAGAACAGGATTTCTTCCTTGGAGGAACCTCGGCTATGCGCTGAAGAGTACACTTAGCAAGGAGGCAAGGACAAAGAGCAGAGGAACCGGAGACGTGTCACCATTTTCGGCACTGACCACCGCGCTTGCTGCAACCATAGGAACGGGAAATATCGTTGGTGTTGCAACGGCCATGGTATCGGGAGGTCCGGGAGCACTGGTGTGGATGTGGATATCCGCAGCATTTGGTCTGACATCCAAGTTCTCAGAGTGTATGCTTGCTATCAAGTATCGTGAGGTGAATGCCAAGGGCGAGATGAGCGGCGGTCCTATGTACACTATGAAGAAGGCATTCAAGCATAAGAAGTTCGGCGCAATGCTGGGCTGGCTGTTCGCACTCTTTGCAGTCATCGCATCATTTGGAATAGGAAATATGACACAGGCCAATTCCATATCTGAATCTCTTAGCAGCACATTCAGCGTGCCTACATATGTGACAGGAATCATACTTACGGTTTTTGCCCTTCTTATAATAGTTGGAGGAATCAAGACTATATCTAAGGTGTCATCAGTTGTTGTTCCTTTGATGGCGATATTCTATGTTGCAGCCGGACTTATTGTAATAATCATCAATATCCAGAATCTTCCGGCAGGAGTTGCCATGATATTCAAGATGGCATTCTCAGTCAAGGCAGTCGGTGGCGGTCTGTGTGGTACGATCACAGCAGCTATGATGAATGCCATGAGATTCGGTGTTGCCAGAGGAGTATTCTCAAATGAAGCTGGAATGGGCTCTGCGGCCATCACGGCGGCAGCTGCCACAACAGACAATCCTGTCCGTCAGGGTTACATCAATATGACAGGTACATTTTGGGATACCATAGTAGTATGTACCATCACAGGTCTCTGTATTGCATCGTCGGGTGTGCTTGGGATCACGGAGAACAGTACAAAGGGCAGCTATCAGGTGAGCGGAACGGAGATCACTGTGGAGGCTGTTGATTCTGACAACAAGACTACCACGACGGACTATACATATGAATTCGCAGATGACCAGCTTATTTTGACAGATACATCCAATTCGTCAAATACCCTTACGCTTTCAGTTCTTCCATCCGATGAACTGAACAAGGATGAGAATACAAAGCTTGCAAGTGAGCTTGCGGTGGAGGAGAGTCGGGCCGCCATAGGAAGTCTTACCGGTACATGGACTGATGTAGCCGGAAACCATTACACATTTGCTGAGAATGGGACATTTGCCTGCTCAACCGTCATAAAGGGTGCGGCTCTCACGATCCTGTCATTTGGCTCTGCGCTTGGCAAGGTGGGAGGCTGGCTCGTAACTATAGGAATTGTGCTCTTCGCATTCTCCACGATCCTTGGATGGGAGTATCACGGAGAGAAGGCGTTCGAGTACCTGTTCAAGTCGCACAAGTACAATATGATATACAGGATAGTGTTCTCACTTGTTGTATACGTAGGCGCGACGATATCGCTGGATCTTGTATGGAACTTCTCAGATATAGCGAATGCGCTCATGGCGATTCCGAACCTTATCTGCCTGCTGGCACTTAGCGGAGAGATCGCAAAGGATATGAAGGAATTCCAGTCTGTCATCAAGGCAGAGAAAGCATCAAAGTAGAATATTAAGTCCGGGGACGGAGGGGTCTGGAACCTCCGTCCCCTTTTTTATACTCTCTTAACCTAACTTTATACTTACTTTATTTTTTGTCCAAATTATGTTCATAAGTGATGGTTATTATATACAATATATGGGGACGGAGGTGTCAGACCCCTCCGTCCCCATGAGTAGATTAGAATAACATTACAGAGAGGTTGACATATATGAGCAGAGTAGTAGGAATAGACCTGGGAACAACAAACAGCTGTGTGGCAGTGCTTGAGGGCGATCAGCCAACTGTCATACCGAATTCGGAGGGCGGCAGGACCACACCTTCCATAGTAGCCATCACAAAGAATGGAGAGAGACTGGTGGGTGAGGCTGCCAGGAGACAGATGACTGTGAATGTGGACAGAACTATCACATCCATCAAGAGAGCGATGGGAACAACATACAGAAAGAGGATAGACGGCAAGGACTATTCGCCGCAGGAGATATCCGCCATCATACTTGCAAAGCTGAAGAGCGATGCTGAGAGTTATCTGGGCGGACCGGTATCTGATGCAGTCATAACAGTTCCGGCTTACTTTGACGACAGCCAGAGACAGGCCACAAAGGACGCCGGAAGAATAGCGGGACTGAATGTGCTTCGAATCATAAATGAGCCTACATCGGCGGCTCTCGCCTATGGTCTTGACAATGGACAGGCGCAGAAGATACTTGTATACGATCTGGGCGGAGGAACATTTGACGTGTCTGTTATAGAGATAGGGGACAGCGTTATAGAGGTTCTTGCCACCGCGGGAGACAATCATCTGGGCGGAGATGATTTTGATGAGAGATTGCTGGATTACGTCATCAAGACCTTTAAAAAGGAGACAAAGGTCAATCTGGCGAAGGATATCACGGCATCCCAGAGAGTGAGGGAAGCCTGTGAGAATGCCAAGAAGGAGCTCTCATTTGCGCAGACTGCACACATCAATCTGCCATTTATATCGACAGTGAAGAATCAGCCGGTGCATCTGGATATGACGATAACAAGGGAACAGTTCAACGAGCTGACCTATGATCTGGTGGAGAGAACGGCGGGACCTGTAAACCAGGCATTATCCGATGCGGGCATAACGAGAAATCAGATAGACAAAGTGCTGCTGGTGGGTGGCTCTACCCGTATACCGGCGGTTGTGGATAAGGTTCGTGCCATAACCGGCAGGGAACCATCCAAGAATATGAACCCGGACGAGTGCGTTGCCATGGGTGCAGCAGTCCAGGGAAGCAAGCTCAGCGGCGAGCTCACCGTGTCGAACAAGGTGAATGACATTCTTCTCATGGATGTGACACCTCTCTCGCTGTCCATTGAGACCCTTGGAGGCGTGGCAAATGTCATCATTCCGAGAAATTCTGCCATTCCGACCAGGGCATCAAAGATATTTACCACGGCGGGCAATTTCCAGAGGGATGTCGAGATCAAGGTGTACCAGGGCGAGAGACATTTCACAAGGGACAACAAGCTGCTAGGCAACTTTAGACTCAGCGGTATCAAGAGAGCCATGGCGGGCGTTCCTCAGATCGAGGTCACATTTGACATGGATGCAAATGGTATCCTCAAGGTTTCAGCTAAGGATCTTGGCAGGGGCGTGGAACAGCAGATAGTGATCACATCCAGCACCAACCTCTCGGAGGAGGAGATCCGCAGAGCAAGGGAGGATGCGAAGAAGTACGAGGATGATGTGGCTGGAGCCAGAGAGTTCAAAGACATTATGAACGAGGCCGAGGCGTATGTATATAAGGTAGAGAATCTTCTTGAGACCAAGGGCGCACAGCTCGATAAAAAAGAAATGAAACGGATCAAGAGCGACTGCGAGTATCTGAGAAAGCTTGTGACACGAACAGACATGAATCATGTAGATGACGTGGAGATGGGCAGGATGAAGGAAGCCTACAGACAGCTCCAGGAATCCGCAGAGAAGCTGGAGACAATGTAAGAATTTGCGAGGAGAATGGTGAATTATGAAAGACAAATTTATAAGATTTATGAGATCCAGGTACGGCAACGATCAGTTGTCATCATTCCTTACCTGGGGCGGATTGATATTTATGGTGCTGGATGCATTTATCAAGACAGGGATATTTTATTTCCTTGGACTTCTCATGTTCATATATGGATATGTCAGGATCATGTCCAAGAACTATGACAAGCGCGCGGCGCAGAACAGATGGTTCATGGAGCATACCGCGGGCGTGAGGAATATATTCAAGCGCGCGAAGAAACAGAAGGAAGCCGGCAAGGAATACAAGATATTTGTCTGCAGCAAATGCCAGCAGATGATCAGAGTTCCAAGGGGAAAGGGCAAGATAGAGATCAGATGCCCTAAGTGCGGCAACAGATTTGTGAAGAAGTCTTAGTGATGATGCGGACTTTAGATATTTTGAGTTGAAATACAGTGTGGAGATTGAGAGATGTTTGGATATATAGTGGTGAACCAGCCTGAGCTTAAGATGAAAGAATACGATGAATACCGTAGGTATTACTGTGGCCTGTGCAAATCGCTGAAGGACAGATACGGTGCGAGAGGACAGATAAGTCTCAGCTATGATATGACATTTCTGGTCCTTCTTCTGACGGGACTGTACGAACCGGAGAAGCTTTCGGGCCGCAGAAGATGTATCGCACACCCTACATCGAAGCATACTTATGTACAGAACGAGTACACGGACTATGTGGCGGACATGAACGTGATACTTACCTATTACAAATGCATAGACGACTGGGATGATGAGCATATGTTTACCCGGAAGCTGTATGCGGATGTGCTGCTCGCCGGGAAAAATGGCAGGAGGCTCAAGGAAGATTATCCACAGAAGATCCAGGTTATAGCGGAGAACCTCAAGGCGATAAGCGAGCTGGAGGAGGTGGGATCCGATGATATGGACGCATTGTCGGGGCATTTTGGCAATATAATGGCAGAGATATGTGCCCCGAAACATGATGAGTGGGAAACATATCTCCGCACCATAGGCTATTATCTGGGCAAATTTGTCTACATAATGGACGCGTATGACGATATAGAGAAGGATATAGGTGCTGGAAATTACAATCCATTCGTGTGCAGGCTTGCGCATGAGCTGGGTGTTGAGGTACAATCAGTGGGTGCGGATAAAACCATAGAACAGGACAAATGGCAGGAGCTTGCAGAGTGGACGAAGGATGTTCTGATGATGATGGTGGCACCACTTGCAAAAGAGTATGAGATGCTTCCTATTATTGAAAATGTAGGTATACTCAGGAACATAATATACTCAGGAATATGGGAAGCATATTATTCGACTACAAATAGAAGATGCGGCGATGAGGAATAAATTATGAAAGATCCTTACGAGGTGCTGGGACTCAAAAGAGGTGCCAGCGAAGAAGAAGTAAAAAAAGCATATAGAAGGCTGAGCCGGAAGTATCATCCGGATGCGAACATCAACAATCCTCACAAGGATGAGGCTGAGGAAAAGTTCAAGGAGATACAGCAGGCGTACAAGTCCATAGTGAGCGGCGAGGCTGACCGTGCAAGTTACGGTGGTGCTGGTGGGTATGGAACTGGAAGCTCGCAGAGCTACGGCGGCGGTTATGGATCTGGCGGTTCATATGGTCCGTATGGTGGAAGTTCTTACGGCGGTTCGTCAGGAGGCTACGGACAGTATGATGATCCATTTGGCGGTTTCGGAGGATTTGGCCCATTTGGTTTCGGTGGCTATCAGAGACAGAATGACTACGATCCGAATGATAAAGATTCCAGATATTTTCAGGCCGCGAAGAACTATATGAACAGCGGAAGCTATGAGGAGGCGAAGAACGTCCTCAATCAGATAGAGAATCACGATGCCAAGTGGCACTATTACAGTGGCGTGTGCAACGCCGGACTTGGCAATCAGATAAGAGCCATGGAGATGCTGAAGCGTGCAATGGAGCTTGAGCCGGGCAATCAGGAATACCGCCAGGCGTATGAGTCCATCAAGAGCGGCCGTCAGTGGTACATGGACAGAGGTGCCGGGTATGGAATGGATATGCCGACCGGCGGAAAGTTCTGCAACAACCTTTGTACCATATGTGCTCTCATGTCGTGCTGCATGGGCGGTATGCCTTGCGTGTGCTGCATGCCGAGTGGATACGGACGAAGTTAGATATAAAACCCCTGGGAGTTGCCTCTCCCAGGGGTTTTATATCGTATACGTGGTGCATTTACAATATTCTGGTAATCATTGAAAACGCAAGAACCCCCAATTAATCTCGATATTATCAGACATTTATCGCCTTTTATGTAAAAAAACTGCAAATTCTATTTGACTATAGTCTAATTTTATAGTGTTATTTAACAAATTTTTTCTCATGTATTGTTAAAAAAAAAGGTTGATGATAGAATGAAACAGTGAAAATGGAAAAAATTATATCTATTTATCCAAGGAGGGAATGAATCAGATGAAGATGTTAGCAGATTTCGATAAGGAAGGCTTCAAGAAGGAAGTCATTACTAACGTAAAGACCCTTTTCCGCAAGCCTATCGAGGAGGCTACTCCACAGCAGGTATTCCAGGCAGTCAGCTACGCAGTAAAGGACGACATCATTGACAGATGGATTGCTACACACAAGGAGTATGAGAAGAAGAACGTCAAGACAGTTTATTATCTGTCTATGGAGTTCCTTATGGGTAGAGCACTCGGTAACAATCTTATCAACTTGACTTACTACGATGCAGTTAAGGAAGCACTTGACGAGTTAGGATTTGACCTGAACTTTATAGAGGATCAGGAGCCTGATGCCGCTCTGGGTAATGGCGGTCTCGGACGTCTTGCAGCTTGTTTCCTTGATTCATTGGCAACACTTGGTTATCCTGCATACGGTTGTGGTATCAGATACAAGTATGGTATGTTCAAGCAGGGTATCAAGGATGGATATCAGGTTGAGATGCCGGATGACTGGCTCAAGGATGGCAACCCATTCGAGGTTAAGCGTTCAGAGTACGCTGTTGAAGTTAAGTTCGGTGGATATGTCAGAGTTGAGAACAAGAATGGCAGAAACTACTTTATACAGGATGGATATCAGTCAGTTCGTGCCGTACCTTATGACCTTCCAGTCATCGGTTATGGCAACAACGTTGTAAATACACTTAGAATCTGGGATGCCGAGGCAATCCAGGAGTTCTGCCTTGACTCATTTGACAAGGGTGAGTATGAGAAGGCAGTAGAGCAGCAGAACCTTGCAAAGACTATCGTTGAGGTTCTCTATCCAAATGACAATCATTACGCAGGTAAGGAACTTAGACTGAGACAGCAGTATTTCTTCATCTCAGCATCAGTTCAGAGAGCAATCCTCAAGTTCAAGGAGCTCAACAAGGATATCCACAAGCTGCCAGAGAAGGTGACATTCCAGATGAATGATACACACCCAACAGTAGCAGTTGCCGAGCTCATGAGAATCCTCATGGATGAGGAAGGCCTTGAGTGGGATGACGCATGGGATATTACAACAAGAACATGTGCATACACCAACCATACGATCATGGCAGAGGCACTTGAGAAGTGGCCTATCGAGCTGTTCTCAAGACTGCTTCCACGTATCTACCAGATCGTTGAGGAGATCAACAGAAGATTCGTTCTCAAGATCCAGGAGATGTATCCGGGCAACCAGGATAAGGTTAAGAATATGGCAGTTCTGTACGATGGCCAGGTTAAGATGGCTCATCTTGCAATCGCAGGTTCTTACTCAGTAAACGGTGTTGCAGCTCTTCATACCAAGATCCTTGAGGAGAGAGAGCTTAAAGACTTCTATGAGATGAGACCAGAGCAGTTCAACAACAAGACAAATGGTATCACTCAGAGACGTTTCCTGCTTCATGCTAACCCACTTCTTGCAAACTGGATCACAGACAAGATCGGTGACGAGTGGATAACCAATCTTTCACACCTTAAGAAGCTTAAGGTATATGTGAACGATGAGAAGTGCCAGCAGGAGTTTATGAACATCAAGTACCAGAACAAGATCCGTCTTGCAAAGTACATCAAGGAGCACAACAATGTGGATGTAGATCCTCGTTCAATCTTCGATGTACAGGTTAAGAGACTTCATGAGTACAAGAGACAGCTCCTGAACATCCTTCATGTTATGCATCTGTATAACAGACTGAAGACAGAGCCAGAATTCGATATGTACCCAAGAACATTCATCTTTGGAGCAAAGGCATCAGCAGGATATAAGAGAGCTAAGCTTATCATCAAGCTCATCAACTCAGTTGCAGATGTTGTCAACAACGATGCTTCAATCGATGGCAAGATCAAGGTTGTATTTATAGAGAACTACAGAGTATCCAATGCCGAGATCATCTTCGCAGCAGCAGATGTATCAGAGCAGATCTCAACAGCTTCAAGAGAGGCTTCAGGTACAGGTAACATGAAGTTCATGCTGAACGGAGCACCTACACTTGGAACCATGGACGGAGCAAACGTAGAGATTGTTGAGGAAGTTGGCATCGAGAACGCATTTATCTTCGGTCTCTCAGCAGAAGAGGTTATGAAGTATGAGCGCGAGGGCGGCTACAACCCAATGGATATCTACAATAACAACCAGGCTGTAAGAAGAGTTCTCACACAGCTTATCGATGGCACTTATGCAAAGGATGATCCGGACAGATTCAGAGATCTCTATGATTCTCTCACAAAGGAAGATGTATACTTCATCCTCAAGGACTTCGATTCATATGCAGAGGCTCAGCAGAAGGTTGACAAGGCATACCAGGATGAGAAGGGCTGGGCAAAGATGGCTATGCTCAACACAGCATGCGCTGGAAAGTTCTCATCAGACAGAACTATCGAGGAGTATGCAAAGGAGATCTGGAAGCTTAAGAAGGTTAAGGTTTCCCTTGATAAGTAATTATCAGATAGAATGAAATAATAAATAACAAACGGGCATCATATGGTAATGATCGTATGGTGTCCGTTTTTATTTTGCATCTGTTAATACATCCGCGCCTATGTTATGATAGATATATATGTTACGTTGTGATGAAAAGGGGGCTATAAACATATGAAAGGTAGAAAATTGAGACACAGACTCACGGCTCTGCTGCTCGCATTTGTAATGATATTTACAGCGGTTGCCGTACAGCCGAACTGTGATGCATTTGCAGCTACGAAGGTAAAGACGCCGGTGGCGACACATGGAAGACTGTCTGTGAAGGGAGCAGATCTGGTGGATGCCAAGGGCAAGAAATTCCAGCTCAGGGGAATCAGCACACACGGTATCAACTGGGATGTGGGATATCCTTATGTGAACAAGGCGGCGTTCAAGACTCTGAGAGACGACTGGGGAGTTAATGCGGTAAGACTTGCCATGTATACATCTGAATACAACGGCTATTGCGCGGGCGGCAGCAAAGCGGCACTTCGAAATCAGATATACAAGGGCGTGAAATATGCGACCGACCTCGGCATGTATGTGATCATCGACTGGCACATACTCAACGACGGGAATCCTATGACACAGGTTGCAGAGGCAAGAAGATTCTTTGCAACTATGGCGAAGAAGTATAAGAAACAGAAAAATATCATTTATGAGATATGCAATGAGCCAAATGGTTGCGACTGGAAGACCGTCAAGCGATATGCGTCCCAGGTCATAAAGGTCATAAGAAAGTATGACAAGAAGGCGATCATCGTAGTGGGAACGCCGACATGGTCCCAGCTCGGTTCGGATGGCACACACAATGAGGTTGCGGATAACCCTATCAAGGGCTACAAGAATATAATGTACTCACTCCATTTCTATGCTAATGAGTGGAGCCACAACCGGTATCTTCCTGCGAAGCTTGCATACGCAAGGAAGAAGGGGATAGCGGTCATAGTCACAGAGTTCGGAATGTCCGCGGCAAGCGGCGATGGAGGCATAAGCAAAGCCTACACCGGCAAATGGCTGACCAGACTCAACAAGGCGAATGTCAGCTATTTCTGCTGGAGTCTCAGCAAAAAGAATGAATCGGCATCCCTCCTGGCGTCGTGGACGAGCAAGACGAGCCGGTGGAAGACGAGTGAACTGTCTGAGGCAGGCCGTTATATCAGAGCGAAATACAGAGCCCGCAAGAAGGCTCTCGGAAGCAGGGCGTAACGGGAAGCCGTGAGGAAACCGTGATATTAACAAGCAATAAAAAACAGGCGCTATATAGATCAAAGATCTGTATAGCGCCTGTTCTTGTGTTAATGGTTATATGTGAATTAAGCTACAACTGTTACGTTAGTTGCTCTCTCCTTAGAAGCGTCCTTAGGATCAGCCTCTACGTCAAATGTAACCTTCTGTCCCTCGTTAAGAGTCTTATATCCATCAGAGTTGATTGCTGAAAAATGAACAAATACGTCCTTTCCTGTCTCATCATCTGAGATGAATCCATAACCCTTTTCTCCGTTGAACCACTTAACTGTACCGTTCTTCATCACGAGTACCTCCTAAAAATGAAAATTTGTACTCAATGAAAACACTACAATATACCTTATAGAGAATACTCCAAAGAAAAGCTTACCTTATATAGCAATCGAACCGTTAATCTTGAATACGCTATTATCATATTATGTCATGTTGCATTTGTCAATAAACGATACGACTAAAATTTGCGTTAAGATTTCTCAGTAAAAAGGGTATATGAGCAGTGTAAAAACGATATATATATAAGAGGTATAAAAATGCGGGAGGGTGAAATGAGAAATGCAAAGACGATCATTATAGGGATTGCGTGTGCTATGGCACTTGCTTACATAATATCAGGAATATACGACAAGGCGGTTGGGGGAGATGACACTGACGGATCGGCAAAAAGCGGACGCAATGTGTGTATTTATGATAATGGGGAGTATTCCCTCGTGGATGTGGAAGAGTATACAGCATCGACGCTGGCGGGAATGATGAGTGACAAATGGAGCGATGAAATGCTCAAGGCGGTCGCAGTTGTGGTTAGGACCGGAATCTATTACCAGATGGATGAAAATGACAGGAATTCCGCCACACAGGGGCAGACAAAGAATCTTATAAATGAGTCCCAGCTCCGGGAGATAAGATATACGGAATCGCAGCTCAAGAAGAAATGGGGAGGCGAGTGCTCCGGGATAATGAGAAGGGCGGAGAAGGCGGTGTATGCGACCGGTGGACAGGTTATGAAATACGGTGGAGAGGTAATACTTCCGGCGTATCATATGATAAGTACAGGGCATACTGTGAGTGCACAGGAAATATATGGGCATGACATACCGTATCTCAGGCAGGTGGCAAGTGATGTGGATCAGATGGCGGAGGACTTTTCGACCACTGAGATATACAGCGGGGACAGGCTTCAGAAGATATTCAGAAAATGGATAGACGCTGACAATATGACGGATGAGGTCAAGGTTATGACAGCCACAGAATCTGGATTTGCACAGACCATAAATGTATTTGGGAGCGAGCTGGAGGCTGATGTTTTCAAAGAACAACTGGGACTTGCCTCGACGAATATACACATAGATAAGGTTAAGGATGGATACAGGATCATAACGGTGGGCGTTGGAGATTCTCTGGGAATGTCACTGTATGGGGCGTCTGTATTGGCGGAAAATGGAGAGAAGTATGATCAGATCCTCAGGTATTATTATACTGGAATAGAGATTGCAAAATAAAGGCTGATAAAAAACATTTACACATTCAAATCATCTGTATATAAGTGCCAATAAGTGGACATGATACAGATGAGGTGATGAATATGAAGAAATTTTTGGGCGGCATAAAGAAGAATATATTTTATATCTCGCTCATCACAGGCATGGCAGTGCTTGTGACAGTGCTCGGACTTTATAACGCACAGACCAATTCAAAGGAGAAGACCATAACAATAGGACAGAATACGCCGAATGACAGTACGACGGAAGCCGATGCTAAGGAAGCTTTGAACGATAAGAAAAATGATAAGAACAGCGGAGTGTCGGATGAAGGTACATCAGAGCAGAAAGATATTGAGACGGATAATACCATAGAGAATTCCGCTGCATCCACAGCGGAGAGTGAGAGTGCTGAGACTGGAGCTTCAGGAGTTTCAAATGACAGCCTGCATTACGATCCAAAGGATAGCATATCATGGCCTATAAATGGCAATGTGATAATTCCTTACAGCATGGATATGACAGTGTATTTTGAGACACTCAAGGAATACAAGTGCAGCCCTGCAATGGTAATTGAGGCGCAGACGGGCGATGAGGTCAAGGCTGTATATGAGAGCAAGGTAGCGGAGGTCTCAAGCAACCCAGAGCTGGGCAATTACGTCAAGCTTGAGCTTGGAGACGGCTACACCGTGACACTTGGACAGCTTCAGGATGTGAAGGTTGCACTTGGCGAGCATCTGGACGCCGGCCAGGTAGTGGGAACCATTGGCGAGCCAAGCAGATTCTACAGCGAGGAAGGAAGCAATCTCTATTTTGCAGTCGAGAAGGACGGCAATCCTGTGGATCCAATGCTGCTTATACAGTAGAGGGAGGGTTGGACAGGTTGCTAAGTTGTATCTTTTGTGATGATAACATAGCGTTTTGCAACAATCCCGTGGCGGGATGAAGAAGATAGGCCATATAAACAAAAGAGCCCCACAATATCTAAAATAGATATTGTGGGGCTTTTGCACTATATACTTACGTATATTTTCTTAAATGTGCTTTATAATCCACGGTCTATATTAGCCCATTACAACCTCTACTGAGTGAGTCTTGCCATCGCCAAATGCTGGGATAACGTTGCCCTCGATAGCGTTGCCATCAACGAGTACGCTCTTAACGCCCTTGTTGATGTGATCTGGGTTAGAAACCTTGATGTCGTATGTAGCACCACGGAACTGACGTGTAGCTGTCATTCCATCCCATGCAGCAGGAATTGATGGATCGATCTTCAGACCATCGAAGTCTGCTGAGATACCAAGGATGTACTGTGATATAGCTACCATGTTCCAAGCAGCAGTACCAGTCAGCCATGAGTTCTTACCCTGACCGAAGTGGTTGCCCGGCTTGCCGATATCAGATCCGGCATCCTTACCACCGATCATCTGGCCGTATACATATGGCTCAGTCTTGTGTATATCTGATGTCTCCTCAGTGAAAGCTGGAGCTATCTCTGAGTAGTACTTAAATGCCTGATCACCGGCACCTGCGTAAGCAGCAGCACAGATGATCCATGCATTGTTATGTGTGAAGATTCCGGCATTCTCCTTGTATCCACCTGGGTATGTAGAAATCTCACCATACTGGATGTAATACTTTGTAAATGCTGGGTTGTTGAGTACAAGTCCGTGCTGTGTATTAAGTCTCTCATCGATTGCAGCAAGAGTCTTCTTGTCGCAGCCCTGATCCTTACCGATGTCTGACATGATAGCGAATCCCTGTGGCTCGATGAAGATCTGACCTTCCTCGCACTCCTTGGATCCCATCTTCTCACCGTTTGCATCGTAAGCTCTGAGGAACCAGTCGCCGTCCCATGCTGACTCCATGATGTTGGCCTTCATCTTGTCGATCTCAGCCTGAGCAGCATCAGCCTCAGCGTCCATTCCAAGGTGCTTAAGGATAGCAACGTAGTTAGGACCTGCATATGTGAAGAGTGTAGCAACCATAACTGACTCAGCAACCTTTGAGTATCCACCCTCAGCAGCGAACTTAGGGTTGGTGTATGTCTGGAAGCTCTCACCTGGTGTATCTGAGAAGCATGAAAGGTTGATACAATCGTTCCAGTCAGCTCTCATTGCAAGTGGAAGTCCGTGTGGTCCAAGGTTGTTTACGATCTTGTAGAATGAAACCTTGAGGTGGTCAAGCATAGGTTTTGCAATTGACATATCGTTGTCATATGGAACCATCTCGTCAAGGATGCCCCAGTCACCAGTTTCCTTGATATAAGCTGAAACTGAAAGGATCAGCCATAATGGATCATCTGAGAAGTCTCCACCGATATCTGCGTTACCCTTCTTGGTAAGTGGCTGGTACTGATGGTAGCATCCACCGTCTGGGAACTGTGTTGAAGCTATATCGATGATTCTCTCTCTTGCACGATCAGGGATCTGATGAACAAATCCAAGCACATCCTGGTTGGAATCACGGAATCCCATACCACGGCCGATACCTGACTCGAAGTATGAAGCTGAACGTGAAAGGTTGAATGTAACCATACACTGATACTGATTCCAGATGTTGACCATACGGTTAACCTTGTCATCAGGTGTGTTAACGTTGAGAATGCTCAACAGTCTGTTCCAGTGCTCCTTGAGCTCCTCAAGACCTGCAGCAACCTTCTCAGGAGTGTTGTACTTCTCGATCATCTCGAGAGCCTTTACCTTATTGATAGTCTTGCCGTCTGCCTCGAACTTCTGGTCAACAGGCATCTCAACATATCCAAGTATAAATACAAGAGTCTTTGTCTCGCCTGGAGCAAGAGTGATCTTCTTGTAGTGTGAAGCGATAGGTGACCATCCATCAGCAAATGAATCATTTGACTTGCCAGCCTCAACAGCCTGTGGGTTGTGGAAGCCGTTGTAAAGTCCGATGAATGAATCTCTGTCTGTATCGTAACCATCGATCTCGTCATTCACTGTGTAGAATGCGAAGTGGTCACGTCTGTCTCTGTACTCTGTCTTGTGGTAGATAGTTGATCCGACAACCTCTACACGACCTGTACTGAAGTTTCTCTGGAAGTTGGTGCAGTCATCCTGTGCATCCCAGAGACACCACTCCTCAAATGAGAAGAATGAGAATGTCTTCTCCTCTGAGCCTTCATTTGTAAGAACGACCTGCTGAACCTCTCCAGCGTAGTTCTGAGGAACAAAGAAAGTAACCTCAGCCTTAAGGTCATTCTTCTTACCTGTGATGATTGTATATCCCATACCATGACGGCACTGATACTCGTCAAGCTCTGTCTTTACCGGTGACCATCCCGGATTCCATATTGTACCATTGTCGTTGATATAGAAATAACGTCCGCCCATATCTATAGGCACGTTGTTATAACGATATCTTGTGATTCTACGAAGACGAGCGTCCTTGTAGAAGCTGTAACCTCCTGCAGTGTTGGAGATCAGTGAAAAGAAATCCTGTGTTCCAAGGTAGTTGATCCAAGGATAAGGAGTTCTAGGAGATGTGATGACATACTCCTTGTTGGCATCATCAAAATAACCAAATTTCATGTAGCATATACCTTCCTTCCAATGTTTTGTGAAGGCTTCCAGATGGCTATGCCAGCCCCCCTGAAGCCGCTTTTGTATCGACTTGTGCTAAATTCTCCCTTAAAGTCAGCCATACACTCTGATTATATAATAAAAGACTTTAAAACACAACAAAGTTATAGTGAAAATTGCACAATTACTAAATGTATTAATTCCTGTATTTGAGTAATTAATTGATGCTTATGCTGTGTTATACTGTGTAATATCAAAACAGTATAGGAGTTATTTACTATGGGAAAAAATGAAACTAAGAATTATGTAGGCGGAAGCGGAATGGATGATATGGAGCTGGACGAGCGTGATATACAGCTTATGGAGGAGAGCAGAAAAGAAGGCAAAAAGAAGCTGTTTATAGCGCTTGGTGCGATCGTGTTAGCAGTGATAGTAGTGGTGATATACATAGTTGTCAAAAAAAATATGACCGGAAAATCAGAGAGCGAGGAACTGATAAAGACCTACATGGAGGGTCTTGAGGAGGCGGATCTTGACAAGGTGGAGAGTGTTATGGATCCTGATACCATAGACAGCGATTCGTCAAAGGATCTGGTCACTGTGTTCCAGACTTATAAGGAAAATAATATAGAATATACAGTCAGCTATACCATGGGTGATGGGCATGTGGCAGAGTCCGGCGATCTGGCGGCAGTCAGCAGCACTGTATATGGAAAGACCCAGAAGGAAGCAGGTATATCAAAGGGTTATGTCATTCCGGTTACCGGAACGATAATGATGACATTCCAGGGTCAGACTTCACCGTATGATCTGGACATGGATATCATTTGTTATGAGAAGGATGGAGAGTGGTATCTCGGCGGAACAGTTATGACTACGGGAGATACGACTACAGATGATACGACAGAGTAGTCACGAGAAGGACAACTGCTGGATACAGATATTGAATACAGAAACTGAATATATGGACATGGATACGTGAACAGACGACAAATGGTGCGGATATTAAATGTAATATTCGCACCATTTGCTGTCTTCTGCCAGTGTGCAGCTATCTCTCTTGATGAGCTTGCACTGGAACTCAATTCTTGCGACTCCCTTGTGACCGCCCTTGAGGCTGTCCATTAGAAGCTGCAGGGCGAAATGCCCCATGTCCGTCTTGGATATCTCCACGGTGGTCAGCATCGGAGTTGTGTACTGGGCTTCCTCGCACATCCTGCGGATTACAGAATCCACGTTCTCATACCTGCATCTCCTGTCGTCGGAGAAGATGGACCGATACCATGCCTTGGACAGGATGCATCCGTTCTTGTGGATCTCACTCTCTATGACATGCAGCAGTTCTGTAAAGAATGGGTCCGACGCTCTGGGCGATGTCTTTTATGGATGCCACGGTCGTTTCTTATGTTCATGCTGTTACCTACCTTCAGTCTATGCCGCTGACTATTCTGACGTGCTGCCTTATTGAACTTTTCGGTATTATTTCTTCTTCATACCTGAAATTATGATTATCACAAACGAGATTAGAATGGTCGCAAGCACTGTTATAAGGATTATGAGCTGAAGGTTATGTACCTTACTCTTACTCTTATCAGTGGAAGAGTAGCTGCCCACGGTGAGTGTGCTCTTTTCTGTTGTGACCTCAGTGGTCGTCTCGGTTGTGGTACGCTCTATCGTGGATATCTCAGTTGTGGTCGCCTCGGTCGTCACAGGGGTAAATGTATTTCTATACTCTGTGGTGACCTCGGTCGTACTTGCCGTTGTCGCCTCGGTTGTGGCTCTGGTAGTTGTCTGTGTGGTTGTGGAAGTCTTCTTCTTGGACACTGTAAATGTTGTCACAGCATCTCCGGTCTTGGATCTGATGGTTATGGTGTGGCTTCCGACCGAGAGGGATTCAAGATAGCTCGTCTTGAGCTCGATTATGATGCTTCCCTCTTTCTTGTTGTAATATGAAGGGTCAAGTTCCTTGTCATCTATGAGGACACAGACAAAGTCAGCGTACTCAGCGTTCGATCTGAACTTGATAGTGTTCTTGCTGGCCTTGCTCCATTTGCTTCCCTTGCCGCCGATGATCTCGGGTGCTGCCTTGTCGATGACTGTGTCAGCCTTGCTTATCTCCTTTGTACAGCCCTTGTTGCTGAAATATTTCTTGCAGGCTGAGCAATACCAGTATTCTATATTGCCCTTGCTGGAGGTGGTTGCTGCTACATAATCAGTTTTCTTAAGGTCTGTGTGGTTCGTTGTGCTGAGTTTGCCGTAGCTCTTGCCGCACACAGAGCACACTGCCTTCTTCTGGCAGGTTGCGGTTCCGCCGGAGCAGTCCTGGATGACCTTATATCCACAGCCCTTGTTCTTGCACTTGCGGGAGTGGGTTTTGCCGTTGCCATCACTTGTCCAGTTGCCGAGGTCGTGGCTGCTCTTGCCCTCCACGACGATCTCACCGCAGTAGCGGCATTTCTGAGGTGTCGTGCAGTCACCGTCGTCGGTTTCTGCGGTGTGTTTCTTGTTTACTGTTACAGTCAATTTGGTTTCATTTCCCGCCTTGTCGGATACGATGATGGTCTGCTCACCATCTGTGGCTTCCAGAGCAAGTGAGTGATCGTCGTCAAGGGGTTTCTCCTCGCCGTTCACTGTGACCTTTGCCAGATGGGATTCCTTCACGGTCATCACGGCTGACAGGCAGTAAGTCTCTCCGTCGGCGATTCCTGTGACCTTTGGCGCGTGTGTGTCGATGATGAAACCATCTGTGGATAAGTATGTTGTTTTGCCGTCCTCTGATGAAAGCTTTGCGTATACAACATATTTGCCCTCGTCCTTTATGGAAAATGCTTTCTTATACTCGGTAAATGTTGCTGCACCCAGATCGTCCGATGACAGAGCTGAGTCGCTTATCAGGTAGCCGACTGTGATGGAAGGGTCGGAGTTGTTGTCACAGGTGATGGTAACCTTCTGGGCCTTGTTGTAATACTGCTCAAATGATGATACATCCTGGAGACCGTTCCAGCTCTTATCGCCCATGCTGATGGTGCCTGTAGGAGCAGAGTCTGATTTCCACATCGCATAAAATACCAGGTTTCTTTTAGCCGATGAGTCATCAGTATCGGAATACTCATATCCGTTATCTGCCGCCTTCTCAAAGGAAGAGGTGTATATGATGTTCACGGTCTTGCCTGATCCGTCGGACTTCGTGTTCCAGCCCTTGAACTCATAGCCCTCACGGGTCGGTGGGTAGTCGTTCAGTGCCACGCCATATCCTGATCCTGCTACATCAAAGTCATATGTTCCGCTGTCCGCATCTCCGAGCTTGCCTCCATTTGCATTCAGTGTGAAGGTGAGCCCTGAACCGGAGAAGCTGTCCTTGGTGTACATCGCTGTCAGCTTTATACGGTTTGTAGACTGGAAGTATGATGTGTCAATGCTGGTGACCTTTGTCTTGTCGTTGTACCATCCTGTGAATGTAAAGCCGTCTTTCTCCGGCTTGTACTTTGACAGGTCAACAGTCGTAAATTCTGCTGATGGGCTGCTTATCACAGTGGAAGTCTCCCCCGATAACTGTCCTCCTGCTGCATCAAACTCCAGATAGTATGTGTCTGGATCGTCGGTATCTTCTGCAAATGCTGTGAAGCATGTCATACAGAACATTGCCGCGAAAACCAGTAAAAATCTAAGTATCTTTTTCATAGAATCCCTCCTTGCATATGGTATTATAATAATTTTATTATACCGGGGGGAGAAAAACAACGAGACAGGGGAAAAATTAATAATATGAAAGAACGGCCTCCGCCGGGAGACCGTTCCATAGAAAATGTCATGTTTTATGCCATTGTGAATATTCTTTCTTTTACTGTCTTGGACTCGCCTGGAGCAAGCTCTGTGTAGCCTGTGATCTCCGGTGCTCCTGAGAGATTTGGAGCGTCAATATTCCAGCTCATTGGCTCAGGACAGAAGTAACCCTTGTCGCCGTGATCGTTCCACATGATCCAGAACTTCATTGTGTCGTCAACCTCATAGCAGACCTTCTTGCCTGTGGCAACATCAGTTGCGTATACTCCGTAGAAAGGCTTGCCGTCCAGCTCGTTCATCTCCGCTGTGTAGAGATCGTTGTCGATGTCCTTCAGAACAGGTACCATGGTTCCGTTCTTGTACTGGAGATCGTAATCTGTTATAGGAAGGTTCTTCTCTGTAGGGATAGCGTGCTCATCAAGCTCCCATTTGTCTCCAACAGGTACACAGAGACGTACATCCTCGCCCTTTCCTGTGCTTGTGAAAGGCCCCTTGAATGCAACGTGGTTACATACGCCGTATGGCATCTGCTTGTCGGAGAGGTTGGTGAGTGTGAACTCGTAGTGCATACCGTCCGGAGCAAGAGTGAATGTGAAGTCTGCTCTGAAGCTCACAGGGTATGTAGCGAAAAACTCATCCTTCTCATCATATACATATGAAGTCTTGCCGATGGCCTTGTCTCCATCCACTGACACGCTCTCTATGCTGTGGTTTCTGAGATGAAGGAAACCGTGGAGATGGTTGCCGAGAGGATCATTGCATGGGAAATGATACATAGCATCGGAGGTTCTTAAGTTGCCGTGTGACAGTCTGTTAGGGAGATACAGGGTAGGCATTCCGTAGATCTCTGCTGCTGCTTTGAGCTGTGCAGGAGTCAAGGAAGGATCGTTCCTGAATATATCAATATCCAGAGCGGTGTTCTCCATCTTCATAATGTTGCTTCCGTTAAATGGTGCGATCAGTGCACGGTAATCGCCTGATATAAGTTCAATACAAGTCTCGCCCTTGTAGTCTATTGTACGTGCTGTAGTGTTCATCGTGTTCTCCTCTTCTATAAATATGTTGTGTTTAAGTTGTATGCTGAAATCCACAAAAACAGTGAACTTTCCTATGTAAAATAGTAACACGGAAAAAATTGTATGGCAACAATGAGGTTCACAAAACGCGGCGTTCTTGATTATTTTATCATTAATTGCTATACTATCATAGGATATTTTGCGAAAGACATGAAAGTTAGTTAATTCGGAGGTCGAAGGTGACTAAGAATAATAACACTGATTATAGAAAAAAGATATACAGACAGCGGCATCACCGCAGAATGAAACTCGTCGAGAGCGGAATAGGAGTGATCGTCGCAGTCATAATGATATTTGCGCTTGGACAGGGCAACCTGAAAAAGAATGTGAACGGTCAGGAGGAGTTCCAGCCTGAGAGCGGAACATCGGCAGATATAAGTGAGAGCAGCAGTCAGAATATGTCATACAGTGACACGGAGGAGGCTGCACAGCAGTATCTGGCAACTGCGGAGGATGCGGCCATTCCGGATCAGCGGAATGGTCAGTATGTACAATTTGTCAATTACACCAACCCTGATGTGAGCGGCAAGGGAGCGGACAAATATGACAGCAATATATACATGCCGGCGAATGCTACGGATGACCAGTATTTCTCGACATCTCTGCTCATAGGTGATTCCAGAGCCGAGGCGCTGGGACTGTACAGCGGTGTAGACAACTGGGATATGTGTGTGGCGAAGAATTTGGACATAGAGAAGGTCGCTAATACCAAGATGTTCACCTGCGATTCAGGAGAACAGTGTACGGTTGTCGAGATGCTTGGCATGAAGAGCTATGAGAATATATACATTTCATTTGGGCTTGAGGAGCTTTCGTGGTATAACAAGCGGTACATGTCGGCCTACAAGACTTTACTGGATCAGATCTCCCAGTTACAGCCTGCGGCAAATGTATATGTGATGTCAGTACTTCCTGTATCGGCGGAGCTTTCATCAAAAGACCAGGTGTATAACAACCCGGGTGTGGACAAGCTCAATTCTCTCATGCAGGAGATGTGTGGCAGCTACGATCAGGTGATCTATCTCGATGTGGCTCACAGCGTGTCTGTGGATGGTGTTCTGCCGGAGGATGCGGGAATAGATGGAAAACATTGTAATAAGAAATATTGTCTCAAGATGATGGAATACATCAGAAAGAACGTGTATGTCAGAAGATAGTGGAGACGGAGGCATATGATAAAAAGAATAATATATTTGTTTGCATGCTGTCTGATGATCTGTTCGCTTGCGGGATGCGCAGGAAATGGAGACGACGAGGCAGATACGCCGGATGTGCACTCTCTGGCTGATATGCTCATGCAGAACGTGAAGTTTGAGGATTCCGTGGAGGAGGTCTCCTCTGAGACGGCGCTCAGATATTATGGTATAGACAGCGCTCAGGTGCAGGACAGTGCAGTGTACATGTCAACGGGAGCCACCGCCGAGGAGCTCGCAGTATTTCAGGCGTCGTCAACGGTCGATGCCCAGGGCATACTGGCGGACATGAAGAAAAGACGCGACTCACAGTTGCGGATGTACCTTGATTACAAATCGTCGGAGACCGCCAGACTTGATGATGCGGTTCTGTATGTGCATGATACATTTGTGGTATACATGGTGTCCGATGACAGCGAAACGGCACAGGGAATAATAAGTGATTATCTGGAATGATCTTCTGGGTGATCATTTTTTTTGTCTGCATTTCCTTGTGTAACACCGGGACAGATCATTCATATTATAGTAATAAATCCGCTGTCAATAAAATAAGATAAATAAAGAGCGCTGTATGCGGTTGTAATTTTATGCACTGGCATGTATTATTATGTATAATGTATACAATATACAAAATACGAACAATTGACAGCTTGAGATATCAGCACTGTGGTGCGTTGCGCCACAGTGACTGAAAGTGGCTGAAAATGAGTTGAAGGTCAATAGAGAAAGAGGTATAGAAATGGCAAAACAGAATTGGAAACCAGGAAATATGTTGTATCCGGTTCCGGCAGTTATGGTGAGCTGCCAGAGACCGGGAGAGAAGCCAAACATAGTGACGATAGCGTGGGCCGGTACCATATGCAGCGATCCTGCAATGGTGTCCATATCGGTGCGTCCGGAGAGATATTCCTACGACATAATCAAGGAGACAGGAGAATTTACCATAAATCTCGTCACCGAGAAACTGGCATTTGCAACTGATTATTGTGGTGTGAAGTCAGGAAGAGACGTGGATAAATTCAAGGAGATGAACCTCCATGCATGTGACGGCGTGAATGTGTCATGCCCGGCTATAGAGGAGAGTCCGGTGAACGTAGAGTGCAAGGTAAAGCAGGTAGTTGAGCTTGGATCCCACCACATGTTTATCGCTGAGGTGGTCGGAGTCCAGATAAGTGATGAATACATGGATAAGACCGGCAAATTCAACCTCAACAGCACGGGACTTGTCGCATATTCACATGGAGAGTATTTTGCACTTGGCGACAAACTCGGCAAATTTGGATATTCTGTTAGAAAAAAGTGATTGCAGGCTGAAAAGCTGCAGGGGAAATGTCACGGACAGGAGAGAAAATGGAAATATCATTAAAGGCATATGGAAAGATAAACCTCGGTCTCGACGTGGTCAGGAGACGCGAGGATGGATATCATGAGGTGAAAATGATCATGCAGACGGTCGATCTGAGGGATGAACTGACATTTTGCGATGTCACCACAGACGAGATCGTTATAACATCGGATTCGTCGGAGCTGCCGGATGTGAAGGATAACATCATATACAAGGCGTGCCGGATGATGAAGGATATATATGGAATAGACAAGGGTGTTCATGTAACCGTGGATAAACACATACCGGTTGCAGCCGGAATGGCAGGGGGAAGCGCTGATGCAGCGGCAGCCCTCAAGGCGATGAATATGCTGTTTGGACTGAACCTTTCCGATGAACAGCTCATGGAACATGGAGTGAAGCTCGGCGCAGATGTGCCTTACTGTATCATGCAGGGTACGGCACTCTCGGAGGGAATAGGAGAGATCCTTACACCACTTCCACCTATGCCGGACTGCCTGATCGTCATAGCGAAGCCGGCGATCGGAGTGTCCACAAAATGGGTATACCAGAACCTGAAGGTGGATCTGCTGGAGGAGCATCCAGATATCGATGGCATGGCGGATGCACTCAAGACCGGAGATCTGAAGGGAATAACAGACAGAATGGCAAATGTGCTCGAGACGGTTACGATACCTGCAAATCCTGTGATAGATTCAGTCAAGAAGCTCATAGCGGAGAACGATTCCATGGGAGTGCTCATGAGTGGCAGTGGGCCGACAGTGTTCGGAATATATGACAACAGGGATAAAGAACTGGCACAAAGGGTAGTAGATATGCTGCGTGAAAAGGACGAGATACAGGCTGCGTATGCCGTCAGCCCGTATAACATAAGAAGAGGTATGTGATGGATCTTAGATTGAATATGGATGAGTACCTGCCTCTTCGAGAGGTAGTGTTTAAGACTTTGAGGAATGCTATAGTTCACGGTGAGTTTGAGCCGGGGGAGAGACTTATGGAGGTCACTCTTGCGAAGAGGCTTGGCGTAAGCCGTACCCCTGTCAGGGAGGCCATGAGAATGCTTGAGCTTGAAGGGCTTGTGGTCATGATCCCGAGAAGGGGAGCAGAGGTTGCCAGGATAACGGCAAAGGATCTGAGCGATGCGCTTGAGATCAGGATGGCGCTTGAGGATCTTGCGGCAGGGCTTGCCTGCAAGAGGATAGACGACGAGGGAAAAGAGCGGTTGAAGCAGTCCTATGCCGACTTCAAGAAAGCGGTAAGCTCCAAGATAATCCCGGAGATAGTAGATGCGGATGTTGCATTTCACAATACTATAATGGACATGACGAACAATCCGAGACTGATCAGCATGTCCCAGAGTCTTCGTGAGCAGGTGTACAGATACCGCGTGGAGTATGTAAAGGATTTCAGCTATCACGACAAGCTTATAGCGGAGCATGAGGCTCTCATGAATGCGATAATAGCCAGGGATGAAGAGAAAGCCAAGGAGATAACCCGTATACATATATACGATCAGGAACAGATCGTGATCGCAAATGTTGTCATAGCACAGAAATAACAATATGCATAATAATAAATACCTGTATAAGAGGCGGAATGCGTGAAAACGTGTTCCGCCTTTTTATGTGTATGTCTGAATAAAAACACATCCGTTGGACAAGATAGATTACAGGAGATAAACGGTATGTTGGAGGTGTTTACGGCGGACGATGGCTTCAATCAGTAAAAAAATAGACGAAAACATCACGCAAATTGAGACAATGTTCGGTAACTGGAGCGATATCGTGGAGCGAAGGTTTGATCTGGACCGCTGTGCCTGGGGAGATGATCCGGCAATATACGTGGTGTATATAGATGGACTGTGCGATCATGAGTTGATTGAGAACACATTAATAAAACCAATAACCTGGGAATGGCGGAATAAAGACACGGCAGATCTGTGGGAGCATATAATCTCCTGCGAGGGTCAGACGGCGGATTATACCCAGGAAAGTGACATGGACAACGTTGTCAGGGCGGTTCTCAGGGGGGATACGGCCATATTTGTATCCGGGAGCGATCAGGCAATAGTAGTGTCATCGAAACATTTCCCTGTGAGAGGTATAGAGGAAAGCTCCACCGAGGGAGGAATGAGAGGGCCGAGGGACAGCTTCAATGAGAACTTTAGGACATCCACAGCTCTGATAAGGAGAAGGATCAAGGACGTACATCTGAAGCTGGAACAGGGGACAATGGGCGTCAGATCCAGAACAGAGTACGGGATATTCTATATGGAAGATATAGCGGAGCCTGAGCTGGTACAGCAGATAAGGGACACCATCGATAAGTATGAGATAGATGCGGTGTTTGACAGCGGTATGGCTGAACATCTGATGGAGAAGAAATGGCAGGAGATATTTCCGATATACCAGGCGACCACAAGACCTGACAAGGCGGCCGCGGCTCTGGTGGAGGGCAGGGTTGTCGTTGTGTTTGACAATTCCCCTGAGGTCATAATTGCTCCAGCCACCATCAACACTCTGTTTCAGACGGCGGACGATTATTATAACAGATGGCCGGTGGCGACATTTGCCAGAATGATAAGGTATGTGGCAGCGTTCATTGCGGTGGGACTACCGGGACTTTATATTGCGATCACCTGTTATCACAGGGAGCTGATACCCGACAAGCTTCTGTATGCGATAGCCGATGCGAGAAGCCAGCTATCGTTCCCCGTTGTAGTTGAAGTGCTGATAATGGAGCTTTTGTTTGAATTGCTCCGGGAGGCCGGGATACGACTGCCGAGCCAGCTTGGAAATACGATAGGAGTGGTTGGCGGTCTGATAGTTGGTCAGTCAGCCGTGGAGGCGGGGATAGTCAGCACCATGGTTGTGATAGTTGTGGCACTCACGGCTATAGCTTCATTTGCCATTCCGAATGAGGCGTTTGCGTCTGTTTTCAGATTGCTTAAGTTCGTAATTATAATCACCAGCGCACTTTATGGAATACTTGGATTTATCCTTGCGATGCTGGTTCTCGTGTTTCATCTTGCATCCATGGACAGCTTTGGCGTGCCGTATATGTCCCCTGTCGTGACCTGTGGATACACTGGCGAGGGATATAAGGACTTTGTTGTCCGCGCGCCTATAAAGAAAATGATCAACAGACCTAAATGGAGCAATCCTGACGAGCGGCGCAGGTTGGTCAGAAAGAGAAAATAGATATGAATGATAAATATAATGTGACGTTTTCTGCCTTTTTTAAGATGGCTTTGCTCGTTTTGCCGGGGATGATAACTTTTGTGGCTACATTAATACCCTCATATTTTGGAAGAAATTGCCTGATTTTGTCACTTTTTTTGATGCTATGCATGGCTTTTGCTTACGTGATAGCACTATATATTGTATACATGAAGATTGATGAGAGAGGGAACAGCGAAAGCGGTAAAGTCAAAAATAGGACTATTGCATTGATTTATGGGGCAAGAACTGCCGTTAGGATGGGCTTGCTGCTGTTTGTCCTTGCCGAGTGTTCCAGGCAGTTGATGTTGAAAAGATACACGGTAATTGCTATCTCAATCCCCTTGTTGCTTGCATGTCTGTATATGGGTAGCCGTGGCACAAGGGGGATGGTCAGGTTTGCGGAGTCCGTGTTCTGGTTCGCTGTCGCGGCGGGGGCTGTGGTCATTCTGTCTTCTGTGAGTAACCTTGATCTGTCAGTGCTTAAGACTGTGACTGAGATAGGAGACGAGGGCGGGGCGAATCTCACCATAAGCCGTGTCATGGCTAGGGGAGGACTGCTTTTTCTTGGATTCTCGGCTATGGAGACGGTGATGCTGGTGTATATACACGTCATTCGGAGGCGAAGAGGAATGTTGTGTGCAGCCGTAGGCACAAGTACCATAATAGGCATTATGTGTTCGATAATTGTGATATGTACATTGGGCACGGGTGCGCTCATGGCTAAGGAGAAAAATATACTATATATAGTTGGAGCCATGGAACTGCCTGGCGGAGTGAAGCTCAGGCCGCTCATGCTGGTGTGTTACCTTGTCATCGTGTTCGGTGTGATGGCACTGGTTCCAAACGTCATAGGTGGATGGGGCGCTGTGGACAGACTGGGTGTTCGGCACAGATGGCTGTGGAAGACATTGTGGGCAGTCCTTGCATTTGCCGTATGCCTGTGGGCCGGGATGCTGCCCGGACAGCAGGACCGTATAAAGATCATCTCTGGATATCTTATTCTGGTGGATGTACCCCTGTCGATAATATTGCCGGCGGCATCACTTGCCGGGAAATGGCCTGTAAAAAAATCTGCCGGACTGGCGGCGGTGTTATTGACGGCGTGTATATTGAGTGGGTGTGAATACAAGCCGGTGGAGGATGTGGACTATGTGAATGCGGTCATCATAGAGCGCAGTACGGAGAATTCTGCCGACGGCGGGTTGAGGTACAGTCTGGTCATAACAGGACTGGACGACGATGAGGATTCCCTGACCGAGGAGGGGGTGTACCAGGTGGACGCCGGTTCATTTGCCGATGCTTGCAGAAGTTATAATGAGAGTCATGCGAAGTCCCTCGATACGAGTCATGTGGAGTATATAGTAGCGGAGAATACCCAGGTAATGAACGAGGCTGCAGCCGAACTTGAGAAGGAATTTGCTACAAGCTATGTGACTGTGGTGATAGAACAGAATATACTGGAGAAATCCGGGGATAACAATACAAATGAATATCTTAAGACACACTATGAAGGCCAGTGTCTGGCGACATACGCGAGAGATGGGATAGGTGAATAGAGACTTAGATGATCAGGAGGTATTGTTTATGTGGAGAATGTTCAGGGCAGCCATACTGGGTGTCCTCATAGGAATTGTCGGCGGTGTGATATTTGGACAGGTTTCTTATGTGAAGAAATATAAGGATAAGGTGGCGAGGGAGATAATGGCGGATGCGGTCATGTACAACAATTCACTGGATGACAGTGGAAGGGTCATAAGGCTTAAGGTCGATTATGATGGCGATATGAAGTCTGAGGATGAGAGAGATGAGCTTGAGAGCTATGTGGGCAACACAGTCATGAAGCAGATCGGCATGTGGCTTGGGGACGACTACAATGAGAATCTGAGTTATATACAGATGCGCCACAATCTTGTCATGGCGATGGAGGATATAAATGACATTGCCCAGAGCGCGGCAAATGCGTGGGGCGTGGATGCCGATGCAAACTCTGGATTTTCTTATGAGTATTTTGGCGATTCCGGGGAGGACTGTCCGCCCGGAATGTATGAGACATTATGTATAGATCTGGGGGATAAGTGACGTTGAAAAGTTGATTCCCAGGTGTTATACTTTGACCTGTGGTGTGCCCCGGGTGCACCGCGGATTAAAGTATAAGGAGCACATGTCATGGCTAAGGAAAATTTGGTTGTAATATTTGGAGGAAGATCATCAGAGCATGAGGTTTCATGTATATCGGTACAGACAGTTGCCAAGGGGGTTGATCTTGAAAAGTATAATATGACATTGGTTGGCATTACCAAGGATGGAAGATGGTTAAAGGCAGATAATATAGAGAGTATAGCGGATGGAAGCTGGTATGACAGCAAGGTCACAGCAGTGATCTCACCGGACACCAGAAGAGAGCTTATAGTTTTTTCCGATGCAGGTGTGGAGCGCCAGAAGGTGGACGTCATATTCCCTGTACTTCACGGTATGTATGGCGAGGATGGAACTATACAGGGATTGTTCGAGATGGCAGATATTCCATATGTTGGATGTGGCGTTCTGGCATCGGCAGCATCCATGGATAAATTCTATACGAAGATAATCGTTGATCACGTCGGTGTTTCACAGGCGAGATTTGTACCTGTGCTTGCAGAGGATTTCAGCGACATAGACAGTGCTATGGACAGAGTTGAGGCTGAGCTTGATTACCCTGTATTTGTAAAGCCGTCAAAGGCCGGATCATCAAAGGGTGTAAATAAGGCGACTGACAGAGCAAGCCTTCTGTATGCGCTGAATGAGGCCGTAAAGCACGACAACAAGATCCTCGTTGAGGAGACGATAGTTGGACGTGAGCTTGAGTGCGGAGTCCTCGGTTACAAGGACAATACTAAGGCTTCGGGAGTTGGCGAGATACTTGCCGCTGCTGAGTTCTACGATTTCGATGCAAAGTACAACAATGCTGAGTCGAGAACGGTTATCGGCGCCGACATCCCTAAGGAAGCAGAGAACGAGATAAGGGAAGACGCTGTGAAGATATTCAAAGCACTTGACGGCTTCGGACTCTCCAGAGTGGATTTCTTCCTTGAGAATGGAACAAACAGAGTTGTATTCAATGAGATCAACACACTTCCTGGATTTACAGGAATAAGCATGTATCCAATGCTGTGGAATGCTCAGGGATACGATATAAAGACTCTCGTCACAACGCTTATTGAGATGGCAAAAGAGAGATAAATTTATAAAATTACATAGATTGGAAGTTTATATGGTAAAGAATGTTACTGTGACAGTAGTTGGAGAGCAGAGGACGAGCAGGGAAGAGAACAATGTTGAACCCATAGAGCTTGTTACCAGGGGAAGCCTTCATGAGAAGGACGGGGTATTTTACCTGAAATACGATGAGTATTATGAGGATCTTGAGAAACCGGCGAGAAATCTGCTGAAGTTTGACAAATTAGGACTTGACCTGACAAAGAAGGGCGAAGTCAGTGCTGCCATGTCATTCAGACCGGGAGAGACCAGAGAGGCATTTTATTCCACTCCGGTTGGTATGATGAATATAAGCATACTCACTGAAGGCTATCAGCTCGTGGAGACGGAAAAGGGGCTTGGTCTGGTCGTGGTGTATGTGATGGATTATGGCAATGAATGTGTATCGTTTAATGTACTTAGGATAACCGTGGAGTGAGGATAGATATATGGATGACGAGAAGGCGTTTGATGATTTTCTGTCTATAGATACGACGCTGTGTATAGGTGCGGAGCAGCCCACAGAGGAGAATAATATATATCAGGCGACTTACTACAGGGATCTTGTGACCCTGTTCAATGCCGTGTCCATGGAGCCGGAGGATACACTTGTTGATTTTGGCTGCGGACTGGGGCGTGTGTTGTTCTATGGCAACTCAAGGCATTACTGCCGCGCCACGGGTATAGAGGCAGATGCTGACATATACGAGAAGCTTCTGGAAAATGCCGCGGGTTATCAGAGCAGATTTTATGATCAGGAAGACAGGATGAACTTCTATAACATTCCGGCGCAGGAGTATGAGGTTGCAGATGAAGATAATTATTTCTATTTCTTCAATCCATTTTCCCCGGAGGTGTTCAAGAAGGTCATAGACAATATAATAGATTCCGTGCGCAGGGCACCGAGAAATATATATCTGATGCTGTACTACCCGACATTTGAATATCAGAGAGTCATGAGGGACAGCAGGTATTTTGTGTTGAAGAATATCATCAAGCTGTCAGGATACGAAGAGGATCCCGATGAAAAAGTGTATGTGTATCACATGTCAAGATACTTTGTGTGATTTGCCACTTCGGCGCAGCAGCAGATATAGGGCGATGAAGCCTGCGGCTGACGAGATACCAGTTGCAAGTATACAGCCTGTATGTGACAGTGCAAATGGCAGCATCCCAGTGAAATAAGAAGATACGTTGATCGTTATGTGAAGAAGGATCGATGGCAGCAGGGAAGACGTCCATGTGGCGAGCAGCGCGAGAAGGATTCCCATGGGAAGGGCGTAGCAGAACTGGACTAAATTGCCGTGATAAAGGGCGAACAGCAGCGCTGACAGCAGGATGGCGATGGCATCTGAATGTCTGCATGTAAATGCACGTCTGGAAGAACTCAGAGAGATCCCTCTGAACACAAGCTCCTCACAGACCGGTGCAAGCAGCATGACTGTTGTAACTCTGAAGATACCGTTGTTTAGAGAGAATGATGAACGAACCATGTCTCTGTAACTGCCGAGAAGCTCTGGACGATGGAGCTCAATGGCGTTCAGTATTCCGGTCGAAAAAAACTGCAGGCTGAGGCCTGTTATGACAATAAGTATAAAAATACAAAAACAGAACAGGAATGAGAGTGATCTCGTTCCTGTTCTGTTTTTATTGTTACGGTTATCTCCTGTGGTGAATACCCAAGAATATACATGATGTATATATCCGCAGAGAATAATTATTATAACACATGATACCAGAGATGATGGAATAAGCCCCTGGACAAAAGTTATGCATATCGGTGCGAGTGAAGCTATTCCAAGTTCGCGGAGGTTAATATGACATTTCTTCATATTGGGAACCTCCTTTCAAGCTGTTACATCTTCTGAATCTTTTTAGCTCTCTCTTTTTCTTCCTTGGCCTTAGCCTTGGCTGCGGCCTTCTGCTCCTTGCTGAGCTTTGACTCGGCTACATCCTTGTCGTACATATCCTGATACTTTCTCTGCTTTGCACGAAGCTTCTCACCAAAGGTCTTCTTGCCCTTCTTCTCCTCGATCTTACCACGAACATTCTTGACGCTCATGATATAGATACCGCTGACCATAGCCTTTACCTCTCCGCGGACAGGCATCTGATCATATATACCGTCATCACAGATAAGATTCATGATCTGAGGTCCGATCTTGGCCTTTACTATAGGCATCTTGGCCTTCTGGTAACGCTTTGGTGTCTGTTCCATTACCATCTTAGGCAATCCGGCATCCTTCATAGGGAGCATCTTCTTGTCGATGACAAGCATCGTCACAGGCTGTGCCTGTTCCTTCATCATTTCCTTCTGTGCAGACTGCTTTTTCTGAAGCTTATTGCCCACTATGTATAATGCAATAAGACCTCCGATAAGTATAACTGCAACTATTATCAACCATACCCACCATGCCATGTTTAGTTCCTCCTGATTATATTTAGTTATTGGTGTTTTGTCTTGCCGTGATCAGATTATTATAGTCTGATCACTTTTTTGTTGCAAGGGGAAGATTCTTAACCCTTGCTTCCTGAATGAGTGCCGGAATGGTTTCAAGAACCTCCTTGCGCTCCTTTGGCTTCAAGCCATTTATGTCGATAGGGTCAAGAAATTCGATGACCACCTTGTGACTTCTGATAAAGTTGTGCTTGTTGGCCTCCATGATATTGTCTGTTCCGCATATGGATACAGGTACGATAGGACATCCGGCCTTCTGTGCGATCTTGTATGCTCCGTCCTTGAAAGGAAGAAGTTCTTCGCCGTCATTTCTGTGTCCTTCAGGAAATACCATCATGGAATGTCCGGATTTTACGATATCAGCCGACTGCATGATAGTCTCCAGTCCCTTCTTCAGGTCGGATCTGTCAAGGAATGTACATCCTATGTCCTTCATATACCATGGAAGGATAGGAACCTTCAGGATTCCGTCCTTGGACATAAATCCCAGAGGTCTGTCCAGTGCGTTGTGACAGCACAGTATATCAAAGAAGCTTCTGTGGTTGCCGACAAACAGAATAGGCTGATCCTTGGGCACCCGTTCCAGACCTATGACAGTGCACTTGGTACCGCATATGAACATGACTATTCCAAAGAAGCCTTTGACCAGCTTCTGGGCATGGCGGTACGCCTTTTCCTGATCCTTCTTAGCCAGAAGGTACAGATACAGGTGATACGGAGTACACAGGATGATGCCCAGAAAGGCAAATAAATATGCAAATATTGTTCTCAATATTATAATTCTCCTTATGCTATTTTAAATGTTCCAGCATTGATTTGACTCGTCGTATGATTACTTCTCCTCAGAATCCTTCTTCTCCGGTATTGGAGTATATCTTCCATAGAGCTTTGATGTCTCAAGAAGCCTGTCTGACAACTGCTTGCTCAGGTCTGAGGCTTTGAATCTCCATGCCCAGTTGCCCTCTCCAACGCCTGGCGTGTTCATACGTGCCCATGAGTCGAGCTTTAGCACGTCCTGCATAGGAACGATGGCCATGTTGGCAACAGAAGAGAAGCATGCTCTTATCATAACCCAGCAGATATCACTTGCATCAGTGCTGTAGTATCTTCTGAGCTTATCCTTTGAAGCCTCATAAGCCTGCGTATACCATCCAAGGGTGGTGTCGTTGTCGTGTGTACCTGTATAGCATACACAATTAGGTGTATAGTTATGTGGAAGGAAGTCGTTCTCGTTTGGATTTTCAAATGCAAACTGAAGGATCTTCATTCCAGGAAGTCCGAATTTGTCTCTGAGTTCTATGACTGAATCATCTATCTCGCCGAGATCCTCGGCGATGATAGGAAGATGGTAGCCGAGATTAGCTTCGAGCTGTGTGAAGAAGTTCAGCCCTGGAGCTGGCTTCCACTCGCCGTTGATGGCGGTCTCCTCACCGTAAGGCACTGCCCAGTAACGGTCAAATCCTCTGAAGTGATCTATCCTGAGGAAATCTGTTACTGTGAGCTGATACTTGATTCTCTCTATCCACCATGCATAGCCTGTCTCGGTATGCTTTTTCCAGTTGTACAGAGGGTTGCCCCAGAGCTGGCCGGTAGCTGAGAAATAATCTGGTGGAACACCTGCAACCTCGATAGGGTATCCTTTTGAATCCAGCAGGAACAGTTCCTGATTGGACCATACGTCTGCGCTGTCCCATGCGAGGAATATAGGTGTGTCACCTACTATACTGATTCCGAGATCATTTGCATATGTCTTGAGGGCCTGCCACTGCTCTGTAAAAAGAAACTGGAGGAAGTTGTAGTAGCCGATGCCGTCTGCAAGCTTCTTCTTCCATGCGGTCTTCTGCCTTGCGGTAGGCTTCTTCAGTGAATCCTCCCACATGTACCAAGGCATTCCCTCGTGCGCATCCTTGCCTGCCATGAACAGAGAGTAGTCAGCAAGCCATGATGTATTCTTGACAAATGCATCGAACTTTGCCATGAGATCCTCGTCTCCTGACATATCATCTGCATAGTCAGCGTCGATAAATCTCTCGTACGCTTTCTTCAGAAGGCCAGTCTTGAATTCTATAAGTGTTCCATAGTCGATCTTCTCAGGATCCCAGTCAGGCATAGCTGAGAAGTCCTCGTCCAGAAGTAACTTCTTCTTTCTGAGGTAGTCGATATCGATGATAAGTGGTTGTCCTGCAAATGCTGAAAATGGCTGATAAGGTGAATCACCAAAGCCTGTGTGACCGAGTGGAAGCACCTGCCACAGATTTAATCCTGAAGCTGCAAGAAAGTCGATAAACTGATAAGCGCCCGGACCCAGATCTCCGATTCCATAAGGACTTGGGAATGATGTCGGGTGAGCCAGAATGCCGGCGTACTTCTTAGGCTTTTTTTCGTTGTTCTGCTCTAACATAATCTATCCTCTTTTCATAATATGTAAAACCACAGAGCCATGCCACCTCACAGTCTCTTACGAGCCTGTTCGGCTGGTGTGCCCTGCGGCATTCAGAGCCATGCCACCTCACAGTCTCTTACGAGCCTGTTCGGCTGGTGTGCCCTGCGGCATTCAGAGCCATGCCACCTCACAGTCTCTTACGAGCCTGTTCGGCTGGTGTGCCCTGCGGCATTCAGAGCCATGCCACCTCACAGTCTCTTACGAGCCTGTTCGGCTGGTGTGCCCTGCGGCATTCAGAGCCATGCCACCTCACAGTCTCTTACGAGCCTGTTCGGCTGGTGTGCCCTGCGGCATTCAGAGCCATGCCACCTCACAGTCTCTTACGAGCCTGTTCGGCTGGTGTGCCCTGCGGCATTCAGAGCCATGCCACCTCACAGTCTCTTACGAGCCTGTTCGGCTGGTGTGCCCTGCGGCATTCAGAGCCATGCCACCTCACAGTCTCTTACGAGCCTGTTCGGCTGGTGTGCCCTGCGGCATTCAGAGCCATGCCACCTCACAGTCTCTTACGAGCCTGTTCGGCTGGTGTGCCCTGCGGCATTCAGAGCCATGCCACCTCACAGTCTCTTACGAGCCTGTTCGGCTGGTGTGCCCTGCGGCATTCAGAGCCATGCCACCTCACAGTCTCTTACGAGCCTGTTCGGCTGGTGTGCCCTGCGGCATTCAGAGCCATGCCACCTCACAGTCTCTTACGAGCCTGTTCGGCTGGTGTGCCCTGCGGCATTCAGAGCCATGCCACCTCACAGTCTCTTACGAGCCTGTTCGGCTGGTGTGCCCTGCGGCATTCAGAGCCATGCCACCTCACAGTCTCTTACGAGCCTGTTCGGTGCGGCGTATCCGCCGTATAGCACAATATAAGAAATGCCTTGTTCATGCAAGCATGACAAGCCACTTCTTATATTGTGCTGCATGGCTCTGAACGGTAACATTATACAATACTATGTGTGATAGTTGCAAGGTAATAGTGCTTGACAGCGGGCTGTGTGCTAACTTATTATAAGTGGAAGTATTTGAACTTGCGTATACTTCCGTATTTCCGTGATATATGGCGGTTAAGCCGTATGTGTGGAGCGGATAAAAAGAGAAAGAAGAGTATAAAAATGGAAAGAATAATCACAAGCCTGCTTGAAACGGATATGTACAAGTTTAGTATGGGACAGGCGATTTACCATCAGTTCAGTGACTATAAGACAACATGGTCATTCAAGTGCAGGAATACTGACGTGTTCTTCACAAAGGAGATGGTTGATGAAATCAAAAGACAGATACAGCTCTACTGTGATCTGAGATTTACAGAGGAGGAGCTTGAGTATCTGCACAATATCAAGTGGATAAAGGGTTCTTATGTTGATTTTCTGAGACTCTGGAAGGCAAGATATGAGGACTTTGAGATATCAGATGACGCTGAATGTGGACTGAAGATAGAGGCGAGAGGTACTTGGCTCAATACTTCCATGTATGAGATACCTACTCTGGCTATAGTGAATGAGGTCTACTTCAGAATGAACGATGACTATGATAAGCTGCTTGCATCATTCAGGGAGAAGCTTGATGAGAAGGTCCGAAAAGTCGAGACCGGAGAGTATAACCTTGGAGCTTTCAGTGAGTTTGGACTCAGAAGAAGACTTTCGGCTGAAGCTCAGGAGCTTGCAGTCAAGGAACTCAGCAAGCGCAAGTATCCGGGTTCAACATTTGTCGGAACAAGTAATGTATATCTGGCAAGGAAGTATAATCTGGTTCCGGTTGGAACTATGGCGCATGAGTGGATCATGTGTGTTGGACAGGGTAATCATAAGCACAATCCTGCATATTCCAACTGGTATGCATTGGATGCATGGGTTAAGGAGTATGGAGTGCTGAACGGAACAGCTCTCACTGATGCCATCACAACAGATTGCTTCCTGAAGGATTTCCAGCTCACATATGCGACACTTTTCAGTGGGGTGAGACACGACAGTGGCGATCCTTATGAGTGGGGCGACAAGATGGTTCATCATTATGAGAAGCTTGGACTTGATCCAAAGACCAAGACACTTCTGTTCAGCGACAGCCTTGATTTCGAGAAAGCGGACAAACTCAACAGCTATTTCAAGGACAAGATCAAGGTTGCATTTGGAATAGGAACATATATATCCAACGATACGTGCGATGAACCGCTCAACATAGTTATGAAGACTACAGCATGTAACGGCATGGATGTTGCCAAGATATCTGATGATAAGGGCAAGGGTATGTGCAAGAACCCTGATTATGTTCATTATCTCAACAGATGTATCAAGTGGCGTATGGAGAATGATAAGTAAATTTTCATAAGGAGGGACCCACGTAAGTGGGAGGATTCCTTATGAAGCACGCAGACGCCGCGCGCAGCGCATTTCATGCGTCTGCTCATTAGCAAAAAATGGAGTTTTGTGAATTATGGGAAAAATTATTATAATGACAGATTCTGCCAGTGACATTTCAGAGAATGAGGAGAAGGAGCTTGGCATCAAGATCCTTCCTTTCCCGGTTGTAATAGGTGGCAAGTCTTATCTGAGCAGAGTCGATTTTGACAATGAGGGCTTCTACAAGCTCATGGCAGAGAATGATGATCTTCCAAAGACATCACAGATCACAGCGTACCAGTTCGGCGAGGTGTATAAGGAGCTGGTGGAGCAGGGTTACACGGATATTATATATGTAAGCATCAACAAGGATGGTTCTGCCTCATATGCAAATGCGCAGATGGCCGCAGATCAGTTCGAGGAGGAATATCCTGAGTGCGCCGGAAAGTGCAATATATATGTATTTGACGGAATAGGCTACAGTGGACAGTATGGCTATCCGGTGGTTGTGGCAGCTAGAATGGTTCAGGAGGGCAGGGATGCCAGGGATATCGTGTGGTATCTGAAGGAAGAGCTTCCAAAGAGAAGGATATACTTCGGAATATATGGCCTCAAGTATGCGGCCAAGTCAGGAAGAATCCCAAGTGCGGCAGCTCTGGTTGGTGACGCACTTGGCGTGAAGCCTATCATGAAGATCTGGGCAAATGAGATCGTGACAGCTATCAAGTGCCGCGGCGAGAAGAAGCTCATGGCAAAGATGGTGGATGTCACAGTGGAAGAGATGGATCCGGGTTCAGAGTACCAGATAGTATATGGTAACGATGAGATCGTAAGAGACGAGCTGACAGCCCGTATGACGGAGAAGGTTGGCTATGGCCCTTCAGATTACTTCCAGATCGGGGCAGCAGTTGCATCAAATGCGGGCCCGAAGGTCGTTGGAACTATCTTCAATGTGAAGAAAGAGCTTATGTAAGGATTCGTGTAGGAATTATTTCTTATGGCACGATGGCGGATAAAAGTCTTTGTGCTGTTTATCGTGGAATTTAATAATATGTGCATAAAATTATCCCTTTTCAAGGAAATTTTGTTGAAAGGATACAAAATCTCAGATTTTGTGCCTTTTTCAAGATATTTTCCTCAAAAAGGGATAATTTAGTGTCGTAAAATAAATATAATTGCCATTTAGAGAAAATATTTCCAAACCATTCAAGAAATCAAATCATCAAGCTCGTGATACACCCTTGCGAGTGGCAGCCCGACAACATTGTTGTAGTCGCCCTCAATTCCCTTGACGAACAGACCGCCCTTGCCCTGAATTCCATAGCTTCCGGCTTTGTCAAACGGCTCATTTGTGGCGAGGTACTGGATTATCTCGTCGTGGGATACAGGATAGAAGGTGACATCCGTCTTCTCATAGAATGAGCTGGATGACTTGGCTCTTCCGTTCACATATATCAGACACACGCCGGTGTACACCTGATGCGTCTGGTCGGACAGACTGTTCAAGGTGTTGTATGCATCGTCGTAGTCGTAAGGCTTACCAAGAATCCTTCCGTTCAGCGATACAACAGTGTCTGCGCCGAGGACAACGAAGCGTTCAGGAAGCTTTTTAACCCGTCTTACAACATCCTGGGCGATGATCCTGTTGCACACTTCATCTGCCTTCTTCTTAGCCAGAAGCATTACATATTCAGATGGAGCCATAGGTTCAAGATCTTCATCAGAAAGACTTGGACACACATCGAAGTCGTATCCCGCCTGGGCCAGAAGTTCCTTTCTTCTAGGCGATCCCGAGGCGAGAATTATCTTTATGTTAGTCATATGCTATATCTCTATACTTTCCTAAAATAATTTTGTACAAACAAGATCTGTTATTGTCGTACACACAGATCATTATTTACACATCTTAATAGCCTTCTCAAACAGTGGCAGAGAGCGCTCAACCATATCTGTTGTAGTACAGTAAGCCAGTCTCATATGTCCCGGACACATAAAGCTGTCGCCAGGAACAAGGATCAGATCAAGCTCATGGGCAGTCATGTTACAGAACTCATTTGCATCTGCGATAGGAGTCTTAGGGAACATATAGAAGGTTCCGCCTGGCTCAACACACTCATATCCCATAGCTGTGAGCTCCTTGTACAGGATGTTCTTGTTCTTCTCGTAGATAGACAGATCAGAGGTCTCGTCAAGAACCCTTGCAACTCCGAGCTGTATCAGAGATGAAGGACAGTTGTGTCCTGTGAAACGTGATACCTGTCCGCACATATTGATGATGAGTTCAGCGTCCTTGCACTTAGGATTTACAGCCACATATCCGATACGCTCTCCAGGCAGTGACAGTGACTTGCTGAATGAGTAGCAGCAGATGGTGTTGTCGTAGAACTTAGAGATGAACGGCGAATCAGTTCCCTCAAATACGATCTCTCTGTAAGGCTCGTCTGATATAAGGTAAATGTCATGTCCGTACTCCTCCTGTTTCTCTGTGAGGATCTGGGCAAGATGTGTTATAGTCTCGGTTGAGTAGACGATTCCGGATGGGTTGTTTGGCGAGTTGATGAGGATTGCCTGGACATTTGGATTCATCATCTCGAGAAATGCGTCAAAGTTGATCTGGAATGAAGTTATGTCCGCGGGAACGACCTTGAGAACAGCACCGGTTCCGTCAACGTATGGTACATACTCAGGGAAGTAAGGGGCAAATGTGATAACCTCGTCGCCCGGCTCTGTGACACATCTGATGGCGTGGGCCAGGGCTCCGGCAGCACCTGATGTCATGAAAATGTCCTCAGGAACATACTCCATGCCGAAACGGCGGTTCAGTGATTCTGCGACAGCCTTTCTTACAGAGTAGATGGTAAGTGTAGGGCTGTAGCCGTGAAGTGCCAGTGAATCCTCATTCTGGATAAGGTCGATAAGTCCCTTGTTGAAGTCATCCGTGGTAGGCACAGATGGATTGCCTATAGTATAGTTGAACACATTCTCAGCACCGATCTCAGCGGCACGCTTTGAAGCATACTGTGCAAATTCCCTGATGATGGAAGTGTTGTTTAACATTGATGAATATTTCTTTGAAATCATGAAAGTCCTCCTGTTATGTAAAATGTTATGATAAATATACATATAAAATCAATGCAATATGACACGTGTAATGTGGACACATATTATACGTTGATGTAATCTATGTGTACATCTATACATCACAATAAATATACAGTTTTGGACACAAAAAAACAAGAGGTAACAGAACGGGGAAGATCTGCTGCCTCTTGCAAAAAAATGAGGGGAGAGAGGATTCAAATAAATGAAAAACTCTTTACGATTGTTAGTATATTCAGGATTTGTGAAAAAAATGTGTTTAAAGATTAATCTATTTATAAAGATTAATAACTAATCATAAACAAATAATTAAACGTTCACAAAGTGCGGGTATTTCTGTATAATACAGCGTGACGGATACGATATTGCGGTACTATAAACAATGCATTAGTACCATAAGAGAGGTTTGAGATATGATATTTGAGACACATGGTCATTATGACGATACTCAGTTTGATGAGGACAGAGAACAGTTAATTGCAGAATTCCTTGAGAAGGATATAGACAAGGTCATGAACGTCGGAGCGGATATGCAGTCGTCGAGGAATTCGGTGGAGCTTGCCGCAAAATATCCGCATTTTTATGCGGCAGTCGGCGTACATCCGAGTGAGGTAGGAGAGCTGACGGAGGCGGATATACAGGAACTTAAGAGCATGGTGCAGGATAATCCAAAGGTTAGAGCCATAGGTGAGATAGGCCTTGATTATCATTTTGATGATGATCCCCCGAGGGATGTGCAGAAGAAATGGTTCGTTAGACAGCTTGAGCTTGCACAGGAGCTTGCCATGCCGATCATCATACACAGCAGGGACGCCGCGTCAGACACCATGGAGATATTGAAAAGAATGGATGGCGGCAGAAATGGCGGTGTGATACACTGTTATTCATACAGCGTGGAACAGGCAAGAGAATATATTAAGATGGGATTTAACATAGGGGTTGGCGGAGTAGTCACCTTCAAGAACAGCCGGAAGCTTCAGGAGGTCGTGGAGGACATCCCTCTTGAGAAGATCGTGCTTGAGACGGATTCACCGTACATGGCGCCGGTTCCGCTTAGAGGGACAAGGAACTCTGCCCTCAACATACCTTATATAGCTGAGAAGATAACCGAGATCAAGGGCGTTCCGGTTCAGAAAGTGTATGACCAGACATACGCGAATGCCCTGAAAATGTACAAGATGTAATAAAAACGTAGATTACAGGCAATGGAAAGGACAAAGCATGGAGAAGTTAAGCAATCCACAGGTCACGATAGAGACGATAAAGAAATACGAATTTGCATTTCAGAAGAAGTTCGGTCAGAATTTCCTCATAGATGCCCATGTCATAAACAAGATAATCAGCGCGGCGGACATCACGAAGGACGACTGCGTTCTGGAGATAGGCCCGGGAATAGGAACCATGACCCAGTATCTTGCGGAGAGTGCCGGACAGGTTGTGGCGGTGGAGATAGATAAGAATCTTCTCCCTATTCTGGACGAGACCCTTGCGGAGTACGACAATGTGACCATCATCAACGATGACATACTGAAGGTGGATATCAACAAGATCGTGGAGGAGAGAAATGGCGGCAGGCCTATCAAGGTGGTTGCGAATCTTCCATACTATATAACCACACCGATCATCATGGGACTTTTCGAGAAGCATGTGCCGCTTCTCTCGGTGACGGTCATGGTGCAGAAGGAGGTTGCGGACCGCATGCAGGTGGGCCCGGGAACCAAGGATTACGGAGCACTGTCCCTGGCAGTTCAGTATTATGCCGAGCCGTATATAGTGGCAAATGTTCCGCCAAACTGCTTTATACCGAGACCGGGTGTGGGCTCAGCTGTCATCAGACTGAACAGATACCAGGAACCGCCGGTTAAGGTGAAGGACGAGCAGCTCATGTTCAGGCTGATAAGAGCATCATTTAACCAGAGAAGAAAGACTCTCCAGAATGGTATAGCCAACAGCGGAGAGCTGTCATTTGCCAAGGAGCAGATCGCAAAGGCTTTGGAATCCCTTGGAATATCAGCAAATATCCGTGGAGAAAGTTTGAGTCTGGCGGAATTTGCAGCTTTGAGCGACATTCTCACGGACAAATAATGTCATAGGTGGTGAGACAGAATCATAGATAATTGATAAAGCCCCCGGAAAAGGACGCAGAATTCCGGAAGGGAGAGGAGGATTATCTATGGTGTACTGGAACCGATTTATATCGTATATTTACAGGTATCACGACGGACACAAATGTGAAAATTCAGGATTTGCCAAGGTGGCAAAGGTGGGGAGAACGGGAAGACTCACGGTTGGACTGAGAAACGGAATGAACAGCAGAGAGGAAATCTATGGCGTGTTCATTTACAGGGAGACGCTGGCCGACGAAGGCGCAGTGGGCGGTGAACAGACAAATGAACCCGTGATGATCCCTCTGCCGGTGCTCGTCGGTAAGATGAGACTCAGAAATGGACACGGTGAGGAGTGCTTCTCATTCTGTTGGGATGATGTCATGGAGAGTGGACGGCCTGTGACTGCATTTGCCGGTATCGTCATAAGGCGTATACAGCCGGATGGAAATATGGGGCAGGAGTATTACGACAGCGATATATTCTGTTCGTCCTGGACGGACAGTGTGATAGATTATTCCAGAATGTGGGATGCGAAACGTGCGGGCCGCGATGCTGAGGAACTGAGCGAGGCGGTGAGAGAGGCCTCCATAACAGATACGGTCACGGCAGAGTTGGAGCTTGAGAGCTGTGCTGCACCGGCGGAGCCTGTATGTTCTGATGAGGTCGAGACCTCCGAGACCGGAACGGCGATAGACAAAATGTTTGAGAACTATGAACGTCTGCCACTTCTTCCGGGAAGCTCCCTGGATGACGGGCTGGACAGCGTCATAGAGAGCGTGAAGATATCCCCGAATGACATAGGTCTGCTGGACATGTGCAACTGGAAGCTCGGGGTGAACAGCTTCCTGACACACGGGTATTACAGCTACAAATACCTGATGTTTGGCAAAGTCATATTTTCCCCAGATGATGACCGCGTCAGTTACATACTTGGAGTTCCGGGGGTGTATTCCTCGAGGGAGAAATACCTTGCCGGGATATTTGGATTTGACAGATTCGTGCCGGAGAAGGAGACACATATCAAGACCGGCAGCTTCGGCTACTGGATAGTGGATATAAGATAGGAAGAAGAGGATAAAGAGAATGGAAGATACCAATATAGATGAGCTGACGCCGGAGGAGCGGCGTATCCATGAGAAGTATATGGATAAAGCCATAGCCCAGGCAAAGAGGGCTTATGCAAATGGCGATGTTCCGATAGGCTGTGTCATAGTCCACGATGACAGGATAATCGCAAGGGGCTTCAACAAGAGAAATCTGAAAAAGACCACACTTGCACATGCGGAGATACTGGCCATAGAACAGGCGTCAAAGAAGCTCGGCGACTGGCGGCTGGAGGAGTGCACAATGTATGTGACCCTTGAACCGTGCCAGATGTGTGCCGGGGCCATAGTGCAGGCCCGTATCCCAAATGTGGTGATAGGATGCATGAATCCCAAGGCCGGATGTGCGGGCTCCATAATAAACCTGCTGGACATGAAACAGTTCAATCATCAGGTTGAGGTTATACGTGGTGTGAGGCAGGATGAATGCAGTGAGATGATGAAGAGCTTTTTTCGCGACCTGAGACAGGGAAAAGCGAAGAATGCTTGACGGCGGGCGGCATGTCAGATATAATGTAGCCTGCGGTGCATCTTGTGCACAGCCAATTAAATATGTTTTAAAGTTTCCATGCAACCGGGGAGGTAGCGGCGCCCTGTACCTGCAATCCGCTATAGCAGGGGTGATGGTCTTCCGGAGGGGTGGCCGCTGTAGGGCTGCCCTCAGTAAGTGATGTTGATGTCTGGGTCTCGCGCAACAGGAATCTTCGAACCGTGTCAGGTCGGAGACGAAGCAGCACTAAGGGGAATCTCCTGTGTGCCGTGAGGGTGCCTGGGCTGAGTTAACTGCTGAGGTAACGTCTATGGTGACGCTTCGAAGGAAGATCGCATGGATTTTTTTATTTTTAACATTATTTATTAAAAATTTAAAAAAATATAGCAAAATCCCACAAAAGATGTTATCATCAAGTATGATACTTTTGCAGTGTTATTATGCGCTGCAGAATAGTGATTTCCAAGGGGCGAAACGGATATGAATTACGCTGAAGTAATTGATTTTGTAAAGGAACAGACAGCCGTTAACGGCAGGCCGCCTAATTATCCATTCAGGAGCAGATTTGAACATACTATGCGGGTGTATAGATGGGCGATAAAGCTTCAGTCGAAGTTAGGTGGAGATCTGGATATAATAGTTCTCGCGGCACTTCTTCATGATGTGGGCTGGGATGACGAGAGACCACATGGGGAGGTCGGAGCAGAGATAGCTGTCAATTATCTTGACAGTCTGGGAGTCAATCCACAGAAGATAGCCAAGATAGGCGAGATAATCATGATCCATGAGGAGAAGGATACTGATGCAGATTTGTCACTTGAGTGCAGGATAGTTATGGATGCAGACCTGCTGGATGAAGTTGGAGCGATCAGTGTTCTGTGGGATTCCATGGCTACGGCTATAGAGGACGAGGCAAGCTATAAGCGCGCATATTACAGAATCAAGAATTTTTATAAGATCAATAAACCAAAGATCAAGAGATGTAAGACGGAGGCTGGACGACTTGAGTACAGCAAACGCATGCAGCTCCTTGAGGATTTCATATTCCAGCTTGAGAAAGAACTGTTCTAGTATCGATTGATGAATTTGATTGTGGATAGGAGAGATAATTATGAAGACATTTGTTAAGATCCTTGTAGCCATTATTGTGGTAGCAGCTATCTGTGGCGGTGTGTATCTGGTTCTTCCTGAGACAGCTCAGATATTTGTAAAGGGTAACATTCAGTATCGTACTAACGATGAAGCAAAGGACAAGATAGACAGCCTTAAAAAGAATGAGATCGTCTATACAGATGTACAGAGCAACGGAACAGAGAAGAAGGTTCCTACAGGTGTTACATATGGAGACGCTCTTGATAAGAAGGCCAAGACAACAGTATGGTATTATGAGGACACAACAAACGGTGGATTCAGAATCACATATTATGGAACAAAGGTCAGCATGGATCTTGCAAAGTATGGTTCAGATGGAACATATATAGACAAGACACTGAAGGCAGTATTTGATTTTCCTGCAGGCGGAAAGAGTACAGTTACATTGTACATAGGAGATGAGCAGTGTGATGATGCGATGAAGGCTGCTGTACTTCAGGCTCTGGCTAACTAATAATAGTTAATATACAATAAAACTCCACACCGACTATGATTTAGACGGTGTGGAGTTTTATTTTGCCTTTTTATAATTGCTTTTGCAGATCTTATGCAGATCAGTCGTGGTCGTTTACGAGATCCTCTATCATGTTGATGATGATTCCCGTTGAGTCGGTCAGGTTGCTGGACTCCATAGCCTGGATATATTTCTCTTTGTTGTTGTACACTTCATTTATTCCGGCGAACAGAGACTTTGTGTTAAGCTCTTCCTCCTGGATCACATAGCTGTATCCGCTCTTCTCAAATGACTGGGCGTTGAGAATCTGATCACCTCTTGATGCAGCCTTTGACAGAGGAATGAGGATGTTCGGTTTTCTGAGTGCGAGAAGCTCACAGATGGCATTGGCTCCTGCACGTGAGATGATGATATCGCACAGTGCAAGCATGCTTGCAAGTTCCTTCTTTACATATTCGTACTGGACATAGCCCTTCTTATCCTTGAGGGATTCATCCAGATTGTCCTTGCCGCACAGGTGGATGACGTTGAAGGTCTCCAGAAGACGGTCGATATTGTCTCTTATTGCGTTGTTGATTATGACGCTTCCTGAACTTCCGCCCACGATAAGGAGAACAGGCTTGTTGTCAGTGAAACCGCAGTAGTTATATGCAAATGCGGAATCGCCGCGGAAAAGTTCCTCTCTGATAGGGGTTCCGGTTACGACTGCCTTGCCCTCAGGGAAGAGATCCTTTGTCTCAGGAAAGTTACAGCATACCTTTGTCGCCTTTGGAAGGGCGAGCTTATTTGCAAGGCCGGGAGTCATATCTGATTCGTGTATCACCACAGGGATACCTGCTGAGTGTGCGGCAAATACCACAGGGACTGTGACAAATCCTCCCTTTGAGAATACTACATCAGGCTTGAGCTCTTTCATGAGCTTCTTTGCTTCAGATATTCCTTTAAGTACCTTGAACGGATCTGAGAAGTTCTTCATTGAGAAGTATCTTCTGAGCTTTCCTGAAGCTATGCCGTGATAAGGGATGCCCATATCTTCTATAAGTTTTTTCTCCATGCCGTCATATGAACCGATGTACTGGATGTCATATCCGTGCTTCTTCAGCTCCGGCATAAGTGCCATGTTTGGTGTGACATGACCTGCTGTACCGCCGCCTGTCAATATAATTCTCTTCATAATGATTGTTAATCCTCCTGTTACTGTGCTGAAGCCAGATACTGCTTGAGTGCCTGAGCCAGTTGATCCGGGCATGAAGTCGGCTTGAAACCGCAGGTTGTGCCCTCGAGTCTGGCGATGACGTCCTCTGGCTTCATGCCTTCTACAAGTGCACCGATACCCTTAAGGTTGCCGTTGCATCCTCCGGTAAATTTTACATTGTGTAACCTGCCGTCATTTACGTCAAAATAAATCTCAACTGAGCAGGTTCCTTTAGTCTTATAAACCATAGCTATACCTCTTTTCTATTGTACTTAACCAATCATTTTTATATTCTTTTTTAATAGCGTTGAGCATGATGCTCCTAACGCGCATCATATTATAGCATATCACAAATGCGGTTAAAACCAAAATATTTGTCGAGCGAAAATAATTGTATACCCGGGAATGCGGCTCATATAATACTACCATCCGGGCTGGCCATCCGGATATGCGATATGTTTTTGACTGAAATGATCGAATATGTGAAAAGAGAGGGAAAAACTATGTTTGAAACTTTGCTGAATCAGAATGTGTGTATGTATGTGATGATAGTGTGTGGGTGCATTGGACTGATAGGACGGGCTGTCATGAGCAGCTATCTTGCGAGACTTGCAAAGGCTGCGGAGAGGATGGGGACAACAAGGAAAAAGGCGCTGTTGGAGATACGAAAGCGGTATGAGGATATAGCTTCGCTGGATGTGGACATACATGACACTGCGGCATTTGTGGACAAGTACATAGACAGGTTGAAAATAGGATTTGTACCTGTGAACGTGTGGAACGGATTTGTAAAAAATATGGGACTCGTCGTTGCGGGGACAGGCATATTTGCGGCGGTATATCAATATTATGTAGTAGGCGATGGACCGGAGGCACTGAAAATGTGCGTGTGCGGTCTGGCAACATATATGCTTCTCATGGCGGCACACAATCAGTGGAACTGTGCATGGCACATGCGGGCTCTCAGGGACAGCGTGAAAAATTATCTCAGCAACAGCCTGTCGAACAGACTCCGAAAGGAGGAAAAGAAGGCGGAGGCTCCGGAACTTCAGGTTGCGTGCAGCTCAGCTGATGAGGGGATAGAGAAAAAGAAGGTTAAGAAAAAACAATCCCGGAATGGGGCGGCGGATTATGATGTTCTTCTGGATGGGATCATGAAGAAGATGCTGGCGGATGGATAACCGGCGAGTGGACATGTGCAGGTGGGATGCAGATGAAATGCGGGTGAAAACAGCCTGTATGAGCCAATAAATTCAGGATGGTAGATAGTGAGAAAGCTGTACTTGATAGCAGGACTGTATGCTGCCTGCGTGATTGGAGCCGTGCTCAGCGGATGCTCCATATATGACAAGGAGGATCTGTCCAAGATGGTGGCGACTCCGGGGGACGCAGAGTGTCAGGCGGACGGTGCGAAGAATGGGGAAGGTGATGCGGAAGGAAAAGAAAAATCGGGAGACAAGACGGAAGATGCGGAGAGTAACACGGACACAGACGGGGAGAGTCAGGGTGAGGATATGACCAGACTAAGGGATTACAGCCAGATATCGACAAAGAAATATTCATGGTACATAGTGCGGGACAAAAATCATGGAATGAGTGGCTGTGACAACAGCTTTCCGCTGGAGCAGTACGATGCGTTCTACGTGGACAGAGTGTGTGCTGAGAAGAATGAAAAGGTGATGTATCTGACATTTGACTGTGGGTACGAGAACGGATATACAGAGCAGATGCTGGATGTGCTCAAAAAGCACAATGCAAAGGGCTGCTTCTTCGTGACGATGACTTATATAAGGGACAATCCGGATATAGTGAAGAGGATGAAGGAGGATGGTCATCAGGTGGGAAACCACACGGTTCATCATCCGTGTATGCCGGAGAAGACTGTGGAGGAGCAGAAAAATGAACTCAGAGAGTGTTCGGATTTTATGAAGAGTGAAACGGGTTATGATATGGATATGTATTTCAGGCCGCCTTGCGGTGAGTACAGTGAACAGGTTCTGCAGCTGGCCAAGGATATGGGGTACAAGACCATATTCTGGAGTATGGCTTACCTTGATTATGATGTGAACAATCAGCCAGGAGCGGATTATGTCATTGATCATTTTGCGAAATATCATCATCCGGGAGCCATTCCGCTCATACACAATGTGTCGTCGTCAAATGCGCAGGCACTTGATACGGTTCTCACAAACCTGGAGAAGGAGGGATATGAGTTCAGGTCTTTGAATGAGATGAAAATTGAATAGTAGTATCAGAAACAGAAGCTCTCTGCGCGGATCATGCCGATCCGAACGGAGAGCTTTTGCGTATTGGCAGTGCGATCTGTGTGATATAAGCATCTTTATTTGCTCCGTGGGTTGGAGGACCCTCCATAAACGAATTGCGAAAATAACCACAGGTAGCAAGATTGTTTTCTTTTGCATAGTCCAATAGTTTCTTCTGGACAGTGTCAAAATTTTCGTATGGACCACGATGGTATATACAGATGGCTGCAGTCTGTGGAAGTTTTTTTATGTGTTCGTCATTGGTGTCAGGATCTGCTGCGACAGGTATGACATATCTTCCGGCTGATGCTGACTCGATAAAAACCTCTGTACACATTTTGCCTGTGGTGTCCAGTTGATATTTTTTTGTTGCCTCGATAAAGGTCTTGCGCAGATCTTCAGTTTTTCTGGCCAGATCAGAGTCTTTGAACTCCTGACAAAATGCAGTGAATGAGGGAAGAGTGGTAAAATGGATCTCCGGTTCTGATGTCTGGGACTGACGCAGCTGAAGCTGGGCTATGCACAGATCCAGCTGGGAACGGAGCGCAGTCATACGTTCAATGACATCCTCAAGCTTTTCGGTATTATTGAAGTACTTGTTAATCTCGGATAACGATAATCCTAGTCCCTGAAGAACTTTTATAATTCGTATATGTACGATGTTATCGGCAGAGTAGTAGCGGAAACCGCTGCTCTCATTTTTGTATGCGGGTGTCAGAAGCCCCAGGTCTTCGTAGTTTAACAGCATTCTTCTTGTCACTCCAAGCATTTTAGTGACTTCTCCAATTTGATATAGATTTTTATTTGCGTGATTCATATGATTCCCCTTCCCTTAAAAATAGACAAAAAAAATTGTGAATATTGCATAAATACCGCAAAAATATTGTTGACTTGAACATTGATGTACGAATTATAATTATCATAAATTGTTAAAGTGAAAGAGTCAAGAATTAACAGGAGGTAATGGTTGCAGAGAGAAAACATTAACGGACACACGAAAAAGAGGTTTTATTGAGAAAGAGAGGGAAGTGTATGAAAGAAAGAATTCTATGCAGAAAAGTTATGGCATGGCTCATGACAGCTTTCATGGTCATAACGTGTTTGATTTCGATAGGCGGTAAGAATACTGCCTACGCAGCGGCTATGGAGAATATCAAGGTAACAGACGTGGATATAAGCACAGATGGACATATGAGAGGTCTCAAGTGGGGGTGGACGACCAGCGGTTATGCCAGCGCGAGCTGCAAGCTTGGCATTCAGTCTGAGAAGTTCTTGTCTGGCGACCTCACAAACTTTGGTGATTATCTGAACAGCCATAGGTACAGTGGATGGGCAAGTGCCGAGTCACCTGAAGGCTGCGGATTTAAAGGCTGGATAACAGAGAACTCGTTCTCAAGGAGTTCAGGTACATATGACAGAACGGATACCATTTCCGGAGAGGGAATAGATATGGGTACCACGGGTGTGTATTATCTGTATACGTGGACATATTACAATGGTTATGTATTCCCTGATATTTACATAGGAAGTATTGATCTGGATGCTGGCAAGATAGTGGATGCCAGCGGCAATGAAATAACATTTCAGATCGGTGGCTTTTCAGGCGGAGGCAATACAGATCCTTCGGAGGAAGAAGTTGTATTCATGAACAATGGATATCCATATGGCAAGAATATGACGAATAGTTCAATTACTTTCGTTATGGACGTGACAGGGGAAGCTGCAACATATCAGTGGCAGAGCGCAACCAGTAAGCGTGGACCATTTACAGATATTGAAGGTGCAAATGGGAGTACATATACGTTCACCCCGACTCATGGATACTGGTACAGATGCGTGGTGGATGGCACAGCCAGCAGAGCGGTAAAGGCAGTTTTTCCTTCCAGCGACGAGAGCAATACGTGGACAAAAGCGAATGAATGTTGGTATATAAGCAATGGAGTTATGGCTTACATGGCCAATGACAAAGGGGTTGATATTGTTGGCTTGTATACCAAGGACGGAAAGAACTATATGCTTGGAACAAGCTACGACAAAGTATGGAGATTGTACAGCAGAAGCGATTCAGAGCCTTCAGCTGAAACGGCTACATCACAAGTATCTGTGGCTTCGCTTGCAGCTCTAAGATTGTCGTTTGATCCTATGAATACTCACGATCTGATTTTTGATGCTGAACTTGGTGAGGGACAGCATTCATTTGCAATAGGAGCGGATGCGAATATTGGAAATGAAATTACAAGCTCTGACAGTGCAGATGAAGCGGTGCTTGCTGCTACTGTCAAGAATGGCGAATTACAGCAGATAGCGATGATGGGAGTTGCTAAAGCGGCGGATGCGGCAGATGATACTCCATCATTTGTTCTTGCACCTATAACACAGGCAAGTAATTACTGGATCGGGGGCTATGATTCCAGAAGAATATTTGAGTACAATACAGGTTCATCAAGCTACATAAAGGAAACTGCTGAAATAAATGGTCAGAATGCTGCATCCCTGGTTGAAGGAATAGATTCGGGATTGACAATGTCATGGACAAATGTTGAAGATGGCGGACATATAGGTTTCAAATTCAGCGTTGGAGCGGTGGCTGATGTAGGAGCAGTTACAGGACAGGTTGATTATATAACAGAAAATCTGACAGATCTTGATGGCGATACTTCATATATCATCACTGTTGATGGCGAGTCATATGAAATTGTGAGTGATATGTATGGTGATATAGCCCTTGAGGGAACAGATGATAACGACGTATCATATAGTTTGTTTGGTAAAAATATAAGTATCAGCAAGAAGGACAGTCAGGATACACCTGCTGATATAACTGTTGCAGCAAGACCGGAGGCGCCATCTGCACCGAAGACTCTTGCAGACATACAGAATCCAACACCAGCTGATATGGAAAGTGCTGCAGACGGCGAAGGCATTGAGATAGTAAGCGTGACTGGTGATTCTGTGACAGTAAGCCCGCTTGGCGGACAGCAGTATCAGTATTCGATGGATGGAGCGGCCTGGACAGTTCTCGATGATCTGAATGTGTCAGATAATTATGTTATCTCAGGACTTGAAGAGAATCAGAGGGTATATGTTCGCACAAGATACGTGGCTAATACGACAAAACCAGCTTCATTGTGGTCAGATGCCAAGGCAGTCTCACGTGACCTGATCGCCGGAGTAACTGCGGAAGATACAACCTGCACTTATGATGGATTGATACATAGCCCATCTGTTACAATTGCAGATGGCCTGGATGGAGCTTCTATCAGTTATTCATTGGCAGCAGATGAGCCGTACACACAGACGGTTCCAGAACTTAAAAATGCCGGAACATATAAGGTGTATTACCTTGTTACAGCAGATGAGTGTTCACCGGTATTTGGCGATGTGACTGTGACTATCGAAAAGAAAACGATCACAGCGGATAAGGTAATTGTTGATGAAAATGCATATATACAGGGAATCCAGTTCTCAGGATTGCTGGATGGAGATGAACTTGTATATGACGAGGATTATACTGTAGTACTGTGGGACGTTACACCTGGAATAGAGACGGTTGTAACTACATACAGATTTGGGCTTGCAACTACGGGTAATGCAGCCAATTACATGCTTCAGAACAAGTCATGGGATATGGTTCATTATCATGACTGGACGTATGAGATAAAAGAAGGAAGCAGTAACAAGATAATTGCATACTGCAATGAAACTGAGAATCCGGCACACTGCGCATATCAGGGCAGAAACGAGGCGGTCAGCTGTACTGTGACAGCAGAAAGCAGAGCGTATGACGGCACAGAATATGCAGGTGCAGTTGTTAATAACTGGATAACAGAGAAGACCGGAGAGGCAGCTGTTACATATTATGAGGGAACAGGCGATACCGATTATCCGGAAAATGAGAATGCGCCGGTAAATGCAGGTACTTATAAGTTTGTTGTGAAGATAGCTGATGTTACGGCTTATGCAGAATTTGAAATACAGAGACTTGATCAGAATGTTGAATTTGATGTAATCGATTACACATTTGGCGACAGTGTAGAGGCTCCAGAGGTTACAGGAGCACAAGAGGATCCTGTTATAGAGTATTACTACACAACAGAGAACAGCAACACGGATGGAACATTGTGGGAGAACTCCAGATCGGCAGATCCGGGCACATATTATATGTATGCCAAGGTTTGTGCTACAACCAATTACAATGAGTATGTGACACAACCGGTTCAGTTCACAGTTGCAAAGAGAGAGATAATTCCAGCAGCAACAACTCTCAAAGTAGGCAAGGTGGCAGCAAAGACATATGGAGATGCAAAGTTTGCCCTCAATGTGAAGTGCAGTAGAAATGACAAGAAAACATTTACAAGCAGCAATACAAAGGTTGTCAAGGTGGATGGCACAGGCAAGGTAACTATAGTTGGTGCAGGCAAGGCGGTTGTGACAGTATCCGTTGCGGCAAATCAGAACTATAAGGCAGCTGCTGCAAAGGTTGCGATCACGGTAAACAAAAAAGCCATCAGAGTAACTGCAAATGACGCATCTAAGTATGAAGGCAAGGCGGATCCGAAGTTTACATTTACAGCGGAGGGACTTGTTGGCAAGGATAAGCTTACAGGAATTGTTCTCAAGAGAGCTGCTGGTGAGAAGTCCGGAACATACACGATCACAGCAAGCCAGAAGAAGGGTGCAAATCCAAACTACAATATAACATTTGCCATTGGCCGTCTTGTTATAAAGAAATCTCCAAATGTTGAACCTAGTGGAACAGAACTCTATAAGAAGACACTTCCGTTCTTCCTTATGAAAGGAAAGGGAACAGGAACAAGAATAGATCTGACATGGGATAAGGTCAAAGGTGCAACAGGATATGATGTATACTGGTCATATTGTAATGGAAAGAACAACTTCAATAAGCTTGCTAATGTACCGAAGTCCCAGAAATATGCCGATAAGAACCTCAATAATAAGAGAGAATACAAGTATTTTACAGTCGCATACAAGATGTCGGGTGGCAAGAAGGTATATCTCGGCAGGACAAATACAGTCCATGTTGCAATGCCTCAAGCATCAAAGACAAATGTCCTGAAAGTTACTGTGAACAAGACCAAGGTTAACCTTGCAAAAGGTAAAACATTTAAGATCACCAAGAAGGTTAAGCTTGAGAATCCAAAGAAGAAGGCGTTAAACCATCTTACGAAGAAGGAAAGGTTCATAACATCCAATGCAAAGGTGGCAACCGTTTCATCTGCAGGAGTTATAAAGGCAGTGCGTAAGGGCACATGTACGGTTTATGTAATGTCTGAAAATGGTGTTTGTGCAAAGATCAAAGTGACGGTTAAGTAGTGCTTTAGACATGGTTATAATTGAAAACTCCTCCAAACCGGTTGTGGCTTTGGGGGAGTTTTTTGAGATTAATAGTTGATTATGGTATACCTATTTGCTAAAATTGATTCAATGTGAAAAATTTAATACAAGTAAGGAGAGAAAACAAATGGCACAGACAGTAAGTTTCGATTTTAAGAATGCAAAAGCCATGGCTACAGACGCTGATATCGCAGCAATCAAGGATCAGGTAGTAGCTGCAAAGGCAACACTTGTAAACAAGACCGGTGAGGGAAATGATTTCCTTGGATGGATCGACCTTCCAGTAGACTATGACAAGGAAGAGTTTGCGAGAATCAAGAAGGCAGCAGCTAAGATCCAGGCAGATTCAGACGTGCTTGTAGTAATCGGTATCGGTGGTTCTTACCTGGGTGCAAGAGCAGCCATCGAAGCTTTAAGACACAGCTTTTATAATTCAGTTGACAAGTCAATCCGTAAGACTCCTGAGATCTACTATGCAGGATCAAATATCAGCAGCACATACATGGCTCATCTGCTTCAGGTGATCGGTGACAGAGATTTCTCTATCAACATCATCTCCAAGTCGGGTACAACAACAGAGCCTGGTATCGCTTCAAGAATCTTCAAGAAGAAGCTTGTTGAGAAGTATGGCAAGGAGGGCGCAGCAAAGAGAATCTACGCCACAACGGACAAGGCAAAGGGCGCTCTCAAGACACTTGCAACAGAGGAAGGCTATGAGACATTTGTAGTTCCTGATGATGTAGGAGGACGTTTCTCAGTTCTCACAGCAGTTGGTCTTCTGCCAATAGCAGTAAGCGGTGCTGATATAGATAAGCTTATGGAAGGCGCAGCTTCAGCAAGAAAGGATTGTCTTGCACAGGACTTCGACGATTCAGATGCTATGAAGTACGCAGCAGTAAGAAATGTACTGTACAACAAGGGTAAGTCAATCGAGATCCTTGCTAACTTTGAGCCGGCACTCCACTATGTATCAGAGTGGTGGAAGCAGCTCTACGGCGAGAGCGAGGGTAAGGATGGCAAGGGACTTTTCCCAACAGCTACGGACTTTACAACAGACCTTCATTCACTTGGACAGTTCATCCAGCAGGGTTCACAGAACCATTTCGAGACAGTTATCAATGTTGTTAATCCAACATGTGAGATCGTTATGGAGGCTGAGGACTCAGATCTTGATGGACTTAACTATCTTGCAGGCAAGACAGTTGATTTCGCCAACAAGAGTGCCATGAACGGAACTATCCTTGCACACGCAGATGGTGGAATTCCTATCATCCAGATCAACATCGACAAGATTGATGAGTTCACTCTCGGTGAGCTATTCTACACATTTGAGTTTGCATGTGGTGTGAGTGGATACACACTTGGTGTAAATCCATTCAATCAGCCAGGTGTTGAGAGCTACAAGAAGAACATGTTCGCTCTTCTCGGCAAGCCGGGCAACGAGGAGCTTGGCAAGGAGCTTCTTGCAAGAATCAACGGTTAATAGATCTTTACAGATTAATATATAAGAGATGCAGGTGTGTTTTGCCACACCTGCATTTTTTTGCAATTCTATATTTCTTGTAATCAGAATCGCACAATGTTATACTTATGAAGTGTATAGGCTCAGAATTGAGCCTGATCATTTGCATTGTGAATGGAAGGATAAGAAGGGCAGTGACATATGAATGAAAAGAGAGATGTAGAGGGGCTGTACAACCGATATAGACAGGTTCCATTGTATCTGATAGGAATGTTCTGTCTGATGACAGTGTTCATGTATTTTGTCGGAATAGGAGCCGGAGTTATAGCCACCATTTTTACGGCAGTATACGGAGCGGTGAGCATTGTTGTTTTCCTGAGGATGAATACTTTGTCCCGCGACAGATATGTGGAATTTGCCATGGAGCACGGCAAGATGCAGAAGGAGCTCATAAAGGAGTTTCCGGTTCCGTACGCATTGCTTGACGAGGATGGAAAAGTTGTGTGGGTGAACGACGAGTTCTCAGGTATAACGGAGACCAGTAAGAGAAAGCTCATGAAGCTGAATATAGTTCAGGTATTTGAGGAGGTTACCGAGGAGAGTCTTCCTTATCAGGAGGAGGTTACCGAGGGAGAGATAGCATTTAACGGAAGAGAATACCGTTATGAGATCAGACGTGTACAGGTGAATAAGGTTGAGCCTGCTATGGAAGAGACGGATGCCCAGCCGGGTGAGGCCGGCACAGACGGAGATGGGGCTGATGAGCAGAAGAAAGAGACGAAGGCTTCGCACGGTGGTTCAAGACACCACGGCAAGACGGACACCTTCCTTGCGTTCTACATGTTTGATGTGACAGTGGTGAATCAGCTCGCTCAGGAGAACCATGACCAGAAGCTGGTTGCGGGTCTCATATATATTGATAACTACGATGAGATATTTGAGTCGCTTGAGGAGGTACGACACTCTCTTCTTGTTGCCCTGGTCGACAGAAAGATTAACAAATACATGGCAAATGTCGACGCCATAGTCAAGAGCCTTGAGAAGGACAAGTACATGTTCGTGATGCCACAGAAGTATCTGGATCAGCTCAAGGAGAACAAATTTGCCCTGCTCGATGAGGTCAAGGCTATAAATATCGGAAATGATCTTCCACTTACACTCAGTATAAGTCTTGGTACTGATTACAAGAGCTTTATAGAAAACTTTGAGGCAGCGCGTTCCGCCATGGAGCTTGCTCTGGGCCGAGGCGGCGATCAGGCGGTTATCAAGTCCGCCGACAGGATCACCTACTTTGGCGGTAAGAGTCAGGGAACGGAGAAGTCCACGAGAGTTAAGGCGAGGGTTAAGACTCTTGCGTTCAAGGAGCTTCTTGAGACCAAGGAGAAGGTTATAATCATGGCCCACAAGAATCCGGACATGGATGCTTTTGGTTCAGGTATAGGAATATACAAGATGGTGACTGCGCTGGGCAAGACGGCGCATATAGTTGTAAATGAGGTGTCATCGGCCATAAGTCCGATATACGGCAATTTCACTTCGAGCAATTCCTACCCGGCAGATATGATAATCAACAACGATCAGGCGCTCAGTCTGGTCGATGACGACACGGTCGTAGTTGTGACGGATGTGAATAATCCTACGCTCACGGAGTGTGAGGAACTGCTGGCATATGCGAAGAGCATAGTGGTGTTCGATCACCACAGGCAGACAAAGGATGTCATTGCAAATGCGACACTGTCGTATATAGAGCCATTTGCGTCATCTGCATGTGAGATGATCGCAGAGATGCTCCAGTACATGGATGAGAAGATAAAGCTCAGGCCTACAGAGGCGGACGCCATGTATGCCGGAATACTCATTGACACCGACAACTTCCTGAGCAAGACCGGTGTCAGAACCTTTGAGGCAGCCGCGTTCCTGAAGAGAAGCGGTGCGGATGTCATGCGAGTAAGGAAGATGTTCAGAACTGACATAGAGACCTACAGACAGAAGGCGGAGGGTGTCAGCCACGCAGAGATGGTGCTTGATGCATTTGCCATATCAATCATTACACCTGGGGATGGCCCTGAGTCGCCGGTGGTACTCACCGCCAAGATTGCAAATGAGATGCTGAACATCGCAGGTGTCAGAGCTTCATTTGTAATAGCGCAGATGGGTGCGGATGTCAAGATAAGTGCAAGAGCTATTGACGATGTCAATGTCCAGATAATCATGGAGAGAATGGGTGGCGGCGGTCATGCAAATATCGCGGCAGCTCAGTTTGAAAATGCGAAAGCAGAGGATATAAAGAAGGAGCTTGTTGAGCTCCTGAATGAGATGTATAAGGAAGGAGATATTTAGGATATGAAGGTCATATTATTACAGGATGTTAAAAGCCTTGGAAAGAAAGGCGCAATGGTAGAGGTAAATGAGGGCTACGCAAGAAATTTCATCATTCCTAAGAAGCTCGGCATGGAGGCAACTCCAAAGAATATGAATGATTTCAAGCTCCGCAAGGCTCATGAGGAGAAGGTGGCAGCAGAGAATCTTGCTGATGCCAAGGCACTTGCGGCAGAGCTTGAGAAGGCTTCAGTAACTGTTAAGATCAAGGTTGGAGAGGGCGGAAGAACATTTGGCTCAGTATCCACAAAGGAGATCTCAGATGCCATCAAGAGCCAGCTCGGCAAGGATATAGACAAGAAGAAGATCGTTATGAAGGACTCCATCAAGGCGTTAGGAAGCTTTTCAGTGAAGGTCAAGCTTCACCCTGAGGTTCAGGCAGAGCTTGCTGTAAAGGTCGAGGAAGCATAAGGAGTATAGATAAAATATGGAAGATGCATTTGCAAGAAAAAAGCTTCCCTACAATCTGGATGCCGAGAAGTCTGTTATAGGTTCCATGCTCATGGACAGAGACGCCATAGTGGAGGCGTCCGATATGCTGACCAAGGAGGATTTCTACTACGGTCAGTACGGAATATTGTTCGAGAATATGGTAGAGCTGTTCAAGGAGGGTAAGGCGGTCGATCTGGTAACCCTGAAGAACAAGCTTGAGGAGAACAATGTACCTGATGAGGTCATAAGCACCAAATCCATAGCGGAGATATTGGAGACGGTTCCGACATCGGTGAATGCCAAGCATTACGCAGAGATCGTGGCGGACAAATCCATACTCAGGAAGATGATAAAGCTGTGCGAGGAAGTGGAGAAGGACTGTTATCTGGATTCTGAGGGAGTTGAACAGCTTCTTGAACAGGCCGAGAGCGGTGTGTTCAATCTGATAAAGGAGAGGAACGGCTCCAGCAAATTTGTGGGGATCGACAGGATCGTCATGAACGTTATCGAGCAGATAGAGGAGGCTTCCAGAAAGAACACAAGAGTAACAGGTATCCCTACGGGATTCATAGATCTGGACAATATGCTCACCGGTCTCCATGGATCGGAGTTTATATTGGTGGCTGCTAGACCTGCCATGGGTAAGACGGCATTTGTCCTTAATATTGCCCACCATGTTGCCGTGCGCAAGGGAATTGCCACTGCGATATTCAACCTAGAGATGAGCAAGGAGCAGCTTGTAACGCGTATGATAGCCATGGATTCCCTGGTTGATTCCCAGAAGGTACAGACGGGACAATTGGCTGAGGACGACTGGGATCAGGTGCTTGCCAGTGCGGAGAGTATAGCTGCCGCACCGCTGTACATAGAGGATAGTTCAGCACTCACCATATCCGAGCTGAGATCAAAATGCAGACAGCTCAAGAGCAAGAACAATCTTGGACTCATCATCATCGACTACCTGCAGCTTATGAGCACGACGGGACGAGTTGAGTCGCGACAGCAGTTCGTATCTGATATGTCGAGATCGTTGAAGATGCTTGCCAGGGAGCTGGATGTGCCTATCATAGCGCTGTCACAGCTTAACCGAGAGGTTGATAAGAGACCGGATCACAAGCCTGTGCTTGCGGATCTCCGAGAGTCGGGATCTATCGAGCAGGATGCCGATGTGGTTATGTTCATATACAGAGATGATTATTACAATCCTGATACCGACAAGAAGGGTATCTCGGAGATAATCATAGCTAAACAGAGAAAAGGTGCCACCGGATCTGTGGATCTGGTATGGCTGCAGGAATACACGAAGTTTGCCAACAAAGAGCACTAAATATATTATGTTTTATAAGGAGAATTGAAAATGGTAGTTGAACCAAGAGTTAAAGATTTTATTTGTACAACAGCTCACCCGGTGGGATGCGCACAGAATGTAAAGAATCAGATCGAGTATGTCAAGTCAAAGGGAGCAGTTAAGAGCGATAACGCACCTAAGAAGGTTCTGGTGATCGGAGCGTCAACAGGATACGGACTTGCATCACGTATCGCAGTTGCATTTGGCTATGGCGCAGATACCCTCGGCGTTATGTTTGAGAAGGAGTCAAATGGACGCCGTACAGCAACCGCTGGCTTCTACAACAACAGAGCATTTGAGGAGGAGGCTCACAAGGCCGGACTCTATGCAAAGTCCATCAATGGCGACGCGTTCTCAGTCGAGATTAAGGAGCAGGTTATCGAGACCATCAAGGCAGACATGGGCAAGATTGATATGATCGTATACAGTCTGGCAGCGCCTAGAAGAACAACTCCGGATGGAACAAAGTACACATCTGTACTCAAGACAGTAGGTGAGGAGTACACCAACAAGACACTTGTACTCAAGGACAACACCATCACAGATGCACATATAACAGCGGCAAATGATGACGAGATCAATGCTACCATCAAGGTAATGGGCGGTGAGGACTGGATCGACTGGATGCAGGCACTCTCAGATGCCGGAGTTCTGGCAGATAACGTGATCACAGTTGCATACTCATACATAGGACCAAAGATCACATTCCCTATCTACGCTGAGGGATCAATCGGACAGGCAAAGAAGGATCTGTACAAGTCAGCAGACATTATAAATGAAAAGTTCCCTAACATAAAGGCGAAGATAGCCATCAACAAGGCTCTTGTCACACAGTCAAGTGCAGCTATCCCTATCGTACCTCTGTATATCACACTTCTCTACAAAGTTATGAAAGAGAAGGGACTCCACGAGGGATGCATAGAGCAGATGCAGAGACTGTTCATGGATAAGATCCTGGATGACACCCAGGTGGACGACAACGGATTCATCCGTATGGATGACTGGGAGATGAGAGATGATGTTCAGGAAGTTGTTGCTGAGCACTGGGATACAGTCAACAATGACAATGTCAAGGATATAGCAGACATCGATGGATACTGGGAGGATTTCTACAACATGTTCGGTTTCAAGATCGACGGTGTGGATTACTCAGCAGATGTTGATATCATGTAATTGATCAAGATTTATATAATTGGAGGTACAGGCATGTACAAATATCTATTATTCGATCTTGACGGCACGATCACCAAGTCTGAGAAAGGAATATTCAACTGTATAAAATACGCTCTGGACTGGGCTGGAATTCCATATCCTGAATACAGAGTATTCAGAAGCTTTATAGGGCCGTCCCTGTATGATTCTTTTGTGAGAGAATTCGACATGGATGATGCAAGGGCAAAGGAGATGGTGGCCAAGTACAGAGAGAGATACAACGTGGTAGGTCTCTTCGAGGCTGAGGTGTACGACGGAGTGGCAGACACCCTGCGTGCCCTTAAGGAGAAGGGCTGCATACTCTCAGTTGCAACCAGCAAGCCGACAGAGCCGACACTCCGTATCCTTGAGAAGTTCGGTGTGGGAAAATATTTTGACGTTGTAGTTGGAAGTAATCCCGACGGAACAGGATCAGACAAGAAGCACATCATATCCCAGGTCCTTGAAAGCCTCAAGAAAGATCACGGACTGACAGAAGATATGATAAAATCAAACCAGGTTGTGATGATAGGCGACAGACGCTACGACATAGAAGGTGGCAAAGCCTGTGGCCTCCAGACCATAGGAGTCCTCTACGGCTACGGCAGCAGAGAAGAATTCGAAGCAGTCGGCGCAGACAACATAGTAGAAAGCCCAGAGGAAATCCTGAAATTGTAGATTGCAGAGCAATCTGAAGAAAAAAAGATGGCGCATGTTTTGAGAAAAGATTACGCTTGATTTGAGAAAATCAGTATGTATAATAAAAATTCTTATCGAAATATGTCAGGAACATGATCTGAAAAGTATATATCCAACAAGATCAGGATGCCATACTCCCTGGGAATATAAAATTGGGTCTCTATATATGTAATCGGTAGCGAAGACGCCTGAACTTTGCTGCTTATTGCTAAGGCGGAGCTCGCAACGCCCTTATAGCGAGCGGGAGCCGCGTGCAGATATAAGCAAAGCAAAGTGAGGTAAGTCGAGCGTGATTACATATATAGAGACCCAATTTCTGTCCCTGGAGAGTATGGCATCCGTCCGTTCGTCACATCATCTCCTGACATTGGAGATGTACCCGAAGAACGCTCCGATGATCCCCCCGATAATGTGGGTGAGATTCGACACATTGTCCTTCACAAACACTCCGTCAGCCACCTGTCCGCCGATATAAAGCACTGCAACAAGTATGAAGGTGAGCGGTATGGAGCCGTCCTTTATACATGCAAAAGAAGACAGAAGAATGTATGCGAATACCACTCCGCTGGCGCCGAGCAATGCTGTACCAGGGAAGAATATAAAATGCACGATTCCTGTCACCAGTGCGGTGGTGATGGTTACGATGAGCAGATCCTTTGAGCCGTATTTTTCCTCAAGTAGTGGGCCGATCACAAGCAGCAGCGTCATGTTGTTGATAAGGTGACTCCAGCTTGCGTGACCAAACACATGGGCAAACATGCGGATGTAGGTTAAAGGATCGGTGAGAGGGGCTCTGTATACTTCAAATAGAAGAAAGTTACTTTTGCCGCCTGTGAGGATATTCAGGAGGTAAGCTCCCAGACAAATGAGTGCAAATGTAAGTACCACAGGTGAGTTAAAGGATATTCTTAATATGGTTTTGGATTTTGTCTTTGACATGGATCGGTTCCCCTCTTATTCATATAGTATAGAAAAATATTACCAGCGGTCATCCGCTGGTAATATTTTTTAAGCGTCATAATCTGGCATATCGTTAAAGTACATCTTGTAGAAGTTGGTACTCTGTTCGAGAACCCTCATGGTTGATGGAAGCGGTACGGCGATGAGGTCGTTGAACTCATACTCTCCGGCTGCTGAATCAATCACATGTCCCATCTGAGTCTCATTATGTGTGTAATCGGCGTTGAAACCGCCGTATTTATTGCCACGGGCATCAAGACGTATCCACTTCTTGAGATCCGGATGATATACCGCATTAAGTGCATGCATAGCCATAAGTCCGCCCTTGTGCTTGATACGGATATAGCAGAATCCTGTATATAAGTTGTTGGCACGAAGCAGTGCTGCCAGCAAATTGGCCTTTGAATAGCTGATGCCCGTGCTGGCTTCCAGTACATCGGAAGCGCTGATAGTTATTACTGAAAAGTTGCTGTCATATGTGTGAGAAATCCTATCTCGGACAAAATAGTAACATGCCTGTATGATCTCATCACTGCTCTTGCAATCTGCAGCAAGTTCCTTTGCCTTTGCAGCGACGATAGGATTGTCATAATTTACATACTTGTCGTATTGCAAATATGCTGAATCCTTATTTCTCTGAATTAGTTGCATTGTGTCATCTCTCCTTTATTACTTGGAATATGTAGAACTTCAGATAATAAGATTCATCTGCAGCCCATAATATTGGGTGATCAGGAGCCTGTGTGCGGAACTCTACCTGGCGAAGTCTTACATGTGAATTCATGGCGGCCTGTTTTATGGTCTTGGTAAATAACTCGAAATCCATAAAATGTGAACATGAACAAGTTGCAAGGAATCCACCATCCCTTACGAGTTTCATAGCACGCAGATTAATCTCGCGATAGCCTTTGACTGCGTTCTTTATTGAATTTCTTGATTTTGTGAATGCCGGCGGGTCAAGTATGACAACGTCAAACTGTTCGCCTTTTGATTCCAGTTCAGGAAGAAGATCAAATACATCTCTGCACTCAAAAGAGACAGTGCTCTCCAATCCGTTGAGCGCTGCATTCTCTCTGGCCTGGGCAATAGCAAGTTCTGAAGCGTCTACTCCCAAAACGCTGGAAGCACCGGCTATGCCTGCGTTTAGAGCAAAGGAGCCTGTGTGTGTAAAGCAATCAAGAACCTTTGCATCTTTACATATTCTCTGAATAGCAAGACGATTATACTTCTGATCCAGAAAGAATCCGGTCTTCTGACCGTCTTTCACATCAACAATATATCGAACGCCATTTTCATTTATATGAACCTTTGTGTTAAATTCGTCACCAATAAACCCTTTATAGGTATCCATCCCCTCGTGTTTTCTGACTTTTGCATCGCTTCGTTCATAAACACCCTCGATTATTATACCATCATTTTTAAGTATATTTTTTAAAATATTTATTAACAAATTTTTAACTTTGTCGATGCCGAGTGCCAGTGATTCGACAACAAGCACGTTTTCAAACTTGTCAATGACGATTCCCGGCAGAAAATCAGCCTCGCCAAATACGACACGGCAGCTACTGGTGTCGACGGTTTTCTTGCGGTAATCCCATGCATCCTGAAGTCTCTTTGCGAAGAATGCCTCGTCGATCTCGGTGTCCACATGTCTTGTGAGCATGCGGATGAAGATCTTGGAGTTGGTATTTATGAATCCTTTGCCGAGTGGATAACCATCGAAGTCCTTTACTATGACGATGTCGCCGTTCTCAAAGCTGCCGACTATGGTGTCGACCTCATTGTCAAATATCCATGCTCCGCCGGACTTCAGAAGTCGTCCCTCTCCCTTTTTTAATGTAACAATAGCACCCATAATATATGTATCCTTTCTCTGTACTGCCGTTGGCAGACATTTTTCGTTGTCTGTTTTTGAATTTTGCGGATTTATTTTACCATATGTAGACAAATAATCCAAGATGGGGCAAACTTAACACATTTGTAACAAAAAACTTGTAAAAAAGTTATACTTGTAAAAATTATGTAACACGTGTATACTACGAACGTAGCAGAATGCACACAAACGTCAGATTCCCTGCGGAAACTGATGTTTAATAAAAAGGAGGACAGTAAAGATGTCTACAATGAAGACTAATATTGCAAAGAGAGAAAAGAGCCTGATGGCGGCAAAAGCTATAGGCAGTCTTATGGCGATTGCTGTATTGGCTATTGTGATTTTTTCTACAAATGTGGTGACACAGGCAGATGAGATGGGAGCTGACGGCACGGCAGTTCTGGCCACAGCATCAGATGCAGTTCAGAGTGGAGTGATACAGGATGAGGATGGTTACTTCAGATATTATGTTAATGGTGAAGTGCAGAAAACTGCAGGCTGGATAGATGCCGATGATGGCACCAGATATCTTATAGATGAAAATGGCGTGGCAGCTATGAAGTTTACACGTTCTGGCGATACCATCAAGATATACAGATTCAGCGCTGATTCAAAGGACTGGACGATCTGCAAGAACGAGTGGCAGACAGTGGATAACGTTCTCTATTATCTGAACAATTCCGGACTGTGTGAAAAGATATACGATAATAGCAGCAAGAAGGCAAAGTCACTGAGCAGCGGCAAGCTTGTCCAGGTGAAGAACCAGATGCTTATTCTCAACGATGGCAGAACATATTATTTCAATTCAAATGGTGACAAGGTCACAAAGGGCGGTTGGTATCATATAAATTATGACAATATGGTATTTGTAACAGGCGGTGGATCCCACTATGTAAAGGAGAGGATCTACAAGGCATCAGGCATTTTCAGAAAGTATTCATTTAACGATTCAAAGAAGAGCTGGGATATGAACAAGAACCTGTGGAAGAATACAGGCAGAAAGCTGATGTATTTTGATGGATCAGGCACATGTACCATTCTGTATGATCAGGCATCGAATATATTGTACAGATACATATCAAGCAGCAAGTCATACAAGAGAGTCTCAAATGTGATCGACAAGCTCAACGGAAACAGATACTATTTCTATGATGCAAATGGAAATAGACGTACATCATCAGGATGGAAGAAGGTAAATGGAAGTACCGCTTACTACGTATGTGACGGCGGATATGTTACCTCAAGATATACAGATCAGAAGGGTACAAAGAAGGTATACGACTTTGATTACTCGAAGAACACATGGGTGCAGAAGAAAAATATGTGGAAGACTGTCTACCGCAGCAGATATTATTTCGGCTCTAAAGGCGTAGCCACAATCAGCTATAACAACAGCACCAAGAAGGCATACAAGTTTACAGGCAGAAAGTGGAAGCCTGCAAAGAAGCTCATAATGAAGATCGGAAATGCCAATTACTATTTCAACAGCGCTGCAAAGCGAGTTGTAAAGGCTGGAAAGTATAAGACAGCCGATGGCTACATAGCATATGTCAACAGAAGAGGCGTTGTATATAAGAGAGAGTACGATCTCTCGGTCAAGAGATATTACACTATCGATCTTGGTAAGGGCAGAAAGACAAGAGTATATGGATATTATGATATAGGCGCGGCAAACAGACTGAGTAAGATGGTCAACCAGCATCGTGCAGAAAATGGACTTTCAAGCCTTAAGGTGTCAACATCTCTGACAGAGACCGCTACCACAAGAGCAAAGGAGATAAGCAACAAGTACAGCCATTACAGACCAAATGGAACACTGTGTCTCAACTCCATGTACGAGTTGTACGGAGAGAATCTTGCATGTGGTTTCAGTGGTGGAGATCTCGTGTTCAGAGCATGGTCCAAGTCGACCGCACATGACAGCAATATGCTGAATACTACATACAAGACCATGGGCGTTGCAGTATTTGTGGCTCTCAAAAATGATAAACAGGGATATAAGAGATATTATGTCCTTACATTTGGAAAGTAATTTTAATTAGGAAATTAGTGGAAAATAAGACTGTTAAATCCCTCAAATTAAATTGAATTATATGGAGAAATAGAGTACCATACATAGTATAAGGCAAATAGTCGGATATAGAATTTTGGCTAGTTTGGGAATGGAGATTGTGTGTGGGTTTCATATATTCGTCTTTAAATAGAGGTGCCGGCGAGAGTGTGGCACTATTTGACAATAGAATAGCCAGGATGCTTCCTTTTGTCACGGGAAAGGCATATTTTGACCTCAGGAATTATGATGCCCAGACTGGAGAATTCGGAGTATATATTGAATGGGATGGTGAGCTTGAGGCAGTGCTTGGATATTCACTGCCGGCAGGAGGATATTTCGTCAAAGCAACCACACCGCAGGCGTACAGATTCCACAGGCTCGACAAGGGACTCCCGGTATATATGAAGTTGATAGCGCAGAATGGCAGACTGTATCCTTACAGGACATATGTCATGATGGACGGCAGACCTTTCAGTGTGGAATTCGGCGGTGGAGTTCTGATCCCTTTTGAGGACAGATACGAAGAGCTTGGATGCGAAGCTGCGAAACAGACTGTGGATACTGGAAGCCAGAAGCTTTTGATGGGAAGTCAGAGTGGAATGACAGGAAGTCAGAGGTTCCGGTGGAATGGCAGTCAGATGAGACTGCTGTTTGGAAGTCAGGGAGGCTTCAGATACCTGGCGGGAAGCCAGTATAGAGTGTTTGGCAGCCAGCGTATGTTGTTTGGCAGCCAGAGAATATTGTCAGGCAGCCAATATAGAATATTTGGAAGTCAGCGGATAAAAAATATGCCGATGGTGCTTGAAAGTGACACACAGTGGCCACAGGACAGTATGGATTCAATCAGAACAAGCCAGGAGCTGATGGTTGAGTTTCCTAAGGAGTGGCAGCTTATCAACAGAAGCAGAAGACCGACCAGCCGGATTGGTGGCAATGCTAAGTTTGGATATGGACTGGATCTGATCTAGTACATGACCGGATCTTGGAGGATATATGAAGGATATAGAGGGATTCCACACATTGTGGACTGCTCCTTATTTTGAGAAAAGTAAAGATGACACTTACAGCATGCAGGATTATGAGCTTTTGACCATGATCCTGTCTGCTCTTATGTGGAGAAAAATGAATGGCCCTATCACACTTTACGGTGATGCAAGGGCCATTGATTATGTTGAGGGACAGGGATTGTCGCATATATGGAATGGCGGCATAAAAGAGATACAGGTTCCTGACAGCATATCCCCGGGAGTGTTCTGGGCTGCGGGCAAGCTGTATGCGCTTAAGGCGGCGCATATGCCGGCGGTCATGGTGGATCTGGACCTTATAGTGTGGAAGAATATAGGGGAATACATAGCGGGGACGGATATTTGTGCAATACACAGAGAAGGAATATATCCGGATGTATATCCCGGCAGGGACTTCTTCAATATGGACAGTTCGTACAGCTTTGATCCCCTGTGGAGCTGGGATGTTCCGCCGGTAAATACCTGTATGCTATATATGGCTAAGGAGCAATTTAAGAACTATTATGTGGACAGCTCCATACAGTTTATGGAGAATTGTAGGGAGACTGAGGAAAATCTGTGCCACATGGTATTTGCGGAGCAGAGACTGCTTGCGATGTGTGCTGCGAGAAAGGGAAAGATTATTGCTTCATTTTTTCCTGAGGCGGCGGATATAGAGAGACAGGATGTGTTCACACATTTGTGGGGATATAAGAATATTCTGAAGTTTAACTATGGGAAAAGGGTTGAGTTTAACGGGCATCTCTGCGAGCGGATAGAGCGGGAGTTTCCGGAAGAGGCGGATGTTATAAGGGAGTTACATGTTTGTAGATAAAGTGCTGAAGAAGATACCCAGGGAGATATACATATATATACTGTGGGGAATTGTCGTGGGAGCGGTAAATCTTGGCTCCGCCTGGATATTTATGTACAAATGCGGGATAGAACCTGTCAGGGCCAACTTCCTGGCATGGATACTGTACAATTTTGTGTCATTCATAACAAATAGAAAATCGGTGTTCCACACTGCCGCAGAGACTGCATGGGAGTTCATAAAAGAACTGGTGTCATTCTACGTGAGCAGGGTGTTCACACTGGTGGTAGAGGAGGGCCTGATCTATATACTGGTTGACAGGCTTCACCTGTGGGCGATGGGCATAAAGACGTTCACATCAGTGCTGGTGATATTCCTCAATTATTATATAAGCAAGAAGTTTATATTCAGAAAGATAAAGGAAAAACTGTAAGAGATATGTATAAATGCGAATGTTTATCGAAATTTTATAGAAAAACATGGACACAATTACTTCCAAACATTTGACAGTTGGAGTATAATTGAGTAGTTAAATATATATAAAAAGCAGAATAAGTAATGCAAGGAGATAAGTATGAAGAAGAGAGTAGTAATAACAGGTATAGGAGCCATAACTCCAGTCGGCAATACAGTTGACGAGTATTGGGATTCACTTAAGGAAGGAAAGCATGGCTTCGGACCTATTACACAGTTTGACGCTTCAGCATACAAGTGCAAGCTTGTCGGCGAGGTTAAGAACTTTGTAGCAAAGGACTACATTGATCCAAAGTCTGCAAGACGTATGGCTAGATTCACACAGTTTGCTGTGAAGGCAACCCAGGAGGCTATGGCAGATTCAGGACTTGATATGACAAAGGAAGATGCTTACAGAGTTGGTACATGTATTGGTTCAGGTGTTGGTTCACTTCAGGAGCTTGAGAACGCATATGGAACCATACTTACAAAGGGACCACTTCGTGTAAGTCCATTCGTAGTTCCTATGATGATCAGCAACATCGCAGCAGGTAACGTTGCGATCCAGTTTGGTCTCAAGGGCAAGAGTATAGATGTTGTAACAGCATGTGCTTCAGGAACAAACAGTATCGGTGAGGCATTCAGAACTATCCAGTACGGAGACGCTGATGTCATGGTAGCCGGCGGATGTGAGGCAGCAGTTTCACCTATCGGTATATCAACATTTGATTCACTTACAGCACTTACATCATCAACAGATCCAGACAGATGTTCTATTCCATTTGATAAGGACAGAAGCGGATTCGTTCTCGGTGAGGGTGCAGGTATTGTTATTCTTGAGGAGCTTGAGCACGCAAAGGCAAGAGGTGCAAAGATCTACGCAGAGCTTTCAGGTTACGGATGTTCAAGTGATGCACACCACATCACAGCACCTGAGGAGTCAGGTGAGGGACCAGCAGTTGCCATGACCAATGCGGTTAAGGATGCAGGACTTCCACTTGATGCGGTTCAGTACATCAATGCTCATGGTACAAGCACACATCTGAACGATCTTGTTGAGACACGTGCTATCAAGAAGGCATTTGGCGATCACGCAAAGGACATCAAGATCAATTCAACAAAGTCTATGACAGGACATCTTCTCGGTGCAGCAGGAGCCATCGAGTGTATTGCCTGTGTCAAGAGTATAGAGGAAGGTTATATCCACAGAACAAGAGGCCTTGTGGAGAGCGAGGAGGAGCTTGATCTGGATTATTGTAAGGAGCCATGCGAGATGGACGTTGATGTTGCGATCAGCAACTCACTTGGATTTGGCGGACACAATGCATGTATCGTCTTACAGAAGTATAAGGAGCAGTAAATATCATGTTATTTATCAAAAAAAAGGCAAAGGATGCCGAGATAATTGCAGCAAAGGCTGCAGAGGAGGCAAAGGCTGCTGAGGGAATTCAGGAAGCACCAAAGGTGGAGCTTGTAAAGTGCCCTAAGTGCGGAAGAGAAGTTGAGAAGGAAAGAGTGAAGAACGCAAAGTACATTTGTTATGAGTGCGGTTCTTACTTCAGAGTTAAGACCAAGAATAGAATAAGAATGGTCACAGATCCAAAGTCATTTGAGCCATGGTTTGAGGATATGCCAAGCTCAAATCCTCTTGGAACAGAGGGCTATGAGGACAAGGTTGCGGCTGCACAGGCCAAGACAAACCTCAAGGAGGCTGTTACTATAGGAAAGGCAACCATCAATGGTGAGCCTGCTGTAGTTGGTGTATGTGATGCAAGATTCCTCATGAGCAGCATGGGATATGTTGTGGGTGAGAAGATTGCCAGAGCTGTCGAGAAGGCTACAGAGGAGAAGCTTCCGGTATTCATGTTCTGCTGTTCAGGCGGTGCACGTATGCAGGAGGGAATCATTTCTCTGATGCAGATGGCCAAGACATCCGCTGCATTCAAGAAACATTCTGATGCAGGACTTCTGTATGTATCTATTCTTACAGATCCTACAACAGGTGGTGTTACAGCCAGCTTTGCAATGCTTGGAGATATTATCCTTGGAGAGCCAGGTGCGCTCGTAGGATTTGCAGGACCACGAGTTATCAAGCAGACTATTGGTCAGGAGCTTCCAGAGGGCTTCCAGAGATCAGAGTTCCTTGTTGAGCATGGTATCATAGATGGCATAATCACAAGAGACAAGATGAAGGACACAATGTATGATCTCATCGTCACACATAAGCAGAGACAGGGCTATGCTAACTTTGACAGTGCTGTTGAAGATGAGAAATTTGACATAAGCGAGATCCTCAAGGAGAGACTCAAGGATGACGAGCCTAAGACTCCGTGGGAGAAGCTCAGAGGTGCTCGTCAGATGAGCAGACCTTCAGGTTTCGACTATGTGAAGTATATATGCGATGATTTCCGTGAGATCCACGGAGACAGAACCATGAATGATGACAGAGCCATTGTGGGTGGTATCGGTCATATAGATGGACAGCCTGTAACAGTTATATCACAGGTCAAGGGAGCTTCCATGGCAGAGTGCATGGAGAGAAACTTTGGTATGCCTCTTCCTGATGGCTACAGAAAGGCTCTTCGTCTGATGAAGCAGGCTGAGAAGTTCGGCAGACCTATCATTACATTTGTAAATACACCGGGTGCGTTCTGTGGACTTGAGGCTGAGGAGCGAGGAATGGGTGAAGCCATAGCGAGAAATCTCTATGAGATGTCATCACTCAAGGTTCCTGTACTCTGTATCCTTATCGGAGAAGGCGGAAGCGGTGGAGCACTTGCCCTTGCAGTCGGCAATGAGGTATGGATGCTTGAGAATGCGACATACTCAATCCTTTCACCTGAGGGATATGCGTCTATCCTCTGGAAGGACAGCAACAGAGCTGAAGAGGCTGCAGAAGTTATGCAGATTACAGCGCAGGATCTCAAGAGACTGAACGTTATCGAGCAGGTCGTACCTGAGTACGGCGGAGCAGATGAGCAGTCAGTTCCATATATAGGCAAGTACCTTAAGATGAACATTAAGGAATTCCTCAAGAAGTATTCAGACAAGACTCCTGAGGAGATCGCACAGGACAGATACGACAGATTCAGAAATCTGTAGATCACAGATATACTATAGATGAAAGGCATTTCTCAAGTGAGAAATTTATCTCACGGGGAATGCCTTTTATTCATGCATATGTTGAAGTGATGGTGTTTTTTTGGTAAACTTTATGTATATGGCTGAAGATACAGCTTGAATTGGAGGAGCGTTTATGAAGAAACAGATAAAGGTTACTTTGATAGTTATCGTGGCCGCCATCATTGCGGCAGCAATCATATGGTACGTGATGTACCTGCGGGGCAAGGAGCAGGATCTGCTGACACCTGTGGGAACACGTGCAGAATTTATCGGTGATACAGACAAATATCCTACCATGCTTACAGCGAAGGGGACTCAGATCCTGAATGCAGACGGAGAACAGGTTGTTCTCAAGGGTGTGATGGTTCCAGAGTCGCGCAGTCTGTATGAGGAGAAGAAGTTTAATGAGGATTTCTACAAGGATGTATTTGCCAAGGGTGGTAATGCCATAAGGGTGCCAATAAGCCCTGTGGAGTACAAGAATGACGATTACTATATGTGGAGATATCTTGACCGCATAGTTACCTGGGCCGGAGAGAACGATAACTATGTTATTCTCGACTGGGATTATACAGGTAACCCGATAGATGGTTCCGGGGATGAGATGCCGGATCTCGACGAGAATCCGCTGGATTATTCTGCTGAATTCTGGAAGAACATTGCGGATTATTTCAAGAACACTCCAAATGTTATATTTGAGATATACAATGAGCCGGTTGGCATGAGTGATTCAGAGTGGAAGAGATGCGCGGAGAGCCTTATAGGAGTTATAAGGGATGCCGGCGCAAAGCAGCTTATAATCGTTGGAAGTCCGGATTACTGTTATGATCTCGGATGGCTTGACGAGCTCGGCGTGAAGAATGACAATACTGCGTTCTCTGTTCATGTTTATCCGGACAAGGTGTTCTGGCAGAAGTTCCTGTCGGGCTATGTGACAAGTTATCCTCTTATAGTGACAGAGTGGGGATATGCAGACGATGATGTCGAGGTCAAGAATGAGAAGCTGAAGGGCACCAGAAATGTATTTGGAATAAAATTTACCAGATATCTGGAAAAGCATGATATAGGATGGATTGCAGTTGGATATGACGATACGGTGGAGCCATCCATGTTTACTAAGGGATATAAGAAACTCACAAAATGGGGCGAGTATGTGACTGAGCTGCTTGGAGACAAGGAAGAATAAAGAGAATAACGGATAAAAGGGAGAAAATATATAATGGCAATCAGAATATTAGGAACAGGAAGCTACCTTGCGGAGAAAGAGGTATCAAATGATGAGCTTGCAAAGTATGTTGATACATCTGATGAGTGGATATCTTCAAGAACAGGTATAAAGAACAGAAGAATAGCTGTTAAGGAGACAACGACGAGCATGGCTGCTGAGGCTGCTGAGAGAGCACTTGAGATGGCAGGGAAGTCCGCAGAGAATGTGGAGCTTATAGTGCTTGCCACAGTCACCCCGGATTATTACACACCAAGCGGGGCGTGTCAGGTTCAGGCGGCTATAGGTGCGGATAAGGCGATTGCGTTTGATGTGAATGCGGCATGCTCGGGCTTTGTATTTGCCCTCAATGTTGCAAAGATGTATATAGAGACAGGGTTTGTGAAGAATGCTCTTGTAATAGGTTCGGAGACGCTGTCAAAGATACTTGACTGGAATGACAGAGGTACATGCGTATTGTTTGGAGATGGCGCAGGTGCCGCTTATATAGAGGAGTCTGACAAGGGAATCATAAGCATTGTCCAGGGTTCAATCGGCAAGAAGGGTATGGTGCTCAACTGCGAGAGCAGAAAGACCAACAATATATTTGTAAAAGATGAGATCAATCATGACTATCTGTATATGGATGGACAGGAGGTGTACAAGTTTGCGGTGAGACAGTGTCCTAAGTGCCTCCAGGAGGCTCTTGACAAGGCTGGAATGACCGTTGACGATGTGGATTACTTCGTACTCCACCAGGCAAATGTAAGAATTATTGAATCTGTTGCCAAGAGACTTAAGGCACCGCTTGAGAAGTTCCCTACGACTCTCGACTACACAGGAAATATGTCTGCGGCGAGTGTACCTGTACTTCTCGACCAGCTCGTGAGGGAGCACGGCCTGAAGCGCGGCGACAAGATCGCCATGTCGGCATTCGGCGCAGGGCTCACATACGGCGCTGTGGTTATGGAGTGGTAGAGGCTTTAACACCTGTAATTTTTGAGGGCGGAACGGAGCTCCTTGTATTTTGGGAGTATTTTTTCTACCTCGGCCCAGAAAAGTGCGGAGTGGTTCATCTGCTTTCTGTGACACAGCTCGTGGACTACCACGTAGTCTATGATTTCGGGAGTGGTGTTCATCAGTGCACAGTTGAAATTCAGGTTACCGGAGGAGCTGCAGCTTCCCCAGCGGGTCTTCTGATGCCTGATGGTGATCCTTCCGTAGGTCACGCCTATTATCTGAGCAAAATGTTCTACACGTGAAGGAATATATATCCGAGCCTGTTCTGACAGTGCCTTTATATCGGCATCTGTCAAGGCAGTGCTTGGATTTTTTTCGCCTGACATATTGGAAATTCTTTTCTGCATGATTTCCAGATGGCTGCGGATCCAGTTTTGTCTGGAATCCACAAAGCTTTGGATCTGACTGTCGGTCATTCTGAGGGGCGCACGAACCTTTATGTTGAGGTCTCTGTCTATCTCGATACAGATAGATTTGCGCCTGCTCCTGACGACAGAATATTCGAATTTATCAGAATTGTTCATGGCATATTACCTGTCTTTGATAGGTACGTAGTCCTTAGGCTCTACAAGACTTGGATAAGCCGGACGCATTATCTTGTAGCTGTTGATCAGCTCCTCCATACGATGCGCACTCCATCCAACCACTCGGCCAATGGCAAATAGTGGTGTGTAGAGGGCGTAAGGGATCTTGAGCATCTTGTATAACAATCCGCAATAGTAATCTATGTTGATGCACACACCCTTATAGATCTTGCGCTCCTCGGCAATGACCTCAGGTGCGATGTGCTCTATGAGCTCGTATAATTTGAATTCGTCCTTCTCGTGCTTCTCCTCGGCGAGCTTTTCTACATACTCCTTGATAATGACAGCTCTTGGATCTGACAGAGAGTATACAGGCTGGCCCATTCCGTATACCACGCCCGATTTGTCAAATGCTTCGCCGCGCACGATCTTCCTGATGTACTCACGGATCTGCTCCTCGTCCGTAACATCCTCGACATTGCAGTGTATGTTCTTCATCATCTCCATGACCTTGAGGTCTCCACCGCCGTTGAGCGGTCCCTTGAGTGAGCAGAGTGCTGCTGCGACTGTGGCGTATGTATCTGAGCCGGATGATGTGACAACACGTGTTGTAAACGTAGAGTTGCTTCCGCCTCCGTGTTCCATGTGGAGAACAAGGGCAAGATCGAGAACCTTTGCCTCAAGCTGTGTGTACTTTCTGTCTGAACGGAGCATGCTCAGGATATTCTCCGCAAATGAAAGCTCAGGATTCGGCTTGTGTATATAACAGCTCTTGCCAAGCTCATAATGTCTGTATCCCTGGAAAGAATATACAGCGAGTCTTGGGAATACACTTATTATCATAAGACACTGCTGAAGAACGTTGTCCAGAGATATATCCGTCTCAGACTTATCGTATGATCCGAGGGCAAGGATACTCTTGGTCATATTTGAAATGATATCCTTGGTAGGGTTCTTCATTATGACATCTTGTATAAAGTTGTGTGGAAGGTCGTATGCAAGGTTGAGGACCTGTTTGAACTTGGCAAGCTCATTCTCGTCCGGAAGCTTTCCAAACAGTAACAGATATGTACACTCCTCGAAACCGAATCGTCCTTCCTTTGTAAATCCGTCTATCAACTGGCGGATCTCGTAACCTCTGTAATATAATTCACCGTCAGCAGGAGTATGCTTTCCGTCCTCCATTGTATACGCCCGGCTTAGTGAAATGTTGGTGATGCCGGCATTTATTCCTATTCCATTCAGATCACGAAGTCCACGCTTTACGCCGTATTCCTCGTAGAGGTTGTTATCTATGGTATCGTTTTCAATACAGAGACCAAGACGCTCCTTCGTAAATGAACTAAGATTATTGATTGACATATATAATACTCCTTTCAGGTAAGTCTTCATTGAATTATCTCACTTATTTACAACTATTGCAATCCGAAATGATTGTATGGGTGTAAAATATTATGTATAATGTACTGAGAATAAAGTTAAGACAAATGTTTTAGGAGGTAATATAAATTGGCAGACAGACAGGATATGGGGCAGAATAAAGGGAGCGCAGGAGCTCATAAGGGAACTGTGAGCCGTGCAACAACGAGCAGTGTGAAAAAGACACAGCCGGGCAAGGGAGTAGCGTCAGGCAGTCGGTCAGTATCAGGCAGCCGTCCTGTGTCGGGAAATCGTCCGGCATCGGGCAGCCACTTATCATCGGCGAGTCGTCCGAAAAGTGCAACTGCGCAGGACAAAAGGCGCACAAGTACGGGACGTCCACTTGAAAAGTCGGTGAAGTCCGTGTCTTCAGGAAGCAAGACCAGGAGACCGGCGAATAGCAGATCGTCAACAGGTTCCGGTAAAAAATCCGCGCAGAGCAGAAATAAAAAGAAGCGATATGAGCTGAATGCGAAAATGACGGCCGTGGCGGCTCTGGTGGTTGGAATAGTGCTTGCACTTGCGATCACGATGATCATGAGATCCAGCATGCTCAGGGTCAAGCAGATCCAGACGGATTATAATATGGGTGATATATTTGATATAACAAACTATATTGAGCCGGACAGCAATGATGCCAGGCTGGAATATGACAACTCAGAATTTGCACCGGATAAGCTTGGTAAGTACACCATCAAATATAAGGTCAGACGTGGAAAGTTAAGCAAGACAAAAAAGGCTGTGATAAATGTTGTTGACGAGGTAAATCCATATATAGACGGCCCGGACGAGATAGACGTTTCTATGGGAACGGATATAAACTGGAGTGATTATTACAATGTCACAGATGAGGATCCGGATGTGCAGGATTCGCTTAAAGCTTCTCAGGATGTGGACACAAGCAAGGAGAGAACCGTAACAGTGACTCTCACAGCGGAGGACTGGGCAGGCAACAAGGCGTCCAGACAGATCACCGTAAATGTACTCAAGAGTAACTTTGATGAGTAGGGTGTGAACGAAATAAAATATCTTGAAAAGTGACAGAAAAAAGCTCAATGCTGACGGGGATGAAATCCGAAAGCATTGAGCTTTTTGATTTTAGTATTTTATGAGATAGGCGGCTTTCTCAGCTCTGCATCCAGCTCTGAGTTGTCAACCACAGTTGTCTTGGTCTTTTTAACCTTTTCCTTTTTCTTCTTCGATCTGCTCTTGTGTATGTTCTTGATGAACATTACCACCAGAAGCAGGATAAGACCTATGCTTATGAGGACTACGGATAAACCGTATTTGTCCAGTATCTTGTCGATTATGTTGTAGCTTGACTTCTCCCACAGTCCATCCGCTTCAAGATCTGCCTGAACCTTTGAGAGGCAGTACTTTGTTCCGGTACACTTTGGTATACCCGGAAGTCTTGATGTGATGGCTGTAAGGTTGCTTGCCTGTTCGTCGGTTACATTGAAGTATGTATATGACAGTGCCTCCTTACCTGTTGTGGTTATAGGATCGTCCAGACCAAGATTGATGAGATACCACTCTCCGCCGAGATAAACGGCATTCCATGCACAGTTGTTGATGTAACTCTCTTCTTTGAGCTGCTTCTGTGTGTCCATCGAGTCGTCCAGAAGATCTGAATTCTGTCCCTCAATGTACAGACATGGCACACCGACGTAATCCATAATGGCCTTGAAAGCCTTTGCATATCCGTAGGTGACTGCCGACTGATACTTGGAGTTGAACACGCCGTCTGCGGTGTATGCGTATATGTTGTCCTTGCTCTTAGATGTTGCATCTGAGGCATAATAAACTTTGTTGATGATCGAATTATGTATAAGATATACCTTCTCGTAATCCTTTGCGCTCTCATCCAGAGAAGCTACATAATTCTTGACGGTCAGGTCAAAGTTGTTCTTGTATATGGAACGTGTATCTCCGTTGGCATACAGTGAATAGCACTCGATGGTGAGAGCTGTATATCTGAGTTCTCCCGAGGATTCCTGCTTGCACTGATAGCTGTCGGACATCCAGAAATACTCAGGATGATCGGCGAGCACAGCGTTGACGATCTGATCCATTCCATCGTTGCCGATAACTTCCCAGTCTTTGTTGCTGACCGACAATGTAAATGCTGTGTAATATCCGCCATCCTGATAAGAAGCATTGGATGTCGACTCGTTGAATTTCTGAGCTGCATCGTTGATCTGATTGTAGACGGTTCTGTACGCACTGTTGTCAAACTGGTCATAGAAATAAGTTCTGCCATCTATGGTATCGGTTTTGTTACTGCTGTCCGTATCATCTGTATCCGCCGCCTTTGCGACATATGGAGAAAATGATAATATCATGGTAAGCGTAAGCAGCAGTACAAGAAATTTTTTCTTCATAACTGGAACACACTCCTTCTTTTGCTTATGCAAAGCCCCTTTATATACTTCCTTCAATAATAACACATTATGGTTATTATTGCCAGAGAAAATGGGTTAAAGCGGTTGGATTTTGCTTCGCATATGTGTATAATAGTAAAAACCTGATGGTTAACGGATGGAAGGAGGAAACACATGGCTTCCAGTTGCGATATGTGTGCACACTATGTGTACGATGACGAAGATGATTTTTATGAGTGCCTGGTGAATATGGATGAGGATGACTTTGCCAGATTTGTGGCAAGAGGCTACGACAATTGTCCGTATTTTCAGTTGGATGATGAATACAGGATAGTGAGACATCAGATGTGACGATTGAAGAAAAACGGGAGATGTGCAGCAGCGCGTCTCCCGTTTTTCTGGCAAATGATCAATGTGATCAGTTCTTTTCAAATGACTCCGCCAGCTCCGTGAGATACACATACCTCTCCAGAAGCTGATCCAGCTCTGATTCAAGCTGTTCCTTTTTCTGCGTGAGTTCGTTAAGCTTCACGAAATCTGACACAGAGTTGTTGATATCGGTCTCCGTCTGCTCTATCTCAGCTTCTTTCCGGGCGATGGTGTCCTCTATGGTGTCATATTCCCTCTGCTCATTGAAGGAGAACTTTTTCTTCACTGATGGATTCTGCGTTTTCTTTTTCTGGGCAGGTTCCTTGTCCGCTGTGCTGACACGCTCCGGCTTTGTCTGGGTATTTGCCCCTGCCGATGCGCTGTTGGCAAATGAACCGTGGGTCAGATAATAATCGGTATAACCGCCCTCAAACTGTGAGATACCGCCGCAGCCGTCAAACACCAGAAGCTTTCTTATGACTCTGTCCAGAAAATATCTGTCGTGTGATACGACTATCAATATGCCCTGGAAGGAATCAAGATAGTCCTCAAGTATACACAGTGTGGAAATGTCCAGATCGTTGGTCGGCTCGTCAAGGATCAGTACATTTGGCGATGATACGAGAACCTTCAACAAATACAGTCTTCGCTTCTCGCCTCCTGAGAGCTTCTCTATGCGCTGGTGCTGCAGAGTGCCGTCAAATAAAAATCTCTCACACATGGTGGATGCTGACATGAGACCTTCGGTGGTCTGGATATACTCTGCGGTTTCTTTGACGTAGTCGAGTACCTTCATGTTGGGATCCAAGGCTTCATTTTCCTGAGAGAAATATCCTATCCTTACGGTGTCTCCGATCTCTATGGTTCCGCTGTCCGGCTTGGTGACACCGGTTATGAGCTTCATGAGCGTTGTCTTGCCACAGCCGTTTGGGCCAACAACACCTATCCTGTCAGTCCTCAGGAAGTTGTATGAGAAGTCCGTTATGACCGGACTTGGTCTGCCCGGCCAGGTCTTGGCTATATGGGAGAGCTCTATTGTTTTGTTTCCCAGCCGGCTCGCGATTGAGCTCATGGTAACCGACTGAGTTTCCTTTATAAGCTCCTCACTTGCAAGCTTCTCATATCTCTGGATATGGGCTTTTTGCTTTGTGCTTCTGGCTCTAGCACCTCTCTGCATCCATGCGATCTCCTTGCGCAGGATATTCTGATGTTTGTTCTGAGTGGCAAGTGCGATGTTCTCACGCTCTGCCTTCAGCATGAGATAGCCTTCGTAGTTGGTATTGTAGCTGTAGGTTTTGCCTTTGTCGATCTCTACTATGCGGTTGCACACCTTGTCAAGAAAGTATCTGTCGTGGGTGACCATGACCAGAGCGCCCTTGTAGTTGTTAAGGTAATCCTCCAGATATTCTGTCATATCGTTGTCGAGGTGGTTGGTGGGCTCGTCCAGAACAAGAATGTCACATCTTGACAGCAGTGCCGCAGCCAGAGCGACCTTTTTTCGCTGACCTCCTGAAAGTGTGCTCACCATGAGGCTGGTGTCGTCAAATCCGAGACGGTGAAGAAATGCCTTGGCATCACCCTCTATGCTCCATTTGTTCTCCTCGTCGACATTTGCAGTGATGACATAGTCGTATATGCTGACCTTCTCTGCGAAGTCGGGGGTCTGTGGAAGATATTTTATGACCACGTTGTTTCCCTTTGACAACTGTCCTGAATCACATTCGTCTATGCCGGCTATGATCTTGAGAAGCGTTGATTTACCCGTGCCGTTTACGCCTATGACACCGATCTTTTCTCCTGAATTTACTGAGAAGTCTGCGTCATCGAACAGAATCTTGTCAGTGTATGCTTTTGAAAATCCTTTTATTGTAAGTAGGTTCATATATGTTCTTATGGGGCTTTGTGCCCGCCCTTTCGTCAAAATGAGCCGTGAAAACGGCTTTGCATGTAAGTATTATTGTAATTGGGGAGAATTGACGAGTCAAGAAGCATATCATAATAGAAATACCATTTGAGAATAATTAAAAATAGACGAAAATATATAAGACCATGATCTCCACCCGACAGTATATTTGTAAAAAAACATTCCTGAATTTATACAACATGACTAAAAAGTAACCTTAAAAGGCGTTTTAGGTTAATAAAAACAAGCCATTTGCACAAATTGGTTTACAAAATTACAATTTTGTAATTTGCAAATTATTCCAAAAAGTAGTATAAATTGAACATTGATTACGGACAGGAATGGAGGTAATTATCATGGAATCAACAGATATCAGGGTTAAGCTCAATTCGGTAGAGCAGGTAAGACAGTTTGTAGAGACAATGAGAAAATATGATGGAGACGTTGATGTATATTCAACCAACAGGAATTATCTTGTAGATGGCAAATCAATACTGGGAGTTTTCAGTCTTGGACTTGATCAGGAACTCACAGTAAGGTTCTATAACGGAGCGACAGAGTCGTTTATAAATACATTACAGCCATTTATGCTGGCTGCATAAGGAGTATTTATTACAATAATTTCCATAGCTAATTCGTGGTCTGTATGCATTGACACATTCGTTGATGGAGTGTTAGAATGTCCTTATAAATATTAAGAGATATTAGGGGGCGCAGCCAATGCAGATTACAGAGATGAAAGCTAAAGTTAACACTATGGATGACATCAAGAAGTTTGTTGCATACCTGAATCAGTTTCCAAATGATGTTGACGTTTCATCAGCTCAGTACGTCGTAGATGGAAAGTCAATCTTAGGTGTGTTCAGTTTAAATCTTGAAAAGCCACTTACAGTGAAATTTCATGGAGAAGTTGCACCAGAGCTTCAGGAAAAGCTTGATGAGTTTAAGTGCTAATTCTATAGGATACATAAGAAAGCTTAGAAAAGCAGGCTGCAGATTTTCTGCAAGCCTGCTTTTCCTATGCTGTGAGACAAGTGTCAGGAGGGATGATTATGATATACGAAGCGGATCAGGGGTTGGAATACCATATAAAGGTAAATGAGGATATGATAGGCCGGTATGTTATCATGCCGGGGGATCCGAAGAGATGTAAGGCGATAGCAGCATATCTCGAAGATGCGGATCTGGTGGCGGACAGCAGGGAATTTGTCACGTATACAGGCTATCTGGATGGAGAGAAGGTCAGTGTCACGTCCACAGGTATAGGCGGCCCGTCGGCGGCCATAGCCATGCAGGAGCTGGTGCACGCCGGTGCCCACACTTTTATCAGGGTTGGAACCTGTGGCGGTATGCAGACTGAGATCGTAGGCGGAGACGTGGTGATCGCAACGGGAGCTGTCAGGATGGAGGGCACGTCAAGAGAGTATGCGCCTATAGAGTACCCTGCGGTTGCGGATATAGATGTGGTGAATGCGCTCAGAGAGTCAGCAGGAGCACTTGGAGTGACGGCACACACAGGTGTGGTTCAGAGTAAGGACTCATTTTATGGACAGCATTCGCCGGGAATCATGCCGGTTGGATATGAGCTTATGAACAAATGGGAAGCGTGGAAGAAGATGGGCTGCAAGGCCTCTGAGATGGAATCTGCTGCATTGTTCATAGTTGGAGCGTTCCTGCGGGTCAGGGTCGGTGCGTGCTTCCTTGTGGTGGCGAATCAGGAGAGGGCTGCAGCCGGTCTCCCGAATCCTGAGGTACACGACACCGATAAAGCCATACGTGTGGCTATTGAAGCTGTGAAGAAGCTTATCAGAACTTGAATACACGACCTATGTCTGCCTTGTAGCTTTCAAGATAGTCAAGGATCTCATCTGAATTATCCATGACGGTATATATCTCGTTGGTCGCAGGCGTCATAAAGCCTTTGTCCGACGTCTCTTTGAGCATGGACAGAAGATGATCGTAGAATCCGTTCTGATTGAAAATTACGATTGCTTTGCCGTGACGTCCGAGCTGCTTGAGCGTGAGGATCTCAAAGAATTCCTCGAGAGTGCCAATTCCGCCGGGCGTTACGATGAAAGCGTCTGCCTTATCTTCCATGATCTGTTTGCGCTCTCTCATGGTCTCAGTGGTTATCAGCTCGGAGACATTCTCAAACAGTATTCCGTCAACATTAAAGAATGAAGGAGTGACGCCTATTATGGTGCCATTTTCTTCGTATACACCCCTTGCCACTGCGCCCATGAGCCCATTTGCTCCAGCGCCGTACACAAGAGTGTGGCCTCTTTTGGCGATTTCCCTTCCTAAATATTCTGTTTCTTCTATATAAGATCTGTCAATGTCGTTGCTTGACGCGCCGTATACACATACATTCATAAAAACCTCCAATGTGACAATGCCAGGTATTCCTGAACTGCCGTAAAAATCATTTATTAAACAGTATATAGAAGTAAATGATAATTTGGAAGAAATTATTTATAAAATAATGTAAAATTGCAAAAAAATGCGGAGCAGCCATAGGACTGCCCCGCAAAGGGAAAACATGAAAAGAATGATACGAGATTACAGAAGCTCAACAACTTTGCCCAGAACTGCGATCTCTTTTTCTTTTGCACCCATAAGGTACTTCTCAAATCTGTCCATACAGTCAACCTTGCCTGTGATGGAAGTCTTGATGAGAAGGTTTCTGGCGGTGAGCATGGTGTTCTCAACCTCCATATAATCATTCAGGATATCACCGTTGAATTCAATATATCTGTGATCCATCATGTACTTGAGTCTCTCCATCATGAGAACCTTGTGGTCATACAGGATGTGAAGAGCACGTATATCAAAGTCTGGGTCCTCTGCTGAAAGCTGCTTGCCGATCTGCTTCAGAACCGCATCGTAGACATCAACCCCAAATACTGTGTCCTTAAAACGATTCCTCATCATACGGAAGTGATTCTTGGTATCCTTTGACTCAAGGTACTCGATGAGGGTATCCTTGATATACTGTGTGTCGAGTTCGTAGTATGTATCAGCCAGATTCTTCTGGATCACGTATATTCCACGGCGTCCCTTGTAGTCGTCCTTGAAAATATGATCCTCCTGGGCTGTGATGGTGTCGTAGCCGTTTCTCACATCTGAGTATGATACTTTTGAGTAGGAATAATGCTCGCCAAATGTGAAATCTCCAACATAGAACTGCTGCTCCTCGTCGTCATATCCGTAGATGAAGAGCTCATGTGGGAATTTGTAGTCGGCACCGGAATCGCAGAGGATCTTAGCCTCGTCAAATACTCCGTATACATATCCGCCCAGATTGATGGTCTTCTTGATGAAAGTGAGAATATCTCCGCAATAGCTCTCTACCTGCTCCTTTGTCATGAGAGAGAAGAGAAGATAAGGGCATTCCTTAAGTGAACTGCTTCCCGGCATCATATCTGCAAGAAGCATCTCATCTCCTGTGAAGATCTCTTCGATGTTGTAACATCTTAACTGTATATAATTACTAAATATCCAATTCTTGGCTTTCTCGTCGTCCCCTATGATCGAGAAAAGTGTGGCATGCCACTGCCAGGATGTTATCATTGGATAGCTTATTGGCAAAATCTTTTTGCTCATGTGCTTATTACCTCCATTTCATATTAAGATTACGTGATGTTAGCTGACCTTGGCTGCTACAGCCTTGACTACATCGTTCATGTCATAGTAGAGGCCAAGTGCAAGCTCAGAATCATCAAATTCAATGTTAAAAGCCTGCTCAAGTCCGACGATGAACTGAATGATGGAAACGGAATTCACGCCATATTCGGTGGTGAGTTCTGCAGTCATGTCCAGCTTGCCCGCATCTATGTCTGGAAGAATATCAGAAAAAACCTCCAATACTTTTTTTGTTAATGTGTCTTTGTCCATTTCAAACCTCCCATTCGTTTTGATATGTTACCAATGCACGTTACTTATATTTTAATGTGTTTGACAGTATTTTTCAATAAAATTATTCAATCCGTACAGAAATATTTGTGCATTTTTGTGTTAAATGTTAAAATTACCGTGAAGTATATGGTGTAAAATATGGTATAGTTGAATAAAATATTATAATTTTTTTAAAAAAATCAGACAGTTGATGTAAAATATAGAACAACAATATACGATAAGGCAGGGTGATGGACATGAAGATAGTTGTTCTGGATGGATGTGCGGCGAATTCCGGCGATATTAGCTGGGACAGTATTGGCAAGTATGGTGAGCTGACGGTGTATGACAGAACCGACAGGTCAGAGGTGGTCTCAAGGATAGGCGATGCGGAGATCATAACAACGAACAAGACGGTGATAGACAGGGCTGTGATCGAGGCCTGTCCGAACCTCAGATATATAGGTGTGCTTGCCACCGGCTACAATGTGGTCGATGTGGAGGCGGCACATGAGCATGGCATAGTGGTTACAAATGTTCCGGCATACAGTACGGATGCTGTGGCGCAGTTTACATTTGCACTGCTTCTGGAACTGGCAAACAGGGTCGGGGCGCATGATGCGTCAGTGAAGGACGGTGGCTGGGTGAGAAGTAAGGATTTCTCCTACAGTGTGATGCCGACCATGGAGCTTGCGGGCAAGACTATGGGTATCATAGGCTATGGCAGTATAGGTATGAAGGTGGCTGAGATCGCACATGCATTTGGCATGAGGGTGCTGGTGAACAGCCGGACGAGGAAAGCCCTGCCGGATGGCGATTGGATAAGCTGGGCTGAGAGGGATGAACTGTTCGCACAGTCGGATGTGATAAGCATACACTGTCCTCTGTTCCCTGAGACGGAGGGAATGATAGACAGGAGTGCGATAGGCCGGATGAAGAAGACTACATTCATCATAAACACTGCCAGAGGCGGCTGCATAGTGGAGAAGGATCTGGCAGATGCCCTGAACGAGGAACGTATAGCTGGAGCCGCGGTGGATGTCATAGCACAGGAGCCTATGGCGGCGGACAATCCGCTTCTCACGGCAAAGAATGTGATCATAACACCACATATTGCCTGGGCACCGAAGGAGGTCAGGGAGAGACTTCTCAATATAGCGGGTGGCAATATAGAGGCGTTTCTCAATGGAAAGCCTGTAAATACAGTATAAAAAGAATAAGATTAGCTATTGAGCAGAAATTTAGCTGTAAGAAGAAAGGATAGATCAGGAAGATGGAGAGCAGTTCTTTTGAGGATGTGAACAGACTGGTTAGGTCTGAACTGTATGAGCACATGGATCCGGAATTTGGCAAATATCTGGCCATGAACCTTCCGGGCTGTGGCAATATAATAGGTGTGAGGCTGGATGACCTGAAGGAGATAGCCAGACAGATAGCCGACATAAACTGGAAGGAGTATCTGAAGCATGCGCCGGATGATACGCTGGAGGATGTGGTCATTCAGGGGCTTGTCCTTGGATTCGCACAGGGCAAGCTGGAGGAGATACTTGCATATGCCGATGAATTTGTTCCCAAGATAGACAACTGGTGGGTGTGTGACTCGTTCTGCAGTACATTTGTGGCGGCATCCATGTACCCGGAGATAGTGTGGGAATTCATCATGAAGTATATGGGAGATTCCGAGCTGAATCCTGCGTGGAGAAAGAAGGAGGAGGCAGAGATTCCAGAGGGACAGGGAGGCATCGCAGTAGGAACCTGGCAGGATATGTCCGATGACTTCAGACTCAGGTTCGTGGCCATCATGCTGAAGTGCTACTTTGTGAATGACAAGTATATCGACAAATGCCTTTATGCATTTGAACATATGCAGGATGGCGGCTACTATGCAAAGGACGGTGTAGCCTTTGGCCTGGCGGAGAGCTATTTCGTGTTCCCGGACAAGACGATTGAGTACATAAAAGGTGCACAGTTTGACAGGCAGATTCTGGAGATGACGAAGAACAAGATAGAGAAGATATACAGGCTGCCGGAGGCGGATGTGAACAGGTTTGCGGAAGTTATAAATGAATATTAAAATTAAGAGAAGGACATTATATTTGCAGGAGGAATTCTTATGAGAAATTTGAATGCGGATATGGATGTCCTTTTTGCTTTGGCTGGGATCAATAATATTGAAAATGAGTTTATGGTGGCAATGGTGCTGGTGATTGTCTGTTTGGCGGCTGCGGTATGTCTGACCGTATGGATAAGAAAATACGTCAGGGGAAATGCCTCAGGCAGTCTGGAAGATAGTCAGGATGAGCGGGAGGACAGGGAGTATTCATCGGAGGATAACTACATCGATGGTGATGCTGTAGCCATTGCCATTGCTGGAGCTTTGGGAGGAACAGCAAATATTTACAGTCTGAGGAGCAGTGACACAAGACTTAGAGTTACGGTGAACAACGGGGCGCTGGTGGACAGGAGAAGACTGAAAGCCACAGGAGCTCTGGGAATACTGGCAAAGGGCAGGCAGGTGCAGGTATTCTATGAGGATCAGGTGGAAAGGATATGCCGAGAACTTGGAAGATATATAGATGGACACAGGAAAGATAATATTGAACAGGAGGCTGAGATCGATTATGAAAGAGTGCTTAAGAAGGTGTATGTGCCTGTTGAAGGTGATGTTGTGCGCGTATCTGATATACATTGCCTACAGAACCTGGGAGACGGGAGTGTCGGCTTGTGTGCGATTCGAGCCACACGGGGAGAGATCAGAGCGCCGTTTGACTGCAAGGCTGGATATAGTAAAGCCGGAGAAGGTCAGATAGAGTGTACATCTGAGGAAGGATACGTAGTCAGGATATATCTGATATCAGAGATCGACACCGGATGGCAGAGGACACAGAGCTATGTAGATATAAGACTTACATGTGGTGATGGCGAGAAGGTGCGAAAAGGAAGGCTGCTTGCAGAGTATCCATATGAGACGCTTGCTGGCAGAGGCGAAACTGTATATGCTGTGCTGGAGGTACATTCCGATGAAAATGCTGATACAGGTCATTCTGGTGGTATAGATAAAGGATATCAGCTTAAGATAAACAGGAGAGAGAAAGTGAATTATGAATATGTGGCATGCGAGCTTGTCGTCTGAAAAGCTCACATGCCATTTATTTACGCTCTGGTTGCCCTGTCTATGATTCCAGCAAGGGTATCTATGACCATAGCGGCATCCTGATCTTTGTATTTCAGGAAAGTATAAGCACAGCCTTGTACGAACATTGACACCTCAACATTCTTGGCAAGGTCATCTCTGAACTCGGGACGGACGTCATATATCTTTTCCTTGATGAGGGCGTCGAGCTTGTTGGTCAGGACTCCGTAGCTTCTATTGTCATCAGGAAAGAGTATGGAGAACAAATGTCCCTGGTTGATAAATGCGTTGCATAACTGCCTGCTTGCTTCTGCAGGATTGGTAAGCATATATTCTGGATTTGGAATGTCGCCGATCAGAGACAGGAGGGCATCGTTTTCGAGGTATTCCGACAGATCATATATATCCTGAAAATGCAGATAGAAGGTCTGCTTGCTGATATTGGCCTTTTCTGTGAGTTCCTTCACTGTGATCTTCTCCACAGGTTTGGTGGCACGCAGTTCGATAAATGCGCTGAATAAGCTGTTGCGTGTACGCTGAATCCTTCTGTCCATAAAAGCTCCTTTCTGATCATACAAAAGCTGTACGCGGGTAATGATTATAAATGGCTGTAAGCGCCCTGATGATGCTCTATGCATTATAATATAGAATACAACAAAAGGAAGATATAGTCAAAAAAACGTATATACATATTAAATCTAATTGTCAATAATTGTCTGGAGTAAATTATTTTACTTTTATCAAAAAACGAATATTCATATAGCGGATGTGCAACGGTATACTGAAGGTAATTTACTACAGTCAAGAAATGACTGAGAGGGCTTGGATGATGGAACTTGAATACTAACTTTGTATGGAGGAAAAGTTATGGATTTGTATGAGTTTTATTCGGGAAGGTGCTTTGATGCCTACAATGAGCTCGGCGCACACGTTGTGAAGGAGAACGTGGGCAAGAGCAGGAGGAAAGCAGTGACAGGAGTGGACTTTGTGACGTATGCACCGAATGCGGAGTCGGTGACGGTTACAGGTGAGTTCAATTCATGGGGAGAGACTGCCATGGAGAGGTGTTACGATGGCAGCTTTTTCAAGTGTTTTGTGCCGGGGGCAAAGGCCGGACAGATGTATAAATATAAGATATACCAGAGAGATGGATATTGTGTGGATCACTGTGATCCGTATGGATTCGGCATGGAGCTGAGACCGGCATTTGCATCTATAATAAGAGATATGGATGAGTATACATTTGGCGATGCAAGATGGATGAGGACACGGAATGAGTGCAAGGGTGGTCCGCTCAATGTGTATGAGATGCACATGGGCTCATGGCACTGCAAGCCGGTGTATGATGAGAATGGAAAACAGCTGACACCGGAAGAAGTCATTGAGACTGACCGAGTTGCTGAGGGCTGGTATACATACAGAGAGATAGCACCGATGCTTGTGGAATATCTGAAAGAGCAGGGCTACAATTATGTGGAGTTTATGCCGCTTTCGGAGCATCCATGTGATGAGTCATGGGGCTACCAGAATACCGGATTCTTCAGTCCGACGGCTAGATACGGAACGGCGGATGACCTGAAGTTCCTCATCGACACGCTTCACAAGAACGGCATAGGTGCCATCATGGACTATGTGCCTGTGCATTTTGCACTGGATGGATATGGACTTGCAAAGTATGACGGAACCAATCTGTATGAGCATCCTACCGATGATGTTGGCTACAGTGAGTGGGGCAGCAAGAACTTCATCCATTCCAAGGGAGAAGTTCAGACATTTCTCAAGAGTGCGGCGAATTACTGGCTCACAGAGTATCATTTTGATGGCCTAAGAATGGATGCCATCAGCAGGATAATCTACTGGATGGGCGACGAGTCTAGAGGTGTAAATGACAGGGCGGTCGAGTTTATAAAGGGGCTTAACCAGGGACTTAAGGACAGACACCCGTCATGTATTCTCTGCGCCGAGGATTCCACGGACTACAAGGGAACCACCAAGGAAGTCGGATACGGCGGACTGGGATTTGACTACAAATGGGATATGGGTTGGATGAATGACACATTGAATTTCTTCAGGACTCTGCCGTTTTGTAGAGGCGACCAGTATCACAAGCTGACATTCTCCATGATGTATTTTTATAATGAGAGATACATGCTGCCACTCTCGCATGACGAGGTTGTGCATGGCAAGGCAACCATAGCCCAGAAGATGGCGGGATCATATGAAGAGAAATTCCCAAATGCAAAGGCGCTCTACGCCTACATGTATGCGCATCCGGGCAAGAAGCTTAACTTCATGGGTAACGAGATAGCCCAGCTAAGAGAGTGGGACGAGAAGCGTGAGCAGGACTGGGATATACTGAAATACCCGAACCACGATTCATTTAACAGATTTATAAAAGATTTGAATAAGCTCTATCTGAAAGAGCCTGCGTTGTCAGGGTGGGATGATGATCCTCACGGGTTTGACTGGATACTCTGTGGCAAAGAGCAGGATGTTGTATATATATTCCAGAGAGTTATTGAGGAAAATAAGATAGTAGTAGTCATGAACCTATCAGGAAATACATACAGGGATTATCACTTCAGATACGGTGAGGGCAATTCCATGAAAGTCCTCATGAACACGGACTGGAATAAATACGGTGGAAACACTAAAGACACCGTAAAGAGTATCAAGGGCGTATGCGGTGACTTCGGCTTTGATCTTCCGGCTCTGTCTGTAATGTATTTAAAGCCGGTGGACTAGGAGTGGCTGTGCTTTACGGATGTATAAAGTCAGTTGATCTTCGAAACACGGGGATCATTTTGATGGATCAATTATAGTTGTTCAGGCTAATTATGAAAGAGTACATTAAAGGTGTACGTGACATTAATAAAAATAATTGACTGTTCATAGTGTATATTTTGTGATATAAGTAAACAGCAGAAATTAAAGGAAATTATTACAAAGACAGGCACTTCATCCGCATAGGAGTGAGTTGTATCCGGGTATATGCCAAATCGGTAGTGAAGCCGCCTGAGCTTCGTTTCGCTTCTGCGCTAAGGCGGAGCGGGCAAACGCCCTTATCGCCCGCACAGCCGCATGCACGATGGAAGCGGGACGAAGTTCGGGAAGGCAAACGTGATTTGGCATATACCCGGATACAAACTCGCCCGTGCGGATGAAGTGTCGTCCGTCAGACAAGACAAGGAGAGATTATGATATTAGATGTAAGCAACCTCAGCCATGGATTTGGTGACAGGGCAATATTTGAAAATGTGTCATTCAGACTTCTGGCAGGCGAGCACATAGGGCTTGTCGGCGCAAATGGTGAAGGTAAATCAACCTTCATGAATATAGTGACGGGCAGTCTCATGCCGGATGAGGGTACAGTGACCTGGGCGAAGAATGTGAAGGTCGGATATCTGGATCAGCACACGGTCCTTGAGCCGGGCATGACAATAGGCGGAGTGCTGAGGGATGCGTTCTCCAGACTTTTCGATATGGAGAAGAGGATAAATGAGATATGTGACAAGCTGGCGGAGGTCACTGACGAGGATGAGATGAACACTCTTCTTGAGGAGATGGGACTTCTTCAGGATCTTCTGGACAGCCATGACTTCTATATAATAGATTCGAAGGTTGAGGAGGTTGCCAGAGCATTTGACCTGTTGCAGCTTGGATTGGACAAGGATGTAACTGAGCTGTCGGGCGGACAGAGAACCAAGGTTCTGCTGGCGAAGCTTCTGCTTGAAAAGCCGGAGATACTTCTGCTCGACGAGCCTACGAATTATCTTGATGCACACCATATAGAGTGGCTCAAGAGATACCTTCAGGAATACGAGAATGCGTTTATTCTTATATCCCATGACATTCCGTTCCTGAATTCAGTTGTAAATATCATATATCATATGGAGAATTGTCAGCTCAACAGATATGTCGGCGATTATGACAAGTTCCAGGAGGTGTATGCAGTGAAGAAATCCCAGCTTGAGGCTGCGTACAGAAAGCAGCAGCAGGAGATATCTGAGCTGAAGGATTTTGTGGCGAGAAATAAAGCCCGGGTTGCCACAAGAAATATGGCTATGTCCAGACAGAAGAAACTTGACAAGATGGATGTCATTCAGCTTGAGCGTGAGAAACCGAAGCCTGAGTTCAACTTCAAGGAAGCGAGGACTTCTGGTAAGGTCATATTCGAGACCGATGATCTGGTGATAGGTTACAGCAAGGACAAGCCGCTTTCCAAACCGATGAATCTCCGCATGGAGCGCGGTGACAAGATAGCCATCACAGGAACGAATGGTATAGGAAAGACGACATTCCTGAAGAGTGTGCTTGGACTTATCCCGGCTATATCCGGCAAGGCGCAGCTTGGCGACTATCTGCACATTGGATACTTTGAGCAGGAGGTCAAGCCGAGTGAGAATACATGCCTGCAGGAAATCTGGGAGGAATTCCCGGGATATACCCAGTATGAGGTACGTGCGGCTCTTGCCAAATGCGGACTTACCACCAAGCATATCGAGAGCAAGGTGAAGGTCCTCTCGGGTGGCGAGCAGGCGAAGGTGAGACTTTGCAAGTTAATCAACACTGATACAAATGTGCTTCTGCTTGACGAGCCGACAAACCATCTTGACGTTGATGCCAAGGATGAATTGAAGCGTGCTCTTTCCGAGTATAAGGGGTCTATACTTCTGGTATGTCATGAGCCTGAATTTTATGATGGTCTTGTGACAGACGTGTGGAATCTGGAGCAGTACACGCTCCTTCAGTGAGATAAACAGGCTCTGCTTTGATTATTGTCAAGGCGAGCCTGTTTTTAATCTGTTCAAGAACTAATTTCTCAATGCTGTAATGGGAACAACAAATACACCATCAGACCTTTGATATGCTGCGTTAGATAATCCACATATAACACATAATGAATCCGGACCCATTCCGCCATTGGATTCAATTGCTTTTTTTATTTTTATAAGATTTTCGGCAGCAGCATCTATTTGGTTTGCACCCAGTTTTATTTCAAATCCACACCATTTTCCGTTGGGCAGTGCTATAACTGCATCCATCTCGTTGTTATTATAATCCTGATAATGATATAATTCTGCATCGAAGGATTCTGCATATATTTTTAAATCTCTTTCACATAATGCTTCGAATAAGAATCCTAGTGTATTCAAATCATTCAATAGCATTTCAGGGGTTGCATTTAGCAAGGCAGCTGCTAAGGACGGGTCTGACAAATGTCTCTTTTCGGCCTGTTTGATGCGGATGGGTGATCGAAGCTTCGCTTCAAAAGGCTTTTGATTATCCGTTAGGAAGAGTCTGTGAAAAACATCCAGATAGGCGGCAACGGTTTCTACATCAATATCTTCGTTGTCGATTTCTTTAATATCATTTTTAAGTTTGTTGTTTGTTACAGTTGTAGCCTCATTTCTTGCAAGTGAGCGGAGAAGTAATTCCATTTTGTGTTTATCTCTTTTTATTTCATCTATTCGATATACATCATCATCCAATACAGCCTGAATATATTGCTTAGGAAGATATGCTGCCTGTTTTAATGGCGCATCCTGATTGGCAGGCCAGCCGCCTCTTATAATAAAATCAATAAGCCTTGACAGATTAACTTCTCCTAATATTTGAGGTTCTATCTTGCCGTTGCATATATCTTTAAGCGAGACGCTTCCGCTGGAATTGCCACTTTCAAATAATGACATTGGGTGCATTCTTAATTTTGCAATCCTTCCAGCACCACTATGCAATATTCCTTTGTGATTTGGTGTTGCAGATCCTGTCAATATAAATTGTCCTTTAGTGCCGTTTTGATCAACCTTAAATCGGACAGCATCCCATAGTTGTGGAACTTCCTGCCATTCATCGATCAATCTTGGCGTTTCACCAACCAAAACCAATGATGGACTTAGCTGTGCCAATTGTCTGTTTTGAAAATTCCCATCTGGATTGCCAATCATTATCTCGCTTTTGCAATGGTATGACGATGTCCATGTTTTCCCGCACCATTTAGGACCTTCTACGCATACTGCGCCAAATGCTTCTAAGTAATTATCTAATATATTGTCTAAAAGTCTTGGCTTGTAATCTTTTCTTTTCATATGCTATATGCTCTCCGTTCTTATATGTCACTAATATTATTGACCTGAGTAGTTATATATATTTATAAATTATGATAATATAATGCAAGGGATTTTGCAATCTCAATCCGATTAATTTTGCAATCTCAATCCGATGGATTTTACAATCCCAATCCGATAGATTTAATGATTTCAATCCAGTAATAATTGACTATGAAGATGTATTATATTATTCTATGTAGGATGGTTCACCGATGTAAAGCAATAAAGATGAGAGTGCGGACAGGGCTGAAGTTAACATGTAAGGATCGGACTTAGACACAGGTAGAAAAATAATATTAGGATGGAGTTGTTAGATGAATATACTTGAAAGCTTAAAGGATAAATTACTTGTTGCAGACGGGGCATTTGGAACCTGTTATGTGGGAATGTACGGAGAGCAGGGAACTGTCGCTCCTGAGCTTGCAAACATGCGTCACCCGGAGCGTGTGTTGGAGATCCATAAGGAGTATGTGAAGGCTGGAGCCGGACTTATAAGGACAAATACATTTGCGGCAAATACAGCGAGTCTTGATGCTGACATGGATTATGTCATTTCAAATGTGCGTGCAGCGGTGAAGCTTGCGAAGCAGGCTGCGGACGGCGAAGCTGGAACGGATCACAAAAAGGTATACATTGCCGGAGATATAGGCCCAATACCTGCGGATGCCGGTCTCACACTGAATGAAAGGGTGTCACAGTACAAGCTGCTGGGTGAGGCGATGCAGGACATGGGAGTGGATATCATCTGGTTTGAGACATTTCCTGAGTTCAATGTGCTCGAGCCTGTGGTGAAGCACCTGAAGGCAAGAAAGGACACGCCGGTCATGGTGTCGTTCTGCGTGAACCAGTTTGGGTACAGCAACTGTGGATTTTCGGCAAGGGCATTGCTCTCCCAGGTGGCAGGAAATAAGGACGTGGACTGTGTTGGATTCAACTGCGGAGTTGGTCCGTACCATATGCTTCAGCTTCTGAAAAAGCTGGATATAGACTGCGGAAAGCCTGTATCAGTCATGCCGAATGCGGGATACCCGAAGTTTACACAGAGCAGACTGGTGTTCAATGACAACAAAGAGGGATTCATAGATAAGATCCAGGACATAGCGGCGCTTGGTGCAGATATCATAGGAGGATGCTGCGGAACAAATCCTGAATACATACATCAGATCATGGAGCGGGTGAAAACCGGAGATATTGCAAAGGCTGCCAAGGTTCATGTTGAAAAGGTACAGGCTGACAGTGCTGTAAAGGACAATTTCCTCAAAGGACGTCTGGAGCGTGGCGGGGCAGCCACAAAAAATGCCGACGGACACAAGCACAAGCTGATTGCTGTGGAGCTGGCACCTCCGGTGGATGTCAACGATCAGAAGCTGCTTGATGCAGCCCATATACTTAAGCAGTCACATGTGGATGTGGTGACATTTCCTGATTCGCCATCGGGAAGAACCAGAGCGGATTCCATACTCATGGCGGAGAAAGTGCATAAGGAGACAGGACTCAGGGTCATGCCGCATCTGTGCTGCCGTGATAAGAATGCCATAGCCATAAGGGGAAGCGTGCTCGGTTCACAGCTTAATGGTATAAAGGATTTCCTTGTCATAACAGGTGATCCGGTTCCGGTCATGTTCAGACAGACGACCAGGAGCGTGTTCAACTTTGATTCAGTCGGAATGATGAAGCTGCTGCAGTCTATGAACGAAGAGGTGTTCAGCGGGGATAAGATCACCTACGGCGGAGCGATCAACCAGAACAGACTTAACACAAAGTTTGAGATAGACAGAATAAAGAGAAAGATGGAAGCCGGGGCTGAATTCTTTCTGACACAGCCGGTGTTCTCCAGAGAGCAGGCACAGATCCTCAGAGACATGAAGGCTGAGACCGGCGCGACAATACTTGTGGGAATCATGCCGCTTGTCAGCAGGCGAAATGCCTTGTTCATGAAAAATGAGATGTCAGGCATAGAGATCCCGGACGAGATCATAGAGAGATACAGTGAAAATGCCACAAGGCAGGAAGGCGAGGAGTGCGGCATACAGATTGCCAGAGATATACTTGAGTACACTTCGGATTTTGCAGATGGATATTACTTCTCGTTCCCATTCAACAGAGTACATATGCTGGCACATATCGTTGACTAAAATGTGAGTCAAGGTTATTATGGAATAAGCGGTGTTGCCGGGGAAAACAGGGATTCCGGAGCAGCGCTATATAGGAGAGGCGCTGTTATATATACAGTAGATAAAATACAGGATGCGCGGATGCGCAGAAAGGAACAGACATGGATTACAATAGTTTAAGTCTTAAGATGCATGAGGAGCACAAGGGTAAGGTAGAGGTAGTGTCCAAGGTGGCAGTGAAGAACAGAGACGATCTGAGCACGGCTTACACACCGGGCGTTGCAGAGCCTTGCAGAAAGATCCGTGACAATAAGGCTGACGTATACAAATATACATGCAAGGGCAACATGGTTGCCGTGGTATCAGACGGAACAGCGGTTCTCGGTCTGGGAGATATAGGACCTGAGGCAGCTATACCTGTAATGGAAGGAAAGTCCATACTCTTCAAGGAGTTCGGCGGAGTTGACGCATTCCCTATCTGCCTTGACACAAAGGATGTGGATGAGATCGTTGAGACAGTAAAGCGCATTGCACCTGTATTTGGCGGAATCAATCTGGAGGATATATCAGCTCCAAGATGCTTCGAGATAGAGAAAAGACTTAAGGAAGAACTTGACATTCCTGTATTCCATGACGATCAGCATGGTACAGCTATCGTTGTGTCAGCAGGACTCATCAATGCGTTAAAGCTTGTCGGCAAGCCGTTTGACGAGGCAAATGTGGTTATCAACGGAGCAGGTTCTGCAGGTATATCAATATGTAAGCTTCTGCTTCAGCTCGGTATAGGCAATGTGGTTCTCGTGGACAGGCAGGGTGCTCTGTGTCCTGGACAGGACTGGATGAATCCGGCACAGGCAGAGATGGCAGAGATTACAAACAAGGACAGACAGACAGGTTCTCTTGCCGAGATAATGAAGGGTAAGGATGTATTTGTCGGAGTTTCAGCTCCAAATATCGTGACAGCAGAGATGGTTGCATCTATGGCAGCAGATCCTATAGTATTTGCCATGGCAAACCCTACACCTGAGATCATGCCTGAGGAAGCGGCAAAGGGCGGAGTAAGAGTAATGGCGACGGGCCGTTCGGATTATCCAAACCAGATCAATAACGTTCTAGTATTCCCGGGAATATTCAGAGGTGCCCTGGACGCCAAGGCAACAGGCATAACTGAAGAGATGAAGATGGCAGCAGCCAAGGCTATCGCATCCATTGTAACAGATGATGAGCTCAAGGAGGATTACATCATTCCTGGAGCATTTGACGAGAGAGTTGCTAAGGTGGTTGCCAAGGCTGTAGCTGACGAGGCAATAAAGCTTGGAATTACAAAATAAGAATAAAAATAAAGTTTTTCGAAATATTTAGTAAATAAGTGTACTAAAAATCGCATCTTATGTGGAAAGTCCGCATGGGATGCGGTTTTTTATTTTGCGATTTTATTGTAAAGTAATATTGTTGTCCGCGGGGACGGATAGGGAGGAGAAAAAATTGAACAGTGTTATTATTGGGCAGAGAATAAAGGATGCCCGCAAGTCTATGAACCTCACACAGAAGGAGCTGGGGTATCTTATCTATGCAGATGGCAAATATATAAGCCGTCTTGAAAATGGCGGAAGTCTGCCGAGCCTGAAGCGGCTGGTGCTGCTGTCGAGGGTGCTTAACCGCACATGTGATTATTTCATATGGGATATCGATGTGATGGAGGAGGATGTGACTCCGAGGGAGGAAATCGTTATCCGGGATGAACAGGAGCGGAAGCTTCTGCAGCTTTGGAGGGAGATATGCTGAAGATTGCTGTGTACAGTGAGGAGAAAGTAATGAGCCCGTTGTTGCAGGAGTACATGGGTATATGGCAGAGAGATGCGGGATGTGTGTGCGCTGTGAGATATTATGACAATGTGCATGCGATCATGGTCGACATGGATCTTGAAGGAATTTACGATGTAGTGGTGGTGTATCGTTCCTGGGATGTGGCCGATGTCTTGAAAAAAGACCGCAGGGTAGGTAGTCTCGTGATGATAGCAGCAGGAATAAACCGGAGATTGTATGATATCCAACCGTGTTATATTCTGTATGAACCTGTTAATGCGGCAAATTTCAAAAAGGTGATGACGATGGCGGTTGAGGGGAGCCGGGATGAGAGAAGATTCACATTTGTATCCGGAAGGGTGAGATACAGTGTAGATACCCGGAGCATAATGTATTTTGAAAGCGAACTGCGTCGCATAAATCTGGTCACAACGGAACAAAAATATGTTTTTTATGGAAGTATTGGCGAGATGGAAAAGCGCATGAAGGTGGGCTACGGGGGATTTATCAGACCACATGAATCCTATCTTGTAAATCCGGATCATGTGAGCAGATGCACGGCTCATGAAATGATACTGACAAATGGTAAAAGTATACACATCAGCGCAACAAGACGCGCTGATGTGAAAAGATACTACAGCGAACTGATCAATTGCTAGTTGTTAGAAGATCAAATATATCTGAGTAATTCTATGTTCAGTCTGCCCTTCCGGGTTGCGCTGCCTGTCTCGACAAATTCATATTTGCCATATCCACGTATTGAAAATACGTCGCCCGGTTTTAACTGGTAGCTGCTGTTTTCGTACAACCTGTTGTTTAGTGAAAATTTCTTTTCCCTGAACAACAGGGATGTGCTGCTTCTTGAAAGGCCTGTTATTGTGGCGGTCACTGCGTCCGCTCTTGCAGATGCTGCGATTATGTGCAGAGGTTCCTTTTTTATCTGTATCTCATCAGTATCCTGGGTGCTGCAAAAAGTACATTTTACATTTGTGTGCCTTATCTTTGTCAGATTTTCAGCGATATAATCGGCAACAGTGTCCACACAGAATATATAGGCATTGTTGTGCTTGCCAGAATGAGTGGATTCGGTGATCAGTATATCGCCCACCATCTCCCTCTCAATGCCAAGATTCATAAGTGCCCCAAGGAAATCCCTGTGGTTCAGATCGTCTGAGAATTTGTCCGAAACAGCGGAAACCTTCATGGTGCAGATGGGAAAAGCCGGTGCGTAGCCGCAGTCGGCTTCATTTCCAAAGGCGATCATAACGCGGTCGCAGGATTCCCTGCCTCCAAAGATGGTATATCCTGCAAATGACAACTGTTCAAGATTGCTGTAAAATACTTCCATGTCTGCAGCACTCAGAAAATTAGTATATGTATATCTGTTCTGGCGGAAGGCGGCATTTGCCAGATCTTTTAACCGCCCCTTTAGAATATCGTTTTCATTCATAGCATGTCCTCCGAGATCATTGACTTCTTACTATTATATTACAACACTCCGATCTTCGCCAACAGTCAAACGAATTTGACAGCTTTGCACGATAATCTGAAATTTATTGTTGCGAAAAGTGATCATAATGAACAATAAACCGTTCAAACGTGAATAAAACAATCATTTTGCATTCAAAAATCTTCTAAAAACTATTGAAATGCGCAACTGTTGATAAATTACCACAAAAAAAAGCCTTCGTTTTATAAATTTTTGCGTATTTACAATTTCAAAGTGTTTTGATAGTATATGGGCATAACAAGGAGATGAGTTGTGATCAACAAGCCTTCTGGTTATAAAAAAGACAATCACTTATATTTTGATAGACGGAGGGTTCCCTTAGCACGAAATTCGTAGAAATCCCTTTATACGATGTAATGTAACCCCATAACCCCAAACCCCAAAACATAGGAATCCTCCACTCCCCCCTTCTTAACAGCCTGTCGCATAAACGACGGGCTGTTTTTATGTTCTGAAAAACAGGGGGGGGATTTAGAGTTTCATATTGGATGCACTTATGGCGTTACCGAGTTCTGTGAGACTTTCCACGAAGGCTGCGTATTTGCATATGTCAGTCATCTTAGATTTTCTTTTGCTATTTCCGAGAATGCTATAGATATAATCTCTTGACTGGTCGATTATATATGTTGGCGTTGTGTCGTGCTCGTTGTTGAATAACATGGATTTGAAGTTTTGAAAAAAAGAATAAATTTCATAATCTATAGAATTGTCATTCCGCTGCATGTATTCGAGAAGCATATCGATATAGCGCAAAGCTGAGTGTACGTACAGGATAGAGTTTTCGTTTATGTACAGTACGGTTTCCGGCACAAAGAAAGATGGATGTGCGAAACCTTTTATGCTGTGCAGGGCTTCCATTTTCTGGGTGGCTGACTGGTTGAACGAGTAACGGTTTTTGTATTGTTCAATGATAGAGAGCGTGTCCGCTGAATTATTTTTTGCTATTACGCGCCGTCTCTCGTTGATGTACAGTTTTAACTCCAATAGAAGAAAATATATATCCGGGGATGAAAAACGCTGCGAGTTTTTGATATACGGAAATGAACCTGTCATTCTTCTGAAAAATGAGTCTGCTGTGGCATAATTGTTTATTATGCTGATGGCTGCATCTACATTGAAATTCTGGACAAATTCCCTGGTTGCGGGCTGATACACTGTCTCGTTGTCAATGCGGGATACATAGGAACTAAGAAAGATTATCTTCTCTTCTGCGGTGAGTTCGTATCCGTTGAGGTTACAATAATTGATGGCGGAACAGGGGGCATCGGTTTGTGTTTCGGCATTGTTTAAGTCTGTCATAATGATCTCCTTTGTTTTTGTATGGATAAAAATGTAGCACTTTAACGCGATAAGTGGTAGGATATTTATGGATACAAAATTGTACAATCTGTATAAATGTATACAATGGAGGAGAGAGATGAATAGAAGGAGAACAAAAAAGGGGGTGTCGGATTCTACAGAAATGGTAGATACGATAGGCTTCAATATGCGGGATATCCGCAAAAACAGCAGATCTTCGAAGTATACGGTAAAGTATATGGTTGCGGAGATAAATAAGCTCCTGCCGGAGAATCATAAGATAACAGAAGGGCTATATTACAAGTGGGAGAATGAGGAGAGGCTTCCGACAGTGCGGCACATTCCGGCTATAGCTAGTGCTCTCGGTGTGTCTGAGACTGCACTTTTTCACTGGCAGGGTATGAAGAATGGAACTGTCAACAGCAAATATAGTCAACTGGTTGAGAGCGTTAAAGCACTTGGAGATGACAAGACGGCTGATATAGCCTGGCTTGCATCGGGTTGGTCAGGTGACCTTAAAGCTCTGGTTGAATTTGACATGCTGTATGCAAGTCTGTTTGCGGAGGACAGACGGGATGTGGCATCTCTTGGAATAAGATTATATGATGTGTGCAGGAAAGAGGGCAGACTGAATCCGGATGTGCCATCTGTGGATTTCTCTTATTTGCAGCAGGCTCTCAGGGATCTGTGGGCATCAAAGTAAGATATAATTGCACAAATAAAAAAATATCTTTGTTCTTTTTGACAAAATAGCCAACTTGACATGGTAAAAATCAAAAAATTCTTGACTTGTGCACAAAAAAAGCTATGATAACATTAAGGGCAACCGATTGCGCATGGAGCGTTGCGCAAATGCGGTGATACGTGCTGAACAAAAGGAGACTTGAATATGGAGACAAAAGAGTCAGGCCAGAAGATGACCATTTCTGATGTGGCTGAGGCGTTAAATATATCTAAGACTACAGTATCGAGAGCGATTTCCGGAAAGGGAAGGATCGGTGCCGAGACAAGGCGGAGAGTTCTCGAGTATATAGAGGAGCATAATTATAAGCCAAGCGTTATAGCGAAGGGGCTGGCACAGTCAAAATCCTATAATATAGGGTGGGTCATGCCGAGCGACTACAGCGTGGTGGATCTGCCATTCTTTCAGAAGTGCCTGATGGGACTGCTTGAGATGGCTGCGCCAGTGGATTATGATGTGCTTGTGTGTACAGTGTCACCGGATGATATGAGCCAGCTGGAGAGAATTGTTGAGAATCATAAGGTGGATGGGGTTGTACTTGGAAGAACTCTTGTGAATGATGCCCCGGCAGAATATCTCAAGGAAAAAAAGATACCATTTGTTGTGGTTGGAAGTATGGATGATGACAATGTTGTCCAGGTTGATCATGATCACAGAAGTGCATGCCGTGAGCTTACATCTATACTGCTTGCCAAAGGAATGACTAAGGTAGCCCTCATGGGTGGCAATAAGAATCATGTGGTAACCCTCAACAGGTATAGAGGATATCTTGATGCGATGGAGGATATGGAGGTACCGGTAGATAACAGCCTGGTATACTTTGATATAGATAATTCAGTATTATGTGAACATGCCATTGAAGAGATAATGAAGCAGAAAGCAGAATGCATACTGTGTATGGATGATGGAATATGCCAGAATGTACTTAATATATTGGATAAGAAGGGCATAAAGGTGCCAACTGATGTGAGAGTTGCGTCATTCTACAACAGCTCACTTCTGAACAATTACCAGCCTGCGATCACATCGCTCCAGTTTGATCCGCGTGAGCTTGGAATGGTAGCATGTAAACTGCTGGTGGATTTTATAGAGGGCAACGAAGTTAAGAAGAAGACACATCTGGGTTATGAACTCAGATTAAAAGAGTCAACGAAGTAATTCATAGTTATATATCCTTCCCAGAGGGGCGTCAGTGTTTGGCTGACGCCCTGTTTTTATGTGAAAAGAGCCAGAATATGCGCAACATGCGCAAAAAAATGATGCGCGACGGGCATGAAAATACACCATAGAATATTGCTGTTATAGCAATATTCTATGGTGTAACAAAGAGAAAAGTAATGAAAAAACGGCCTAAATGAGTGTAATAATGGCTGGAAAAGGAAATGAAACATGAAAATCTTACATATGGGATTGCAGATGATTAACAAATATTACCATATATAGTGTGCAACGCAAACGGGTGCGCAAAATATAACGAATATGGAAACGTTTCCAAACAAAGTGACTTGTGCAAAATGTATATTTTTTTATTTTGAAAGTTATATGAATTAGTAGTTGACAACAATAAACAGAACTGATAATATATAATTACAAAGAACAACCGATTGCGCACGGGAAACAAAAAGAGCAACTAATTATTCTTATTATTTAAGAGGAGGACATAAGAATGAGAAAGAAAGTTTTATCATTAACACTTGTTGCTGCGATGATGGCGGGATGCCTTGCAGGATGTGGCAACGCAGATTCAAAGGACGAAGGAACAACAGCAGCTGCCGGTGACAGCACAACACAGGCTGCAGCATCAGATGATGCAATTCAGAACTTAATTGACGCAACAACAGGAACTGTAGATCTTTCAGTATGGGCTTCTGAGGAAGATCAGGATCTCACAACACAGGTTATTGAAGAATTCAAGAAAAAGTATTCAGATGTTGACTTCAACATCACACTCGGAGCCGAGTCTGAGTCAAAGGCAAAGGATGATATCCTGGTAGACGTTGAGGCTGCTCCTGATGTATTCGCATTTGCTGATGATCAGATCAATGAGCTGGTTAAGGCTGGTGCACTTCAGCCGGTACAGGCTACATACACTTTTGATGTTGCAAACGAGAATGTGGCAGCTTCTATAGAGGCAGCTTCTGTTGATGGAACATTATATGCATATCCAATGACAGCAGACAACGGATACTTCATGTTCTATGATTCATCAGTATTCACAGAGGATGATGTTCAGTCGATGGATGCCATGATCGAGGCAGCAAAGAAGGCAAACAAGAAGATCGCTATGAACGTATCAGATGCATGGTATGTATACTCATTCTTCCAGGGCGCAGGTCTTGACCTTACACTTAACGATGACGGACTTACAAATACATGTACTTGGAATCAGGCAGGCGGTACAGACGTAGCTCAGGCAATTCTTGATCTCTTTAAGACAGGCGTATTTGTAGATATGGATGATCCTACACAGGCAACAGCAATCGCTGAGGGTACGATCTGTGCAGCAGTTAACGGAACATGGAGAGCAGCAGACGCTGAGGCAGCATGGGGCGAGAACTATGCAGCAGCTAAGCTCCCTACATACACAGTTGCAGGCAAGCAGGTTCAGATGGCATCATTCTCAGGCTGCAAGCTTATCGGTGTAAACCCACATTCAAAGAACGTAGGCTGGTCAATGCTTCTTGCTGAGTATCTTACATCAGAGGATACACAGGTTACAAGATTTAAGCAGAGAGGTCTTGGTCCTTCAAACATCAACGCTTCAGAGTCAGAGGAAGTTAAGGCTAATCCAGCTATATCAGCTCTTGCAGCTCAGGCAGCATATGCAACACCACAGCGTGTAGGCGGTAACTACTGGACACCAGCAGAGACACTTGGTTCAATCCTTGCTCAGGGTAATCCGGACGGAACAGATCTTCAGAAGCTTCTCGACAACGCTGTAGAAGGAATTGAGGCACCTGTATCACAGGAGTAATTTTAAATAAGAAGTACTTTGAATAATATTTATAAGTTATAATGAGAATGCCTCATATGTCATTCGTGGCATATGGGGCATTTTAAAAAGAGAGGAGCTTTTTCATGAAGAAAATATCAGGATTCTTTAAAGCCATAGGAAGATATTTCAAGAATTTTGGTGTTGCTTTTGCAAAAGGTGATATATGGGTTAAGCTCTCAGCGGTTATCATGGGTGCAGGTTACTTCGCAAGAAAGCAGATCGTCAATGGTTTGATCATGCTCATCGTTGAGGCTGCGTTTGTGTTGATGTGCGTAGGCTATGCGGCACCAAACCTTGCCAAATTTGGAACTCTTGGAACTGTAAAGTTTGAGCAGGTATTTGATCCACTCACCATGCAGACAACTACTAATAATTACGACAATTCTTTCCAGATCCTTCTCAATTCGGTGGTTGCGTTGTTCATCATTCTTATATTCGTGCTTTTCTACATTCACAATATCAAGACAGTGTACAAGCTTCAGCAGATGAAGGAAAATGGAGAACATATAAATACATTCAAGGAAGATATGAAGTCACTCTTCAACGAGAAGTTCCACATAACACTTCTCACACTTCCGACAATTGGTGTAGTCATAATGAATATTCTGCCAATACTGATACTTATTGCAGTGGCATTTACCAATTATGATCAGCAGCACCTTCCACCAAACTCACTGTTTACATGGGTGGGCTTCAAGAACTTTGCAAGCCTGTTCTCAAACAGCATGACAGTAACATTTGGATATTCATTCAGAAAGGTTCTTGGCTGGACACTTGTATGGGCGGTCATGGCAACATTTACCACATTCATAGGCGGTATCCTTCTTGCCAAGGCGATCAATTCCAAGACAACCAAGCTGCCAAAGATGTGGAGAACACTTTTCATCATATCAATAGCAGTTCCACAGTTCGTAACACTGCTTTTGGTTAGAAACTTCTTCGCTGATTCCGGTATTGTGAACACTATCTGCTCAAATATCGGTATCACAGACCTGCTTAAGCATGCAGGACTTGTCGGTGAGCATCTTACATATATACCGTTCCTGACTGATCCTCACTGGGCAAAGGTAATGATCATTCTCATCAATATCTGGGTCGGTGTTCCATACCAGATGCTGATCGCAACAGGCGTTCTGATGAACATACCTACAGATCAGATCGAGAGTGCAAAGATCGATGGAGCAACAAATTTCCAGGTGTTCTGGAAGATCACAATGCCATATATCCTGTTCATCCAGGGCCCGGCACTTATAACAGACTTTGTAAAGAACATCAACAACTTCAACGTAATCTACCTGCTCACACAGGATGTATTCGTCACACAGAATCAGGCTCTCGCCAATTCGCATGCGAAGGAAGTTGACCTTCTTGTTACATGGCTGTTCAGACTTACAAATGAATACTACGACTACAAGATGGCATCTGTTATCGGTATCATAGTATTTATCATATGTGCAGCATTTACACTTATATCATTCTCAAGAATGATTGCAGGAGATAAAGAGGAGGAGTACCAGTAATGAAGAAAACAATAGGTTCAATCGTTAAACATATCGTATTACTTGTCCTCGCAGTTATCTGGCTGGTTCCGATCATCTGGCTGATTGTCACTTCATTCAGCGGATATAAGGGAATCAATACAGCGCATTTCTTCCCAACGAGCTGGTCTATGGACAATTTTGTTCAGCTGCTTACAAGACCTGACTCGGTTGTGCAGTATGTGTCATGGTTCAAGAATACACTTATTATTGCAGTATTTACATGTATCATCTCTACTATATTTGTAATTATGGTCAGCTATGCGATGAGCTGCCTGAGATTCAACGGCAGAAAACAGATCATGAGTGCGTCACTGATACTGAACATGTTCCCTGGCCCACTTCTCATGATAGCAATTTACTTTATCCTGAAGATGCTGGGACTTACAAACAGCCATTTCGGTATGATCATAGTTTACTCAGCAGGATCAGGACTTGGATTCCTCATCATGAAGGGATTCATGGACACAATACCTATGTCACTTAAGGAGGCTGCCAGACTTGAGGGCGCTTCGGAGGCAAAGATATTTACGAAGGTAATCCTTCCTCTGTGTAAGCCAATAGTTGTGTATCAGGTAATCAGTTCTTTCCTTATACCTTGGGGCGATTTTGTATTCGCAAAGCTTATGCTCAACTCAGGAGTTTCGAAGGACTGGACAGTAGCTATAGGTCTTTACAATATGCTTGAAAAATCACTGGTCAACAAATACTTCTCAGTATTCTGCGCCGGCGGTATCGTGGTAGCTATCCCTATCTCAATACTGTTCGTCATCATGCAGAAGTACTATGTAGAGGGTGTAACTGGCGGTTCTGTAAAGGGTTAAGGCGGACGGACGCCGCCTTGCTTGAATGACGGACGCCACAGTGGAGGTGTCCTGATATATTCAGAGGTCGTTCGCACTTGACTTCGGACGCAGCGGACACTAAGCTCAGGCTTAGGGCCTTCGCTAAGTGCCGGCGTCCTCGTATTCCTCTGAATACATGCAGGACACTCCGCTGTGGCTGAGACCGGCAGAATTTACAGGCGGACGGTCTGAGAGAAATGAGAAAATTTATTTTGGGCAGGTGTCTGCGTTGCCGGATGGACCACATATGGATGGTGGTGCGGATGCCTGCTATAATTAGCCCTAAAATAGGGCAGACAGGATGAAAAATGAGGATATTGTCGCTTATTTGGGGACGATTATCTTTAGATCAAAAGGTTACAACATATACGAAATAGGAGATTTAAGATATGGAGAATACATTTATTGTAAACATTATCCATCGTCCTGAGATGGTTCCTGAGTATGCCGAGAAGGTTACAGGCCATGGTCAGGCAGAGGATATCGGAAGAAAAGCTCTCCTCACAGAGTCACTGGACATATTCAAGTTCCAGCAGGAGACAGCTCACAAGAACGGACTCAAGACTACTATTCAGATGACATATGCCAGCCTTTTTAACGAGGAGGCTGTATCACTCGCCAAGGAGCATCATGAGAAGTATGGAGATGAGATAGCGCTCTCACTTCTCGGACTTCCCTGCACAGAGTTCAGAGAGAAGTACAAGACCAAGGACTTCTGTATCTGGATGTTCTCAATGGAGGACAAGAAGAATATCGTCGATGACGTATTTGGAAAGTTCCATGATATATTTGGCTTTTATCCAGTGTCTACAGGTTCATACTATATGGATGCTGAGCTTACAAACTACATCAAGGAGAAGTATCCATCAGTCAAGTGTGCAGTTGCAACATGCTGGGAGGAGGGCCCTAAGGCTTACCACACATGTAACAACTCATGGTACACACTGTTTGATGGCGGCCCATGGAATCCGTGGATACCTTCAAAGCAGAACACACATGCACCTGCAGCAAATGAGGCTGAGGACAGCGGAATCGTTGCCATCCCGCATCTTTCAAGAGATCTGCTGGCATGCTATGATGGAAATGGTTCTAACTTTGGTACACATCCACAGAACGTTCTCCGTGGAATGATCTATGACAGCAAGACATGGGAGTACCCATATCTGTACAACCTGATCGACCAGTATCGTCATCTGGCTAAGTTCAACAATGGATATTCATACAACATGATGTTCGTTGGACCGGGCTGGCTGAACAAGATGGGACGCTGGGAGGCTCCATACGAGCTGCTCAAGAAGAGCTACGAGGATGGAATGAAGTATTATGGCGACCTGAAGAAGGAAGGCAAATGTATCGACATGACAATGGCTGAATTTGCTGACTTCTACAGAGAGAACAAGACATACGAGGAGCCTGAGTGTGCTCTTTGGAAGGATATACTGTACGGATCAGACAAGCAGATATTCTGGTACTGCGATCCATACATGAGAGCCCAGATCAACATGGATCAGGGCGGTGCGATCGTTGACCTCAGACCATACGCTGCAAAGCTCAACTGGCCTGTAGGTATCGGAACTCCACATGTTCAGGATGCTTCATATCCATTCCTGATCCAGGAGAAGTACAGAGCAGGATATTTCACACACTATGCTGGAGAGGGTACTGTAAGAAGTGCCAAGATCAGCTACAAGGGTGAGGAGGTCGACCTCTGTCTGTGCAGAACAAAGGCAACATTCTCGCAGGAGGGAAGCACAAGAATCCTTACACTTGACCCGGTTGACATCGAGTTCTACGATCTGACAGTTAAACTTCAGACAAAGATATATTTTGAGGAGGGTTCATCCAAGATAAGACATGAAAGAACTATCCTCGAGATGAGCAACCCTGATGCAGAGGTTGAGATCAATGAGTACATGGTGGCATGCTACGGTACAACAGAGTACCCAGAGGACATGACAGGAATCACTCTCACAGCAAAGAATGCTTCAGAGAGCAAGTCACTCACATATGAGTACAAGTGCAGAGAAGAGGATCTCGCAGGCGCCGATGAGGTGTCAGCAGTTATACCTGCGATCGAGACAAAGGCTGCCATGGGAGCATCTGGCAGCGATGCAACAGGATATTTCAAAGAGGGATATGCGTTCTCGCCAATGTTCACTCTCGGGTTTACAAAGACACTTAAGGATAAGGAGGTATTTTCAACATGGCTCAGTCTGGAAAAGGCAAATTAAATTACAGATGTCCAATGTGTTTTATGAGAGATCTGGATATAGATATGTTCTATGATAAGGACAAGAAGGAATACTACTGTATCCGTTGTCAGTATGTTGGACCAGAGGAGGACGTTCTGGCAAAGAACGAGCTCATCAGAATAAAATATGGAAGAATGTATGACAGGATTACATTTGACGACTAGGTGACAGATGTCATCTTGATAGAAGGCCGCCGACAGATGAAGATGAACTGGTACATCAGGAGTATGCAGAACATTTTTCTTCGGCGGCTGTTCTTGGTTATAACAGGCAGTAAAATAAATGCAGGTGAAGGAGACAAAAATATGGCAGATTATATAAAGGGCGTGGATCTCTCCGCTGTTGTCGAGGTTGAAGAGCTGGGGGCTAAATATTATGACAATGGTGTGCAGGGAGATATATTTGACATACTTAAGAACTATGGTGTGAATTCTGTGAGACTTCGTCTGTGGAATGATCCGTACACGGAGGACGGCGTGCCTTATGGCGCGGGCACAAATGACCTTGAGGTATACAAGAAGCTCGCGAAGCGCGCTATGGATCATGGAATGAGCATTCTGCTTGATTATCACTACAGTGATTTCTGGGCTGACCCGGGCAAGCAGAGGGTGCCGAAGGCGTGGAGAGGCATGGATGCGGATCAGCTTGAGCAGGCTGTGTACGACTACACAAGGGAGACTCTTTTAGATATGAAAGATGCGGGCGTTCTCCCTCAGCTTGTTCAGGTTGGAAACGAGCTTACAAACGGACTGATGTGGCCGCTGGGGCAGAAACCAGAATATGACAATATCGCAAAGTTTGTGAGCGCCGGAATAAGGGCGGTCAGATCGGTTGACTCTGATATTCCGGTCATGATACATCTCGACAATGGCGGCAACAATCCTATGTATGTGGATTGGTTTGACCACTACATGGAAAGAGGAGAAGATTTTGATATAATCGGAATGTCGTATTATCCGTTCTGGCATGGAACCATGAAGGAGCTGGAGGCAAATATGCGAGATATGGCGGATAGATATGGCAAAAAGATAGTTATTGCTGAGGTTTCCATGGGATTTACCATGGAAGACTATGCTGACTATGAGAAACTGGGGCCTGACGATAGAAAGGGCTATGCCACAAAACCTTCACTGGTGGAAAAGCTTGACTACCCTATGACACCTGAGGGACAGGCGGAATTTATGAACGACATAATGAAACTGATAGATGATGTTCCTGGTGGCGATGGCTTTTATTATTGGGAGGCAGGCTGGATACCAGTACCGGGAAGCGGCTGGGCTACGGAAGGTGCTCTGTCATATATAGAGGAGTCTGGACCATGCGGAAATGAATGGGCAAATCAGGCACTTTTTGATTATGACGGACATGCTCTGCCGGCACTTAAGACTATACGTGATTACAAGCCGCTGCACAGCGACTATCCACTTAAGTAAATTATGGGGACGGAGGTGTCTGTCCCCTCCGTCCCTGTGGTTTCTGATAGTAAAGTACATATTTTTGATACATTTGGATATGTTTTGGCTGGGCGGGTCTGTGTATAATATATGCAGATGCGCCTTTTTAATATATTTGGCAAATTTACAGATGGGGGACAGGACGGGTTGTTCTGATTGATCAGGAGGTAAGGTATGAAAAAAGTAGCATTGTTCATGGATGGCTGGAAGAGGTATTTCACCTATGCCTGGCCGCTGGGATTTATGCAGAAGATAAAGGAAGCCAGGGCTGATGTGAATCTGTACATATTCAACAGCAATGGCAATTGGAACAGGGACGACGGTTACAGCTATGGAGAATACAATATATATAATCTTCCGGAGCTGACAGACTTTGATGGAATCATAATATCTGTCAACAATATCAAATATCCGGAAGTCACGGCGGAACTGCTGGACAGGATAAGGAAGAGCGGAGTTCCGGCTATAAGTCTTGAGACAGCATTTGACGGTCTGCATTTTGTGGGAATAGACAATTACGATGCTATGTATGACATGACCCGGCATATGATAGAGAAACATGGTGCGAAGAAGGTATGGTATCTTGCCGGACCAAAGGACAACTATGAGGCTCAGGAGAGATGCCGTGCATTCATGGACTGTATGGATGAATATGGTCTGCCTGTGGATGATGAGGATGTCCTGTTTGGAGATTTTAGTTTCAATGACGGCGTGACGGGATTCGAGGAGCTGCTCAGAGCGCATGGACATACGTGTATAAAACATGAGAAGGACGGACCGGATTACGGCGGCCCTGCGGAGGTGTACGGTGAGATAACCAGCGGCAGTTTTGCTGATTCTGCTCCGGATGCCGAGGCTTCGAATAATGCGGAGATGGATGAGAGAAGGCTGGAAGAACGGGAGATAGTGAGGAAGATTCTTCCGGATGCAATAATCTGTGCAAATGATAATCTGGCGGTGGGTGTGTGCAACAGAGCAGAAGCACTTGGACTTTCAGTACCCAAGGATTTTAAGGTCACAGGATTCGACAACTTTGATAAAGCAGCGTATTATACGCCGCGCATAACAACGGTGAGCAGGATCCGTGAGAAGATCGGAGCTGAGGCTGCAGAGATCATGTTGAATATATGGGCGGGAAACAATCCGGATACCAGCTCCTATATAGATTATAATTGTATATTCACGGAGAGCTGTGGCTGCGGCGCGGATGCCATGCTGAACGGCAGACAGTACCTGAAGAATTATATAATGGGAGTTGTGGAACGCGAGGAGATAGATGAGAGTACACTTGACTTCACGCATTTGCTCAGCAAATGTGGTGATTACAGTGGCCTTTATCCATGTGTCCAGACGGCATATTCGCAGGCAGAGTGTAAGAAATGCGTTATGGTTGTCGACAGATCCCTTGTGGAGTTGGGGGGAGCTGGTCCGACTCTCTCAGCAGCATACGATGAGGATGTATTTGCTGTGAAAGGCTATCCTCAGAGAATGCAGATCGTGTACAGGCAGGGCATAGCGGATGACGGTGACGATACATACCATAGTATGTTCCCTCTTCTGGATGATGAGGCCGGCGGCAATATATTTTTATTTGCGCCATTTCATTTCGGAGAAAAGGCAGTTGGGTTCTGCTGTGTCGAAAATGGATATTACCTCATGGATAAGCAGCTTTGGTCAACTGTAATGAGCGAAGTGAATGTAGCCATGATAAACCTGTTCAATAAATGGAGACTGGAGCAGATCAATCAGGAGCTTACGGCAATATCCATAAAGGATCCGCTCACCCAGATATATAACAGGGAAGGCATGAGACAGATCGCCGCAAAGGCATTTGACAAGGCTGCGGACCAGGGCAGGGCACTTCTCATAATGTTTGCCGATATGGACAGGCTTAAATATATAAACGATACATACGGTCATGAGTTTGGCGATAAGGCTATAAGAAATGCAGCCAGAGCTGTGGCCGGAGGCGGTGGAATAAGCAGTATTCCGGTTAGATACGGCGGAGATGAGTTCGTATCCATATCTATATACGATGAGGATGAGACTCCTGAGGAAAGAAAGGCGGCGATACTTGAGAAGGCCAGGGAGATAGCGGCGCAGGAGAAGCTTCCGTTTGAATTGGAGTTTAGTATAGGCTATGTTATAACAGACCCAGATGGTGATAAAACCCTTGAAGAGTATGTGAGGGAAGCGGATCACAGTATGTATCAGGAGAAGATGCAGAGAAGGATAAGCAGACAATGATAAAAAAATATCAAAAAATGGAGAATCAGGTCTTATGTGCTGATTCTCTATTTTCATTTAGTATGTTATAATTAACTGTCATTATGATAGTCTGCACAAGTGCAGCTGTCGCAACGATCATTTTATCATGTGGACACAACGTGGATTATTTATATTAGATACTTAGGATCAAGAGGAGGATATACAATGCTTAAGAATGTAACTGACACAGTATTTTACGTAGGTGTGGATGACAAGGACATAGACCTGTTCGAGAATCAGTACATAGTGCCAAACGGAATAGCGTACAACTCATATGTCATCATGGATGAGAAGATAGCCATCATGGATATGGTGGATGCAAAGTGCGCAGACCAGTGGTTTGCAAATGTGGCAGAGGTGCTTGGCGACAGGCAGCCTGACTACCTCATAATCTCACATCTGGAGCCTGATCACTCAGCAAATCTTGGTGATGTGCTTGCAAAATACCCGGATATCAAGATTGTATCAAATGCAAAGCTTTTCGGAATGCTTCCAAACTTCTTCGAGGTTCCTGTGGCTGACAGAAGTGTGACTGTGGCAGAGGGACAGACACTTTCACTTGGAAGCCATACACTTCAGTTCTTCATGGCTCCTATGGTTCACTGGCCTGAGGTCATGGTCACATATGAGCAGAGCGAGAAGATACTCTTCTCAGCGGATGCATTTGGCAAGTTTGGGACATTGGATACAGATGAGGACTGGGCATGCGAGGCAAGAAGATATTACTTCAATATAGTTGGAAAGTATGGAATGCCTGCACAGGCACTTCTCAAGAAGGCAGCAGGACTTGACATACAGAAGATATGCGCACTTCACGGACCTATACTCACAGAGAATCTTGAATATTACATAGGCAAATATCAGCTGTGGTCAACCTACACACCTGAGGATGAGGGAATCTTCATCGCATACTGCAGTCTCCATGGCAACACAGAGAAGGCGGCAAAGAAGCTGGCGGAGATACTTGAGGCAAAGGGGGCGCCAAAGGTTGCGATATCAGACCTCTCAAGGGATGATATGGCGGAGTGCGTAGAGGATGCATTCAGATATGACAGACTGGTTCTGGCAGCCCCAACATACGATGGCGGTATGATGCCTGTCATGGCGGATTTCATTAACCACTTGAAGATAAAGGCATACCAGAAGAGAAAGGTCGCTTTCATTGAGAATGGTTCATGGGCACCTATGGCAGCGAAACTCATGAAAGAGCAGATGGCAGCGATGAAGGATATAGAGATCGTGGATGAGCATGTGACCATAAGGTCCGCGTTCAAGCAGTCGGATGTGGCAGCGCTCGAAGCTTTGGCTGGAAAACTGTTATAAGAGATAAGGATAATAAACATAAAGTAAGTCTGAAACCGACTTACATACGTAGTTATTATTCATCTAACAGGTGAGTTGTCACAATAAAGTTGTTACACAGAGTTGCTATACATATCGTGAGCAGGGAATTTGAGCCTGCCGGTCCTTAGGTTGCGCTGTGAGGCGGCACCTTAGTACCGCTGCAGGGCGAAATAAGCGGAAGCGACCCAGCGAATGATATGTATAGCAGCTCTGTGTTCAAAGATAGAATTGGCAACTCACCGTCATATCAATAATGTAAGGAAGGTGTAAGACATGGCTAAGTCCATGGTTTCCGGTAAGCCCCTCAGTCTGATGCTGCAGTTTGCCACCCCGCTCTTGCTCGGCAATCTGCTCCAGCAGACGTACAACGTAATAGATGCGGCTATTGTGGGGCAGATACTGGGAGATAAGGCTCTGGCGGGAGTTGGAGCAAGCAGCAGTATACAGTTTCTGGTTCTGGGATTCTGTATGGGCTGTTGCGCAGGATTTGGTGTTCCTGTTGCAAAGTATTTTGGTGCAAATAATCTGCACAAGATGAGAAAGTATATATTTAACAGCGCGGTGCTGACGGGCATCATAGCGTTGATAGTCACGATTGTATGTTCGGTGTGCTGTAATCAGATACTTCATCTGCTTTCGGTTCCGCAGGATATATATGACAAGGCATATGCTTATCTTATAGTTATATTCCTGGGAATTCCGTTCACACTCATGTACAACTATCTGTCAAGTGTGCTCAGGTCTCTGGGAGACAGCAGAACGCCGTTCATGTTTCTGGCGTTCTCGGCAATACTCAACATATTCCTTGACCTGTTCTGCATAGTTGTCCTCAAATGGGACTGCGCCGGTGCGGCTATAGCAACCATCACGGCACAGGCGGTGAGTGGAATATTGTGTCTTGTATATATCTTCAAGAAGGTTCAGATCATGCATCTTGAGGCGGAGGACAGGGAGATAGAGGGATCTGCAGTGAAGGAACTTCTTGTCATGGGAATTCCGACAGGCCTGCAGTTTTCCATAACTGCCATAGGAAGTATGGTCATGCAGTCTGCAAATAACAAGCTGGGAAGTGTGTATGTGTCAGGCTTCACAGCCGGTATGAGGATAAAGCAGTTCACTATGTGTCCATTTGATGCATTTGCAACGGCGGCATCTGTGTTCTGCAGCCAGAACCTTGGCGCCGGACAGGTAAAGCGTATAAAGCAGGGCTTGTGGCAGGCGATTGCTGTTGCAGTTGGATACGGTATAGTCGCAGGACTTGTGATGATAATATTTGGAAGACCGCTTTCGATGATATTTGTAAAGAAGAGCGCAGTCGACGTCCTTGATGCCTCTGCGAAATACCTCAGATGTATGGGATTCTTCTACTGGAGTCTCGGTATACTGAACGTGGCGCGTATGGTGACACAGGGACTTGGATATTCCGGTCGGGCTATATTCTCAGGTGTTACAGAGATGGCGGCCAGGATCATAGTGAGCCTGGGATTTGTCGGAACATTTGGATTCACGGCCATCTGCTTTGCTGATCAGACGGCATGGGTCACCGCGACCATCTACATATTGCCGACATGTCTCTACTGCGTGAAGAAGTCCACGGCGAAGATTGCTGCGGGAACGGTGTGATATGGAAAAGATAAAAATGCGTATGAATAACCGAGACTGTTGTCTGAGGATTCATACGCATTTTATAGTTGTGACATATTCGGGTTATATTACTTTTCCTTGCTGTCATCAAGCAGCTTGGGAGTGTTGGAGTTTAATGGGGATAGTATGCTGCGCCCTATCTGCTTTTCAAGGGATTCACGGGCATTTCTGGCAATATTGCCACCTTGGATGGTAGCATCTGTGGCCTCGGTTATACCTTGAGGATTAGTTGCCTTTGATATCTCTGTTGTTGATATCTCTGCAAGAGCATTCAGGACAAGCTCTGTGTTAGTCATATTGTCTCTGAGATTTTCTTTTTTCAGCCTTTTAAACTTTTTATATTCTTTCACTGTCTTTCCTGACCATGCGGCAGTAAGTATGTTTGTAAGAGAAGCACACTGTCTGGAATCGGTAATTCCGGCACGCCTCCACTCATTGGTCATATCTTTACGAATCTCTATCCCACGCATACGCTGGGCTATCCAATCTTCAGAATATCCTTTGTTGCGGTATGATTCTATAGCACGATCTATAGCAATCTGAGGATCAACTTCCTCGTCCAGACGTTGTTTGCCCACCATTGCCAGCCATTGCTTGAATGGCTCAGCCTTTTTTGACGGAATGGACTGGATAATTCTCAATAACCCATGTGTGTTTGTTGCTTGGATTTTACGCATTTTACCATCAGCGGCTATCATTTGAATAGGGGTACAAATTGTACCCCAGTTAGCTGATAATTCTGGGTCGCGGGATCGTAACTTTTTTACATATTGTTTTGGATCGGAACTATCGGTCAAAACGTCAATTACATCAATTATGGAAAAATACCATTCCTCCTCCTGTGAGTGCCATACTTTTCTGATTTTATCATCATATATAAATTCAAGTTCCTGTTCGCTTAACTCGGGTATATCTGATACCTCAACAGGAGCAGTCGAGGAAGTATTCTCATCATATACATAAAAAAGCATAATAATCACTCCAATCCATTAAAATTTTGCCCTTAACTCCACTACCTTACCAATGATCTTGACAGGTTTATTTTTTATGGTTTCATCGTCAAAATAGAGCGGTGCATAGCTGGGGTTGGTGGAAATCAGTTCCAGTCCTTCTTTATATTTTCTCAGGCGTTTGCACACGGCGTCTTCACCAGCTATTGTAGCAATAACAGTGTCCCCTGTGTCTGCATCATCCTGTTGACGGACAATTACAACGTCGCCGCTGCTGATCTTGGGTTCCATGCTATCCCCCTTTATTCTAAGAGCGTAGAATTCGCCAGTTTTAGCAAGACTTTCGGGTATTTCTTCTGTATCAATAATCTTTTCGGTTGAACAAAATGTTTTGTCACATGATATATAATCAAATACAGGAATTGCATATGCCTCTGATTTCTTTTGGCTTCTTATGATATCTTTTTCTTCCAGAAGATCAGACCTAGAGCAATTGAAAATAGCGCACATGTGGTCAATTTTGTCCATTCGGGGAGACTTTAGTCCGTTACACCAATTTGACACAGTTGCAGTGCTGACATTCATCTGCTTAGCAAAGGCAGCTTGAGTATATTGATATTTATTAAGAAAAAAGAAAAGATTCTTTGCAAATTGGTCATTCATTCTTCTTTCAAATTCTATATCGGACATAGTAATCAACCTCCTTTTGAACAAATTATACACTTAAAGCTAATTTAATACAATATAAAATAAATATAAGTTAACTTATAGTAAAAAATAGCAGCGAGATAAAAAGGGGAACAAACTTTGACATATCCTTCTATTCATTATAAAATTAACCTGATTTTAATCTTTCTCATATTTTAGATTAATCATCGGTTGGTATAGTAATAACATCAGTTGATGATATCAGCAGCAAACGATAAGAAAGATGACAGATCATCGGAAGACGATGAAACTAAGATAATGAGAAAGGGTGCAAAGATTATGGATAAACTGGAAAAGGTAGAAAAGTTAAGAGAAAAAACAGGCGTAAGTTACGAGGATGCAAAGAATGCGCTTGAGGCATGCGATTACGATCTGCTGGATGCGATCATTTATCTTGAGAAGCTTGATAAGGTGAAAGCCCCTGAGGTGGAGAGCTTTACCACAGGCGAGGAACAGAAGACATCAACAGAGTTCGAGCAGGCACAGCAGACATATACAAATGACTGCAACAAGGCGACATTTGGACAGATGATGGACAGATTTTTCAAATGGTGCGGCAAGGTGTTAAAGAAGAGTGTGGACAGCACATTCATAGTAGAACGCAGAGGCCAGACCATGATAAACGTTCCGGTTCTGGTGCTTGTGATCGCACTCATACTTGCATTCTGGGTAGTGCTTCCACTTCTTGTTGTAGGTCTCTTCTGTGAGTGCAGGTACCATTTTGAAGGAATTGGTGACATCAACGTAAACCTTAATAGCGCATGTGACAAAGTAGCCGACTCAGTAGACAACCTTAAGTCCGATGTCAATAACAAGTAAAAAATGAAAAAAAGAATATCTTTTACCGATATTCTGTTAATTACCAGCTGATATAGTTTGGTTTTGAGAATGTAATGTCTGTGAAATATACCTCTGCAATGGGTAGCCGTGGCGACTGAGCTTTGGTGCTTCTTGCCGAGGCATATTTCATAGGCTTACTTCAAAACCAAACTATATCAGCGTCCGTCATAAAAGAAAGGAAAAAGATATGGCACAGAAGATTCTCATTGTGGAAGATGAAGAGAAAATTGCAAGATTTGTGGAGCTGGAGCTGCTGCATGAGGGATACGAGGCGGAGAAGGTATTTGATGGAAGAACAGGGTTGGACAAAGCTCTTTCCGGTGGCTTCGACCTCGTGGTGCTGGATGTGATGCTTCCGGGACTCAACGGTCTGGAGGTGCTTCGAAGAATCCGCAAGGAGAGTGATGTGCCGGTTATCATGCTGACCGCGAGAGATGCGGTCATGGACAAGGTATCTGGTCTTGATGCCGGTGCAGACGATTATCTCACCAAGCCATTTGCCATAGAGGAGCTGCTTGCCAGGATAAGGGTTGCGTTGAAGAGACGCGGAGTTGCGGAGGTTCACACACACAGGATAGAGATCCGTGGAGTGTGCATGGACACCGACAGGCATGAGGTTACAGTGTGCGGCGAGATAGTTGAGCTGACAAACAGGGAATTTGAGCTGCTCAGGACGCTCATGGAAAACAAGGACATCGTTATGGACAGGGAAAAGCTGCTGAATGCGGTGTGCGGATATGATTACCTGGGAGAGACCAATATCATAGATGTGTATGTGAGGTATCTGAGAACAAAGATAGATGACAGATTTGGAGTTAAGCTGATCACCACCGTCAGAGGTGTCGGATATGTTATCAAAGAATGACCATTTTGGATGCCAGGATAGAGCAGATAGATATGTGACAAGCCGGATATCGTAGCAGAGCAGACAGATATGTGACAAGCCAGCAACGCATGACACGGATACGCATAGATAGAGAGAAAATACATGGGAAAGAAAACTAACGAAAACAAAAGAATGTCATCGATAGCCAGAAGGATCAACATGAGCTTCTGGCTAAAAGAACTGGGCAATGTGATACTTATAGATATCGTCATTGCCTTTCTTATTGTAAGCGCATTTGCCGTGTGGGGAAGAAAGCAGCTTCCACAGGGCGTGGGCGGAATGAGATATTACGTTGAGAAAAATGAAGATGGCGGAGCGTATGAATATATAATAGAAGGGTCAGATGAGAAGAAGTACAGATATGACGTTAAGATCCTTTGGGATATCATAGAGCTTCCGGGCATTATATTGCTGGGGATGGAGACTATAGTGTTGTTTGTTGCGTTGTTCAGGACAGCGGATGTCAGAAGAAGATTGAAACCGCTGAATGATCTGGCGGTGACGGCGGAAAAACTCAGCAAGGAGCCTATGGATCACAACAAGATAGACGATCTGGAGAAAGCCATATCCCATCTGTCCGCGGATGACGACGAGCAGGTTATACATACCGGAGACAAGGATCTTCAGAGTATAGAGATCGCGCTCAACAATCTGCTCAGGAATATGAAGGAGAATGAGAAACGTCAGATGAGATTCGTGTCGGATGCTTCCCACGAGCTCAGGACGCCTATCGCGGTGATCCAGGGATATGTGAATATGCTCGACCGTTGGGGGAAGGAGGATGAACAGGTTCTGGGAGAGTCCATAGAGGCGCTGAAAAATGAATCCCAGCACATGAAGGAGCTTGTGGAACAGTTGTTATTCCTTGCAAGGGGCGACAGTGGAAGGCAGCACCTGAACATGGAGAAAACCGATCTCAACCGCATGGTAAGTGAAGTGTGGGAGGAGTCCATGATGATAGACGAGAGCCACAGATATGAGTTCCGTGGTACTGAGAATGAGGCGTGTGTGCTCGGCGATGTGGCGATGATCAAGCAGTCCGTCAGGATATTTGTCCAGAACGCGGCGAAGTATTCTGAACCCGGCACGGCCATAATACTCGGTGTAAAAGAGGAGCCCGGTTATGTCAGTTATATGATAGAGGACGAGGGAACCGGAATGAATCCAGGTGATCTGGCCCACATATTTGACAGATTCTACCGCTCGGACGAGGCCCGGAATAATGAGACTGGGGGCTCGGGCCTTGGCCTGTCCATCGCCAAATGGATCGTGGATGCCCACGGAGGCACCATACAGGTAATATCCAGAGCGGATATAGGTTCGAGATTTATTGTGAGGTTCCCAATATCCAAATAGTATAAAATAAACAAAACTCTGGCTGTTCTTTCATAGCATTCAGATCCCCCGCATAGACTGTAAAAACAGAATATGCGGGGGCTTTTTCTTTGAAGGATTACATAGAAGAGCGGGCAATCGAAGCGGCAAATTATATCATAGACACAAGGGCGACTGTGAGACAGACAGCGGACAAGATGGGTATAAGCAAATCAACGGTGCACAAGGATATAACGGAACGGCTGGTCCGTATAAGACCCATGCTGGCGGCCCAGGCCAGGGTGGTGCTGGATGCCAACAAGGCGGAGAGACATATAAGAGGAGGGCTTGCCACGAGGGAGAAGTATCTGCATGTCACAAAGTTTTAACATAGCTTATGTTGTATTTTTCTCTGATTTGGGTTAAACTTTTGATGATTGTATAATAGAGGACTAAGTGTGGGCTATTAGAAAAAGGCAGTTTAACTATAGATTAGAGGTTAGGATATGAGATTTATTCATGTTTCGGATGTGCATTTGGGGATGATTCCTGACAAGGGAAAGCCTTGGAGTGACATCCGCGCGAAAGAGATAGAAAACACATTTGACAGGATACTGGAAATTGCGGAGGAGAGAAAGGTGGATCTGCTTCTCATTGCCGGAAATCTGTATCACAGTGCGCCGAAGGCTGCGGATCTTGCAAAGCTTGATGCCAGACTTGCAAAACTTACAAATACAAGAACGGTGATCATTGCGGGCAGTAGTGATTACATTGAAAGTGGATCTCCATCGGAGAATTATGAGTTCACATCGAACACAGTGCTTCTTCCGGCTGGGGAGTTCAGCAATGCGTATTTTGAAGATATAAATACCTGTGTGACCGGTTTCAGCTATGGACAGGCGGAATACACGGAGGATTTCTCAGAGGGGATAGATGCCCAGACGGAAGGCGCTGTCAATATACTTCTCATGCATGGAGGAGATGCCAGCCACAGTCCATTTAATTTCCGAAAGCTGGCTGACACAGGATTTGACTATGTGGCACTCGGACACCTGAGAAAGCCGAAGCACATGGTGAAGAACCGTATGGCATATCCGGGATCGCCGGAGCCTTTGTCACCTTCTGACACAGGAAAGCATGGCTTTATTTATGGACAGATAATAAACGGAGAGACAAGGATAAAGTGGGAGCCTGTTGCCTGCAGGAATTACATCAACCTTGGACTTGAGATAAAGCCGGAATATACTGACAGACAGATCGAGCATGCTGTTCTGAAACAGATCGATAAGATGGGAACGCAGAACATATATCGGGTTATCCTGAAGGGCCAGAAGGGGCGCGGAGTGAGACCTCAGTTTGATGATGTGTCTCAGGATTACAAGATATATGAGGTTGTGGATAATACGATGTTCGAGTACAATGCTGATGGTCTCAAGATGGACAATGAGCACAATGTACTTGGAAGATTTATCGCTGAGTTGTCCGGTGAGGATGACGAGGTCAGCAAAAAGGCACTTGAATATGGTCTTGAGGCGATCATAGCAACTGGAGAAAAGTAATGTATATAAATAAACTTTTTTTGAAAGAATTTGGAAAATTCAATAACAAAGAAATAAAGCTGGACAAAGGCTTGAATGTGCTCTATGGAGAGCCCGGAGCCGGCAAGAGTACGATCAGGGATTTTGTGTCCGGTATACTGTATGGTATGAATAAAACCAAGGGCCTTGGATCCCGGGGAGACAATTTTGCATTAAGAAAGCCATCCGGTGGAAATGGATATGCCGGAAAGGCACAGGTGACAAATGCTGGAAAGAGTCATCTTATGGAGAGAAATTTCAACATGTCCACGGACGGTGCAACGCTCACTGATATAGAGAGCGGGAAGGATGAGAGACTTGTGTCTAAGAATTCCTACAGAGGTGTCCTGTTTGATATGGACAAGAGCACATTTGTGGATGCAATGTGTGTTGATCCGCCGGAGGAGATGGGCGGAGATGACAAAGCTTTGTGTGACAGACTCGAGAAGTATCTTCAGAATATGAAGGAGACGGGCTGCAGCGGAATAAACAGAGCAGACGCAGTGGCGTATCTTGAGAATGAAAAGAAGAAATATGACAATCAGAAGTATCTGGTTCAGATAGAAGAGCTGGAAGCCCAGATGGATGAGCTGGGTGAAGTTGATAAGGAGCTTGAAGACATCCGAACTGCCAGACGTGAGGAGCTTGATGCTTATAATATGGAGATCGCACGTTTGAAGAGAGAGGCAAGGCAGCTTGTGAATGAAAAGGATGCTGAGATCCCTGACGAGGATGAGGACAGGGAGCGAAGCAGAATATTCCTTGAGGTTGAAGCTATAGATGATGAGGACGAGCTGAAGGAGAAAAAGAAGCAGGAGAAGAAGGACAAGAAGCTGACGGACAATATATTTGTCATAATGGCAACAGGAATACTGGTTGTTGCGGTGGTCATGCTGGTGGTTCACCTTGTTGGTTTTCAGAAGTCCATACAGCAGCTATTCACGATATGTACGATTGCGTTTGTTGCTATAACCATCATAGATGGATTGTTCAGGAAAGGTGCATTCGACAGTGATAAGCTTCCGTCAGAGGAAGAGTTCAGGAGAACCATATACGAGATGGGAAGAGCAACTGAGTCAAGGACGGTTCGAGTTGAGATAGACAGAGCTTTTCAGGAGGAGCATGACAGGAAGCTTGATATGTTCAAGTTCCAGGAGCATGATGCCATAGAGAAGAGGGATGCCTATTATGAACTCAAGGAGAAGAGAGACGCCATATTTGCGGACTATGATGTTCTTGAGACTGAGAAGAAGGCCATAGATAAGGCTATCAATACCATAATGGACATATCGGAGGAGTTCTCAGGACTGTTTGCCGGTATAGACGGCAGAGTATCGGATATTCTTAGCGCACTCTCCGGTGGACAGTATCAGGAGGCAAAGCTCGATGATGAGATGCATGTTGCAGTGAAAAAGGATGACCATTTCTTCAGGGCGGAATTCCTGGGACATGAGGTCGTTCGTCAGGTGTATCTGGCTGTGCGGCTGGCTGTTGCAGAGATACTTAACAACGAGAAAATGCCACTTGTGTTGGACGATGTGATAGATGTGACCGATGAGAGTCAGCTCACGGGAGTGCTCAAGGCGATGAGTATGGTGAACACGGAGCAGACGATATTGCTTACATCCGATAAGGATCTGGTTAACAGACTTGAGGATATTCATATAGCATGCAATGTGGTGACATTGTAGAAAGTTTCTAATAATAAATAATTAAAAGACCTGCGGAAGCTTGCGATACATGGTATGTATCAGGTGAGCTTCCGCAGGTCTTTTTTGTAAGTCTATAATTGTATATTAGTAATTCTCGTAGTTATCTGAGATAGTGTGCTTCTCCTTGTACTCAGCAATTCTCGCACTGATTCTCTCTGATGGATCAAGAAGATCGCTGAGAGATGCATCGTGGTTGAGGTGATCGATAATGAGTGCAATGTACTTGCTCATGTCGGCTGATACATACCAGTCGCGGTCTGCAAGCTCAGGAAGCTGATAAGTGAGGTTGGTTGTGATGACCTTCTCAATGAGACCTTCCTCGTGACACTTGTCAAATACCTCAAGACCCTTGGTGAAGAGACCAAATGTAGCAAGTGCAAATACTCTCTTAGCCTTTCTTGCCTTGAGCTGCTTGGCAACATCTATCATACTCTCGCCTGATGCGATCATGTCGTCGATGATTATAACATCCTTGCCTTCAACTGAATCACCGAGGAACTCATGGGCAACGATAGGATTACGTCCGTCCACAACTCTTGAGTAATCTCTTCTCTTGTAGAACATACCTACATCTACACCGAGAAGGTTAGCGAAGTAGATCGCTCTGTGCATAGCACCCTCGTCAGGTGATATGACCATCATGTGATCGTTGTTTATTTCAAGATCAGGAGTTGATCTGAGGAGTGCCTTTACAAACTGGTAAGTAGGCTTTACGTTCTCGAAACCGCTCTTTGGAATAGCATTTACAACACGTGGGTCATGAGCGTCAAATGTAACGATGTTGTCTACACCATACTGCTGAAGCTCCTGGAGCATAACTGCACAGTCGAGGGACTCGCGTCCTGATCTCTTGTGCTGACGGCTCTCATACAGGAAAGGCATGATGACAGTGATCTTTCTAGGCTTGTCTGTCATGGCAGAGATGATTCTCTTCAGATCAGCATAGTGATCGTCAGGAGACATTCTCTGAGTCTGGCCACCCATGGTGTATGTGCAGCTATAGTTTCCTACATCAAGCATGATATATATGTCTTTACCGCGGACTGACTCGTTGACAATACCCTTTGCCTCACCTGAACCAAATCTAGGGCAGTCTGCCTTGATAAGGTAAGAGTCCTTCTCGTAACCGTGGAATACGATGCTTGACTTGTTCTCGTTCTGACGGTTCTTTCTCCATTTTACGATATAAGAATCGACCTTCTCTCCGAGAGGTACAATGCTCTTATGAGCAATGATTCCTAAGCTTCCTACAGGTATTGTTTCCAACTTGCTATCGTCTGGCATAATAAAAATCCTCCTAATCTGCTTTCGTTGTCTACCTTTTGTTCCTGGCTATGCTTTTCATTCTTTTTACATAGCGGATGTTATCTCCGTAGAGATTGAAGATGAGATAGCTATCAACTATTCGTGACATGATACGCTCTGTATACCTGTTCTTGAATTCCTGCAGATCAAGATTGGTAGAAATGAGAGTAGACTGTCTCTTGATAGTTCTCGTATTTATAATCTCAAATAACTGAGACAGGACAAATGAGTTGGTGTACTCTGTGCCCAGATCGTCAATTATAAGAAAATCGCAGTTATATATGTAGTCATACAGCATCTTCTGATGCGGTTCATGACCACCCTTTATTATAATGTCCTGTAAGATATTATCAAATAAATTTATCGCCGACAAGTATAAAACTGTATAACCTTTGTCTAAAAGTTCCTTAGCGATACAATTTGTCAGGAAGGTCTTGCCTGTTCCGGTCTCTCCATATATAAGAATGCCCGGTCTGCTGTCCTGAAAATTCTCTGTGAACTGTCTTGATGCAGACAATATACTCTGTGCATTCTGGTAAGGAGTGTAATTGTAGCCAGCAATGTGTTCATCTCTGTAGAAATCAGGATTGAAGCTGGCAAAATTCTCCGTCTCCAGCACCTTCTCTATGGTGGACTGCTGGTACAACTGGCTGATGACCATGTGTTTCAGACATGAACATGGCTTACCATCTACATATCCGCTGTCTCTGCATGCGGGGCAGTTGTATATCGGTGCCAGATAATCGTCAGGGTATCCGGTCTGTGCCATGAGCTGATGCTTCTCATCGCGGAGAGCGTGGTTCTTCATGGAGAGTGCTTCTTCATCCACTTCCTGATGCAGTATCCTTGCCCTTGATGCCTGGACGGCACTGTGGGCGATGGCATCGTCGATCTCCTTTATACGAGGGATCCTGGCATATACCTCAGCTTTTCTGTTGTCCTGTCTGCGAAGATTGTCCTGTCTGATCCTGCTCAGCCGGGACAAAATATCATCATAATTTATATTGCCCATAATATGTATATATTACCTCTTATCAAGATTGAGTTCATCTGCAAGCATCTGTTCCAGCTTGTCCAACTGGTTGGACATGTCTGTCTGCTTGAAGTTCGCAAATCCATTCGGATTCCTGGTGGCTGCAGGCTGCGCTGTGGCCGCTGATTTCTTCTTGAGGAACTCCTGATCGAGCAGTTCGACATCCCTAATGGATTGTACACCATTCTTATGCCAGTTTTCAAGAATTCCATTGACATATGCGAAGTTGGCGGACTGTGGCTTGGAGATTATGGCCTTCTCACATGCCAGAAGGATAAGATCCTCTGAGAAATTCATCTCACCTGTCCACGCGTCAATGTATGCGGTCTCTATGCTGGTAGGATTGCTTCTGCGTATTCCGAGTGCAGAGAAGACCTTTCTGTAAAATGGGTTGTAGGCGGAGCTGTCTGCCTTGGCCTTGTCAACCGTGTCGATTCCTTTTTCATACCATGCTATGGCTACGGTCTCCGCATATCTGAAGCTTGCCTTGCCCATGGTCAGACAGTATTCGATCAGATATTCGATGAGCTCCTGGGAGAAGCCAAGCTGGTCGTATATGTATATGAGACTTTCTGATTCAGGCATGGAAAGCGGTCTGCCAAAATATGCCTCTGTCTCAAACATAATATCAGAGAGAACCTCGTCCTCCTGTTTCTTCCTAAGAAATTCTGGTGTAACTGTTATCTTGTCAGGCAGAGTGCGCTCCGGCACCTCGGCCTTGTCTTCGTCTGCGATCGTCGCCGTGATCTCGCTGTTGTTATCGTCATCCCCGGTGGAATAATCCATGCCGAGAATAGAGAGGTCGTCAACTCCGCTGTCGGAGGAGCTGCCCTTGTCGTGAAGAGGGAGAAGAGTTATTCCTGTAAGCTCCTTCTTCTTGTTGTAGTTGAGCTTCATAACATCCTGGCTTATCCAGTATTTTATGGCTCTGCAAATATCCTTCTCTGTGAGATTAAAATGATCTGCTATGTTGGCGACAGACACGGGTTTACTGGAAGACATAAGTCTGACCAGATACAGATATACCTTAACAAACTCTCCGCTGGCGGAGGTCATGTAATAGTCTATAAAAAAGTTTGATATAGAGGAATATGTTTCGTTTTTTTCTGTTGTAATAGTAATGTAGCTCATGTCAAAAAACTCCTTGATCATACTCCTGAAATAGCGCATTTCCCTTAGCGCAAATGCATTATAACATGAACTTTTTGGAATGCAAACAGAACATACAGTCGGTTGGGAAAAATGGTGGGGATGTGGATAATGTGGATAATGTGGACGAAAAAGAGACATAAAAATACAAAAGTCATAGTTTAACAGGGCTTTGTAATATTTCTGTAAAAATTATGTCAACAAAAAAATATAAGCTCTGTGGGGAAAACTTTCCCACAGAGCTGTGTGGATAATGTGGATAACTAATTTTTTATCAGGTCATTTCCGATAGAATAGACGTTTCCGGCGCCCATAGTTATCAACAAATCATTTTTTTTGCAATTTTTTAAGAGATAATTTTCTATATCGTCGAAAGATGGAAGATAGAACGCATCAGTACCCGTCTCGGCGATCTTCTCGGCGAGTTGCTTTGCTGAGACAAGTCCGGTATCCTTCTCTCGGGCTGCATAAATATCTGCCACGATGACGTGGTCACATACCTTGAGTGCGTCTACAAACTCATCGAACAGAGCGTAGGTTCTTGAGTAGGTGTGTGGCTGGAATACGCACCACAGTTCGTTGTAGCTTGTGTTCTTTGCTGCCTTCAGTGTGGCTGCTATCTCAGTTGGATGGTGAGCGTAGTCATCCATGACTCTCACGTTGTCGAGGATGGTTCCCTTGTACTCAAAACGTCTCTCGGCACCGACACACTCTGACAGTCCCTGTTTGATGACATCTATGGAGATTCCAAGTTCAAGGGATGCCGCTATGGCTGACAGTGAGTTGTATACGTTGTGCTCACCGAATACCTTGAGTGTTATGTCAGTGATTTCTTTGCCGTCCACAACCAGTGTATAGGTTGGATGGCCGAAGTCATCGAATCGTATATTGTGTGCTGAATATTTGTTCTGTGCGCCCTTTCCAAATGTTACCACGCGGCACTCGAGGTCTCTGACAACGGTATCATAATACTTCATATCGCCGTTCACGATGACCAGGCCCTCCTTTGGAGTCTTGGTGGCAAATACATGGAATGACTCAGCGATCTCATCTATATCCTTGAAGAAATCAAGGTGGTCGGCATCCACGTTCAGTATGATACTGATAAAAGGCTTAAATGCGTGATAGCTGTTGGTGTACTCACATGCTTCTGTTACAAAGTATTCAGATTTGCCTACACGGATATTGCCGCCGATGCTGTCGAGGATTCCTCCGACTGATATGGTAGGATCAGTGTCCGCATCTATGAGGATGTAGGACAGCATGGAAGTCGTTGTTGTCTTGCCGTGGGTTCCACTGACGGCTATGGAATATTTGTAATTCTCCATGATCTGGCCGAGAAGCTGGGCTCTGGTGAGCATAGGAATGTTCTTCTCCACTGCGGCCTTGAACTCTTCATTGTCAGGATGTATGGCTGCTGTGTATACGACCAGATCTATGTTGTCTGTTATGTTAGATGCACACTGACCGATGTTGATAAGCGCTCCCATGTCGGCAAGCTGATCGGTGATTTCGGATGCTTTCATATCTGATCCGGTAACCTTGAATCCGGCCTTCAGAAGTATCTCTGCGAGACCGCTCATGCTTATTCCGCCTATTCCCATGAAATGGACGTTGATTGGCTTTGAAAAATTGATCTTGTACATTTGTATTTCGCCTTCCTTATATAAAAGATTGATTACTATATTTAAAAGTGTTTTTTATTATAGCATAACTGCCCTCAAATGAAAATAAATGGTTTTGGTCAATTGCATAGATTGTTATTGAACGAAAATTATGTTATAAATGGAGGTAGTGCGATAGATGCTGAGGAGAAAACTGCAAAACTCATGCGTATCGTAGAGGGCGTAGAAGAGGTAGAGAAGATGGATGCATTGTTCAGCCTGGCTATAACGGGTGGAGATTATAACTGGATCTGAATGGGAAGAGTGATACGATCAGCAACTGGATCATATGCGTAGTGATTGCTATGACAGAAGATCCACAATATATATAAGTAGAGGTTAACACATGATTACAAATGACGCTACATTATTAAAGGTAAAGCACGAGGTGCTTTATGAGGTGGCAAAGCTTGCGTATGAAGGCAGGCTGGATGATGAGAGGGACAATCTTCCATATAAGATGGTTCCCGGTCCACAGCCATTTTTCAGATGTTGTATATACAGAGAGAGGGAGGTCATCAGACAGAGGATCAGACTTGCCGAGGGCAAAGCCCCTGGAACAGAGGATGATGGGAATGTAGTCCAGATCATCAACTCTGCCTGTGAAGGATGTCCTATTTCACGTTACGTAGTAACCGATAACTGTCAGAAGTGTATGGGAAGGGCGTGTCAGCAGGCGTGCCGTTTCGGTGCCATCAGCATGGGACGTGACAAGTCCTACATCGACCCATCAAAGTGTAAGGAGTGTGGACAGTGTGCCAAGGCATGTCCGTACAATGCCATTGCAGATCTGATGCGTCCATGTATCAAGAGCTGCCCGGTTGGTGCCATATCTGTGGCTGAGAATGGAACAGGTATTGCGGTCATAGACAAGGACAAATGTATAGACTGTGGTTCATGTATCCACAAGTGCCCATTTGGTGCGATCGGATCAAAGTCTTATATAGTAGATATAATAAATGACATGAGAGCCGGCAAGAAGGTATTTGCCATGTTCGCACCTGCCACATACGGACAGTTCGGTGCGGATATCACCATGGCGAGCTGGAGAACAGCCATGAAGAAGATAGGCTTCTACGATGCGGTGGATGTGGGACTTGGTGCCGACATGACAGCCATGGCAGAGGCAAAGGAATGGATGGAGGCCAAGGCAGAGGGCAGGAAGAAGACAACCTCCTGCTGTCCTGCATTCAAGCTTCTTGTGGAGAAGCATTTCCCTGAGCTGGCAGACAGGGTATCTGAGACCGTATCACCTATGTGTGCAGTGTCGAGATATATCAAGGAGAATTATGAGGATGCCGTCACAGTATTCATCGGCCCTTGTATCGGCAAGAAAGCCGAGAGTGCAGCCGGAGAGAAGGAATCTGCGGACTATGCGCTGACATACGGAGAGATCAGAGCCATGCTGAGAGCAAAGGATGTCAAGCTTGAGCCTGAGGCTGAAGATAACGACCAGTCCACACTGTTCGGCAAGAAATTTGCAAATGCAGGCGGAGTCACAGCGGCAGTCATAGAGAGCATGAAGGAGCTCGGCTGCGAGGACGAGGTTAAGGTGTGCAAATGCGATGGAATAGATGCATGTAAGAAGGCACTGACCCTCATGAAGTTCAACAGATTCCAGGATGACTTCATGGAAGGTATGGCGTGTGAAGGTGGCTGCGTGGGCGGCCCTTCAAGACACAGGGATCCGAACATGGCGATGCGTGACAGAAAGGCAGCCCTTGATAATTCTACAGATATCAACATCACAGAGAATCTTGAGAAGCAGGGAGCAGACAAGATTGATATGGTGAGAGATTAGTGCATGGAGGACAAAGACATGACAACAGTTTTGATATTTGTGATATGTGTGCTTATATTTGTGTGCGTATCGGTGGTTACGGCGATACTTGTATACAAGTCACAGATGCGTAAGAAGAAGCTTCAGTGGGACAGCCGGCAGCAGACACAGGATTCCAAGCAGGTACAGGATCAGTAGAGACTGTGATATATAATGAAATAATAAGAAAATTAAGGCGTGCAGCGATGGAGATGAAACTGGACTTATCCGGGGGAAATTCATTGCTGCACGCCTTATTTTTATGGATTGAGGGAAAAACCTGTGCAGTCAAAATGTAATACCAATATGTGAAAATAAATTAAAACTTTTATTTTCCTGTTGACATGACAAAGAGATATGATAATATATGGATGTAGTAATCGAAACTACGTGTAAAGTTAATTGAAAACGCACATTAAAGTAACGTTTATTTTGATTGCTAGATAGAAATACGAACTTAGAAGACTTTTTATACTAAGTTAATACATAATGTGATAAAAAACGGCATGTATCGCCGGCGTTAAAAGGCGGAAAAACCGTTTTACCATATATATTATCAGAACTTATAGTTTATGGAGGAAATTAACATGTCAACAGAAATGAGACCAGAGCAGGGAATAGCAGGAAAGTTTGTGAGGTCAGCTCTTGATGAGAATGGAGTTCTCAGCAAGATTGAGTTCACCAACAGCGAGAATTTCAACTTCGCATACGACGTAATGGATGCTCTGGCAGAGAAGGAGCCTGATCAGACAGCGCTCATCTATGTATCAAAGGATAGAACGATCGAGAAGAAATTCACATTCCAGGATATCAAGGATTATTCCAATAGGGCGGCCAATTACTTCAAGAGCCTGGGCATCAGGAAGGGTGACAAGGTAATGCTCGTGTTAAAGAGACATTACCAGTATTGGTTCACCATGATGGCTCTCCACAAGATCGGTGCCATAGCTATACCGGCGACAAATATATTAAAGGCAACAGATTATCAGTATAGAATTGAGGCAGCAGGCGTATCAGCGGTTGTGTGTACATCAGATGACGGAATCACGGCGTCCATAGATACATTTGCTGATGACAAGCTGACAAAGATCGTTGTGAATCATTCGGTTGAAGGTTGGAACTTCTTCGATGAGGGAATCATGGAGTGCAGCACCGAGTTTCCAAGACCTACAGGCGAGGATGCCGTAGGAGGAAAGGATGATATACTGTTCGTCATGTTCACGTCGGGAACAACAGAGCATCCAAAGATGGTTGCACACAATCATCTGTATCCACTTGGACATTACATCACAGCAAAATACTGGCACTGCAATAAGCCTGGTGAGGTTCATCTCACAGTTTCAGATACGGGCTGGGGCAAGGCTCTCTGGGGCAAGCTCTACGGACAGTGGCTGTGCGAGGCTTGTGTATTCGTATTTGATTTTGATACATTCAGCGCAGATACAATCTTCAAGCTTATTGAGAAGTACAACATCTCAACATTCTGTGCACCTCCAACACTGTACAGAATCCTTATCCGTATGGATATGAGTAAGTACAACCTCTCATCACTCAGATACTGTACAACAGCGGGTGAGGCACTTAACCCTGAGGTATTTGACGTATTCAAGGAGAAGACAGGATTCACTATATATGAAGGATTTGGTCAGACAGAGACGACTCTTACCATTGGTAACCTTGAGAATACTACTCCAAGACCGGGATCAATGGGTAAGGCAAGCCCAATGTATGACGTGAGGATCATGAAGGCAGACGGAACATTTGCTGCACCTGGTGAGACAGGTGAGATCGTCATCAACATCGCAGACGGTGCGCCGGACGGACTGTTCATGGAGTACTACAGAGATCCACAGAGAACAGCCGAGGTTATGCATGACGGCTTCTATCACACAGGTGATACGGCTTACCAGGATGAGGATGGATATTTCTGGTTCGTTGGACGTGTGGATGATATCATCAAGGTTGCAGGCTACAGAGTAGGACCTTTCGAGATAGAGAATGAGATCATGAGAATACCTTATGTTCTTGAGTGTGCAGTTACATCAGTACCTGACAGCACAAGAGGTCAGGCAATAAAGGCCACTATCGTTCTCACAGAGGGTACAGTTGGCGATGAGAACCTCAAGAAGGAGCTCAAGAGATACTTTAAAGAGAACATAGCAAGCTACAAGAGACCTAGAGTTATCGAGTTCGTTGATGAGATGCCAAAGACCATCAGCGGCAAGGTAAGACGTGTTGAGATCAAGGAAAAGGACTGGAAGTAAGTCAGAAATCAGGTGAAATAAATGATAGATATAGATATGAGTAAGATCAAGCCATATGATAGATCGGTTTATTATTATGAGACGGACAGGATGCAGATAGTACACCACTCCAATTACATCAGATGGATCGAGGAGGCAAGGCTGGACTGGATGAAGCAGATAGGCTGGGATTACAAGTCTATAGAGGATGACGGATATATAATTCCTGTGCTTGGTGTGACGGCTGAGTATAAGAGTATGTGCCACTTCGGCGATGATGTGCTGATACATGTCAGTCTTTCGGAGTATACAGGTGTCCGTGTAGGGTTTTCATATGAGATCGTGGACAAGAAGACAGGCGAGCTTAGAACACTTTGCACAAGCTCACATTGTCTGCTGGATGGCAACAACAAGCTTGTGTTCATCAGAAAGGCATATCCTGAGCATGATAAGCTGTTTAAGGAGCTGCTTGAGGATTACAAGAAACGCCAGAGCAAATAAACAGAGCTGTTGTCTGGTGTATAAATAATTTAATATTGTATTAATTGATGGTTATTAATAGCTGGTAAAATTGTTTGTGTAACTTTTTTATCAGCTATTTTTATCTATTTAGACATGTAATTAGTTAAAACATCCTTTTTATATTATGGCGTAAATGCTATAATGGAAACGGTTGCGTGGGAATATATGGCAGGCTGGATGCTGCTGCAAGGAGGGATCTTTTGAAAGAAGTATCACTTGATAAACAATACTACGAAGAACATATACAGAATATATTATATGATAATTACATGAAGCTGGCGCTGGTCAACATTGATACTGGGGAGTATGTGAGTGTTATCAGCGTGGACAAGAATGCAGATAATTATAAAAGTATCTCTGACGTAACTTCCTATTTTAAGGATAACAGGGGACTGGACTGCTGTCATCCTGATGAAGTCAGAGAATTTGCATATATGTGTGATATGAAGCATGTCAAAGCACTCATAGAAGCCGGAGCCAGATCCATCGTGCGTAATTTCAGGTTCAGATTGAGGCTTGGCGAGGACTATGAGTGGGTTTCCATGGATATAGAAGCTGAGAAGGAGCCGAGAGAGGACGGACAATGGATTGTGTTCGGCATGAGGCCAGTCAGCCTTGACACTCTGGTACTGGAGGATAGTCTCAGGACACTGACAAGGGTATACAGGCGTATATTCAGGATTGATGTGACTCACAATATTTGCGAGACATTGAGAGGCGGATATATAAGAAGCAGGGATGAGGTTAAGCATAACTGCTTTGGAGAGTACATGAAAGACATGACTATGGACGGTGAGATATTCCCTGACGATGTGGACAGGGTAAGGAGATGCCTGTCGCCTGAGTTCCTCATAAAATATTTTGCGAATGGGCATGACAGATTTACCATTAGATATAAGCGCAAGATGGATATGGTGTACAGATGGGTGATGACAGAGGTCATACCTACTGCTGACTATAGAGATGACAATAAGGTATTCTATCTTTATACGAGGGATATACATGAGGAGTATTCTGAGAGCATAGAGAGGCAGGAGCTGTTGGAATTTTACAGTTACAAGGACGCACTCACTCGTCTAGGCAATAGAAATGCATTTAACCTTCTGTGTGACGCGTACGCGGACCGAAAGGATAAGCGGTCGGTCGGATTCATATTCAACGATGTGAACAAACTGAAGTATGTGAATGATCATTATGGACATAAAGAAGGAGATCTCTATCTTCAGAGGGTATCGCAGATGCTGGCGCAGCATTTTGGCGAAAATGCATGTTACAGGATAAGCGGCGATGAATTTGTTGTCATCATTATGGATATTGCTGAGCAGTCGTTTAACTCAATGATCGCCAGATACAAAGAGGTAATTGACGAGCAGGAGGAGGCTCCGGTTGCGTTCGGCGTAGTCTGGAAGGCTGAGGCAGATTCCATAGACAAGATAATGAACGAAGCCGAAAGACTGATGTATGAGGATAAGAAGAGATTCTATTCGAAGCATCCTGAGGTCAAGAGGCGCGAGAGTGTGGAGAACGAGGCGAATATAGCTGTAGGAACTACAGAGGATGGAGTTCCGCATTACAGGAATCTTGGGAAGACAGACAGGATATTTGACGCCCTTGCAGCTACAACACTCCGAAATTATATATTTATGAATGATCTCGATACGAATGTGACAAAATGGTCTGCAAGTGCTGTGGATTACTTTGGACTTCCGGGGCAATACATATATGATACACAGAAAGTGTGGGAGAAGCTTATACATCCGGATGACAGAGCAATATTTGAACAGGATATTACAGAGGTATTTGCGGGGCGTAAAAAGTTTCATGATGTAGAATATAGAATGAGAAACAAAAAGGGTGAATATGTGGTCTGTACCTGCAGAGGCTTCATCACCAAGAAGGAAAATGGTGATCCGGAGTTCTTTGTGGGAACGGTCATAAACCACGGAGTCATAGACGGGGTTGATCCGGTGACAAACCTGCACAATCAGCAAGAGTATACCAAGTATATATCTATACATTTGAGAAATAAGCAGACGATGAGCATTCTGGCAATAGGAATATCTATGTTTAACAGCATTAATATGATGTACGGATATGCATATGGCAATTCTGTTCTTAAGGATTTTGCCACAAAGCTCAAAAATGTCGTCGGTGGAAAGGGACTCGTGTTCAGACTCGATGGAGCAAAATTTGCAATCTGCTCAAACATGTATACCAAACAGGAGCTAAAAGAGGTATACAGACATGTACAGAATCTTGCACTTGACAATGTAGGCCTGAACGGCACGGCGATCCCGCTTAAATTGTACGGAGGTGGTCTGATATATGACCATGTAGGAGCCGATGAGGACGTGATAAAGAGCAGTGTGGAATATGCCCTGGAGAGATCCAAGGAGGATCATCATGGTGAACTTGTATTCTTCAATGAGGAGATCAAGGACAATGATAGAATGAGACTGCAGCTGTACAGCACAATACACAAATGTGTGGCAAACAACATGGAAGGCTTTTTCATGTGTTACCAGCCTATAGCAAATTCCGAGACAGGGCACATAGTAGGTATGGAGGCTCTTCTCAGATGGAAACACAAGGAATTTGGTGTGGTTCCACCGGGAATATTTATACCGTGGCTTGAGATGGAGCCGTGTTTCTTTGAGCTTGGCAACTGGATAATAGAGCAGGCACTCACGGATGGTATGGAGATCCGCAAGATAAGACCTGATTTTGTGGTGAATGTCAATATATCAGCGACTCAGCTTGAGAATCATGGATTCAGGCAGGCTGTTGTGGATATATTAAAGAAGACGAAGTTCCCTCCGGAATATTTGTGCATAGAGCTCACAGAGAGATGTAAGAATATGGATATAGCATTTCTGAAAAATGAGCTGGAATATTTCAGGAAACTTGGAATAAAGATCGCTATTGATGATTTTGGAACGGGAAATGCTACCCTAAATCTGCTCACGGAATTACCGATAGATGAGCTTAAGGTCGATATGTCATTTGTCAGGGGAATACAGGAGAGCAAGCCTAATCAGGTCCTTGTACAGGCGGTTGTGTCCTGTGCACATGAACTCGGATACAAGAGCTGCATTGAAGGTGTCGAGGACAAGGCACTGTTCGATTACCTTCATAGGTATGGTTCCACGTACTATCAGGGATATCATTTCTCCAGACCGGTTTGTCTGGAGGATTTTAAGAAGCTTTTGTGACAGACGACCCGCTTGGTAATATATACATCCGCAATCACGCTTGACTTACTGCACTTCGATTGGGTGCTATCTGCATGGTGCTCCGACCGCCAAAAGGGCGCCGGCGGATCTGTGCACCAGCAAGCACCATCGAAGCACAGACGTCTGCGCTAACGATTGTCGGATATATATATATTACCAAGCGGGTCTTACGTTGTGTGAGGAAGGATATTTGCGTTATATGCGGTTCCAGCAGCGATAAGGGCGTTGCTGCTTACACCTCGGCAGGAAGCATCGAAGCTCGGTAGTCCGCGCTACCGATTGCAGATATCACAGTACCCCCTCTTCTGGGAATTGGTGTTATTTTAGGTGTTTTTTTGCAAAAAAGATAAAATTTTGTGCTATTTGACTTGATTGCTTCAGGTTGACATAGAACATGGGCGTTGATAAGATTGGGGTAATTGTGGCAAGTCAGATCGCTTGCTATATATCCACTCGGAATAATGTGAAAGGAGACACGATTATGAAGAGAAGAATTTTTGCTGTGTGTATGGCGATGTGCACGATGGCAATGGTTATGTTCGCGGAAACAACAGGAAATGCTGTGAACGTGTATGCGGCGGCTGATGTAACGGATTCTACGATATATGCAGAGTCGGATGGTGTAACAGATTCTACGATATACACAGTGCCAGACGATATGACGAATCCAGCAGTATCTACAGCGACGAATGACGAGACGGATCCGGTGACAGGAACTGCGACAGAGGAAACTGCAGATGTGGCTGCAGTTGATTACACACAGGCCCTTGGCAATACTCTTGTATATCTGCGGAAGACTGCGGATGATCCTCAGTTTGGAGCTGAGTGGAACGTGATGACTCTTGCCAGATATGGTTATGAGGATGAGGCATGGTATGGGGAATACTATGATAATGTTGTGGAGTATGTTAAGGCAAAAGGCTCGGCAAAGCTTCACAAGAATAAGAGTACGGACAATTCAAGAACTATACTGGCCTTAACTGCGATTGGCGCTGATGCCACAGATGTTGGTGGATACAATCTGCTTGAGCCATTGGCCGATATGAATTATGTAACAACACAGGGAATCAATGGCCCGGTGTTTGCGTTGATTGCATTTGACACGGTAGGTTATGATATTCCGAAGCTTCCGGATGGAAGTGACGGTGTTCAGACGACAAGGGAAGGACTTGTTGAATATATCCTTGGACGGGAGCTTTCTAGTGGTGGTTGGGCATTTTCTGGTAGTAATGCTGACCCGGATATGACAGGTATGACAATTCAGGCACTTGCGCCGTATTACAAGTCTAACACAGAGGTTAAGACGGCGGTTGACAGGGCGCTTGATGTAATGTCGGGGCTGCAGAAGGCTGATGGTGGATTTGCTTCATGGGGAACTGTGAATTCTGAGAGCTGTGCGCAGGTGATATGTGGATTGCTTGATATAGGCAGGGATGCCGGAACAGATGAGGCATTTGTCAAAAATGGACATTCTGTGCTGGATGCTTTGATGGAATTCTATGTTGCAAGTGCTGGTGGATTTGCGCATGCGGCAAATCAGAATGGAGAACTGGTTGTAAATGGAATGGCATCGCAGCAGGCAGGATATGCTCTGGCTGCCTATGACAGATTCAAAAAAGGAAAGAATACACTGTATGATATGTCTGATGCAAAGCCATTATATATCCGATCCGTGGCGACAGCGGATGTGAAACTCAGCACCAGCACGTATGTGTACGATGGCAAGGCCAAGAAGCCGGGCGTGACGGTGAAGATTGGTGACAGAGTGCTTAAGGATGGCGTGGATTACACCATTTCATATCAGAACAATGTCAATATTGGCAATTCGGCAAAGGTAGTGGTGACCGGCAAGGGAATATTCAAGGGCTCAGCCAGCAAGACATTTGTCATAAAGATGGCTGCGCCGGCTAAGACGAGTGTGTCGGCGGGTAATGGAGCAGCAGGCATAACAGTAAAGTGGAAGAAAGCGGCACGGGCTGACAGATATGTGGTGCTCAGAAAGGTTGGAAATGCAAAGAATTGGACGACTGTGGCCACCACAAAATCTCTGAGCTACACTGACCGGAAGGTCGCAAATGGCAAGAAATATATCTATGCAGTTAAGCCTGTTGGAAGTGGCGGGGAGGCTACGTATACGACCCAGACAATATACAGGGTCAATCAGGAAAAGATAACAAAGATAAAGTCAACGGTGAAGAAAAAGTGCACTGTGACTTATAAAAAAAATGCGAGTGCTTCGGGTTACAGGGTGATGTATTCCACGGATAAGACATTTAAAAAGAATGTCAAGGTGTACAGGGCATCGGTAAACAAGAAGACAAATGTGACGTTGAGCGGACTCAAGGCGGGAAAGCGGTATTATGTCAGAGTTCAGGGATTCAAGAAGGTTGGAAAGACTTATTATTACGGAGCATGGAGCAAGACTGTAAACGTTGTGATCCGAAAGAAGTAGGTATATGGATAAGATCAAAGAATTTGTAAAGAAATATAAGAAACACATAGGTGGAGCTGTGATTGTTCTGCTGATCCTGGTGTGGGCTTTCTGGTACGGGGGAAATGCGCCGGGAGCCAGAGGTTTCAAGTTGGAAAAGACCGAAGAGGGAGTCACAACTGAAGCTGTAGGCGGTGCGGAACTGACGGAGACAACGAAGAGTGCGACAGAGGAAAATACTGATGCAGGGAATGACAGGAAAAAGAAATCAGACAGTTCTGTAACCGATACCTCCTCAGGAACTCATTCGGATTCTGATACATCGGAAACAGAATATCAGACTTCCGCTGAGAGCACATCGGAGAATGTGACGGAGCGAAATTCTGAGACTACCACGGAGAAGAAGACGGAGGCTACTACAAAGAAGAATACCACCACGGAGTCTCAAAAAACAACTGAGAAGAAGCCGGGGACCACGACGACTACGGAAAAGCGGAAACCGGATAAGACAACTGCTGATTCTTCTGCCACGACAAAGGCAACTACAGAGAATACAACTGAAGCGCCGAAGAAAACCTACAGTTGCACTATATCAATAGGATGTTCTACAATATTTGACAATCTGGAACTGCTAAGACCGGAGAAAAAGGACTATGTACCTGATGATGGTGTCATTCTGGGAACTGTGACTGCCACATTTGAGGAGGGGGACACAGTATTCGAAGTGCTTAAGTCGGTGTGCAGGGATTATGGTATACAGCTTGAATATTCATGGACGCCTATGTATGGAAGTTATTATATAGAAGGAATTCACAATCTGTATGAATTTGACTGTGGTGATGGCTCAGGCTGGATGTACTCGGTAAATGGCTGGTTCCCAAATTATGGCTGTTCAAGCTATGAACTCAAGCAGGGAGATGTGATAAAATGGCTCTATACATGTGACCTGGGAGCAGATGTTGGATCCGAGATGCATTGACAGATTCGCTGAGACATGGGTACTGGACATAGTGATTGATAGGAGATAAAAATATAATTGTGAAAAGACAGGATTCATTTTCCACATATCACCCTATAGTCAATCTGGTATACTTTATATTCACTATAGGATATGCCCTGGCATTTACCCATCCGGTTTGCCTGGGCATGTCTTTTATAGGGGCATTTGTGTACTCAGTATTGCTTAGGGGATATGATGGCTTCAGGACAAATATAAAATATATGATCCCACTTATATTGCTGACGGCGCTCATCAACCCGGCGTTCAGCCATCAGGGAGTGACGATACTCACATATTTTCCGTCTGGAAATCCGTTGACATTGGAGTCTATAATGTATGGAATCATGGCTGCGTTTATGCTGGTGACAGTGATATGCTGGTTTTCGTGCTTTAACTGCGTTATATCATCGGACAAGATGGTGTATCTGTTCGGCAAGGCGGCGCCAGTGTTGTCACTGATACTTTCCATGACACTGAGGTTTATTCCGGACATATCAGGACAGTTTGGAAAGGTGTACAGAGCTCAGAGGGCATCTGGATACAAACCAAAAGGTTCGTATTTTGTGAGAATTAGAACGGGCTGCCATGTGTTTTCTGCCGTTGTAACCTGGGCTCTTGAACGGGCGCTTGTCACTGCAGACAGTATGAGATCAAGGGGATATGGACTTTCCGGAAGATCTGCATATTCACTGTATAGATTTAGAAAAAGTGATACTAAAGCGCTTGCATTTATACTTGTGTGTGGATTGTATGTGCTGGCCGGCAGTGTGTGCGGAGGATTTGCGTTCTGGTATTATCCGTCTATAAGAGGAAGTATAAGTGGGACACTTACTGTAAGTATGTATGTAGTGTATGTATGTCTTATATGTGTTCCAATATATATGCAGGCAAAAGAAAATTTTAAGATTCGCAAAATGTGACAAAGGAGAAGCGGTGAATATATTAGATATAAAAGAACTGACATTTGCATATCCCGATAGCAATGATGATTCGGGTGAGAGATATTTGCCTGATGCATTGAAAAATGTGACACTATCAGTGGGGCAGGGGGAATTCGTGGTCATATTGGGAAGTTCCGGATGTGGAAAGACCACACTTCTTAGGCAGTTGAAGACAAGTATCGCTCCTCACGGAAGATCGTCCGGGAAGATAGAGTTCAAAGGAAGAAGCCTGGAGGAGATGGATGACCGGACATCAGCAAGGCAGATCGGGTTTGTACAGCAGGATGTCGATGCACAGCTTGTCACTGATAAAGTGTGGCATGAGCTGGCATTTGGATTGGAGAGTCTGGGATACGATAATGGATATATCAGACGACGCGTTGCGGAGATGTGTTCATTCTTCGGGTTGTCCGGGATATTCCACAGGCGTGTCGCAGAGCTGTCTGGCGGACAGAAGCAGATGGTGAATCTTGCGTCGGTCATGGCTCTGTCTCCGGAGGTGCTGATACTGGATGAACCGACCAGCCAGCTCGATCCGATAGCTGCGAATGAATTCATAGCATGTCTTGTGAGAATCAACAGGGAGCTTGGCACGACCATCATCATGACTGAGCATAGGCTGGAGGAGGTGCTTCCGGTGTGCAGCAGAGCGGTGGTCATGGATGAAGGCACAGTGCTGTGTCAAGGAACTGTCAAAGAGGTAGCTGCCACCCTGAAAAATGAAGGACAGAGGTTAAAGGAAAAAGGTATAAACAGAAATGGATTGTATCTCTCTATGCCGGCGGCTGTCCAGGTGTATCTGGGGCTTGATGGCTCGGATGAATCTCCGGTGACCGTAGCGGAGGGGCGAAACTGGTTGTCACAGTTTGACAGTAAGTACAGGGAATCGGGGCATGAGGTTGCGCCTGGGTATGTGCTGGTGGATGAAGGGGATGCCAGGGAGGCAGATGGTCAGAAAACTGATCATGGTGCTGGAGAAACTACAAGAAAAATTGCGAATCGTCAGGACAAGTCCTGGGCAGTCAGGATAGATGATGTTCACTTCAGATACGACAAGGGTTCGCAGGAAGTACTTCGCGGTCTGGATCTTGACATATACGATAATGAGATACTTATGATAAATGGAAGCAACGGATGCGGCAAGTCGACGTTGCTCTCCCTGATAGCGGGGGTAAATAAGCCGTACCGTGGAAGAATAAAGATAAAACAGGGTAAAAGTGTGGGCATGCTCCCACAGAACCCGGAGCTTCTTTTCACAAGACGTTCTGTACGGGAAGAACTGGTGGACGCAAGTGACAGAAAAAAGCTGGTGGACATAGTGAGGTTCTGTAAGCTGGAGCATTTGATGGACAGACATCCTTACGATCTGTCAGGAGGAGAGAAGCAGAGGCTGGCACTTGCAAAGGTACTTCTGTATGATCCTGACATTCTGCTCATGGATGAGCCGACAAAGGGGCTTGATAATGGGTTCAAGGCAGAACTCAAGTGTATGCTCAGAGATCTGCAGCGACATGGCAAGACCATAGTGGTGGTGAGTCATGATGTGGAATTCTGCGCTGTGGCGGGAGACCGCATAGCGCTGCTGTTCGATGGCGAGCTTGCCACAGTCAGCGGTGTTCAGGAATATCTGGCGGGCAACAATTTCTTCACCACTGCGGCGGCAAGGATCTCCCAGGGAATACTTTGCGGTGCGGTTACTGTTTCTGATATATTGAAGGCATATGGAGTCAGGGAGTCGAGGACGGTATGTGGAGACGGAAACAGGATCGACGATGATGCTATAATAAAGGACATAACTTTGACGAAGGAGCGCGAAGCTGATCCCTTGAAATGGTGGCAGATACTCACGATATCTGTCACGTCGGTGATCATCATATTCTGCTTCTGGCAGACCATGGCCCAGTCCAATCTGGCAGATCTTGTGCAGAGAGGGATGACCATCACGTCAAAGGGATGGAAATATCTGGCTATGTATGGAGTGATGATATGTGCCATAGCGGGGCTGCTCCTTGCTATAAGACCTGTCACCAGAAAGAAGAACGAGGATATCGTCATGGAAGCTGCCGGTCACAGATCCGTCAGGAGAACGATATTAAGTATAGTGGCTATGCTCGTTGTGATTTCACTTACGATATGGTTTGGATGCGAGAGACTTGGAGACAAAAAATATTATTTTATATCTCTGTTGATTATAATAGAGGCAATGATCCCGTTCTTCGTATCATTTGAGGGAAGAAAGCCCAAGGTAAGGGATATAGTCACATTGGCGGTTATGTGTGCTCTGGCCGTCACGGGCAGGGCGGCATTCTTCATGCTCCCGAACTTCAGCCCGACCATGGCCATAGTGATCATATCCGGAGTGGCATTTGGCTGCGAAGGAGGATTTGTGGTCGGCGCAATGTCCATGTTCGTGTCTAATTTCCTGATGGGGCAGGGTCCGTGGACTCCATGGCAGATGTTTGCCATGGGACTGGTGGGGTTCCTGGCGGGACTCTTCTTCTCCAAAAGCGGAGTGCGGACAAAGAACACGACAAAGCTTGGACTGTGCATATTCGGTGCACTTATCTGTATCCTGATATACGGCGGAATAATGAATCCGGCGTCGGTGATAATCTGGCAGCCGGCTGTGAACAGGAGCATGATCATAGCGTCATATGTGACGGGATTCCCATTTGACGTGGTGCATGGAACTGCAACGGTGATATTCCTGTGGTTGCTGGCAAGACCATTTCTTGAGAAGCTTGACAGGGTGCGGATCAAGTATGGTGTTCTGTAGACAAATAATAAAATGATTGAGGATTACTGCTATGATAAGAAATGAGAAACTGGAAGATATCTCAGATGGAAGATTATACGATGCGAATGATATGGTGAAGGCGTACTGCAATGAGTGCAAGGGGTGCCATGCCTGCTGCACAGGGATGGGGAGTTCCATCATCCTTGATCCACTGGACGTGATGAGACTTTGTAAGGAGACCGGCAAGAACTTTACGCAGCTGCTTGAAAAGGAGCTTGAGGTCAATGTGGTGGATGGTCTGGTGCTTCCAAATATAAGGATGACGGCGGATAAGTGCCCATTCTTAAACGATGAGGGCAGATGCAGCATCCATAGCGCGAGACCTGGCTTTTGCAGACTCTTTCCACTTGGCAGATATTACACCGATGACGGATTCAGATACATCCTGCAGATACATGAGTGTGAGCGCGCGGGCAGGACTAAGGTCAAGGTGTCGAAATGGATAGATACAGAGGACTTGCCGCGGTACACGAAATATATAAATGACTGGCACAAGTTCCAGAAGGACATGCAGAGAAACCTGATCGAGTATATGCGCGCTGGCGAGGATGAGACAGCGAGAAATCAGACCATGCTGGTGCTGCAGGTTATGTATGTGGGAATGTATGATGCGGAGAAGAATTTCTATGATCAGTTTGATGCCAGACTTGCGCACATTAGGAGTCTGCTGTGTATGACGGAGTAGAAAGGGATGGAATGGAGTATCTGGATGTAACTTTGTTTACCTTGTATCGGAAATCACTTGATTATACAGAGTTATAAATGTAAAAACAGGGTATAGAGTTTATATGGGAAAAGTTAGAGATATCATAGATAAGACATTTGAATATGGACAGGGCAGAGGTGAACTACCGGGAGTCAATGAGCTGGCTGAAGCTATAAGAATTTTGTCGGATTCAGAGAACCCTCAGAGCTCTCAGGATGATCTCACTGACTTTGAGTATCTCAGAAGGAAGGCTTACGATCTGGCTCATCAGAGTTTTGGCAACAGGATATATATAAGAGGACTCATAGAGTTCACGAACATTTGCAAGAACGATTGCTATTACTGCGGTATCAGGAAGAGCAACAGCCATGTGGACAGATACCGTCTGACAAATGATCAGATACTGTCCTGTGCCGATGAAGGATATGTGCTTGGGTTCAGGACGTTTGTTCTTCAGGGCGGTGAGGACGGAGGATTTTCAGATGAGGCTATAGCTGACATTGTGAGGTGTATCAAGGAGAGATATCCGGACTGTGCCGTCACGCTGTCATTTGGCGAGCATCCATATGAGACTTACAGGCTGTGGCGGATGGCCGGGGCGGACAGATATCTTCTGAGACATGAGACCGCGGACAGGGTGCATTATGAAAGATTACACCCGGGTTCGATGAGCTATGACAACAGAGTCAGATGTCTGTACGATCTTAAAAGTCTTGGGTATCAGGTGGGAAGCGGATTCATGGTGGGATCGCCGTATCAGACGCCGGTGAATCTGGCCGAGGATCTGCATTTCCTTGCGAAGCTGCAGCCGCAGATGATAGGGATCGGGCCGTATGTTCCTCACAAGGAGACGCCATTTGCGAAGATGGAGCAGGGAACGGTCAAGCAGACGCTGGTGATGATAAGCATGCTGAGACTGATGTTCCCGAAGGCACTCATACCATCCACCACATCTCTCGGAACGATAGCGGCGGATGGCAGGGAGCGTGGGTTTATGCACGGTGCGAATGTGGTCATGCCGAATCTGTCTCCTGTGTCTGTCCGAAAGAAATACGAGCTTTATGACAACAAGATATGCACGGGGGAGGAATCAGCTCAGTGCCGCGGCTGCCTTGACAGGCGCGCAGAGGCGTTCGGATTCCAGATTGTTGTCGATAGAGGAGACTATATATCATAAGGAGGACCCGCGTAAGCGGGAGATTCCTTATGATGTACGCAGACGCCGCGCGAAGCGCCTTTCATGCGTCTGCACCTTAAGGAGGACCCGCGTAAGCTCATTTTTACTCTCTCTCTTCCTTGATGAACATGAACAGAAAGCTTACGAACAGCAGACAGCAGGAGAACCAGATGGTCCTCATATCAAATATACGGATGAAGTGACCGCCCACAGCGGCACCGATTCCGAACAGCAGGATGATCGCCCAGTAGCACAGAGATTTGAACAGTGTGTTCCTGTCCTTTGTTCTGAAGTATGCACACAAGGCATCGGTGCCACTTCGGATATTTCCAATGCACATGGTACTGGCAAATGCATAGCCGTTGACCTTCCTAAATGCCTGAACCTGCATGGCACATGAAAATGAAACCATGGCATTTGCGATAAGATTGAGCCTTATGGGAAGAAATCCCACGATAAGAAGCAGAAAAATCTCACACAATACAACGATCTGTCTCCAATGAAACTGCTGCATATTCTGAAATTTCTGTTTTATACACTCGGCAGCAGCAATTCCAAGCGCAAAAAATAATAGAGGAACGGCATAGTGTACACACATTCTCCAGTTTCGGTCTACAAGATTCTGACCGAGAAGAACTATGTTGCCTGTCTGTGCATTTGCAAATACCTTTCCTCTGAATATATAGGTATATGCATCCTGCAGACCTCCTGATATTGACAGGAAGGCCGCGGTGATGAAAGATTCTGACATTTGTCTATGTGGATAAAACTTCATGGTTCATATACTCCTTGGTTGTAGATTTGACATTCAGGCGCTGATCTCATCTGGGGGACGGAGGTACCTGACCCATTCGGGGATCAGGTGCAGTACCTGAAGGTTTTGTCCGTCAGGATCCTTGCAAATATAAGTCCAAGTGGCAGGGCTATGATGATCATGATGGCAGCCGCAAACCAGGACACGGCATCGGAAAGTGACATGATTCCAAAGTTGTATATTGCACGATAAAGATAAAGCCCTGGAACCATGATGACTATGGATGGGACTGTCAGTGAGATTCGCGGATAACCGTTGGTGCTTTTGATGAATGAAGCGAGCAGTCCGGCCGTGAGGGCTCCGGCAAATGCGGCGGCAGCTGCAGGGATGCCGGCAAGATCTACCAGTTCAAGACGGAGAGTGTTGGCTATGGCACCGATGGCAGCGGCTGTGGCGGCCATGTGTATGGAGCTGTTAAACATGATGGAGAATCCGAACACACCACAGAAGCTGGCAATCAATCTGAATACCAGATGAAGTCCTGGTGTTATGTCGAGTGCTACAAAATCCTGTGGGTGAAGCTTCAGCAGAAGCGCCATGATCCATGCGAACATCGTTGCCACAAGCACAATGATGATTGAGTATGTAAGTCTCTCAAGTCCGGATCTCAGATCCAGCTTTGCAAGGTCTATACCGCTGGTGATGAATGGGAATCCCGGTATGATGAACAGCATTGAGCAGATATATCCGGCTTCGTGGAAGGCGGGTATATGAAATGCCAGCTCGGCGGCCTTTAGCAACAGTGCGTACACAAGACAAGCGGCTGACACGGATACAGCTATGTTCATATATAAAGTAAAATGGTGTTTGATAAGCTTTGTCCTTATGAGGTTTCCGATTCCGGCTGCGATAAATGCCAGCATCATTTCTACAGGCCCGCCGCCTAGAAGAAATGTGAAGGCACAGCAAGCGAGGGCAGAGGCAAGTCCGAGACGGAGAGGAGAGTACAAGGTATGTATTTTTTCTATCTCATCAAGTCTCTGATGGATTTCCTCACCGGTCAGATGCGCCTCTTCATTTGGAAAATTGTCAACAAACTGCTCCATTCTGTAGAGTTTTGAGGTGTTCACGCCTGTATTGGCGATGCACAGGGACTGTGATACACAGTCGTGACCGTCAAAACAGTTGAATTCTATGGACATGAGTCCGACATCGACGGTACATGTGACGCCCAGTTCCTTGGAAAGCCTGTTCATGGAAGTACGGACACGCCATGCACCTGTTCCGCATGAGAGCATGATAAGACCGACTCTGCCTATGACAGAAGCCTTTTCAATCAGACCTGCCTTGCATATGAGTACATTGCTGTCGGCACTGGCGTAGTCATGCCATGGGATCTCCATGTGATTTTTCTCCATAATGTCTATGTACGATTCTGCATTTGCGTTTTTTGCATTCTTACTTTTCCGCATATATGATCGCCTCGGCTTTCGCAACGTGTCTTTCCAGATTCTTCATGAGCAGTGAATCCGGCAGGAATATTCCAAGCTCGTCATATCGCATGCCTTGTTTGCCCAAAGTATCCTGACCGTAGAATACAAATGCCATGGGAAGATTCTTCTCCAGTTCAACCATGATATCCCACACAGCACAGTATGCCTCAGCTTCGGTCTCCTTGAGCTTTACCGTGTCCGGCAGCTCCCTGATGAGCAGGACTCCGGTGCACTCTTCAAGGATCTTCTGCCCGACTTCCATGTTGTCAGAAGTGTATTCATGGCTGTATCTGTACGCCTTTGCAAGATACATATTCTCGTTGTGTGTCATATGTGTGTATATATCGTGAAAGTGCTGATAATCCTTTTCTCTTACAGAGTTTCTGAATTCAGGCAGAAGTTCGCCGTGCTCACCGGTCATGATGACAGGATTGGTCTTGCCATCGGCGTTGAAGCGATATGGGATGAGGTAGGAATTTCTTAGCAGATCGAACATTGTATTGTTGCAGATGGACATGAGGAATGCCGACATATCTCTGTCCAGATAAGCTGAGAGCAGTGATTTTGTAAATTCTTCCGGTGAAAGATTGCAGTCGAAGTCATCATTGCAGAACAGGTAATTACAGAATGTGTCCATGAGCTTTTCACATGCCCAGGGATCCCTGAGGATCTTTTCAAATAATATTTCTGATTTTTCTTCCCTTGGGAAAATGGTCTTTCCTTCCATAGATATGCGCATCCTTTCATATGATAAATGCTGTCTTGTCATTTAAATCTGGTTAGATTATACTATTGGAGTAGCAATAAGTGAAAATCATAATTGATATGGCAGCGATAATAAAATGATATGTTGGGGATGCTGCATGGAAAATAATTTTAAGAAAGGGAGTATAGCAGACATGTAATATAGTCTGTGGCTAACAATAGATTATGAACATTAATTTCGAGTATTATAAGATATTTTATTATGTTGCGAGATATCATAACTTTACCAAAGCCGCAAAGGTTCTTGGAAACAGTCAGCCAAATGTGACCAGGGCGATGAACTGCCTGGAGCAGCAGCTTGGAAGGATACTATTTGTCAGAACAAACAGGGGTGTACAGCTCACAAGAGACGGGGAACAGCTCTATTCATATGTGGAGGCTGCAATGTCACAGCTTCTGACGGCGGAGGATGAGCTGGCAGATGGTGAGAATCTCACTCACGGAAGTATAACGATAGGTGTCAGTGAGACGGCGTTAAATATATATCTGCTGGACAGACTGCGGGCATTTCACATGGCGTATCCGGGTATAAATCTCAAGATATACAACCATTCTACACCTCAGGCTGTGGAGGAAGTGAAGAATGGAAGTATAGACTTTGCAGTAGTTACAACTCCGGCTGATGTGGAGGCTCCTCTCAAGAAGATCGTGCTGCAGTCATATCGTGAGATACTTATCGGCGGAACGACATTTTCTTCACTTAAAAAGCAAAAACTGTCCATTGCGGAGATGAGGAACTATCCTATGATCTGTCTAGGCAGGGAGACTATGACATTCAGATTCTACGACAGAATATTCAGGGAGCATGGCGTGGAGCTTGCGCCGGACACGGAGGCGGCCACCACGGATCAGATACTGCCACTTGTGAAGTGTGAGCTTGGACTTGCATTTATACCGGAACTGATGGCGAGGGAGGCAGTAAAGAACAAAGAGGTTGTAAAGCTTTCACTTGAGGAAAAGCTTCCGGACAGGAATGTATGTCTTGTGTATGACTGCCTGCACCCGCTGAATGAGGCAGCAAAGCAGTTCAAGAAAATAATAGTAGAAAGCAGGTGAGAATATGACACTTCAGCAGCTTAGATATGTGGTGATGGTTGCGGATACGGGCACGATCACCGAGGCAGCGAACCGGCTGTATATATCCCAGCCAAGCCTGACAAATGCCATCCATGAGCTGGAAAAAGAGATGGGGATAAATATATTCAACAGGTCAAATAAGGGAATAAGTCCGTCCATAGAGGGCGAGGTCTTCCTCGGCTATGCGAGACAGGTGCTTGAGCAGGCGAAGGTCCTTGAGGACAAATACAAGGGGGACGATGGCGGCAAGAAGAGCTTCTGCGTGTCCACCCAGCATTATTCATTTGCGGTAAATGCATTTGTTGACCTGATAAAGAGGTATGGACAGGACGAATATGATTTCAGCATAAGGGAGACACAGACCTATGAGATCATAGATGATGTCGCCAGGATGAGAAGCGAGATCGGAATATTGTTCATGAATGACTTTAATGAGAAGGTGCTGAACAAGATCCTCCGGGCAAATGACCTGGAATTTCATGAGCTGTTTGTGGCAAAGCCTCACGTGTTCATAAGCAGAAAGCATCCACTGGCGAAGAACGATATCATAATAAATGAAGAGCTGGAGGCGTATCCATATCTGTCATTTGAGCAGGGAGAGCACAACTCTTTTTACTTCTCGGAGGAAATATTCTCTACGACGGAGCGAAAGAAGAATATAAGAGTCAGGGATAGAGCGACACTGTTCAATCTGCTGATAGGTCTGAATGGATATACTGTGTGCAGCGGTGTCATAGATGAAAAGCTGAACGGCAAGGACATTATATCGGTGCCGCTGGCAGATGAGAGCGATATGAGGATAGGGTATATCGTCCACAGGAAGGCGATCCTCAGCAGACTTGGAAACACCTATCTCGGTGCGTTGGCAAATTATCTCACGGCTGGCAGTGACGAGCCGGAAGATTCAGTAAAAATTCCTCAGAGAAAGCTCCAGCACAGGGGGCGCTTCAATGAGATGAGGGATGACGGAGAGCCTGCTTGCGGAGATGTGAGGGAGAAGGCGGCGGAACATATGAGAAGGGTTAAAGCCACATAGCTGACATAGAAAAAAAGACATAGAAATAGCGTGGGTATAGCAAAAAACTATATCCACGCTATATTTTTATGTATTATACAAGCGAACCAGAGCTTCATATAATGTCAACAACAAACAAGAAAATAACACTGGTCTATGAGATATGCCAGTGAGTGAGCAGGAGGATATGATGAAGACAGCGGTTATAGGATTTCCAAGGGTGGGAACATTAAGAGAGTTAAAATTTGCATCTGAAAAATATTTCAGACATGAGATAACGGCGCAGGAGCTTACAGGAATTGCAGCGGATCTCAGACACAGACACTGGATGACACAGGTGGCAGCAGGGATAGGCTTTATTCCATGCAACGACTTTTCATTTTACGATATAGTGCTTGATACAGCAGTTCTTCTCGGAATTGTGCCAAAGAGATACAGAGAGCTAAATGTCTCAAAGCTTGACACGTACTTTGCCATGGCAAGGGGGTATCAGGGAGAATCCGGGGATGTGAAGGCTCTTGCGATGAAGAAGTGGTTTAACACAAACTATCATTACATAGTTCCGGAGATAGAGGATGACACGGTGATAAGCCTTGACTGCGAGAAACTTACAGGTGAATACGAGGAGGCCAAGGAGCTGGGGATCAAGACAAAGCCTGTGGTTATAGGACCATACACAATGCTTAAGCTCTGCAGATATGTGGGATCAAAGAATGCAGAAGACTTTGCTGATGATGTGGCAGAGGCTTACAGACAGCTCATCGCCGAGTGCGATGAAGAGAATGTGGAGTGGCTGCAATTTGATGAACCATCATTGGTGAGAGATATGGATGACGATGATAAGGCACTTTTCCACAGGGTGTATGACAGGGTATTTGCAGATCGTGCAGACTGTAAGATACTTCTCCAGACATACTTCGGTGATGTGAGGGATGTGTATGAAGATATCATAAATATGCCATTTGCCGGAATAGGCCTTGATTTTATAGAGGGCAAACAGACCGGTCAGCTTATAGACAGATACGGCTTCCCTGGGGATAAGGTACTTTTTGCCGGCCTGGTAAATGGCAAAAATATCTGGAGAAATCACTACGACAAGACCCTCAAGATAGTAGGGCAGCTCCGCGATAAGAAGATAGATGTGGTTCTGTCTACATCATGCTCACTGCTCCATGTGCCATACACACTTAAGCAAGAGACGAAGCTGTCACAGGACTATCTGAGGTTCTTTGCATTTGCAGAGGAGAAACTTATTGAACTCTCGGAGCTTGCGGCACTTGCCGAGAGTTATAACTATACAGAGCTTGAGGCATACCACAAGAATCAGGAGTTATTTGCGGGGACAAGAGACTGCAACAGCAACGAGGTGAGACAGAGGCTTGCGGCAGTGACTGAGGCAGATTATGCAAGACTTCCGAAGAGAAGCGAGAGGCAGGCACTTCAGAAGAAGGAATTTGGGCTTCCTGAGCTTCCGACAACCACTATAGGTTCATTCCCACAGACTAAGGATGTGAAGTCGCAGAGAGCACAGCTCAGAAAGGGAGAGATATCTGAGCAGGAATATGTGGACTTTGTAAAGGGAAAGATAAAGGAATGTGTAAAGTGGCAGGAGGACATTGGACTGGATGTGCTAGTGCATGGCGAGTATGAACGAAATGACATGGTTGAATATTTCGGTGAGGCACTTGGCGGATTCCTGTTCACTGAGAAAGCATGGGTACAGTCATATGGAACGAGATGCGTAAAGCCGCCTGTGATATGGGGTGACGTATACCGCAAAAAGCCGATCACGGTTGATTGGTCTGTATATGCGCAGTCGCTCACAGACAAGATCATGAAGGGAATGTTGACCGGTCCGGTGACGATACTCAACTGGTCATTCCCAAGGGAGGATATATCAATCAAGGAATCTATATCACAGATAGCGCTTGCGATCAGAGATGAGGTGCTGGATCTGGAGGCGCATGGAATAAAGATGATACAGATAGATGAGGCTGCACTCAGAGAAAAGCTTCCACTCAGAAAATCTGATTGGTATACGGAGTACCTTGATTTTGCGATACCTGCATTCCGTCTGACACACAGCGGTGTGAAGGCTGAGACACAGATACACACACATATGTGCTACAGTGAATTTACGGATATCATACCTGCCATAGATGATATGGACGCGGATGTGATCACATTTGAGGCGTCAAGATCCGATCTGCAGATCCTGGATTCTCTCAGGGAGAACAACTTCGAGACAGAGGTGGGACCTGGCGTATATGATATTCACTCTCCAAGAGTTCCGTCGGTGGCAGAGATCGTGAAGGCGGTAAATGTCATGCTCACGAAGATAGGCAGGGATAAGCTCTGGATCAATCCGGACTGCGGTCTTAAGACCAGAGGTGTGCCTGAGACTGACGCCAGCCTCAGAAATATGGTTGAGGCTGCCAGACAGGTAAGAAAATAATATATAAAATGCTTGACAAATTCACATAAATATTACGCAAGTCAGTCATAATGATGATCTGGTTATACGGCTGGAGAAAGCGGATTCAGGCCGGCAAGTGAGTTTGGTATTCGCTATCATGGACTTGAAGAGGGTGAGAATGCATCGTTTTTCCTCTGCAAAGAGCTGATACCCGGATATCTTGATGGAGTCACGGGTGAGTACGCTCCGCCAGAAGGATATTTCGTGGACGAAAAGGCTGTGGAAGAATTCGACAGGCAGTTTCCATATAAAGAGAAAAAAACACTGCCCGGACAGATATTTTCATAAGGAGGACCCGCCGTAAAATAAAAGAAAATTGTTACTAAAGCTCGCAAAGTTGCATAATCTGCCGAAAAAAGGTTGGAAAAGTTGCAAAAATCACCGCGAAAAGGTTGGAAAAGTTGCAAAAAATTGATATCATAGGGATAGAAAAGTTGCAAATGCAGTATGTGGGGTGATTTTATGCTGGAAAGATCGGCAAAAAAATATATAGATTCATGGATTCAGAGCGGCAGAGACGCTTTGCTCATAACGGGAGCGAGACAGATCGGTAAGACATATCTTATAAAAGAATGCCTCAGGGAAAGTGGAGTGCCATATGTGGAATTGAATTTTATTGACCAGCCGGAGCTTGTCACATTGTTTGGCGGTGCCAGAGATGCAAAGGATCTGCTTATGAGACTTAGTCTGGTGACTAAACAGCCTCTTGAGAAAGGCCGTACGATCATATTTCTGGATGAGGTGCAGGAGTTTAAAGATATAGTGACAAGAGTGAAGTTTCTGGTGGAAGATGGGAGCTACAGGTATATTATGAGCGGTTCGCTTTTGGGCGTAGAGCTGAATGACCTCAGATCTGCACCGGTTGGATATCTGCGTGTATGCGATATGTATCCGATGGATCTGTGCGAATTTATGGTTTCTGTTGGTGTGAATCAGAATGTGATCGACACACTGAAGGAATGCTTTACGCAGAGGCTGCCTGTTGATTCGTTTGTACATGAAAAAATGCTTGATGTATTCAATCTGTATCTTATCGTGGGCGGAATGCCGGAGGTGGTCAATACCTATGTGGAGACAAATGATCTTGCGAAGGTAGCGGAGGTACATGAAAAGATAGTTAGATTATATAAGAGTGATTTTACAAAGTATGAGACAAGATATAAGCTGAAACTGCAGGAGATATATGATGCTATGCCGGGACAGCTTGATCAGAAAAATAAACGATTCCAGATCAATAGTATAGGTAAAGGCCTCAGTTATGATAGGGTTGCAAATGATTTCATGTGGCTTAAGGATGCTGGGGTTGCGATACCGGTCTACAATATAAGCGAGCCGAAACTTCCGCTTGTGATCAGTGAGAATAGGAATCTCTTTAAATTATTTTTCTCCGATGTAGGGCTGCTGACAAGCAGGTATTCGGATCAGGTGAAAATGGCGATACTGAATAAAGAAAAATCTATAAACAATGGTGCGTTATTTGAAAATGTGGTTTCCCAGGAACTACTCAGCAAAGGTCATAAACAATATTATTTTAACAGCAAAAAGCAGGGTGAACTTGATTTTGTAATAGAACTGAATGGAAAAGTAGTTCCACTGGAGATAAAATCGGGTAAGGATTACAAACGGCACTCTGCGTTGTGTAATGTCTTGGCTGATGAAAATTACGGAATAGAATATGCATATGTTTTTTCGGAGAGAAATGTAGAGGTCAGCGGCAAAAAAGTATATTTGCCGATATATATGATTGCGTTTCTGAAAAACGAAAAGATGGTTGACACGATATATAAACTTGACCTATCAGGGTTGACGTTCGATAAGGATATGTAGCATCAGTTTTCGCCTGTTGACGAGCCGATGTTAAAAAAAGGAGAGACAGCATGAAGATAAAGATGTGCGGAATCACGACCCCGGCCGATGTGGCCGCGGTGAATGAAGTGAGACCTGATTATATAGGTATGGTGATGTATTTTCCAAAGTCAAAGAGAAATATCAGTGCGGAGACTGCGCGCAGGTTGCTTGAAGAACTGAGGAAAGATGTGAAGAAGGTTGCAGTGGTGGTATCCCCGGATGCGGAGCAGATAGCGGAGATAGGTGAGCTGGGATTTGATGTGATACAGATTCATGGACAGACCAGCGATGAGCTTATAGGGAGTGCGCATTTGCCAGTGTGGAAGGCGTTCAATGTGAAGGATATGGATATGTACCTACATTATCAAAGCCTTTCGAATATTGCAGGTTATGTGTTCGATGCCGGTGAACCTGGAAGTGGCAAGACATTTGACTGGAATAGTTTGAATGAAATAGAGCGTGATGGAAGGCTGTTTGTGCTTGCCGGAGGTCTCACGCCGGACAATGTGCGGCGGGCGATAGAGCAGGTACATCCCGACGTAGTAGATGTGTCATCTGGCATAGAGTACGATGTGGTAGGTGACGTTCAAAAACCGGGCAAGGATCCGGAGAAGATGCGCCAGATGAAGAGGAATATCGCTGCTTGGTAGATTTGTATCTGAATACTTATACAAGCGGAAAAAAGGACAAAGTTTGGAGACTTTGTCCTTTTTCATGAGATAAACTTAATTTAGCGATAATTTTGTATCTATTTCACTTGCATGGTAAATCCAAATTCCCACTCATCCTCGTCAAATCTGTATTTCTCATCAAGCTCGGGGCCGCAGCTGTTGGAGCCGATTCCGTTCTGGCGATAGTCTATGCACAGGACGGATTTGCCGCTCTCCGGCAGCTCGTAGTTGTGGGCTGCATTGGTCAGTTCCTCTGCGGTGTAAGGCGAAGCGTTCATTGAAAATGGCACAGCGGATGTCACGGTTATGCTGTGGGCTGTTGTAGCTGCGATCGTTTCGGCTGTCTGCGCATTGCAAATGCTCTGATATGATGAACCGTTGACAAAGTTATTTTTGTCGGAGCTATTCCTGTCAGACTCGTCGCTTGCTCCAGTGGCACTGACCTGAACAAGGCTACAGTCAAAGTGGCTTCCATTTTCCTGTGGCATGATATAGTCCTCGTGCATCTCGTCAATGGATGCAGAAAATGAGCCATGCCAGCTTGCATGGTGCTTGTCTGCGTAGCTTTCATATGGACCCATACCGATATAATTTACATTTCGCATATCTTCTCTCAAAATCATCCTCACGCCAAATCTTGGGAGCGTAGGGAATTCAGCATTTTTCTTTACATGCATTTTTGATTTTATAGTTCCTTCAGGTGTTATTATCCATTCAGCGTTTATCCTCAGAACCGGCTGTACCGTCGGTGCAGAGAGGCTGGATGTACATGTAATCACAGCACATCCGTCTTTCACAATACAGCTTGTATCATAGGTCCGCTCAGATACCATATCATAGTGCGCTCTTAACCACTCGTTCTTTATATTTCTGTCATTGTCCGTAGGTGCGCGCCAGATTGTCTTATCGCATGGAGCAGCGAGAAATTCCTGACCGTCAATTGCTAAGCCTGTAAAGTTTCCTGTGTTCCTGTCAAATATATATTCAAAATTACTTCCGCTGACAACAAATTCTGTGTCGCTTTCCGATACATGAAGATGGGCAGAAGCTGTATCCTGAGTAGTCAGATATTGTTCCGCCAAATTCTGCGCCTTGTCCAAAAACGATGCTTTATCCAGGACCTTGTCTGCGTTCTGTTTTTGTGTGGCAAGTTCTATCTCGTCAAATCCCAACACATCACCTTCCTTGACAAATGCACTGTCACAAGCTGCCTTATATATCACACGGAGAAACATTCTGTGTGTAATAATATCTTTTGTGCAATCGGCGACATCTGAACATTCAACAACACTTGAATAATCGGTAACATCTGAGCTGCCAGAAATGTCAGCATGACTTGCTGCATATAAGTCTGACAATGATTTCTGTATATTTGTAGTAGGGCTCAGGCTGACAGTTCCATCGCCGTGAGGTGCCACGGAAGGAACATCAATATTCCCGGATGTAACCACCTGTCCATCACAAGTGACTTCATAGCTCATAGTGAGGTAATCTCTGATATCGGTGAAATCCATGTAGTTGTGCAGCGTCAGAATTCCATTTGCCCCATCATAGCCGGTGATCCTGGCCGGACGGTGGATATTCTTGAATTCAAGCAGCCCGGTGTGTGGTCTGCGGTCAGGATAGACCAGGCCGTCCATACAGAAATTGCCATCGTGGATAGTCTCGCCGTTGTCGCCTCCGTAGGCGTACATAGCCTTGCCGTTTGCCGCTTTGCCCTTGTATATGGCGTGATCGCACCACTCCCACACAAAACCGCCACAGGTGGTTTCGTGGCTGTCGAAGAACTGGAAATAGTCCTCCAGATCTCCAGGGCCGTTGCCCATGGCATGGCAGTATTCGCACAGGATGTAAGGCTTGTCGCCATCACCATCTATATATTCAGCCATCTCGGATATGGATGGATACATTCTGCTGTAGAGATCCAGATTGCTGTAGTCATATTTTCTCTTACCGTCTGTATACTGTGCACTCTCGTAGTGGGTGAGACGGGAGCTGTCATAGGACTTGACCCATGCCAGAGCCTCCTCAAATGTCACGCCGTAAGCACTCTCATTTCCCATGGACCAGATGACTACGCTGGCACGGTTCTTGTCCCTGATGACGCAGCGCCTGATGCGGTCAAGAATGGATTCACAGAATTCAGGATTGTTGGCGATCGGCTCATTCCACCTTGCTGCCTTGTTATCCCAATTATTATCAGAATAGAACAATTCACTTGGACCATGTGCCTCTATGTCAGCCTCGTCTATCACATAGAATCCATATTCGTCGCAGAGCTCATAGAAATAAGGAACATTTGGATAATGGCTTGTCCTTATGGCGTTGACATTGTGCCGCTTCATGAGAGACATATCCCTGATGATCTGTTCTCTGCTGATCGTAAAACCGGTCACAGGGTCGGAATCATGTCTGTTCACTCCATGGAACTTGATCGGCATGCCGTTGATGTACACGATCTTATTCTCTATCGTTATCTCCCTGATTCCTATCCTGTCAGTGATGACCTCACCGGCGCATCTTATGATGACAGTGTAGAGATATGGCTTTTCTGCATTCCACAGCACAGGGGAGTCGATCGACAAAGTGATGCTGCTGGAGCTGGCTGCGGTTTTGCTTTCGTCTGCATTGGTATTGGCATCGCTCTGAGCGGAAATTTCACATTTTACACAGCCTGATGAACATATGCTGCCATCGGCGTCCAGAATGGTAACTTCAATATCAAAATTTGAATCAGCGCCTTTATCAACCACTGTTTCTGGTTTTGATGAAAAACGGTCTTCAACGCAGGAATATTCTGTAAATGCTGTGAAGTCTATGGTTACATCTGCCTTAGCTGGATCCGTTATATCGTCACAGCTGGTCTTTATGAAATAGTCATATACAGCACCCTCAGAGCGTTTCAGGATATATACATCCCTGAAAATACCGCTCATGCGGAACTTATCCTGATCCTCAAGATAGCTTCCGTCGCACCATTTGAGAACCAGCACGCAGAGCCTGTTGGAGCCGTTTCTTATGAATTCGGTTATGTCAAATTCACTGGTTGAGTGGGACACCTGGCTGTAGCCAACATACCTGCCGTTGAGCCATACATAGAAACAGGAATCTATACCCTCAAAGTTCAAGTGCGCGAGTGGTGCGTCCTCGTTCTGATCGTAGATAAAGTCTGTCTCATATGCACCACAAGGGTTGTCCTTTGGAACATAAGGTGGGTCAAATGCAAATGGATACCTGACATTGGTGTACTGGTGATAGTCGTATCCGTGCATCTGCCATACTGATGGAACCGGGATATCATCAAAGCCAGACACATCATAGCCCTCACTGTAGAATTCGTCCTGAAGCTTGTAAATGCTGTCGTAATATCTGAATTTCCAGACTCCGTTAAGGCTCTGAAGTCTGTCGGAATTCTCTCTGGCAGCTATAGGACTGTCAAATGCTGTGGATGCCGGAATGTAGTAGTTTCTGAGCGGCATGGTGCCTTCATGCAAAATATGCAGATTTTCGTAGTAGCGTGGAATAATCATAACAAGACCTCCTGTATTTAAAATAATATATAAAATGTTGAATATTCGTTGTTTGATGATTATATTATAAGGTAAACAGGCGAGCGTAGTCCATGCACATAATAAGACAAAACATGCACATTCTGGTTTTATAAGGCGGATACGCCGCACCCTGCAAGTCCGCTTGCAGGGTGAAGTCTCTGAACAGACAAAAGAAAAAGTATAAAGCATACAGGATGTGCCTGCACACGCTTCAAAATAGTGTAAAAATAGTGAAATAATAGTGTAATTTGCCATATAGAAAGGAGCCACACATGTATACAAACTCAGCATATCTTCACAACTCACTGCTCGACATAGTGGACAAGAGCAGACCGCTCATAGTCACAAGCTGCGGAACTTACAAGCTGTATACGCAGAAGGAGTTTACAACCTACAGACCAAAAGGGCGAAAAGATTATCAGCTAATATACGTGGCGGCGGGTAAAGCACATTTTGAGATAGACGGAAAGGATATGATTGCCTGCCCCGGAAATATGGTTATCTACAGACCAAGACAGATGCAGAGGTATGTGTATTACGGGGACGAACACACGGAAGTATTCTGGGTGCATTTCACCGGGGGAGAGGTGAAGCAGATATTCAGACGATATGGGATAGATGATGATGTGAATATATTTTATGGTGGAGACCATGCGGAGTATAGAACCCTGTTCAAACAGATGATACAGGAACTGCAGCTCTGCCGGGATGACTACGAGGAGATGCTGGAATATATATTCAGACAGATACTTATCTCAGTTCACAGGCAGCAGGGACAGGATGATTCCAAAAATGTGTCAGCCATGGCGGAGGAGATGGACCGCGCAGCGGGATATTTCGGAGAGCATTACAACGAGGAGATAGTTGTTGAGGATTATGCAAATGAGCATAACATGAGCGTTAGCTGGTTTATACGGAATTTCAGGCAGCGCATCGGCACCACGCCCACACAGTACATCATGGCGAAGCGAGTAGCCAATGCCCAGATGCTTCTCGAGAGCTCTGATTATAACATGACAGAGATCGCCAAGATTGTTGGATACGACAACCCCCTCTACTTCAGCAGGGTGTTCAAGAAAGAAAAGGGGATGTCACCGATGGAGTACAGGAAGTCGATCAGGCGGTGATAAATAGCTGGAAAAAATTTATCATTAAGTGTATATATAATATAGAAGAAACTGCTGTGTGTGCGACGGGCAGTTACATATTAAATGAGATATAAAATGATTGTTGATTGGAGGAACTGAATATGAAGGTTTTAATGTTGAATGGAAGCGCGAAGCCGCAGGGCAATACATACCGTGCACTTTACGAGGTAGGCGAGCAGCTCAAGAAAGAGGGAATAGGCTATGAGATATTCCAGATCGGAGCAGCTCCACTGAGAGACTGCATAGGCTGTGGACAGTGTACGGAAAAAGGCTGTGTGTTTGATGACGATAAGGTAAATGAGTTCGTTGCCAAGGCCAAGGAAGCAGACGGACTGGTATTTGGAACACCTGTATACTATGCTCATCCAAGCGGACGTGTGCAGTCATTCCTTGACAGAGTATTCTACAGCAGCGGCCGTGCATTTGCATTCAAGCCGGGTGCATCTGTGGCAGTTGCAAGACGTGGCGGAACATCAGCATCATTCGATGTGATGAATAAATACTTTGGAATATCACAGATGCCGGTGGCTGGCTCTACATACTGGAATCTTGTACACGGACGCGTGCCTGGAGAGGCTGAGCTGGATGCGGAGGGTATGCAGACCATGAGGAATCTTGCTAAGAACCTTGCATGGATGCTCAAATGCTTTGAAGCCGGCAAGGCAGCAGGTGTTGCACTCCCTGACACGGAGAGAGGCAACCAGACGAACTTTATAAGATAAATTAGTAAAGATTATAATATCGTGAAGCAAATGACAAAGATTGAGTTTAACCTAAATCAGAACATAGTGTTAATGGTAGAAAGAGAGATTACATATGTAATCTCTTGAACTATAGTCAAGGTATGGAAATGGTAAGTATTCAAAGTTGGGATGGTGTTCATGTTTCTGGTGAAAAAGGATATATGATTTTAGGCCTTTGAGGATGAGACCTTATTTTAGAGAACAAAATAGGATTCCATTTTATTGCAGTTTGAGGGTGGAGGCTTTTGCATAGATATTCCAGTAGCTTTAATTCTAAAATGTCAGTGAATGTAGTTGATGTTAAGAATATGAGAACGGGAAAGGTGTATACATTTTTGGTGGTCCACGATGGCTGGAGTACCACAACAAGATACATAGCAATGAAAAATACTGGTGCGAGCTATGTCGCGTGTCAAACATCGATAAAGGTTCCGTCAAAAAAGAAGTAGAGGAGAAGAAAATATGAATATGGCAATTGTTGTGGCTGCCATCGGAGTTGTGGCAGTCCTTGTATCAATAGTTGGTATAGCGACTAAAAAGATGCCTTTGGTGATTACGGCAATGGCATTATTAGGTATTTGCATAATAGTTACGGGGGTAGAATTGTATAATGCACAAATGTGGCAGGAAATAGCTGTTGGGGCATTTGCTGTAGGGGGATTGTGCGTATGTGCATCTATTATTATGATGATAATTAGGTGGAAAAGAAAGTAGGAATTTGTAATAATGTCTGGTGCCTTTGCCACTGGAGATAATTTTAAAAATCATCATCTGTATCAATATAATCCGGCCTGTTGTTGTTCATGGTCTCCTGACTGGAGAGCGTTCTCTGGCGCTTTTCCTGGCGGTAGGCATTGGGCGACATGCCGGTGGTCTTGCGGAAGATCTTGTGAAATGCCTCAGCGGACTGGTAGCCGCATGAAAATGCAATACTTTCTATAGAAAGCTCAGATATGGTAAGCATATGCTGGGCTTTTGTTATGCGGAAATTCTGCAGGTATTTCACAGGACTCATCCCGGTGTACTGCTTGAACAGGTCGGAGAAATAGCTTCTGTTGATTCCAACGTAGTCGGACAGCTCCTCCACCTTCATCGGCATACTGTAGTGGTTCTGGATATATGAAATTGCGTGGTTCACATATGCATTTCCCGACGGAGCCTCCAGCTTATCCTTCTGTGCATTTGCAATTACTGAAAGTGCGAGATAGAGCATACCCATAAGTCTGTAGTGGTCTGCGTGATCCGAGGTGTTGTGGGCAAGCATATCAAACACGTACTTTTTCAGTTTATCGCCATCCTCGCAGGTGAAAATAGGTTGGTTCTGTGTCAAGCCAATACTGCTCAGCGTGTCCTGAGCACATCTGCCAGAGAATCCGAACCATACGTAACGCCACGGATGGTGCTCGTCTGATATATATGTCGCTGGGGTGTCCGGTTCAATGAGGAACCCCTGCCCTTTTTTCAAATGATAATGTGCCCCTTTCACATAAAAGTCGCCCTCTCCCTCCAGCACGAAATGTATGAGGTAGAAGGTCTTGACCGCAGGCCCTGCCTTGTGGAGCGGCTCGGTTATTGAGTGACCGAACACATTCAGGTAGAGATCTGTGTCATTTTCCTGGGGAAATTCCATAACAATCTTATTTTCCATTTTGTATACTCCGTAGTTATTTTATATCCGAGTATACCACATTTACGAGAAAAAACAATCTAACAAATGGACATATATTTGCAACGCTATGCCATGTTCAAAATCTGTATATTGTTATAGAATTATATTCACAAAGCAAGAAGCGCAACGGCGTAGCGCAGAAAATGTGCGCAATATGGACAACAAAATAACGGACATTAAGAAAAAATATAAAAAGATGGAGAAAGGTGGAGTTACAGACAATGAAGAAAATCGCAGAATTAAAGGAAATTATCGCAGGTGGAGAGTTTGACGAGAAGCTTGCACAGATCTATCTCGACAAGGATATGATCCCATACAACAGGGAAAGATATGTAAAAGCTCTTGATAAATTTACAGAGTTATTCGGAGATCAGGAGGTTGCTATCTACAGCGCTCCCGGAAGAAGCGAGGTGTGTGGAAACCATACAGACCATCAGAACGGACATGTACTTGCTACATCGATCAACCTTGATGCCATAGCAATTGTGGCACCTAGAGAGGACGGCGTGATCGAGCTTGTGTCAGACGATATGCCTAAGGAAGTTATCAATGTAAATGATATCGAGCAGGATCCTGCACTTGAGGGAACAACAACAGCGCTTATCAAGGGTGTTGTTGCAGGAATCAGAGACTACGGATTCAAGGTAGGCGGTTTCACAGCATTTGTCACAAGCGATGTGCTCATGGGAGCAGGAATGTCATCATCAGCAGCATTTGAGAGCCTTATAGGAACTATCCTTTCAGGCCTCTACAATGAGATGAAGGTATCATCTGTAGATGTGGCAAAGATCGGACAGTATGCAGAGAATGTATATTTCGGCAAGCCATGCGGACTGATGGATCAGATGGCATGTGCAGTCGGAGGACTTATATATATCGACTTCTTCGACAAGGCTAATCCTGTCATCAAGCAGGTTCCGGTTGACTTTGAGGCTCATCAGTACAGCCTGTGTATCGTTGACACAAAGGGTTCACATGCAGACCTCACAGACGACTACGCAGCAATCCCTGCAGAGATGAAGCAGGTTGCAAATTACTTCGGTGAGGAATTACTCAGCAGAGTTTCAGAGGAGGACTTCATCAGCAAGGTTGGTGAGATGAGAGCAAGCGGCAAGGTGAGCGACAGAGCAGTCCTTCGTGCGCTTCACTTCTACACAGAGCAGGATAGAGTTGCAGAGGGCGTTGCAGCGCTTGAGAATCAGGAATTTGATCATTTCCTTGAGGTTATAAAGAGAAGTGGAGATTCATCCTTTAAGCTTCTTCAGAATATATACAGCGCAAAGGATCCGCTCACACAGAACGTATCAATAGCACTTGGATTCTCAGAGAAGTTCATCGGCGAGGATGGTGTGTGCAGAGTACACGGCGGCGGATTTGCCGGAACAATCCAGGCATTTGTCAAGAACGCGGCTGTTGCTGAGTACAAGAAGAACATAGAGTCGATCTTCGGAGAGGGCGCATGCCACGTTCTCAAGGTGAGACCTTACGGCGGAATCAAGGTAGTTGAATAGATATTTGCGAAACATAATTGCAATGTAGTGTCTGAGGCGCTTTAACATACCAATCAAGGGTCGCTTTCGCTTATTTCTGTCTGCAGCGTATGTAACAGCTGGCTTGCCAGCTGTTGCGGGTAATAGTCAATGCAGATTTCTTAGCATTGACTATTACCTAAGGACCGGCGGCCTCGTATTCCCCTGATTTGGTAATGTTAAATTACCTCAAACATAATACAGGTTTATGGGTTTCGCAAATATCTGTGCGAGAAAAATATAAGGATATGTAGAAAGAAGGGTTACAATCATGATAGATACAAATATCAAGCAGCTTGTTGAGTACGGAATTGCAAATGAGCTGATAGAGGAAGAGGACAGAATATACACGACCAACACCATCCTTGAGATGCTGAAGAAGGACAGCTACGAGGAGCCGGGTGAGGTGCCAGCTATAGATACACCGGAAAAACTTGAGGAGTGTCTCAAGGAGATTCTGGATTACGCAGTTGAGAATGGACTTATCGCAGAGGATTCGGTTGTCCTCAGAGATCTGTTCGACACCAAGATCATGAATGCGTTGGTTCCAAAGCCAAGCCAGATCATAAAGACATTCAGAGAGAAGTACGCAAAGTCCCCAGAGGAGGCGACAGACTTCTACTACAAGCTCAGCAGAGCTACAGATTACATCAGAACATACAGAGTTGCAAGGGATATCAAGTGGGTAAAGCCTACAGAGTATGGTGATATCGACATCACCATCAACCTTTCAAAGCCCGAGAAGGATCCGAAGATGATCGCCCTTGCCAAGACCATGTCACAGTCATCATATCCAAAGTGTCAGCTTTGCATGGAGAACGAGGGATATGCCGGAAGGATCAACCATCCTGCAAGGGAGAATCACAGGATCATCCCTATAGAGGTAAATGGCAGCAAGTGGGGCTTCCAGTATTCTCCTTATGTATATTACAATGAGCACTGTATCGTGTTTAACGGACAGCACATCCCAATGAAGATAGAGAAGGCGACATTCCAGAAGCTCTTCTCATTTGTGGGTCAGTTCCCTCATTACTTTCTGGGATCAAATGCAGACCTTCCTATAGTAGGTGGTTCAATCCTCACACACGATCACTTCCAGGGCGGACGTTATACATTTGCCATGACAAAGGCACCTGTTGAGACAAAGGTTACATTTGCAGGATATGAGGATGTCGAGGCAGGAATCGTGAAGTGGCCTATGTCAGTCATAAGACTTGATGGGGAGAATCCGGACAGGATCATAGATCTTGCAGACAAGATCCTCGGTGCATGGAGAGGTTACACAGATGAGGATGCGTACATATTCGCTGAGACAGACGGTGAGCCACACAACACCATCACTCCTATCGCAAGGATGAGAGATGGCAAGTACGAGATGGACTTAGTCCTTCGTAACAACATCACCACAGAGGAGCATCCACTTGGTCTCTATCATCCATGGGAGCAGTATCACAACATCAAGAAGGAGAACATCGGACTCATCGAGGTTATGGGACTTGCGGTGCTTCCTGCAAGACTCAAGGGCGAGATGGAAGAGCTTGCAGAGGTTCTTGTGGCAGGTGGAGACATCAAGGCCCACGAGAATATAGCAAAGCATTACGACTGGGTACAGACTTTCATTGGAAAGTACGATATAAATGCGGATAACGTACACAAGATACTTCAGGATGAGATCGGCGATGTATTCGCAAAGATCCTTGAGTGTGCAGGCGTTTACAAGAGAGATGAGGCCGGAAAGGCTGCATTCCTCAAGTTCGTAGATTATGTGAATGCACAGTAATATAGTGTGCACTAAAAATGCAATAATATATGTGTATCTGTGACAGACGTATTCCATAACTAATATTTATTAATGCCACATTTTATTGTGCATAACAGGATGTAGTGGTATAGTGTTGGAGAAAACGTCATTGCAAAATAAAAATGTTTATAAACTGGTGATCGACATTTGCGCAAGACATGAACAGTGCCCCCAAAAGCACAGGTGTCCGGCAGATGGTTATGAGTCACAGTATCATAAAGGAGGAAAAACATTATGAAAATTTTGGTAACAGGCGGAGCAGGTTATATAGGAAGTCATACATGTGTTGAGCTGCTTAATGCAGGCTACGAGGTAGTAATTCTCGACAACCTTTACAATGCCAGCGAGAAGGCAGTCGACAGAATCAAGGAGATAACAGGAAAGGATCTCACATTCTACAAGGCAGATATCCTTGACAAGGAAGCTATGGACAAGATATTTGCAGATGAGAAGCCTGACTGTGTAATACATTTTGCAGGACTCAAGGCAGTTGGTGAATCAGTTGTAAAGCCACTTGAGTACTATCAGAACAACATCACAGGAACCCTCAACCTGTGCGAGGTTATGAGAAAGAACGGATGCAAGAACATCATCTTCTCATCATCAGCTACAGTATACGGCAATCCTGCATTTATCCCTATCACGGAGGAGTGCCCAAAGGGAACACCTACGAACCCATATGGCTGGACAAAGTGGATGATCGAGCAGATCCTCACAGACCTCCACACAGCAGATCCAGAGTGGAATGTAATTCTTCTCCGTTACTTCAACCCAATCGGAGCTCATAAGAGCGGACTTATCGGAGAGGATCCAAAGGGTATTCCTAACAACCTTCTTCCATATGTTGCACAGGTTGCAATTGGAAAGCTTCAGAGCGTTGGAGTGTTTGGCAATGATTACGACACACCGGATGGAACAGGTGTGAGAGATTACATCCATGTAGTAGACCTTGCAGTTGGCCATGTAAAGGCTATCAACAAGATCAAGGAGAATCCTGGAGTTAAGGTATACAACCTTGGAACAGGCAATGGCTACAGCGTCCTCGATGTTATCAAGGCATTCAGCAAGGCATGTGGACATGACGTTCCATATGTGATCAAGGACAGACGTCCTGGTGACATCGCAACATGCTACTCAGACGCTTCACTTGCCAAGAAGGAGCTTGGCTGGGAGGCTCAGTACGGAATCGACGAGATGTGTGCTGACTCATGGAAGTGGCAGTCGATGAATCCAAATGGATATAATGACTAATTCCAAAATATAAATAACATAAAGTGACAGGGCACCGACAAATACTATATACAATCAGATGTAGATTTGCCGGTGCTCTTTTCTGCGTATTGACTTTTTAAAAGAGACGTTGTATAAGTAAGTAAACTACGCTTTCTGCGGTCTTTGTTAATTATGCCCTTTTTTAGGGCTTTATCAGATAGAAATGGGTGTTTGACATATGAGACTAGAAATACTGCTTTCGTGTATGAACCTTCAGGATGAGGATATCATAACGAAATCCCATATAGAGTCCGACACGATCATAGTCAACCAGTGTGGATATGATGGGTACAATGAATATGACAGGAACGGACATAAGACAAGAATTTTTTCGGTGAATGACAAGGGTCTTACCAAGAGCAGGAACTATGCTATAAAGCATTCCGAGGCGGATGTGTGTCTGCTGTGTGATGACGATGAGGTGTTCAGCAGGAATTACGAAGAAGGGATACTGACTGCGTACAGAGATCTGCCAGAGGCGGATGTCATCATATTCAACATAGGCAACAGACCTGCCCATTGGGGCGACATGCCTAAGAAGCTTGGATATCTGGATCTCATGCATGTGGCATCCTGGCAGATATCATTCAAGAGAGAGAGCATAGTCAATAATAATGTATATTTTGATGAGCGCATGGGTGCAGGCTCGGGCAACGGAGCAGAAGAGGAATTCAGATTCCTCACGGATTGCAGGAAGAACGGACTTGCAATATATTATGTACCATTTGTCATAGCGGATGTTGCGCAGACAAAGTCAACCTGGTTTAAGGGGTATAACGAAGAATTTTTCATAAACAGAGGTAATACGACAAGATACATCATGGGTTATGTACCGGCGGTATTATACGCAGCGTATTACAGCATAAGGAAGAGACATCAGTTTGACAGTGATATATCATGGTTTAAGGCCTTCAGACTTATTATGAAGGGAATACATGAGAACAGGTTAGGGAAGAAGAAATGAGTGAAAAAATATTAAGTGTGATAATTCCGTCCTACAACAGCAAGCCATATCTTGACAAATGTCTTGGATCACTTGTTGTTCCGGAGCTTATGGACAAAATAGACGTGATAGTGGTAAACGATGGTTCGACAGACGGCAGTGAGAGTATATGTGAGGAGTACATTGAGAAGTATCCTGACAGCTATTCACTTATTAATAAGGAGAACGGAGGGCATGGCTCAGCGATAAATGCCGGAGCTGAGAAGGCCAGGGGCAGATACATGAAGGTGCTTGACGCCGACGACTGGTTTCTCACAGAGAGTATTCCTGAGTTTATAGGAAAGCTCGAGAATGCCAGTGCGGATGTTGTTCTGACATGTCACCACACCATCAATATAACAACAGGGGAGATAAAGAACTGGAGATGTTTCCCTGATGAATTCGACAGAGAATATACTATGGAAGAGGTCATGTCAGACTGGAAAAAATTTGACAGAAGCCTCACATTCCATGGAATAACATACAGAACACAGTTTTACCGTGAGAATGGAGTCAGACTTGCAGAAAAAGTATTCTACGAGGATCACGAATATGCGACATATCCATGCTGCTTGGCAAAATCCATACTGCCACTCGATATGTTCGTGTACGAGTACAGGATCGGGGATGTGTCCCAGAGCGTATCCGCGCAGAATCAGCTCAAGAGGATCGACCACACCAAGATGGTCATAGTAAAGATGCTCAAGAACAGAGAGGACATCTCGGAGCAGTGGGCTCTTGAATACTGCGACAAGAAGATACATCTTCTTCTGCTGAGCTTCATGGTAACTTCCATGCTGTGCGATTCCGACAGAAAGAGAGGTGTTGCACGGGTAGATCAGCTTATGAGTTATATAGTCAAGAGAGACAGACACGTCGTTGATATGACATTGAAGCATTATAAGATACTTAAGCTTCTGAATGCTGCGCATGTGGGTCTGGAAGGCTACAACAAAATGCTTAATTCAAAGCTTTACAACAAGGTAAGGCACAATAAGAGTTTTGAATAGATTTACTATGGAGGATTAACGAAAAATGAAAGTAAAAAGCGGAAGCTTTTTAGAAGTTTTTAATTATAAAGATCTTTTAAATCAGCTTGTTTCAAGAGATATAAAGTTAAAGTATAGAAGAAGTTTTCTTGGATATGTGTGGAGTATCCTGAACCCATTGCTCATCATGATCGTAATGGTTATCGTATTCTCCAAGATGTTCAACAGATCGATACCACACTTCCCTGTGTACCTTTTTGCAGGACGTATACTGTACGAATTTGTAATAGGTGCATGTGGTAAGGCACTTGGAAGTATAACAGATAATTCGTCACTGCTTAAGAAAACGTATGTGTCAAAGTTTATGTTCCCGCTGGCAAAGATCACAAGCTCACTTGTTGACTGCCTGTTTTCACTGGGAGCGTTTCTTATCGTTATCATATTCACACGTTCACCATTTTACTGGACGATGCTGTTGTTCCCGTTCATATTCCTTCAGGCCTATATATTTGCCTGCGGATTGGGCTTTTTTCTTGCACAGCTCCATGTATTCTTCAGAGATACAAGATATATATGGAATGCGGTCACCACAGCGTGGATGTACTGTTCAGCGATATTCTATCCTATAGATATGCTGCCAGACTGGTTGAAGTTACTTGTGAATTACTTCAACCCACTGTATGTATATATCAAGCAGTTTAGATGCATAGCGCATCAGGGAGTGATGCCTGATCTCACTACTATCGGTCTCGGATTCCTCTATGCATTCTTTTTCTTTGGACTGGGAGTGCTGTGTTTCAAGAAGAATCAGGACAAGTTCATTCTGTATATTTAGGAGGTGTGGCAGTTGGCTAACGTAGAAGAGAAAAAGAACGAACTTGATGATAAGAAGATTTTCACCTCAAATGCACAGCGTACAACAACTGTGGCAAAGGGTGAGACCATTATAGAGCTCAAGGATGTGACCATAAGATTCAACAAGAACAATCTGAAGGTGGACAATCTGAAAGAGTATTTTATAAGACTTGTGACAAAACAGTTGATGTTCCAGGAGTTCATAGCGTTAAAGGACATCAATCTTGATATAAAGAAGGGCGAGGCGTGGGGTTTCGTTGGAACCAATGGTGCCGGAAAATCCACCCTGCTCAAGGTAGTCAGCAGAATATTGAAGCCTGCCAGCGGTACTGTTAAGGTATCGGGAACTGTGGCAGCCCTCATAGAGCTTGGAGCCGGAATCGATCCACAGCTCACGGCTCGTGAGAATATATTTCTCAACGGAACTCTGCTGGGATATTCAAAGGCATTTATAGAGTCGAAGTTTGACGATATAGTTGAGTTTTCAGAGTTGCAGGATTTCCTTGACTCTCCGGTCAAGAACTTTTCTTCAGGTATGAAGACCAGACTTGCATTCTCCATAGCGACGGCGGTTGAGCCGGATATTCTCATTGCGGATGAGATACTTGCTGTAGGTGATATGCGATTCAAGAAGAAGTGTGCGGCCAAGATGACTGCCATGCTGGAGGATGGAACGACCCTGCTGTATGTATCCCACAACATAGCTGCTGTCAAGAAGCAGTGTAACAAGGCTATGTGGCTGGATCATGGAAATGTAGTTATGGTGGGAGATGCCGATACGGTATGCGATGCATTCAAGGCCGAGATGGATGCACCTGCACCGGCAAAGGTCCAGAGCAAGGACAAGAAATAACAAGAAATAACAAGAAATCAGGCAAGATGTTTGATATACAACACAGGAGGATTGGATAATGTTACAGAATGTGAAGTTGCAGAATGTGATGCTGCAGATGAATCTGGATGTGAACTTGATAGAGTATCCTGAATTCAGCGCCATTGGAAAGGGAGAGGAATCACCATTTATATACGACTCAGAGAAGAAATGCCATGTTGTAGAGAAGCTCACAAAGGTTAATTTCATGAGCTATTACAACTGCATTCAGGTAAAACGCTGGTCGGAGTATACAGGGGTAAAGAACTTCAAGCTTCACCTCACAATGAAGGGAAAGGCTACAATATCCGTATATGCAATATATTCAGCATCCGTTGCGGTTACCTACAATCCACTTGTATCACAGGTAGTTGAGAGTGATGAGGTTTCAGAGGTGGTTGTGAACATACCGGAGACAGATAAGGCTCTTGTAGGTTTCTATATGGATACCCTGGAAGATACAGAGATATACAGCGGATACTATTCTGCTGACATCGAGGAGGACAGAATAAGGGATGTAAATATCTCTCTTGTCACAACAACATTCAAGAAGCAGGAATATATCAAGCGTAATATAGACCTCATCAAGTCAAATGTACTCTATGATGGAAGTGACCTCAAGGGACACATGTTCGTACATGTCATTGACAATGACAGAGAACTCGATCCATCAGAGCTCGACAGTGAGGATCTCAAGGTTTATATGAATAACAACGTAGGTGGAGCCGGTGGTTTCACCCGTGGAATGATAGAGGCACTGGAGCTTCCAAAGAAGCCTACACATGTACTTCTCATGGATGATGATGTTATGGTCATGCCAGAGAGTTTGTTCAGAACATATTATCTGCTCAGACTCCTCAAGGACGAGTACAAGAAGTGCTTCCTGAGTGGAGCCATGTTCGATTACGATATACGCCAGAAGCAGTATGAGGACGTGGGATTTGTACACAAGGCAGACGGATCATACGGTCCGGTCAAGTCGGCTATGGATATGAGACTTCTCAAGAACATAGTTGCAAATGAGAACTACAGCTTCAATGTCGATGATGCATATGCAGGCTGGTGGTACTGCTGTATACCTGTGGAGCACATCGAGGACAGAGGATTACCACTTCCTGTATTTGTAAGAGGAGATGACGTGGAGTTCTCACTGAGAAACAAGCCGGGATTCATAGCATTAAATGGTATCTGTATATGGCATGTGGGATTTGCAGGCAAATTCAACGCTGCTATGGAGCTTTACCAGGTTCACAGAAACAGTTTTGTTATCCAGGCGGCAAGCGGAATATGTCAGGATGTGGATTTCCTTGCGAGAGTAAAGGGAATGTTCTGGAAGGATATAACCAGATTTGCATACAACAATGCTGAGCTGCTCATAGATTCCATTGAGGATTACCTCAAGGGACCAGAGTATATCATGCATCTTGACGGAGAGCAGAGCCTCAAGGAGCACAATGCTAAGAACGAGAAGCTTGTGCCGCTGGCAGAGCTTGGCTATGCAGGGGATCTTCCTACAGATCCATACAAGTATGAGAGTCTTAATCTGTTCCGCAAGGCAATGTATGTGCTCACGATAAACGGACATCTTCTTCCAAACTTCATGCTCAGAAGAACGCCGTATATCATCGCGTACGACTGGTTCTTTGTTCCGGGAAAGAATTACATGAAGAAGACTCTCGTTGCCGTGAACAAGAACGGTGGAACAGGAGTCAGAAGAACGATCAACAGAAAGCGTTGTTTTGCGCTTATAAAGAGATATAGAAAAGTATTGGCTAAATACAAGAAGACACATGTGGAAGTTGAGCAGGCTTACAGAAATGCATTTGACGAGATGAAGACAACTAAGTTCTGGAAGGAATATCTGCATATATAAAGTGATATGGAAGGAGTATCTTTAGGGTATGGCTACTATTAAAGGTATAAAAAACCGTTTGGCGGCTGCGGGAAGAGCACTGGGGGGAGATTACACCTCAGAGAAGAACGGTTCGAAGCCAAAGGATAAGCTCAAGGCGTCCCAGCGAGTAAATGCGGCGCAGAGGGCGATGAGCGGTGATTACGCTCTCAGAGACGGCAAAAAGCCTGTTGTAAAGGTCGAGCCTGCTGAGATCAGGATGAATAAGGTATTCACCACGAAGGAAAAAGCAGAGCCTGAGATCAAAGTGTTTGAGAAGCAGGAGAGTGCCAGACAGAGAGAAGAAGAGCGAGTAGAGTGGAGAAAGAAAGCGGTGAGACGCGACAGCGACAAGACAGTCGGATGCATACATCCTGATTACTGCTGTGGCTGCGGCGCGTGCTACAGTGTATGTCCGGTAAATGCTATAAGCATGAAGTATGATTCAGAGGGATTTCTTGCTCCTGTAGTGGATCGCAGCAAATGTACAAACTGCGGTCTGTGCAGAAAGATCTGTCCATCTATAAATCTTGAGTATAAGAACACTGTCGAGCCTGCATGCTATGCGGCATATGCAGACGATGAGATAAGGGCAAAGAGTTCGTCAGGTGGAATATTCACACTGCTGGCTGAGTATGCATTTGAGCAGGGTGGAGCTGTATGCGGAGCAGGATACACAGACGATTTCAAGGTTGAACACTTTATCATAGAGAGCCCGGATGATCTGGACAAGCTCAGAAAATCCAAGTATGTTCAGGCTGATGCATCGAAGGTGTATGCGGACGTTAAGAAGATACTCAAGGAAGGCAGAGTGGTAGTATTCTGCGGATGCGGATGTCAGGTCGCAGGACTTTACGCAACACTCAAGAATGTGGATATATCAAATCTCTACACAATAGATCTGATGTGCCACGGCGGCCCATCGCCAAAGCTGTTCGATGATTATCTGAACAAATACCACGGCAAGGATCAGGGCAAGGTTGCTGATGTTGGATTCAGAGACAAGGACTACTTCGGCTGGTCTACAGAGATGACTGTAAAGTACACTGACGGAACAGTTTATCACAGAACAAGGACACAGGATCCATATTACAGAGCATTCCTTCCTTGTATATCGACGAGAAAGTTCTGTGGACACTGCGCATATGCGAAGCTTCCGAGAACAGGTGATATAACACTTGCAGATTTCTGGGGAATCCAGAAGTACAACAGAGATTACACTGACGGCAAGGGAACATCCATTGTGTCAGTCAACAGTCCACAGGGTGAGAAGATATATGCAGCCATAGCGGACAAGCTGCTCCTGAACAAGGAGATTCCGCGTGATGATGTGCTTAAGACAGGACAGCCTTTTGACCACTGCTTCAAGAATCATCCTGCCAGACAGAGATATTTTGAGCAGATAAAGAATGGCTCATCCATGGAGAAGGCATACGATTATGCCATAAAGGACAAGTACGATGTAGGTATATATGGCGTGTGGTTCGGTGCAAACTACGGAAGTGTTGCTACCTATTACGCACTTCACGAGATCATCAGATCATTTGGTCTGTCAGTGCTCATGATAGACATGCCTGCAGCCAAGACCGGAGCCGGCAAGCCTGACACCCATGCGAGAAGATTTGCAAAGGCACATTACCATGAGAGCAAGAGATACACACTGAAGGATATGAGGGAGCTCAATTCCAAGGTCGATACATTCATCATGGGATCAGATCAGGTGTGGAACAGAGGTATAAGCAGAGGCTTCGGCTTCTCATTCTATTTCGATTTTGTTGAGCCGGATAAGAAGAAGATCGCATTCTCTGCATCATTTGGACATGACAGGGATTTCTGTAATGTACAGGACAGGGAGACGATATCTGAATACATGAGACAGTTTGATGGAATATCCATCAGAGAGACCAGTGGAGTTGAGATCTGTAAGGATGTGTATGGAATAGATGCGGTGAGAGTTCTCGATCCTGTATTTGTTGCAGAAAGAAAGGTATTCGATTCACTGGCAGACAAGGCAAAGAAGAAGCACGATGGCAAATATATGCTTGCATATATACTTGATCCAACTCCGGAGAAGAGAGCCGCAGTGGTTGAGGTTTCAGAGAAGCTCGGCCTTGAGGTAGTTGTTCTTCTGGACGGACGTCCAAAGGACCCGGTGAAGAACCGTCAGATCATGGATATGGACGACAAGATCGTCGACGACATAACAGTCGAGGACTGGCTGAACTATTTCAGGAATGCAGATTTCGTTCTCACTGATTCATGCCACGGAATAAGCTTCTCACTTGTATTTGAGACAAACTTTATCGGACTTGCAAACAGTGCAAGAGGAATGACAAGATTTGAATCCCTCGTGGATGTATTCCAGGTGAGAGATCATTACGTTCAGGATGCGGCAGACATTCTTGGAAATGATGAGCTGTTGAAGCCTGTGGATTACGACAATGTCAATAAGATACTTGTGTCAGAGAGGGAGAGATCCCTTGCATGGCTTAAGGAAGTATTGTTCAGACCTAAGGAGTTTGAGGGTTATAGAGCATATCCAATTATAGATAAGAGATTGGCGGAAGATAAGGAGGATTAAGTAACATGGCAAAGTATGATTACCTCATAGTAGGAGCCGGATTATTCGGCGCAGTATTTGCATACGAGGCAGGCAAGAGAGGCAAGAGCTGTCTGGTTATAGACAAGCGTCCACACATTGCCGGCAACATTTACACAGAGCAGGTGGAGGGTATAAACGTTCACAAGTATGGCGCACATATATTCCACACATCTGACAAGAAGATCTGGGAGTATGTAAACCAGTTTGCAGAGTTCAACAACTACATTAACTCACCTGTAGCTTCATACAAGGATGAGCTGTACAACCTTCCATTCAACATGAACACATTCAGCAAGATGTGGGGAATCAAGAAGCCTTCAGAGGCAAAGGCAATCATCGAGAAGCAGATCGCAGATCTGAACATTGGAGAGCCAAAGAACCTTGAGGAGCAGGCACTCAAGCTTGCCGGTACAGATGTGTATGAGAAGCTTGTCAAGGGATACACAGAGAAGCAGTGGGGAAGACCATGTACAGAGCTTCCTGCATTCATTATCAAGAGACTGCCTCTGAGATTCATATACGACAACAACTACTTCAATGACCGTTTCCAGGGAATCCCAATGGGCGGATACACACAGATCATTGAGAAGATGCTTGAGGGCGCTGAGGTCAAGACTGACACAGATTACTTCGATTTTATCAAGGAGAATCCTGACATCGCAGACAAGACTGTATACACAGGTATGATCGATGAGTTCTTCGGATTCCAGTACGGACCACTTGAGTACCGTTCAGTAAGATTCGAGACAGAGGTACTCGATGAGGAGAACTATCAGGGAAATGCTGTTGTGAACTACACACACAGAGATGTTCCATACACAAGAATAATTGAGCACAAGCACTTTGAGTTTGGAAAGCAGCCAAAGACAGTTATCAGCCGTGAGTATTCAGCAGAGTGGAAGCCGGGCGTAGAGCCGTACTACCCTGTAAACAACGACAAGAACAATGCGCTTTACGAGAAGTACAAGGAGCTTGCAGAGACACGCAAGGATGTAATATTCGGCGGAAGACTTGGACAGTACAAGTATTATGATATGGACAAGGTAATCGCAGCAGCACTTGAGTGTGTTGAGGCAGAGTTCTGATCGTGAGATAGAGCATATTATAAAGGGACGCATACCGGAATACAGATTTTCCGTATATGCGTCCTTTTTTGCGTGCCGGAAGCATGGGTGATACGGCAAAATAAAAAAGATATACACTTTCGACAGAACGTGATAGAATTATATTAATTATGGGCATGTTATTTGGTGGATACGGTGCCCAGGGGGTAAAAATTAAAAGGGTAAAGGGTGTATATGTTATGACAAGGAAGAGGATTGCGGTACTGACAGCCCAGGCTGATGAGTACACCCAGGGTAGATTCCTCTCGGGGTTTTTTGAGAAGGCATTTCAGCTTGATTATGATGTGTGCGTGTTCTCAATGTATCTGAAGTATCAGGATACAGCTAACAGAGAAGTGGGGGACGCCAACATATTCAACCTGATAGAATTTGACAAATATGATGCGGTGGTCATATGTACTGACAGGATCAGGACGCCGGGAACAGAGGAGGGACTCCGGTGGCGTGTGGAGCATGAGTTTGATGGTCCGGTACTGATAGTCGGCGACGAGATAGAAGGATATAAATCCATAAATATTGATCACAGAAAGAATATATGCGGGCTTACGGATCATCTCATAGAAGAGCACGGATACCGTGATATAGTGCTGCTTGATGGCTGGGAGAATAATGCCAATTCCGAGCTGAAGAAGCAGGGATTCTTTGACAGCATGAAGAGTCATGGTATCGCTGTGGATGAATCGTCGGTCTACTATGGCAATAACTGGTTTGACTCAGGACGCCAGACCGCAATGGGGATAACAGAGAACAGAGACAGACTTCCACAGGCTGTGGTGTGTGCCAGTGATCACATGGCACTGGGGCTGGCGGCTGAGCTGGAACAGAGAGGCGTTAAGGTCCCTGAGGATATAGCGATAACGGGATATGACGCTGCGGAGACGAACGATGACAGAGTCATACCGCTGACATCGGTTGATATACCTGCAAAGGTTGACGGCGAGTACGCCGCAAAATGGATAGACGCAGAGATAAACGGAAGATCTCTGGAGAACTATAGGAGCAGTGCATCTATACACTGGGGAAAAAGCTGTGGATGTGAGCATTGTACGGAGAAGCCGGGAAAGAGAGACGTGACGGCATGGAATATGAACACTCAGCCGGGAAGCTATGGTTCATACTATAACCATATGATGGAGGATCTGTTATCCCAGAGAGATTACAGGGAATTCTACAATACCATATTCCAGTATGCCCACACGGATGGCAACATGAGCAGTTTCAGTCTCTGCCTTAATGAATATTGGAAGTTTCCTGAGGTCATGATGGGGTCAAATGCACTGAGAGTCGGATACACGAAGAATATATACAGGGTCATCAGAAGCTGCGGTGATGGAGACGGTGCGATAGATTTCGATGACTGTTTTGACGTGTCAAGACTGATACCTGAGCTGGATGCAGACAGGGACAGACCTGAGGCTTACATATTCACTCCACTCAATTTCGACGACAGATGTTTCGGATATGCGGTTGTGAGCTATGGAAGCGAGTGCAGGGCGTACGATATTTCATATAGCACATGGATCAAGCAGATCATGCAGGGCATGGAGGCGTTCTACAGACAGGCGAGTCTTCAGAAGCTTCTGGACAAGGTCAATGCATCGCAGATCCGTGATGATCTGACCGGAGTGTACAATTATAACGGATTTATGGCGAGGTGTAGGGATATGTGTGACGATGCCGTTGCACATGGCAGGAGCATTGAGCTGCTGGCGATAGATATAAAGGGACTGGGACATATAAATGCAAGCCTCGGCAGAAAGGTCGGAGACGAGGCCATACAGGCACTTGCCAGAATTATCTCGGCATCCCTTGAGAAATCAGATGTATGTATGAGAATGTGTAACGATGAGTTCATCGTGGCATATCAGGTGATGGGTGATGCGGAGGATCACGCAGAGACCATAGTTAAGAGCGTTGAGAGCAAAGTTGAGGACTTCAACAGGACGAATGGGGACAACTTTGTCGTGGAGATATGTTATGCGGTGGACAGACAGATGGTTGCAAATGCGGAGGCTCTGGACAACTATGTGAACGCACTCATAAGCAACAAGAACAATGCCAAGATGAAGGCGTACATTGAGAGCACGAGAAATGCAGAGCTGTCACAGGAGGATATAGAGAAGGACAAGCTTGCCACGGAGATCCTTGACAGGAATCTGCTCACATATCATTTCCAGCCTATAGTTAATGCCCGCACAGGTCAGATCTATGCCTATGAGGTGCTCATGAGATCGGCAGGAGAGCAGTACATGTCTCCTCTTGACATAATACAGAGTGCTGAGAGACTTGGACGTCTGAGCGATGTGGAGAGAGCCACATTTATCAATGTGTTGAGACTCGTTGAGGACAAGCGAGAGGAACTTGAGGGCAGAAAGATATTCTTTAACAGTATACCGGGCTGCAGGCTGTCGGAGGAGGACACTGCTGTCATAGAGGGCAAGCTCAGAGAATTTGGCGGACAGGTGGTCGTGGAATTCACCGAGGAGGCTGAGATGAGCGACCAGCTTCTGGATCAGATAAAGGACAAGTACGGCAGGATGAACATTGAGACAGCCATAGATGACTATGGCTCAGGCTATTCAAATGTCAACAATCTTCTGAGATATATGCCGCGTTACGTGAAGATAGACAGGATGCTCATGACAAATATACATGAGGATCCGCAGAAGCAGCATTTTGTCAAGGATATTATAGAATTTGCGCATGACAATGATATCGTGACTCTTGCGGAGGGCGTTGAGTTGGATGTTGAGCTCAAGGAGGTCATCAGACTTGGCGCGGATCTCATTCAGGGTTACTACACGGCGAAGCCTTCACCGGAGGCGATTGCGGAGATAGATAAGAGGATCATAAACGAGATAGTACAGTACAATCAGAACGAGATCACAAAGTATGGCAAGAAGACCTACGTCATAACCGATGAAGACGAGATATCTATGGTTCAACTTGCATTTAACAAATATACGGCACTTGATTTTAAGAAGATAGATGATCAGTACAGGTACGTCAACATGACAGGTACACCGGGCTTCAAGTCCAATATGCTGATAACCATAGGAGAAGGCTTCAGAGGCGAGCTCAGGGTGGACAGCATAAGCCTTGGAGGAGAGAAGGGCATACCTTGTATAAAGATAGAAGACAACTGCGATGTCAGGATAGTCCTCACCGGAGACAATGAGCTGCGCACAGGCGGTATACAGGTAGCCGAGTCGTCAAAGCTTGAGCTTGCCGGAGATGGAGATCTGAGGATCACACTTGCGGGTGGCAGATACTTTGGAATAGGAAACGATTTTGCGTCGAGACACGGAGATCTGTATTTCAATCAGGATGGAACGCTGTCCATAACGGCCACCGGAATGAGGGGCATTGGAATAGGATCCGGCCTTGGCGGTAATATATATATTAGACACGGACGATACGAGATAGATCAGAGAGGTCAGGAGGGTGTGATGATAGGCTGCATGGACAGCGACTGCACTCTTCACATAGAGAACTGCGACATGGAGATATACAATGGAATCGCCAGAAGTGTATCCATAGGCTCATATAACGGAATCGCGGATATAGCTATTGACAATATATCCGGCAAGATATCCGGGGCATCCATATCGACAGCAGTCATAGGAACCATGAATGGAAAGTCCTGCAGGGTTGCCATGAAGAATATCAATATTACCATGAACATCAGGGCAAATGAATGTTATGGTATAGGCTGCCGTGAGGGCGATACGGACGTCAGCATACAGTACGCTTACGTCAAGGTGGTGGCACAGGGCAAGGATGCCTACGCCATGGGTAACAGCACCCACACCGCCAGACTGGAATTTTCCAACTCGGATATCAACACACAGGTGATCAACAGTGTGGGAACTGATATAGGTGCAGAGGAGAAAAATATCGTGATCGGTAACGGCAGAGTGAGCTTCATGGTGAACGGAATATCAAAGAACAGGGAAGTGCAGATGACCGATCTGTAGGCGCCTATTCCGAAGCGTACAGTTAATCATTATTAATATTGTGTTGTTGACTGTTGTGAAGTATAATACAGCCGATTGACATGATGGGAGAATATTTATGGTTTTTTCGAGTTTAATATTTTTGTTTGTTTTTCTCACTGCAAACCTGATAGCATATTTTGCGGTGAGCCCTGAGAAACGCAATAATGTATTGCTGATATTTTCACTGGTGTTCTATGCCTGGGGAGGCCCGAGATATCTTCTGCTCCTGGCGGGAGAGACTCTGGTGAGCTGGCTGTTTGCCATTCGCATAGATGAGGCACGTGCCGGATATACCAAGAGATCTGAGAAGTTTTATCTTGTGTGTGACCTTGTGATAATGCTTGGCTGTCTTGCGATATTCAAGTATCTGGGATTTTTCCTCGGCAACATAAAGGCAGTGTTCGGCGTGCCGAAGACCGTGCCTGGAATAGCTCTCCCAATAGGAATCTCTTTCTATACATTCCAGCTCATATCATATGTGGTGGATGTGTACAGGAACGAAGTCAGACCACAGAGAGAATACTGGAAGCTCCTTCTGTATTCAAGTCTGTTCCATCAGTGTATAGCGGGACCTATCGTCAGATATGAGACCGTTGCTGATCAGATAGACAACAGGAAGATAACAGCGAACGACATATACATGGGACTGAGAAGATTTTCAGTCGGACTGGCAAAGAAGGCGATACTGGCCAATTCCTGTGCCAGCATAGCCGACACCCTACTCCCGGCGGGAGTGGCGAGCCTCAAGGCTCAGACGACACTTGAAATGTGGCTTGGAATGATAGCGTATATGCTTCAGATATACCTTGATTTCTCAGCATACTCAGACATGGCCATCGGAATGGGAAGGATGGTAGGTTTTCACTATGATGAGAACTTTAACTACCCATATATGGCTACATCGGTAAATAATTTCTGGAGGAGATGGCACATATCACTCAGCTCATTCTTCAGGGATTACGTATATATACCGCTTGGCGGCAACAGATGCAGCACAGCGAAGTACATCCGCAACATGGCTATCGTGTGGTTTCTCACGGGAATGTGGCACGGAGCAAGCTGGAATTATATATTCTGGGGAATTTATTATCTGGGCTTCCTCCTTCTGGAGAAGTTTTATCTGGGCGGAAGACTCGGCCCTGTGGCATCCAGAATATATACGCTGCTCGTTATCCTGTTCGGATGGACCATATTCAGATTTGAGAGCCTTCGTGAGCTTGGAACAGTGCTTGCGGGAATGTTTGGAATAGGAACATCGGGATTTGCAAATATGGCACTTGGAACAATATTTGTGAAGAACATATTCTTCCTGATATTTGCATGTATTGCGTGTACGGATCTGGGCAAGAGACTCAGAAAATGGGCTATAGAAGTTGGAAAGGTTAACCCACTTGTATTCAACGTGTTCAATGTAACTGAGATGATAACACCGGTACTTATGCTCGTGATCTCAGTGCTGGCGCTTGTGGGTGCAAGCTATAATCCTTTCCTGTATTTCCAGTTTTAATGGGTGATTTTTATGAAGAGAAGATATACCAGAAGTCAGAGACAACAATTAAAGAAATTCAGAACTCTGGGTGTTCTTATATTTGCCGCAGTCATGGCGATAGGAGCATTTATCGGTCTGCTGTTTTTTGTCAGACCTAAGAAATCCACGATGGAGAAGAGGACACTTGCAAAGTTTCCGTCATTCACCATAACGTCATTCCTCGACGGATCATACTTCGAGGACGTGTCACTGTGGTATTCTGACACATACCCTATGAGGGATAAGCTTGTGTCGGCTGACCAGAGCCTTAAGAAGCTGTACGGAATACAGCTCGGAACGCAGGTGGTTGGAGGAAATGCCAAGGGCGATGAGATACCTGAGGTGGACAAGAGTGCGGTGACCGCCACTCCTGATGATGCAGGCAAGGCGACAACTGAGAGTACCACGGAGGTTACGACAGAGGATCCTGAGATAGGACTTCCTGCGAGTCTGACATCGAAGAACAAGCAGGATGCGACAACTGAGAGCGGTTCGGTCCAGATGGTCGATCCACCAGATTCAAAGGCTATGGACAATGCGTTCCAGAAGCAGCTTCAGGACAACCTGTATGTGAAGGATGGTTCTGCGTACAGCCTGTACTATTTCGTTCAGGACTCCGCAACAGAATATATAGATGCTATCAACAATGCAGCGGCACAGCTCTCGGGCCAGACAAATGTGTACGATATTCTTGTGCCGAACAATTCAGGTGTCCTGCTATCGGATGACGAGCTGGATAAGCTTGGCGGTTCCGATCAGAAACAGGCGATAGAGTATTACTATGGCATGATGAATGGCGTGAAGACGGTCGATATATTTGACACGTTAAAGGCGCATAAGGATGAATATATATTCTTCAGGACAGATCACCACTGGACCGCGGATGGCGCGTACTATGCGTATGAGGATTTCTGCAAGACGAAGGGCATAACGGCCATTCCACGTGACAAGAGGAAGACGGATACCTTCAAGGGATTCCTCGGAAGCTTCTACAGCACCCTGCAGAACTCTGACATGAAGAATAATCCTGATACGATATACGCCTACGAACCGATAGGAACAAATGACATGACCTACTGGAACGAGGATGGCTCGGAGCAGAAGTGGAATGTCATAATGGATGTGAATGGATGGGATAAGGGAACCATGTATTCTACATTTGTGGGCGGTGACACGCCGATGGCAGTGATAGAGAACCCAAAGGTGACAGACGGTTCATCGTGTGTAGTAATGAAGGAGTCCTACGGAAATGCATTTATTCCATTTCTTGTGGATCACTACTCCAAAATATATATCATAGATTACAGATATTCACAGGTAAACATCCTTGACTTTGTGAAGAGCAAAAAGGTCAATGATTTTATCTGTATAAATAACATATCTCTCATAGGAGATAAAGATGTGGCGGCTACTATAAGCAGTCTGCTGCACTAGGGCATAATCGGAGGATTTGCAGACAGATGCCCGGAGATGGTCAACAGATATATGGAGACTGCTTCTGAAGGTACCAGAGGATTGTTCATGTTCTGCACCATAGATAATGACAAGGATGTGGACGTGTTCCAGGCGCTTGCAACTGTCGACAGACTTCTCTATCAGGAGAAGCGTGCAAAGAAGCTTCGCCGGATGGCTGAGTAAGACAGATATAAAAGACAAAATATATAAAGGCTTGAAAGAAGGAGAATGTATCATGGAGAGGTTAGGTTTCATAGGCATGGGTAATATGGCACAGGCACTCTGTGCAGGATTTGTGAATTCAGGGAAGATAGCGGCTGAGAGTGTATATGCATATGCACCACACTATGACAAGCTGGTGAAGAACTCAGAGAAGTATGGATTTACCCCGTGTAAGACACTTGCAGAGCTGGTGGATGCCGTGGATACGGTCATCATGGCATGCAAGCCTTATCAGATCAATGACGTTCTCGTTGAGATAGGAGAGAGACTTCACGGCAAGGCTCTTGTGTCGGTGGCAGCTGGCTGGGATTTCAGAAAGTACAGCGAGTATTTTGACAGTTCTGTGAGAGTGCAGTTTGTGATGCCGAATACTCCGGCAATGGTATATGAGGGAGTTATGCTCTTTGAAGCACAGAATTCCCTTGAGGAGGAAGAAAGGACACAAATCAAAGAGCTGTTCGCGGCTGTGGGAATTGTGGAGGAGCTTCCATCGAATCTCATGGGAATAGGAGGCGCAGTAACCGGCTGTGGTCCTGCATTTGTGGATCTGTTCATAGAGGGATATGCGGATGCAGCGGTTAAGTATGGTGTGCCTAGACAGACTGCGTACAGACTCATATCACAGATGATACTTGGTTCAGCAAAACTTCAGCTAGAGACAGGGGAGCATCCCGGCGTGTTGAAGGACAATGTATGTTCCCCTGCGGGAACAACCATATGCGGTGTTGCATCCCTCGAGGAGTCAGGCCTCAGGAGTGCATGCATTAAGTCTATAGATGCGATCATGAATAAGTAATAACGGCAAATCCCCTGTATGATTGAAATATCATACAGGGACTTTTTTATTTCTTGACTTTTTTATTTCTTGAATTTTGAGAGGATGCTTATAAGCTGCCTTATGTTCAGCGGCTTTGACAGGTGTTCGTTCATGCCTGCCAGACGGCATCTTTCGAGATCTTTAGCAAATGTGTTGGCGGTGATGGCGATGATAGGAATGTTCTGTGCATTCGGATGCTCGAGCTTTCTTATGGCGTAGGACGCCGAGATTCCATCCATCACAGGCATCTGAAGATCCATAAGGATACCGTCGTAGGTTCCGGCAGCAGATGTGGAGAACATGTCAACGCACACGGAGCCGTCCTCAGCGCGCTCACAGGAAATACCATTCACACCCAGAAGTTCAGACACGACCTCATAGTTGAGTTCGTTATCCTCTGCCACCAGAAGGTGCATTCCTACACACAGGGATTCTGCGTCGCTGCTATCACCGGATTGTCCAGACCACAGATCATCCTTTATGATATAAGGGACGTCGATGCTTACCTCGATGATAGTTCCACCACCCGGATTGCTCTGTACTGTGATGGTACCCTGCATTAGATCCACAAGCTCCTTTACTATGGCGAGCCCCAGACCGCTTCCGCGCACTTTGCTGATCCTGGTGTCTGTCTCGCGGGAGAATTTGTTGAACATGCTCGCCTGATATTCAGGCTTTATTCCAATTCCCGTGTCGCTTATTCTGGCGACGAGACGTATCTTATCGGAGCCTGGTATATTTTCCTCATATAATTCAAATCCAACGTCGCCATGACCAGGTGTGAACTTGATGGAGTTAGACAGCAGGTTAGAGTAGATCTGTTTCAGCTTGAGTCCATCGGCCAGGATGTAGTCGTGATATATATCGTGACAGTTGAAGGTTATATTGAGTCCGTCGTTCATGAGAGCCTGATCGAAAACCATGTTCAGAGTATGACACAGCTCGGATACAGATGTCTCACAAGGCTTGAGCTGCTGTCTGCCGTTTTCCAGATTCGTTATGTCAAGGATGTTGCTGACGAGCTGTTCTATATAAGCCCCGGACGTCCTGAGCTTGCCCAGACAGTCGTCTATCTTGCTTGGATCGCCTAGTGATCGCTTTGCTATGTCGGCAAATCCCATTACGGCATTCAGAGGTGTTCTTATATCGTGAGCCATCTTGGACAGGAACTCGGACTTTGCCTCATTGGCCTTGTTGGCTTCCTCTGCCAGGAGCATCCAGTTCTGTTCACGTCTCTTTTGTTCGCTGATAAGCCTTGTTGCATACAGTATGCTGGTCACGTTGCCGAGAGCATCTCGCTTTTTTACAATAAATCTTGCCGAGTGCCAGTTGCCGTCGTTGGCGAGATAATCCATGGCTATGGTCTCGTCTGTGTGGAGACGCTCTGCGATGGTCGACAGATCGAAGAAATCAAGTATCTTGTCCTGATATTCGGGAACGACGAAGCGGTGACACAGCTCCTTCATCTTGGAGGAAGCTCTTCCCATGCGGCCTGTAAGTTTGTGTACCTTGTTATCACTGGACACCTCCTCGTACATGTCCTGTGTAAGATCTATCCTGTATATTGAGAAGTAGATCTTGCTTATGGCGGATATGATCTCGTTGTTCAGGTTAGCCTCGTCAAGTGCCTCCTGCAGCTGTCTCCTCGAATTTTGTTCAAAGCTCACAAGCTCGTCTATCTGCTTGAAGCCAATCAGCACCCTTGAAGCTGAGGCCGCTGAAAAAGGGAATATCTCTGCCTCAAAGTTTTCCTGACCCGCTGCGTTCGGAGTCACCCGGTATCTGTAAGAGAGCTTAGGGTGAGAGGCAAGATGATTCTGTATATGCTCTGCGCTGAGGATTTCTGTGAAGTCTGGGGCAGATTCTTTGATGACATATTTTTCATAATACTGTCTGATCAGCTCTGAGTAGCAGAATGCTTTCCCGGCTTTGATGTCGTATATGTGGGCAGCGTTTGCCACCGGGTCAAGCTTTAAAGGCTCGAGGGAATCATTCTGAAGATCAACGCAGTAGACGGATATGTAGTCTGTGCACAGGACTGACATGAACATCCTTTCACGGTTCAGATCCGACAGGCTCTTTTCGAGTGAATTATTGCGCTGCTCAAGAAGCTCGGTCATTCTGAGAGTCTCCCGTACATTTCCGAGATGACCGCCCACAACCCCAAGCAGACTTATAAAGGATTCCGAACTCTCTATGTGGGGATTGTCCACACCGATAAAGCCTTTGAGCTGGTCCTTATAGAAGATAGGAAATGCTATCTCAGAGTGGATATTCTGCATGACCAGAAGCTGATACTCGGAAGGCATGAGATCCTTCACATCCTCCACGTTATCTATGATTATACTGTCGCCGCGCTCAAATGCTTCCAGCCAGTAAGGCATGTCGGCGGAATCCACGGACTGAAGATTGTCAATCCATGGCTGCACATTGTCACCGCACCACTCATATGAGTTGCGGAATACGTTGTCAGTCTCATCCCAGTCAAAAATATAAACTCGTTCTGACGAAGTGCAACTTCCGATGATACGGAGCAGAGTCTGTATGGATGCCCGGAGTTCAAAACGGTTCTGAGCTCTGTCAATGGCAACCATCTGCTGTAATATAACAAAATTATCCATAAAATACCCCCCCTTTATGTGTGTAGGTTTTTGATATATTAATATATAAAGCTCTGTTTTTAAGACAATTTTACCTATTTTGAGAGAAAAAATCTATATTAATGGCAATTAATTCCATAGACAATATTGTTTAGGAATTATAAAATTATTGTGGGTGATTGTAAAGCTTTAACATATTTTTTCTGGGACATTAAAAATACTATGTTGAGGAGTTAATTAAATGAGAGAAAAAGTATTGATAGTCGATGACATTGAGCTGAATAGAGAGATACTTGCAGTTGCACTTGGTGATAAGTATGAAGTGATTCAGGCTGCTGATGGTATGCAGACCATAGACATACTGAAGTCAGAGAGTGAAGGGATAACAGCGATGCTCCTTGATCTGATCATGCCGATTGTCGATGGATATGCGGTGCTTGATTACATGAGAGAACACGAGCTGCTTGACAGGATACCGGTCATAGTCATAAGTGCGGAATCAGCCAGGGATGTTGAGGTAAAGTGCCTTGAAATGGGGGTTACGGATTTCGTCAGAAAGCCATTTGACAGTGTGACAGTCAGACGCAGGGTCAAGAATACCGTGGATCTGTTCATGTATAAGAATCATCTGGAGGATAAAGTCAGACTGCAGACAAGAGAGCTGGAGGAGAAGAACAAACTGTTTCAGGCTCAGGCAGAGCAGATACGTGAGACCAATGAGAAGATAGTGGACGTTTTAGGCACGGTTGTTGAATACAGAAATCTTGAGAGCGGTGAGCACATCAAGAGGGTAAAGGAATTTACCAATATACTTGCAGAGAAGGCTGCGGAGAAATATCCGGAGTACGGCCTTACACCGGAGAAGATAGCTGTAATAGTTGCAGCCAGTCCACTTCATGACATAGGCAAGATAGCCATCAAGGACAGTGTGCTCCTGAAGCCGGGCAGGCTTACAGATGAAGAGTTTGAATATATGAAGACCCACACGACAAAGGGCTGTGAGATACTTACACAGATTGCAGGCACGTGGAGTGAGGAATACGAGAAGATCAGCTATGAGATATGCCGCCACCATCATGAGAGATATGATGGAAAGGGCTATCCTGACGGACTGGCCGGTGAGGATATACCGATATCGGCACAGCTTGTGTCCATAGCGGATGTGTATGACGCTCTTGTGAGTGACAGGGTATACAAGAAGGCTATAGAGAAGGGCAAGGCATATCAGATGATACTTGATGGAGAGTGTGGAACATTTTCACCGAGACTTATAGAGTGCTTCAAGGAGTCCAGACAGGAATTTGAAGAGCTTGTGTGCAGATATGAGATGAAGAAGGAGAACCAGATATGAACATCAGAGAGTGTTATGATACAATAGGAGCAGATTTTGAGGATGTACTTGGCAGACTTGGCAGTGAGAGCCTTATACAGAGATTCGCACTTAAGTTTATAGATGATGGAAGCTACAATGAACTGACAGAGGCTATTACGGAGAAGAATGCTGAGAAGGCATTCAGGGCAGCACATACACTGAAGGGGATATGTCTGAACCTTGGACTTAAGAATCTGTATACAGTGAGCTCGGATCTGACAGAGAAGCTCAGGGGGAGAGAGCTTGATGGATATGAGGCTTTGTATGAGAAGGTCAGTGAGCAGTATAAGATAACTGTAAATGCTCTTAAGAGTGTTGAATAGATCATTGTAGTGTGAGAAAAGAGAGGGGACTTATAAGATGAAGAAGAGGACTATTGCCAGAATGATGGCGGCCGTTATGGTCGTGAGTATGCTTGCTGGTTGTGGTGACTCAGACGGCGATACAGCGAAGAATGTGAATCTTGATCCAGATCATCCGGTATCACTGAAGATATGGCATTACTACAATGGAACCCAGCAGGCAATATTTGACAATCTGGTTGATGAGTTCAATGCTACCAAGGGCAAGGATGAAGGGATATCTGTCCAAGCCGGTGAACATAGGAAAGTTTGAGGAAATGCTCTACGAGGTATGGAGCAGTCATAACAGAGAATTCAGCGTATTGCGCTAAGGGGGGGATAAATATGACACAGCACTTGCAGACGATGATGTGTGAATACACCATACTGATAATCATGCTCTATATAGGTGTGAGATGTCTTAATCAAAGAAATAATAAGATCATAAGATTGTTTTCTCATTTTGTATTCGGAGTAATTGCTTTCCAGATAATAAATATACCTGTAAGAATGGTTGACGCAGGACTGGTGCGTATGCCGGCCGCGGTGGTTTTTGTGTTGAATTGCGGATTCATGATCGCAGAGACATTTGTGACATATGAATGGTTTTATTTTTTCGAGAGTATACAGAATTCATTATTTGTGGAAAAAAAGATAATACGGGTATTGCGCAGTATTCCGCTTGTTCTGATGATTGTGCTGTGTGTGGTCTCGTGGTGGACAGGCTGGCTTTTCTACGTGGATGATACGGGCATGTATCGCAGAGGAGTATTGTTTGCACTTCAGGTGGTGCTTCCGTATACCTATGTATTTGTGACACTCGTCAGTGCGATAGTATATTCCATTACCAGAAGAGAGAAGAGATCTGCTGTCATCATAACTATAGCACTCATACCTGCGCTTATATGTTCAGTGTTGCAGATTGTTGCGGGTGGTTCTTATGTTCTGGCTGGACTGACGCTTTCGGCGATGTTCGTGTATATAGAGCTTTGCATGGAGGATATCAGAAAGATTGAGAAGCTTGAGGTTATCGAGAAGGCCAACCACGATCTGGAGAATGCCCTGGATATGGCGAATAAGGCTAACAACGCCAAGACGGTGTTCCTCAACTCCATGTCTCATGATATAAGAACCCCTATGAACGCGATAATAGGCTTCACAGACCTTCTGAATGACAACCTGTCCGACCAGGACAAGGCGCGCGATTATATAGCCAAGATCAGATCATCAAGTGATTATCTGTTGTCTCTTATCAACAATGTATTGGAAATGGCGAGGATAGAGAGTGGCAAGACAGAACTGGACGAGAGCAGTATATCACTCAAAAGTCTTGATTCGGTGTACTGGCTGTTTGAGAGCCAGATGAAGGAGAAGAACATAGACTTTACATGGAATGTGAATGCCCAGCACAATAATATACAGTGTGATGTTGTGAAACTGAAAGAGATACTTATGAACATCATCAACAACGCATACAAATATTCTCTTCCGGGGGACAGCGTTACCGTGAATATAGACGAGCTTCCGTGCGACAGGGACGGCTATGTGAAGATCCGCACGATGGTGAGCGACACGGGAATCGGAATGTCAGAGGATTTCCTGGAGCACATATTTGAGGATTTCAGCAGGGAGCAGACATCTACGGAGAGTGGACAGTTCGGAACAGGACTCGGCATGGCGATAGTCAAGAAGATAGTCGATCTCATGGGCGGAGATATAGACGTACAGAGTGAGCCGGGCAAGGGAACCACATTTACCGTGACGCTCACACACAGAATATCGGAGGAGATAACTGACATAGGTGCGGTCTCGAAACGCAATGAAGATTATTCATTTGAGGGCAGAAGAATACTTCTGGCGGAGGATAACGACCTGAATGCGGAGATAGCCATGACCATACTTGCCGGCGCAGGCATGGAGGTCGACCACGCTGCAGACGGAATCCAGTGTATAGACATGCTGGAGAAAGCGGAGCCTGAATACTACGATCTCATTCTCATGGATATACAGATGCCGAACATGGACGGCTACAAGGCAACCATGCTCATACGAAAGCTTGACGACAAACGGCTTGCAGATATACCTATAATCGCCATGACCGCGAATGCGTTCAACGAAGACCGTAAGAAAGCATTTGAAGCGGGCATGAACGGACACATAGCAAAGCCGATAAGCGCAGCGGATCTAAAGATGACGCTGGCCGGGATCATGGAAGAATAATTTTGATGATTTTCCACATAATAACTCCAAAGCAATTATTTAACATGCAATGGAGGGTTGATACTGTTTATGAAGGCGACAGGAATAGTGAGAAGAATAGACGATCTCGGAAGGATAGTCGTCCCGAAGGAGATAAGAAAGGTCCTCAGGATAAGAGAGGGGGATCCACTGGAGATATTTACCGGCAAGGAGGGCGAGATCGTTCTCAAGAAGTATTCGCCCATGGCTGATCTGACTGCATTTGCACAGCAGTATGTGGAGGCCATATCCCAGAGCCTTGGGCTTCCCGTGGCTATCACGGATCGTGATTCTGTCATAGCGGTGGCGGGGATGCCTAAGAGGGAGCTGATGGGCAAGGAGCTTCACAGTGAGCTTGAGAGCGTGATAAACGACAGGAAAGCGATAGTTGCCCGCAAAGGCGATGCGAAGTTCATACACATAACCACAGACGACCTGGATTACGATGGACAGGTGGTGCAGACCATCATATCAGAGGGCGATGCAGTGGGCTCTGTCATCGTGATAGTGCGTGACAGCGGACACAGAATAGGAGAGATAGAGCAAAAAGCAGCGGTGATCGCGGCGGCATTTTTGGGCAAACAGATGGAAGGGTAGCCGGTAATGCAAGAATTTGGCAAAAAGTGAGTAAAATCAAGGGGTTTCGGCCTCGAAATCCCTTATTTTCCTTGACAAATATAACCATTTTAGGTATAACTATACATGTTGAGCTCAGAGTTTTCTGCTTTTGCGGGTAGCAGGCGGATGACAGAGAGCATTTATTTTTTTAAAGGAGGAATTATCTAATGAATAAGACAGAATTAGTTGCAGCAATCGCTGAGAAGACAGAATTATCAAAGAAGGACGCTGAGGCAGCATTAAAGGCTTTCACAGACGTTGTAGCAGATGAGTTAAAGAAAGGTGAGAAGATTCAGTTAGTTGGATTTGGTACATTCGAGGTATCAGAGAGACCAGCTAGAGAGGGTAGAAACCCAAGAACTGGCGAGACAATGACTATCGCTGCTTCAAAGGCACCTAAGTTCAAGGCTGGAAAGGCATTAAAGGATTCAATCAACTAATCTTTAAGGGTTTGATATGAGACTTGATAAATATCTTAAGGTATCCAGGATCATCAAGAGAAGAACCGTGGCGAACGAGGCATGCGATGCCGGAAGAGTCATGGTCAACGACAAAGTGGCTAAGGCCGGAACCGATGTCAAGGTTGGAGATGTTATCGAGATAGCATTTGGCAACAAGACGGTGAAGGTCAGAGTTACAATGATTGCAGATTCCACTAAAAAGGAAGATGCCAAGGATATGTTTGAGTATGTGTAAAAATATGCCGGAATATACATAGTGTATTCCGGCATATTTTTTTTGTGGGCTCATATAGTTTATTAAATAGCTTGAGAAGGTTTCTGAACATGGGGGAAGTTAATAAGGCAAAAACCCACAAGGTGGTCATGGACAACAGGAACAGTCTGTCCATGACAGGGATCAGCAAGGTCACATCCATAGATCCTGATCTGGTTCTGCTGGTGACCGAGCAGGGGAAACTCAAGATAATAGGCAAGAATATGCAGGCGACAAATCTGGACCTTGACAAGGGAATACTGGATCTCACAGGAAATATCAACTCCATGATATATTCGGGTGACAAGGAAGGTGCTTTTTCTATAAAGGGGTTGTTCAAGTGATGAGCGATATGGCGGCAGGGCAGCTCTGGGGATATGGGATAAGTGTTGCAGCCGGAGCGTGCTCAGGTGTACTGGGATCGCTGTTCTGGTTCATCTCAAAGCTCTTTAGGAACAGCCGTGCGGTGGCGTGGATATGCGATATTACACTTTGGTTGATATTAAGTGTAGTAGTTATGGCGGTCAGTTACATATGCTGTGACGGAGATCTGAGACTATATATTTTTTTAGGATTTTTTTCAAGTTTTTTACTTGTATTTTTTACTATAAATTGGGCTGCTTCGAAAATTGCAAACCATATATTGTGTAAGAAAAAACAAGATTCAAAAAATGTGAAAATGTGACGGCGAAAAGTGCGTTGACATAATTAGTCTTAAATAGTAAAATTATGTCAATATGTTCGTTTGGCTACGAACTTTTTGTATATTATTACAAGAAAAGACAAGTAATAAAGTAATGAATGGGGAGTTTCTAATGAGTAAGACGGTCGGCAGATCAAAGTCAAAAAAGAATAACAAGATCACAACGAAGCTTGGAATGGTTCTGGTTGTGAGCTGTCTGATATTGCTGGCAGTGGTTGTACTGTACAAAGCACAGAGCCTGAAAGCACAGAAGGAGAGCCTGCAGGTTCAGGCGGCGGAGCTTCAGGAACAGCTTGACAGTGCGAAGGAAGATTATAAGAAGCTTGAAGAGCGTGAGAAATATATGCAGACAGATGAGTATGTTGAGGATGTGGCCAGATCACAGCTCGGTCTCATATATCCTGACGAAATCGTGGTAAAGCCGGAGGAATAAAGTCAGAACATAGCGGATGCTGATTTCAGCATTCGCTATTTTTTTGCGCATTTGACGGATATACTTCTTGTCACTATGAACAGGAAGGCGGGAAAGTGTTGATGAGAGAAAAGGTAAATGGGTTCGTCGGAGTGATGGCGGTGGCTATTCTGTGTATGGTCAGCGGCTTATGCATGGTCTGGGGGATAGCCCCGGTGGTTCTGGCTGTGTATGTGGCGGCCTGTGCGGTGTGTGGGAGATACATGATAACCTGCATCGGGTGTGCGGCGGGAGTCGCAGCCGGATCTATGGGCATAGCAGGGCTGTTGCACGCAGATGAGTATATGATACCGGGGCCTGTGTATTCCGGTGTGATGGTGACGGAGAAATATCTGGTGCTGCTGGGACTTGCGATGTGTCTTATGAAGATCGTGTACTCCAGAAATTCCAGATCGTATGTCAGGGTGATCGTCGTCATGTCGGCTGCCGTGCTTATGGGAAACATAGTGGTATATGCGGATAACATGCTTATGGCTGCCGCTTATGGAGTGGTGGAGGCTGCGATATTCATGTGTGCCAGTGTGATACTGAAACCGGGGATTGGACTTCTATATACATATATCTGCGGGGATGCCTCGGATGTGGAGAGGGATGAGAGCTGGAATGTAAGTCAGGGCATAGTGAGCCTCATGGCGCTGGCGGCGGTCGTTCTGTGGGTTGTTCCGGGTGAGGATATCTACGGTGTGAATCCGGCATTTATGCTGGCTCTAGTTCTGATATTGTACGCGGTGTATAGAACTGGAGCGGTGTACGGATGCGGAATGGCGGCGGTGGCGGGAAGCATCGTGTCGGTCAAGCTGAATGACAGCAGGTGGCTCATGTGGATGCTCCTTGTGACGCTGGTCATGCTCATAGGCCGGGCACTCACTGGGAGAAGAAAGGTGTCTGCAAGTCTGTTCTATGTTCTGGGATGCGTTCTTGCCTCCGTGGCGGATGGGACAGTGCTGTGGAACGGCTCTGGGCGGGAGATCGCATTTTACTATATAAATATCGCCGTTCCGGTCGTATTGTTCGCGTGTATACCTGGTGCTCTGCTGGGCGCCATGGACGAGGAGACAGATCCGGCGTGTCTTCAGGCGGCCGCTGCGGAGATTAACAGACTCACGGCCTGCAAGATAGAAGATATGGCAAATGTGTTTAGACGGCTCGATTATACATTTGCCGGGAGCGATGAGCCGGCGATAAGCTTGGGACAGATCGGCGAGCTCGTGGATGGCTTCAGGAGACAGATAGATCTGATAGGTGAGGCGAGGGAGATATCCGATGAAAAGCTGCTGGGGCAGATAAGATCGCTGGGGATGGACGAGGTCAGGGTCACGGCATCCATGGACAGTGGCAACAGGAGCCGATACTATGTGGCGGGAAAAACGTCAGGTCAGGGCATGGTGCTGTCAAGACAGGTGGCTGATGTACTGAGTGGGTACTTCAGGAAGAATATAAGGGCGGGCATGGATTCGCCGAGCCTTTTCTTCGATGAGTATAGATCTGCCGTGTACGAGGAGGCGGCGCGTTACAAGGGGCGTTACCATGTCAGAAGGATAAAGAAATATGGCTCTCCGGTGTCGGGGGATAATTTCTCGGTGAAGGAGTATGAGGATGGCAGGCTGGTGATGATGCTGTCTGACGGCATGGGAAGCGGAAGCCTGGCCTCCTGCGAGAGCTGCATGATGCTGGACACAATGGAGGAGCTGCTGGAGGCGGGATTTACCCCGGAGTACAGCATTGCATTTGCCAATCGATGTATGTCCAGAAGAAATAAGGGCAGAATATTCACGACATTTGATATGGTGGTCATAGACATGTACGACGGCACCATGAGGAGCTTCAAGCAGGGGGCGTCGGTGACCTATGTGATACGCCCGGGCGATGATGGAAATGAGGTCCGCCAGATAACGAGCACTACTCTTCCCGTGGGCGTGCTGGACGATGCCGAGTGCGACATGGCGGATGAGAAACTTGCGGCGGGGGATGCCGTGGTCATGGTAAGCGATGGGCTCTCGGATATGGATGTGTCCGATCACATGCAGGATGTGCTCAAGGGAATAAGAGTGGGTGACAGCAGACGGATGGTCGATGATATACTGGGCGCCATGATAGGACAGGGGGATGTGTCGCTTCGGGATGACGTGACGGTCATGGCGGCGGTGATATCAGGATCTGAGAAAAGTAGCGCAGCCTGAGTAACTCTATGCTATAATATGAAATTATGATATTTACAGAAGGATAAATGTATGGATGTATTTGAAAAAAATGTTCTTGAGTATATAAGAAAATACCACATGTTTGATGGTATAAGTCACTGCGTGTGCGGTGTGTCCGGCGGCGCGGATTCGGTGAGCCTGCTCACGGTGCTGGCAAGGCACAGGGCGGAGCTGGGAATAGATATACACGTTGTACACATAAATCACATGATACGCGGTGAGGCTGCGGATGGTGACCAGAGCTACGTTGAGACTTTGTGTGGTGAATATGGTGTCACATGCGACTCTTACAGGATCGATGTCAGGAAGCTTGCGGAGCAGGCCGGACAGACCGTGGAGGAGGCCGGACGCCATGCAAGATATGATGCATTTGACAGGATGCGTGCCAGATATGCGGATGAGGGCTGTGTGATCGCAGTCGCCCACAACCGCAACGATGTGGCTGAGACGGTTCTGTTCAACATGGCGAGGGGAACCGGAATGGGCGGCATAAAGGGTATAGCCCCGGTGAGGGATCACATAGTGAGACCGCTTCTTGGGAGCGACAGGAGCCACATAGAGGAATATCTTGACCGGCAGGGGATCAGATACTGTACGGATGCCACCAACAATGAGGATGATTACACCAGGAACAAGATAAGACACAGGATACTTCCTCTTATGAATGAGATAAATGGACAGGCCACGGAGCACATTTGCCAGATGGCCATGATGGCGGCTGATTACGAGCGGCTTGCTGCCGGACTGGTTGATGATTTCCTGACGGGACAGGGAATTGATGTCAGAAGTGAAGGCTGTGGCTGGACCGGAGACAGCACTGACCGGAGATATGAGCTGGACATGGCGGCTCTCAAGGAGCAGGACAGGCTCGTGCAGGAGCTTGTCATAAGAAAGCTCATCGGAATGGTGTGCGGAGGCCTGAAGGATATCGGCATGAGCCATGTGTCGGAGGTTACGAAGCTGTACTCGGCTGACACCGGGGCGGGGATCAATCTTCCTGCCGGTGCGAGGGTGTGGCTGGAGTACGGCAGACTGGTATTTGCCGGCGGTGAGAACCGCGCCGGTGACCAGAGCTGTCAGGATGGCGGGCTGCCGGGCTGCGTGGACATAGACATCACCTGTGATGGTGAGTATGAGCTGTGTGAGGGAAGGCTTACGGTCAGGATCTACGACAGACCTGAAGCCCTTGATCTTGCAAAAAAAGAGTGTACGAAGTTTCTTGATTATGGTAAAATAAAACAGTGTCTGCAGTTGCGGACATTTGAAAACGGGGATTATATAGTCGTTAATTCTGCGGGCTCGAGAAAGAAGCTCAACCGTCTGTATACTGACTGTAAGATACCGGTGGACAAGCGGCGTCATATTCCACTTGTGACATCCGGGCAGGAGGTCGTGTGGGCCGTGGGACTCAGGATTGGCGAGAATTATAAAGTGACAGAAGATACACAAAAGATAATTGAGTTGAATTTTAACAGGAGGAAACAGAGTTGAAAGAACAGATTGGTGTTATGCTCAGCAGCAGTGAGGTGGAAAACAGAATAAGCGAGATGGCAGCAGCCATAGATAAGGCATATGAGGGAAAGACGATACATTTGATCGGAATCCTTAAGGGAAGCGTGTTCTTCATGTGTGAGCTTGCGAAGAGAATGAAGAGTCCGGTCACCATGGACTTCATGTCTGTGAGCAGCTATGGCGATGGAACAAAGTCATCAGGTATTGTCAAGCTGAACAAGGACCTTGATGAGTCTATAGAGGGAAAGGATGTAATCATCGTGGAGGACATTCTTGATTCGGGAAGAACCCTTTCATACCTTGTGAAGCTTCTCGGCGAGAGAAAGCCTGCAAGCCTTGAGGTTGTGACCCTGCTTGACAAGCCGGACAGAAGAGTTATCCCGGTTGAGCTGTATATGACAGGTTTTGAGATCCCTGACAGATTTGTTGTGGGATACGGCCTTGACTGTGCCCAGAAGTACAGAAACCTTCCATATATAGGTGTCATAGAGCAGTAATATATTGATTAAGGAGCATATACATGGAAAATATGGATAAGAGAAAATTCAGGAATGGAATGATAATCTATCTGTTGATCCTGATAGTTGCTTTCATCCTCATAAACAGATGGATGCAGAGCGACAAGATTGAAGTGACCACCACTTACAGTTACACAGATCTGACAGAGGATTTGGATGATGGCAAGATATTGGCATTGTCGATACAGCCAAATGCAGAGATTCCTACGGCGATAGTTCAGGTGCAGTTCACCAACGGAAAGACTCTTGCATTTTATTCCACAGATGTCAATGATGTCGTGAAGATTTATAACGACTATCAGGCAAGTGTGGACAAGTATAATGCGACCGTAAGCTCGGATGACGATAAGAAGGTCGTTGCCAGATGCAGCCTGAACGATGTGGAGAAGACGAGCATATGGAGTGTGATAATTCCGTATGCCCTTGTCATGATCGTCATGTTCTTTGTCATGCTGCTGTTCGTGAGATCATCACAGGGCGGTGGAGGCCAGATGATGAACTTTGGCAAGAGCAGGGCGAAAATGACAGAGCCTGATGAGAAAGAGAAGGAAGATAAGAAAAATAATAAGAAGAAAATAACATTTGACGATGTTGCCGGTCTCAGTGAGGAGAAAGAGGATCTCGAAGAGATAGTGTGCTTCCTCAAGAACCCAGGCAGATTCATCAAGGTCGGTGCACGTATACCGAAGGGAGTTCTTCTTGTCGGCCCTCCTGGAACAGGTAAGACACTCATGGCAAAGGCCATAGCAGGAGAGGCGGGGGTTCCGTTCTTCAGTATTTCAGGATCAGACTTCGTGGAGATGTTCGTCGGTGTCGGTGCAGCGAGAGTGAGAGATCTTTTTGCACAGGCAAAGAAGAATGCACCATGTATCGTATTTATAGATGAGATCGATGCTGTTGCCAGACAGAGAGGTACAGGACTTGGCGGTGGACATGACGAGCGTGAGCAGACTCTGAACCAGCTCCTTGTAGAGATGGATGGATTCGGAGCGAATGAGGGAATCATAGTTCTTGCAGCTACCAACCGTGTGGACATACTGGATAAAGCGATCCTCCGTCCGGGACGTTTTGACAGAAAGATATCTGTCAATCCTCCTGATATCAAGGGCAGAGAGGAAATCCTCAAGCTTCATGTTGCGAACAAGCCTCTGGCAGAAGATGTTGATCTCAACGAGATCTCCAGAACAACAGCCGGATTTTCGGGAGCTGATCTTGAGAACCTGATGAATGAGGCTGCGATCTCTGCTGCGAAGGCCGGCAGGGAATATATCAATAAGGAAGATGTCGACAAATCATATATCAAGGTTGGAGTCGGTGGTGAGAAGAGGAGCCATGTGGTCTCCGAGGAAGATCGTAAAATCACGGCATATCACGAGTCGGGACATGCGATACTGTTCCATCTCCTTCCATATGTTGGCCCGGTGCATATTGTGTCTATCATACCTACAGGTACCGGAGCCGGAGGATATACCATGCCGCTTCCACAGGGTGATCAGGAATATCTTACTAAAGCGCATTTGCTCAACGAGATAAAAGTTAGCATGGGCGGAAGAATTGCAGAGAAGATCATATTTGGCAATTTTACCACGGGTGCTTCACAGGATATCAAGATGGCCAGCGGTTATGCAAGATCCATGGTTACGAAGTATGGAATGTCCGAAAATCTTGGATTTATCAACTATGAGAGCGATGATCAGGAGGAGGTATTCCTCGGGAAAAATCTTGGACATACCAAGCCATACAGCGAAAAGATAGCCGCCGTCATAGATGAGGAGGTTAAGCGGATCGTTGACGAGTGTTACAGGGAGGCTTATGAGATTCTGGAGCAGAATGTGGATGTTCTTCACAAGTCTGCAAAGCTTCTTCTTGAGAAGGAGAGAATAACAGGAGCTGAGTTTGAAGCACTGTTCGATAGAGACGATGCTAAGGATGCAGATGCAGATGTTCAGAGCAACGGTGCAGAGCAGAGTACAGCAGAGAATGTAAATGCAGTAGATAATGCTGTTGCAGAGCAGAAAGCTGAGACTCAGACAGACAAACAGTAATATATAAAGACAATACAGATGCCCGCAGTTTTCTTGCGGGCATTTGGCTTATGTTGGATATATGACGGAAGGGAGAACAAAGGATGAAGATAATAAAGAGAGGGATAAATGCGGTGATACCGTTCCTGCTGGCAAATGTATATCTGCTGACAAGATGTCCGGAGTGGAATATACCACTCATGCCGCTTATAGTTGTGGTGTTCATAGCAGTATATGTACTGCTGACCGCGATGCCGCTTCTCGGTCTGAAGAATATACAGTCTAAGGGTATCAGAAGGTGTCAGAGGGGATGCGAGAATCTGTATTCTTTCCTGGCGGCAACGGTCATGTCTGTGGCTGTGCTGATACTAATGTTGGTGCATGTGATAGATGCCAGGGCATGGACGTGGAAGAACTGGGTTCTGTACATACTCACGGCGGTGGCTGTACTGGCGGTCACATTCTGGGTTGGAATAATAAGAATATATGTGTCATCCAGGCAGCTCGGTATCAAGTGGAGAGTGATCGGTATACTGTGCGGTTGGATTCCGGTGGTACATCTGATAGTCCTTGGCAAGCTGATAAGTCTGGCATCCGGTGAGGCGGCCTTGGAGAACGAGAAGCTGATACGGGATAAGGCAAGACAGGCGGACCGGGTCTGCGCCACCAGATACCCGATATTGATGGTACACGGAGTGTTCTTCAGGGATTTCAGGTATCTGAATTACTGGGGCAGGATCCCTGCGGCGCTTGAGGCAAATGGAGCTACCATATTCTACGGAAACCATCAGTCCGCCGCATCTGTGGCAGACTCCGGACGGGAGATAGCTGACAGGATACAGCAGATATTGAAGGAAACAGGATGCGGAAAGGTGAATATCATAGCCCATTCCAAGGGAGGCCTTGACAGCAGATATGCCATATCGAAGCTCGGCATGGCCCCTTATGTAGCATCACTCACAACGATTAACACTCCGCACAGGGGATGCGAATTTGCGGATTATCTTCTGGGCAAGATACCGGAGAAACAGCAGCAGACCGTGGCAAATGCCTACAATTCTGCACTCAAGAAGCTGGGTGACACAAACCCGGACTTCATAGCTGCGGTGACGGATCTCACGGCATCAGCGTGTGAAAACCTGAACAGAGAGCTCCCTGATCCGCAGGGGGTATACATACAGAGCACGGGTTCATGTATGAAGAAGCCTTCCGGCGGACGCTTCCCGCTCAACACCACCAATGCATTCGTAAAGCAGTTTGATGGTGAGAACGATGGACTTGTCGGATATGAATCTTTCAAATGGGGCTCAAACTTCATATATCTGAAGCCTCAGGGCAGGCGTGGAATCTCCCACGGAGACGTGATAGACCTGAACAGGGAAAATATAGATACATTTGATGTGAGGGAATTTTATGTGGAGCTTGTGAGTGACCTGAAGAGACGCGGTTTTTAGAAAATGCCCGGTGTTTTGTCTAATGTGAACAATAAAAAGTAAAAATCAGGTAATATTCAGGAAATGTATTGTGATATTGCACAATGACATTTGCCAAATAAAAAAATGTTTGGGCAGACTTTTGACGGAATTTGTATATAATAATATTTGTAACCCCCAATACATTATATAGTTTTGGCTACACCCCATAAAAGTAACAAAATACCTTCTCCAAAAGAGACAGTCGTTCGGTGACTGTCTCTTTTACTTTTGGTTAAAACAGAAATTGGGCAGGATGGTCTGATATGAGGCGATTCCTGCTGTATATTTGCAGCTAATATATGTTTTATCTTGTTGCCTAATCTCCCGAAAAGTATTAATATAAAAAAGAGTATGTGCAAGGGAGATTTTATTGTATGGTGGAAAAGAAGACCAATGGGCAGAAGATACATGATTATGTATATAATGTAAAGCCCATACTAAATAAAGGCGGACTGTTTGCGGACGGAAGCAAATATTATGTCAGCCCACAGGAGCCGGATGTGGATCAGGATGTGAATGTCAGATTCAGGACTACAGCCGATAATGTGGATGAAGTGTTCCTTATATATAATGAAGAAAAGATACAGATGACAAAGGAGAGTTCCAACAGAATATTTGACTTTTATACGGCAACGATACCTGGAGGTCTGCCATTCATAAGATATCATTTTGAGATACATTCGGGAAGGGTCACATGCTTTTATGACAAGCTGGGACCTACGAAGCAGAACGACAGAGAGTACGACTTTGAGATATGTCCGGGATTCAAGGTACCGGAGTGGGCAAAGGGTGCGGTATTTTATCAGATATTTGTGGACAGGTTCTGCAACGGGGATACTTCCAATGATGTGCTGGATAATGAGTACGCATATATAGGTACCGGTTCAGTTCAGGTAAAGGACTGGAATCAGAGGCCGAGCATCATGGATGTGGGACGTTTCTATGGCGGAGATCTCCAGGGTGTCAAGGATAAGCTTGATTATCTGCAGGATCTGGGAGTGGATGTAATATATCTGAACCCTATATTCGTATCACCATCCAACCATAAGTATGATATACAGGATTATGATTATGTCGATCCTCATTTTGGAAGGATCGTTGACGATGAGGGTGACTGCCTTCCGGGCGGATGCCTTGAGAACAAGCAGTCGTCGAGATATATCAACAGAGTTACAAATAAAAAGAATCTTGAGGCTAGCAATCAGCTCTTTGCCGAGCTGGTTGAGGAGATACACAAGCGTGGCATGAAGGTCATCCTGGATGGCGTGTTCAACCACTGTGGTTCATTCAACAAATGGATGGACAGGGAGTGTATATACGAGAATCAGGAGGGCTACGAGAAGGGTGCGTTTGTATCGAAGGATAGCCCTTACAACACTTTCTTCAAGTTTTACAATGACAATGCATGGCCGTACAATACAACATATGATGGCTGGTGGGGACATGACACTCTTCCAAAGCTCAACTATGAGGACTCGCCGAAGCTGGTTGAGTACATTATGAAGATAGCAAGGAAATGGGTGTCACCTCCGTATAATGCAGATGGATGGCGACTTGATGTGGCTGCGGATTTGGGACATTCCCCTGAGTACAATCACCAGTTCTGGCGGGAGTTCAGGAGAAATGTAAAAGAGGCTAATCCGAATGCCATTATTCTGGCGGAGCACTATGGTGATCCGAAGAGCTGGCTGAAGGGCGACCAGTGGGATACAGTCATGAACTACGATGCGTTCATGGAGCCTATCACATGGTTCCTCTGCGGTGTTGAGAAGCACAGCGACGAGTTCCGCGGTGACCTTCTGGGTAATTATGATGCGTTCAAGGGCGCGATGAACTATCACATGTCCAGATTCCTGAGACCATCGATAGACGTGTCCATGAATGAGCTGTCCAACCACGACCATTCCAGATTCCTCACGAGAACCAACAGAAAGGTCGGACGTCTTCACACCATGGGAGCGGATGCTGCCGATCAGGGCGTGGACAAGGGTATATTCAGACAGGCTGTAGTATTCCAGATGACATGGCCGGGCGCTCCTACCATATACTATGGCGATGAGGCCGGTGTGTGCGGATGGACAGATCCAGACAACAGAAGAACTTATCCATGGGGACACGAGGATCAGGAGCTTATACAGTTCCACAAGGATATGATAAAGATACACAAGTCGTATGAGGCACTTAAGTCGGGTTCGGTATTATATCTCCATGGCGGACATAAGATACTTTGCTATGGAAGATTTACGGACAACAAGCAGGTGGTAGTCATCATGAACACCAACTATGAGGATGTGGATCTGAAGCTTCATATCCGTCAGATAGGTGTGTACAACCACTCGATACTCAGAAGAGTCATGCTGACAAATGAAGAGGGGTACACGCTGGAGCCACAGGATTTCATGGTGGAGCACAACGTACTTACGATCAAAGCCCCTAAGATGAGCGCGATGGTGCTTGTTCGTGCCTGATGGCCGGAAGACAAAGATATACAAGACAAAGATATATGACATAAAAATATAAAAAAGTTCCTTTGGACGAATGATGTTATTGAAAGAATCATTTGCCGGGGAGCTTTTTTATTTGCAAGAGTAATGCTTGCACAGAAAATGGATTGAAAATGGAATTGCTTGCCCGTGTTATCGTCTAAATCTGCGGCGAGCCGAATTCTATGTTTGTCCATGACTTTGTAACGATCCAAGAAACACCATCCAAGAAACACAATTTAGAAAACAGATAGATTAAACTACAGGTTGGGTGAAAAATATAGGGAGATAGGGTATATTGGACAAAATAGTATTGTAAAGAAGGAGGCAGATAGAATATGAGAGTATTGCTTTTGCTTAGGGGATCTGCCGGTTGTGGCAAATCTACATGGATCGAGCAGAATGGATTAAAACCATACACACTTTCAGCGGACGACATCAGACTGCTTTGTCAGAGTCCGGTGCTGCAGGTGGATGGTACGAGAGGAATCAGTCAGAACAATGATGGTACGGTGTGGAAGACATTGTTCAGCCTTCTTGAGATCCGCATGCAGAAGGGCGAATTTACGGTGATAGATGCCACAAATTCCAAGACTTCGGAGATGAACAGATATAAGAATATGTGTGAGACGTACAGATACAGAATGTATTGTGTAGATTTTACAGATATACCTATAGAAGAGGTGAAGAGAAGAAATGCCGGGAGGGAAGAGTTCAAGAGGGTATCAGATGACGTTATTGACAAGATGTACTCCCGCTTTGCCACACAAAAGATCCCTTCGGGAATCACGGTCATAAAGCCGGACGAGCTTGACAGCATCTGGATGAAGAAGAGGGATTTCTCCCAGTATAAGAGGATCCATCACATCGGGGACGTTCACGGATGCTATACAGCGCTGATGAAGTATCTGGATGACAATGGCGGTATAAAGGATGATGAGTTCTATATATTTACAGGTGATTATATCGACAGAGGCGTGGAGAATGCGGAGGTTGTAAATTTCCTGATATCTATCACGGACAGGAAGAATGTTCTCATGCTTGAGGGCAATCACGAGAGATGGCTGTGGCTGTGGGCAAATGACTGCACCGGCAGGTCGAAGGAGTTTGAGCTTGTGACAAGACCAATCCTCGATGCTTCCGGAATCGACAAGAAGGAGGTGCGGAAGCTTTACAGAAGGTTTGGACAGTGTGCTTACTATAGCTACGGTGATAATGTATATCTGGTGACCCATGCGGGACTCAGTGTGATTCCCGACAATCTCACATTTGTGGCAACTGATCAGATGATACATGGAGTCGGAGCTTACAATGATTTCGAGAAGATCGCAGAGACATTCTACGGGAAGATGCCGGCGAATTACTATCAGATCCATGGACACAGGAACACCAAGCTGCTCCCGGTGCGGGTGAATGACAGAGTGTTCAACCTTGAGGGCAGAGTCGAGTATGGCGGGGAACTCAGATGCGTTCGGGTGGATGCTGATGGAATCCATGAGGTGGAGATCCACAACGATGTGTTCAAGGCACCTGAGATACAGGAGGAACAGACCGTTACCACAAGCTCTGTTGCAGATGTGATCATCTCCTTGCGGGGGAACAGGTACATACAGGAGAAGACATTTGGCAATATTTCGTCATTCAACTTCACGAGCAAGGCATTCAATGACAGGGTGTGGGATGAGCAGACCACAAGAGCAAGGGGCTTGTACATTGACACATTCAAGGGAAGAGTCGCAGCGAGGGCGTATGACAAGTTCTTTAATATCAATGAGCGCCCTGAGACAAAGTTTGATATGCTGCAGAATAAGCTGCAGTTTCCGGTGACTGCCTATGTCAAGGAGAACGGTTTCCTGGGACTCGTGAGCTACGATGAGTACAACGACGATCTGTTGATAGCGAGCAAATCCACCATAGAGGGACCATTCGCCGGCTGGCTGAAGGATATGATATATGAGAAGGTGACACCGGAGAATATAGAGAATATGAAGCGGTTTGCGAAGGACAATAATGTGACATTTGTATTTGAGTGTGTTGATATGAAGCATGATCCTCACATCATAGAGTACCCGGAGAGCAATCTGTATCTGCTTGATATAGTTTACAACCAGATAAACTATGCAAAGTATGATTACGATGCGATGTGTGATACAGCCCACCGGTTCGGCCTGACACCAAAGAAGAAGGCTTGCGAGCTTGCAACCTGGCAGGAGTTCTATGACTGGTATTATGATATCCTTGAGGATGATTACGAGTATAACGGCAGAGTCATAGAGGGGTTTGTCATCGAGGACAGCGACGGATATATGACAAAGCTCAAGCTTGCATACTACAATTTCTGGAAGTTTATGAGGACAATATCCCATGAGGCTATCAGAAACGGATATATCAAGAAGACATCGGCACTCACCACCCCTCTTGCAAATGAGTACTATGCGTGGGTGAGAAAGCTTCACGATACAGAGGATCCCGCAAATGTTCCGAGGGATATATGCACGCTTAGAAGATGGTTTTATAATGACATGAAGCAGGCGGAAGGCGATAGCCTGATATAGGTGATCATAAGAGATAACACGGTGAATGTTTGACGGGTTATGTTATATCATGGCAGCAGCCAGACATAGAAAATTATCCAGGCTGCTGCATATATTTACATGGTACGCTGAGTAGGAATGAGAGGTGATATTGTATGATATTTTATACGTCAGATCTTCATTTTGGACATGCAAATGCTATAAAATTTGATGAGAGACCATTTACAGATGTGGATGATATGGCTGATGGAATGATACATAACTGGAACAGCAGGGTAGGAAAGAATGATACAGTGTATATTCTCGGGGATTTCTGCTTTAAATTGAAAGATCCGGAGCCGATCCTTGCAAGACTTAAAGGACACAAGCGCCTCATCCTTGGCAATCACGATCAGGTAATAATGGGAAGTGAGAAGCTGCAGTCCTACTTCGACGATATACAGAAGATGGACTATGTGAGCGACAGAGGTAAGCTGATAGTTATGTGTCACTTTCCGATAGCTGAGTGGAATAAGAAGAAAAGCGGGGCATACCATTTCTATGGACATATCCACAAGAGCAGTCCTGAAGTGTACAGATTCATGACCGGCCAGGGACGTGCTTACAATGTAGGCTGCATGATCAACAACTACATGCCGTGCACCGCTGACGAGATCATCCGAAATAACGAGATATATCAAGCCAGATTACAGTCAGAGGCTAAATGATAAGAGGTATAAGGACGTATGTATATGTAACTGGCAACCTGTATTTTCAAGTTTTGTAATTCCACATGCTTCCAATAACTGCCGGAAGTAAAATCAGAATGCATCATGTAGCGAAAACATAGAAGTAAACGGAAAAGAAGGAATAAGGAGGAATTGTATAATTATGAAAATATTAAATGACATATAGTGTAATTTAATGCTATAAAAAACCAGCCCATAGGTGTTAACGAAAAAGTAGATTACCACCGTGTAGGCTTTTTGCGCTTTCCCGGATGGGCACAATCCCTCGTCAGCACCTATGGGCGTCCGTCTCAGCACCCATGGGCGCCCGGCAGTTAATTCTTGGAAGGCAGCGTAATGTAATTTCGATCCACCGCCTGGAACAGCTTCGGCCGGAAATTCTCCTTGGTAAGTTCGAATATGGAGTGTGACACCAGGAAGTAATAAGCCTCCACAGCCTGATCCACGTTGATACTCGTGATCTCCGGGCTGTTCAGGTATCCCTTGATGGCAACGGTGAGACCCATTACCAAATACTTACATATAATAAGAGGAGACAGCATAGGATTGTCAGGAATCTGATCCGTGTCAAATATCTTCAGGTGTTCCTTGAAGAAACTGGTGAACTGTTCGATCATGACCTGCTCAAAGCTGTTCTGCCCGGTTGTCTCAAAAAGCTTTCTGTAAAGCTTCGCTTCATTAATAATGTGTGTGAAGAGATATTTTATGGCCTCAAGGATCATGTTGTGCTCAAGCAGTACCTCCAGTTCCTTGGTCACCTCATTGTAGAGCATGTAATCCATCAGCTCATATTTGTCTTTAAAATATCTGTAGAATATCGGTCTTGATATTCCGACGTCTTCAGCGATCATCGTGACAGTGATCTTATCAAAGGAATATTCGTTTACAAGCTTTTTGAAGCTTTTGATAATTTTATCTTCAGTCTTTTCCTCGCTTGGATTAGGCACTTTCCCAAACCTCCCTCAGTTTATAATTTGTTTATAATCAATTTTGAATATGTGTTCAAACGTTTGTTACAGATTAGCATATTTGTAACAAAATGTAAACGTTTTCGTATTTTGGGTAGTTTATTTAAGAAATATCAGGTTGTATAATCCACCACAGAATAGAAAAAGGAGATGTTATGGCTATGTTAAAACTAGGAGAAAAGATAGTAAGTGCGAGGGTCGTAATACTGATTCTCAGCTTAGTTCTTCTCATACCAGCGGCATACGGTTATATCAAGACCAGGGTAAACTACGATATTCTGTCATATCTTCCGAAGGATATCGAGACCATGAAAGGTCAGGATATACTGGTTGACCAGTTCGGTACAGGAGCCTTCTCACTGTATGTGGTAGAGGGGATGGAAGACAAAGATGTATCCGCACTGAAATCAAAGATTGAAAAAGTAGACCATGTATCAAAGGTTATATGGTATGACAGCTTTGCAGACCTGTCAGTCCCAAAGGATATGCTTCCTGAAAGCCTTTATGATGCATTTAACAATGACGAAAAGAATGCCACAATGATGGCCATCATATTTGATGATACCACATCGGCGGACGGCACAATGGATGCCATCGAGGAGATAAGAAGCATATCAAACAAGCAGTGCTTCCTGTCCGGTATGTCAGCGGTTGTCGTCGATACCAAGAAGCTGTCAGAGAAGGAGACCCCGATATACGTACTTATAGCGGTTATCCTGAGTAGTATCATCCTGGCGATCACAATGGACTCTATCATGATCCCGGTACTCTTCCTTACAAGTATAGGAATGGCGATCGTGTACAACCTTGGATCAAATATCTTCATGGGTCAGGTATCATACATAACAAAGGCGCTGGCTGCGGTACTTCAGCTCGGAGTTACAATGGATTACTCCATATTCCTGTGGCACAGCTACAAGGCACAGCAGAAGGAATACACGGATAAGAAAGAGGCTATGGCACACGCCATCGCAGAGACAATATCATCAGTTGTGGGAAGTTCCATAACAACAGTTGCCGGATTCGTTGCACTGTGCTTCATGAGCTTTACCCTCGGACTTGACCTTGGTATCGTCATGGCAAAGGGTGTCGTACTCGGAGTTATCGCATGTGTAACGATACTTCCATCACTCATCCTTGTGTTTGACAAGGCGATAGAGAAGACAACACACAGAGTAATACTTCCAGAGTTCAAGGGAGTAGGAAAATTCATAGCTAAGCACTACAAAGTATTCCTTGTATTGTTCGTGATCATCCTGATCCCTGCAATATACGGATACAATCATACAAAGGTTTATTACAAGCTGGATTCATCACTTCCAGACAGCCTGGAGAGTGTTCAGGCCAACACAGAGCTGGCTGAGGCATTCAACATGAATTCAACACATATGATACTTGTCACAAATGATCAGAGTGACAAGGACACAAGAAACATGATGTCAGATATCGAGAACATCGATGGAGTTAAGTTCTGTCTCGGACTTGACAGCATCATTGGAGCAGGTATTCCAACCGACTTCATACCTTCAGATGTCACAGAGGCGCTCAAGAGCGATGACTGGCAGCTGATACTCGTCGGATCAGAGTACGAGGTTGCTTCAGATGAGGTTAACAATCAGTGTACAGAGATCGATAATACCATCGATTCATACAACGAGAAGAACATGCTGGTTGGTGAGGCTCCTTGTACAAAGGATCTTATCACTATAACAGATAAGGATTTCGCATCTGTAAGTACAGTATCCATCGGAGCGATATTCATTATCATCCTCTGTGTATTCGGTTCAATATCACTGCCAATCGTACTTGTGGCAGTCATAGAGTTTGCGATATTCATCAATATGGGTATCCCATGCTTCACCGGAACAGAGATACCGTTCATAGCTTCAATAGTTATCGGTACTATCCAGCTCGGCGCGACGGTTGATTACGCCATACTGATGACAACGAAGTACAAGAGAAACAGACTGAACGGATACAGAAAGTTTGACGCCGTGGCAACAGCATGCCAGAAGTCAGTACAGTCCATAGTTGTCAGTGCACTTTCATTCTTCGCTGCAACATTTGGCGTAGGTCTTTACTCAGATATAGATATGATCAGCGCGCTGTGTACACTTATGGCTCGTGGAGCACTAATAAGTATGTGTGCAGTTATCCTGATGCTTCCATCAGCACTGATGCTCTTCGATAAGGTCATCATGTTCAGATACAGGAAGAACCTGATGGATGGACCATCAGCGAAGGTTAGCGATGAGGACACTGCAGCCACTCAGGCATAGCAGTTATAAAAAGATGTAACTACGGAACTTTTGTAATCTATGAAAAGAGGTAATAATATGATCAAATGGAAGAAATATATATGCGTTGCATTATCAGCAGTTATGATGGCATCACTGGCAACAGGATGCGGAGATACAAATGACAGCTCATCCTCAGACAAGGCCGAGGCTACAACCGAGAGCGAGTCAGACACACTTCAGGATGCACTTACATCTGAGATATCCAAGGATGGCGCATCTGACGCAGACAAGGAAGAGACAGTATATGTCCTTGCCGATGCAAATGGAAATGCAAATGACGTTACAGTCAGCACATGGCTGAAGAACTCAGACGGTGCAGAGGGACTCAACGACAAGACAAACCTCACAGACATCCAGAACGTGAAGGGCTATGAGGAATACAAGGACAACGGCGATGGCACTATAACATGGGCTGCAAATGGATCAGATATCTACTATCAGGGCAAGTCAAATGAGGAGCTCCCTGTAGATGTAAAGATAACATACAAGCTTGACGGCGAGGAGATAGAGCCTTCAGAGCTTGCAGGCAAGAGCGGTAAGGTCACCATCAGATTTGATTATACCAACAACACCAAGAAGACAGTCGCAGTGGACAGCAAGAATACAGAGGTCATCTCACCATTTGTAATGCTCTCAGGAATGATCCTTCCTGTAGATAAGTTCTCAAACGTTCAGGTTGAGAATGGTAAGGTCATCTCAGAGGGAAGCAACCAGATCGTAGTCGGATATGCAGTTCCTGGATTCAAGCAGTGCTTACAGGATGGTATAAATGACAGCAAGATAGAGACAGCACTTGATAACATAGATGTACCTGATTATGTTGAGGTTACAGCGGATGTCACAGACTTCGAGCTCTCAATGACCATGACGGTTGCAGCAAGTGACCTTCTTGGATCAAGCGCAGAGGATGCCATAGACGAGGTTAAGGATAAGGCTGATGTCAGCTCACTCACAGACAGTGTGGATCAGCTCGGTGATTCTGCAGATCAGCTCGAGGAGGGTTCAGGAAAGATCACAAATGGTCTGGAGACTCTGAAGGATGGTACTTACTCACTGAAGAAGGGCGCTGACACACTGGCAGACGGTGCAGCTTCACTTGAGACTTACACAAGCCAGCTTGCAGCAGGTACTTCACAGATATCAACAGCCATGGGAACTCTGGACGATGGAATCAAGTCTATAAAGGATGGTTCATCAGCTCTCAACGATGGTGCAAAGACACTGGCAACTGGAGCTAAGACAGTAGATACAAGTGTTGGCACACTCAAGAGCGGAGCTGACAAGCTGAACAGTGGTGCAAATAAACTTCAGGCAGGCTTTGAGGGAACGGACAGCAATCCTGGACTTTCCAAGGGCGCAAGCTCACTGGCATCAGGAGCAAGCAATGCATATGCAGGTTCACAGGCACTTGCAAAGGGCGCTACAGAGCTCAATAATGGTGTGAACACATTGATCACCATGCTGACAGGAATGCCATCACAGATCGTAAGCCAGGCTCAGTCAAATGTATACAGCCAGCTCGGCGGTTCCATAACAAGCGAGGCCGGAATAGATGCGGCTATGTCACAGCTTGAAGGAGCACTTGCATTAGGTAAGACTACTCTGGATGCGGCAAAGGGCGATGGAACATACGATGCATATTTTGCACAGTACACAGGCCTTGCAAAGGCAAAGGGTGCTCTCAATGCGATCGATCAGATAGGAACGACCCTCACAGCTACTTTGACTTCAGAGGAGACAACAGCACAGATAACAGCATTACAGCAGGGTGCTGAGACACTGGATACCAAGATGGGCGAGTTGTCAACAGGACTCAAGACCATCAGTGACGGTGCTTCAAGCATTTCAACAGGAATCGATTCCGCATATGCAGGTGTCAAGGCAATCGCAAAGGGAACCGGAGATCTCTCAAGAGGTGCAGCAGCACTCAAGAAGGGTACAAAGACTCTCAGCGATGGAGCAGCTACAATATCAACAAATATGAACACACTGTATCAGGGAAGCTTAACACTGGCAAATGGAAGCAGCCAGTTAAAGACAGCGGCAGGAACTCTTGATTCAAGTGCAGGCCAGATCGCAGCAGGAGCAAAGACCCTCAGTGATGGAGCATCACAGCTTGACAGCGGAAGCAAGACTCTGGATGACGGAGCAAAGGAGCTTGTAACAGGTTCAAAGACTCTCAGCGATGGAATGAAGCAGTTCAACGAAGAGGGTATCAAGAAGATCACAAAGCTGTTTGCAGGCAACTATCAGGCAGACATTGATTATATAGAGGCACTCTTCTCAGACGATACAACTTACACAAGTTTCACAGGTACGATCGATGGTACAAAGAGCACAGTTAAGTTCATATATGAGACAGGTGCGATCAAGTCTGACGCTGAAAAATAAGCGAAAAAACAATGAAAATCTTCGTGTTGACTTTACTGTAGCCTTAGGTTATAGTATAAGCGTCCGTGAGGATAATGGTAACATTTACTATAGTTTAGGAGGATTAGAACATGTTTGATAAGGTTAAGGCAATATTCGAGGAGCAGTTAGGAGTTTCACAGGACGAGATGAAGCTTGACACAAACTTCAAGGATGATCTTGGTGTTGATTCACTTGATCTTTACGAGATCGTTATGAAGCTTGAGGATGAGTTCGATGTTGAGATCCCTGCTGAGGAGCTCGATGACGTAGCTACATTTGAGGACGTACTTAACTACCTTAAGAGCAAGGGTGTTGAGGAGTAATATTGCTAACTGAACAGATTGGACTGTTTTGAATACATTTGTTATTCAAAGTTGTCATGTATCGGACATGACATAACTTTGGTAGCCAGCCAGGACATGAGTCCTGACTGACCATCCAAGGTTATATATATTATATGAGAGTTGATTTACAGCAGATGCTTTGAGCCGTGGGGCTTGATGGCATGTGCTTTTTTTGTGCGTTAATACACCGCCAAGCGACACCGGCATCTCCGAGCTTGCTCGGTAGATGTCGGTGTCATTTGGCGGTTAAGCGGTACATGAAACACCGAAGGCCGGCAGGCCGGAGTGTGAATGTACTGCGTCAGGTTGCGGGAGCACGAAGTGCGGAGCAACCTGGGGTATTAACGCACATAGTATTCGTGAGCCGTGCGACACAATCATCTCCGAGCTTGCTCGGTAGATGATTGCGTCATTAAACGCACATGCGGCATCTTGACCTTGCGATTTTGCGAGGCATGGCATATAATAGCAAATGACTTGTGATTTCAAAAGCCTGCATAGTGGCAGGATAGATATAAATATAGAAAATAAAGGTTAAAAGAAAGGAAAAAAGAAATGGGTAAGACAGCAGTTATATTCCCAGGTCAGGGCGCACAGTATGTGGGCATGGCAAAGGATTTTTATGACAGTTTTGAGGACAGCAAGAAGGTATTTGACGAGGCAGATGACGTTCTGGATATAGAGCTTAAGAAGATCTGTTTCGAGGAGAACGATGACATCAACAAGACAGAGTACACACAGCCGGCCATGGTTGCTGCAGAGGTTGCCATATATGAGCACCTGAAGAACGCAGGTCTCAAGGCTGATGTATTTGCAGGACTCTCACTCGGTGAGTACAGCGCACTTGTTGCAGCAGGAGCCATGACTCTCGCTGACGGCATCAAGACAGTTAGAAGAAGAGGTATCCTCATGCAGAACGAAGTACCTCTCGGAATGGGCGGAATGGCAGCAGTCATAGCAATGGACGCTGACAAGATTGCCGAGGTATGTGAGAACACACCTGGCAAGGTACAGATAGCAAACTACAACTGTCCTGGACAGATCGTTATATCAGGTGAGGCAGAGGCTGTTAAGGCAGCATCAGCAGCACTTGCAGAGGCTGGAGCCAAGAGAGTTATCCCACTCAACGTAAGTGGTCCTTTCCACTCACAGATGCTTGTTCCAGCAGGAGAGAAGCTTTATGACTTCCTTCAGGGCGTGGATGTTGCAGAGGGATTTGCTCCTTACTACTGCAATGCAGACGCAGAGGAGATCACAGACGCAGCCAAGGTAAAAGAGCTTCTGAAGAGACAGGTGTACTCATCAGTAAGATGGCAGCAGACAATAGAGAACATGATAGCTGACGGTGTTGACACATTTATCGAGGTCGGCCCGGGCAAGACTCTCACAGGCTTCATGAAGAAGATCAACAGAGAGGTAAAGAGTATAAATATTGCAACTGTAGACGATTTAGCGAAATTGGAGGAACTGAATGCTTAAGGACAAGGTAGCAGTGGTAACAGGTGCCGGAAGAGGTATCGGACGTGAGATAGCAAAGACATTTGCCGGATACGGCGCAAAGGTAGTAGTAAACTTCAACGGCTCAGAGGAGCGCGCAAACAGCCTGGTTGAGGAGGTCAAGGCAGCAGGCGGAGAGGCAGTTGCATTCAAGGCAAATGTTGCAGATTTCGCTGAGGCTGAGGCACTCATGAAGTTCGCAGTTGCTACATATGGAAGAATAGATATTCTCGTGAACAATGCGGGAATCACAAGAGACAATCTTGTACTTGGAATGAAGGAGGCTGATTTCGACGATGTTATCAATATCAACCTCAAGGGTACATTCAACTGTATCAAGCATGTGTACAGAACCATGATGAAGCAGAAGTACGGACGTATCATCAACATGTCATCCGTAGTAGGTATAGAGGGAAATGCTGGACAGGTGAACTACGCAGCATCCAAGGCTGGTGTTATAGGTATCACCAAGTCTATAGCCAAGGAGCTCGGAAGCCGTGGAATCACAGCGAACGCCATCGCTCCTGGATTCATCAAGACAGACATGACAGATGCACTCTCAGACAAGGCAAAGGAGGCTATGCTTGACCATATCACAGTCAAGAGACTTGGTGAAGTATCAGACATCGCTGAGACAGCAGCATTCCTTGCTTCAGATAATGCATCATACATAACAGGTCAGGTCATCAAGGTTGACGGCGGCATGAGCCTGTAGGATATACAGATCACGATCTGGAATAATACAAATAGAAAACAGGGTATCGCAACAATGTTGTGATACCCTGTATCTGTAATATGAACATTATAAAGTTATGTTTTATTTCTTGTTCAGTTTGGAGAATTCCTTTGCAAGCCCAAGAAGCTGTGCATGCTGATGTTCTGTCAACTGGGTTGTATCAATATACTTGGCACTTGAATCATCCCCTTTGAGAAGATAATCAGTGGAGCAGTTGAAATATTCAGCGATGCGGAGAATCATGCTCACAGACGGGTCGATGGAATTGTTCTCCCAATTGCTTATAGTCTGGAATGCCACTGATAACTCCCCTGCAAGCTCTTTCTGTGTCATCTTGTTCGCGGTGCGCAGTGTTCTTAATTGTTCACCTATCATAATAATCAGAGCTCCTTTAAATCCAAAAAAACGTAGTGACCCTCACTAATTAATAATAGCTGAATGGTATTGGGTTTACAAAAGATAAAACTATACTTATAATAGAAAAATGGCTTTTTTTGTCATATTTTGGGCATTTGTTATTGATCAGATGTACTCTGATAGTAATGTGTGCATGCCAGGTTGTTTTGATTCGTACAAATGTCATAATAAATCATTACAACAATTCTAGTACGTTGATTTTTCAACATACTAGAATACTAAAAAGTGGAATAATACTATAAGCGAACAATATATCAGAATATATCAGGAGGTAACGAACATGGGAATCATGAAGAATATCGCACAGTCAGAGGTACTTAAGCTCAAGGATCAGGTGGCATATCAGGAGGGACAGGTCGTAAGTAAGACACTTGCCCAGAATGTATGCATGAGTATAACCTTATTTGCATTTGACAAGGATGAGGAGATCAGCACACACGAGTCTGACGGAGATGCATTTGTGACATGCCTTGACGGTGTGGGCGAGGTGACAATAGACGGTGTCAAGTATGAACTCCACGAGGGCGAGTCAATAGTAATGCCTGCAAAGCATCCACATGCCGTATACGGCAAGGAGCAGTTCAAGATGCTTCTGGTGGTTGTGTTCCAGTTGTAATTGAATCACGGAGAAAACCAATGAAAAAAGCAATTGTGTTATTGATCGTAATGGTGTGTCTGGCAGCCGGAATATGGGGAATCTTCATGCTGAGAGGCAGCGCGGGGAAAGCCGGGGACCACGTAGAAAATGACAATGGAAATACAGGCGTAGCTGCTGATGTCACGGAGAGCGGAACTACGACAGAAGAGCAGACCGCGGATAGCCAGGAAACGACGGAGGTGACCGAGGAGGAGAAGCCGAGTCTGGTGGATGAGACACTTGCTGGGATGACGCTTCATGAAAAGGTCTGTCAGATGATGTTTGTGACTCCGGAGGAGCTCACGGGAGAGGACGGCGTGACAGTGGCAGGGGATGCGACCAGACAGGCTCTGGAGAATTATCCTGTTGGCGGTATCGTGTACTTTGCGAAGAACCTTGAGAGTCAGGATCAGGTGAAGGAGATGATCGACAACTCCCAGAAGTACAGCAGTATAGGATTATTTGTGGCGACCGACGAGGAGGGCGGCGTGGTAAACCGCCTGATGGATACTGTCGGAACCACATATATAGGCTCCATGTACTATTACAAGGACGACGGAGACGAAACGGCATATGAGAACGCATACACCATAGCAAATGATATGTCGGCGCTTGGCTTCAATCTCGACTTTGCGCCGGTGGCGGACGTGTGGTCGAACCCAGACAATACGGTTATCGGCGAGCGCGCATACAGTGATGACTACGCTCAGGCGGCAGAGCTCGTTGGAAATGCAGTGAAGGGCTTCAACGACGGAGGAGTCATGTGCACCCTGAAGCATTTCCCGGGGCATGGAGACACGGCGGAGGACTCACATTATAGCAGTGCCTATGTGCATAGAACAAAGGAAGAGATTATGGCGGATGAGATGCAGCCGTTCAGGTCGGGTATAGAGGCGGGGGCAGAATTTGTCATGGTCGGACATCTGATCGTCCCGGATATAGACGAGGTTCCAGCCACTCTCTCATACAAGATAGCGACCGGTATTCTCAGGGATGAACTGAAGTTTGAAGGAGTTGCCATAACCGATTCATTTGAGATGGAATCCATAGCGGACAATTACAGTGTGGATGATGCGGTGGTGATGTCGGTAAAAGCCGGAATGGATATGATACTGCAGCCGAAGGATATGGCGTCGGCGGTGAATTCCATAGAACAGGCAGTGGCGGACGGCGAGCTGTCAGAGGACAGGATAGACGAGAGCGTCCGAAGGATACTCACCCTGAAGGAGAGCCGCGGACTGCTCAAATAGCAAACTATGTAGTAATCAAAACTATTTAACCTTGTTATATATATTACATTGTGGTAAAATTATTTTTATCTGGGGTGCAAAAATGCACTGTCAGCAGATAGAATGAAAAATACGAGGTATGAGATGAAAAGAGTAGTTGTAACAGGCATGGGTGCTGTGACACCTATAGGAAACAGTGTAGAAGAATTCTGGGATAATATAAAGAAGAATACAGTTGGTATCGGAGAGATCACAAAGTTTGATGTCAGCGATTACAAGTGCAAGCTTGCTGCTGAGGTGAAGAACTTTGATCCAAAGCAGTATATGGATCCAAAGGCGGCAAGACGTATGGAGCCATTTTGTCAGTATGCCATAGCAGCTACAGGCGAGGCGATCAAGGATGCAGGTCTTGACCTTGAGAAGGAAGACAGAACAAGGATCGGAACATGTATAGGAAACGGACTTGGCGGTGTGGCAACCATAGAGAAGGAGCACAAGAAGGTTGTAGAGGGCAAAGCGAACAGAGTCAGTGTAATGATGGTTCCTATGATGATATCCAACATGGCTGCGGGCAATGTTGCAATACAGTTTGGCCTTGAGGGCAAATGTACTGACATAGTTACAGCCTGTGCCACAGGAACAAACTCTATAGGAGAGGCTTACAGATATATACAGGCAGGAGAGGCCGATGTCATGGTTGCAGGTGGTGCAGAGTCACCTATCTGTGAGACAAATGTATCAGGATTTATCTCAATGACAGCACTTTCAAGTGCAGAGGATCCTATGAGAGCGTCCATACCATTTGACAAGGACAGATGTGGATTCGTAATAGCAGAGGGCGCAGGAGTTGTTGTACTTGAGTCACTTGAGCATGCTCAGGCGAGAGGTGCCCAGATCCTGGCTGAGGTAGTCGGATATGGTTCAACCTGTGATGCATATCACATCACATCCCCTAAGGAGGATGGAAGTGGTGCAGGACGTGCCATGAAGCTTGCCATGGAGGAGGCCGGAATCACACCTGCTGACGTTGACTACATCAACGCACATGGAACAAGTACCCATCACAATGACCTCTTTGAGACAAGAGCCATCAAGTATGCTATGGGCGATGACGCATACAACGTGAACATCAATTCCACAAAGTCCATGATAGGACATCTGTTTGGAGCTGCCGGAGCAGTTGAGTTCATAACATGTGTGAAGTCCATAGAGGATTCATACATCCATCCAACAGTTGGTCTCCGCGAGACAGAGGGTGAGATGGATCTCAACTACACCATGGGCGAGGGTGTACACAAGGATATTACATATGCGCTCAGCAACTCACTGGGATTTGGCGGACACAACGCAAGTATACTTGTGAAGAAGTTCGAGGCATAATACAGGCAGGATTACTGATAATTACATATAACAGGAAAACATCACTTCGGACACAGGAGTGATGTTTTTTTGTGCGCTGTCCCAGGTTAATAAAATAAATATTTGGGGGACATAAACTAATAAAACCACAAAACAACACAAAAAAACATGAAAAACAAATGAAAACCAGAAAAACCCACAAAATGTGTTGACAATCCCACATGGCGTGGCTATGATACAAAGCAAAACAGAAGCGCGTATCTGATTTTAGAGTGCAAAGGGGCACGGAGATAGAACTGTAAAGTTTCATCTCTGTGCCCCTTTTGTTTTAACAGGGAAATCTTTTGGAGGTGGAATATGGCTACTAAATCAAGCATTATGGACACTAACAGCTACAGTGATGACTACAGTTCACTGCTCAGTAACACGACAAGGGATATGATAAACCGCCGTGAGAAATGGATGGGTGGCGCATACAGACTTTTCTATAGAAAGCCGGTCAACCTTGTGAGAGGACAGGGACAGTACCTCTGGGATGCAGAGGGGAATAAATATCTGGACATGTACAACAATGTGGCAGGAATCGGTCATTGCCATCCTGCTGTGGTCGAGGCAGTTACAGAGCAGATGAAGCTTTTAAATACCCACACACGTTATCTGCATGAGAGGATCATTGATTACAGTGAGGATCTGCTGAAGATGATGCCGGACGAGATAGACAAGATAATGTTCATGTGTACCGGTTCTGAGGCAAATGACCTGGCACTTAGAGTGGCACAGGAATACACGGGCGGCACCGGAATCATAGTTTCAAGGGAGGCGTACCACGGAACAAGTGCTCTGACATCGGGATGTTCACCAGCCCTTGGAAGCGAGCAGCCACTGCTTCCGAATGTAAGACTCATTGAGACACCTGACTATTACAGACATGGCGGTACACCTGAGGAGTTCACCGCATGGTACTCAGGGGAGATGCAGAAGAAGATCGATGAGCTGGAGGCAGCAGGATATAAGTTCTCATGCTTCCTTGCAGATTCTATATTCTCATCAGATGGAGTACATCCGAATCCGGTCGGTTTCCTGAAGGCGGCCATCGATGTGGTACATAAGAATGGCGGTGTATTCATCGCCGATGAGGTACAGCCGGGATTTGCAAGAACGGGAGATGCGTTCTGGGGATTTGCCAGACATGGAATCATACCTGACATGGTGACAACAGGAAAGCCTATGGGTAACGGAATCCCGATCTCAGGACTTGCCGCCAAGCATGAGGTACTCGCCGCATTCAGCGACAAACTTCCATATTTCAATACATTTGGAGGAAATCCAGTGGCTATCGCAGCCGCACAGGCTGTGCTTAATGTCATAAAAGAAGAAAAGCTGCAGGAGCATTGCAAGGTGGTCGGTGCAAAGCTTCTGAAAGCATTGCAGGAGGTAAAGGACAGACATCCTGATTCTGTGGGAGACGTCAGAGGCGCAGGCCTGTTCATTGGATTTGAGCTTGCGAAGAATGACGGCAAGAAGACTCCGGATCAGCAGAAGGCACTGGATGCCATCGAACTTCTGCGAGACAACAATGTACTGACTTCTGTTGCAGGCCCTTATGGAAATGTCTTAAAGCTTCGTCCGCCTATGGCATTCCAGGAGTGCGATATCGACTGGATAGCATCAACCCTCGATAAATGTCTGCATCAGCTTGAGTCATAGATAACACACGAAAAGGAGGAAGAATTATGAAAAAGAAGATTTGCTCAATACTTTTGGCAGCCGCACTGGCACTTACGGTGACTGCATGTGGAAGCTCTGGAGGAAGTACAGATGGGAGCACACAGGCAGTGACAACAAGCTCTGAGTCCAAGACGGACAAGGACACACTGGTGATCCTGGGAGCAGAGAACTGGCAGGCATCACTCAGCCCACTGAAGCACACTTCCACGATGATGCTTCACGCAGAGGCCATAGCTCTGGAACATCTACTGGTCATGGATGAGAAGACACAGGAGCCACAGCCTAATCTTGCTACTGAGTGGTCATATGACGACAGTCAGACAGTCTTGACGGTCAAGCTTCGTGAGGGCGTAAAGTTCCACGACGGTTCAGACTTTACCGCAGAGGATGCCGCAGCATCATGTGAGGCATATTCAAGCTCACAGAACGTATCCGGTTCATGGTGGGCAGATGAGTTAAAGTGTAAGGTCATCGACGATTATACATTTACCATAACTCCGGCATCGGGAAAGCCTCTTGGCTCTCTGGTCAACATGCTTTGTTCAACTCCGATAATGTCTGCTGACGATCTTGCAGATCCTGAGAACACTCTGGATAAGAGATACAACGGAACCGGCCCATACAAGATGGTAAGCTTTGAGAACGATACAGCGACATATGAGCTGTTCGACGATTACTGGGGAACTCTTCCTAAGATAAAGAAGATCGAGTACAAGTACGTTGCGGATGCCACAACACGTCTGTCAGCATTGCAGTCAGGTGAGGCCGATGTCATCGAGCGTGTTGATTCCGATGCGGTGTCTGTGCTTGAGTCAGACAGCAATATCGTGGTTGACAAGTTCCTCACCACAGAGTGTAAGCACCTTATTCCAAAGTTCAAGATGCCGCCTATGAATGAGAAGCTCGTCAGAAAGGCGATAGCCTACGCGATCGATTATGACGGAATCGTAAATGATATATTTGGCGGATATGCAGAGAAGGCAGACAGCTTTATCTCCTCAACTATATGGGGGTACAAGGCTGTAGGTGGTGTCGGCGAGTACGATCCTGAGAAGGCTGCAGAGTGCCTGAAGGAAGCCGGCTATGAGAATGGCGAGGGCCTTCCAGAGCTCAACATCTACACATCCGTTGGTTTTTACCCTAAGACAAAGGAATATTACGAGTACATTGCAGCTTGTTTACAGGCTGTCGGTATCAACTGTAAGGTCGTTCCACTTGATACTTCATCATGGGGCGATGTGTTATATGAAGAAACTCCTTGCTACATGATCGACTGTGGATGGCAGCCATCAGGAATCGAACCTGAGCTGAAGCTGAATTCATGGTATGCAGCAGGTCGAATCAGTCACTATGAGCCTACGGCAGAGCTTCAGGACATCATGGACAGATTCGCAACTGAGACAGACCCAGATAAGAGAAAGCAGATCCTTCAGGACGAGTACCTTCCGGCCCTGGCAGAGGAGATGCCTGATATCCCTATCATCAAGTCCATGACTATCTTCGGAGTAAGATCAAATGTCAAAGGTCTTGAGTACACAAGTGGTGCAGATTATATCTTCACAAATGTCACAAAAGAGTAAGCGCATAGCAATATATTAGATTCACAAAAAGGGGCTGCATGTGTAAGGATACAGCATGTGGCCCTTTTTAAGAAGGGAGGAAATCAAAGTGCTGGGAACCGTTTTAAAAAGACTTGCACAGGGCATTTTTGTTACCTTTTGCGTTATATTTATCAGCTTTGTAATACTTCGAATGATACCGGGAGATCCGGCGAAGGTCATGGCTCCGACAGCAACAGTAGAACAGCAGCAGGCGATCAGAGACAGTATGGGACTGGAAAAGTCCATCCCGGAGCAGTTTAAAATGTACATGGTGAATCTGTTCCACGGAGATCTTGGAGAGTCATATTTCAAGAGCGATACAGTCCTGAATGTTATGGAGCAGGCCACACCTTTATCATTGATACTGCTGATATCTTCAGTGGTCATATCGATCATATTATCCCTGATCCTGGGAACCATCGCAGGACTAAATGGAAATAAATGGGAGGATCGTCTCATCTCGAGTATTGCGGTACTGTTCCAGTCAATGCCTAACTACTGGGTATCCTCCGTGTTGATCATTATTTTCTCAGTCAGACTTGGACTGCTGCCGTCAATGGATTATTCAGGACCTGCATCCTGCGTGCTCCCGACAGTTGCACTGGCACTCCCGCTCACGGCGGTGCTTACCAAGGTGGTGCGTTCCTCACTGATAGACAGCTACAATCAGGAATTTGTCAAGGTTGCATATGCGAGAGGAATATCGACAGTGGCGATATATTTCAAATACGCACTCAGGAATTCACTTATCCCTGTACTGATATCCCTAGGAACACAGCTTGGCTTTCTGGTAGGAAGTATCGTTGTTGTCGAGTATGTATTTAACTTCCCGGGAATCGGATACACGGTGTTAAATGCGATCCTTCGAAGAGATTACAACCTGGTTCAGGGAATTATCATTCTGTTTTCCGTATTCTTTATTGTTTTGAATATTGCCATTGATCTTGGAAGTATCCGTCTTGATCCACGAATGAGAAAAGCACAGGGAGGACTGTAATTATGAAGAAAAAAAGTAAATTTAGATCAGTCCTTCAGTGGATTGGTAAAAACAAATTATTTACACTTGGAATCATTATTGTAGGAATCTATCTCCTTGCCGGAATCTTTGCGCCGCTCATCGCGCCGTCGGACCCGGGCAAGGCAAACCCATCCATCAGATTATTGAAACCGTTTCAGGATCCGGCACACTGGCTGGGAACTGATGCCATAGGACGTGATCTGTTCTCGAGACTTTTGTATGGGATCCGTACCTCAGTCATAATTGGTTTCTGCAGCGTTCTGCTGGCCGCCATCATAGGACTGATAGTCGGAATCATATCCGGTCTCACAAGTCCGGGACCTCTGGATTCAGTGCTGATGAGAATCACCGATGTACAGATGGGATTCCCATTTATCGTACTTGCCATGATCGCACTCACACTGTTCGCACCGAATGAGGTGTCGGTAACCATAGTGCTGAGTCTGGCACTGTGGCCGGCCTATGCGAGAACGGTGCGGTCAAATGTAATACCCCAGAAGAGCACAGATTATATCGCAGCGGCAAAGCTCATGGGGGCGAGCTCATGGAGGATATCCACGAAGTATATCGGCAAGAATCTGATCCCTGCCATGCTTCCTCTCATACCGCTTGATATCGCCGGAATGATCATCAACGAGAGCTTGCTCAGCTACATGTCACTCGGTATAAATCCGCCAAAGATATCCCTTGGAAACATAATGTCCGATGCCCGTGGCTATATTGCATCTGATGCATGGTATATCATGATCCCCGGCATCGTTCTTATCATCATGGTTCTCGGACTGAATTTTATCGGTGACAATCTTCAGGTTCATTTCGATCCAAAGCTTCGCAAATAGGAGGATAACAGTATGGATAATAATACAGAAAAAGATACAGATGTGATCCTTGAGGTAAAGGATTTAAAGACCTATTTCAAGACCGGTCCGCACAAAGTCGTGAAAGCAGTTGAGGGAGTCAACTTCTCACTGCGGAAGGGCAAGGTGCTTGGAATAATAGGAGAGAGTGGTTCCGGCAAGAGCGTGACGGCGAGATCGATACTGAGGATCGTGGAATCTCCGGGTTACATAGCAGGCGGCGAGATCAGGTTCAAAGGTCAGGATATACTGAAGCTCCCAGAGAAGGAGATGAAGAGCATCCGTGGAAATGAGATCTCCATGATATTCCAGGATCCTACTACATCGTTCAATCCCTACATGACAATTGGAGCACAGCTTGCCGAGGCCTATAACGCACATACCCCATCGGGTTCAGAAAAGGCAAAACAGGAGATAATGAGAGTTCTCAAGCTTGTCGGAATAACCAACGGCGAGGAGGTCATAAAGAAATACCCGTGTGAGTTCTCAGCGGGTTTCAGACAGAGGATATTCATAGCGATGTCAATGATATTGTACCCGGATCTGCTCATAGCGGACGAGCCTACAACAAGTCTTGGAATCACCATTCAGGCGGAGATCATCGAAGCCCTCAGTGAGGTGCAGAAGCAGACCGGCATCTCCATCATGATAATCACCCACGACTTTGGCGTGGTGTCCCAGTTCTCAGACGACATATTTGTCATGTATGCGGGAAGATGCGTGGAGTCGGCATCCAAGAAGGATCTGCTCAGAAATCCAAAGCATCCTTATACGGTTGGACTTATCCGTTCTGTTCCGCTTCTCGAGGCTCGTAAGACGAAGAGACTGAAATCCATTCCGGGATTCCCGCCGGATATGTCAAATGTCCCGGAGGGATGTCCATTTGCTTCCCGTTGTGAATATGCGAAAGATATATGTCATAAAGAGGTGCCGGCACTGAAACCGGTTGGAGAGGGACATATGTGTGCCTGCCATTTCCCACTGGATTATGACATTAACGAAGATACAGAATTGGGGTGATCATATGAAGGATATAGTATTATCTTGCGATAATCTGCTGAAGCAGTATCCGGTGAAAAAGGGAATGTTCAACAAGGTTGTCGGACAGAAGAACATAGTCGACCATGTCTCGCTGGAGCTGGAAAAGGGCAAGACACTTGCGATCGTCGGAGAGTCGGGCTGTGGCAAGACGGTGCTGACGAGAGTCCTGTTGGGAATTGAGGACAAGACGGACGGAAGTATCGTATTTGAAGGAAAATCCGTGGACGATATGACGCCCCAGGAAAAGAGCGATATGAAGGCAAAGATACAGATGATCTTTCAGGACACTCTGGGATCGCTGCATCCGAGAATGAGTATCCGTGAATCACTTGAGGAGCCATTGATCCTGAATGGAGTGAAGGACAAGGAGGAGAGGGAGAAGATCATTCTGGACACACTTTCACAGGTTGGAATGGCACCGATGTTCCTTGACAGATATCCGCATCAGTTATCCGGTGGACAGAGACAGAGGATAATCATAGCGCGGTGTCTGGTCGTCACACCGAAGATCATATTTGCCGATGAGCCTATATCGGCACTGGACGTGTCATTGCAGGCACAGGTCATAAATATGCTGATGGATCTGCAGGACAAATATAAGTTGTCCATGCTGCTGATCGCCCACGATCTGGCTGTGGTGAGACAGATCGCGGATCAGATAAAGATCATGTATTTCGGAGAGATAGTCGAGAGTGCACCGAGCAGCGAGATATACAAGAATGCGCAGCACCCATATACAAAGGTTCTGCTCAAGGCGGCTCCGAGTATAAGCAAGGGACTTGAGGATGCGGGCTTTGACATAGACCTTAAGCCAGGTGATATACCTGATCCGGCAAAGCCGATGCCGGGATGTCCGTTCTGTACACGCTGTATATATGCGGATGAACGTTGTATGAAGGAGCGCCCGGAGGAGACAGAGGTATCACCGGGACATACGGTTCGCTGTCACAAGGCAGGACAGATATAACAGAGATTAAGGAGGAATCGTGATGGAATATAGTGCAGTCAGTACGATATGGATTATGGTAGGAACGGTACTCATTTTCTTCATGCAGGCGGGCTTTGCGATGCTTGAGACCGGCATGACGAGGGTAAAAAATGCAGGAAATATCGCCATGAAGAATCTGGTTGACTATTGTATCGGTTCGGTGACGTTCTGGTTGATAGGATTCGGAATTATGTATGGCGGCGACGGAGCTGTACTGGGTAAGATCAAGGGCGTGGCAATGGAATCGGTATATGGAGGCGGCATGCTTCCTGACGGGATCCCATTCTGGGCATTCCTGATATTTCAGACAGTATTCGCTGCGACGGCGGCGACCATCGTGTCGGGTGCCATGGCGGCGAGAACTAAATTTGCAGCATATTGTATCTACAGTCTGATGATAAGTCTGGTGATCTATCCTATATCGGGACACTGGATATGGGGAGACGGCTGGCTGGCACAGCTCGGATTCCATGATCTTGCCGGATCCACAGTTGTACATATGGTGGGCGGTGCCGCTGCATTTGCAGGAGCGTGGATGCTCGGCCCGCGTATCGGAAAATATTCAAGAAGCGGAAAGTCGAAGAAGATACCGGGACACAGCATGCCGCTCTCGGTGCTTGGAATATTTATCCTGTGGTTTGGCTGGTTCGGTTTCAATGGAAGCTCGGTTCTGCCGCTGACAGGAGATACGGTGTCGCTTGTTGGTAAGGTGTTCTGTAACACCAATCTATCCGCTGCGGCTGGAGCAGTTTCAGCGATGTGCATAAGCTGGGCGTGGAAGAAGAAGCCGGATATCGCCATGACACTCAACGGCGCTCTGGCAGGCCTGGTTTCTATCACTGCGGGAGCCGACGTTATAAGTACACCACTTGCGGTGTTGGTCGGAATCGTGGCCGGAGCGATAGTAGTTGGGGGAATGCATTTCATAGAGAACGTGGTAAAGATAGATGATCCTGTGGGAGCCATTGCGGCACATGGATTCGGAGGCCTGTGGGGAACTGTAGCGGTTGGATTATTCTCTGATGGAACCGCCACAAAGACAAAGGGACTGCTGCTCGGTGGCGGTGGCTATCAGTGCGGAATCCAGATCCTTGGCGGAATAGTTGTGTTCCTGTATGTATTTGCAGCTTCGGCACTACTGTTCAAGATCGTTCAGAAGACCATCGGCCTTCGTGTATCGGCTGAGGATGAGATGGATGGACTGGATATCAGTGAGCACGGATTTTCAAATACTTACACAGAGGTGCTGTCCTCAGACGGAATAAGCGCGCCTATGATGAATGTGCCTAAGATCGATGGCAAGGCATTTGACAGCACAGAAAATGCGGAGAATCTTAACATATCCAAGGTGGTCATCATAGCGAGAAAGAACAAGCTTGACGCACTGCTTCACGCCATGAATGACATAAATGTAACTGGAGTTACGATCACGGATGTGACCGGATATGGTATACAGAAGGGAAATAATGACAAATATTACCGCAGTTCGGATGCGGATCTGAACCTGCTTCCTAAGGTGAAGGTCGAGGTCATAGTCAGCACTGTACCTGTGTCCAGGGTTGTGGAAACTGCGGAGAAGGTGCTGTACTCCGGCAACTATGGCGATGGCAAGATATTCGTATACGATGTGAAAAATGTTGTGAAGGTTAGAACCGGAGAGGTTGGAAGAGAAGCATTGATTGATGAGAGCAAGTAGGAGAGGAGGCTTTTTTATGCGCAAGACAACAATTGATGAGGCGATCGCAAGGGTCGATGACTGGAAGGGCAAGGAGATCAGTTACAAGCCCGTTTCAGGAGGAATAACGAATCCGAATTTCAAAGTGGATGTGGAGGGAGAGCATTTCTTCCTCAAGATACCGGGAGCCGGCACGGATTACATAAACCGTGAAGTATGCCACGAGGCAAATGTGATCGCGGACGAGAGCAAGGCAGGCCCAAGAGTCTATTATTATTTCGAGGATACAGGTGTTGAGATATTCCAGTGGCTTGACGGCTACCGCCAGGTGACATTTGGCGATGTGTATGACAAAGATATATTCCAGTCGATATTCGAGAGGATCAGGGACTTCCACCATCTCGAGACAAAGCCGCTGAACCTGAAGCAGAGCATATTTGAACAGGCGTGGGATATGAACGCAAGGGCGAAGAAGGGCGGCTATATATCACCGTTTAATGACAAGATGGAGTATCTGCTCTCTGCTATTGAGAAGGCACTGGCGGGCAGTGAGGAGCTGTGTCCGTGCCACAATGATTTCTGGACAAACAACCTGATGTACAACGAGGAGACAAATGATCTGAAGATCATAGATTATGAGTATGCGTCCATGAATGATCCTTATGTGGATCTGGGTCTGATATCTGCTGTGAACTATTTCACCGAGGATATGGACGTGGAGATGATGAAGATATACGGCGGAGGCAAGGTTGATGAGAGAGCATTTGCCAGAATGAAGCTGAACAAGATAGCCTGCGATATCAAGTGGGCGTATTGGGCACTGTATCAGGCGGCCAGCTCCAACGTGGAGTTTGATTACATGAACTGGTATGGACAGAAGATGGCGAGACTGCAGCATTTCTGGCTCGATTCAAGGCTGGATTACTGGCTCGACGTTGCGAGGGAGAAGAGTACCCGTATCAGTTGATGATCAGCAGATCGTATTATGAAACCGGTTCAGGAAAGGGAGATGTATATCATGAAAGATTATTATAAGAATATGGAAGATTCATGGGTAGAATTTGTCAGTAAGAATATACGCGCACAGGCATATTCCGGGGAGGAGAGAGCCACCTCGGAGGTGTTTATGCAGGCCATGGAGGAGCTTGGTATTGAGCATTTCCGCGATGAGTGCGGCAACGTGGTCGGAGTCATCCGCGGAGAGGGTGACGGTCCAAACGTGCTTCTGACTGGACATATGGATGTTGTGCCTGAGGGAAGCATAGATGCATGGAGTCCGTATTCGCCATTTGAGCCGAAGGTGGAGGATGGAAAGTTATACGGCAGAGGCATAAGCGATATGCTTGCTGGCCTGACTTCGGAATTCTTTGCATTTATGGAGATCAAAAAGCTGGTGGATGCCGGGGCGAAGATATCGGGCAATCTTATATTTGCTGCAGTCGTCCATGAGGAGCCGGCGGAGAGTATCGGAACGATTTATCTTATGGAGCACACTCTTCCGGAGCACGGCCTTGATGTTGACCTGTGCTATCTGGGGGAGCCGTCAGACGGCAATCTTGCCATCGGACAGCGAGGCAAGATCGAGCTTGTCATAGAGGTGTACGGTAAGGTGGCGCACTCGTCTGCTCCGCAGGAGGGCATAAATGCTGTTGAGAAAGCTCTCCCTATAATGGATGCGATCATGCATAACTTTGGCAGGGAACCGCTCGTACATGAGATGGGTAAGACGTCCATGGTCATCACTGATGTGGTGGTAACACCGGGACAGAAGTATTCCTGTGTGCCGGACTATTGTGAGATCACAGTGGATCAGAGATATGTGCCACCTATGACCATAGAGGATACGGTGAGCAGGGTTCAGAAATTCCTGGATGAGCAGAAGAAAAATGATCCTGAGCTCAGAGCTGTCGTTCATCCGAGAATGAATAAGAGGACGTGTTACACCGGTTATGAGGCGGAGGCGGCAAAGCAGCATCCGGCGTGGGTGACCGGCAAGGATAATGAGTATGTCGAGCTGACATACAGGACGCTTAAGGAGCTTGGTCAGGATGTTGAGAAGATATACTGGCAGTTTGGAACCGACGGAAGCGTTATATGCGGCAAATACAACATACCGACTATAGGATATTCGGGTGCGATGATGAGTCAGGCGCATCAGGCACAGGAGCATGTGGAGATCGACAGGATCCTCGACTGTATAGAGGGATATACTGCGGTTCTCTGCAGGCTGTATGGACTGGATATGCCGGAATAAAGGTTTACACGGCACCGCTTATTCTGATACAATCATGTTGCAGGTTAGAAAACATAGGGCTCAGTTTATAAGGAAGTAAGGGAGGGGACAGATGTTAGCAGATCAGCGTAAACAGATAATATTGGATCAGGTAAATCTTAATCATTCGGTTACTGTTGCCAGACTGGTTGAGCTGCTGGGCGTGTCGACCGAGACGGTGAGACGTGATCTTGAGGATCTTGAAAATAACAACATGCTCACGAGGGTACACGGCGGTGCGGTTTCTGTGAAGAAGAGATACCGGTTTGAGAATATGGATGTCAGGGGCACATCCAATATGGAACTCAAGGAGCAGATAGCCAGGAAAGCGCTTGAGTATGTGAAGGATGGAGACACCATAGCGATAGATTCAGGCAGCACGGCGTCATTGTTCGCCATGGCACTGAAGGCGCGCAATTTTGACTCACTATCCGTCATAACCTATTCCTCGGAGGTGTTCTCCATATTATCGGAATGTGAAAATTACAGGATAACCCTGCTGGGCGGTGAATATCTCCCGAAGGAGAAGTTGTTTTATGGCTTCCTGACACATGAGGCGATGCAGAAACTGTATTTTTCAAAGGCATTTGTAGTACCTTCGGCACTTTCGGTCGAGGATGGCGCACATGATTTTATAAGGGAGACCTATGAGAATCAGTGCATGCTGATAGGCCATGCTAGCGAGGTATTTCTGCTGGCGGACAGCACGAAATTCGAGACAAAGGGAGATTTCAAGCTCAGTGATCTCCAGCCGGAATTCACCATCATAACCGACGATAAGCTTCCGGAGTCCGTATACAATATGTATAGAGATCACAAGCTGAACGTGGTAAGTTGATGACAGTCAAAAAAGTGTCTGTTTGCCTCTCTTTGGGTGTACAGAAGATCGATAAAATAGTATAATAAATATGCTATATAAAAGATTGGACGGACAACTAAAGGAGGGTTATGGTTATGTACGAGAACAAGGATATGCTCAGTTGGCTTGGCTATTTTGCAGACATAATGAAGGTCAGTCCTGAGAAGATAAAGATGCTGAATATATGCGGAAAGCAGAAGAACGTTGTTCCGACTATAGACACACACAAGAGAGTTCTTATATTTGCAGATCAGAGTCATGAGGATCTGTTGTACACGCTTTGGGAGAAGGGCTTTGGCGAGTATGACATGTGGTATGCAGAGGGTGTGGAGCCCGGCGGCGAGGTTCACCATGACAAGCTGGAGAAGGTGCTGAACAGGAAGATAACAGGGCCTACAGTTATATTCATCATGAACGAGAAGACAAGGGAATCCGTCAGATACGGAATTGCAAATGATTTCTTCTCGGCTGGAACAGTACACTATGTCGGCAAGGAGATAAGAGCAGTCATCATGAGTCTGCTGGATGTGGATACGCATGACACCATCCTGGCACTCCAGGCCGAGAGTATAGTCATTGAGGCTGCGATCGTGGCAAGCGAGGGCAACATTATAGCCGTTGAGCCGGACGAGGGTTCGAGAAGATCCATGGAGGAGAATGTTGACAAGTTCGGAGTACATAATGTACAGATAATCCCAGATATGAGCGAGGAGACTCTGGCAGCCATACCTGTTCCGAGACTGGCATTCATAGTTGCAAATCATTATCTGGAGTCAGATATGGAGAGACTGCTCAAGATCAATCCGAATATGCAGTTTGTCATATACACACTTGATCTAGGAATACTTGCACAGGCAAAGCTCATATTTGACAAGCTCGGAATAAAGAATATGGAGGCTATTCAGATATCTGTATCCAAAACCAACAAGGACAACATGTTCGTTACCCAGCCGTCACCATGGCTTATCACCGGTGGAGCAGAGTAATCGACATCATAATATTTATATATAAGAAAAACCGCCTTTATGTAATAGGCGGTTTTCTTGTGTCTTCCAGACGGACGATTCCGAGGATCGTTCCCAGACAAATGATATCACTTGTGAGATACAGGGATCTATCACATCTGCTGACAGCTTCAAGGTATGGTGAGCCATCTTTTTCTGTATATTTTCTGATCATCTCGACTCCATTCTCGTTCAGGAATAACGCAATATCTCCGAAATGAGGAAAGTTTTGTTCCACGGCTATAATATCATCCTTAATATAGATAGGATGGAGCATATTGGTCGTGAGCCTCAGACAATAATCTGCCTTTGGAAAATAATCGGCGGGTATCTCTATAAATTCTGTCGCGTGTGTTGAGTAGTCTGAATTGGAAGCAAGCGTGTGAGTTGAGGAAATACACGGAATCCTGCGCGTTTTGGCGCAGTACGCATCCGCTGAAGGAAGCTTCTTCTGCATGTGATCTTCGGAGTCCGCCATTAGCATGACCATCCGCTTGCCGTGGATGTTGAGTGTTCTGTATTTTTGCAGGAGATACAATTCCTCGTCCGTAAGGCTGCGCCTGTGGAGAAATCCATCCATGGTACATCCAAGTGCGTCTGCGATGGATATCATAAGCTGTATTCCCGGGCTCTTGGTCTTGCCGCTCCTGATGGCTTTTATCGTATCCTCAGAGACATCTGTCATCTCAGCTAACTGACTGATCGTAACCCCGCGTTCAGCCATGACTTCCCTGAGTCTTTTCCCTATATCGTATTGTTGCTGCATGTAATTCACCTCAGTAACATTATATAATAGAAGAAACAGGCTTGTCCAGTTGAAAAGTGTAAGAATATACACTTTTGCGATTTGTGTGTGCGCAGAAAAGTGTATGAACTGCTCTTTAATATGAAATTAAATATGATATAATGAATTTATCTGTTACATCGAGAGATGACAAGGGGGTCATTTTCTACAATAGTCTGTCACAATGGGGGTGACGGATTACGGCAGAGGGAACAAGGCTATCACGTGTCGAGCGTTAGGGCGTCGAACACGAGATAGCCTTTTTTCGTGGGGGGGGGCGAAGGACGGCTGGGTATTCTTCCGCGGGGCGGGTATAGCAGATGATATACAGCCGCGGAAGAATACCCAGCCTGTTTCTGGCGGAAGGGTGATGGGAGTGGCGAATTTTACTTTGATGATTTGGAAGAAAAGCTAATTATAAACGAAATGTTAAAATTATAAAAAAAGTATAAACTGGCGATATGTTAGATTTTATGCGGGTTTCTTGGGAAAACTGTGACAAAAAACTGTTTTTGTTACGAAAAATAATACAAAAATAAAAAATGATTAAAATTTGACTATAAGGGCAAATATATGACTTTAAATTTGTTTTGAATGGTGATAAAATACGCAAGCAAGGAGCGAGAGTAGCTTTTTAGAAAAAAAGATAGGGGAGTATGACCGTATGAATGTAGTATTTTTTGATGTAGACGGCGTACTGAATTCGGAAAAATTCCTGTGTGATAAACAAGGGGAGTTTATCAATCCAAAGAATGTGGCGAATCTTAAAATGATAGTTGATGCCACACATGCTAAGCTGGTCATGACAAGTGACTGGAGAAAACAGGTGATTGATAAGGATGTCAGTAAAGCTCATGTAAGAGAACTGATAGGCAGACTTGCCGATGCTGGAATGGAAGTATATGGGGCAACTTCTTCAGGGGATGAGCTCAGAAGCAAGTATGGAGATTATACCAGAGCCTGTGCAGTCAAGGATTATGTGACTGCGAATTCCGTAGAGGGATATGTCATACTGGATGATATGGATATGGACTGGGAGGCTCATGAACTCGATTCTCACTGGATCAACACAGAGAACGTACTTGTGGGGCTGTCTGAGGCAGATGCCAGGAATGCTATTTCTATAATAAACAAATAATAAATGAGAGAAGAAATAGTGTTTTGACATATAGGTGGTTGCGAAATAAGTAATTGAGAATGTGCCTGATGGGTATGCTAAAGCAGCTCAGACACTAGGATATTTGAATTTTCGCAAACACCTGATAGAAAACAGTGTGAAAGGAAGTGATGTCTTACGGATCTGGCAGAAGAGTTATCCAATGAACTCCAATGCAAAACAGTATTTACAATACCAATATTTGGTGGAATACCGGTAACAGAATCTGTGGTGGTAACATGGATCATTATGGCAGTGCTTGTGCTGTTGTCGATTATCCTTGTAAGGAATCTAAAAGTTGAGAATCCGGGTAAGAAACAGCTTGTGTTGGAGACCATAATAACTACTTTTAACAACCTGTTCAAAGGTGTTATCGGAGAGGCGGGCATGAAGTATGTTCCGTATCTGATAACGGTTATTCTGTACATCGGCATGGCCAACATCATGGGTGTATTTGGCTTTAAACCACCGACAAAGGATCTGAATGTGACAGCCTCACTGGCCATCATGAGTATCATACTCGTACAGGTGGCAGGAATACGAGGAAAGGGGACAAAAGGCTGGGTCAAGAGTTTTGCAGAGCCGGTAGCAATAGTTGCACCGCTTAATGTACTTGAGCTTGTCATCAAGCCGCTGTCGCTGTGTATGCGACTTTTTGGTAATGTTCTCGGAGCATTCGTCATCATGAAGCTGATAGAGGCAGTAGTTCCACTCATTGTCCCTATCCCACTCAGCCTGTACTTTGATTTCTTTGATGGATTTTTACAGGCATTTGTATTTACTTTCCTGACTACGCTTTACATGCAGGAAGCGATGGAGTAAAGATTATCTGATTTTAAAAATGAAAATAAGAAGGAGAAAATGATATGAACGGATTATTAGCAATTGGAGCAGGTATAGCAGCATTAGTAGGACTTGGCGCAGGACTTGGAATTGGTCTTGCAACATCAAAGGCAGTTGAGGCTGTAGCTAGACAGCCGGAGGCAGACGGAAAGATCACAAAGCTTCTTATCATCGGTTGTGCCCTTGCAGAGGCAACAGCTATCTACGGTTTCGTAATCGGACTTCTTGCAATCATTCTTCTTAAGTAATCAGATTTTTGGTCAGATGGATATTTTAATAGAAATATCTAATAGAAATCTGGAATTGCAGAAGAGATGCGGATAATAGAAACAGAAAGATAGGAGTGGCTATATGATTGATATAGAATTTTCTACAATAGCATTCACCATTATCAACTTAATAGTTCTGTTTCTTCTTTTGAAGAAGTTCTTGATAGGACCGCTCAACGATGTCATCAAGAAGAGAGAAGATATGATCGCTGGCACCATATCGGATGCCAACAATCAGAAGGCTGAAGCAATGAAACTCAAGTCTCAGTATGAGGATACCCTTGCAGGGGTTGATGCTGAGTGCAGGGATCTCCGTGAGAAATCCCGTGTGGAGGCCCAGAATGAGTACAGCCGTATCATAGATCAGGCTGATGCAAAGTCAGTCAAAATGATAAAGGATGCGGAGAAGACCATAGAGATCAAGCAGAACAAGGCACTTTCTGATATGCAGTCACAGATCGCAGAGCTTGCCATGGTAGCAGCCGGCAAGATCGTGGGCGGTGAAGGTGATGCGGAATCAGCAGGAGCTGCCATGTATGACGAGTTTTTGAATGAAGTAGGTGATTCAGGTGACACAGAAGGCAATTAATTACGGAATTGTCCTCTATCAGCTTGGAATCAGTCAGGACATGGTGGAGGAGATAAAGGCGCTTGTGGATGGTAGTCCGGAGCTGGTATATGCGCTGGCAGATCCGGTGGTCAGCCATGCAGACAAGCGCAAGGTCGTTGACAGGGTATTTGACAGATTTGGCAACAAGGATCTGGTGAATTTCATGAAGACTCTGTGTGACAACGATGGATTTGACATGATACATGACATATTTGACGAGTATGAGAAGTATGCCAGAGAGCGGCAGGATATCCTTTCGGCAACTCTCTATTATGTTACACCGCCAACTGATAAGCAGAAGGTAGGTATCGAGAACTTCCTTATGAAAGAGTACGGAAGCAAGGCGGTACAGCTTTCCATGGTGGAGAAAAAAGAATTGATAGGTGGATTTGTCATAAGAACGGGAGACCGCGAGTACGACAGAAGCATTCTGGGCAGGTACAAATCCCTTAGACAGAAACTGGTTATGAGGTGATAAATTGAGTTCAATTAGTTCAGAGGATATTATTTCTATACTCAAAGAAGAGATAGAGAATTATGATTTTGACTCCAGGGACAAAGAAGTCGGTAAGGTCATCTATGTAGGTGATGGAATCGTAACCGTATACGGTATAGACAATGCCATGTACGGCGAGATCGTTGTTTTTGAGAATGGTGTCAAAGGTATGGTTCAGGATATCAGAAGAACAGAGATAGGATGTATTCTGTTCGGTCGTGATACAGGAATCAAAGAAGGAACAAAGGTCAGCAGAACGGGAAAGCGTGCAGGCATCCCTGTAGGCGATGCATTTATCGGACGTATAGTTGATGCCCTTGGAGCACCTATAGATGGAAAGGGCAGCATAGAGTCAACGGATTATCGTCCAATAGAGAATCCGGCTCCAAGCATAGTTGATCGTAAGTCGGTCAACCAGCCGCTTCAGACAGGAATCCTCTCGATAGATGCCATGTTCCCAATCGGAAGAGGACAGAGAGAGCTGATCATAGGAGACAGACAGACAGGTAAGACATCCATAGCGATAGATACCATTCTGAATCAGAAGGGCAAGGATGTCATCTGTGTATATGTGGCTATAGGCCAGAAGGCTTCAACAATAGCCAAGGTTGTAAATAACCTGAACAAATATGATGCCATGGACTACACGATAGTCGTTGCATCTACAGCAAGTGATTCAGCACCACTTCAGTATATTGCGCCTTATTCAGGTACAGCGATCGCTGAGTATTTCATGCATAAGGGCAAGGATGTGCTGATCGTGTACGATGATCTGTCAAAGCACGCTGTTGCTTACAGAACATTGTCACTGCTTCTCGGACGTTCACCAGGACGTGAGGCATATCCTGGAGATGTATTCTATCTCCATTCAAGACTTCTTGAGAGATCAAGTAAGCTTAAGGATGAGCTGGGCGGAGGCTCCATCACAGCCCTTCCTATTATCGAGACACAGGCAGGCGATGTATCTGCTTATATACCTACAAATGTTATATCTATCACAGATGGACAGATATTCCTCGAGAGCGATCTGTTCTTCTCAGGTATGAGACCTGCTGTCAACGTCGGTCTGTCGGTATCACGAGTTGGTGGTGCAGCGCAGACAAAGGCGATGAAGAAGGCCGCAGGAAGTATCCGTATCGATCTGGCACAGTACAGAGAGATGGAGGTGTTCACACAGTTCAGTTCAGATCTGGATGAGAACACCAAGGAGCAGCTGCAGTACGGCAAGGGACTTATGGAGCTTTTAAAGCAGCCTTTGTGCAATCCGCTGTCAATGGCAGAGGAGGTTATCATCCTGGTAGCAGCTACCAATAAGGTATTCCTTCCGGTAGAGGTTTCAGAGGTCAAGAAGAAGAAACTTGAGATGCTTGAATACTTCCACAGTGCCCACAAGGATATCGTGGATGAGATCGAGGAGAAGCAGGTGCTTACCGATGAGCTGAAGGACAAGATAGTCGCAGCTGCTAAGGAGTTTATCGAGAGATAGATTTCAGGAGAAATCAGAAGATTCGTTGAGAGGTGATTTGATTGGCAAATACCAAAGAAATCCAGAATAGAATAAAGAGTATCAAGGATACTCAGAAGATCACCAATGCAATGTATATGATCTCATCGTCCAAGCTGAAAAAGGCGAGGACAGATCTTGAGAACACGGAGCCTTACTTCTACACACTCCAGGTTGCTCTTGCCAGAATGCTCAGACATGTTCCTGAGATGGAGCATCTGTACTTCGACAGCAGAGAGGAAATCAAGGAAGAGGACAGAAGGCGAGGTTATCTGGTCATTACCGCCGACAAAGGTATGGCTGGTGCCTACAACCACAATGTAATCAAGATCGCTGAGCAGGAGCTTGCAACCCACCCAAACAGTGAGCTGTATGTAGTCGGCCAGGTGGGAAGACACTACTTCGCCAAGAAGGGAGTGCCTATAGATATACATTTCCAGTATACAGCGCAGAATCCTAGTCTTCACAGAGCCAGAGTCATAGCGGACAAGATGCTTGAGAACTATGAGAATGGCGATATAGATGAGGTATACATCATATATACCAACATGAAGAGCAGTGTGGTCGTTGAACCGCAGATGATACAGCTCCTCCCTATGAAGAGGACTGACTTCGCAGGCGTTCCTGCGGATGTGTTCCACGAGGAGATTACCATGGAGCCTTCACCGAAGGCAGTGCTTGACCGAATCGTACCAAACTGTGTCATGGGATATATATACGGCGCTCTGGTAGAGTCCTTCTGCAGTGAGCAGAACAGCCGAATGATGGCGATGGACTCAGCCACAAAGAGTGCCAAGGAGATGCTGGATGATCTCAATATCAAATACAACAGAGCAAGGCAGGCAGCCATAACGCAGGAGATCACAGAGATCGCGGGCGGCGCCAGAGCTCAGAGAGACAGGAGCTAATAAGCTCAATAAATAATTGTAAAGGAGGTCTGATGTTTTGAAAAATGGTAAGATAGTACAGGTCATGGGACCTGTCGTAGACGTAGAATTTCCAGACAACGATCTGCCATACATCAAGGATGCTCTTGAAGTAGATAATCATGGAAAAAAATGTGTTATGGAAGTAGCACAGCACGTAGGAAATAATACAGTAAGATGTATCATGCTGTCCGCCAGCGAGGGACTTTCAAGAGATATGGAAGTCGTTGCGACCGGATCAGGAATCAAAGTTCCAGTAGGAAATCAGACACTTGGACGTCTGTTCAACGTGCTTGGTGAGACAATAGATGGCAAGGAGGATCTCTCAGACACAGAGCACTGGGTAATCCACAGAGAGCCGCCAACATTTGAGAATCAGAGTCCTGTCATTGAGATACTTGAGACAGGTATCAAGGTCATAGATCTTCTTGCACCTTACTCAAAGGGTGGTAAGATCGGTCTGTTCGGCGGTGCCGGAGTTGGTAAGACAGTCCTTATCCAGGAGCTTATCCAGAATATCGCATCCGTACATGGTGGATACTCAATATTCACCGGTGTTGGAGAGCGTTCAAGAGAGGGAAATGATCTGTGGACAGAGATGAGCGAGTCAGGCGTTATCGACAAGACCGCCCTGGTGTTCGGACAGATGAATGAGCCACCTGGAGCCAGAATGAGAGTTGCAGAGACAGGACTTACAATGGCAGAGTATTTCCGTGATGTAAATCATCAGGATGTGCTTCTGTTCATCGACAATATATTCAGATTTACACAGGCAGGTTCAGAGGTTTCATCACTTCTTGGACGTATGCCATCAGCCGTTGGTTATCAGCCAACACTTGCAAATGAGATGGGTGAGCTTCAGGAGCGAATCGCTTCTACCAAGGAAGGATCAGTCACGTCAGTCCAGGCCGTATATGTGCCAGCCGATGACCTTACAGATCCTGCCCCAGCCACAACATTTGCGCATCTGGATGCAAATACAGTTCTTTCAAGAAAGATCGTTGAGCAGGGTATCTATCCGGCAGTAGATCCGCTGGAGTCAAGCTCACGAATTCTTGAGGCTGATATAGTCGGCGAGGAGCATTATAATGTTGCAAGACGTGTACAGGAGATACTTCAGAAGTACAAGGAGCTGCAGGATATCATCGCAATCCTCGGTATGGAGGAGCTGTCAGATGAGGATAAGCTTACAGTTACCAGAGCCAGAAAGGTTCAGAGATTCCTGTCACAGCCATTCCATGTTGCTGAGAACTTCACAGGTATTCCTGGAAAGTATGTAAGTCTCAAGGATACGATCAAGGGCTTCAAGATGATCGTTGACGGTGAGATGGACGAGTATCCTGAGTGGGCATTCTTCAATGTAGGTACTATAGAGGAAGTAAAGGAAAAGGCCGAGAAAGGTCAGTAAAGGAAGTGCGTAGATGAATACATTTTATCTGAGAGTTATTTCCAGCAATAAGATATTCTTCGAAGGCCGAGTAGAGAAGATCATTCTTCCACTTGAAGATGGAGAGAAAGCGGTTCTTGCACATCACGAGAACATGGTCATAGCCACCAGCATAGGCGAGATCAGGATTACCACCAGCAAGGGTGAGCAGGTAGTCGGTGTTGTCGGTGAGGGCTTTGTTCAGATAGTAAATAACCGAGTTGTCCTTATCGTGGATTCCGCAGAGAAGCCGGAGGATATCGACAGGGTCAGAGCCAAGGAGGCAAAGATCAGAGCGGAAGAGAGACTCAGACAGAAAGAGAGTCTGAAGGAATACAAGCAGAGCGAGGCATCACTTGCCCGTGCACTCACAAGACTCAGAGTGACAGAGAAGATATAAAACCCAGCGCAGAAACCCCAAGCGCCTGCTTGCAGGCATTTGGGGGTTTCAAGCGGTTTTAACGAGAAGTCGTTCGGCGTAAGCCGAACATAGAGCGCGTCAGCGCGGGACTTCGAGTCTAGAAGAATCCCGTCAGTCGAAAGTGCAGCGGGACGAAGACAGAGCGCGTCAGCGCGGGACTTCGAGTCTAGAAGAATCCCGTCAGTCGAGAACGTCAGCGGGACGAAGACAGAGCGCGTTAGCGCGGGACTTCGAGTCTAGAAGAATCCCGTCAGTCGAAAGTGCAGCGGGACGAAGACAGAGCGCGTCAGCGCGGGACTTCGAGTCTAGAAGAATCCCGTCAGTCGAGAACGTCAGCGGGACGAAG